>NZ_JALAMS010000031.1:0-26882 GCF_026790145.1 Priestia endophytica | reverse complement strand
CTCTTAGTTACACTTTTATAGTTATATAATAAGGGCATAAATATAAGGCATGTCAAAGCTATCACGCCTTATATTTTTATGTGTTATTTTACCCACTGCACGACCTGATCCATACTTCTTCTTGTCTTTTCACGCTTAGGTTCATGAATCCGGTAGCCAAACGCTACCATAACGGAAATATCATATTTAGCTTGTTCTAGTAGACCTTCTTCTTTTAAAATTTCATGGACTTGATCATAATTAAACCCTTCAATTGGACAAGAATCGATACCAATTTGAGCAGCCGACGTCATCATATTTCCAAGTGCAATGTATGATTGTTTACTTGCCCAGTCAAATAAAGCTCGTTTGCTTTCAAATAAATGAAAGTCATTCTCCTGGAAGTCTTTATAGCGAGGCATTAATGTTTGTAATACATCGTCTGGCACTTTTTTTACATGCTTTTGAAGATCTAATACGTACTCAGAATCGTATCTTGCATCTGTACGAGCAAGGATAATAACGAAATGACTGGCTGTAGGGATTTGACCTTGTGCTCCCCAAGAAACAGCTTTTAATTTCTTTTTCAAATCGTCATTTTCAACAACCAAAAACTTCCATGGCTCATACCCTACTGAGCTTGGAGATAAGCGACCCGTTTCTAAAATAAATTGAAAATCTTCATCGGAAATTTTCTTGGTTGGATCAAATTCTTTTGTGGCATGGCGAAATGTAAATGCGTCTAAAATTTCTTGTTTCTTATCTGTGTTGTTCATATGAAATCAATCCTTCTTTAAATATTAAGTAAAGAACCATTTAAAGGAATCTTTTCTCTCTATAGCGTGCAACTAAAGACTAGTTAACATACAATTTTATATAATTTCCGTTTATACATTTATAATAAATCCTATAAAACGCCTGAACAAGTACGCACATTTTTGTGGTATAGGATACTTTTTTATACCAATATACATGTTTATAGTATCTTAAGAGGGAATTTTATAAAAAGTGAGAAATGATGAAATAAAATAGATAAAGTTTCGCCATTGTTTCAGGGAGTATTTTGCTCTAGGCGTTAAATATATCTATCAAAATTTAAAAACCTATATATCCTATACACACATAGTTAACATAAAATATGTTCGCGAAAGTAGAAAAAGCACACACTCGTTGAGTAACAACGAGTGTGTGCTTTTTTATTTTCCTATTTCACTTCCACCTTATAGAAAATGATATTTACCATAAACCTAAATATTTTTCAAGTAAACAATCACTTAATTTGTGAAAAGTAACATAGTTTAATTTCCTTAAGAAGAATAGTTTTAAAGATAATTTTTTAAAAAGTTTGTATTTTTAAAATAAAAGTATAGACATTTAAAATTAAATGTCTATAATAATAAATTGTAAACGTTTTAAAAATAATTAAAGGGGTTAGGGAGATATGAAAAAGATTTTATTAGCTTGTAGCTCAGGGATGTCAACTAGTTTATTAGTAACAAAAATGCAAGATTATGCAAAAACAATTGGAGAAGAAGTGGAAATTTGGGCAGTTGGACAAGACCAAGCAAAAAAAGAGATGGAAAGAGCCGATGTTGTATTAATTGGTCCTCAAATGAGTTTTTTAAAAGGTGAGTTTCAAAAAGAAGCACAAAAATATGATATTGAAGTAGATGTAATTGATATGATGGCCTATGGAATGGCTGATGGAAAGAAAGCTTATGAACAAGCATTAAGTTTAATAGGTGATAAATGATGACAAAATTAGAGTTAGATAAGTTGACTGAAGAACAAATTAATTTTCAATTAATCCTTCATAGTGGAACGGCACGGAGCAAAATTATTCAATCCCTACGAGAGTATAGGGAGGGAAATGTTGAAGGTTCTAATACATTGCTACAAGAAGCAGAAAATGACTTAAAAATAGCACATGATGTGCACTTTCAAATGATTCAAAGGGAAGCAAATGGATTAAAGACAGAATTTTCTCTATTGCTTTTACATGGGGAAGATCATTTAATGTCTACCTTAACGATGAAAGAGTTAGTTAGAGAAATGCTTGAACTTTTTAAGGCAAAAAATCTCTAAGTTACTGACAATAGGGGGATCTTTTATGAAACAGGGTTTCTTTGAAAAATTAAGTAGTTATCTGGTTCCTATAGCTGGAAGACTAAATAACAATCGTTATTTATCTGTATTACGCGATGCCTTTATGTTAGCTTTTCCTCTTACAATTTTTGGTTCAATCGTAGTTGTTCTAATGAATCTACCATTTCTAGATAGGATTATGAGCGAAAGTAGCTTAAATACATTTCAATCAGCCTTTAATATCGCCCCACAAGCAACCATGAATATTATGTCTATTTTTGTAGTGTTTGGTATTGGCTACTATCTTTCCAAAAGTTACAATGTGGAAGCTGTATTCGGTGGAGCAATTGCTTTAGCATCTTTTCTGATTTTAACTCCATTTTTTCTAGAGGTGGAAGGGCAAGAAGCAATTCAAAATGTTATTTCCGTTGACAGGTTAGGAGCTAAAGGTATGTTTCTGGGGATGATTGTTGCCTTTACTTCTGCAGAAATATACAGATTCCTTGTACAAAAAGATCTTACGATTAAAATGCCAGCAGGGGTGCCACCTGCTGTAGCTAAATCATTCTCTGCTTTAATTCCAGCAGTTATTACGTTAACTGTTTTTCTTGGAATTAATATCTTAGTAACACAATTATTTAAAACAAATATGCATGATGTAATATACCACTTAGTGCAAGCGCCACTAGTAAACTTGGGTAGTGGAATTATTCCAACTTTAATTGCCGTTTTTGCTATACAGTTATTGTGGTTTTTCGGGTTACATGGACAAATTATTATTAACTCCGTAATGGATCCGATCTGGAACACTTTAGCGATTGAAAATTTGAATTCATATACGAAAACAGGGGAAGTTCCACATGTTATCAGTAAACCATTCATGGAAATTTATACGGTTGGTATGGGTGGCACAGGAATGACTCTTGCAGTGGTCATCGCAATCTTACTTTTTATGAAAAGTAAACAGATGAAGCAAGTCGCAAAGTTAGGGTTAGGTCCAGGTATTTTTAATGTTAATGAACCTATTATTTTTGGACTTCCAATTGTGATGAATCCTCTCATTATTGTGCCATGGATTTTGGCTCCAATGGTCGCAACATTGGTGTCGTATTTCGCTATGACTACAGGGATTGTGCCTCCTCCAACTGGTGTTACTGTTCCATGGACAGTCCCTATTTTCATTAATGGGATGATGGCAACTAACTCTTTAGCAGGAGGAATCTTACAACTTGTTAATTTCTTTATTGTATTAGCTATTTGGTTTCCGTTCTTGAGAATTATTGACCGAGTAAACGTTTTAAAAGAAAAAGAGAGCAATAGAGAAAAAGAAAGTGACGAAAAGAAAACGGATAATAAAGTATCTTAAGGATAAAAAGGAGAAATGGATATGAAAACAGTGGAAGAAGTAAGGGAAACTATACAATTTCAATTTCCAAAAGGCTTTTGGTGGGGTTCTTCTGCATCAGCAACTCAAACAGAAGGTGCCGCCGATAAAGACGGAAAAGGACAAAATATATGGGATTATTGGTATGAACAAGAACCTAGTCGATTTTTTAATGGAGTAGGACCAAATGAAACCTCTCAGTTTTATTCTCGATATAAAGAGGATATTGCCCTTATGAAAGAAATTGGCCATAACTCTTTTCGTTTATCTATCTCCTGGTCTAGAATGTTTCCAAATGGTGTGGGAGAAGTAAATGCTAAGGCGGTGGAATTCTATAATGATGTTATTAATGAGATGGTTGCGAATAAGATAGAACCATTTGTAAATCTATATCATTTTGATATGCCGATGGCTATGCAAGATATTGGTGGTTGGGCTAATCGTAAGGTTATGGAAGCCTATGTAGAATACGCAAAAACTTGCTTTACTTTATTCGGAGATCGGGTAAAAAAATGGTTTACTCATAACGAACCTATTGTTCCTGTAGAAGGTGGCTATCTCTACGATTTCCACTACCCAAATGAAGTGAACTTTAGAAAAGCAGTTCAGGTAGGTTATCATACCATTTTATCTAGTGCCAAAGCTATTCAAGTATATAAAGATTTGAAGCTAGATGGAAAGATAGGTATTATTCTTAACCTAACTCCTTCTTATCCAAGAAGTCAACATCCTGCTGATTTGAAAGCGTCTAAGATTGCGGATGCCATTTTTAATCGTTCTTTCCTCGATCCATCAGTGAAAGGTGAATTTCCAGATGAACTTATCGCTATTCTAAAGGAAGAGGAATTTACGCCCGTCATTGAAAAAGGAGATTTAGATGTAATTAAATCAAATACGGTAGACCTTCTAGGCATTAACTATTATCAACCAAGAAGGGTAAAAGCTAAGGAAAATCTGCCTAATCCAGAAGCTCCGTTCACACCCGAGCGTTACTTTGATAATTATATAATGCCTGGTCGTAAAATGAACCCACATAGAGGCTGGGAAATTTATGAAAAAGGAATCTATGATATTTTAATTAATGTTAAGGAGAATTACGGTAACATCGAATGCTTTATCTCTGAAAATGGTATGGGAGTAGAAGGGGAGGAAAGATTTCGCGATGAAGAAGGAATCATCCAAGATAGTTACCGTATTGAATTTATAAGAGAACATTTGAAATGGGTTCACAAGGCTATTCAAGAGGGATCAAATGTGAAAGGGTATCATTTATGGACATTTATGGATAATTGGTCGTGGACAAATGCCTATAAAAACCGATATGGATTTGTTTCAGTGAATCTCGATAAAGATGCTGAACGTACAGTTAAAAAAAGTGGCTATTGGTTCAAAAAGGTCTCCCAGGATAATGGATTTTAAAGAGGTGGTTCTACATACCATTTCTTTAAAGAAGGAGGAAAAGCATGGATCAGTATGTGGTTATTGATATTGGAGGTACTACCATTAAACATGCTGTTATGAACCATGAAGCAGAATGTTTAGAATCAGGATTTATTACCACCCCAAAGCAGGGAGAAAATCAAATTTTTAATAGATTACTTGATATTATTAATAGTTATCAAAAGCGTTTTATGATACAAGGGGTTGCATTAAGTGTCCCTGGTGCAGTTAACCCTGAAAATGGCTATGTTTACTTCGCGGGAGCCGTGACAGATTTGACCGGTAGGTACTTAAAAAAGGAATTAAGTATGTTAAACCTACCTATTGAATTAGAAAATGATGCAAATTGTGCAACCTTAGCTGAAAAATGGAGAGGAAATGCTACTAAATGTGAGAGTTTTATTTGTATCACAGTTGGCACAGGGATCGGTGGAGGAATCTTTATAAATGGTGATCTTTATAGAGGAAGAAAAGGAATGGCTGGAGAGTTTGGACTAATGTCTCTGTTATTTGATGAACAGTTAGAAACAACGCTAGATCGTTTTTCTTTCAGTAATCTAGGTTCTACTAGAGTTTTAGTTGAAAATATTTCAAATGGTCTCGGTCAAGAAGTCAGTGGGGAAGAAATATTTTTACTACAAGATAATATAACGGTTAACACATCTTTAAATAAATTTTATAATGCATTTACTTCAGGATGTACCAACATTATACACGCTCTAGCTCCTGAAAAATTGCTCATTGGTGGAGGAATTAGTGCACAACCTGAATTTATCAACAAAATTAAAGAAAGAATGGGAAGGATAAGGAAAGAAACATTAGATATTACAGAGGTAAGTAGTTGTTATTTTAAGAATGATGCAGGAAAAGTAGGTGCTCTTTACCACTTTTTGAAAAGGCAGAAAATCATATAACTTCAGGTAGAGAAAGAGATTTTTACATGTTCATATTTTTTATCACTGTGGTAGTTCCTCTAATAGCTTTGTATATATTATTAAATTATTGAAGATTATAATAGAAACTATAAATATTATCATAGAAATAAAGACTATAACAACTAATTTTTTTCGATATTAAAATAAAGTAAAATGGCTTGCTATATATACAGCTATGAATGGAGGAAACAAAATGAGCAAATATGAACACATTTCAAATGAAATGAGGAAAAGAGTACAAGAGGGTGAATATCCTAATGATCAACCTATTCCGGATGAAAAATCTCTTTCAAAGGAATTTGATTGCAGTCGTATGACGATGAAAAAAGCTCTCGATATATTAGTTGCTGAGGGATTACTATACCGTAAGCGTGGTCATGGAACATTTATTGTAAAGTCGGCTATCCAACATAATCTAGTTAATGTAACAGATAGAGAAAATTTAGGATTGACGGGTTTATTACAAAATAAAGACATTGAAAGCGAAATCATTCGGTTTAATGTGTTATTTCCATCAGAGAAAGTAGCTGAACACCTCTCTATTGACCATAATACACCAGTCTATCACATCATTCGCCTTCGTAATGTAGAAAATGAACCTTTCGTGATAGAAGAAACCTTTATGCCTACAAATATTATTGGAGGGATTAATGAGGAAGTTTTACATTCTTCTATTTATCACCATATAACTTATACGTTGGGATTAACAATAGGAGGCTCTCATAGAAAGATAAGGGCCGATAAACCAAATGAATTAGATCAAACTTATTTGGGGTGTGCTGCTGATGATCCGGTTCTCGAAGTGGAACAAGTTGCTTATCTAAATACAGGTATCCCTTTTGAATACTCATTTTCAAGACACCGTTACGATAAATTTGTCTTTACAACAGTTAATATCAGACGATAGAGAGCATCTTTATTTTCACCTGGTTACTTTACAAAGGGGGAATCATTATGATTTATGGGGGAATTGAAGCTGGGGGCACAAAATTCATTTGTGCTACCGGTAATGAGGATGGGGAAATTATTGAACAAATTCAAATCCCTACAACTAGCCCGAAAGAAACAATGCAAGAAGTAATCAGTTTCTTTCAGCAATTTACATTGAGAGCTATAGGAATTGGCTCATTTGGACCCTGTGATATTAACCCCAAAAGTGATACTTACGGTTGCATAACCTCTACTCCAAAAAAATTATGGAGAGATTACTCTATATTGGGGGCTCTTAAGAAGGAGTTCGAGGTTCCAATGACTTTTAATACTGATGTAAATGTAGCAGCCCTAGCAGAAACAAAATTAGGTGCAGCCAAAGGATTGGATAGTTGTTTATACATTACTGTAGGTACAGGAATTGGTGCAGGCGCAGTAGTAAATGGCCAACTTCTCCAAGGATTATCACACCCTGAAATGGGTCATATTCTAGTTCGTCGTCATCCAGATGATGTATATGAAGGAAAATGCCCTTATCATGGAGACTGTCTCGAAGGAATAGCAGCTGGACCTGCTATTAGAGATAGATGGGGAAAAGAAGCATATCAATTAGCTAGTAGATTAGAGGTATGGGAATTGCAAGCTTTCTATATTGCTCAAGCCTTAATGCACTATATTCTGATCCTTTCTCCTAAAAAGATTATTTTAGGTGGAGGAGTAATGAAGCAAAAACAGGTCTTTTCCCTCATTTATAATAAGCTTAGTGAATTGTTAAATAGTTACATCAATCTGTCGGAAATCTCTATCCATCCTCACGAATATATTGTCCCACCTGGATTAGGGGATCGTGCAGGAATTACTGGGGCGTTAATCCTTGCCCAACAGGGGTATCATAAAAAAATTCATTCATAAACACTATTTTAATAACCATTTATATTTAAAAGAGGTGCTTAATTATTATGGAACCTATTTTTTTAGAACCTATCTTTCATGAGAGAATTTGGGGTGGGTCCACATTAAAAGAAACATTTGGGTATAATATTCCCTCTACAAACACTGGGGAATGTTGGGCTATCTCTGCGCACGATAATGGACCTTCTATCATAAAAAGGGGCCCCTATGCAGGTAAAACATTAATCGACCTGTGGAAGGAGCACAGGGAACTTTTTGGGAATGAGCAAGGAGAGAAATTCCCCCTATTAACAAAAATTTTAGATGCTAATAAGGATCTATCAGTCCAGGTTCACCCGGATAATACTTATGCCCAAAAACACGAACATGGAGAATTAGGAAAAACAGAATGCTGGTATGTTATAGATTGCAAGGAAGGAGCAGAAATCATTTATGGTCATACTGCTCAAACAAAAGAAGAGTTTATTAGAATGATAGAAGATAAACAATGGAATGGCTTACTCCGTCGTTTGAAAATAAAACCAGGGGATTTCTTTTATGTCCCTAGTGGTACTATTCATGCACTAGGAGAAGGAACTTTGATTTTAGAGACACAACAAAGCTCTGATACAACGTATCGCGTATATGATTATAATCGTACGGATACGGAAGGGAGGAAACGGGAATTACATTTAGAAAAAGCTATAGAGGTAACAACGATTCCCCATGTAGATGTAGCTATTAAACCGTCCGTAGAAAAGAAGGAAGACGTAATTATTACTACATTCATAAAAGAAAAGTTTTTTTCCATATATAAATGGGATGTCAAAGGGAAAACTCAGTTTATTATGGATAAGCCATTTATGCTTTGTAGTGTAATAAAGGGAGAAGGTATGCTCCTCCAAGGTGAAAAGGAATACATCTTAGGGAAAGGAAGCCACTTCTTATTACCTAAACAGATTAATAAGTTTGAAATAGATGGGTCATGTGAAGTAATAGTTTCACACACGTAGAATAAATTGAATATTCGTAATATTCAGTTAAATTAAAATCAAGATATTCATTTTACTTTTTTAAACTAAAAATTTATGAATGTTAGCGTTTACTTATTTTGCTTCTTTCCAGTGAACTACGAAAGGGGTGAATGTTTGGTATTTTTTATAGAAAAAGAGTTCGAAATAAAAACTTTTATGAGGTGATTAAATGTCCATTATTAAGAAAGTTCCATTAATATTTCTGTGTCTCCTAATGTTTGCTACTTCTCTATTTATTTTTAAGCCTGAGGTAAAGGCAGCAACTAGATTTTACGTAAACGGAAACACTTTGTACGATGCAACGGGGAATCCATTTGTTATAAGGGGGATTAACCATGCTCATTCTTGGTTTAAAGATGATTCTGCTACGGCAATCCCTGCTATAGCAAAGACAGGGGCCAATACTGTTAGAATTGTCTTATCTGATGGAAGTCAGTATACCAAAGATGATATTAATACAGTGAAAAACCTTATATCCTTAGCTGAGCAGAATAACCTTGTTGCTATTCTAGAGGTGCATGACGCCACTGGGAAAGATGACATTAACTCATTAAACAATGCTGTTAACTATTGGATTAGTATCAAAGATGCCCTTATTGGAAAAGAAGATAAAGTTCTAATCAATATTGCTAATGAATGGTATGGTACTTGGGATGGAGCAAGTTGGGCTAATGGCTATAAACAGGCTATTCCTAAACTAAGAGATGCCGGACTCAATCATACATTAATTGTAGATTCTGCAGGTTGGGGACAATATCCAGTGTCTATTCATGATTATGGTAAGGAAGTGTTTAATGCTGATCCTATAAAGAATACAATGTTCTCTATTCATATGTATGAATATGCTGGTGGAGATGCCTCCACTATTAAATCAAATATTGATGGAGTACTTAATCAGGACCTTGCGTTAATCATTGGAGAATTTGGACATAAACATACAAATGGAGATGTTGATGAAGAAACAATTATGAATTACTCTCAACAGAAAAGTGTTGGGTGGTTAGCTTGGTCGTGGAAGGGAAATGGTCCAGAGTGGAGTTATTTAGATTTATCAAGTGATTGGGCTGGAAATAATTTAACTTCGTGGGGAAATACGATTGTAAATGGACCTAATGGTTTAAAGGCTACTTCTAAAATAAGTCCAGTCTTTGAAGGAGGAGATCATTCTGGTGGTTCAGATGGAGCTGAAAATACACTATATAATTTTGAAACAGGAACACAAAAATGGAGTGGTGAAAATGTAACAGGCGGACCTTGGTCAACGAATGAGTGGGCATCAAAAGGTAGCTTCTCTTTAAAATCCAATGTTCAATTAAATAGCAACTCTCAACATTATTTATCTCTAACTCAAAACCAGAATTTTAGTGGGAAATCTCAACTAACAGCAACTGTAAAGCATGCCAGTTGGGGAAGCATTGGGAATGGAATTAATGGGAAGTTATATGTAAAAACAGGATCTGATTGGAAATGGTTTGATGGAGGGAACGTAAAAGTCGATTCCTCCAATGGAACTATTTTAACCTTAGATTTATCATCTATTGCGAATTTAGGCGACATTAAAGAAATTGGCGTACAGTTTACAGGCTCTTCAAATAGTAGTGGGCAAACAGCTGTATATGTTGACAACGTAACAATTCAATAATCATTATAGAAGAATTTTTAATCATTTTATTAGCTAATCTCTGTTAAGGAGGGATTAGCTTTTTTTCGTTTTCTTAATTACCCTTTTATGTGAGGTGTGGAGCAGCAACTAATCATTCTAACAGTCAGAATAGTGAGTGGTGAAATGGAATTTCTAACTCTATTAGTAATGTTTTTAAATTATTCTAAAAGTATTATTTTATTTACAAAACCTTTAACCCGATAAAAGAATTTGTCTACCCTTTAGTATGAATATGATATACCAAGTTAGTTACTATAATGTTGATTAGAGGAAGTAAAAAAGCGCAAACAGGTTAATTAACCTGTTTGTGCTTTTTCTATTATGAACGCGCGTAATTGTCATATCCATCACTTATTTTTAATTACCCCGTGACTCTATAAAAAATGAATACAAACAGATGGTTCACAAAGTGAATGTCCGTAAAAATATACTTTTATGGACGCCTATTTGACTGATTAATTCCAGTTATTTTATAATTTTCCATGTATCTATAATATTCAGAACTTATATTAAGATTCTATATAGGTTAATTGCAAAAGAACTATATTTTAGAAAAAGTCATCAAGAGAAAGGATTTAGAAATGATTAACGGAATATTTGAAACACACATTAATGTATTAAATTTTGAAGAATCCTCGGATTTTTATAAAAAATTGCCTGGTATATCCCCCTTATATAAAGACGAAGGTAGAAAGTCTACGTTCTTTTGGGTTGGTGGTGAAGGTAAAGGCATGCTAGGGATAAGGGAAAACTATCCGAGCAAGGATGTCCAAAGACAGCACTTTGCTATCTCAGTTGATTTAGACAACCTTAAAAAAACTGCCATAGAAGTAAAGAAATTAGGAATTTCTATTAGTAACTTCTTTGAAGATAATTCAGGAGAATTATACGTATTCCCTTTTATGCCTGCTGTATCATTCTACTTCAAGGATCCTAATGGGCATTCCGTAGAATATATCTCTATGTTGGACGATAAACCTTTACCGGATAAACCGATTATGAAATGGAGTGAGTGGGAAAAGTTGAATGACAGATTGCCAAGGGACATCTTTTAGTTATTATCACTTTATAGGTCTCTATTAACGATAAAGGTTAACATAACACATTTTATCGGTACTAATAAAAAAAGCTCTTCTTAGGAGCTTTCTTTAGATGTAACATATATTTTTCTTTTACCATCCTTTTTGATTTCTTAATGTTGTAATATGGGCAATATGATGCTTTCCATGCCAAGCATAAGTAGCTATCAGCTGTTCAACAGTTATTTTACCGTTTTCAGGATGTTGAACAATTTTCTTTAAATCCTTTTCTTCAAGTGATTTTAACATTTTATGAAGACGCTCATGTAAAGCAGAAAGAAGATGGAGAGATACTTCAATAGGTAAATCATTATCAGGAAGCTTTGCCCAAGACACCTCATCATATGTATTAATAATAGGATCTCGCTCTGTTAAACCTAATTTAAAACGAATATAACCATTTAAATGTGAGTCAGCTAAATGGTGTACAACTTGACTTAATTTCCAACCACCTTCACGGTAGGGAGTAGCTAGTTGCTCTTCTGTTAGCCCTCTTACGGCTTCTGATAATTGTTTTGGAGCATTTCCAATGTCACTAATCCAACCTTGGATATCTTCTTTTTGGATATTTTCTTTTACTGTAAACTTTCCAATAGGATATTGATTAAACATATTTCTTCGTCCCTTTCTATTTTTATCAATATCTATTATAACAACTATATCTTCATATGATTTGAAATATTTGGAATAGAAATGCCCAATAAATAACTTAAAATTATATATACTTCATACATCCTAGTTAACATAAAATAAGTTACAGGAAGTAAAAAAGCGTAAACCCTTTGAGTGACAACGGGTTTACGCTTTTTATTGTCCTTTAGGTATACTTTTATGAATGGTTTGTTCCACGAGAATTTATTTAAGATATCTGGAGGAAAAATTAAAAAGAAAACAATTAGTTCTCTTTTTGGCTATTTCATTTCGGGATACAACCATGGAATTTCAGGAGGTATACCTGCCTCTGGGAGTAAATAGACGAACACAAAGTATAGACATATCAATATCCCGAATAAGGTAACAAATGAAGAGAGCATTACATTTTCTCTCTTAATGAGTCCGTATCCTCCTAATAACATACTTATTATTCCTAAAGATAATTCAAATAGAGCTGATGGGTATACGGAATAATGATTATAAATATGTATTCTAAATGAATTAAACAGTGTAATAAATAAAACAAAGATAATCTGAAGCGTTAATCCTATGTAAGATGTAGCCATAAAGCCCTCCCTTTATTCATTGTCAAAATGAATTTAATATAAAAATTTATTGTTTAACAATAAATTTTTATTGATTTTGTTTATATACAAATCTATATATATCACTCATGTGATGAAATTTACCAATGAGTAGTTACCATAATAGATCTTCTAGGAAGTAATAAAAGCTCAGACTCATTGAATTACAATGAGTTTGAGCTTTTTCTTACCCTTTAAGTATACTTTTACGGACTGTTTTCAATTTATTGATATTTTTTTAATACAATGGTTGCATTATGACCTCCGAAGCCAAATGAATTAGATAAACCTACATGAACGTTGGCTTGGCGAGCAACACCTGGTACATAATCTAAATCACATGATGGATCCTGATTTTCTAAGTTGATAGTTGGGGGAATAATGCCTTCCTTCAAGCTCATGGCTAAAGCAATAGCCTCCACTCCCCCAGATGCCCCTAACATATGGCCAAACATTGATTTATTAGCTGTAATGGGAATTTCATAAGCATGTTTTCCAAATAGCTTTTTAATGGCTAGGGTTTCCGATATATCACCTACTTTTGTACTTGTAGCATGTGCACTAATCACATCGATATGTTGAGGAGATATATTAGCATTTTTTAAAGCAGCTTTCATAGCAAGGTAAGCCCCTTTACCTTCCGGGTGTGTCGCTACCATATGGTGGGCATCAGAACTTGCACCATACCCCATAACTTCTGCATAGATGTTAGCTTTTCTACGTAAAGCATGAGATAGAGATTCTAATATTAGAATTCCTGCTCCTTCTGACATGACAAACCCGTCTCGATCTTCATCAAACGGACGACTGGCTTTAGTCGGTTCGTTGTTTCTTGTTGATAATGCTGTAGCATTTCCAAAACTAGCGATAGATAAGTCTGTTATAGCCGCCTCTGTTCCTCCTGCAAAAATAACATCAGCTTCTCCAGAACGAATGAGTCTAAATGCTTCTCCAATCGCTGTGTTTCCAATGGCACAAGCTGAAACAGGTGACATAGAAGGACCCATAGCATTCCACTTAATACTAATCTGCGCTGCGGCAGCATTAGAAATCATCGCTGGTACTAGAGTGGGGCTGACTCTTCTTGGTCCCTTCTGTCTTAGAACATCAATATTTTCAATTAAGGTTTGAATTCCTCCTATACCTGAACCTACATATACCCCTAGTCTTTCTTCATCTATATCATCAAGATTTAACTTAGAATCTGCCCATGCCTGTTCAGCTGCAACTAAAGCAAATTGAGAAAAGCGATCCAAACGTTTTGCTTCTTTCTTTCCTAAGATTTCATTTGCATCAAAATCTTGCACAATGCCCGCAATTTTTGTTTTATGTTCATTGGCATCAAATGTATCAATGGAGGATATACCAGACTCCCCTTTTATTAGATTGCTCCAAAATGTTTCTATATTATTTCCGATAGGGGACATGACTCCCATACCTGTCACAACAACTCTTTCCACTTCTTTTTCCTCCAAACAAGTAATATACTTGTATTCTACATTTTGTTTATCCTATTACAAGTTGTTGTTTATCCTAGTATAATTACTACTAGGTTAATGAATATGATAAGGAGTTTTGAACATGAACGATAAAACGAGGCTTGAAGCTTTGTCGACATTTCTAAAAACGAAGCGTGCTCAAATTAAGCCAGAGACGATTGGATTACCTACTGGAACTAGGAGAAGAACACCAGGGTTAAGAAGAGAAGAAGTTGCCCAATTAGCCGGAGTCAGTACAACTTGGTATACATGGCTAGAACAAGGACGAGACATAAAAGTTTCTTCTGTTGTATTAGAATGTATCTCTACGGCCCTTCAATTAAATAACGATGAAAGAGACTATTTATATGATTTAGCATTAGAAGTAAAATCAGAGGTTGCCCACCCAAAAAAAGAACAATCAAAGCTCACGCCTTCTTTGGAAAAAATATTAACTGAGTTGACTTATTGTCCAACTATCGTTACAGACCGACATTGCCATATTGTTGGGTGGAATCCAGCAGCTGCACATGTTTTTTTAAACTTTGAACAAGTGCCAGAACATGAAAGGAATTTAATTCGTTTAGTCTTTACAAGAAAAGAATTAAAAACATTAGCTGTCAATTGGGAACACTTTGCGAAAGGTTTCCTTGCCATTTTTCGTACTTATTACGGTCACTATTTAGGCGATGGATGGTACAACCAGTTTATCAAAGAAATGAGTGAGTCTCATCCTGAATTCCAAGCTTTATGGCAAGAAAGTCAAGTCAGTAAAGCCCCGGAAATGATGATTGAATTTAGACATGCTAAAGCAGGAAAAATGTTGTTTAATTTAACTTCCCTTCAAGTTCAAGGGGAGATGGATTTACGTTGTAGTATTTATACACCAGTAGAGGAAACAGATACAGAAAATAAATTAAAGCGATTAATGAAGAGAATATCCGTTGAAAAAGGATAAAGTAATTTCATTCTATATCCCTTTATGAAGTTATAAAACTGTCCGAAATAATGCCGTATTTCTTCTTTATTAAAAGTCATTTAAGAAGAATTAGTTAACATAAAATATGTTATTAGCAGTAAAAAAGCACAGATCTGTTGATTAATAATGATTTGTGCTTTCTTACTTAGCGAGCGTACAAAGTCATTACTATCTTTTCTGTTCCATTGTCTTTTTTATAATCAATAATTTATTTGAATAAAAAATACCCCCATAAAATTTAATTAGCAACAGATGTTGACTAAATGTTCTGAATAATATAAGATTAAAAAACAAAACACATACGTATGCGTAAAATTAAGAGATTTAAAGTTAGTATGACCTTTATGCTAAAGAGATTTCGAGTAGTATCTTTAAATTTTAATTATTAGAAATGCTATATTCTTAGGATACTGAAGTAGTCTGTCCTGAAAAGTTTGGATATTTCAAATACGTCTACGTTTTTATGCATACGCATGCGTAAAATAAAGTAAAAGAGGCATGAAGCTATTATGGCAATCACTACAAAAGATATTGCGAAAATCGCGAATGTAAGTCAATCCACAGTATCGAGATGTTTAAATGACAGTCCGATGATTTCAGAGAAAACCAAGAAAAGGATATTAAAAATTGCACAGGAACATGGTTTTCAATTCAACGCGCATGCAAGGAGCTTAAGCGCCAATAAAACGTATACAATTGGTGTAATCCTCCCTAAAAGTTTGTTTGATTTTGAAGGGGAAATGCATTTTAGGTCATGGCAGAACGAACTAATAGAAAGTTTAGAACGAATGGAATTTGATGTTATGGTTTCCTTTTTTGAGAACAGATTTACAAAACAGAATAACATTAAGAGACTTATCACAGCCAAAAAAGTAGATGGACTTATCATTTTAGAGCCCTCTTTAGATGATGAAACCATAACGATTTTAGAAGAAACTGATATTCCTTTTATCTTTTGCAAGTATCTTCCGTCCTTTTATAAAACAAGAGATGTAGATTTTGTATGTGTGGATCAATTTAAGGGAGGATATATAGCTACTGATCACTTGCTTAAACAGGGCCACAAAAATATAATATCTATTTCGGCCAATCATATAGGTGGTGAATTTGATCTAAGGACAGAGGGATTTAAAGCCTCTTTACGCGATCATAATCTTCAGTATGATAAGGATATGGTGTTTTATGGAGATACCACATTTCAGTCAGGTTACCAAGTCATAAAAGATAATATAGAGAAGCTAAAAAATGTAACAGCTATCTTTGTTCAAAATGATTTGATGGCTTTGGGAGCCATATCGGCATTAAAAGAATGTGGTATTAATGTTCCAGGAGATATGGCGGTTGTAGGATTTGATGATATTGAATTATGCACCTTCTATAAACCGTACCTTACTACTGTATGTCAACCAACTAAAGAAATCGCAGCTTTGACATGTAAGCGTTTAATTGAAAAACTAAATTCAACAGACTCTGATTTAAAGCAAAAGCTTGAGATTAGTCCTACCTTAGTTACGAGAGAATCGTGTGGAATAAATCTTTGAATTTATTCCACCTTCTATATATTTTTTTACTGTTTTACGCATACGTATGCGTAAATTTAGTTCCAAGAAAATAAAAAGAAAAGGATGATACACCATGGAGAAAAAATTAACAGGAAAAACGTGCATTGTTACAGGAGCTGCAAGAGGAATAGGAAAGGAATTAGCTACCAAATATGCTGAGCAAGGAGCTAATGTTGTATTAATGGATTTAAATAAAGAAATGGTGGAAGCAACTGCAAAAGAAATTGCAGATTTAGGAGCGACCGTATTACCTCTTGTAGTCAACGTAACTTCATCCCAAGAGATTAATGAGGCAATAAAGGAGGTTGAGTCACACTTTACAAAGATTGATATTTTAGCAAATTGCGCTGGTATCTCTACCTCTAGATTAATCTTAGACATCGAAGAAGCAGAATGGGACGCAGTCTTTAATGTGAACTTAAAATCGGTTTATTTACTAAGTAAGGCTGTCGGAAAGAATATGATTAAGAACGAGGTAAAAAACGGAAAGATCGTTTCTATTTCATCACAAGCCTCAAAAGTCGGAGAACTAGGGAATGGCGCATATTGTGCTTCCAAAGCTGGACTCAATTCATTAACCCAAGTTCTTGCGCTTGAACTAGCTCAATATGGAATTTCCGTAAATGCAGTTTGTCCTGGTTTTGTCGATACTGAAATGTTACAAGAAGTCTTTCAAAAAAGAAGCTCAATTGAAGGTAAGGCACCAGCAGAATATGAAGAACTCTTAACAAGTCAAGTTCCTATGGGAAGGTTAGCCCAACCTAGTGAAATTGCAGATTTAATGCTGTTTTTAAGTAGTGAGAGTGCTAACTATATTACGGGTACTGCTATGACAATTGCTGGTGGAAAAACATTAATCTAAGACAAAGGAGTTTTTATTATGCGAATGAGTTTAGTTACAGATTGTTTAGATTTTATGTCTCTTGAAGAGGTAGCGAATACAGCCGTATCGTTGGGCTATGATACATTAGAATTTGCTTGTGGGAATTGGTCTAAGGCGCCACATGTAGATTTAGATAGTTTACTAGAAAGCTCTATCGAACGTGATAAATTTGTAAGCGTTTTAAAAGAAAGAAATCTCTCCATTGAAGCTCTGAATTGTTCAGGTAATCAGTTAGCTCCAAATGAAGAAGGACGGGAACATCAAATCGTTGTAGAAAAAACATTTAGACTCGCAGAACTATTAGGGGTAAAAACGATAAATATGATGTCTGGACTTCCAGGAGGGGGTCCGGGAGAAACAACGGCAAACTGGATTACCACTAGTTGGCCACCAGTTAATGTTGAAATCTTAAATTGGCAATGGAATGAAGTCGCATTACCTTATTGGGAAGATAACGTAAAAAGAGCAAAAGAACACGGCATAGAGAGAATTGCTTTAGAAAATCATGGCTCGCAACTCGTTTACAATCCAGAAACACTCTTTAAGTTAAGAAATCACGTTGGAGACATGATTGGAATGAACTTTGATCCTAGCCATCTTATGTGGATGGGAGGAGACCCTATTAAGGCATTAAGAACCCTAGGAACAGCTATATATCATGTTCATGCTAAAGACACACGGATTGAAAGAGGGATCGTTGATATAGATGGGGTGCTGGATACAAAAACGATTGATAATTTCATAAATCGTTCTTGGAATTATGTAGCCCTAGGTCATGGTCATGATGTTAGTTGGTGGAAGGAATTCTTTTCCGTGCTCAGTATGGTTGGTTACGATGGAACAGTCAGCTTAGAAATGGAAGATTTAACGATGGATCCACTTGTTGCTTTAAAAAAATCGACCTCTGTATTAAAGGAGGCTCTACCTAAGGATTTTGATTAAGTAAAAAGGCATTTCATTCTATTAAAACAAATCTTTAGTATTTTCCTGAATCAAATACTATTAAACAGGAAAGGGACATGGACATGAACAAATCCGTTAACCAAAATCACATGTCATTTTTGAGTACGATTGTTTTAGTCTCAACCTTCGGAGGACTCCTCTTCGGTTATGATACTGGGGTAATCAATGGAGCTTTGCCTTATATGTCGGATGATTTTAAATTAACTTCATTCACAGAAGGTCTTATTACGAGTATTCTTCTTCTAGGAGCTGCAATAGGTGCTATATTTGGTGGACGACTCTCAGATGGAATTGGGCGTCGTAAAAACATTCTTTTTCTTTCTATTTTATTCTTTATTTCGACTATCGGGTGTACTTTTTCGCCAAATGTAATAGGAATGGTCATTTTTCGATTCTTATTAGGCATGGCCGTAGGTGGAGCATCCGTAGCTGTTCCCACCTTTATAGCTGAAATGTCCCCTTCTGATCGAAGGGGACGCATGGTTACTCGCAATGAATTAATGATTGTAGGTGGACAATTATTGGCCTTTGTCTTTAATGCTATTCTTGGAAATATGATGGAAGATGTAGGAGTTTGGCGTTACATGTTAGCTATAGCTGCTGTTCCAGCCATTTTCTTATTCTTTGGAATGGTGAAAGTACCCGAAAGTCCACGTTGGCTTATAAAAAAGGGGAGGAACGAGGAAGCATTAAGTGTTCTTCGTAAGATACGAACAGAGGAGCAAGCACAGGCTGAACTTAAAGAAATTGGGACGGCAGTAGCTGCAGAGTCAGGATTGAACGAAGCATCCTTTAAGGATATTGCTGTCCCTTGGATGCGTCGTATTATATTCTTAGGTATTGCTATCTCCTTCGTTACGCAAGCTACTGGAGTCAATTCCATCATGTATTATGGAACGGAAATCCTTAGGCAAGCAGGTTTTGGAACTTCAGCAGCCTTAATCGGAAATATTGCAAACGGTGTCATTTCTGTGTTAGCCACTATTGTTGGGATTTGGCTACTTGGTAAGGTGGGACGTCGTCCAATGATGTTAACTGGTTTAACAGGAACGACATTGACACTCTTACTCATTGGAATTCTCTCATTTACAGTGAAATCATCTGAGATACTTCCATATGTGATGTTGATATTAACCGTTACCTTTCTTGCCTTTATGCAGGGAGCCATTGGCCCCGTATTATGGGTTTCTCTATCCGAAATTTTCCCGTTACGTTTAAGAGGCTTTGGTATGGGGATTAGCGTATTTTTTCTTTGGATGACAAACTTTGTAATTGGTTTATTATTCCCCATTATGCTTGACAAAATGGGGTTGTCATCCACATTTCTTATGTTTGCAGGAATAGGTTGCATATCCATTTTCTTAATGGCAAAGCTCTTGCCTGAAACCAAAGGACGTACACTTGAAGAAATTGAAGTCTCTTTCCGTACCTACTATGATGGTACAACCAATAAGAATATTGGCTCTAATTCCGCGGAAACTCAAATAAAGTAGATTTAAAAACTATAGAATGATAGAGTTTGTCAATATAGACATCCTTGACTTAGGAAGTATTATATCTTTAAATTAGAAAGCTCTTTCGAGTTGGGATATACATATATTAGTCAACCTAATAACATATCCCATATTACAACCCCTTTGCTAATACGATGCAAAGGGGGTATTTTTATTGCAAGAAACTCAATGATATTAGTTACCATAATGTTGATTATAAGAACCTGATATATCTACCGTTACTAAAAAATAAGCAGTGTACCTATGACACTGCTTATTTTAGATCATTTAATTTATTGGTGACGGAGCTTATCAATTTCTTCTTGTGTAAGTCCTGTCAGTTTACTTATTGTTTTACTATCCATGCCTTCTTGAATCATACCTAAAGCAACTTTCAAGACTCCTCTTTTTTCCCCTATCTTTTCTCCCTCTATTTTCCCAAGGTTTTCAGCACGTTTTAATGCAGATTTTTCATCCAATAAAGCCTTTCTTCTTGCTTCATAAGCTAGTAAAACTTCGGGGTCTTGACTCACACGTTCCCATTCATCTATGGCTTTCTTCAATACGTGATCTTCCTGCATCGCAATCTCCTCCAGTACTTGAGTGATTTCTTCATCTTCCGATGCTTCAAGTAATAATAACCATCTTACTAATTGGTCTTCTCGTGGATCGACTTCTTTTCTACGCCACTTAATCAAAAGTTTAGGAAGTTCCATAAAATGAATTTCTAACATGTCCGTTAACAACAATTTTTCTTCTCGTTCATATAACTGAAAGACGGAATGATAATGATTGATATGAGACAAATAACGGAAGTTTACAATGTTAATGGTAATCGTTTGGCATAACTCCCCATAGTCCATTCCTTCCTTCATCTGACTGCTATACATCTTAGACCAATAGTAAAGCGTTCTTTTCTCCATATCATGTTTATTATTTAGTTGAATCTCTATGTTTATACGGGTTCCATCTTCTAATTGAGCATGAACATCTAGGATGGAGCGTTTATCTTCCTGGTTTTCTTTATTAAAATGTGGATCTAATAAGTGAACGGTCGTAATTTTCTTTTCTTCCGGTAAACGTAGAGCTGCATTTAAAAAAGCAGCTAAAATGGACTCATTTCCATGCGTTCCAAAAAGGGATTTAAAGGCAAAATCGACACGTAAATCTAATCGCTTTGTCATGATATCCTCCGTGATTTCTTCTTTTCTTTTAGTATAACATGAGTTGTACTTTTTCTTCTTAAGTATACTTTTATGGACGTTTTATTCTATAAAAGTTATTGAGGATGTGTAGGTTTTAAGTGAAAAATTTAAATGTTTTGTATAATGTAGTGGAGGAGGGATGAAATGAATGATTGAAGGATTATACGAAACACATTTACCAGTGAGCAATTTAAAACGTTCAATAGACTTCTATAAAGGACTTGGTCTAGAATTTTCGCATAGTCATGAGGGTAGGTTGGCATTTTTGTGGATTGAAAAGAATAAAAGTTGGTTAGGACTTTGGGAAACAGATAAAGTAGAACTAGAATATCATCCTTCCATAAGGCACATTGCTTTTCAAGTTTCTTTAGATGGTTTAAAACATTCCATTTCATGGTTAAATGAAAGAGGATATAAACCTAGAGAAGCATTTGGTTTCGAACCTGTTGAACCATTCGTTATGGCATACAGTGGTATGGCTCATGCCAAGATTCATTTTAATGATCCGGATGGAAATAGCCTAGAGTTTATATGTAAGATAGATAATCCTAAGAATATTACAAAACGAATGTATTTAAGTGAATGGGAACAATTAAATCAAGATAATTAATGCTTCTCAAGGGGGCACATAATATAAAGGGTAATTAAAGGGCTTGAATTTTGCATTCAGTAGTGGTGTTCTACAAAACCATAAGATAAATGCAAAATCCAGGCCTTTATTTATATATTTTCAAGGTAACAACTACTATATGTTTGTGGAAGTGTTCCCTATATCTCCCACAAATCCCCTTGTCAATGATTTACTTCTCTTTCACGTAAAGAGAAATCCTTTTATATAGTTTTCATGTTTTCTTTTGAAATGGAAACTGCCCCCACACCTACCACAACTGTCCTTGTCTTACCTTTAATAAAGAGTAAGATATATAAACATATGTGTATATCAATCTATAAAATTGTCTATCATTATATAGATTCTATCATTCATGATTAAATGAACTATTTGAATAAAAATAATTAAAACTCCTTTCTTTCATTTAATTTTTTTTAATTGGGTTATTACTTTTATTAACATAAATTTGACACCTTTTCTTTCATAAGAAAAGTCATTAAAAGTACCAATTAAATAAGTATCCATCTTAGGGTGATAAAACAAATAGGCCCCTGTGGCACCTGCATGTCCCCAGACATTAAATAATTTTGGCATAAGTAGTGGAACTGTTTTAAACTGCATAATGCCATAACCATACTCAATTCCTACCCCATACTTCGCTTTATCGTTCATCATTTTCTCAAGGGTTTCCTTTTTTACTAATTTATAGGTTACTAACGCTTGCATGAATTTCAACATATCTTCCCCAGTAGATACTACTCCACCACCTGCATAGTCGAGACTTGCATATCCTTTGTGATTAGTTATGTTCTTTTTATTAACATAAAAGTCTGCTAAATGTTGGGTATCTTTGTCCAATGGATTAGAATAGTGTAGCACAGATGAATTCATCATACTGAGGGGTTGATAAATATATTGTTTCATAGCTACATGAAAAGGTAATCCTGTTATTTTTTCTATGATTAATCCTAATAGATGAAAGTTAGTATCAGTATATTTAAAGCCGTTACCTGGAGGGAAATGAGGTTTTTGATGTGTTTTTGCCCAAATAATTGCCTCTTGTGGGCTTATGGTAAAGTTTGGATCATTCAGAATTCTTTCTAGTAATGGACGGAAATTATCATACAAACCGGACGTTTGATTGAGTAGATGTTTAATTTTAATCTCATTCGTATAATCTTTACCTTTATAAATATGAAGATGTTTGACTAATTCTTGATCTAAATATTGGGTAATATAGTCCTCGAATGATAATTGACCGTTTTCATATAAAATACTAATCAAAACTGACGTGAATATTTTTCCTACGCTTGCCATATATGCTGGCTGTTTTGGATTCATTGACCCTCCTGTAATATTTAAATGGATACCTTTCTTTTTGTACTCGTTTTATGAATGATTTTTTAATTGAACTGATTACTTTTTCATTTTGTTTTGTTTGCATAGACATCCCCCATTATTTGATATTAATTTTATTCCCTTAACCTGCATCGTTACTTTAGGTACAAAAATTCACCATCTTTGGATTAACTTTAACCTAATTATAATTATTCTGTAATTTAATTTTTCATACTCCTATTTCGTAAGGGATAGTCCCCAATTGAAGAATCTCAATCTCAAAATTAGACAATCATTTCACCCTTCCTAAGCATCTTAATATTGTATTTTTTTGAAATTATAATATAAATGGATGTATTTCAGCTTGTATATCATATAAACTTCTAGTTAAGTCGGGTAAGCGAGGGGCATCGCTGCCCCTAACTCCCCTAAGAACCGTACGTGAGGTTCGAGTAGGAGCCCAGCGAGCCACCATCGGTGGATGGCGCTTTTCCAGACCCCTCTCGCGGAACGAAACGTGAGAGTTTCCTACTCATTTCGCTCCCCAGTAGTTAACAGTTAGCCAATTTTCTTTCCATCGTATGTCCCTGAGTGTATGCTGATATGGCATTTTTCACAGACAGCCAATGTCTTTCTGTTCATAGCTATCATTCTCTTTACCCAGTTGGCTTGTTCTCTGCCTGTTTTTCTTAGGTCTTTTAGTTTTTTAACGTGGTGTATTTGAATTTTTTCGTGAGAACTGCAAAGTTCGCAAGTGTCATTTAATAATCTATCTATCAACTGACTTCTTGTGTTGTAGATTTGTGTTGGTGTATCTTCAATCTTTACACTCTTTTGAAATTTAATTTCAAATCCACCAAAGTAGGCTATTAGTGGTTTTTTCTTTTCTCTTTCAACGACTACCTGAATGACCTTAAGTTCTTTTGCCTTTTGTTTTACTTTTCCCTTTATAAACCTAGTTGATTTGTATTTCTTGTACATCTTGTTAAGCTTAGACTTATACTTATTGGCAAGTGTTTTCATCAAGGAGAGTTCCATCGTTCTTTTTACTTTGCCCATTCTGTGGACGTTATAAGCCATCATATAGTATTGAATAAAACCCCTAAACTCTGATTGATATTGACTTATAATATCATAGTCCGAATTGATGGTTCTTTCAGGCTTGTGAATGGGTTTTCCCTTTTTCATATATTCTTTCTCTTTCAGGTTCATTACTTCTTGGGGAACTCTTAGTCCAATAGCTCCGTTAATGTTTCTTTGTCCTCGCTTATCTAGTTTGGTATCACTATGCAGTACATGGATATCATAGCCTAGGAATCTAGCGTATTGTGTTTTACCGTGAGTAATTAATGTCTTTTCTTTACTTAAATTCAGTTTCAGTTCATTCGTTAGGAAATCTGCGATTTCTTGCTTAATAATTTCAGCTTCTTTTTTACTCCCTGAAACCCCCATTAACCAATCGTCAGCATAACGAATGTAGTAGAGCCTTCTAAAATTTTCATCGTGTGTATCTTTCGATGGAATTTTATGTGCTTCTTTCTTCAACTTTGCTACGACATCCCATTCCTTACGGTATGTATGCCTGCTGATTAGTTTTTGTAACTTTTTATATTCTGGGCTGGCAGTACGTCTAGTTCCTTTTGTATACCGTGGGATAAGCTTGCTCTCAACGAATTTGTCTAGCCTATCCATATAGATATTTGCTAGTAATGGACTAAGCACGCTACCTTGAGGGCAACCACTTAGTGTCTGATTGTATTTCCAGTCTTCCATATAGCCGTTTTTCAATAGGTTTGTTAAAAGCCGTAGGAGACGGTTGTCTTTGACCTTTTCACCCAAGATATTAATTAAAATATCGTGGTCTATATTGTCAAAGCAGCCTTTAATATCTCCTTCGATGAACCATTTAACACTTTTCCAACCACCTTTAAATTTGATTTCTTCCAGGGCGGATTGGCAGCCACGGTTCGTGCGGAATCCATGCGACCGATCGCTAAATTGTGGCTCATAGTAAGCTCCTAAAATCAACTTAATTACTTCTTGTAACAACTTATCAGACCAAGAGGGAATACCTAAGGGACGTTTTTTATTGCTGTTTTTCTTGTTGATGTATTCTCTTCTAACGGGCGTCCATCGGTACCGTTCCGATTGCAAACTCTCAATGATGTCATCAATTTTCTTAAGCGACATCCCATCAACTGTTTCTCCATCGGAACCTGCTGTCATTGCTCCATTATTTGCGTAAAGATTTTGATAAGCCATTAGGTAGAATTCCTTTTTGAATAAAAGTCGATAAACTCTTTCAATTGGAGTTCTATTTTTACCTTTTTTGCTAATGATACTTAAAACTTTTACGGCGTTCTGCATTTCGCATACCTCCAAGTTTTTGTTATCGTAACTACCTATTTTCCTTCCCCTAATCTTCCACTTACTTGGTCACCCTTTGGGTGGTACTATCGATTCAACGGCACACATTACGGTCCGTCTGTGCAGAGTCCATTACAGCTCCACATTGGGTACTATGAAAATTCCGTAACCCTAGGAGTCTCCCCCCGTAGGCAATCTCGTGTTCTCCGTTATTAGAACGTTTAGCTCAACTTAGGTTCTCCATTCATTTCCTTACCTGAATTCATTATTCAGTGTCTCCTAACCTTGGATTTCCTCATGCGAAAGGCTTACATGAGTATGTTAGGGTAGGGAAGTTTAAACTGTGTATCCCTGATGTGAGTTTCCATCACTGGAAATTGGAGTTCAAGCAGTAACCATATTGTGCAGAACTTGCCAAGCGATACCATAACAGTTTTCCGTGTATCCTTGGCGTTACTACTATGCTCTTGTCCCCTTAGTCTTTTCGACCTTAGGTGAAGTAGCTGTTCTCAAAGTATTTTCCAAGGACTTCGGTTCGATTATCGAACAATCCTAATAACGAATGACACGACGCACCCTTTCAACTCATACGGCTCAAGCCTCCCATTGCAGGTCCATTTGCTGTCGTATCTTCGTCACACACCATAATGGTAAGTAAAACGTACGCCGACGCTCCAAATGGAGGTATACATAACAGTACGTTTCTTTCGTCAAAAGATAGCCACAACCTTATGTGCCTACGAGAGACCAACGAGAAGTCAGCTCCCTTTCGGGCCTATCATAAGTTTGTCCGTAAGGACGATAGTATCCATCCAGTTATACAGTTTCCTGCTTTCCTGTTCTCTTTCGAGATAATGGCATTCGCTTTTACCCTCTGTCACATCGTTTGATCTTACGATCTCCCTACTGTTTATACAGATGACAAAGGGCTTACCAAGTTTCGCATCTTATAGATACGCCGAGGTTAGGTGGGTTCTTTACTCCGGGCAAGATGCGGGACGCGTCACAGTAGCATTATGAATCTACTTTTCCTCTTACCAATACCCAGGCAAATCTATGCACTATCCTGAGCTAATCATTACGAAGCTTACAAACCTTCACTTTCGTTCACCATACTCATCTTCCCCTAGCAGTGTTCCGAGCCGTGCACTGACTCTCTGTTTCCGCATTTCCGCATGCAACCCACGAGCCCGTTACCAGGACCGCAGTTTTGGACAGGGATAGTTTTTGCGTCTAAACTAGTGGCGTGAGCCACACTATATAAAAGCGACTTCTTGTCGCACCATAAAATAGATTATCGGCAATAAAAAAGAGCAAACCTGTTGTGATATGATCCCCTTATAGTA
>NZ_JALAMS010000030.1:52512-56823 GCF_026790145.1 Priestia endophytica | reverse complement strand
TTTCCATACCGATCACACACCTTTTTTAGAGTAATAGTATCAGTATGTCCAAGTTTGATAGATTAATTACAATCAGTTTAAGGTTTTTGCACCAGAACTTTGCTTATTATTTCATGAAAGATAACAAAGGAAAGCGTGCCCATTGCTCCTCCAGTCAATAAAGCTTGTAATTTAAGCGAGGAAACTTGTACGCTTTCTCCCATCCATAAACTTCCACCCCAGGAGAGAGAAAGGAAGACTATAATGAATAAAAAGCATAATTGAGGTACTTTTGCTATGGATAAGACCGCCATGATTGCCATGCCTTCTGGAATCTGGCGTAAAATCGTGGCTATGAATACGGGAGCTGATTGGTGTATATCCGTTATTCCGAATGCTTTTTTATTATTCGTTCCATGATGATATCCATCATGTGAATGGGCCATCCTATCATTCCTCCTTTTCCATATCTTATATATATATGAGTATATGCTCATATGATATAATTTTATATGTTCTTAAATTGTACAATAAATTACATTTTATTTTTTGTTACTGAAAAGCAATATATTCTACAAGAAGTAAATACACTGCATCGAAAATTGCAGTTAAACATTGTATAAATTTTCTTAACAAATCAATAGAACAATTTAAAAGAATGAATAGTGAGGTGATTGTAATGAAGAATAATGATGAAAAGAAACTTCTAACATTGATGGCTTTACTCCCAATCGCAATAATACTTATTGTTTTCACAGGGCTCATAATTGTCCTAAATTCCCAATAAACTTCAACTGAAATTTGGGACTTAAAAAGTTAAATATTACATTAAAGAACAAGGAGTGGAAGGCCTCCAGAAAAAAGAACGCACACAAAAGTGAAGAATCTATTTGAAGACAGGAGATTCAAAGAAAACAAATGAAGAGTTAGCAAAGTAAATTGAATATTTTAAGAATACTCTCTGTCATGCTTTCTAAAGTCAGATATCTAACCTCCTCTTTATTCATGTAACCCTTTATAACAAACTCATGATCCACCAATTCGTCCGTAAAAGTATATGTTTACGAACTATCAAAGGGCAGGATAACTGAACAACAAGATTTAATAAATAAACCTTAGTAAAGGGACACTATGCACTGAGGTGGTCATATGATAAAGAAAACATTATTTTTGATAGTTTTACTTTTTATATTAACTGTCCTACAAAATAGGCGAATTCCTCTGATTTACCTGAAGATGTGTGAGAAGAAGAATTAATCAAGCTATTACATTTAACCGATATTATAGTGACTACCTAATTAAAAAATCCTTCCATCATTCGTAATGGAAAGATTTTTATGTTTATTTACTCTTGCCTCATTGCTTTTTGGCGGCATGCTTCAATGGCATCCATCATTAAACGGTCCAAATGGTTTGTGTCTAGTACCTCTAAACCAGCAGCTGTTGAACCGCCAGGAGTGGCTACCTCATCTGCAAGTTCAGCAGGGGCCGCATTTGTTTTTAGCATTTCTGCAGAACCAGCAATCATGTTGGCTACTAGCTTTCTTGCTTGATCTTTATTGACACCTGACGCTAATGTTATTTTTTCAAGTGCTTCTGCTACCCGATAGATAAATGCTGGAGCACTTCCAGTTACAGCAGTTAGCTCATGAATTTGCTGCTCTGTCACTTTTTCAAATTCACCAATATCGTAAATTAATGCCTCAATCCATCCCTGTTGTTCTTGATTCACATTTTGCCCGAGTGCATACAAAGTCATTGACTTACCTAATTTAGCTGCTGTATTAGGCATAACCCAAGCTACAGGTGTCCCTTTAGGAAGTCTGGACTCAAGGTAAGTTGGACCTATTCCGGCGGCTACCGTAATGACTAATTGTCCATTAATGTCTTTAGATAATTTTGCGAGAATGTCGTCATGAGACTCAGGTGGCATGGCAAGAATAATGATATCCATCTTGTGTATTTCTTGTGACCAGTGGTTAGTGGTTTCCACCTCAAAGGTTTCTTTTACCTCACGTAGCCGATCTTCATTTCCATTGTTGCCGACAAGAATGGCGAATTCATTTTTGTTTATTCCTCTAATTAAGGCTTGGGCCATGCGCCCTGCCCCTATAAATAATACATGTTTTTTATTGTTACTCATTGTTATTCACCTTTTTCTGCGTTGTATTTGCCGCCTTTATTAGGATAGTTTTCCCGATTAGTGGATAGGTCACTCTAAATCTGTAGTCCTTCGGAATCTTGTTTCACTAACAAAGACGGAGCCCAATAACAGTAAACCATCAATTACTTGTAACAGGGTGAATTGCTCTTGTAAAAGCAATCCTGATATTAAGATATATAGTTATTGTACTGAAGAGTTTTCAGTGCAAAAGAGAAAGAGCAAACTTACTTAGTTTGTTCTTTTCACTTTAAAATTTATCACAATTAATTATAAGAAAATACGTCAAATAAAAAAGAAAGTAATAAAAGAAAGTTACTAATTATAGAGACGACTCAAAAACTATAACTTTTAAGTCGTCTTTTTCCTAAAGGTAAATCATGATAAGTCAGTCAATATAACACCAATTATCGGCAATCATAAAAGGTAGACATTAAGCATAATTGATAACATAAAGGACTCTACCACAAAGAAGACACTGATGGAAAATTTATCAATGTCTTTTTTGTCTATATGATTTTTATCGATAATCATAACAGATATAACAGATGTTATACCTTAAGGCAATTACATTTATTTGATAATTTTTTACTAAAAAGTAATTTGCACATCCACATTTCACTTCATACTTACTTATATAAAAAGATATTTATTTTGTCATTGTTATCAATTGTCGCTAGTAAAATATTTTTTATTTCTACATTATGTACCATTCTAATTTTATCTTTTAACCAATCTTTATCTTTACCAGTTTGTTTTAATTCTTCAAAATCAATTTTTCCATCTTTGATAATCGTTATAGGAAAAGAGAATGGCTTTGTCATTATCTTCATATCTTTAGGAGTTAATGCTTGATACTTTGGATCTAAAACAAAAGAAATCGTACCATCTGATTCCCACAATGCTAGAGCAACCTTTTGAATATCCTGTATTTGTTCTTTTCTTAATTCTGATAATAAGATTTCAAGAGGTATTCTCGCTTTGGTTAAACCCTTATAAATTATTTCCCCATTTTTTATGAGAGGAAAAGGAGAAGGATCAACAAATTTTGTGAATTTCGACCACTTAAGGCTTAAAAATATGAAAATAAGATACAAAATAACTAATACACCTATCGTTATCATGGATCCTTTCATTCCTAAGTGTTGATCAGACAAAGGATGGGCAATAATATTTCCAATTGATAAAGCCATTATAAAATCAAGTAACCTTAACTGAGATATTGATCGTTGCCCCATTATCTTAGCAACAAAGAGTAAAAAGAAAAAAGAAATAATTGCTCTGAGAGTCCATTGAATTTCAGTAAGTGATTCTTGACTTTGAAAAAAATCCATATACATTCACACCCTACGTTTTAGATAAAAAGTCAATAATTAGTATCACCTACTAACAATTAATTATAAATTTTATATAAAGCAGATATCTTTATATAAATGAAAAATATCCAATGTTTTGAGCAAACTACTTATGATGCAAAAGCATCTACCACTTTTTTTATTTAAATTTCGCACAGAAAAACTCCCTACTGCACAAGGGAGTTTTTCTGTTTTTAGGCTGTATACGATATACAAAGTTAGTTGACATAATGTTGATTCTAAAAAACAAGAAAGCGTAGAAAAGGCAGGGGTTCCTCTAAACTCGGAAGGCGCCTTATGGCACCTTTTGTTAATTCACATTACTTTTAATTATCCATTCTACTTCCGTTAATTCTTGTTCTTGCACATTTTTGGTGTGTGGTTTGGTGAAATGGACATTAACAGCTTCTTCGTTTTCCCAAATCTCCCAAAGCATTATTTTTCGTTCTGATGGTTCAAGAGGATAAGCATGAAATTTAATACATCCTTCTTCTTTATTCGTTTTTTCCTCAAGTTTTTTGAACTCTTCTATTATTTCATTAAAATTCTTATCACTAACAATATTCAAGCATGCAGTTATGTAGTGCATCAGGTTCCCCTCTTTCATAATTTCTTGTAGTTTATCATTATAACGTTTCTCAGAAGTATTTTAAGGAAAATATTCCATTTTATCAAGGGAATAACTTTAGGATATAGTGTATTCTATATACATTTTTAGTTCACATAATGTTGCTTATCAGAAATAAAAAAGCGAAAACTCGTTCAGTAACAATGAGTTTTCGCTTTTTCTTTTCGTTTATATATACTTTTACGGAC
>NZ_JALAMS010000030.1:0-52484 GCF_026790145.1 Priestia endophytica | reverse complement strand
ATGGGTTGTGGTGACTTAATTCTACAAGAAAAGGTCTTCCTTTTTGTATTTATTCATTTACACAAGATATTTTACGCTCTCGTATAGTAAGGAATAAATATAAAACATTCATAAAACTAATGTAATAATAGTTTTAATATTTATAATTTTTTGATAGTTTTTATTCTAAAATACTATTTCATCTATCTAAGAAACATAAAAAATGTTGGCAGAAGTAAAAAAGCGAAAACCGTTCAATAACAACGCGTTCTCGCTTTTTCTTTACCCTGAGGTATCCTTTTAAGGGTGGTCCTTTCTTAACATCAAGAAAGAATATAGTTCAGAAAGTACTCTAGATGTAAAATCTATATTTGGCTCTCTTATAACAAAACAAATCCATAAAAATCAAGTTTAAGAAATAGATAAAAAGCATTTTAACTTACCTTCCTATAACGTAACTATACTTACTAAAGGAAAAGGAGAGATTACTTAGTATAGTCATCTCTTTTTATTCTAAGAATTACTTATTATAATGTAGGATCTTTTGTGGTTGGAGTTACTGGCATATGAACCTGTTGTCCTGGCTTTACAAATATCATAGATACCATTCCAACTATCACAGCAAAAGCAGCAGCAGTAAACATAGCATTATATCCGTGAGATGCAACGAGACTGCCTGTTAACGTCGGGGCAATAATAGTAGCTAAATTTGCAATAAAGTGAGTTACCCCACCAAAAGTTCCTGCTTTATTTGGCTCTGTATCAAGAATAACTGTCCAATATATAGAGTTTGGTAGGTAATTAAATGCGTTACCTATACACATTAATGAAAGTACTGCTGTAGCACTTTCAACTGTTGGAATTAACATAAAACAAATGGCTGTACAAAACAAGCAAACTACCGTAAACCAAGATCTAGCTATGCGCAAATTTCCAGTTTTTTCACGCAACTTATCTGAAATTTTACCACCTAACAGTCCCGTAATAATAGCTCCTATCCATGGAATCATACCTATATATGAAAGAGATGCTAAGGAATAATTAAATTCATCCTGTAAATATTTTGGGGTCCAAGTAAGTAATAAGATATTCACATATAAAAATGCAAAATATCCGATAGCATTCATTGTTAAGGTAAAATTTTTAAAAAAATAGTACCATGGTACATTGTTTGATATTGTTTCTTCTAATTTTGTTTCACCTTTTAGTAAATCATTCGTACTTCGAATTTTCTGAAGTTCAATTTTCGAGACTTTTGGATGGTCTTCAGGTAAATTTGTAAATACTTTTCTCCATATTAATACCCAAATAAAACCTAGTAAGCCAAGAATAACAAATGTTACTTTCCAATTAGTGAATGTTAAAAGACCCACTACGACGGGGGCGGTAATTAATGCTCCAATGGGAGTACCAACTAAACCAAGTGCTACTGAGAAACCTTTTTCCTTTGGGGACACCCAGTTTGCCATTGTTCGGTTCATTGTAGATAATGTAGGACCTTCAGCTAACCCAAATAAAACACGAAATACCGCAAAACCTGCCAACGCAGAACCACCAAAAAATGTTGCACCTAAGTGACCAGCGAATATCGTTCCTATTTCAAAAATAGACCATGTGGTTCCCGCAAGAATCCACATAAATTTAGGTCCTTTCTTATCTGCTAAAGCACCACCAAATAGTGCTCCAAAAATATAGCCATATCCAAAATAACCTAGAATTGCTCCCCAGCTTATTGGATCTAAATTGAATTCTTGTATAATCTCAGCTTGTGCATATGATAGGGCACCTCTATCTATGTAATTTATAACTGTTATAATAACAATCATGAAGATAATAAAGTAACGATAATTATTTTTCATTAATTATCTCTCTCCTCGCTCTCATAATCTAATTTTTCCTGCTGAGATAGAAATCTTATAATAAACTACTACGTGTTTTTTACTTTCAAAAGGATAGGAAAAAGTGGATGATTACCATTTTATTTTCTTTCTACAAGGCGAACGGAAAGTTTCCAGATTACATGAACTCCTGATTTAACAGTGATACTAGATCTATTACGTAAAGAATCTAAACATACAATATCTATTGCCTGTACTAAAGAATATGAATCTGTAATGTATACGCATTCAAATAATTCATCTGTTCTTATTAATCCTGTGTTTTTTGCCGGAACTTTAGGTACATAAGCACTATCAAGAACATCCATATCTACTGTCAGATAGGTAACATCTATTTTTTTAGCTAAATCATCCAAGGCTCTTTCAACTGTAGCAGAAATTCCTTCTTTTCTTGAAATAAGGTCATATAATTAACTTTGCATCAGAGCCGGGAATTTTGCATTTTATACCCATCCTCGGAAATGCGAGGCTTCAGCCGATTTTCTGATTCCGACCATATATGCAGCTAAACGCATATCAACTTCATGGGTCTGTGACATTTGATAAATAGTTTCAAAGGAATTGATCATTACTTTTCGCAACTTTTTAGCTACTTCTTCTTCTGACCAATAATATCCTTGATTGTTTTGGACCCATTCAAAGTACGAAACAGTCACACCACCTGCACTAGCCAGTATATCTGGCACAAGGAGGATACCTCTTTCATCTAAAATTTTGGTAGCTTCTAGGGTTGTAGGTCCATTTGCTGCTTCTACCACAATGGATGCATGAATGCGATTGGCATTTTCTAACGTAATTTGATTAGAAATAGCGGCTGGAACAAGAATTTCACATTCTTGCTCAAGTAATTCTTGATTTGTCATAACATTAGTAAATAAATTGGTTACCGTCCCAAAACTATCTCGTCGATCAAGTAAATAATCAATATCAAGCCCTGTTGGATCATAAAGAGCACCATGTGCATCTGAAATCCCAATCACTTTGGCTCCTGCCTCATGCATAAATTTAGCCAGAAAGCTTCCGGCATTCCCAAAGCCCTGAATCACAATGCGTGCCCCCTGTAATTCAATACCTTTTTTCTTGACGGCTTCTTCAATGCAAATTGTTACACCGCGCGCCGTTGCCGTTTCGCGACCTTGTGATCCCCCTAATACAATCGGTTTTCCTGTAATAAATCCAGGAGAGTCAAATTCACGAAGGCGGCTGTACTCATCCATCATCCACGCCATAATTTGAGAGTTCGTATAAACATCAGGGGCTGGAATATCTTTTGTCGGACCAACGATTTGGCTAATGGCCCGAACATATCCGCGACTTAATCTCTCTAATTCCCCAAGTGACATGTTCCTTGGATCGCAAATAATTCCTCCTTTTCCTCCTCCGTAAGGAAGATTAGCAATGCCACACTTTAAACTCATCCAAATAGACAAGGCTTTGACCTCTTCTTCATTTACTTCAGGATGGAATCGGACACCTCCCTTTGTAGGACCCACAGCGTCGTTATGTTGAGAACGATAGCCGGTGAAAATTTTAATAGAGCCGTTATCCATTCGAACTGGAATACGCACCGTTAAGGTTCTAATTGGTTCTTTTAATAATTCATACATCTTATTGTTATAACCTAACTTCCGAACCGCTTCTTTTATAATAAGTTGGGTTGAATTTAATAAATCTAACGTTCCACTTTGCTTATGGTCCTTATGGTCCAGCTCTTGAATTTGATCACTTTTAACGGGGGATCCCACTTTCATTTGTTACACCTCTTATCTTATAAGTTGTTTAAATTGATTGTTCTGAAGCGTTATTTTTATAAAAAAAGGCAATTGCTGTAACAATTGCTCTAATTTCTTATTATCAATCGATTTTATTTTCCAATCCATTACTTTGGCTAAGGCAAGAAGAGGATGAGATATTTCTTCTTGCCTAACATATACTTTCAGATTAATCTGGATTTATATTCACCTTAGTCTTTTTTTCTTTCCTTACTAAATTGTCTATCACTTTATCTAGACCGTAAAACATAGCCAGTTATAAACTGCAGCCATGCGTATACCCCGATTTTGACTGTTTCAGCACCTGGTGAATCTTTGGTGGGGTCTAGACAAACAAAATCAATATGCTGAACAATTGGATGCTTACCAATTTCTAATAATGCATCAAACAGCTCAGTTGATGTCATGCCGCCGGGGGTGGATGCTGGTACCCCTGGTGCAACGGAAATATCGAGTACATCCATGTCGACTGTGACATAAACAAGATCGACTTTTGCTGACAGACGTTCGAGCGCTTCTTGAATGGTATTGATAAGGCCCTTTCTGCGTGCTTGTTTTAATGTTACCACCTGAATGTTGTGTTTCTCGGCATAATCGATAAGTGGCTTCGCATTAAAATAACCATGCAAACCGATATTGATGACATCCTGGCCTTTAACAATATTGCCATCAATTAATTGGCGAATTGGAGTTCCATTTGCAGGTCCTAATTCCTCCGGATCTCGCACATCAAGATGCGTGTCAAGTTGTAAAATCCCAATGGTTTTTTGCTCACAAACTTCTTTGATTCCTCGAACAGCGCAAGCCGTTGTAGAATGATCACCGCCAATCATGCATGTGATGGTGTGAGGATAGCGTTCCACAAGATATGCTGATGTCTCTTGAATACGTTGATGTGATAAAGGGATATCTGTCGTATGCATTACAATATCCCCTGCATCCGCTACTTGTAGCGCTGTTAAATCGATATTTTCATCCAAGTTGTAGGTGGAAAATCTTTTCCACATTCTCCGAAATTCCGTTGGATACAGGGAAGCCCCAGACACACTAATTGATGATCTCGAAATTGGCGCTCCGTAAATAATCAGGTTAGGCAGACTTCTTAGTTCATTAAGTGGCTGAATCCACTGATGAACGTAAGCTGTTTCTTCTTTCGATGTATTCCAAGACCATTCAGGTGCTTGAAGCCATTTTTCACTCACCCTATCCCACCACCTTTACACCTTTTTTCCATACAGCCTTGACATGATTAACTCCGAATAAATATTGTAATTCTTGATAGTTTTTAACATCCCATAAGACAATATCTGCTTGCTTTCCTACCTCCAGTGACCCTACTTTTTCTTGACGATTAATGGCGCAGGCTGCATTATATGTTGCTGCCGTCAAGGCTTCTGCTGGAGTAAGTCTCATCGAAATACAAGCTAGATTCATAACAAGAGGCATAGAAGTCGTCGGTGATGACCCAGGATTGCAGTCGGTGGAAATAGCTACAGGTACACCTGCATCAATCATCTTTCTTCCTGCCGCAGCTTCTTCACGTAGATATAATGCTGTAGCTGGTAATAAGCAAGCAATAGTCCCGGCTTTCGCCATAGCATGTATACCTTCATCTGATGCTTTTAATAAATGCTCAGCTGAGACCGCTCCTACTTTTGCAGCCAACTCAGCTCCCCCATAAGGTTCAATTTCATCGGCATGTATTTTAGGCACTAACCCATATTCTTTTCCGGCTTCTAGTATCCGTTTCGACTGCTCAGGGGTAAAAACACCTTTCTCACAAAAAACATCGTTAAACTCAGCCAAGTTTTCCTCAGCTACTATTGGCAGCATCTTATCAATTAAATAATCAACAAATTCATTTTCTTTTCCTTTAAATTCTGGAGGTACAGCATGAGCTCCCATAAAAGTAGGTACAAGATCAATTGCATGTTTTTGTTGCAATTCTTTCATTACACGCAATTGTTTAAGCTCAGTTTCCAGGTTCATGCCATAGCCGCTTTTACTTTCTACCATCGTAACTCCATGAGCAAGAAATGAATCGAGACGACTCATTGTTTGTTCTAGTAATTCTTCTTCTATTGCCTCTCGTGTCATACGGGCTGTTGCATGAATCCCTCCACCCGCGTTCATAATATCCATATATGTCGCACCTTCAAGGCGCATTTCAAACTCATGTTCACGACTTCCCCCATACACAACATGTGTATGAGGATCCACAAGCCCAGGCGTAACTAAATGATTAGAAGCCTCCACAACGTCCGCTGTATGCAATTTCTCTGCATAGCGTTTTTCCAGATCATTTGTTGTACCAACAGCCTGAATGGTTCCATCTTCTATCCACAAACTACCATCTTCGATGAGTCCAAGCTCTGACATAGCTTCTTGTGAGCGCGGACCTTTTCCTTTACCTGCAAGCGTAGCAAGCTGAGTCGCATGTTTAATCCAAATTGGTTTTGTCATTACTGATCAGTCCCTTTATCAAGCATTGGAATGTTAATCCCTTTTTCACGAGCTGTTTTCTTTGCTAATTCATATCCCGCATCAGCGTGACGTACTACCCCCATACCTGGATCAGTTGTCAGAACTCGCTCAATACGTGTTTCCGCTTCCTTCGTACCATCTGCCACAATAACTACTCCTGCATGTAAAGAATAGCCCATTCCGACACCGCCTCCATGGTGTACAGATACCCAAGTAGCACCGCCCACTGCGTTTATCATCGCATTTAAAATTGGCCAGTCTGAAACTACATCTGATCCATCTTTCATAGCTTCTGTTTCACGGTTTGGTGAAGCAACAGAGCCAGAATCCAAGTGGTCACGTCCAATCACAACTGGTGCTTTTAACTCACCACTAGCCACCATATCATTTAGAATTTTTCCAAAACGAGCACGCTCTCCATAGCCCAACCAACAAATACGAGAAGGGAGACCCTGGAATTGAATTTTTTCCTGTGCCATACGAATCCAGTTACATAAATGTTCATTATCACTAAATTCACGTAAGATAGCCTGATCCGTTTTATAAATATCTTCAGGATCCCCTGACAATGCTACCCAACGAAAAGGACCTTTTCCTTCACAGAATTGCGGACGGATATAGGCTGGAACGAATCCAGGAAAGTCAAAGGCATTATCTACGCCCTCATCTTTTGCAACCTGACGAATATTGTTACCATAATCGAACGTCACGGCACCTTTTTCCATCATCTCAAGCATTTCTTTCACATGTGTTGCCATTGAAGCTTTTGAACGTTTCACGTACTCTTCAGGGTTAGATTTTCGTAATTCTGCTGCTTCTTCGAGCGACATTCCTGAAGGGATGTATCCATTCAATGGATCGTGTGCTGATGTTTGATCTGTTAATACATCCGGGATAAAATTGCGTACAATCATTTCCGGTAAAAGTTCAGAGGCATTGCCTAATAGACCGATTGATAAAGCTCTTCCTTCTTTTTTTGCTTCTTTAGCTAAATGGATTGCTTCATCTAGCGAGTCCGTTTTCACATCTGTATAACGAGTCTCAATTCGTCGGTCAATCCTTGTCTCATCAACATCAATACCAATGCAGACACCACCATTCATCGTGACAGCAAGAGGTTGAGCTCCACCCATACCGCCAAGACCCGCGGTTACCGTGATAGTACCTTTGAGTGTATTATTGAAATGTTGTTTCGCAAGCTCTGCAAATGTTTCATACGTTCCTTGCACAATTCCTTGAGAACCAATATAAATCCAGCTACCTGCTGTCATTTGTCCATACATCATTAACCCTTTTTTATCAAGCTCATGAAATGTGTCCCAATTTGCGTAAGCTGGTACAATATTTGAATTTGCAATCAGTACGCGTGGTGCATCTGAATGGGTTTTAAAGATAACTACCGGTTTTCCTGACTGAACAAGTAGGGTTTCATCTTCTTCTAGCTTTTTCAAAGATTGAACAATTGCATCAAATGATTCCCAATTTCGGGCTGCCTTCCCAATTCCTCCGTATACAACAAGTTCCTCTGGATGCTCAGCTACATCAGGATCTAAATTGTTCATTAACATCCGAAGTACGGCCTCTTGTTGCCATCCTTTTGTATGTAATTCAGTACCTTCATAACGTATCACTTTGTTCTTTGTAAACGTATTCATTTTTCTTACCTCCTTATTTGCTTATATTCAGTTTATAATAAAAATTCTAATAATTTATTATAATTTAATGATTTTTTTATAAAATATTTCTAAATAATTCTTTTTAACTCTCATTTTTATAAATAGTTTCAAAATGCATTTACTTATAATCCAATTAAAAACGATTCAGTATATACTGAATCGTTTTTTTATAATCCAGATCGGTAAGCTGATGGGATGCATGCCTCAATCTGTTTGAATTTAGTATTAAAATAAGTTTGGTGAGAATAGCCCGTTAATCGTGCAACTTCCTCCAATGATAAATCCGTTTCCCGCAATAGACGTTTAGCCTCTCGAATCCGTACTTGATGTAACGTCTTGCGAAAAGACTGGCCGGATTCGGCTGCAAAGCGGCGGCTGAGGGTACTCTTATTGATACGGAGTGCATCAGCACATGCCGCTAAATTCCACTGAGCATCCCAATAGTTAGACTCTATCAATTCTTTTGCTTTCTCAACCAGTGTTCGTGATCCTTCCTGTACTTGCTCATGATTCTTCTGAAGTAAATGAGTTATAAACGTAAGCAGTCCTTGGACAATTTGATAAATGACTGGCTTATGGACAATTTGCTGAAAAACTTCATGATAGAGTGTTTCCCAGTCTGCACTCTGGAGGTTGTGTGACTTCATATATCGGCGAATCTGCGCGAGCACACTCGTAAGACGAACACGAACGTTTTCTGGATCGGGATATGGCTGCTGAAAGGTCAAAAATTCACGCTCCACCCAATCCCGAATGGCTTTTATATTTCTTTTTTCAAGCATTTCAATCCACTGCCTTTGTTCCAAAGGAGTAAGGAAGGGGTCCATTTCCTGAGGGAACATTTGTTCATTTTCCACCAAAACAATATCATAGCCTTCGAAAAAAACTAGCCTTGTTAACTGACGTATTTGCTGATAGGCTTTTTTTAACGAATCACCTGAGGAAGTTTCCTTAATTACAATAGCAAGGGGCTCACTCATAAGGTCTTTCCAATATGCAAGAAAGGCATGGTATTCCTCCTTGAATACTTCAATCCCTTGGGTTTCCCTCACACATACAATAAAATCAGATAGAGCAAATATGCGATGCTTTCCGGTAAAAGAATAACGTTGCAATGCATCATATACTAATGGAAGTGTTTCTGGATGGGGAGTTAAAAGTGCGACCATTGTTATCGGACTAACGTGCTTTCGCTCTGTTAGGAAAAGGTCAGGATAATCGATGGGAAGTGAACTTCCTTCTCCTGTTGCTCTATTCTCAAAGTAACGACGATCATTACGCAATTGGTAGCGCAGTTGTTGAATACGTTTGATTAAATCTGACGGAGAAAACGGGCGGAATAAAACATCTTCTGCACGAAAACGGAGCGCACGATAAGCAGTTTGGAAAATTCGCTCAGATGAAATCCCTAACCAGCGAATTCTATTTTGTTGCATCACCTTACCAAATCGTTCACTTTCATGCTTCCATCCGTCCATATCCAGAATAACAAGCTCAGGTTTCTGCTTTTTTATATCACTTTCAAATTCCTCCATTGTATTCCACAGAACCAATCGAACTCCAGTAAAATGTGACTCTACCAACCACCTAATCCCTTGAGCTTCTAACTCATCTTTTGCTATCAAATGAATTTCCATGCTGTTACACCTTCTTTTATCCTTTTCTTTCATCATAGCAAATGTACTCGTATGTTGACCTCATTTTATATTTCTAGAGAATAATTAATATATGTCCTTTCCGTTTTTATAAATAAGAAGACAGGAGATATGATATATTTACATGAATGAACACAAGGTTTGATACTGAATCGGTAATAACTAATTGATGTATCTATGAAATACAAGATTATACTTTTTGATGTTAATGACCCATTGTTTGACTTTAGTATCTTTTTAAAAAAAGGAACTATATAAAACTTTTATGAAATTCAGGTTTTCTATGGGATTAATGGATTATGAAGTCAGCTATTAAGAAATTAGTAAGGTTTTATGAAAAAAATCAAATGGTAGAATTATCACTTTATCAAAACTAGGGATAGAGAAATTTAAAACGGGCTCCCTTAAAAAATACGTTTTTTTAAGGGAGTCCGTTTTCTATGAAACTCCTATTCAAAGTAAAAGAGATATTCATCTTTTTTAATTATTATAGTATTGATAACAAAACAGACAGATCTGTTTTGAAGTACGAGTTTGTTTTGATTAAAGCACCATTGCAGCAATAATACCGAAAATCATCAAAGGGATGTTAAAATGTAAAAAGGTTGGCACACATGTGTCCCAGATATGGTGATGCTTTCCATCTGCATTTAGCCCTGACGTTGGGCCAAGAGTGCTATCTGATGCCGGTGAACCTGCATCCCCAAGTGCACCAGCAGTACCGATTAATGCGGCGGTTGCCAATGGAGAAAAACCCACTGTTGCGCAGATTGGAACAAATAAGGCAGCAATAATTGGAATTGTGCCAAACGAGGAACCAATTCCTATTGTAATTAACAGACCAACAAGAAGCATTGCAATAGCAATAACTAACTTATTGTCACCCAATATTCCAGTTGTAGACTTCACTAGGTCCTCAACGGCGCCAGTCTCTTTCAAAATTGTTGCATACCCTGAAGCAATTAACATCACAAATGCAATCATCCCCATCATAATAATACCTTCATGGACAACCTTCTCGCCTTCTTTAAAAGGGACAATCGTAAACAGAAACATGAGAATAATTCCTGTGAGTGCCCCTAGAATAAGTGAACCAGTTACAAGTTGCACGATAAGTGCCCCTACAATTGCAATAATAGTGAGAAAATGACGCAATGTGAATGACAATTCTATCTCTTCCGTCATCGCTACCTCACTAATAACATCCTCATTGCCACTGGATAGTTCACGATCTTTACGATAAGAAATAAAAATGGCAAAAAACAATCCGATAACCATTCCAAGCCCTGGGATTAACATTGCGTATGTCACAGATGAAGGAGCAATATTCATACCACTCGCTTTCATTTCATCAGCAATAATTCCGTGGAATATTAACCCAAAACCAGCTGGAATCATAATATACGGTGTTTTTAACCCAAATGTTAATGCTACAGCGATTCCTCTACGGTCAACCTTCATTTTATCAAATAAATAGAGCAAAGGAGGAATTAGAATTGGAATAAACGCAATATGTATTGGAACAGCGTTTTGAGATAAACAAGCGACTCCCGCAATCGTCAACAACATAATTGCACGCTTTCTTTTTAAAGCGCTTACAAGTCTTTTTACAAGGAATCCCGTAATTCCCGAATATCCAACCATAACGGCAAATATGCCAAGTAGAATATAACTTAATGCTGTATTTGCCTGTCCTCCCATCCCAGATATGAGCATATTTGTTGCTTCAGTTAGTGTTAACCCTTCCATCAAACCAGAAATACCGGCGGCAAGCAGAATTGCCAGCATCACATTAACACGAAAAAGACTCAGTACTACCATAACAATGACTGAAACCACTACAGCATTGAATATCAACATCAAATCGCCCTTTCTTTTTTAAAGTCCTTATCTTTTAGAAATTAAGAATTATTTTTTAAAAATTCAGTTAATTACAAGTGAAGTGGGAACTGCACGTCTTCGGTGTATTAAACATAAACACCGAATGATGCTGTCCCCTTGGTAACTTACTTTCTCGGACTTTTAACTCTAATTATAAATATGAAAGTTTTTGCTTATTCTATTTAATTTGACGTTTGCTTCTTTCTTGTTAAATTCTTTCCTTAACAATTGCCTCATTTTCACAATTTTTTATTCCAACGATTGAAAATGAATTCTTCAGCCAGCTTTCAGCTTCTGTAATATCACGTGAAAACACACGGTCCTTTTCAATGAATGGAATTCGCTTACGTCCTTCTTTTAGAACGTTTTTCGTTGCTGGTGCCATATCATCTATACCTCTAATCTCAACTGCCTGCATCGCACAAATGGATTCAATTGCGAGTACCCGTCTTGTATTAGATACAATTTGATAGGCATGACGTGCACCAATTGTTCCCATACTCACATGATCCTCTTGGTTTGCTGAAGAAGGGATTGAATCAACGCTTGCTGGATGAGCGAGTGTTTTATTTTCTGATACGAGTGAAGCAGCGCAATATTGCATAATCATAGCTCCAGACTGAAGTCCCGGTTCGGCACTTAAGAACGGTGGTAAATCATTCAGTTGCGGATTCACAAGTCGCTCAATTCGACGCTCAGAAATATTAGCTAATTCAGCTATTGCGATGCCAAGAAAATCCATTGCCAATGCAATCGGCTGACCGTGGAAATTTCCACCGGAGATAACTTTTTTCCCTCCATCAAAAATCAATGGATTATCTGTTGCCGCATTCATTTCGATTTCTAATTTTTCTTTTACATAGTTCAGCGTTTGCCATGTTGCCCCATGAACTTGTGGAATACAACGCAGTGAATAGGCATCCTGGACACGGATTTCACCCTGTTTGGTTGTTAATTTGCTGTCTTCCAAAAGCCCCCGTATCCGTTTCGCGACTGTAACCTGTTCCGGGTAACCACGTGCAATATGAACATCCTCATCAAACGCATCAATAATTCCTCTTAATCCTTCGATTGTCATTGCCGCAATCGCTTCTGATTGATAGGCTAGCTTTTCCGCCTCTAAATACGTTACCACACCCATTGCTGTCATCGCTTGTGTCCCATTGATTAATGCAAGACCTTCTTTTGCAGACAGAGTAATCGGAAAAATACCCTCTTTCGTCAGCGCTTTGAGAGCATTCGTCCGCTCCCCTTTATAAAATACTTCTCCTTCCCCAAGAAGAGGGAGAACAAGGTGAGATAATGGCGCCAAATCACCACTAGCTCCGAGAGAACCCTGTTGTGGAATGACAGGGTGAATCCCAGCATTTACAAACTGAAGCAAGCGCTCTATCACTATCCCTCTTATACCTGAAAACCCTTTCAATAATGCGTTCGCTCTTAATACTAACATTGCTCTTGAGACAAGTTCCGGAAATGGATCTCCAACCCCGCAGGCATGTGAGTGAATCAAATTCAATTGCAACGCTTCGACATCTTTTGGATTAATTAATACATCACTGAACTTTCCAAACCCAGTTGTTATCCCATAAACAACACGGTTTTCTTTAACGATTTGTTCCACCGCTTTACGGCTTTCTTCAACTCGCTTCCAACTATCGTCCGAAGCAGTTACTTTTTCATAGTTAAAAAGAATGTTGCTCATTTCTTCTAATTTAAGAGAATTTCCTGTCAATACTACCATAACGACACCTTCCTTCTTTGTACTTTACTTTACTGAAGCAAAAAGAAAATAGGGAACCATACTAAAGAAATCATATGATTTCTTCAGTACAGCCCCCTATTCACTAAATGCTCTGGGCTAAAAAACTAATAAGCTATTTAAATGTGATTAATACCAAGACCTAACGTCTCGTGTTCCAATCCTTTAACTGGTGCCCCAATCGTTCCATAGATTGCGACAGCCAACCATTCTCCCTCTGTTTCATCCTCATAAGGATTACCACGTACAACAGCAAAGCGTAATCCCACAGTCCGCATAACCGAACCTAATTGCATTTGCCCTCGAGTAATGCCGTAAAGCGCTTCCATAATTGCGTGATATAGGGAATGGGTTTCTCGGTAAACATTATCTTTGATAATCCTATTCTGCTTGGCAGCAGTTTCTATAGCTGCAACGACTTTTTGCGACTCCATTGAACCTACTCTCCCGCTACAGCTCTTCCAGTTTAGTTGATTTGTAATCTCTTGCTGTTCGCTCCTATCGTCCATCAATACAAGCAATGTGGCATGACGTCCGATACGGTGTTCTTTGTTTAATGCCATAAGCTACAACTCACTATTCCTAATTATCTGTCTACTTAACTAATGACTAATCTCTATTTGCATAATAGAGCAAATTCTTGAGGTTGTCAATGAATAGTTTTTTTTGGATTATCTATTCACTTCTTTAATTTCAAGTCATCCCTCTTACTTTATATAAATGGAATGTAACCTTTAGGCATACAACAGGCCATGTAGGTCCTGAACTTGCCAATATTTATTGGACACTAAGTTAGTTCTCATAATGTGCATTATAAGAAGTGAAAAAGACCGCCTTATATACTGGACGGTCTTTTCCACTCTAAGAAAGAAATGTGTTACATAAGGTTTATTTTTTTATGTTATTAATTCATAAAGCAACTTAGTCAGCTTGTGTGGTTATTAGTTTATTTCCTAGAAGATAGGTCTTTTATTCCATCTATAATCGCATATGGAAGTAAAGTGGTACCAAAAAATACGGCGAATAAGTTAAACTTTGGTTTGTTATAGAGAGTGAACCATTCCGTAAAGAATTTAGAATTAGAAAGCCTAGCAAAAAATATTCCTCCACTCTTACCTTTAACATTTAATGATTATTATTTGTAAATAAAGGCGGATTTCAAGAAGTACTGATAGATATACTTGCCTTATAACACTCTTTAGTTACATTAGAGAGAATTTCTATGCCTCTCATGATCTCATCATCTGTAGCTGTAAGACTTATTCTAATACACTCCCTAGCATGTGTAGAAACATCATAACTATCATGAAAAAAAGAACTACCAGGTACAACAATTAAGTTCTGTTCCTTTAATTTATTATAAAATTCCTTGTCCTCCAATGGAAGATTTTCTAACCATAGCCAACTGAAAAGTGAGCCCTCTGCACAATGTAGAAACCAAGGTATATTATCAGGCATAAATATAGTTAAAGCTTGTTTCAGAGTTAAATACTTTTGTATATAGTGTTCCCGTATATACTTAACAGAGATAACAGGGAGTTGACCATTTTGAAGTGAATCAGCAACCATTTTTTGTCCTAATCTGGAGGAATGAATTGATATATTTGATTGAAATGCTTCCATCACCTTTATATATTGTGGTTTTCCTATAGCAATCCCAATTCTTTCCCCTGGTAAACCTGCTTTTGAAACACTCATACAATGGATAATATTGTCCGTTAGTATAGGGTTCATATCCACAAAATTAATCGCTGGGAAAGGAGGAGCATATGCAGAATCAATCAATAATGGAATATTTAATTCACTGCATACATTTGAAATAAATAAAATATCTTCCTCTGATAGAACATTTCCACATGGATTGTTAGGGCGCGATAATACCATAGCTCCAATGTCTCTATTATTCATGATCCTTTCTAAGAAACTTTCTTTATTTAACTCGTAACGAAATGTATGATTATCTATTTTTGAGATAAGAGGAGGAATCCCCTCAATAATACTTTTTTCTAATGCAACACCACTATAGCCAGCATAATCGGGTAACATAGGTATTAGAGCACGTTTTAAATCATTCTTATTATTAGTGCCACAAAATGAGTTTAGAGCTAAGAAGAATAAATTTTGACTACCAGAGGTTATGAGAATATTTTCACGTTCCAATTTAACGTCATAGTTATTATAAAAATATTCTCTAATACAATCTATCAGTTCATAAGTCCCATAACTAGAACCATATTTACTAACCATATTCTCTAATTCGCCGCTATTGAGAATACTTTTTAAAGAATCCTCCCACATCTTATAAACTTCAGGTAAAAGTGTTGGATTTCCAGCACTTAGATTGATATATTTACTAGGATCTGAGTTAAGAACTTCTTGAATATCATGCATAATTGCCCTAACCCCTACTTTATCCATCATTTTCTGTCCAATTTTACTAAGTTTTAAATCTGACAAGTCTACACCAGCTTTCTAGATTGTACCTGCACTAAATTTCAAATAAGGCACATTAACTTTTTGGTTTTCTTGATAAATAAAGTAGTTTTCAGGAATAATGAATTTATCATTATTATTGGTAGGAAGTAGATGTTTTCTAACATATTGTTCAGCTTGCTCCTTGTACTCTATATCATTTTGAATAGTTTCGAGCTCTTCAATTTCTGAAACTAATATTTTTAACTCTTCAATACATTTTGGTAAATCTAAATGGGTATGTTCATGATCTCTATAAATCGATTGACCGTTTTCTATTAGCCAACTGAATAGGAAAAAACCTGTTCCCGAATCAAAGTTTCTAGGAGCATTATGTTGACTTGGATACCTCAAGAGACGTTCAAATAAGACAAACTCAGTAATCTCCTCCCAATAAGGATATTTATGTTCATTAAGAGTAATGATTGTTTGGCAGTCAACTTTAATCTCCTCAAGAATTCCAGCAAAAAAGTTCATTTTAGCTTGGATATTTTGATCAAATGGTTTATTTCCACAATGATGGTAGTAATCATGTAGATAACCCCATATAACTCTTGCCTCATAAGTTATCTCTCTATTCATATCTTTAGATTTAAATTTGAATTTCGGAAATATAATATTCGCTCTCTTTAATGTATCGTCATTATAAATGTCATGGAATTTATTAAAGAAAAATATAGCAAAGTTCTGGCTAGTTACTTTTTCTTTAGTTTTTACGTTTTCAGGAAAGAAAACGATACACTTTTCTTCCATAAATCCTTGTGTACCTGCTAAAATCTTTAGAGATTCACACCCGTTTTTAGGATGAGGTAGTTCCTTTTCAATAGGTTTCATTATTTCTGGTTCATCACGAAGGGCTAGAAATGCCTCAAAATAAAAACCCCTCTTATTCGGTCCATTTGGTGTAACAATAGGGCCTAAAAAAAATGTAACCTCGCCATTAACAGGTGGACGATATGCAATAAGTGTGTTATCAAAATATGGGGCTTCATCTAGCCCTCTCTTTATCCAATTTAATACGTCTTCTTTAAATGCAACTCCAACTTCTTTTAAGTTGAGGGAATTATAAATCTCCTCGGTATTTTTAATTAAATCCATTAAAATTTCTTTTGCTCTTTGTTTATTCTCTACAATTTGCCCTTGCGTACCTTGATATTTTCTTAGTTCATCTATCTCAGGTAAAATTTTATCTCGTAAAATAGTTAATAGCTGATCCGTATCGGTTTTAGTTAACATAAAGGAAATCCTCCTAAAATTATTTATAAGAGAACATATAGCATTCTCTTAGACTTTTCAGATTAAACGTCATTATCATAAAAGAGTCACTCTTACACAAGGAGTTTGCTCTTTTTTGAAAATAAAAGGAACATGCTTATTTTGGTAAAGAACTGCTAGATGTCTCTTTAATTTCTTTGGTGGAGTGATCCACCTCTTTTCTTTTTAAATTAATGAATATAACACCTATAAGAACAAAAATGGTTCCTAGATAGATTTGGTTGTTTAAAGTTTCGTCTAGAAAAATAAAACCTACGTATAAAGCAATAATGGGAGAAATAAATAAATGTGCAGTTGCCTTTGATATATGCCACTGCTTTAGTAAATAGATATTAATCCAAAAGCCTAATACTGAGCCAACAATGGCCAGATATAGTAAGGAAAAAAGACTGGAACCAGAAAAAGTTCGATTACCATCCTCTAGAATTAGACTCAATATTAGTAAGATTGTGCCCCCACTAAACATAGATAGAGAGTTAAAGGTCATAATTGGTAAGGATTTAATTCTCATTTGTACTTGAATAGTAATTAAAGCAGAGCCAAACATTGCGACTAGGATGACCGCCATGGCAATGAGCTCAATTAAATCTCCTTTAATCAGTAATTGATTTCCAAATACAAAAATAATTCCAAATAAAGATAGTATTACACCCATTTTTTGTCCTTTGGAAGCGGGAGTACCTTTAAATAGACGATTAATTAAAAGGGCGAAAACAGAAATACTAGCAGCTAATACAGAAACCAGTCCACTTGGTAAATAAAGTGAAGCCCAATAAACTGAGCCGAATGGTATAGCAAAATACATAAAACCATTAAGAATAGAAATAATCAGAACTTCTTTTGAAACAGAAAGCTTTCTATTTAAAAATAAATAACCTGCAATTAATATACTCGCAATCAAAAACCTCATACCGGCCGACCAGAAGGGAAGGCTACCTTCTAGACCTGTTTTTTGGAAGGCCCACGTGGTCCCTCCTATCAAGCATAAAAGCCCAAATAGGAGGGGAACATGGATACGAAATAATTTGGAACTCATAATACGTCACCTTGTTTCCTTTATGTCTATTAGCAAAAAAATTCCACTTAAAGTCTTATTTTCTAGCATGCACGGTAAAACACATAGGTACCTCACCGAAGTCTTTAACGATAAATAAATTGTGCTGTTCAGCAGCTTTAATTGTAGTAATACAGGAATCTACTATCCCCAATGAACAGTCGAGTGCTGCTTGAGCATTACTGTCCACTAGCCTTATATTACTGCTAAATGCTTGAGCAAGATTAGCTGGGGCTGGGTGAGAAGCGATTACGGTATCCTTAGAAAAATCAACCTCTTCTTTTGCTGCAAGAACCATATTGTATGTTGGCATGATAAAGCTATCTATAAGCTCTAAATTAGATAAATTCTTAAATACTATGTCATGAAGATAAGGATAAACAGCGCAACCTATAAGTATAGAATTTTCAGTCTCTTTAACATGGGGTAATGCTTCTTCTAGCGTTTTATGTAGAACAACTTCCCCTTTTATTTTTTGTTTCTCAAGCCATAATAAACCAGCCTTCTCACAATTTGTTCCTGCTGGACCTAATGTGTGAACAACTTTCACCTTTTGATTTAATTCCTGAACATTTTGCGTAATAGTCGCCATAATTTGAGCCCCCTAAATTGTTATATTATTTTTATAAGTGATTTTAATCTTTTCATCTAAATTCTTGTAATAGTTTTCACAATCATCATAAGACTGATGACTTGTCAAAATAAAACCAGGGTACCCCGAAAAATACGGGTAAGGTAAGATTTCAGTCCCTTTGTCAATAAATTGGAGAATCCTTTTTACTCGTGAATCTTTTTGTAAAGATTCAATTCCTTGAATTTCTTCAACAACACCAGATCCTTGAACTGGAATAATATAGTTACCTGCTACATTTTTAGCAACAATATTATGTGAAATACGATTGGAATCTAAAACTCCAACTGCATTTTGAATAGCTAACTGCATATAGTTAATACCTGTACTTTCTTTTACGATATAATGGGAGACACCTGAACCTCCAATTCGGGCTCCCACTTCGATTACATAAGGTACTCCATCCTGATTTAATCGTAATTCAGTATGAGCAGGACCATTTTCAATTCCTAATGCTTTTACAGCATGGGATGCTTCATTAGCTATGGTACTTTTTAATTTTTCATCTAACTGGGCTGGGGCTATATAAACTCCTTCCTCAAAGAATGGGCCTTTACAATCTCCCTTATATCCAATTGATAAAACATAAACTTCTCCTTTTATCGAGAAGGTTTCAATAGCGAATTCCGGTCCATCTATAAACTGTTCAATAACAATTCCACTCTTATTTTGCGTAAATTTACCGAGTTCGTCTTTGTTAATCTTTTTTACCTTATTTATACTTTCCACTAGCTCTTCTCTATTATTTACTCGGGTGACACCTTGACTCGAAAATCCATTAGTAGGTTTTACAACCAAAGGAAATTCAAATAATAATTCATCTAGAATTTCATCTGATGATAATTCATAGAAAGTAGGTGTATTAAGGTTGTTTTCTTTCAAAATTCTCCTCATTTCATTTTTATTTCGGCAATTTTCTATTACGGAAATAGGAAGGTATGGGAGCTTTAACTCTTCTGCTACTTTTGCTACAAAGTCTAATGCTGGTTCAAATAGTGTCATTACTCCATCAAAAGGAATTTCTTGATATGCCTGTTTAACAATGTTAAGTGCCTCTTCCTGCTGATCAAATAAACGGATAGGAATATATCTGTTAATACCAGAAAGATTCTTAGGTCTAGTATCATTGGCATTATAAAAGAAAGTTACTTCTACACCTAAATCTTGTGCCTCCTCAAAAACAAAAGGTAAATGTTTATTTTGGCAAATAATTGCTAAGTGTTTGTTTGATATCTTCAATAGTCTCACTTCCTTCATTTTCAAATTAAGGGATCCAGAGCAAAAAATACGAACTTTGTATGCTAAATAATCGCTGAGAACACCTATTATCAGAAATAGTAGTGCTTTGTTAACAATGAGTTTTGGAATCAAATTCGATGAATTTTAGATGTTGTTGCATCTTAGCATACATTTTTTGTTTTTTAGGCTTGCTGTCCCTTTATAAAGTTATTTAAATAACCTTAGTAATATACTAATCTGTCACTACAGAATGTTATTAATATTCAATTAATCTTTTATTACTAAATTTTATTAAAATTCAATTAATTACATTACTAATAAATTTTAGTAAAACTTAACTAGTTATGTCAATGTAATTATTAATAAATCTTTGTAAAATATTTGTAAAATAGATCTTGGAAATGCTTTAAATCTGTATTTTGTTCGGCTCCCCTTATTATCAGCAATTTAAAAAATGTATACTCTATACAAAATAAAAAATCTAAGGATCCTTATACTTCCTTAGATTTTTTAGTTATATAGAGTTCGACAGTAGCTATACCTAGTGAGACACCAAATGCTGTTGAAAATGCTGTTAAGAAATTGATTTGAGGCTTGAACAGTATATTGCTGATTAAATTACCGATTAAAAAGATTGGAAAATATATAAGGAATTTTAAAATAGCTTTTTTCAAAAATGCACCTTCTCTAACCTAATATCTATAAACGTTATACTTTGTAACTTTTTTAGAATTCGGATAATCACTCTAAAATTTAATAAGAACCGTTTTATAAATTCAGACAGGACGAATAAAGATAAGCTAATACAGATTTTGATATTAATGACCTGTAGGGAAAAGTAACGTAAGGGATACATCATCCTTTTTTAAATTAAAATGATTAATCTTAACTCTCATATTACTATGATTCATCTTCATATTTTGTAATTCAATATAAACCATCTTATTATCAGGTTGGATAATTATCCATTCTGGGAGATTTAATGAGCTTCTCACAAGCTTTAACACCATAGAGACAGGCAGATGTAACTTACCCAAAGAAAGTGTTTTTTGTATTAAAATTAACTCTCCATTGTTTGAAGTCTTTGGTGTAAACGTCATTTTTACATGAATATGTTTTGTGAATACAGGTATAGGCCCATTAAATTCAACAATATCATGCTTTAAAATCACATTATATTCAGTAAATCGGTTTAAATATTGGTTAAGTATTTTATTGATATCCTTTTTATGAGTACTAATGCTAAATTGCACAAACTTATCATTATCTAGGGACGTTCTTGGTAATGAAACTGATTGAGTTGGTGAAAATATCATACCACCAATAATAACTATGATGAAAAGGATAACTCCCAAAAGAGTCAGAAAGGCAACTTTCCATCGATTTTTCATATTTATTATTATATTCCTCTCATTTTTATTCTTTTAATAGTTTTGGAAGTTTTTTTAAAAACATATTTACATATCATATACAAATTTAATTTACATAAAACATGTTCGAATAGATAAGAAAAGCGATCTTCTTTATATACAAAGAAGATCTTTTTAAGTATGTGAACAATTAAAAGAGTTTAAGTATAAAATGCCTCTATTTTATAGATTCTAAAAGAGAAATCAATTATAAAGAGATGAAGGGAAAATCAGAGTAAAAATGATATTAAAAACACTTGGAGCTCTTTTGCTTTTATACCTTATATACACGATCATAACGGCGGTTGTCCTTTTTTATCTGCCAGTGAAGAAAGAGAAAACAAGCCCAACAAATGTTAAACATTTCTTAGGAACAAAAAAATCAACAGACCGAGTTCTCTTACTTGAAGATGGCTATAACTCAGGAGTTGCTCGTATAAAAATGATTCAGGAAGCGAGACATTCTATTGATATTGCGTACTATGCTTTAGGAAAGGGAGAATCGACAGAATTAATTTTAGGAGCCCTTATTGAAGCAGCGGACAGAGGCATTCATGTTCGTGTTCTCTTAGACGGAATCTCTCATAATTTAAGAGGAAAACGAAGTGATGTTCGTTATGCTTTAGCATCCCATCCAAACATTGAATTTAAATATTATGAACCATTCACTCTTCTGAAACCATGGACCTGGAACAATCGACTTCATGACAAGATTATGATTGCTGATACAAATATTTCTATTAGTGGCGGAAGAAACATTGCAGATAAGTATTTAGCACGTACTCCTTCTAAAGATTTTGTTTATGATCGAGATGTTGTTGTTTTTAATGAGAAACAACAGAAGGATAGTATTATTTTTACAATGAAAGACTATATCAATATGTTATGGAATCATCGATATACAGCTACTGTATTCAAAAATCTATCAAAGAGCGAAAGAGAAAAAGGAGAAAAAGTAAGAGAAGAGTTAAAAGGAAAATATGAGAAAGCAAAATATTTAGAAAAGGACTTTGTTAACCCTATTTTCCAATGGAAAACGTCTACTGTCCCTACTAATCAAGTGACTTTTATTCATAACCCAATTGAACGTTTGCGAAAAAAACCTATTGTTTGGCAGAAGCTTCTTGCACTTGGCGAACAAGCAAAAGAGTCTATTTTTATACAAAGTCCTTATGTTATTCCAACAAAGAATATGGAAAAATATATACCAAATAAAGAACGGGAAGGAGTCATTCCGACGATTCTTACCAATTCACTAACATCTACACCTAATCCGCTTGCTTTTGCTGGATATATAGAATCAAGAGATGAAATTGTTCAGTCTGGTGTACGTCTTTATGAATATGAAGGACCCCATTCCATTCATGGTAAATCCATTATTTATGATAAAAGGTTAAGTGCTGTAGGTTCATTTAATATTGATTCACGTTCTACTTTTTTGAACACTGAATCCATGCTTTTAATTGATAGTGAAGAATTTTCAGCTATTCTAATGGAAGCAATAGATGATCAACTTTCAAAAAGTACACTTATTGCTAAAGATAAAGAGTATGTTCAATATCCTAAAGATCAAAAACCACACGAACCAGCCTTAAAATCGTTTCTATTGCAAGCTGTTTCTAAAATAACAGTGTTGTGGAGAGAGTTAATTTAACAAATATAATATTTATCTTGAGATCCCATAACTTACATTAAAAGAAGTAATAAAAGCGCATCCCCCTCAGTAACAACTAGTTTGCGCTTTTTATTTTCTTTTATATACTTTTACGGACGTGTGTTAAAACATGTCTCCATTTTTTTACGTGTTCAAATAGAAAATAACGATTATTTAACATTGGATACTAAAACAACATGTAGCAAATACACTACATGTTGTTTAGATATTTAAAAGGCTTCTACGTCATCTTCTACCCAATTTGTCCTCCGCATACTTATAAACGTCCGGTCTCAGGTTTTTGAATATTGGGATGTTTTGTTGTTGTTCTGCTACTTTCTGTATATTGATTTCTGCTGTTATGATCTCTTCTTGGTTGCCCGCTTCTTCTACAATGTTTCCATTTGGATCGATGACAATTGAATGTCCTGCGTATGTGTTGCCGACATGATTTTTATTATTCACGTCCCCCACGCTGTTACAAGCAATGACATAGACGCCATTTTCTATGGCTCTTGCTTTCAATAGTGTTCTCCAATGATTTACGTTTTTTGTAGTCCACTGTGCAACATAGAAAATGATTTTGGCACCTTGAGACGCTGGGTAGCGTGTAAGTTCTGGAAAACGCAAGTCGTAACATATAATTTGGCTCGCTTTGATACCGTTAATTTCAAATACTTCTGGAACTTCCTCTCCACCTCTTAAATACTGATGTTCATCTAACATCGGCACGAGATGTATTTTATCTTTTTGATAGAGCAACTCACCCGTTTTTGATACCGCAAAAGCTGTATTATAAATGTTGCCATCGCGTTTATTTGAAACTGAACCTGCAATAATATCCACATGATGTTTGGTTGTTAAACTCTGGATAAAAGGAAGACTTCTTGTTAAATCGATATCTGCTTTTTCTGCTAAATGTTGTAAATCATAACCGTTATTCCACATTTCCGGGATCACAACAATCTCAGTATCCGCTTCGAGTTTTTCTTCAAACAAGGCTTTAATACGGCTTTCGTTTTGCTCAACTTCTCCTTCTATAATCTCAATTTGAAATAATTGTATTTTCATTTTTCTCCCTCCTATTCATATCTAAATTTATAAATGGCATATAACTCATCATTGTATTTAACATCTTCGCCATGTGATGAAGATATAATAGAAGGTTTAATTTCATCTATAATTCGCCCGCTATTAATATTTTCATCCATATCAACTGTGAATTTTTGAATCGGTGGATGTAAGGTTTCAGCATGAGAAATGAATAAGTCTCCAGTTAGCAACACATTGTCATCTTTATGATGATATATCACATGTCCCGGTGTATGACCGGGTGTTAAATATACGTCTAAGGGTAACGTTTTAATGATATTGTCACTTAAACCTTCAACTTGATATTCAACACCTGTTGTTTCCTCTTCTGCTTTGTTTGGATATGGCTTTTCACCATTAATAAACGGAATTTCAATTTCGTGCGAGTAAATAGGAATATTTAATTTCTCTTGTAGATACTTGGCACCATTAATGTGATCGAGATGACCATGTGTCAGTAAAATACTTTTAGGCACACCTAAAGATTTTGCTGCATTCAGCTGAGTATGTGCATAATCTTCCATTCCAGTATCAATGATATAAACATCTTCACCATCCACCACGTACCATGTATTGATTTTGACTGGAATGCCGACAACGATTTTATAAGTGAGTCTATAAATATGTTCAGAAATTTGAACAAATTCCAATTCATACACCTTCTTTTCATTTATTTGATATCATAAGTTTAATAAGAAAAAAAAGGTGTAACAAGAAGGCACAATTTTGTTACTACCCGTTGAGGTGAGAAAATGTCAGGCTTTAAAAGCGATCAATATGGTACTTGTACGTTAACTGTGAAACATGCTTGTCCAATTGAATTAACGATGCATATTATTGGTGGTAAATGGAAAGGCATCATTTTATCCCTATTGTCGCAATCACCAATGTATTACAATGCAATGCGCCGTGAAATACCAGGTATTACCCAACGAATCCTTACCCTACAACTTAGAGACCTCGAAAAAGATGGTATCATTGAAAGAGAAGAAACAAACGATAACCCTAAGAAAGTTTTATATTATTTAACAGCTCTTGGAGAAGAACTTGTCCCAATACTTAAATCCATAGAGAAATGGGGCAATGCTTATATGAGTAAGCAATAAGAAGGGTTAATTATTCGTTTCCCCATTTGTTTTTGGAGCTTATTTTGTGACAGTAGGATTGATTTATTCATCGAAATTAAAGCTGTTTGATATGCTATTCAGTTCTATATGGTTATGTTATTTGTAATTCCATGTGTATTAATTGGACTAGTAATTCAAAAAATCATGATTTACACTTCATAAAAAAGAATGCTGTTTTCAGAAGAAAACAGCATTCTTTTTTTCATTGGTAAATAATCAAGCCTTTATTGTACTAAATTCTAAATTAAACAACTTTGGAGACATGAATTGAAACAAATCTCACTTCCCTCGATATGAGCGAGTTTGTATTTTTTATTTCTATGCAGCCGGCGTCATTGTTTTCACACTACTATATATTAAGAAACAGTTGATGGAATACATGCACCATTTTAACAACGTTAAGCTTTTCAACCAAATTAACTCTTTGAAAAAGCTTGTTCCCCTTTAACTAACTCATCCAATGTTATTTGATATAATTCACTCATCTTAACCAAGTTATCAAGAGTAGGATAGGCTTTGTTTTTTTCCCATTTAAAAACAGTTTGTCTAGATACAATCATTTTTTGAGCTAGTTTTTCTCGACTCATATTGTGTTGTTCCCTTAAACCTTTTAACTGTTCACCTAAATTCATTTTTTCACTCCTTACTTCAGTTAATGAATTTACTTTATTATAATAAAAACATAAATACACTAAGTTATATTGCTTATAAACTTAACAGTATTGCTGTAAAAGGGAACGTTTTCAAAATCATCCATTAGAACGAGAACTTTAGGAAGCTTTTAGAAAGAGTGTACTAAACTAATCTGAAAGTTTCTTTCATCTATATATACTGCAGATTCTTCTCTTAAATTATAAAAAACGTATATAATCTTCGTAAAATTGATTTTCAGGCACTTATCCATAAAAAAGAAGAACATCTAATCTTAGGAGGCTATATCTTCACATATAATCTATTTAGTAAAGAAAAAAAGTACCTCCATTAACAGAGGTACCTTTAGCAATCTAACCTATTTTGAAGCTGGAGCTAGCGTAACTTCAGGTGAAGTTACTTTGTCATAAAAATCTACAAATTTGTCACGATCGGCGCTATCACGGTAAGCCATAGCAACACGTGGATGTTCATTAAGTACACCAGAAATCATATAAGGAATGATATAGCCCCACTCCCACTTTTGACGCATTTCTAGCATGTGCTTTTCAATGATGCCAAGAACTGGCTTAAGCTCATAGCTTGGTTTTGGTATGTAGCTAACGAGTAGCTCCGTGTTGCAGTTACCCGCTGCACGACCCATACCATAAACAGACGAATCAAGAAATGCAACCCCATTTCGCATCGCAGTTAATGTATTAGCAAATGCTAACTGCATGTTGTTATGCGTATGGATTCCAAGCTGTTTGTTAGGAATCATCGCCTGGAACTTTTTCACTTGATGCTCAATATCCGCATGATCTAAGCTTCCAAAAGAGTCAACGATATATACAACATCTACAGGACTTTCCTTCACCATCTCGAACGCTTCAATAAGCTGTTTTTCCGGTACACTAGATAGAGCCATGATATTAAGTGAAGTCTCATAGCCCAAATCGTGAAACATTTGCACAAGCTCTAAGCCTTTATCTACTTCGCGAATATAGCATGCCACTCGAATCATATCTAAAACACTTTGCTCACGTGGTAGAATGTCATTTGGATCTACACGTCCAATATCTACTAGAGCAGATAGCTTCGTGAACTTTTTCTCAGGGATAATTTCTTTTAAGAAATTATCGTCAAGAAATCTCCATGGATTGGGCTCAGTCGTTTGAAGAAGCTTTGCGGAATTTTTATAGCCGATCTCCATGTATTCAACACCCGCTGCACTTAAACCATTATATAAGTCTTGGACAAATTCGATGCTGAAATCCCAATTGTTAACTAATCCTCCATCACGAATGGTGCAGTCTATAATTTTGCTATTATGTTCCATGATAATAATTTCCTCCTGTTTATCCTGCTTTTATTAATATTATTTTTAACTTTTACGCTTTTATGTACTAAAGTTTCCTATTGTGTTTATACCACGACTCATTTGAAGGTGTCAATCTATTTTCTAAACACACTGATTTCTACTGTACACATATAATCCACCCTTTTTTCTTTATAATTACATTCCAACATAAAATTCAAGCTAAATATGACATTCATATTTAGCTACCATAATGTGAGTTATAGGGGGAAAAAAGCCTTTACTTCACAGACACAAAGCTTTATCATTCTCACCAATTTCCAAGAATTTATATAAATTCATTTTCAAACTGTGCTAGTGTTTAAATTCGTAAGGAAAACATGATAATTCAAGTTTAAAACGCCCTCATTGAGATAATATAATAAGTAAGCTAGGCTTAATTATAACCTGGTGTATTTTTTATATTCTAGGAGGCAATATTATGGAACAAGGTACAGTGAAATGGTTTAATGCAGACAAAGGATTTGGTTTTATCGAAGTTGAAGGCGGAGACGATGTATTCGTACATTTTAGCGCAATTCAAGGCGAAGGTTTTAAATCGTTAGACGAAGGCCAAAAAGTAACGTTTGATATTGAACAAGGTCAACGTGGCCCACAAGCGACAAACGTCCGTAAAGTATAAAGGATCATAATAAAAACAGACTCTATTTTCAGAGTCTGTTTTTACTTAAAAAGATTTTCATATCAAAACTTACTCATTATTTTTCATGTTTACTTAATTCTTCTTCAAAGAAAAAAGTACTGGGGTATTTATTGACCACATAAGAGTATCTTTTCATATTTTCCACATAATGACTTTTTAAGATTGTTACTAATTCATTTGTCCCTCTTATATTTACTATTTCTCCATCATGAAATATTTTCTCCCTCATAGTCCTCATCCTCTCGAGTATCAAACATAATAAAACTTTTAATTTTATTTATCGTGAGATCTAGTTTAAATCTCACACGGTACTTTATTTTATCTCGTTCTTTCGCCTGATATTTTTTAGTTCTCCCTAATTATAAGGGTTAACCATTAGAGTTGCCGTATTATTCTTATAATAGAGTTGAGAAAGGTTTACATCACTCCGTGTAGGTTTTCTTCCTATAGATGTGTACAAAAAGTAAGCAACCTTTCTTCAATAGTTGATCCAGCAAAAGTTAGCTGTTTTTAACACTTTACGGGGGATAAAGCTCGATACCTACTAGGAAAGTATACAGTCAGAAAACAATAAGGGCTTATTTTCTATAAGTTTTTTTACGTCCTGTTGTTTTTTTACGGCCTGTTGTTTCTTTTCTACCTCTACTTCTCTTGCGTTCTGTTTTTGCCTTTTTATTACGAAGCGGTGCCACTTCAGTTAATCGGACAGGAGTCGTATTCGATTCTTTTGTTAAGAGCTTTAAAGTGGCTGACAATAAGGTAACAGAATCCACTTCTTCTAATAACTTTTCCGCCATAGGTTTATATTCCCCTAACTCTGTTTTGTCAATGGCGGTCAAAACACGGTGAATCACTGCTTCCTGATTTCCTGCCATTACTTCACTAGAAGTGGGAGGCGATTGTCTAGACATGCTTGTTTTCGTGACATCTTCAATTACTTTTAAGTGATGACGTTCTCTCGTAGTTATAAATGTAACCGCCAATCCCTTAGTACCTGCTCGCCCTGTTCGACCAATACGATGAACATAGCTTTCAGGATCCTGAGGAATATCAAAATTATAGACATGGCTAACGCCTGTAATATCAAGTCCTCTTGCTGCAACATCGGTTGCGACCATAACCTCAATAGTATGCTCCTTGAATTGACGAATCACATCGGCTCGTTTTGATTGTGTAAGATCTCCATGAATACCTTCTGCTGCATACCCACGTTTTTTCAGCCCTTCGGCAAGTTCATCCACACGTCTTTTTGTACGCCCAAACACAATAGCAAGGTCTGGTGCTTGAAGATCTAAAAGATTACAAAGAACATCAAATTTTTGATTTTCTGGAATTTCCACATACTGTTGCTCAATGTTCTTTACTGTTAACCCCTTCGCTTTTACTTTCACGAGTTCAGGAGTGTTCATAAACTTCTGTGCTAAACTTTGTACCTGCTTGGACATGGTTGCTGAGAATAATAAGGTTTGATGTGGAGAAGAAATGCTACCAAGAATCGTTTGGATATCTTCAATAAAGCCCATGTTTAACATCTCATCTGCTTCATCTAGAACAGCCGTACGAATATGATCTAAACGAATGGTTCTTCTTTTCATATGATCCATAAGACGTCCTGGCGTTGCCGAGATAATATGCGGTCTTTTCTTAAGCGCCTTGATTTGGCGATTAATATCCTGTCCCCCATAAATAGGGAACGTGTGAACACCTTTTACCTGTCCAATTCGATTTAACTCCTCAGCTACTTGAATAGCCAGTTCACGTGTCGGTGCTAGAACAATTCCCTGAATCGTTTCTTCACCAAGCTCAACCCGCTCTATAAGGGGTATACCAAAAGCTGTTGTCTTTCCAGTACCTGTTTGAGCTTGTCCAATTAGATCTTTACCCGTCATAGCTATCGGAATAGCTTCAGATTGAATCGGCGTAGCCTCTTCAAAACCCAAGTTATGAACGGCCTTTTCAATGTCCTTACTTAAATGAAAATCAGAAAATTTTTTCAAGTGTTTCGTACTCCTTCTTTTACTTAAATTCAGAAATGAGAAAAGTACTCTTCAAACAGAGGTGTTGCTTATTCATTCCTGTGTATTGTAAACCAATGTTACTATCAACTAATATCTTGTTTTAAGGTATCTGTACAAGACGAATTCAAGCCTTATTTTATCCACGCTTACATGTATTTATAAATTCTTATAGTATCTATAAAGAGTATTTTAATTTAGAAAGATATGGTTCTTAATATTTCCTTTTTAAAAGGTATACTATTTAGGAGGAAGGATGATGTAGTGATGTATTATAACCATAGGAAGAAAAATACAGAACCCTTACCTAGAGAACACACAGAGATTTGGGACTGCGAATTATAAGAGTGGAATGATTAGATGAGAAAAAATTTCTCTTATCAAAATCATCAAAAGTGTCCTTTGTGTGACTATAAAATGCGAGTTGGAGAACGGCTTTTAGACGCGTCTCCTAATCCCCATCAAAAATAATTCATGCTCGCCTTTTGTATAAATCCCCAAAAAACTTCTAGCACTTTTTTAACTAAAATTAAATTTCTTACCAAACAAACATGCCATATTTGCTTTATATTTCTAATGTATGATATAACTAGTCCATACCTTGTTCTATTGGTTTTACCCAAAAACCAGACTTAAAACTCTGGTTTTTTCATTATACCGAGATTTTAAAAGTAGATATAATATGTTTTTTGCTAGGTAGTGAAATCAAAAGTAAAAAAGACTCCCAGTGGAGTCTTTTTTACTTTTGATTATGCTACTTTATGAACGTTAGCAGCTTGTGCTCCACGTTGCCCTTGTTCGATATCAAACGTTACTTTTTGACCTTCGTCTAACGATTTAAAACCTTCGCCTTGAATTGCGCTGAAATGTACGAATACATCGTCTCCGCCTTCAACTTCGATAAAACCGAATCCTTTGTCTGCATTAAACCATTTCACTGTACCTTGTTCCATAATATTGCCTCCTGTTGTGGGATGCCCCACACTTGTATTACTACCCTTGTTCAACCATACTATCTCAAGATGAAAATTTCTATTGAAGAGACTTCTCTTCCCGCAATCTTACACCGAACAAAAATAATTAAGTTAATCGTAACATATAGAACTGAACATAGCAAATACAGGAAAGTAGATGAATCTTTAAAAGGGAGCCTAACTATACGGTCTCCCTTGTCTCACCCTATACCTTTTCGTTTATAATTTTGTTTACTATGTAACTATTGACGTTTAATTAGAGTATCGTTCTGAAAGTTTAGCCTTATGTATTTTAAAAATTTCTTCTAGTGGGATATCATATTTATTAGCAATGACAATGAGGTTACCAAGTACATCTCCTAATTCCTCCGTTAATTCTTTTTTATGTTCCTCCCATGTTCCATCTCCTTCATCCGGTCTATCTCTTCCAATTTCTAAAGAGCGGATGGCTCGGGCTACTTCTCCCGTTTCCTCAGCTAAGAAGCCAATTCTAATAAAGATGTCTAAATCTGACCATCCTCTCATTTGGTAGTACTCTTTTACCCATTCCTGAAACTCTGTCACATTCATTGAATCATTCCCCTTCCATTTTATGACTTCATCTAAGTTTAACAAATGATTCCTTATTATGTATAATCAATAACAGTGACTTACATAGGAGGAGATACTTTTGAAACGAATAGCTGTATTCTGCGGATCTAGTAATGGAGCAACCGATCTTTATATCAAAGAAGCCAAAAAATTAGGAGAAGAACTTGCTAGACGGAACATTTCTCTTGTATACGGAGGAGCAAGTGTTGGGGTGATGGGAGCTATTGCAGATTCTGTATTAGAATCAGGTGGCCATGTTATTGGAGTCATGCCTGCTTTTCTTGAAGAACGAGAAATTGCTCATAAAAACGTATCAGAGCTTATTGTGGTAGAATCGATGCATGAAAGAAAAGCAAAGATGGCCGAACTTGCAGATGGATTTATTGCATTACCAGGTGGACCAGGGACATTAGAAGAGTTTTTTGAGATTTTTACATGGGCTCAATTAGGATTACATCAAAAGCCGTGTGGACTCTTAAACATTAATGAGTATTACACCCCTCTTGTCTCCTTATTTAATCACATGACAGAAGAACAATTCTTACAAGAAAAATATCGGGCTATGGCTCTTGTAGATACGGAACCACAAGGTTTGCTCGATCAATTTAATACATATCAACCACCATCTGTTAAGACATACATTACAGAAGCTCAGAGTTAATTAGAAAACAGGATTAGACCGTAACTAATCCTGTTCTAGATTCTTTACAATTAAACTTAGCATCATCTACATTATAAGAATAAAAAACCTTTATAATTCCTTTATAAACATTTATTTCTAATGTAAAATTATCTTTATGATTTAAATATTGGATATAGAAAGGGAATTTTATGAAATCTTTTTTAAAAGTAACAGGCACGGCATTCATACTTACAAGCTTAATGACAGCCTGTAGTGAAGAAAAAGAAACTGCTCAAGTTGAACCTTCAAAAGAAGTTGAACGTACTCTATCTCCTGAAGAGCAGCAACAGCAGTTAGAGATAGAGAAATTAGAAAAAGGAATTCTTTTCTACGGAGAAGGTGCAAAAGGCGGAGATTATGGTGTCTCTGTTTTAGATGGAACATACGAAAAAGCCAATGAAGGTTCAGGTATCATTAAGGCTCAAGTTGAAGTAAAGAATGTTCATGACGACGGTACAGCTGTTACTCTTTTACCTTTAGAATTTTGGGTAGAAAATGAGAAAACAAACCAAAAAGTTATAGGAAAAGCCATTCCTAACGATGCTGAGAAATTTACAAATCTCCCTCAAGGACAATCTATAGTTTTTGATGTTTCCTTTTCAATTAAAGATACAGAGGAATTAGAAAACTTCTATTTATACATAGATAGTAAAAATGATCCGTTTGCAAATGCTCATTGGAAACTCGATAATTTAGATTCCTCACAATCATAAATTGATGAATATGATTTGTGAATGCTAGTTAATATAAAATCTATTAAAGGAAGTAATAAAAGCGCAAACCTGCTTAGTAACAACAAGTCTGCGCTTTTATTTTCGTTTATATATACTTTTACGGACCGATTTTAAATTATACAAAACTCATCTTAAGTTGTTGCTTTTCCTTACCGATCACCCATCTTTTGTAGATGACTAGGATTAGTATATCGGAGTTTTAGAGATTGCTTACAAGTGAATGGATGTTTTTGCACCAAAACTATTCGATTAAAAACCTCTCCTAAGTGACAGGAGAGGTTTTTAAAAATCACTCTTTAGCTATTTTCCCAAACATCTTGAGCAATTTTAATGACGTGACTGATTTTATTCCATTGCTCTTCTTCTGTTAACTCGTTTCCTTCTTCAGTACTTGCAAATCCACATTGAGGACTTAATGATAAGTTTTCTAGAGGTATGTATTGGCCTGCCTCTTGAATTCTTTCTTTAATTGTTTCAGGATCTTCTAGTTTAGCAAATTTAGATGTTATTAATCCTAGTACAACAGTTTGGTCATTACGAGTAAAGTTTTTTAATGGTTCAAAATCACCTGAACGGTTGTCATCATATTCAAGGAAAAGTCCGTCTACCTTTAAGTTAGCAAAGATTGCATCCGAGATGTTATCGTAGCCGCCACTTGTGATATAAGTGGATCTGAAATTCCCACGGCAAATATGCATTGTGATTAGCATATCCGCAGGCTTCTTAGAGATAGCATCATTTAAGCAGCTTACTCTCGTATCAATAATATCCTGTACATCCATGCCAAGCTTTTCAACAACTGCTTTTATACGTTCTTCCGAAACAAAATCAATCCAAGAAGTATCATCTAATTGTAGATAACGGCATCCCGCATCATAAAAAGCTTGAATGGCTTTTTGATAAGCAGCTACTGTATCATTATAAAACTGCTCACGGTTCCCCCCATAATATGAATCCTCTTGAATTCTAGTGAATAACATGTTAGGGCTTGGAATGGAGAATTTAGCAACTTGGCTTCCATCACCATATTGTTCGACAGCTTCTTTTAAAAACGTGAAGTGTTCTAGCATATAATGATGATTGAAATTCACTTTACCAACTACTCTAATAGCCTTATTTTTTGTTTTTGCCCCTTTAAATTGACTGATATATTCTGTTTCAAACTCCTCTACACCTTCTAAACCTGATAAAAAGTCTAAATGCCACCAAGAGCGTCTAAATTCACCATCTGTAATGGATTTAAGGCCTGTTTCAATTTGTTTTTGGACAAGCTTTTCAATTTCTTTATCTTCTACAGCTTTTAAGGCATCCTTATCGATCTCTCCATTTGCGTAAGCTGTTCTTGCTTCTTTAAGAGGTGCTGTTCTTAAAAAACTGCCTACGTGATCTGCTTTAAATGGAGCTTTTACTAATGTCTTTGTCATAATTTCATTTCCTTCTTTCTTTCAAAATTAAAAAACCTCTTCTTAAAAATAAGAAGAGGGTAATTGTCATAATGTGTACTCTTCTTATCTTCAAGCAAATCGCTACTGGAATTGGCACAGTACTTTAATAGTCCGCTGCCGAGGTTTCCTAGGGCCAGTCCCTCCACCTCTCGAGATAAGAATATTCAAATTATTTAACTTAAAAATAGGTTACACCTGTTTTATTGCTTTGTCAAATAAAAATTTATTTCTCATTGATTTTAATGTTGACTTTCATCTTATATTTAAATTCCTTTTATTTCCTGCGGAATTAAATCATACTCTTCATTTGCCAAGATTAAATACAAGTACCAAAACTGTTTGAAGATATGAATAACAGACTAAAAATCTTTGCTTATTATGTATTCTACCCTCAGTTTTGCGTCCCTATTGTATTAACTGAAAAAGCTATGTGGCTTAGGCTAAATGAAGTATTAATTTGAAGTTAACATACCCCCAATTATAAGGAGTTTGCTTTATTTGTGACTACACTATAATTTAAGATGTAAAAAAATCCACACAATATAAAGAGGAAACACTAGAATAAGCAACCAACTAGATCATCATTCCATATTTATTTTACATACTGTTCGTTAACAGAAGTAATAAAAGCGCAAACCTGCTTAGTACCAACAAGTTTGCACTTTTTATTTTCGTATATATACCTTTAAGATCAATCTGTTCTCCACATAGTTATTTAAGTATATAGCTTGATAAATTAGCTGATTAACTGTGAACACTTTGCTTCCATTTATCACAAGGTATAATGTCATGCCTACTCATTTACACTATTTGGACTGTATTTTTTGATACCACTTTCCTGCAGCTTCTACCTCTTCGATTGTTAATTGGTGACCTTTATTCTCCCAATGAAGTTCTACATGTGCATTAGCCTTTTCTAATAAAGATTGAAGCTCATTCGATTCCATTGGCGAGCAAATCGGATCATTTGTCCCAGCAGCAATAAACACGAACTTACCTGATAAGTCCGGAAGCTCAATCCCTTTTCTCGGTACCATAGGGTGATGAAGAATAGCACCCTTTAAAGCATTTTGGTAGTGAAATAATAAACTAGCTGCTATATTCGCTCCATTTGAGTAGCCAATGGCGATAATATTATCGCGATCAAAACTATATTTTTCTGCTGCCTCATCAAGAAATTCATTTAATTCTTTTGTTCGGAAAATAAGGTCTTCTTCATCAAATACCCCTTCAGCCAATCTTCTGAAGAATCGAGGCATTCCATTTTCTAATACATTTCCTCGAACACTTAAGACAGAAGCCTCATCATCAATTCTTCCTGCAATAGGCAACAAATCTAATTCATTTCCACCAGTACCATGTAGTAATAATAATGTTGGTTTTGTTGAATCTTTCCCTTTATTGAAAATATGCTTCATTATTTATCCCCTTCCAGAACACGAACCTCTACTTGCGGTAAGGTTTCTTCTAATTCTTCTCTTTTTGACTCTAACCAAGATGGCAACATCAGTTTTTTTCCAAGTTCATGGATAGGTTCATCCATGGGATTTTATAAAGATTTATTTAGGTCTTTTGATTTCAAAGATTTCACCAATTTTCGCATAATCATTTCCAGCTAATCGACTTACTGCAGTCAATCCATGAGGATCGATTCTTCCATTTTTATAGATATCCTGTTCAATATGAAATTGAACGACTTTTCCTATAATCAGATCGCATCCAGGGGAATCTGAACCTCCCAATTCTAAGGAATGCTCTAATGAACATTCCATTCGAATTTTCGCTTCCTTTACACTGGGTACCGAAATCTTTACACTCTCTATGGGAGTTAAATTAGCTAACTCAATCTCACTTTGATTAGCAGGAAGACTTGCAGCTGTTTTATTTATTTTCTCAACATTTTGTTCGTCAACAATATGCACAACAAATTGCTTAGACTCGATGATATTTCTCGCTGTATCCTTTTGTTTCCCCGCAGAGCGTTGAATAGATAGAGAAATCATAGGAGGGTTCGATGATACAATATTAAAGTAACTAAATGGAGCACCATTCAAAATACCGTCTTTTGAAATCGTAGTGACGAAAGCAATAGGTCTAGGTATAATGCTCCCTATTAGAAATTTATAAATTTCTCTTTCAGACATAGAACCTGGCTCAATTGAAAGCAAAGAAATCATCCCTTTCGCAACATTAGTCTAATTCTCTTACTTCAAACGGCAGTAACACTTGTTCAATTTTCTCTCTCTGAGGCTCATATTGTAATGGAAGCATCAAATTTTCGCCCATTGTCTCTTGTGATTCATCATGAGCAAATCCTGGAGGATCCGTTGCAATTTCAAATAGGATTTCGCCATGTTCTTTGAAGTAAATGGCATTAAAATAATTTCTGTCTCGTACAGGTGTGACACCATATCCATTTGTTGCAATATATTCTTGCCAATCTAGTTGATCTTTATCGTCAATAGCTCGCCATGCAATATGGTGTACGGTACCGACACCCATTTGTCCACGTCCAATAGTAGTCAATTTAAGATCAATAATATTTCCTAGATCAGCTGTAGAACGGTAACGAGCGAAATCTCCTTCTTTACCGACTAATTCAAGACCCATTACCTTTTCTAATAATTCTGCTGTTTTATTAGGCTGAGTTGATAGTAAAGTTGCTCCCCCAAACCCTTTAATAGCGACTTCAGGTGTTACATCACCAAAACTCCATGTATTGAGTTCGCCTTCTTCTCTTTCAACAATCTCCAAGTGAAGACCATGAGGGTCATCAAATTCTAAATATTGTTCTCCAAAGCGTTCCATTCTAGTAAACACAACATTGAACTTTTCTAGCCTTTTTTCCCAGAATTCCATAGCACCTTTAGGAACTACATAAGAAGTGACACCTACTTGACCCGCTCCTATCGTACCTTGGCGAGCACCTGCCCATGGAAAGAAAGTGATAATGGTTCCCGGCTTACCACCTTCATCTCCAAAATAAAGATGATACGTACCTGGGTCATCAAAATTGACGGTTTGCTTAACTAAACGTAACCCTAAAACACCTGCATAGAAATCGACATTCTCCTGTGGATGCCCTACGATTGCTGTAATGTGGTGAATACCCATTGTTTTTTTACTCATTTTTAACACTCCTTTGTTATATAAAATCTAGTTATTAAAACAACTTGATACTTTATTTTATACCGGCTTATAAGCTAAGAATCTAATAATATTCATTTCAAACCCAAAAATCTCTACTTCCATATAATTTAGAATAAAAATACATCAAGAGCATATTGACCAGGACCTGTTAAAGCTACGCCTATCGCAACAACAAGTAAAGTTAGATTATATTCATATCCATTATCTGTTGCCCATAATCCATTTGGACCATGCACCTTTACAATAGCCATTACCATTGTGCCTGCAATGATGATTCCTGCAAGTGGAGTTAAAAGTCCTAATACAAACAAAATTCCTCCAATAAGTTCTGCTAATCCTGCAAAAAGAGCTATTTTTACTCCTGGCTTCATCCCAATGGATTCAAACCAACCTCCTGTACCTTTCAAACCATGACCGCCGAACCAACCAAATAATTTTTGAGCACCGTGGCCAACAAACAGTAAACCAATTACCAAACGAATGATCAGTAAACCAACATTTATCATGTCAAACCCTCCTAAATAATTTTTATCTCGAATTCGAGATAATATACTAAAAAAATAATGTCTAAACTTTATCTTTTACTTTTTTCAAAAGATGGACCAGTGTTTCTGCTTCGTCAGGATTTAATGAATCAAACATATCGTCGACTACCTTATGATGTTTCAGCATGGTTTCTTGCATTAATTCATTTCCATCATGTGTTAATGAAACATGTGTTACACGACGATCCTCTTGACAGGCGTTTCGACTTAATAAACCTTTTTGTTCTAGTTTATCGATAACATAGGTCATCGAACTACTTGAAACTAATATATGATCTCCAATTTGGCGAATCGTTTGTTTCCCTTTTTGGTAAAGCACCTCTAAAACAGAGAACTCCATTATATTTAGCTTATTTTTCGACATCTCTTCCTTCATTCTCTCATGAACTGCTTTAGATGTTTGCATTAATACCAAAAAGGGCAAATTCGTGCATCTCCGCTGCATTTGGTTTCCTCCTTTCAAAATAACTTTAATTAAATTATCTCAAATTAAAATATCTTGAATATGAGATAATTGTAATACTTATATTTTTTTCTGTCAACGTTTTTTGCTAATAAATTTTTGATAAAAGTTCTGTCCGATTTTTATTGTTTTTTACGATTAACAACTTGCTTATATTTATTCTTTTTCATGATGTAAAACCATCCCATAATCCTACATCTTGGATATTTTAAACTTACGATTTTATAGAAAAGGCGTAAATGGTTTCTACCCTTACGAACAAAATAAAGACAATGTCCCTTTTTTAGAAAAGGAGAGAACTAAATATACTATACAAAGCGAGTTCACCTAATGCAGCTTATAGGAAAAAGACCTTGGTACTGTTTGACCAAGATCTTTTGTTATTGTGAATTAAAGCTTTTTTTGAAGCCTATAATTATGTGAAATATATGCTTCTTCAATTTTTTTGGAAAACAGACAATTAGAGTTCCTAAGATATTTAAAATTACAAAAAAGATGGATAAACCAAAGAGTAAATCAAGGAAAAAACCAAAAAAGATGATTGCCATTCCTATATAAAACAAAGTATTCGAAATATTTTCTTCTCTTTTATCAATCGTTTCCTCCATTTGCGAGGTTAAGAAATTAACCTTAATTAGTTTAACAACTGTTGTTTCATATATCTCACTTAACCTTAAAAGGTTTTGACTATTAGGATAACATTCGCTATTTTCCCACTTATAAACTGTTTCTCTAGATACATTCATTTTTTTAGCGAGATCCTCTCGAGACATATTTTTTGATTCTCTTAAATTCTGTAATCGCTCACCTAAATCCAATTCCATCATTCCTCCTGTAATACCACTTTATAACATTCATGCAAAATAATCTATAAGCAATTTAGGAGATGGGAACTTATGATTAACAGGATTAATAGGGTACATTTTATTTTTAGAAAGACATTGACTATATTTTAATGTTCTTATAAACCATACTTTTCTGGATAGATAAGGCGACAATCATTGTAGCCAAATACTCTATCAATAAATGCAAAGGCCGCTCTATTACATACTCTTAAACCTTCTTTTTATTCAATCCGTTATACTCGTTTAGTACAATGAAAGAGGAGTTGCTGTAGCAACTCCTCCTTTTAAACTCTTGCCACTCCTTCTTGAAAAAAGAACTCAAAATAGTTTCTATGAATTTGCTGCAATGTTCGAATCTTCAACATTAATCCACCGTTTTTCCTCTGAAGTCAATTGAATGTCTAGAGCTTCGATACTTGAGTTTAACTCCTCTATGCTTTGTGGTCCTATTACAGCACAAGAAGGAAACGACTGATTTAATACAAATGCCAAAGCAATATGATTGGCATTATATCTAGGCCCTTTTTGTTTAGCTAACTCGTTGGTTCTTCGTAAACGTTCCCAGTTAGTATCATTATAGTAGACTCGAACGATATCTTTGTTTGATTTGTCCTCAGGTGAAAAGCGTCCTGTGAAAAAACCGCTTGCCTGGGAAGCCCATGAAAAAAGTGGGAAGTTCGTTTTTTTATACCACTTAAGATCAGTCTCGTCCACATATACAGTTCCTGGCCAACGAGGTTCGTTGATTTGGGCTAAACTAAACGATGGGCTATTTACAAGTAAACGATTATACCCTTTTTCATCAGCATATTTATTCGCTTCTTCGATACGTTCAGTTGACCAATTGGATACCCCAAATGATTTTATATGACTCCTATTTTTAAAATCTTGTAGCATATCCATAAGGATCTCCACTGGTACGGATGGATCATCACGATGAAGCAAGTACAGATCTATATAATCCGTTTTAAGTCTCTCAAGACTTATCATCAAATCATGCGTAATATCTTTAGGATTGACTCTTTTTTTCCGCCCATCATGAAGGCCATTTTCATTTACAAAATGATGACCACCTTTACTAATAATGATTATATCTTTACGGTTCTGTCTTTCTTCTAGCCACATACCTAACGTAAGCTCAGCATTACCCTGGCCATAAAGATATGCTGTATCTATCGTGTTTCCTCCTTGTCCTACAAATGCGTCTAACATCTTAAACGAAAGAGCCCTACGGTCCGGTGAAAAGCTCGAGGTCCCTAAAATAAGTTGTGAGCACCCACGATCCATTCCTCCGATTTCTATATATTTCATTTTTGTTCACTCCTATTTTATCATTTGTTGGAGCATGAAAGTTTTACTTAACTAAATGATTGTAAAATCACAATAAGGTATGGATGCATCCTGAATTTTCAGCCATCTTTCGCTCATCTGATAAATTTAAAACACACTTGTCTTCTGACACGTCAATGATTCAAAAGCTTGTCCTTTAAGACATTTTATCTATTATTTTTTCATCACCCTTGTCAAACGCTATTTCCCTATGTCCCTCAACTAACTTTCTATAACGGTAAAAAACAAATAACGCACACACCAAACCAATGACTGACAAAAATGCATCAAAAATAAAAATGAATTTAATATTACCACTTTTCGACATAAATCCTGTCACAAGTGGCATAACGACAGAAGCTAGTCCTCCTGCTGTAGCAAGAATTCCTGTCGCGGTTCCTTTCTTTTTCCAGAATAGTTCATTAATCGTTGCAATTGACAATTGGAAAATACCAGCAGTTGAAAAGCCGACAAAAAAGGAAGCTACCGATACGATTTCAGGTGACCTAATTGTTAAAATAGTTACAATTGAAGTAAATGTAATGATGGGATAAATCACAAGGACTGTGACAGGACGCAGGAATTTTTTCAATAATACAGCTAGTGATAAAACAGATACGAACATCCCGACACTGTAATAGCTGAGTAGTTTAATGGATTGAACTTCTGTCATTCCTAGTACTTGCTGACCAAAAGAAGGCAGCCAAATTTGAGCCACAGTAAATAGACCGGTAGAAGTGAAGCCAATAACCACAAGGGCAAGCCCCTCTTTCTTAAAATTTGGTTCAGAGAGAAACTTGGTGCTTCCATTAGACTGGTCCATTTCAGGAGTTTGCTCTGTACGATGATTTGGAAAAGGAACCGTAATCAAAAACAACATATTTAGAAAATAAACAGCAGCGGGTATAAAAAAAGCATAGCCGTAAAACATTCCCTTACTTGCAATAAACGAAATCATTAATGGCAAAAGTCCTGTGCCAACTGCCATAAAAGCTTTGACCATTACACTAGCAGATCCGGCCGACTTTGGAAAAATCTCAACTAAACCTGGATACGCGCCTGCATCAAGTGCTGAATTGGCGCATCCAGCCAATAGTGCAAGAGCAAATGCAATTTGATAGCTTGGCGCCAACGGAATTCCTGCCAGAAAAATGCCTAATCCAAGAGCTCCAAAAATAACCAATGGCTTTCTGCCAAACTTATCTGATAGACGCCCTGATAACGCATAAGTAAGCAACTTTCCAATCCCAATTGCAGAAATAATATAACTAATCCCAGCGCTGTCCGTACTCCACTGACCCGTTAACGAAGTCATATTTGAAATCAGTATGATATTCACCATACCTAGTAAAAGATAACTTGTATACATGCTTAGTGCTGTCTTTATATACATTTCCAACAACCCCTATCTACCAGAAAAAGTTTTCGAAAAGACCGGTTAATTTAGATCATACAGATATTTATACAATTGGAATCGTTAATACTTACAGGCTGAAACACGAATTACTTAAATCGACCTCATTAAAGTTAAGAAACAAAAGTGTTTTAGCGTCCTATCTTCTTAGGACTTTATTATATAGAAAGAAATTTTTTAAAAAACTAAGTTATTTTTGTAACCGCTATCAATTTATTGATCTATTGTATTTGTTTTCATAACATTTTCTTTCTCTTATCCATCGCTTTTCTTTCTTAGACTACCGTTATTATACTAAATATTCAGATTTTTAATTAACTTGAATATCGTATATAAATTTCACCAGTTCCCAAACAAAGGAGGAACATGCCGATACTGATAGGCCGCCCCTCTATGATTAGACTACTTTATCGCCGCTACAGCTGCTCTTAAACCAAGAAGATAGCTTTCCACCCCAAATCCGCAAATTTGACCTTTTGCAATTTCAGCAAAAACCGAATGATGCCGAAACTCTTCTCTTGCGTGAATATTGGACATATGAATCTCAATAATTGGTGCAGTAAGAATTGCAAGCGCATCACGCAGCCCATAACTATAATGAGTCCATGCACCGGCATTGATGATAATGGCATCCTTATTCTCTAGAAAGGCTTGATGAATTCTTTCACACATCTCTCCTTCATGATTAGTCTGAAAACATTCTATTTCAACATCTAACTTATTCGCTAGTTCGTTTAGTTGCTCGTTGATCTGCTCAAGGGTGATTGTACCATATTGAACAGGGTCCCTTTTTCCAAACATATCATGATTGATTCCATGTAACATCAGAATTTTTTTCATATTATCTCCCCCTTTGTTTTTATAGAATGGGCATTCCCATCCTTCTATAACAATAAGCAAATATCTTGCAAATACAAATAAACGTTATCTCCCTATTCAATATCATTTTTAGTTGATTTCACGTAATATTGTTCAATAGATTAAGTTGATGTTATATTTATAGAAACAATTTTCATCTTCAGACTCATCACGTTTTTGTGAGGTGAGACCACGTTTTCAAAATTCATGTACATTTACTCGACCTGCGTTTACTAACGCTTCTGAAAAGAGTAAGCTTCGAAATACGCCTTTGCAGTCTGCAAGCAACGCCGCGCATGTTCCTCATATCCTAACTCTTGAGCGCGTTTATTATGTGGCAGCTCAATTGAGTAAGGAATCTCAGGAATACGCTCCACGATACTCGCAATATCAATACACCCCTCTCCTATGTACAAACGTTCCTCACGAAGAATCTTGATCATCTCTTCTTTTGATGCCGGAATTTTCGCAGGTGCATCGCAAAGATGAAGAAAACGGAACCATTCACGTGGTACTGCGTCCAAATCCTCAATCTTATCCCCTGCACGATGGAAATGATGGATATCGATCATAAGACCAGCATTTTCCTGATTTGCTGCACGTAGAACATCAAGAGTTTCCGCAAGATTTGTCACACTTGCAATAGGAACATACTCTAATTCTATAGTTAGTCCGAACGGTTTAGCCAGCTCGCAAAGTTCAATAAAACGCTCCATATATAAATCGCGATCATTCGTCCAGATACTACTAAGAACATGGCGCCCGCCAAGTTCAGCCGCAACTTCCATAGCAGGTACATACTTCTTTGGATCAACGTCATCACAGATACGTGCTAGCTCAATGTCTAGAAGCTGTATGCCTGTTTCAGCAAGTGCCTCTTTCGTTTCCCGCATCATCTGTTTATTTTCAGCTAACGCATAGTTAGGCTCGCCAGGTAGACCCATATAAATGGGTCTAAGGCTGACGAAATCATAACCGGCTCTCGCGGCAAGGTAAGTCATCTCTGGTGGTGTGCAACCAAGTGTTGTAAGGTGGGCTAAGGAAAATCGATTTGTCATCTTCTTTTATCCCTCCAAGTGTAGAGTGTTTTTTAGATTTATACAGATACGTGATGAACCTTCTTATCCGGAGAATAAATATCCATTATATTCCAGTGTCCAGAAGTTGGAACAGGATTGTTTAACATAGCGACATCGATGACAACTGGTTTATTTGACTCAATGGCCCGTTGTAAAGCAGGTTTAAATTCTTCCGCTGCTTCAATTTTAATTCCTTCCACCCCATAAGCCTTTGCGATAGCTGCATAGTCAGGAGAGTAAGGGTTTCCATCTCTTTCAAACAACGTACCAAGAGTTGTTCCATAATGGGCTTTTTGCAATCCTGCAATCGTACCGAATGCATAATTATTCATGATAATCCACACAACTGGGATATTTTCTTCAGCCGCTGTTGCAAGTAAGGCAGGGTTCTGCCCAAAACCGCCGTCACCTACCAACGAAACAACCACTTTGTCCGGTTGAGCAATTTTTGCTCCTAGAGCCGCTGGAGCACCAAACCCCATTGTAGCGAAACCTCCAGGTGTTAAAATACTGCCTGCTTCATATATTGGAAACTGCTGTCCTACTCCATTTTTATTCCAGCCTACATCTGTTGTAATGTACGCATCTTTCGGAAGGACTTCGCGCACTTCTTCTAAGATGCGCTGAGGCTGCATTGGAAAAGAATTATCTGTAATAAATTTTTGATTACTTTTTTTGAATTCTTCTCGATAAGAAGCAATTTCTTGTTTAAGCTCCTCATTTTGTAATCCTGCTGGAATTAATTCTTTTGCCACACGATTTAGCACAGTTAACGCTTGTTTTAAATCTGCTACCGCTCCAATTTCGACTGGGTAGTTCCGGCCAATTTCGCTTGGATCAATGTCAATTTGAATCAATTTCGTAGGCGGGAAGTTAAAGGTATATTCTGATTCCCATGAACTGCTATCCGCTTCAGCAAAACGAGTGCCTAAGGCAAAAATATAATCCGCTTCTTTACATTTATCATTAATAAACTTCGTTCCCCAGAAGCCTGTCATCCCTAATGTAAATGGATGGTCATCGGAAACAGCGCCTTTACCCATAAGAGAATGAGCAACTGGAATATTCAAATGGTCGACTAGTTCTCTCAGTTCCTGAGCTGCATCTGCTAGCAAAATCCCTCCACCAACATACAAGAGAGGATTTTGGGCATTTACAAGAGTTTCGATGATCTTTCTCGCTGTAACCTCATCAATTGAAGGCTTATTAAGCATTTTCGTATTATGGTTTAACTTCTCAAATAACGCCGGATCCACTTCTTTCGAGAAAATATCCATTGGTACTGATACTAAGACAGGACCCGGATTTCCGCTTTCGGCCAATTGAAAAGCCTTCTCCATAATTTCAGGAAATAAATCAGGACGATCTACACGCCATGCACGCTTAACAAACGGACGATAAATTTCATATTGTGAAGCATCAGCATGTAAGTTAACTTCCTGATGAGGATGTTTACCATAGTAGTGACTTGGAACATCCCCTGCGATCACGACCATTGGAATCGAATCTAAAGCTGCGTTAGCAACTCCTGTAGCAGCATTCGTTAAGCCAGGTCCTAAATGGCTTAATAAAACAGCCGTTTGCTTTTTTACTCTCGCATACCCATCAGCCATATGAGCAGAGATTTGTTCATGTCTAACATTGACGAATTTGATTGAACTATTTTCCAAAGCTGTTAAAACCGCGATATTTGTATGTCCGCAAAGACCAAAGATATGTTCGACTCCTCTATCTTCTAAATACTTGACTAATTGATGAGAGATGAGATTGTTCATTGTTTTTGTTCCTCCTTAAAATTCATAATCATCTTTCATGCTTTTCTGAAACAGCCTCTTCAAAGGCCTATTTATACTCCGCGAAAGGAAGAATCATAGAAGCAATTAATTACTGACACCCTTCATTATTCTTCCCCCCGTCCTTGTTAACGCTTACAATACGCTACCTAATGTTCACTATTCGTTAATAGGAAGCTGTAATACTATCATTTTTGTTTCTGTCATATCCTCAATCGCGTAACGAGGACCTTCACGCCCAATTCCACTATTCTTCACACCGCCATAAGGCCAATGATCTAGTCTGAAATTCGACGTCCCATTAATCACGACACCACCAACTTCTAGTGAGTGGGCAACTTTATAAGCCAAATCCATTTTATTTGTAAACAGTCCTGTCTGGAGTCCAAAGGAAGAATCATTAGTCTCTGCAATGGCATCTTCAATAGTTTCGTAAGGAATAATACTTACTATCGGTCCAAACACTTCCTGACAAACGACTTTACTATGTTTAGGAGGATTTAATAAAATCGTTGGTTCTACTGTTGCACCATATTGTTTGCCTCCGCATACAACAGTCGCTCCTAGCTGAACAGATTCATTGATCCAATTCATCACCCGTTTCGCTGCATTTTCATCAACTAAGCAGCCAACATCTGTATCTGGTAATGAAGGATCTCCAATTTTAAGTTTTAATACCTCTTCTTTTAACAGGTCCGTAAATGTTGGAATAATTGATTGATGTACATAAATTCGTTGGACAGAAATACAGCTTTGTCCTGAATTACTGAAACCTGTTCTTGCGCACAAAGTGGCAGCACGCTTTAAATTCGCATCTTCATGGACAATAGTAGAAGCGTTTCCACCAAGCTCAAGAAGTACTTTTTTCATATTAGCTAATTCACATATATTCCTAGCTGCCACTACCCCGCCTGTAAAAGAAATCACATTAATGCGGTCATCTTTTACAACTTGTTGTCCAATTTCCACTCCACCAAGCACCATATTGATAGCGTTTTTAGGAAGCCCAGCCTCTAATAATAACTTTAATAATTTAGTCGCGATCAGCGCTGTTTGAGGAGCCGGCTTCAAAATCACACTATTGCCTGCTGCAAATGCTGGGCCAACCTTATGGCAAACAAGATTTAGAGGAGCATTAAATGGTGTAATAGCAGCAACAACTCCAACAGGTACCCGAAAAGTAGAAGCAATCGCTTTTGTTCCTCTTTCAGAAGCATCACCAGGCAATGTTTCTCCTATTAAGCGTTTTGCCTCTTCACCTGATAGTTCTAATGTTTCAATGGAGCGGGATACTTCATCAAGCGTATTTTTTAAAGGTTTTCCTAATTCAAGAGAAATAAGTCCAGCAAATCTCTCTTTCTCTTGTTCTAGTAAGCAAGCTGCCCGCTTTAAAATTTTTGCTCGTTCATAAGAAGGAATATTAGCAATTTGTTTTTTTGATGCGTAAGCAGAGGCCAAAGCATTTTCTACATCTTCCTGTGTTGCGAGTACCTGCTCACCAACTACGTCTCCGGAGTAAGGACTTTTAATTAAAACACTTTCACGATTTGTTTCAACCCATTCCCCGTTAATATAAGGCTGTGCTTTTTTTACAGTTGTTTTTATCATCTTTTATCACCTATCTTTCTAAATGATAGTTTGTCAATTATTTTGGATTTAAATAAAACAGTATAAACGCTTTCATTTTTGTTTTTTTTCGACAACTAATTACAGATAATTAATGGTCTCCCCTTTTTTGTTTATTTATACTCATCAAACTTCGCATCTATATTCCACTGAGTGGAATACGATTACATTCTATGAAACCTCAAAGTGATTGTATATCAATTTTTTTATTTTTTCAATAGTTTATTAATATAAAATTTTCAAAAAACTATCTATAAAGTTCTTAATTATTGAGTTATAGTCACTTTTAATGGGGAAGGGATGACATCTAAAAAAACTTGATTGCAAATAAAATTCAGTGTAGGATGTAAACAAGTTCCAACTAGTGGAATTCATTTTAATCAACAAACCATTTTATTAAACATAAAAGGATGATGAAAAGATGCCATTAGAAAAAGAAAATGGAGGACAAAGCATACGAACCGTTCAAAGAGCATTGGATATTCTTGCTTGCTTTGATGAAGAACAACCCCAATTAAATTTAACTCAAATTTCAGAAAAGATAGGATTAGCCAAATCTACAACAACTAGACTTTTGGCAACCCTAGAACAAAATGGATATGTAGAAAAAGATTTATCAACACTTAAATATAAACTTGGTAAACAAATTTATTATTTGGGTCATATAGCTGGTAAATCCATTGAGTTAAAAACTATTGCAAAACCTATTATGGAAAAATTACGAGATGAAACAAAAGAAACCATTAACTTACATACTTTAGAAGGAATCTATAGAGTATGTATTGAGCAATCTCTAGGCCTTAATACTATAAGTCATAGTATTAAAATTGGAGTAAAGCACCCTTTATGGGCAGGTGCTGGAGGAAAGTCAATACTTGCTTTTAAAAATGAGGAGTTTGTCCAAATGGTTTTAGAAACTGCAGTTAATCCGAGACCACAGTTAATGAGCGAATTGGAAGAAATAAAAACAGTCTATTTTTGTAGTAGTATTGATGAAGAAGAAGTCGGCTCTTCAGCTGTTTCAGCACCCATTTTCGATATAAACGGAGTGGTCAAGGCATCTCTTTCGATTTCTGGACCAACGAGTAGATTTTCTCAGGAAAACATAACAAATTACCAAAAACTCGTTAAAGATGCTGCTTTTTTAATTTCTTCTAAAATGGGTTACGTTCATCAAGAAAAAGTACTATAAGTATATTCTAAAAAACTTCTTAACCAATCATTATTTTCTAGAAAATCTACATCTAAATGACCTGCCAAATTACAGATAATAATAGTACCACGTTGACAATCCCACAGCTCAGCTCTGAGCGGTGGGATTATTTTCCGTAAACTTATAATATTTATCTTTTACAAGAAAGTGACTATATTTTAGATGCACCTTATTTAATAAGAAAATGGAGAAGGCTATATGTATTAAATAAACACCCTTAAAATAAAAAGGTATTAAAAATGGACGTATGTGTATTCCTAGGTACAATTAACTAAAGATGATATTTATTTAATATAAGGATCCTTTAGAACATATGAAAGACTTTAGCCTCTCATAAATAATAGTCATGGTCATAGCAAAGACCGCCTCATATCCATTGGTATATAAGGCGGTCTTACGTATATATGATTTATAGCTAATTAGTTGTTTACATAAAATGCATAGCTTATCTGTTCTAAATTTTCTCTTATACATTAATATAAATAGGTTCTCTCTAATATGTATGAAAGGTAGCTATCTTATTACTTATTAAGGGAGGAAAACAATGAATAGTAGCTATACTCAAAATGCAATTTTTGAACATACATTTTGGATTCAAGTTTTAAAAGACCATTCACAATTTATCTTAGATTCTTTAGCAGAAAAAGAGAAGGAAGAAATACAAATAGCTAAAACGTTCATTCAATCGTTTAGTACTTTGTTAGACAGCGTCAAGGGTCCATCTCATAATATAGAAAAGCTTACAATGGAGGCTAAAGCCCAAGCATTAGCACTTAAAGAATTTAAATTATCCTTATTAAAAAAGCACTTAACAACTGACTTTACTATTCATCTTACACCTACTTTCCTAAACCATATGGTCAATGAACTTGATGAGTATTTATTAATTCTTGGCTACTTAGAAAAGAAACAAGTTCCACCTGTCTTTCATGAACTTCACCATCATTTACTATGGACTTTAGATGCTGCAGGGCATGCTGGAGCTATTTCCGATAGTCTTGACGCAGTAGAAAAGAAGATGAAGCAAAAGAGTATGCAGTTCTCTACCCACTTTGAACATTTTTATCTGAAAGCTGTAGAGTTGACCGGATATTTAAGAACAAATCTCGAATCCTTTCCCGCATTAAAGAAAATGAACAAAGACGTTAGGTTAGAAATAGAATTATTTCAAGTATTTCTTCATGAGATCGAAGAATTGGAACTATCAAACGAAATGCTCAGTACATTTTCTGCTCTAATGGCAGATCACATGATGAGAGAAGAATGCTACTATTTAACGAAATTAGCACAATCAACGAATACAGAAAATCCATCTTGTAGTCCTACCTCCTCCAACTATAAGTAGGTATGAACTTTCTCCTATGCATTTCTAAGATTTTAAGTAACCTATAATTACACAAATAACGTTAAGATAAAACTTTATTTGTTAAATAATCTAATCTGTTCCGTTATATAGAAGATCATATGGTGTTTTAGTCAGCATAATGTAAGCTATCGGTATATGAATTAAAGAAAGCCATGTCCTATCATAAGTAGGACATGGCTTTTACACTATATTGAATCATTATCTGTATCGTCTAAATGAGAAAAACTGAATGATATGAACTTATCATACATAGTCCCATCCTAAAGATAAAGAATAAACGATAACGCTAGAAGTTAATTTTTCACAGGATTCTCTATAATCATAAAGAATTGCTCAACTACCATATTAAAAAATAATACAAAACATAACGTGACATATTTTGAGAAGGAGATAGTAGAATGAACAAAAATCAACAAAGAAAATCATCAAAATCTGTTCATCCTAAATTGAATACAATTCATACAACGTTTAAACAAGCTTTTATAATAAAAAAGAACCCTTTCCCCTGGATAAAAGCTTTAAATGCTGGAATAGCTGCTGCTTTACCTATAGTTATTGGATTTTTTGGGGGATATCTAGAGTATGGTTTGCTAGCTAGTATTGGAGCGTTCACCTATCTTTATGTATTTAACCAACCCTATGTACAAAGAGCTAAAAGAATTTTTTGTGTAGCGCTAGGAATGTCTTTATCTATGGTCCTTGGCTCCCTTTTAGCTCCCTATCCGCTCGGAACTGCTATAGTTATGGGACTCATTGGAGCCATAGCTATATTTATTTTTGGGGCTTTAAAGATTACCGGACCCTCTGCTCTATTTTTTGTCTTAAGTTTTGCAATGGCTACTGGTATGCCTAGTGACCCATCACTTGCTCTTTTGCTTGGGGGATTTGTCTTTTTAGGAGGTGGACTATCTTGGATAATTTGCATGGCGGGTTGGTTTATATCTCCTCATGGACCCGAGACAGTTGCCATAAAAAGAGTATACGTAGAATTAGCCTATTTCTTAGATTCAATTGGTAAAGTAAATTTTGATACTGCAAGACATCAAACAGTTTTAGTGATGAAACAAGCAGAAAATATGTTATTAGCAGGTTATTCTTCTAAGAGGAAGACAGACACATTTACAAGGTTGTTTCTATTAAATGAACAGGCTAACCGAATATTTTTAGAGGCTCTCGATTTATCCGTGGAGAAAAATCTCACAATACCGTCTGAATTAGCACAATCTGTCCGAAATTTAGCTCATGCTATTGGATCTAAAAAGAGAAAGACAGTTAACATTTCAAAGTTACATGGAGTGGATAAAGAAATAGAAAACTTATCCGTGAAAATTCATAATGCCAGCAGGATACTAAATGAACCTATTGATAAAATACAACAAGAAGTAAGAATTTCAAAGCCTTCTCTCAAAACCATTTTTCTAAATGCTTTTGATAAAAATTCCATCGTGTTTCTCTCTGCTATAAAATTTGGAATCACCCTTATGCTTACTGCTATTATTGCCTATTCGTTCGGTTTTGATCGATCATACTGGGTCCCTTTATCTTGTGCTGCGGTCATGTCTGGACCAACAGTTATAGCAACGTTCCACCGTGCTGTTCAACGAACTTTTGGAACCATTATTGGCGTACTATTAGCAAGTGTAATTCTTGTATCTGTACACAATGGATACATGGTTGCTTTTATTATTTTGTGTTTAACGTTTCTTACAGAACTTTTTATCGTTCGAAATTATGGAATAGCTGCTATGTTTTTTACGCCATCAGCTTTGGTTATGGCAGAATACTCAAGTAAAGTATATGATTTTCCCTTCTTTGCTACTGTAAGAATCACAGATATTATAGTAGGTATTATTATTGGGCTCATTGGCATATTTTTAGTTGGAAGAAAATCAGCTTCTAGTGTGCTTAATCATTTTACTGCTGCTACAATTCGAAGCCAAGGACAGTTTTTATTGAGTTTATTCTCAAAAAATAATCAAAGTCTACATTTGGAAGAGTGCAGAGAAAGAGACAGAATGCAAACAAATTTAGTTAATTTATTAACAGTCTATGATACAGCTTTAGGTGAACTATTTAGTAATAAGGACAAATTAGAATCGCTATGGCCTGTTATATTTTCAGTAAACCAATTAGGATATTATCTTGAATCTAGCTTCAAATATTATGAGAGACGAACTCTTCCAGATAAGGACCTTGCTCAATTGCTTTATGTTTTTGAAACAATGGCTCTTGCTGTAGAGAACAATCAATACCCAACTGAGAAACATGTACCTGAAATAGAAGGATTCTCAAATATTCAAAATCAAATCCTCAATCTTCAGAAAGCTCTTCGATTTGAGAAATCGTTTTAATTGATGAATGAACTTCACTTAATTTTGGACAAACTGGTTCTTTAAAACGTGTTGTGCTTTTGTAAGAATATGTATCGTTTCTATTCCCGAAATAAAAGAGAGAGATTAGTTCCTCTACCTTTGATCATCTAATTTAAAATCATGTAAAGGATCAACATATGGGGCTATATAATTTGCCACTTTGTTAGGAGTGACTATGAAAGATTAAAGTTCATTTACTTCATCCTTTTATATATCATACTCTAAATACAAAGAAGTGAAAAAAAGCGCAAATTCATTGTGAAGTGACCCCTGTCAAGT
>NZ_JALAMS010000029.1:0-4362 GCF_026790145.1 Priestia endophytica | reverse complement strand
GTTGTTATATATGTTTTTATCGTTCCTTACGATTACTGGGATTTACACAGTTTTTTTCATATTAGTTTATAGGTTCATTCAAAGTCGTATAATGAAAAAGATCTTCCTCATTATTATCATGTTCTTATGGTTATTCACTACTTTATCTATCGTATCTTTTTTTAACTTCCAACCACTTTAATATCATCTTTCTCTAAATTATATAACTCATTTAATAAAAATGACAAAACCCCCACTCAACATAGAATAAAGGTTGTATTCTCATCATTGGTACCCGGTAATGAAAATAAGGTTAAGCCTGAAGAATGGCGTTCTTCTATACAAAAAATATATCTAACCATAATATTATGCAAAAAGAAGGATAAAATTTCTTTTATTCCTCCATACTATAAATACCTTCTAAGACAATCAGCTAGTTATAATAGTTCCCCTTTTGCAAGATAAGAAAAGCCCCCTACTTATAAGTAGGGGGGCTTTCTTTTAAATAGTTACTAACTATAAAATGAAAGTTTTAATAATGGACAGGCACACGATCTAACTTCTTTTTCTTCGCTACATAATAACGACTATAACTATCCAGAAGCTCATGCGTTTCAGGATGAATAATAATGGGTTTATCTACCGTTCCATTCTTCTCAATACTTTCTTCTACTGTCTTTTGTTTAGCCATTCCGGGTGTAAATTTGAGAAAAGCTTCTGGAACTTTAATATCTTCCAAAGGCATCCATTCTCGTGTACCTTTAGGAACAAGAACCTGCTTTTCAGTCTCCTCATTTTTCTTTACTTCTTTGGATTCGTTATTTTCTGCCTTTTGGGCCCTTGAGCCCTTCTTTTGAGGTCGTCCTTTCTCCTCTTTTGTTTTCGCTTCAATCTCTTGTATTTGCATACAAATAACGCCTATCTCACCTGTACATTGTTCAAAAGGAATGTCTAAACAAGGTTCTCCTTGAACTACAAAACGCCTTTGTGAAAATCCCTCTCGGTCTATGTTTAATTTATTAAACTGTTTTAAGCTAAGAACCACGGTATACGTAATGGCATTACTCTTAAATGGAATACCTTTTGGGGCATTGGGACTCCCCTTTTCCTCCATATCAAAAGTAAGGTATTTTCCATAGTCTTGAATTGAGCTTGTCGGATGACCAGTGACAGTGATTTTATGAGCCATCGTACTCCCTCCTTCTCTCTATCTATAATTCTATTATATATACACTTATGTACCCTTGTGTAGGGTCAAACCCTAAAATATTCCCCCATGTTTTTTACTATTTTTCTATATTATGATTATTTTTCTTATATTTGTTATAATGAAATTATTAAAGGGAATGAGGTGTGGTTGGATTGAAAAGTACAGGAATTGTGAGGAAAGTCGATCAATTAGGTCGTGTAGTCTTACCAAAAGAGCTAAGAGAAAACCTTGCTATTGAAAAGGGTGATCCTTTAGAAATCTTTGTAGACGAGAATCAAATCATCTTAAAAAAATATCAGTATCATAAAGCATGTATGATTACAGGAGAAATATCAGAAGATAACATGGTGTTTGGAAATGGAAAAGTCGTACTTAGCCGAGAAGGACTATACATTCTTTCTCAAGAATTGGAGAAGAGGGGTGTTAACCTATAAAAAAACAAATAACCGATGTAAATTAATTAATATCTAGGTTATGACAGGCTCGAATTTTACATTTATCTTTTGTTTCGCGGGTATTCCTCCACTACATGCAAAATTCAAGCCTCTTTTAGTAAGGACTTTTCATGGTCTATATCTCTTTCATCAACAAAAAAGGGTACACTCTTCAAGAGCGACCCGTAATGCATTAATTTTTCGTGTTATACCCTTTAAAATCATACCCGTAGACTTTTGTTAACGCCTTAAAACTTCTATAAGAGTAGGTAATGTTAACCGGTGTCCCCACTTGCACTTTATCATAAAGCTTTTCAACATCTGCATTATGCATTCTAACGCAACCTAGACTTACATATTTTCCAATACTGCTTTCATTATTATTCCCATGAATAGCATATGTATCACCATAAGTTCCATTGGCATTTATCCCTAACCAACGGTTTCCTAATGGGTTACGAGGATCTCCACCTGGAATGTTCCCTGTATAGTATGGTCGATTCTTAATCTTATTAACCACTTTAAAGAACCCAATTGGTGTTTGATCCCACTTTTTCCCCGTCGCTACAGGTACAACCATTTCAAGGTATCCATTATGATAATACGCTAGTTTATTATAATACTTGTTAATAATAATGAGATCTTGATTCGCTGTGTTACTTGCTGCCTCACTTTTACCGGTTGCCATTCCACCTACTAGAAATACGAGCAAAGCCAAAACTGTCATGGTTTTAATGAATATCTTTTTCATAGCAACTGTTCCCCTTTGGTATATATTTGTAATTACGGATATATTATATACCACTTTAGTTAATATTTACAATATTTTTATTATTTAGCCAAATACTTCATTTAATTTCTTCACCTAGGCTTTTATCATGCCATATCCATTCCATCTAAGACCATTCTCCTTTAAATAGTCTCGATGGTTGTAACAATTAGAGACACATAGATAATAATATGGGTAACTTCAAACCACCTGTAAATAATCTCTGAATCTTGGATATACTGATACTATTACTCTTAAAAAGGGGAGTGATTATGCCACTCAGTATGCAAGTAGCTGTACGAAAAGATTTCAATCCTAACATCGAACGAACTCTCTTTTTAATAACACGATGATCTTGTTCCACTATGTTATTGAGATATTTCACTTGCCTTATTTGGATGCCTAAGGGCATTTCTTTTTCGTTCTTCAATTCTTCAATGGCTATTGGGTAAGCTGGGTTTTTATCGACGGTTATGACACGAGGCTTTGAAACATGAAGAGACCGCAAAGCTTTCCTGAAAAAACGCTTTGCAGTCTTGTGATCTCTTGTTTGGCTTAGATAAAAATCAATGGTGTTTCCTTCTGAATCAACCGCACGATACAGATACACCCACTGTCCTTTGACTTTAATATACGTCTCATCCACTCGCCAAGAATCGTTTGTTTTCTTAAGGTAACGACGAATTCTCTTGTCTAACTCAGGCCCATATTGATGAACCCACCGCATGATGGTGGTATGGGCAATGGATAAACCCCGTTCCTCCATCATTTCGACCAAATCACGAAAACTTAGGTTGTACCGTAGGTACCACCTTACTGTTAATAAAATCATTTCAGGCTGATAATGCTTCCATTTGAATAAACTTTGATTCTCCATACTGAACATCATTCCTTTTTTAGTTTGATAGTATCAGTATGACCAAACTTGCTAGATTTCTCGCACCAGAACCAGATAAGGTATCCTTATCCTCAACAATACAACTACGTTATTAGAACTCTTCTTTCCCAATATAGAGGACGAAATGAAAACAGAAAGGGTGAGTAGAGGCTAGGCTTTAATCTCTTGGAGGATTTCCCCTAGTGTTTGCATGGTATTATTAATCATTCTTTCATATATATTTAGAATGGATTGTCCATAATGGTTACCTGGAACGGCCCATTTTCCGTTTAATGCGACCCATATCGGGGCGGATCCTCTCTGTACTAAATCAAAGCGAGGGTCGATTAATGGATATTTATCTGGTAATGGTTCAGTCGATGCATAGGCAAATAAATGTTGAAAATGGGCAAGTACCCCATCTCTTGGTGTATCAAAACTCGCCCCTGGATTATCAGGTCCTGTTGTTCCTAATCCGCAGAAATTGTTTTGTTCGGGTTGTACGACTCCCGTAAATCGAAAGAAGTCCGTTTCGTGAATAGCTTGGGCAAAGGCAATATCCCCTCTAATACCATAGTATTCCCCAAAAGTTAAATAATAAATTCCCAACGTAATCGCATCTGGATTTACAGTTTTTGCATACTGCTCCATGGATGCTGGGGACAGGTAGGTCCCACCTAATATAGGGTATCCAGACAAATCCTTTTGACCAGAATCAACGCCTTCAGTGACAATGTAGGCATCATTAATCCCCGCATTCTTGACCTCTTCCAAACGCTTTTCTGCATTGTCTCTCTTTGAGAAAGATCCAGCCTGAACACGATACCATGTTTCACCAGAAATATTCACGGTCATAATGAAAGATTCAATGCCTTTTGAATGTAGGACATCTACGCGTTCCTCTGCATTTTCCTTTGACTTGAAAGATCCAACTATGATCTTGTAAATCGTTCCAGGATCATTAGGTTTGGGCTTCAGATTAAAAGCCTTTGCTAAACCATTGACATGACCTTGTGCTAATTTTTGACGCCACGAAGGGTCTTTCATCAAGGTAGCATCCTGTCCATTATCGATAAACCCATTTTCTGTTAGT
>NZ_JALAMS010000028.1:0-140314 GCF_026790145.1 Priestia endophytica | reverse complement strand
CCCCTAACTTACCCGACTAAAGGAAAATATATATTATTCACTACGACATTTAGTAGAAAGAGAATAATTAATGGAGTTTCTTATCGAGATGAGTAGGGTTCTTAAGTGTCTTCTCGAACAAATGTTAAAGTCCATATAGTAGAAAGGCTTTATATAAATGTTTAAAGAAACAGAAAGAGAGAAGGCAATAATTTATTCAGAAACAGAGAGCGTATGCCTTCTCTACAGAATCATTTCATTTTCTATTTAAAACTGAAGCTCTCTAAATCTTCTTGGCGATAAGTCGCTGTGTTTTTTGAATGTTGTGACAAAATAAGAGACACTATTAAAACCGCAGGTGAACGCTATTTCCTTGACGGATAAATTCGTATTATATAGTAAGTTTTTTGCATTATTAATTCGGTAGTTAATTAAGTATTGATAGGGGGAAGCATTCATATGTTTTTTGAAGACTCTAGAAAAATGATAAGGGCTTAATTGAACGTGTTTTGCTATATCGTCTAAATTGATATCTTCACTATAATGATTTTCAATGTAAAGAATAGCTTTTTGCACAATTTCTTCTACAGATTGCGTTGCCTGGTTAGAGATTTCATTTAATTCACACAGAATCTTTTGGACAATAATTGAAGCTGCATGTTCATCTACTTTGTTTTTTTCCATCATTGTGAGAATGTGATTCATACAACTTTTTATATTCCAGTTGTTATCAAGTGAATACACACATCCGTTTCGATTAAAAAGCAGTTCAAAATAGTCTTCACTTGAGTTTCCCGTAAAGTGAAGAAATTCAAACTCTGTATCTTCTAGTGCTGCATACAAGTGAGGTTTCTGACAGTCAAGAAAGATAAACATATTCTCTGTTGCTAGGAATTCTTGGTTTTTGTAGTGAACTTTCATTTTTCCTTTTTTTACATACAGGAATAAATGCTCACCAAATGTATTTCTTTTCGTTTCATAAGCATCTGAACAATAATAAGAACCTGCATTTGTAATATGATAAAGCGCTTTCTTAGCAAATTTGCTTGGTGTATGAAAAAACGCTTTCGAATTTGCTAAAACCCCTTTTTCTCCCATATGAATTCCTCCTTATTATTAGCAATATTATTAAATAAAGAAGAAAAAAGCAATATTGTTAAAAAGAATAGCAATTTTTCTAAAGAAGTGAGCAATTTTTTTTAATGACCTTTTATTCACAGTTTAATAGAATGAGTTTATAACAGCAATAATTATACAAAGGAGATAAAAAAGTGGAAATGAGAGATGGTTTAGGTAATGAAATAAGCATGAAAAAGGCGCACATAATTCTAAACTTTTATAGAAATTGAAAGCGCTTTTAGATTGTTTGTTATCCATCACTAATCTCACACACCGTAAAAAACGATTGAAAGTGAGGATAAAAAGACTGAAATTTGAAATCGATTTCATTTGTTGGATGGTGATAAAACGCAGAAGTTTTATTACAAGCTAAGTTGATCAAGGTAACTTAAATACTTAAGGAGAATTATCATGGATAAACAAGGAAAGCAACATTCATTTTTGCGCACAATTATCCTGATCTCTACATTTGGTGGACTCCTTTTTGGATATGATACAGGGGTTATCAATGGAGCATTACCATACATGTCGAGAGCTGATCAGTTAAACCTTAACTCTTTTACACAAGGTCTTGTAACAAGTGCTCTCCTCTTTGGAGCCGCATTTGGAGCTGTATTTGGTGGTAGATTATCGGACTATAATGGACGTCGTAAAACGATTTTATATTTAGCAGTATTATTTTTTGTCTCTACAATTGGGTGTGCTTTATCTCCGAACGCTATAATTATAGTTATTTTTCGTTTCTTGCTAGGACTTGCTGTAGGGGGAGCATCTGTAACAGTACCAACATATTTAGCTGAGATGTCTCCTGCTGAAAGCCGCGGGAAAATGGTTACTCAAAATGAATTGATGATTGTGACAGGACAACTTTTAGCTTTTACTTTTAATGCGGTTATCGGAAATGTGCTAGGAGAGCATCCACACGTTTGGCGCTATATGTTACCTATTGCTACAATTCCGGCTCTTCTTCTATTCTTCGGTATGTTTAGAGTACCTGAGAGTCCACGCTGGCTCGTATCAAAAGGAAAAAAAGAAGATGCTTTGCACGTTCTTCAGAAAATACGGGAAAAGGAACGAGCAAATTCTGAGTTACAAGAAATTGAGAACGCTTACGTTCAAGAATCAAAAATGGATAAAGCAACGTTTAAAGATTTAACAGTGCCATGGGTGCGCCGAGTAGTTTTTCTTGGAATTGGGATTGCTGTTGTACAGCAAATCACAGGAGTGAACTCGATTATGTATTATGGGACTAAAATTTTGCAAGATGCGGGTTTTCAAACCGAGGCAGCTCTTATTGGGAACATCGGAAATGGAATTGTATCTGTTGTAGCTACAGTTGTAGGGATTTGGTTACTTGGCAAAGCAGGACGCCGGCCGATGCTTATAACTGGTCTAGCTGGTACAACAGTAACATTGTTACTTATTGCAATATTCTCTATTACACTTGAGGGGTCAGAGATTCTTCCATATATTGTTTTGGCATTAACAATTACGTTTCTTGCGTTCCAGCAAGGAGCCATCTCTCCTGTAACATGGCTTATGCTTTCAGAAATATTCCCTTTAAGGTTAAGGGGATTAGGGATGGGCGTTACTGTATTTTGTTTGTGGGGAGTTAACTTCCTTGTCGGATTAACATTCCCAGTATTACTAGACAGTATTGGTTTATCTTCAACATTCTTTGTTTTTGTAGTTTTAGGAATAGGAGCCATAACGTTTGTTGCAAAATGTTTGCCGGAAACGAAAGGGCTTACACTTGAAGAGTTAGAACAAAGCTTCCGTAGCTATAGCAGTGGAAGTTCTAAAGTCTTAAATAACAATAAAACAATTGGATAAGAAATGGAGAGGATTAATATGAAATTATGTTTTAACGAAGCAACAACATTAGAAAATTCTAACCTTATGAAAGACTTAGAGTACTGCAATAAGCATGGATACGATTATATTGAAATTCGCACAATGGATAAATTACCAGAATACTTGGAGAACCATTCAATCGATGATTTAGCAACCTTTTTTAAGACAAACCATATTAAACCATTAGCTCTTAATGCTTTAGTATTTTTCAATAATCGAACAGAAGAAGAGTATAAGGGAATTATTGAGGAATTTAAAGGTATGCTCGAAACAGCTCAAAAGATTGGTGCTCAGTATATTGTAGCTGTTCCATTAGTAACAGAACAAAAAATCTTAAAAAACGAAATTAAAAATAGTTGTGTAAAAGTGTTAAATGAACTATCAAAAATGGCTGAGCCATTTGGCGTTAAAATAGCAGTTGAATTCGTAGGGCATCCTCAATGCACAGTAAATACATTTGAGCAAGCTTATGATATTGTGCAAACAGTTGATCGTGACAACGTAGGATTAGTGTTTGATTGCTTCCACTTCCATGCAATGGGATCAAACTTAGAAGAATTTAGAAAAGCAGATATTAATAAAATCTTTATCGTCCACATTGATGATACAGAAGATTTCCCTATTGGTTTCTTAACAGACGAAGATAGAGTTTGGCCTGGACTAGGGGCTATTGATTTAGATGGCATCTTTTCAATCTTAAAAGAGAAGGGCTATGATGATGCAGTATCTGTGGAATTATTCCGCCCAGAATATTACAAATTAGATGCTGAACAAGCAATTAAGACAGCAAAAGATACAACGATTAAAGCTGTCTCAAAACATTACAGTTATGAAGGAAAAGAATCGTTTTCTTTATAGGATAGAGAATTCAATTTCGTAACAACTTTAGGCTTAAAAGCTCCGTTTTTGGAGCTTTTGAGAACTAAGAGGGGATTTTTTGAAAAGTTTATCAAATAGTTATGAAACTAAAGGAGGCCATATAGGATGGTTTTAAAAATAGGGGTTATTGGCACAGGAGCAATTGGACAGGATCATATTCGAAGAATTACAAACAAATTATCTGGTGGGGAAATCGTTGCTGTTACTGACGTTAACAAAGAACAAGCAAAAGCAATTGTAGAAACTCAAAACCTGGATGCGAAAATTTATGATGATGGTCATGAATTAATTAAGGCAGAAGAAGTTGATGCAGTTGTTGTTACTTCTTGGGGACCTACTCATGAAGAGTTCGTATTAGCAGCTGTTGAAGTTGGAAAACCAGTATTTTGTGAAAAACCTCTTGCTATTACTGCTGAAGGTTGTAAAAAAATTGTGGAAGCAGAGATTGCTACAGGTAAATCATTAGTACAAGTTGGCTATATGCGTCGTTACGATACAGGATATCGCGCATTGAAAAATGTAATTGAAAGTGGAAAAATTGGTGAACCATTAATTGTTCACTGCGCACATAGAAACCCTACAGTTCCTGACACATATACAGAAGATATGGCAATCGTTGATACATTTATTCATGAAATTGATGTATTGCGTTGGTTACTAAATGATGATTATGTATCTGTTCAAATCGTTGCACCTAGAAAAACAAGTAATGCATTAGAACACTTGCAAGATCCACTCATCGTTTTATTAGAAACAAAACAAGGTATCCGAATTAATGCTGAGATTTTTGTGAACTGCCAGTACGGATATGATATTCAATGTCAAGTCGTAGGGGAAACAGGCATCGCAAATTTACCTGAACCTTCAAGTGTCGTTTTACGCAGTGAAGCAAAATTATCTACAGAAATTTTAGTGGATTGGAAAGACCGTTTCATTGATTCTTACGATACAGAACTTCAAGATTGGATTAATTCAACGCTTAAAGGAGAAGTAAATGGACCAACAGCTTGGGACGGTTACGTTGCTGCTGTTACTTCAGATGCTTGTTTAGAAGCGAAAGAGTCAGGAAATATTGTGCCGATTTCTTTAGAAGAACGCCCTGAATTTTATAATAAAAATTTAGTTGTTGTAGAAAAAATCTAATAGTAGGAAACACAACTGCTACTATATTTAGAATAAATAAGCGTTTATAGCAAAATAGTTTGATAATAAAAAAAATGAATAAAGCCATAGTGTATATGAGTATGCTTTGAGCTTATAAGGGAAAGGGGAAATTTACATTGCGTTTAGCTTATGATCCATCACATTATCGTGATAATACAAACTTAAAAGATACAATTGATACGGTTGCAAGATTAGGATATGAATATGTAGAATTATCTCCACGTAAAGATTTTATTTGGTTTTATGAGTATCCAAAAGTAGACAAGGCGTTAATCAAAGACTTAAAACGTTATTGCAGTGATGCAGGGGTTAAAATCTCATCTGTTCTACCTGTTCAACAGTGGTCTTCTCCAAATGAGGAAGAACGACAAGCCGCAGTTCGAAACTGGAAGAGATGCATCGAAATCACATCTGAATTAGGTGTAGATCTAATGAATAGTGAATTTAGTGGGGATATAAGTCGTCCTGTTGAAAGTGAAGCTGCTTTTGTAAAGTCAATGGAAGAACTTATGCCTATTTTTGAAAGAGAAGGAATTAACTTAAATCTTCAGTCTCATCCGAATGACTTTATTGAGTTAAATACAGAAGCTATTCGTATGATTCGAGCTTTAGATAAAGACTGGATTAAGCTTGTTTATTCTGTTCCTCATGCTTTCTTTTATGATGATGGTATTGGTGATGTTGAGCAACATCTTGAGGAAGCAGGTGACTTGCTTGCACATGTTCTGATTGCTGATACGCTGAATCATAAAGCAGCATTTGGATTACGCTATATCGTCAATCCACCAGATGCAAAGGTAACAATTCACCAGCACTTAAATCCTGGTGAAGGAGAAATTAATTTTGAGGCATTATATCGAAAACTAAGAGAAATGAAATTCGATGGAATTGTAACAAATGCTGTATTTGCTTACCCTGACCGTCCTGAATGGTCAAATGAAGTTACGTTGAAATCGATTAGAGAAGGATTACATATTTAATTTCTTTTATAGTTAGTTTTTAAGAGTTAGATATGTAATAGTAACAAAAATAAAAAGGCACTTTCTCCTTATTAAGGAAAAAGTGCCTTTTTAATTAAGAATGATAAGTATAACTTAAAACAAATTGGTAAGAACATAAAGGATATTAAGAAGGAACAGTATTTTGTTATTCGAAACACGAATAAAGTTCTATATTGGATTTTGACTACTCTAATAGAGAACTTCAACTATTTTGATTTTTTAATTTTGCTTCAAACATATCAATAATATGTAGAAACCTTTCAGCTTCGCGAAAAGTATGATCTGCCAGAAGTGGATGAATAATACTTTTAATTCTACATTCTTCAATGAGCTCTCTCGCAGTCTTTTTGAAATCCCGAAGAGAGGTTACGGAAACTCGGTTTTCATCAAGAAATTGATCAAGAAGAGGAACAGTTTGGGACTGTGGCTTCATAGATTCTAAATCTTTGGCTTGAAAAACTAATTGATCAAAGTCATTACTGAAATTTCTGGCCATATCTACCAACTTTCTTTCTGAGGGATCAAGGAGATGGCCTATAAATTTGGCATGATCAGCCATAATTCTTAGAAAGAATACGTTTTCCTTAATAATAGCATCAGCAAGAGGCTTTAATTTTCCCTCATTTAGCTCAATTAATCGTTTTCTAAAATAGTTAGCTTCTCTGCTAATATGATCAACTAAAAGAGGAAAGTTGTTTGCGCCTGGCATTTGACAGTTTAAAATTAAACCTAAGACTTTTCTTTTAAAAGCAAATATTCCTGTTGCTGCTTGTTGAACTTCTGAATTGAACCTTTTCATGTGTGTAGGATCTATTTGATTCGTAAATGAATGTGCTCTTTGTTCTATTTGTTCAAATAGATGATAAAATTGGTTTGCTTCTTGAATTAATTGAGTATCTTCTGCTCTAAAACCTAATCTAAGAAATAAAGAATGTTCTTTCATAATTCTTGACCAAAAACGAATTTCATCTAAAGATTTCTCTACAAATCCATTAGTCATCCTTACTCCCCCTCATACGGAAAATCAAATCCGTTTTCATACTATTCAGGTTTGAGGGGAGATATACATGCCTTTCTGAGGGTGTTGAAAGATATTTTTATGAACCTTATCTCATCTGTGAAGACCTTCTTCAGTAGCTTATTCTATTGCTTTGGTGTAGGTGATATATTAGGTCATTAATATAGGAATCTTGATTTGAGCAATGTCCGAAAATACGATGTCTTTATAATCTTATTCTCTTATACCTATCAATTTCTAAAGGAAAGTCTCTCTTATACAAAAAACATATTAACTTTCCATTGAATTATCCATCTAGCACTTCATTTAAAAAATAAATCTTTCTTTTGCATTCAATATATACTTCAACAATCTTTTTACTTACAATAACGCTCACCAATTAGTGACCGTTATTGTATAGTACTTTATTTTTTTCTACTTATAATCATACGTGGGTCTTATCTTTTATATAACACCTTGGTCAAGCATTGCATCAGCAACTTTTAAAAATCCTGCAATATTAGCACCAACAACAAGGTTTCCTGGTGCATCATAATCTTTTGAGGCTTTCATACTCTTGCTGTAAATATCTCTCATGATGCCTTGTAATTTCATATCTACTTCTTCTTGGGTCCAAGCTAGTCTCGAACTATTTTGTGCCATTTCTAGCGCAGAGACTGCAACCCCGCCTGCATTTGCTGCTTTAGCAGGAGCAAATAAAACGTTATGAGCGATAAAAGTATTGACGGCTTCTTGGGCAGAAGGCATGTTTGCACCTTCGCCAACGGCCTTAACCCCATTTGCAACTAATATCTTTGCTGCATCTTGACTTAACTCATTTTGTGTTGCACATGGTAATGCAATATCACATGGAATTGTCCAAATACCTGAACATCCTTCCTGATATATAGCATCCTGATGTTCTTTAATATATTCAGAGATTCTTGCATTTTTTACTTCTTTTAATTGTTTAACAGTATCTAAATTAATTCCATTTTGATCGTAAATATATCCGCTTGAATCACTGCATGCTACTACTTTTGCGCCAAACTGTATTGCCTTTTCCATTGCATAAATGGAAACATTTCCTGAGCCAGATACAACAACTGTACTGTCTTTAAAACCTAATCCCTGATCTTTAAGCATTTCCTCTACAAAATATACTGTCCCATATCCTGTTGCTTCTTTTCGGCCTAAGCTTCCCCCATAACCAATACCTTTTCCAGTTAGGACACCTGCTTCATAAGCCCCTTTTATTTTTTTATACTGTCCGAACATATAACCAATCTCTTTAGCTCCTACTCCTATATCTCCAGCGGGAACATCAACATCTGGACCAATATGTCTACTAAGTTCTGTCATAAAGCTCTGACAAAAGCGCATAATCTCTAGATCAGATTTACCTTTTGGATCAAAGTCAGAACCGCCTTTTCCACCGCCTATTGGCTGGCCTGTTAATGAGTTTTTGAAGATTTGTTCAAAGCCGAGGAATTTTATAATGCTTGCATTAACAGAAGGGTGAAATCTTAGCCCGCCTTTATAAGGCCCAATAGCACTACTAAATTGAACGCGATATCCACGATTTACTTTTACGTTCCCTTTATCATCCACCCATGGAACTCTAAAAGTAATCATTCGCTCAGGTTCAATCATTCTTTCTAGTACGGCTTGGTTAATATATAGTGGATTTTTCTCCAAAACAGGTATTAAAGAATCAAGTACTTCTTTAACAGCCTGTTGAAACTCCCATTCATTTGGATTTTGTATTTGTACACTGTTGAATAAACGATTCACAAAGTCTTTCACAATCCTTGTTTGATTCTCTTCTCCTGTTTCCATTACTTTCATAAATGTTCAACCCCTAAATATTTTAAAATTGGGAAAATTCCTTTTCTTAAATGTGTTTTCATTCTATAATTTTATAATTAATAGTTTCAATACTAATTTCCGATGAAATCAATGCGTTAAACGCATTAAGATGGAGTGACTAAAAATGGAGACAAGGCAAATTCAATATTTCCTAGAGGTTGCAAAGAGGGAACATGTAACAGAAGCAGCAGATGTCTTACATGTTGCTCAATCCTCTGTTAGCAGACAAATTTTTAATTTAGAAAATGAATTAGGTGTCAAACTTTTTATACGTGAGGGAAGAAGGGTGAAATTAACTCCTTTAGGTAGAATCTTTTTTGAACGGATGAAACAAGTGTGGAATATGATGGAGGATGCAAAGAGAGAAGTAGAAGAACATTTAAATCCTGAAAGAGGAATCGTTCGGATTGCGTTTCCGATTAGTATGGCTGCTCATACATTACCATCGATCATTTCTTCTTTTCGCACTCGGTACCCAGAAGCTAAATTTCAAATGAGCAATGCCCTTTATTATGATCTAATAGATGGTGTTATAACTGGTGAATTTAATTTGGCCATGATTGCACCAATGCCTGACCAGGAAAAAGAGAAGAAAATTAAAGGGGCTACTTTATTCACAGAAAATATAGTTGCACTCATTCCTATTCGTCATCCATTATCTGATCGAAAATCAATTAGATTAAGAGAGTTAAAAGATGATCCGTTCTGTGTCCTTCCTGAAGAGTTTATATTTCGTAAACAAGTTGTTGAAGGATGTAATGATGCAGGGTTTTCACCACAAATTGCATTTGAAGGGAAAGATATTGATGCATTAAAAGGATTAGTCTCTGCAGGGCTAGGTGTAGCATTAATGCCAGAGATGACACTGATAGATAATACACCTCGGTCTACCGTTATGATTCCCATATCAGATGCGAATCTTACGAGAACAGTCGGAGTAATCTACCCAACACAACGCAAACTACTGCCAACTGAATCTTTATTTTATGATTTTCTGCTTGAAACTTACGAAAGGTTAAATGAATTTAGAGAGTGAAAAAAGAGAATCATTCCTAGATCTAGTTGTTTATTTTTAAATATACACACAATTCCCTTTTCATGTACATAATATAAAAGTTCAAAAAATGAAGATGGTGCAGATTGCTTGGTTCACAAAGAATCTGGACCTTTTTTTGATAGGCTTCTTCTTTATGAAACATTTGTGAACGTATGATGAAAACGGTTGTTAAAGAAAAGATTAAATCATATGATGGATATCAAACCATCACGTGACAGTTTAGGGGGTGTCTCAATTGGGGCTGAGAAACTAAAAATCGGTGAACTTGCTAAGCTAACAGGGCTCACAAAGAGAACCATTGACTATTATACAAATATGGGTTTGTTAGAAGCGGAACGTTCTACTTCTAATTATCGTTTCTATGATCGCTCATGTATTGAGAAAATCGAATACATTGAAAAATGTAAAAAGAGAAATCAGTCTTTAGAAGAGATAAAAAAATCTCTTCAAGAGAAAGAAGCAGAGGAAATCGATATATTAGAACTGAGATTGAAAATGAAAGGTTTAGAAAAAGAACTAAATCAAGTGTTAGATCAAAAAGGTGATAAAGATGCTCGAGACTTGTTAAAAAAAGGGTTATCTAAAGAAAGTTTTTCTTTAATTCAATCACTCTTGTTATTGCTACATTAAAAGATAGAGGGGATACATTTAAATGCTTTTCCATCCTATGGATATTTTTATTTTTATTGCATTGGGCATCTCGATTTGGGCTCAATTTAGAGTAAAAGGTAATTTTAATAAATGGGCTGAAGTATCGACTAAGACAAGAATGTCAGGTGCAGAAGTAGCACGTAAAATTTTAGATGATAATGGATTACAGGCTGTTTCGATAGAAGTTGTGGCTGGAAGGCTATCTGATCATTATGATCCAATGAATCGAGTAACCAGATTATCAGAAGAAGTATATTACGGATGTTCTATTGCGTCTGTTTCTGTAGCTTCTCACGAAGTAGGGCACGCTATTCAACATCAGAGTCATACAAGGCTCTTGTAGTAAGACACAAGATTTTTCCGTTAGCAAACTTAGCTTCAGGTATCACTCCATTTATGTTTTTAGGAGGAATGCTTTTACAGCAGCTTTCGTTAATTGGAGTAGGGATTTTATTCTTCTCTGCTGCAGTAGCATTTCAATTGATTACATTGCCCGTCGAATTTGATGCGAGTAAAAGAGCAAGAAACTTAATGTTAAGTCAAGGAATTCTTTATAGTGATGAAGAACGTGGAGTAAAGAAAGTATTGAATGCAGCAGCTCTTACATATGTTGCTGCAACATTAATGGCGGTTTTTGAATTGGCGAAATTTGTAATGATTTTTTTCCAAGGTCAAGAAGAAGAATAACAATTATTTAGGAGGTGTAAACCTTACATTCGTAAGGTTTTAATTTGGATAACATTACTGTTAATTTTATACTCGTTGCTATTTTAATTGGACTTACAGCATTTTTCGTAGCAACAGAATTTGCAATCGTTAAAGTCAGGACGTCGAAAATTGATCAGCTTGTTGCTGAAGGGAAAAGGGGAGCCATTGCGGCTAAGAAAGTTACGACTCACCTTGATGAATACCTTTCAGCCTGTCAGTTAGGAATTACTGTTACAGCAATGGGACTAGGTTGGTTAGGAGAACCAACCATTGAACGTGTATTACATCCTTTATTTGAAGCATTAAATCTTAATGAAGCTACAACCACCATTTTATCTTTTGGTATTGCTTTTGCTCTTATGACCTATCTCCACGTTGTTATTGGAGAACTAGCTCCTAAGACAGTCGCAATTCAAAAAGCGGAGTTGATTACGTTAACTCTTGCAAAACCAATTATCTTGTTCTACCGCATCATGTTCCCATTTATTTGGCTACTAAATGGCTCAGCACGAGTGATTGTTGGATTGTTTGGTTTAAAACCAGCTTCTGAACATGAAATGGCTCACTCTGAAGAAGAACTGCGCTTACTGCTTTCAGAAAGCTATAAAAGTGGCGAAATTAATAAAAACGAATTGAAATATGTAAATAATATTTTTGAATTTGATGAGAGAATTGCTAAAGAAATCATGGTGCCTAGAACAGAGATGGTTACATTATCGATTGATGATTCTTTCAATGAAACAATTGAGACTTTAAAAGTAGAAAAATTCACTCGTTATCCGATTGTAGATGGAGATAAAGACAATATTGTAGGGGTTATTAACATTAAAGAAGTATTAACGTCTACACTATGGGAAGATAATGAAAAAGCAAATCTTAGCGATTTTATTAATCCCGTTATTCAAGTTATTGAGACAATTCCTATTCATGAATTAATGATTAAGATGCAGAAAGAACGTATGCATATGGCTATCCTTATTGATGAATATGGCGGTACTTCGGGGTTAGTAACAATTGAAGATATTGTCGAAGAAATCGTTGGGGAAATTAGAGATGAATTTGATGAAGAAGAAGTACCTGAAGTACGAAAAATAGCGGATGATCACTATATCTTAAATTCCAAGGTTCTAATTAGTGATGTAAACAATTTATTGAATCTAAACTTAGAATACGATGAAGTTGATACAATTGGAGGATGGTTCCTTACACAAAATTTTGAAGCTGAAAAGGGTGCCGAAATTCAATGTGAAGGATATACGTTTAAAATTCGAGAAGTTGAAGGTCATCATATCTCTTTCGTAGATGTATTTAAAAGCTAAATAGAAAGAAAAAGAGAACTATGACAAGATAGTTCTCTTTTTTAAGCATTCTCACTTGTATTTCAATGGAATGGTTTAGTTTTCTCCCAAGAGCTGTAAAAAAAGCGATCACCACGTTCTTTTGGCAATGGATGTTAAAAAACGTAGTAATCAACTTTACTTGTATAGCAGAACAGTTTGCTTAATGAATAAAGAAAGGTAATGGAGGAGCCAATTGCAAAGCTTATTTTAAAAAAGTATATTTTCTTGTATAACCTGCAATAAAGGGTAAGTTTCTTATGAATATATCTTTAAATAAAATATCTTGAATTAAAAATAATTGACTTAAAGATATTTAGAGCATATAATGATACTAATAAATCACAGGGCTCACTAAAATAGATATCTATAATAACAGCTTATACTGTGCATAAATAGCCATTATCATGGTCATTATATAAAAGGATTGAATGAAAAAGGAGCGAAAAATTATGGCAAAAGTATTGTATATTACAGCACATCCACATGATGAAAAAACGTCTTACAGCATGGCGGCAGGTCAAGCATTTGTGACGGCTTATAAAGAGCAAAACCCAAGTGATGAAATTGTTCATATTGATTTGTATAAAGAAAACATTCCACACATTGATGCTGACATTTTCAGTGGATGGGGCAAACTTCAATCAGGAAGTGAATTTGATCAACTTTCTAAAGAAGAACAAAGTAAAGTAGCTCGTCTTGCAGAGCTAAACGAACAGTTCATTTCAGCTGATAAATATGTATTTGTTACACCACTATGGAACTTCTCGTTCCCACCAGTGATGAAAGCATACTTAGATTCTGTAGCTGTTGCAGGGAAATCATTCAAATATACAGAACAAGGTCCTGTTGGATTACTAACAGACAAAAAAGCCCTTCATATCCAAGCGCGAGGCGGCTACTATTCAGAAGGTCCTGCAGCAGACTTAGAAATGGGTCATCGTTATATTGGCATTATGATGAACTTCTTTGGCGTTCCATCATTTGACGGTTTATTTATTGAAGGACATAATGCAGAGCCAAATAAAGCAGAACAAATTAAAGCAGACGGTATTGCTCGTGCAAAAGAACTAGCAAAAAGCTTCTAATAGCAAAAATAGCGGAGATGATTCTCCGCTATTTTTTATGTGAAAATATTTACTTTACATTAAAAATAATTAGAAAAAACAAATCATTAAAAACATTCTGTAGTCTAAGCTTCCTTTTCGTTACAATAGAAACAATATTTTAAAAAAGGGGATGCACTCATTTGACAACAACAACAGTTAAAGGACCATTTAAAGCAGATCATGTTGGAAGTTTCTTACGTCCGAAACGATTGAAAGAAGCTCGTTTACAGAAACAAAATGGTGAAATTACAGCAGCACAACTGAGAGCTATCGAGGATGAGGAAATTACACGTCTTGTTCAAAAACAAAAAGAAGTTGGGTTACAGGCGGTAACAGAAGGAGAATTTAGACGTACATGGTGGCACTTTGACTTCCTATCTGAGCTTGTAGGTGTTGAACTTTATGAGACAGAGCAAGGTATTCAATTCAATGGAATTCAAACAAAAGCTTATGGAATTAAAGTTATTGATAAAGTAGATTTTGATGGACATCCAATGCTTGAGGATTATAAGCTCCTACATAACCTTGCTGGTGATCATATTGCGAAGTTTACAATTCCAAGTCCAAATATGCTTTTCTTTAGAGGGAATATCTCAGAAGAAGTATATAGTGATCAAAATGCCTTTTTTGATGATGTAATCAAAGCATATCAAAAAGCAATTCAAGCTTTTTATGATGCAGGGTGCCGCTATCTACAGCTGGATGATACAGCATGGGCTGCTTTCTTCTCTGAACAAGGGCAAGAGCAAATCGCGCAGCGTGGCTATGAACCAAAAGAGTTTGCTAAACTGTTTACAAGAGCTATTAATGAGTCAATTGAGAATAAACCGGAAGACATGGTTATTACAATGCATATTTGCCGTGGGAACTTTAGATCAACATATGTAGCAAGCGGTGGATATGATAATGCTTCAGAATACATCTTCGGCGAATTGAAGGTTGATGGACTTTTCCTTGAATTCGATGATGCACGTTCAGGAGGGTTTGAACCATTAAAACACGTAAAACGTGATGATTTACAACTTGTTTTAGGACTAATCACATCTAAATTTGGTGAGCTTGAGGATCCTGGAAAAGTGAAGGGACGTTTACAAGAAGCAGCACAGTACGTGGGTCTTGATCAAATTTGCTTAAGTCCTCAGTGTGGATTTGCTTCAACAGAAGAGGGAAATATTTTGACAGAAGAGCAGCAATGGGATAAAATTCGTCACGTAATTAACATTGCGAATGACGTTTTCAAATAAGAAATATCTTTTGCACCACCTTTTACTTTGTAGAAGATGGTTTTCCCATAAAATAGATAAACGAAAGAGGAGGGAGATAAAAAATGTACCTAACAGTAGAAGAAGTAGCTGAATTTTTAGAAATTCCCGCTTCACAAGTTAAAAATCTCATCCATCATAAGCAGATTCGGGCGATTCATGATGGCGAGCAGTTTCTCATTAATAAAGAGCAGTTTAACACACATTTAGAGCAGCTTGAGAAATATAAGAGGCTTGTTGAAGATCTTATGAATGAGCCATTACCTGAAGACATTGATGTGAAAGACGAAGACTAATTTAAAAAACCCTTTCGTATAATAATGCGGAAGGGTTTTCTGCTAGCGAACGATAAAGGGTAGACAATTTGAATCCTTAACCCTAAAATAGGATTCAACATAAAATAGCTTCTTTTGTATCTTTTCTTATCGTTAAAATGACAAAGAAATGAAACCTGCTTTTCATAAAACTCTGTTACAATGAAAGAAAAGATACCGTAACACAGGGTATTATAAAGCTATAAATCTCATCTTTTTATATATTTTGGAGGATAGACGAATATGACACTAGAAGATCGCTTGATCCAAAAGACATATTACAAACATTTTATAAATGACAATGAAAATCGCCATCCCATAGAAGTCCTTGGCGAAGCAACAGTTGCAGAACAGGAGAAGGAATCCTACGATTTATCGGATATTCGCTTTGCTCAAGGAGAAGTTTATTATCATAGTCAAGATTTCGAAACGGCTATTTTTAAATGGGAGAACATTAATAGCGAACTCGAACCATGGGCGAAAAAGAATATTGGAGACACCTACTACAAGACAGGCAGACTATCAGATGCTGAGGAAATTTATCTTTCTTTGAAAGTAGATGATCCTATTTTAACAGCTGAAGTTTCCTTACAGCTTTTTTCTCTTTATATTGATCAGGATAATATTGAAAGAGCATATGAAGTGATTAAAGAAGCTGTTAAAGTGAACCCAGCTTATCCAGGAATAACAGAACTAGCGCGTAAGTTTTATGAACGCCAAGAAGATTGGGAAAGCGCAACAGAGCTTGCGGTTAGTGAATCTCTTCGAACTGAAGATCTTTTTTGGTTTGCAACGGTTATTAAATATGCCAAAAATCAATATACAACAATCTTCTCACCTGATTATTTCTACCAAGTGCTTATCACATTTTATAAAACAGATCAGATGCACTTTAAAAAGCTTGTGTCTGCATTATGGGAAAGCTATAAAAACGAAGAGACTTATCTAGAATGGATCAAAACAATCAATGACATTTTCCTTAATGTTGATATTGGTCTTTATGAGTATTGGCAAGAAATCTCGTCTCTATATGAAGAATCTTATTTATATTTAATTAGTGGATCATACGATTTACAACTTCTTCATGATTTCATTCCAACAACATTGGAAAATTGGTTGAAAGTAACAAGAGATGCTAAATCATTGTTCCCAGCTGCAGCCATTTGGACATGGAATGAGCAGTTCCCATCGACTATTATGGAGGAATCTGTTCAAAAAGCAGAAAGCACTTTATTTAACTCAGACAGCGATATTGATGGGCTATCGTATAGCTTCAACATCGTAGAGTCGATGATGTCGTGGGCAGAACAGCGCAATATTGAACTAGATCCGTCAGTTGCGAGTCTTTTAAATAAGAACGTTCATCATCTTCTTATGATTGATCCAGAAAATGATGAAGAAACAACTGTTAAAACACTTCATACTTTCTCAAGAGAAGAAGATGAAAGAACATGGATGGTTGTTGATGGCTCTAGTGCTTACCGAGAAAAGAAATTAAGACAATCTCTTGATAAATGGGCACCACTAGGAGATTCATTGCTTTTTATTGTTCATCCAACATACACGTTTGGTGAAGACGAACGTGAAGAATTAAGAAAGCTTGAACAATCCATGCCTGTTCATTTCCTTATTAAAGGAATGGATGCACATGGCGATATTGAAAGCCGATTACGTATGGATTTCCAAGATGCTTTAATTAGTGTAGGTGGAGATGAAAACTTAACATCATTTATTCAAGCGAATTTCTTTGAAATTATTGATGGAACTGAGAAGCGTCGCATTCATAAGCTGCTCTCTTTCATGCGAATCACGCTCCATGACCTTGGAAAAAGACGTGTTGAAGAAGAGCTTTATTTACAAGATCTTATCAATACAGAAGAACAAAAGATTGAAAAGCTTGGAAGTGATATCGAATTTTTACGTGAGCTAGAGAAGAAAAAATCTCGATATGTTACAGAGACATATGCCAAGTTAAAAGATGAAATCAAAGACAACTTTGAAAATAGTCTCCCAAATTTACTTCGAGAATGTACAGAGATTATTACAGAGGATAGTGATTTTGCCAATATCCATAAAGAAGTAAATGATAAAATGAATAAAGTAATTGAAGTTCAATGGACAAAAGTATTAACAGACCTTCAGCATGCTCTTCAACAATGGCTTTCTCTTTCACGCGAAGAGCTTGTCCAAAGTCAAGAAAGCTTTGACGATCTTGCCGTAGAATTTAATAATCGCTTTGCCAGAGAAAAAGTAGAGCTTAAAGGAGACTTTAAGATTTTAGATGACTGGCGTCGTGATATTAGACGATTAACGGTAAGAATGCCAATTGAAGAACAAAATATTTTCCTTCAATCTAAATTTGCACAGCTTATGTTCCAGCGCGCTGGGAAATTGATTGGTGCTTTAGCTTCTCAGAAAACAATGTACAATCAATATAAGAAAAATGTTGATAGTCAAGATTATGAAGAAGCAGCTCAAATGGTCACAAATCGTCTTTTTGCACAATTTAATTCTCTTGAGAATTCACTTAAGCTTGACGTAGAAACATTCTTCTCACAGCCATTTGAAGAGCTTACAATGTTTAAAGATGGAACAGAGGTATCACTTGAAAATAACCGTTTAACACTAAAAGATATGAAAGAAAACCCAGGAGAATATTATAATCCAATTAAATTGTTCGAAATTCGTGTTCGTCAGTATGAAGTAATGATTGAAGCGAAAGAAGAAGTAGATTATAGAGAGATTTTAGTAGAAGATAATTAAGAAAAAAGGCACCGCTCACTCGCAGTGCCTTTTTTCTTAAAGATAATCCGAACTGGTACATTAATGAGTGAGATAGTGCAACAATCAAGAGTATAAAAGGAGTCATTAGGGATAAAAAAGAATATTTGTAGATTAGAGAAACGGAATTCTTTCTTTATATTGGGCAATTAAATGCTTATTATGGTTATCTGCTCCTTCCATATTTCCACTTTGAAAAATAGGTGGGTTTAGTCCAGCTTGAAGCATTTTCTCAATTACTTCAGAGAATAAAGTATTAAGGATAATAGCGCCAATAACAGTAGAGCCTGAACCAAATTTAATATCGTTTTTATTTAGAAGTACATCACCTTTTGGAATATGGTTATCTAAAACAAGATCCACAACGTCATGTAGATAATGTCCACTTTCATGACGAGAAGGACGGCTTTTTGCATAAATTGGGGAAGTAAGACCAATAGCATATGCCCCTTTTTCTTTTGCTAAAAGTGCTACATCAATAGGAACTGGATTAATACCAGAGGTTGAGACAACGATACATATATCTCCTGGACGGATATCTTGTTCTTTCATAAATGTATGAGCATACTTATTTTTTCTTTCTAACTGTGAAGAACGAGACGCACCTTTATGAAGCATTAATTCCTCTATAAAGATAGGATGAATGGGAGCTAAACCACCAGACCGATAAAATAGTTCTTCTGTTAACATATGTGAATGCCCACAGCCAAATAAATGAATAATACCTTGTGAATTAATACTATTTACGATTTGGGTTGCTGCTTCCTCTATAATCGTTTTTTCTTGTTTTTCTACCTTATAAAGTAAAGCTTTTATTTCCTCTATATATTGATTGCTCATAGCTAACTCCTTATATTTATTATCTAGTCATTGTAAAAGTGAATTTATAACGGTCAGCTCGATATGATGACTTTACAATTTCAAGAGGAGTACCATCTTCTAGATACGTATTTCGTTGAATAAATAAAATAGGTGCAAACTTTGAAACACCTAAGTGTTCAATTTCAAGATCAGAAGATATGGAAGACTCTAAAGTTTGGGTCGCATATCCAATTTTAAGATGGATATGTTGTTCAATATATTGATACAGAGATTCATTAACAATACTTTCAGTTAAACCTTTAACCAAATTTGCTGACATATAGACTGTTTCTAAAGCCATTGGAATCTCGTCAGCTAAGCGAATTCGTTTAATTTCATAGATAGGTGAGTATTTAGAAATCTTAAGCTGTTCCGCAATCTTATCAGTACATGGAACAATAGTGAATGTCAATAATTTACTACTAGGAGTCATTCCTCGCGCTTTCATGTCTTCTGTAAAGCTAGTTAAACCAACGAGCTGCTGTTCTAATTTCTTTCCTAATACAAAGGTACCACGACCCTTTTGACGATATAAGTAGCCTTCGTTAACTAAATTATTAATAGCTTGACGTACAGTCATTCGGCTAATTTGGAAACGTTCAGCAAACTCACGTTCAGAAGGAAGAGCATCATTTTGCTGTAACTCACCATTTTCTATTTGTTTTTTTATTTGTTCTTCGATTTGATAATAAATCGGAAGAGGTGAGTTTTTATCAATCACTAGATTTCTCTCCTTTATTCTCTTAAAACAAGTAGTGAAATCCCTACTTGTCCTAAGTTCAATTTTAATTTGAAATATTTTGTAGGTGTAATACACCTGACAAAGCTTGTTGATCTGCAATTATTGTAACACAATTATGCTTTTTCAAAATAGATGCTGGAAAATCTTCAGTGATGTCTGCTTGAAGTAATTTATTCATTGCTTCAGCTTTCTTTTCCCCTGAAACAAGTAATAAGATTTCTTTACTTTTCATGATTGTTTCAATTCCCATTGTAATAGCGTGTGTCGGTACATCCTCAATTGAATTAAAATAACGAGCATTTGCTTGGCGTGTTGATTCCTCTAGCGTAACAACATGAGTAGGTGCATTAAACGATGTACCAGGCTCATTAAATCCGATGTGTCCATTTTCGCCGATGCCAAGAATTTGCAAATCAATGCCACCATGATCTGCGATTAACTGATCATAACGTTTGCATTCTTTCTCAATATTAGGAGCTAGACCATTAGGTAAATAAGTATGCTCGATATCAATATGTTTAAACAATGAGTCAACCATGTAGTAGTGATAGCTATTTGGATCTTCTTTTTCTACCCCGATATATTCATCTAAATTAAAAGAAGTTACATCTTTGTAAGAAGTTCCACTTTGCTTATGATCTTCAATTAATGTTTTATATAAACCCGTTGGTGTTCCTCCAGTTGCAAGACCTAGTTTTACATTCTTTTTTTCTTGAACTTTCTTTATTAAAATATCTGCTGCTTTGCTGCTCATTTCATCATAGTTTTTTACTTGAATAATCTTCATTTTGTATGCTCCTTTTTATAAGCTAATGTTCCTCGGCAAAATGTCATTTCTACGTCTAAGTTTTCATTTAATATAACGATATCAGCATCTTTTCCAACAGCTATACTTCCTTTTCGATCGAAAATATTAAGTTGTTTGGCAGGATTGACTGATGTCATTTTCACGATATCTTCTAGTGAACAATTTGTGTAGTTTATTGTATTTTTAATCGCATCATTCATTTTCAAAATACTTCCAGCAAGCGTTCCATCTGCAAGAGTCGCAGTTGTATTATCAACGTTAACTGGTTGCCCACCTAAGTCGTACGTTCCATTTTTAAGCCATTTGGCACGAAGAGAGTCAGTGATTAAAATCATCCGATCACTTGTAATTTGATCGTAAGCAAGTTTTACCATCTCAGGTCGACAATGAATGCCATCTGTAATTAATTCAACAAACAGTTCTTTGCGTAAGTAAGCAGCCCCTAGAACCCCTGGCTCCCGATGATGCAGTCCACGCATTCCGTTATATAAATGTGTTACATGCGAGAGACCTGTTTGAATAGCTTCATCAATTTCATCGTATGTTGCATCTGAGTGACCAATAGAAGCAACGACGTTCTGACTTTTTAAATAAGTGACCATTTCTAATCCACCCGGTTGTTCAGGAGCAAGTGTAACTAATTTAATATGGCCCCCTGCATTTTCCTGCCATCGTTTGAATAAAGACAAGTCAGGGTCTTTAATATGAGTAGGTGGCTGAGCACCTGCTCGTTTTGGGGAAATAAAAGGACCTTCTAAATGAACACCTACTATTTCAGCTTGTTCATGAACTGTTTGATTATTAATAAAATTCCCTACGTTTGTTAGAGCTTGTTCAATAGCTTCATTTGACTGAGTCATTGTTGTAGCCAAAAAGCTTGTTGTTCCTTCTTTTGGAAGAGTAGCAGCCATTGTTTTTAATGATTCTTGGGTTGCATCCATTGCATCAGCATTTGCTACTCCATGGATATGAATATCAATAGCTCCAGGTACTAGTTTATAAGATGATGAACACTTAATGACTTGATCATTTGGTTCTGTTTTATACTCTGAGATTGATCCGATATCTTTGATTTTTCCATCTGAAATACGAATATATCCATTTTGAATTTTCCCAAGGTCGCTATAAATAATTAAATTGGAAATAACGATATTTTGATTTTCTATCATACATAATCTCCTTTATAGAAGTAAAAAGTAATAATTAGAGAGGTAGGTAACACGTTCATTATGTTTTACCATTTGTATCTAGTATATACCATCTATATATAGTTGTCTATACCACTATAAAATTTAACAGAAAAACCCCATTACTAAATATCCAAATAACCCCATTGATATAATATTTAACATTTTATTTGGTATAGACAACTATATGTTAGTTGTGTTAGTATGAGGCAAAGAAAACGCTTTAAAAGGAGATAAAAACATGTTGAATTTTCTACAACGTATTGGTAAATCACTCATGTTACCAATTGCAGTATTGCCAGCTGCTTCTTTGTTACTTCGTTTAGGACAAGAAGATTTACTAGATATTCCATTTATGGCTCAAGCCGGGGATGCTATTTTTGCAAACTTGGCATTGTTGTTCGCCCTTGGTATTGCCGTTGGGTTATCTAAAGATGGTAGTGGAGCAGCAGCACTTGCTGGGGTTGTTGGCTACTTTGTATTAACAAAGGGAACAGCTGCTATTGATAAAGATATAGATATGGCAGTTTTAGGTGGAATTATTTCAGGGATTACAGCTGGTTTGTTATATAATCGTTTTTCAGATATTAAACTTCCAGAATGGCTTGGTTTTTTTGCAGGAAAGCGCTTTGTTCCTATTATTACGTCAGTAGTGATGTTAGTGCTTGCAGGTATTTTTGGAGTAGTATGGCCTCCAATTCAAGAGTTAATTAATAATGTTGGGAATTGGATTACAGGAGCTGGAGCAATAGGGGCTGGAGTATACGGACTTCTAAATCGTTTATTAATTCCAGTTGGACTGCATCATGTATTAAACAGTTTAGTTTGGTTTGTATTTGGAGAATATAATGGAGCAACTGGTGATATTAATCGCTTCTTCGCAGGGGATCCGACAGCAGGACCATTTATGACAGGTTTCTTCCCAGTCATGATGTTCGGATTACCAGCAGCAGCTCTTGCGATGATTGCAGCTGCAAAGAAAGAAAAAAGAAAAGCTGTAACAGGTATGCTAGCTGGATTAGCTCTTACTTCATTCCTAACAGGTATCACAGAACCAATCGAATTTTTATTTATGTTCATAGCACCGCTTTTATATGTCATTCACGCTATCCTAACAGGAATCTCAATGGCAGTTTCTGTAATGTTAGGTATTCATCATGGCTTTGGTTTTTCAGCAGGGGCAATTGATTACTTCTTGAACTTTGGTATCGCTCAAAAGCCGTTATTGTTAGCAGGAATCGGCATTATTTATGCCATTATTTACTTTGTTATATTCTATACCTTAATCAAAGCGTTAAATATCCAAACACCAGGTCGTGAAGAAGATGAAGAAATAGAGGAAACTGTAGATTCTGATTCAAAAACAGGCGATAAATATGTAGATATGGCATCTTATTTTATTAAAGATTTAGGTGGAAAAGAAAACTTAACGACTATTGATAACTGTGCAACACGTTTACGTTTGCAAGTTGCAGACACATCCAAAATTAATGAGTCTAATCTAAAGCGCCACGGAGCTCGAGGTTTAATGAAATTAGGAAAAACAAATGTACAAGTTATCGTAGGTACAGATGTTGAATTTGTTGCTGATGCAATGAAACAATTAGTGAAGTCTGGGACAGCAACGATCAATATCTCTAAAGAAAATGAACAGGAACGTTCTGAAATAGAAACAGCTGACACAGCTCAGGTTGAGTTTGTTCTGCCATTTGAAGGAACTGTAAAACCTCTTAGTGAAGTGGAAGATGAAGTATTCTCTTCTAAAATGATGGGGGATGGATTTGCTATTGAACCAGTTAGCAATACACTAGTTTCTCCAATTGAAGGAGAGGTAATGAGCATCTTCCCAACGAAGCATGCTATTGGTTTAAAAACGAACAATGGATTAGAAATACTCATTCATGTTGGCATAGATACAGTAAAGTTAAATGGGGAAGGATTCAAAGCGCTTGTTCAGGAAGGGCAGCATATAACGAAAGAAACACCGTTGTTAGAAATTGATTTAGAGTATGTAAAAAAACATGCCCCTTCTATTACAACGCCAATTATCTTCACAAACTTATCGGAAGGTAAAGAAGTAAAACTTAATAAGTCTGGTTATCAGAAGCAAGGTACTCCTGATGTTATTAAGTTTTAAACTATCGACTTAATATTAAAGGAAAGAGGCATAAACCTTTACAAGAAAATAAGGGTTTATGCCTTTTTTCATTTTTATAAGGATAATCAGACTAGATAGAGTATATGCTGATATTATAATAATTGACTTTTCTTCCCATAATGATTTACAATTATCTTGAAATGAAGATATTTTATTTTGAGATATAATTTTATATTAAATGAAATAGATCACTTTAACTAAAGAGGAGTGAAAGAAGATGAACTTAACAGGGTTACATCATGTTTCAATTTTAACAGGAAAAGCAGAAAAAAATTATCTTTTTTATACGAGGATTCTGGGAATGCGTCTTATTAAAAAGACGGTCAATCAAGATAATACAGAGTCTTATCATTTATTTTATGGAGATGCCAAGGGGAATCCTGGAACTGAATTAACGTTCTTTGATATTCCTCATCTTGGTAGAACACATAAAGGAGCGAGCAGTATTTCTTCAACGTCTCTAAGAGTGGCGAGTACTGACTCACTCCATTATTGGGCTAAGCGTTTTGAAAAATTAGGTGTTCATTATGAGGAAATTAAAAAAAGAGCTGGGCGTGATACATTAGCTTTTGAAGACTTTGAAGGAACAAAGCTTATTCTTGTTGCAGATAATAATGAAAAAGGGGTAGCTCCAGGCGAAGCATGGGATGGAAGTGATATTCCAAAAGAGCATGGTATTCTTGGCCTTGGAGCTGTTACGTTAACTGTTGCAGATGCAAAACCAACAGTGCGAGTATTAAAAGAGTTATTAGGTTTTTATTATGTAGGTTCTTATCCATCCCTTGATGGAGATTATCCAGATGTTGAAGTATATGCAACAGGAGAAGGGGGAGTAGGAGCTGAAGTACATGTTGCAATAAGAGCTGATTTACCAAGGGAGCGTTTAGGAAGAGGTGGCGTTCATCATGTAGCATTTCGGGTTCCAAATGAAGAAGAATATAACGAGTGGGCGAAACGCATTAATCAAGCTGGTTTTGTGAACTCTGGAAAAGTAGATCGATTTTACTTTAGAGCTCTTTATTTTAGAGAACCAAATAATATATTATTTGAACTATCTACAGATACGCCGGGATTTGCTCAAGATGAATCAGTAGAAACATTAGGTGAACGACTTTCATTACCACCGTTTTTAGAACCGAAAAGAGAGGAGATTGAATCACGTCTTCGTCCATTAGAATTTGAGGGAAATCAATAAAGATTTGCTCTTTTCACAGAGGGAAGGTTTCAATTAAATAAATAGAAAAAAGAGGCGATAATTCGCCTCTTTTTTAGCTTGCCTTTGCAAGCCCAAGGAATACGGCGCCAATAATAATTAACGCACTCCCAATCACAATTCCAATCATTTGACGCTTAGTTTTCTTTTCTCCAAGAATTAAGATTCCACCGAATGTGGAAATGATAATTCCCATTTGTGAAAGAGAAAAACTCGTCGCAACGCCAACTTTTGGCTGTGAGAGGAATAAAAATAAGTTCCCAACTGCCCAAACAACACCAGGAATAATGTTCTTTAAGGCATATTTATTAAATGGTTTATGTTTATATGTAAGCAGCACGCCACCAATTACCATCCCGATAGCTTGAGGGAATAGCGCAGACCAACCGTCAACTCCAGTTAACTGAGCAATTACAACATATACTAAATAACCAATCGTTGAAACTATTAAAATTCCAATTCCTTTTTTTAGTTCTCCAGGCTTCTCTTCTACTGTATTGTCTTTTAATGAAGTTAATACAATTCCGACAATAATACATACAAGAGCAAGGCAACCGAATAAGATGCTTACAGCAGTTGACCATTCTCCAAAAACAATCATACCAAATAGTGCAGTTGAAACTAACTGCATTCCTGTTGAAATTGGCATTGTTTTAGATACGCCCATATGTTCAATACTTTTAAGTTGGTTTCTTTGACCAAGTGTCCAGAATAGACCTGAAATGACTCCGATTACAAAAATCTTTGTATCGATTTCTGGTTGGACAAACAGAAAAATAACCGCAGAAAAAATTAATGCTCCTAGTGTAGTACCAAGTGTTTGACTATAAGGGCCACCACCTAGTTTGACGTTAAATAGAACTAAGCTCCCCCAACACAAAGCAGGGATAAGAGCTAACAGGATGTCCATCTTGATGAAAGCTCCTTTCTTTATTTAGTTTTGCTTAGGCTTTCATAGTTGTATAAAGTAACCTAAAAAATTCACATAACAATGATAATAACACGAGTAAATAGGCTTGTCCATCTTTCTGAAACATGCATTTTTTCCTTGTCATGCTTAGATTTCTGGCGGGTATTAGATGTTAACGCTACCAACTTTTTAAAAATAAAAGTTTAAGTAGAAAATTATTCTTAAGTTTGGTCATTTCTCTCATGCCAAACTTTTAAGATGTCTTTGTATAAAATAAAAGGAAAAAGCTTTATATTAATAAAAAACGAGTACAGGAAATTATTCTTTGATAATTTCCTGTACTCGACCAACTTGTCCGTCTTCTAGTCTTACTTTAATTCCATGAGGGTGAAAGCTAGAATTAGTTAAAATATCTTTTACAATACCTTCTGTTAATTTTCCAGTGCGCTGATCTTTTTTTAGTACAATTTTAACTAAAAGTCCTGCACGGATATTTGCTCGAGATTGCCCATTCATATGTGAAAAACCTCCACTTTTTACTTTTAAACAAACGTTTGATTAATAAATAACCATTTCAACAGTATATCTTTCAAAGGAAAGGAAAAGCAAGATTATATAAAAAGGGAAACTCTAAAGTGAGAGTTTTCCTTTTTGTAAAAGATGTTCAACATGATCAATCCATTGATCTTGATTCATCCTTTTTAAAACGAGAGATGGTTGTTCAGTTACATCTTCATTTTCATTGTATACAACCCAAAGCCGTTTATGAATAGGCAGAATAAGATGAGCTTCTTGAATTTGTGAATATTCTTTTAGAGAAATTAACGATTCTGAAATGTTAGCAAAACGACGACCATAATCATTAAAATCTGAGAGGAATATTTTCAACATTTCTTGATGTTGATGAATATGGAAAGATTCACAAAGAGAGGCTAGTTCATCCTCTGTCTTAGTCTCCTCAACAAGTCTATTAAAAAGTTCTTCTGTTAGTGGAATGTGAGCAGTTTCTATCTCTCCCCATGCTAATACTTTCAAGAAGGAAGTAATTGCAGGCTGAATTTCATTTTCTTTCAAAATAGAAAATTCGTGAACGACATCATGTTTTACTTCATGCTTCAAACTTTCATCACCAGGCAGGCGATGGAGCATCAAAACTTTCTCAGCTCCATTTGCTTCTTTATTACAACAAATCATCTTGGTTGATTGAACGAAAAGGTCCATCATTTGTTTGAAGACAGGGTGAAGAGATTCCGCTAAGTTTTCTTCATTAATACCGAGCAGAAGTTCTTTTGAAAGCAGGCTATGTGATGCGGTTTCGAACACAATTTGTAAGTCACTTTCAGATTTTTCACCAAGTCCAGATTCTAGAACACCTGCTGCAACTTCATCATATCCACATAAGACAAGAGAGAGGGCAAGTTCTTCTGTACTCAAACTAATCTTTGGTTGTTGATTCATATTTAATACCTCACTTTATATCCTTTAATGGAGTAATCCTGAGACCCATTTAGAGCCTTGACTGAAGAGTTCCTTGCCTTTGTCGATAGTTTTGGAGACTTCTTTTTTGCCTTTGTCAATAACGTCTGATACTTCTTTCTTAGCCTTAGATATTCCATCTTGTACTTTATGTGCAGTTTTATTAATTGTATCAGAATGCTTCTCAATGAATTTTTGAGCTTTAGAAGCGACTATGTCGCCCACAAAGGTCCCTGCTGCACCTCCTATAAATGCCCCAGCTACCGCACCAGGGGGGCCTGCTAAACCAAATAAGGAGGCTCCTATTACGGAACCACTATAAGCTGCCGCTGATTTTATTGCAACATTAGAAGCTGAAACGGCTATATCAGTTGGAGTAAGCTTTCCTTTGCTATATTTATCAATCCCACCTATACCTTCTTCTATAACATTAGAAGCAACACTTATTGGAAATACCTTCTTGGCTATAGAACCAGTGACTTTTTTTATATTGGCTTTTGTATAGTTGTCACCAATCCCCATAAAATTGTACTTGAGCCATCCATTAAAAGTACGATAATTGCTAAGTCCAGTTTTATTCTTTAAAACTTTAAGTACTGGGTTTGTATGTTCCGTTTTTATAAATTTATTTACGCGTCTAGCAAAATTTCGAAATACAGAGGGGGTTCCCTGACCTTTAACCCATTTTGCAGTGCTTATGCTAACAACCCCCGTCCCTGCATTCCTCATGTTAATATTTATAGATTTAGTAGCTAATAGACTTAAAGCTACCAAGGATTGTGTTGAAATTAATACCTTGTCTAGATTACCTTTAATACTAAGGTAATCACTTGCCAAAGAGGGAAGTTTGAGTAGAGAAGAAAATATGTTATCCTCTATTTCCATTTTACTTGCTGTTTCACTTGCAATACTATGGAGGGAATTAATACTCTGGTCAATAGAATTAAAAGAAATAGATAAGGAAACGCCTTTAAGCTCTTGTAAGTATGTATTTACTCTCTGGTCAACAGCAGAAATGTCATCTCCAATAGAGGCAACTTTTTTTGCTAATTTTTTTACGGAGTCAGGATTTATTTCAATTATAGACATTTAATGGATTCCTTTCTTTATAAATTCAAGAGTGTTTTTCCTTTAGTTTTTCTTTAATATGAGCAAGTCGTGCTTGTTCTGAAAGATTCTTCAAATATGTACTTTTATCTCTAATTTCGTTCAGTGTATTTTTAATGTTTTCAAGTAAAACCTGAGCTGTTTTATTAAATTCCTTTTTAGAGGACGTTTTCCAGCTATGATCTTGATTGAAAAGGGTGCTAAGATCTTGTTGTAAATTTTGTAATGATGAAGCTTCCTTTTCTAATTTTCTAGCGGCATTTTCCAATCCATCAGGACTTAAAGATAATAAATCCATTATTTAATCTCCCCCAAAAATCGTTCTTTTTATCTATAACAAAAAAATAGCATCAATTATAAAATTAATATAGATAAATTTATATAATAAAACAAAAATAGTAATAAATTACTATTAAAGGAAGTAAAGGTTAAGATAGAATTTAGTTTTATATAATAAACTTTACGTTATAATTTAATATTTTTATTATAATTGTAAAGGATAGCTTTATTGAAGAAGTTAAAGAAAGTATTTAAAAAGTAAGGGGGATTATGAATGAATTTAATAAAGTACAGACGGCTAATTGCATTTGGTAAATCCTTAGTATGTATACTTGCAATAGGAGTTGGAGTTTGGCTTACTTATATGTTGCCTACTGCAGGTTTTTTTAGGCAAGTATTTACCGTAGTGTGCATTATAATGGCTTTTGGTTTATTTGGTCAGTACTTGGTTTATTTTTCTTATTTTACCATCAAACCATCTACAGTAATGTTGAAGTATGATCAACAGAATATTTATTATAATGAACAAGTTATCCCATTAAATAATATAGAAAAGATAATACACGGACATGTACCAAAAAGAGGGATACCAGGCGGGGTACAAGGCTTTCGCTTCCAGAAGAAGGACGGGGGACTAGTGGAGATTCCAACATATCAACTCTTCACTTTAAAAGAATATAGTAAATATTACAAGGTATTAGAAAAAATTATAAATAAATATAATTAGTCAATTGTAGTTTAACTACATAATTATAAAAAATGGTTTATGCTTATAGAGAAAGTGCCTCATAGAAAGGATGGTGAGGATCTATGTTTTTGGTAACACTTGCAGTCTTTGCTACACTTGCCCTTGGATTAAATACTTTATATAGTGCTTTATTAACGTTAAATTATAGTTATGTGAAGAAAGTATATGAATCTATGCTTGAAAACGATGTTTTCTTAGTTGGAAGTCTTACAGCTTATACTTGCATGGGGCCTGCTTATTATATAGCTAAAGTAGTTCATCGCCTTCCTTATTTTTTTGCTAAATTATTAATGTTAGTTGCCATTTTCCTGTTTATTGCTTTGAGTGGATATATGATAGATTTAGTAAATTCATTGTGAGAAATTTTGTAGGAGAAGCGGCGTAAAGGGAGACGGAAAATTATTAACATAAGAAAGGGTATGAGAAAAGGTATTGTTTAATGGAGTATATTAAGTATAAACGTTCCATAGTATTAATGAAGTTATTAGGCTGTATTCCATTTGTAGCATTTGCTGTTTGGTTGATACTTTCTATACCGAGATTTGGTTTCTTTGAACAACTTACATCTATTGTTATTATTATTGCTTTGTTATTCTTTGGACAGTATCTTGTTATTTTCTTTTACTTCCTAGTTAAACCTTTTCCTGTTCTTTGTTCCATCGACGAGCACTTTATCCATTACAAGAATGGCAAGTTCGCGATTAAAGATATAGAAGAAATTTTAGACCTGACTATTTATACAAAGAGACTTCCAGGAGGAATAACAGGGTTTCATTTCAAAATGAAAGACGGGAAAATAATTGAAATCCCAACACATTACCTTTTAACACTAGATCAGCATGCAGACGCTTTAGATATAGTTGAAGAACGGATGAAGCAGTATAAGGATGACAGATAGATACATAAGAGTTGGTCATTTGCTTTGTAGTTAATGCTCCAAAGGTGTAGAGAGGAGATATTTTTATGATATTAGAAGCTATTGCTTCATTTGCTGTCTTGGGTATTATTATAAATACTTTTTATAGCTTATTACTGTTCATCAATCATTCCCTTTCGAAGCGAGTATACGAATGTATGGTAGACGGGGACATTTTTCTAATTGGTACTTTAATAGGAAATGTATGCTTCGGGCCCGCTTATTATTTAAGTAGTAAAATCCACTCTCTACCTATCCTGCTTGCCAAGCTATTAATGATATGTTTAGTTTTCTTGCTTCTTGTCATTAGTGTTTTGTCAATAGAAGTTGCAAACGTGATAGGAAAAGCATTTTAAGAAAAACATAAGAATGAAAAGGAAAAGTACTCTTGAATTACATAAAATACAAACGCCATATCGTCTTTTTAAGAAGTTTAACTTGTGCATTAGCTGTAGGTGTGGGAGTATGGGCAATTTATCGGATTCCTACAGAGAACTTTTTTGAACAAGTAGTAAGTGTAATGGTAGTTATCGTAACGTTTGGATTTACAGGACAGTACATGATTATTCTTCTATATTTCTTGCTTAGATCGTCTTCAGCCCTGTTAAAGTATGATGAAAAACATTTTTATTACAAAAACAAAAAATCCCTATAAATGATATTAAAAAACTAGATGCTAACTATTATGTATATTTAAAAACACTACTATGGGGTGTTCCTGGTTTCATTTTACAACTTAAGAATGATGAAGTTATTGAAGTGCCAACATATTATACTTTATTAGCAGATGATTTCGGAAAGTATGCTGAGCAACTGAAAAAAGTTGTACTAGAAACTACGTAGGGAAAAAGTACAGTGAGATTATAGTTGATATAATAAGCTTTCAAAAAGGATTGGAAATACAAACAACCCTGCAGGTAGTTGAAAAATCCTAAAAGATACGCTATATTATTAAATCGAATAGAATAATCAATCTGTATGTATAACCTCAATAATATGGTTTGAGGGTCTCTACCAGGAACCGATAAATCCTGATTACAACAAATGTCACTTTCATTTTTGTAATCAGGATTTTTTGTCTTGGCACTGAAGTGAGAGAGGGCGCATATAAAGGTGCGGGTAAAAGTCTTGATCTGATACAAGATTGGAAGTGACGACAGAAAAAGGAGGAATTCAAATGAATTTAAAAGTTTGGATCCTTGCTGCTTCTACTATTTCAGTCGGATTAGTAGAACTTATCGTCGGTGGGATCTTACCAATTATGGCAGATGATTTGAACATATCAGTTGGTACAGCAGGTCAGCTTATTACCATTTTTGCGCTTGTATATGCTGTAGCTGGTCCATTACTTTTATCAATTACAGCTAGTATTGAGCGAAAACGTTTGTATCTTATTGCTCTTTTTGTCTTTTTTATCGGAAATTTAATGACGTTTTTCAGTTCGGTATTCTCGTTTATTATCATCGCAAGGATTATTACAGCAGGGAGTACAGCATTAATTGTTGTGCTATCTTTAACAATTGCGCCTAAAATTGTTGCACCTACTCATAGAGCAAAAGCTGTAGGGGTTATTTATATGGGGATTAGTTCTTCTCTTGTTTTAGGTGTACCAATTGGCATTCTTGTGACAAATGCTTTTGGCTGGCGAACTGTTTTTCTAGGTATTGCGTTTCTTTCGATTTTGTCTCTTGTTTTAATTTCGATTTTCTTAGAACGCATTCCTGTTGATAAATTGGTTCCGATTAGCAAACAAATCAAATCGCTTAAAAGTGGGAAGATTATTGGAGTCCACCTTGCTACACTGTTTATGTTAGCTGGTCACTATACAATTTATGCATACTTTACTCCTTTTTTAGAAGAAGTTTTAAACTTAAATCAGCAGTGGATCAGCCTTTGTTATTTCCTATTTGGCATTGCTGCTGTGTTTGGTGGAGGTCTAGGAGGGACACTATCTGATAAAATTGGCGCTCCTAAAAGTATTTTAATTGTCATTGGAGCTTTTGCCCTTATGCTGTTTGTGCTTCCGTATACAACGTTTTCCTTTCCAATCTTTATAATTGTGATGATGGTATGGGGGGCATTAAGTTGGAGTCTTTCACCACCTCAGCAAAGTTACCTTATCCAAATTGATCCTGTTACATCTGATATTCAGCAAAGCTTTAATAACTCGGCATTGCAAGTTGGCATTTCACTAGGCTCTGCTGTTGGAGGAGCTGTGATGGAGAAAACCGGTTCAGTAGCTCATACAACAACGATCGGTGGATGTATTGTAGTTATAGCCATGTTATGTGCCTTATTTTCTTTAATAAAACCTGCCCAACTAAATAGAACAGAAGTGCAAAAATAAGAAAAACCAGCCCTTACAATACGGGGTTGGTTTTTTCTATATATAAGCTTTCAGGTGGGTGATTTTTAGATAATTGGAGTTGCTCAACGGCAAATTCTCTGTATAAATCATGAGAAGCCAGTAATTCATCATGTGTGCCTTGTCCCGTAATTCTGCCATTTTCCATAAATAAAATTTTATCAGCATCTATTACCGTAGAGAGGCGATGTGCAATGACGAGCGTAGTCCGACCATTCATTAAGTTTTTTAGTGCTTTTTGTACATAAATTTCTGATTTACTATCAAGGCTTGATGTTGCTTCATCAAGCATAAGAATTTGAGGGTTTCTGAGTAGAGCCCTTGCAATTCCAATTCTCTGCCTTTGTCCACCAGATAGTTTAATACCTCGCTCTCCAACTTCTGTTTCATATCCGTTTGGAAACTGGAGAATAAATTGATGAGCATATGCTAACTTAGCAGCATGATGCAACTCTTCTTCTGAAACTTTACCTTGAAGACCATAGCAAATATTTTCCTGTATCGTTCCAGAGACTAGAGGGCTTTCTTGAGAAACATAGCCGATCTGACTTCTCCATGAAGACAAAGAGAATGAACAAATGGAAAGATCACCAAGCCTTATTTCTCCGTGTGATGGTCTGTAATAACGTTCCAAAAGAGAAAAGAGCGTCGTTTTTCCGCCGCCGCTTGGGCCTACAATTGCTGTTACTTTCCCCCCATCTGCTGTGAAATTTAGGTCTTGTAAGACTGTTTTATTTTCTTCGTAAGAAAATGTTAAGTCTTTAATAATAAGCGGCTTAGTAGCTTTATTTAGAATAGTACCTGATTGATGGTCTTCCTCTTTAGAATGTAGAGCATTAATGATTCTTTCTGTTGCTCCTTTTGCTTTTTGGAGCTGAGTGAAAAAGGTAGAGAATTGAGCCATTGGCATAATAATTTGAATAAGATATAGAATAAAGGCAACTAATTCTCCAGCTGATAGAGCTCCAGAAGAAACGCGCATTCCCCCGTATCCAATAATAACAACTAGGAGAGCCATCATAATTAATGAAATTAATGGGGAGGTAAAGGCTTGTATTTTTCCTTCCTTGACACCAAGTTGAAAAAGGTTTTGAATCCCTTTTTTACCATTTTTGTATTCAAAAGGCTCAGCATTTGATGATTTAACAAGACGAATTTCCGATAGAACTTGTGTAACTCTTGCAGAAAATTGAGCTGTTTCATCTTGTGTGCCTCTAGAAACTCTAACCATCTTTTTTCCCAGTGGAAGAAGGATACAGAGTGAAAGAGGAACGGCACAAAGCATGATCATTGTCATCTTCCAGTCTATTATAAGTAAAATAACAATTGATCCTGTAATAGAGATAACTCCTGTAGCAAAGCTTGTTAAATGATTAGAAATCAAGTTTTTAACAATTGCTGTATCATTGATAATACGACTTGTCATTTCTCCTGTTTGGTGATTGTCAAAATAAGCGATAGGAAAGCGAAGAAATTTATCTAATAATCGCTCTCTCATGTTTGCTACTACTTCTTGTCCCACATAATTAAGCAAGTAAATAGAGAGACCGCCTGCTATAGCTTGAGCGAGAAAAGCAATAACCAAAATCATTATTGTATTTCGATTGAATGAGTGTATAGAGAAATGATCCACAAGATTTTTCGTAAACAAAGGAATGAATAAACCTACGATTGTCATTATTGTACTCATTAAAATAGCGCAGCTTAACTTTGCTTTAGATGGATTCGTTTCTTTAATAAGATAAATAAATAAAGATAAGTCTCCATCAGTTTGTTTTTTCAACATTCTTTTATCTCCTATATATGTAATCATTATATACATGAAAGAGTAACTAGTGAAAAAGCGTTTCTCAGAAAGAGAAACGCCCTTTATGGAGCACGGTATGTAGTGTTCCATTGCTCAAAAGATTAAACATTACCATTGCCGTTATTAACGCTACCATTACCGATATTGATCAGTTGGCTTAAAAGATTGTTTAGAATATCAAGGTTCATGTCATCACACCTCCTAATGTATAAATTTTGAATATAAACCAATATAAGGTTATATCCGTTACATCTATCACTATACACTCACTATACGCCGTTTTCTACAATAATTTGTATATTATGGAAAAAACGAGTCTGTAGCCCTTATTTTGCTTAAAAAAGTTTATGGTAACTTAATCCAAAAGACTTATATTTAAAATCAAATTGAATGATAGATATTTAGGAAAGTAGTATATGATAGAGAGAAAGAATAGAAATCTATATTTAGTCAATGGAGGAAAGTATGGATTATATTATTTCGTTTGATATTGGGACAACAGAAATTAAAGGAATTATGGTGAACCAATATGGAGAAATTCTGCTAGAAGGTTCAACACCTCTAAAAATGATATATGGGGAAAACGGAGAGAAAGAACAAAATCCTGAAAGCTGGTGGGAAGGCATTATAGAAATTGTTACATGTTGGAAGAGAGAGGAAAGCATCAATTTATATGATGTGAAAGCTATAACATTAAGTGGACAAATGGAAAATGTTATTCCCATTTCATATAACAACAAGTGTGAACATGCTATCTTATATTCAGATACGCGAGCAAAAGAAGAAGCGGAATATATTAATCATTTCTATAAGGATATAGGAGAAGTAATAGGAAATCATGTAAGGTCCTCTACTCCTTTTGCAAAACTATTATGGCTTAAAAACAAGGATATAGAGGCATATCATAGTGCACAATCATTTGTTTTTAGTGCAAAAGATTATATTATCTATAAACTCACAAGTCGTTTTGTAACAGATCCTATTACAGGAGCAACAACTGGAATGATGAATCTAAACAAAAGAATATGGGAAGAGGATATAATTGTCCCCGTGGGAATTGATATTGGGAAATTGCCGGAGATTTTACAGTCAGAGGAAAAGGCAGGGCGGCTTTCAGCTAATGCTGCTGAAATAACAGGATTACAAGAGGGGATTCCTGTACTATGCGGTTCTGGTGATGCTGGAGCAAGCACAATTGGAGCAGGAGCTGTAGCAGAAGGACAAGGCTATTTGCATTTAGGAACAACAGGTTGGGTCGCGATTCCTGCTAAAAGGTTTGTTTCCCATCCTTTAACGTTTACATTAGCACATTTGCCAAAACACCTTTTAATTGCTGTTATTCCGCTTTTAAATGGTGGGAATATTTATGAGTGGGGAGTTCAAACTTTTACAGATAATGAAGACTATGAAGGATTTGAAAGAATGGTGAAGGAATCGCTAAGTAAAAAGGATGATGTATTGTTCCTTCCTTACCTTTATGGAGAACGAGATCGAGAAGAAGGGGGAGCATTTATTTCTATTACAGCGAAAACAACAAAGGAAGACTTTACTCGTGCTATTGTTGAGGGACTTTGTTATTCTATTAAACAAATTTTTGATGAACTTCTGTCTCCTAAGGAAGGAGATATTACGATTATTGGAGGAACTTCTAGAAGCACTGTGCTTTGTCAATGCTTAGCAGATGTACTTGGAAGACAAATTAGTGTCCCGAAGAACAGCCACATTTTGACAGCTTATGGCGCTTTGGCTCCGGCTTTCATTGCCTTAGGATGGTCGCAATCTTACGACCATTTTGTAAGAGACTATATTAATAAGAAGAAACACGTACATTTTAAACATGATGTGTCCAAAAGGGAGTATCATATAGAACAATATAAGCGATATATCAAATATGCTGAAAGAAAATAGAGGCTATTTTTGTCGATGAAAAATTGTCATTTAGAGCATTAAATTATTTGAATATTCTTTACGATATGATAGAATGATAGAGGAAGTTATTTTTCCGTTTACAACCTCAAGAAATTTTTTTTACAACCAGCGTATAATAGGAATTCTTCTCACCATTTCAACATTTTCATTCACCAAGATTAAAACAAACTCACCTAAAATTCAAAATCTGAAAATTTGTTTTATCAAAAGTCTCAGCATGTTGCAAGTAGTGGCAACAGAATTGGAACAATGCTGCTGACATAAATAAAGATTAGAACAGGGGAGTGGGGAATAATGATGATCAACGGTACAGGAGTAAAACTAAGCGAGAAAGTAGAAAAATTTTTAGAAGGTACAAAAAAACTATATATTAATGGTAGTTTTATAGAATCAGCAAATGGAAAAACATTTGAGACCGTAAACCCCGCTACAGGTGAAATGCTTGCACGGGTTGCGGAAGCTGAAGAGGAAGATATTAATCGAGCAGTCGAAGCTGCACGGGACGCATTTGATAATGGTCCGTGGTCAAGGATGGGGACTGCTGAGAGAAGTCGTCTTATTTATAAGTTGGCAGATCTCATTGAAGAAAATAAACAAGAACTAGCAGAGCTAGAATCTCTCGATAACGGAAAGCCAATGCGTGAATTGATTGCAGCCGACCTGCCGCTTACCATTGAGCATTTCCGATATTATGCGGGTTGGTCGACCAAAATAATGGGGCAAACCATACCAAGTCAAGGAAACTTCTTTACTTATACAAGGCACGAACCACTGGGGGTAGTCGGTCAGATTATTCCATGGAATTTCCCGCTGTTAATGGCAGCTTGGAAACTTGGAGCAGCACTTGCTACAGGTTGTACAGTTGTGCTGAAACCTGCTGAGCAAACGCCGCTATCCGCTCTCTATTTAGCAGAATTAATTGAGGAAGCTGGTTTTCCAAAAGGAGTCGTCAATATTGTACCTGGATACGGAGAAACAGCAGGGGCTCCTCTTGTGAACCACAAGAAAATAGATAAAATTGCCTTTACAGGGTCCACCTCTGTTGGTAAGGCAATTATGAGACAAGCTTCTGAAACGCTTAAGAAAGTTACGCTAGAGCTTGGAGGAAAGTCACCGAATATAATCCTCCCTGATGCAGATCTTTCAAAAGCGCTGCCTGGTGCCCTTAACGGTATCATGTTTAACCAAGGGCAAGTCTGCTCAGCAGGTTCAAGATTATATATTCAAAAGAAACAGTATGACAATGTTGTTGCTGATTTAGCTTCAACTGCTAAAAATATTAAAGTTGGAATAGGCCTTGATCAAGAAACTGAGATGGGACCACTTGTTTCATCTGAGCAACATAACACGGTAAAAAGATATATTGAATCAGGGAAAAGTCAAGGAGCAGAGCTTGTAGCAGGAGGGAAAGTGCCGTTTGAAAAAGGCTACTTTATGGAACCAACAATATTTGCAAATGTTGATGATAGTATGACAATTGCTAAAGAAGAAATATTTGGACCTGTAGTAGCTGCCATGCCGTACGATACCCTCGATGATTTGATTGATAAAGCAAATGATACTGAATACGGACTTGCAGCAGGCGTATGGACACAGAATTTAAAAAATGCCCACTATATTGCAAATCGCTTAAAAGCAGGGACAGTTTGGGTGAATTGCTATAATGCCTTTGATGCAGCAGTGCCGTTTGGTGGCTACAAGCAATCTGGTATAGGTCGAGAAATGGGCTCATATGCTCTTGAAAACTATACAGAAGTTAAAGCCGTTTGGATTAATATGGATTGATATAGATTAGTAATTAGTTAATAGAGAAGGCTAATTGAGCGGATCCCTCAATTAGTCTTTTTTTTTGCCTATAAACATTTAAATAAACGTTTGTTTAAAAATATAGCAGAAAAACTTAGCACTTTTTTCTCTCAATTCTGTCTAAAGATGAAAGTGAAATTTCTTTATATTATAACTTGATAACAGGTTCATTTATCGACGAGTAAGTTTGCTTTGAAACGATTAATAAATTTTAAAAAAACGTTTTGTTTCTCTATTTTTATATAAAATAAAAGATTTTTTAATGAAAAAAAGCAAAATAAATGGTTTAAAATGGATTCAATATTACGTTTTGTTACAAAAAATCTTCTTTTGATGGAATATGGCTTACCCCTCTCATAGCAACGGATGAAGAAAATGAATCTTTCTTTTTTCCTACTCAAATCCTCCTATTTCTTTGATTATTGACATTTTCTTTTAATTTTTTTGTAACATGATTGGGACAACTTTTGTGTTATAACTATATTTGCAAAAGAAAGGGGAGAAACGTATGCCATTTATAAAGCGTACGATGCTTATCGTCTTTACAGGAATGATGTGCTTTTCGGGCACAGCCATTACTCATGCGCAAACAAACGAAGACTCATTACAAGATGCAAAAAGTAAGCTAGAAGAGAGTAAAAAGCAAGTAGCTGAAAAAGAGCAAGAAAAGCAATCTGTAAATGGAGACATCGAGAGTATAAAGACTGAATTGGAATCTTTACATAATTCAATTTCCGAAAATGAAAAAGAATTGAAAGAGATTACAAGTGAGATTAAGAGCACAGAAGCCTTAATCGAGAAAAAGAAAGAAGAAATTATTAAACTTGAAGATAAAGTGCTAGCTAGAAAAGATATTATGGAGAAACGCCTTGTTGCTCTTCAGCAGAGTGATCAAGGGAACGTTGTTGTTAAGAGTGTGCTAGACTCTGAGAACATCGGAGATTTCTTCGGTCGCTACAATGCAGCAACTACGTTAGCAGAAGCAGATCAAGATATTTTACAAGCGCAAAAAGATGATCTTAAACAAATTGAAGAAGATAAAAAGACAATTGATAAACAAGAAAAAGTATTAAAAGAAAAGCAAGAAAGTTTATCAGAGAGTCAAGCATCACTTCAAGAAGACTCAGCAAAGCGTGAGGAAATTTTAGCAGATCTACAAGCTAAGTACGGTGACATTGTGAAAGATCTTGATTTATCACAAAAAGAGCAATCAAGTCTTGAAGCACAAATGCAGAAGATTGAAGATAGCATAAAGAAAGAGCAAGAAGCAGCAGCTGCTGCGAAAGAGGCAGAAGCTAAGAAAGTAGCTGATCAACAAGCTGCTAAAGAGGAAGAGGCACAAGCAGTAACACAGCAAGAAGTTGCAAAAGAGCAAGAGCCTCAACAACAACCAGTTGTTAAAGCAGAAAAAGCACCTGAAGCTAAAAAGCCAGCTCAAACAGCTGATAAAGGAAGCGAGCCTGAATCAGGGAAAGTCCTTTATGTACAAGCAACAGCTTATAGCTATGAGGAAACAAACGCAAATGGTGGACTTACTGCAACAGGACTTAATATTAAAACAAATCCAAATATGAAGCTAATCGCAGTTGATCCAAATGTTATCCCATTAGGTTCTAAAGTATGGGTAGAAGGATACGGCGTAGCAATTGCAGGAGATACAGGTGGCGCGATTAAAGGTCATATTATTGACGTTTTACAGCCATCAAAGTCGGCAGCTCTAGCTTGGGGCCGTAAAAATATTAAAGTGAAGATTTTAAATTAATAGATAACAATAGCAAGCAGTCTCACAGAAGTGAGGCTGCTTTTATTTTTGTGTTTTCATTCATTATGACTATTGAAGTTGAAGAATTACCGAAGATAAAATAGAACATCTAATAAGAGAAAGAGGCAGTTTCAATTGGCAATAGGAAATTAAAATGTAAGCTATTATGACAATTTAAGTGAAACGCATATTTATGTAACATAGGATAATAGATATATTACATAATTGTTTTTATGAATCAAGCACAGGGGGGAATAGGGATGGAAAAGTTTATAACAAATTTAAGCAGTTGGCTGTGGAGCATGCCAATGCTCTATCTTTGTTTAGGGATTGGGATATTTTTCACACTAGCAACAAGAGTCCTGCAGTTAAGGCTTATTAAAGAAATGATTCTTCTTATGTTCAAAGGAAAAAGTTCGGAAGCAGGAGTATCGTCTTTCCAAGCCCTTTCTCTAGCTCTATCAGGACGTGTAGGCACAGGAAATATAGCGGGAATTGCTACGGCTATCGCTCTTGGTGGACCTGGCTCTGTCTTTTGGATATGGCTCATTGCCTTTATAGGAGCTGCAACAGCTTTTGTGGAATCAGCATTAGGTCAAGTGTATAAAGTTAAACAAGGGGGGCAATACCGAGGAGGCCCTGCTTATTATATTGAAAAGGGAATTGGATGGCGTTGGTATGGAGTTATTTTTGCCATTGCCTCAATATTAGCAATGAGTTTATTAATGCCTGGCATTCAATCTAATTCAATATCTGCTGGATTAGAAAATGCTTTTGGAATTAAACCAGTTATCTCAGGAATTGGAATTGTTGTTGTGCTTGCTATTATCATTCTTGGCGGTGTTAAACGCATTGTTAATGTGGCGCAGTATGTAGTACCTTTTATGGCTTTAGGCTATATTTTTGTTTCCCTTATCATTGTGGCACTAAATATTCAAGAGTTGCCAAATGTGATAGCTTTAATTTTTAAAAGCGCATTTGGACTTGATTCAGCATTTGGAGCCATTGTCGGAATGGCAATTACATGGGGAATTAAGCGAGGGATTTATTCAAATGAAGCTGGACAAGGAACTGGCCCTCATGCGGCAGCGGCAGCCGAGGTGTCTCATCCAGCGAAACAGGGACTTGTTCAAGCTTTCTCTATTTATGTTGACACGCTTCTAGTCTGTTCAGCAACAGCTTTTGCAATTCTTTTTACTGGAACATATAGCACTCAAGCTCCATCAGGAGAGTATATTGTCAATAACATGCCTGGAGTTGAAGTTGGTCCTGCTTATACGCAAGCGGCAATTGAGACGAGTTTCCCAGGTTTTGGAGCAGGGTTCGTAGCTATTTCACTTTTATTTTTTGCTTTTACAACGATTATGGCTTATTACTATATAGCTGAAACAAATCTTGTTTACCTTCTGAAAGGAAAGGATAATAAATGGCTCTCTTTCCTTTTGAAGTTAGTTCTTCTTGCTGCTACATTTTACGGATCCATCAAGACGGCGAGTCTTGCATGGGCATTAGGTGATATTGGTTTAGGGGTTATGGTTTGGTTAAATATGATTGCACTCTTAATCTTAGCAAAGCCGGCCTTAAAAGTTTTCAAAGATTATGAAAGACAGCGGAAGCAAGGGGTTGATCCAGTTTTTGATCCGCGTGCACTCGATATTAAAAATGCTGATTATTGGGTCGATGAATATGAATATATAGAAGAAAGTCCAAAGAAAGCAAAAGTAAATTAAGGATATACGATATATATTCAAAAATGATAAATCAAAGCTCAAAAGAGGGACATTCTAATGCAGGAATCCTCTTTTGAGTTTTTTTGTTGAAGGATTTAGGAAGCTTAAAGTAGAAGAAGGAGTTAAGAGATAAAAAGAGACATTGTCATTTGAGGAGTAGCATAGAGTTAGAATGAAGATTAATAAAGCATAGTATGAAAAAGGTTTAACAAAAAAATGTTTCCGCTTACATTTTTTGTTTTACTAAATCGTTTTAGAAAAACTATAACTTTCTTATATAGCCCAGTGTAGAGAGTATCGTATCTTTCATACTATAATCTTCATTTACAGGAAGAGAGATGTGAAACTTTAGCTTTATTACAAGAATAAACTTAAATCTTTGAGGTGGGATATGAAAGCTATTCAAGTAAAGGGTGCCCATAATCTTGTTGAGGTAGAAGTCGAGAAAGCTGAACTGAAATCTCCAACAGATGTACTTGTAAAAGTGAAGCGTGTAGGAATTTGTGGAACAGATATGCATATTTATCATGGTACAAACCCACTCGCAACATTGCCAAGAGTTGTGGGACATGAAGTGGCAGGTGAAGTTGTAGCCGTTGGTAAAGAGGTAGATAAACTTAAAAAAGGTGATCATGTTGTTATTGAACCTATAAGCTACTGTGGAAGCTGTTATGCTTGTCGAAAAGGAAGGCCAAATGTGTGCAGCAATTTATCTGTTTTCGGTGTTCATGAAGACGGGGGATTAAGGGAATATATTGTTCTTTCCGAGAAGCAGCTTCATCTTGTTAACAAAAGTTTAAGTTGGGATGATATTGTACTAGCAGAACCCTACACAATTGGAGCTCAGGCAACATGGCGGGGGAACGTTGAAAAGGGAGATTCTGTTCTTATTCAAGGAGCTGGACCTATTGGGATTTGTATATTAAAGTTAGCTAAAATGAAAGGTGCGTCTGTCATGATGACAGATCTTAATGAAGAACGACTTCAATTTGCAAAAGAAAGTGGAGCAGATGCTGTTGTTCATGCGGGTAGAGAGGATGTTAGAACAAGAGTTAAGGAATGGACAAATAGGGAAGGAGTCAATATCGTAATTGACGCTGTTTGTTTGCCATCGACATTTGAACTTTCCGTTGATGTTGTCTCTCAAGCAGGAAATATCGTTGTATTAGGATTTGATGAACGACCAGCTTCAATTCCTCAGTTGCCCATCACAAAAAAGGAAGTTACTATTACAGGATCAAGACTCCAAACAAATCAGTTTTCAACTATTGTTCAGTATTTAAATGAAGGAAAGCTTTCACATAATGGTTTGATTACTCATAAATTTCCATTCTCTCGTGTACAAGAAGCCTTTGATTTTATCGAAAATCATCCAGAACAAGTACGCAAAGCTGTTATCACATTGAATGACTAATCCATATATTTATTTTTTAAAAAATGAAAGCGTTTTAAATATTGTGTTAGCTTTCTATAAATAGCGTTTAATTATTATATAGGAGGAAGGAGCAGAGAGTATTGAATATAACGTTTCGGTGGTATGGAGAAGATAATGATACAGTGAAACTTGAGCAGATAAGACAGATTCCAGGGGTGAAAGGAATTGTTTGGGCCCTTCATCAGAAGCCTGTTGGAGAGGTCTGGGAGAAGAAAGAGATCAAGGAAACAGTAGATTATATTCAATCATTTGGCTTTCACACAGACGTTGTAGAAAGCGTAAATGTCCATGAAGCTATAAAGCTTGGAAATGACGAGAGAGCGAATTACATTGAAAAGTATAAGGAAACAATCCGGAACTTAGCGGAATCAGGAGTCAAAGTGATTTGCTATAACTTTATGCCTATCTTTGATTGGACACGAAGCGAAATGTTTTATCCGTTAGAAGATGGATCAACAGCGCTTTTTTATGAAAAAGAGAAAATAGAGAGGCTAGATCCTGAGGAGTTAATTAGAACAGTTGCCTCGTCTTCTAATCTTACTCTTCCTGGTTGGGAGCCTGAGAAATTAGCTCATATATCAGAATTATTTCAAGCGTATAAGGATGTAGATGAAGAGAAATTATGGAATAATCTAGCCTTTTTTCTTCGTGAAATACTTCCTGTTGCTGAGGAATGTAATATTAAAATGGCTATTCACCCTGATGATCCACCTTGGTCTATTTTTGGTCTACCACGAATTATTACAGGAGAAAAAAGCTATGAAAAACTTCTTTCTATTTCAAAATCTTCGGCGAATGCATTTACACTTTGCACAGGATCAATGGGGGCAAATAGGGATAACAACATGATTAAGATTGCTGAAAAATATGGAAATCGCTGTCCATTTTCGCATATAAGAAATGTGGGGATATATGACAATGGAAGCTTTGTTGAAACTTCTCACTATACAAGAGACGGCTCTATTAATATTCAAGGCGTTGTTGAAGCGTTACACAAACAAAATTATCAAGGATATGTTCGGCCAGATCATGGGCGTCACATATGGGGAGAGGTATGCCGGCCAGGGTACGGATTGTATGACAGAGCACTAGGAATTATGTATTTGCTTGGTTTGTGGGATGCATATGAAGCTAAAAAAGAAGAGGGATAAGAAGTGATTTCAATCCACGAAAATTTAAATGGTCGATTTGCTGTTATTACAGGCGGAAGTGATGTACTTTGTTCTAAGATGGCATATGAGTAATGAAACGTTTTGGAAAACCTGAAGATTTACTAGGCTTAATGCTTTGGCTCCCTGATGAGAGCTATTCAGGGTTTGTAACAGGGGTAACAGTTCCTATTGATGGTGGATTTATGGTGTACTCAGGAGTATGAACTTTCTGATGGATTTACCCTGCCACTCACCTATCTTACAAGACGGGAAGGATGATTATGAAGAATATTACAATTGCTGATGTTGCGAAACATGCAAAAGTATCAAAAAGCACCATTTCACAATTTCTAAACAAACGCTATGAATATATGAGTGAGAAAACACGTAAACGTATTGAAGAATCTATCCGTATTCTAGATTACAAGCCTAATATTGTTGCACGCAGTCTAAAACAAAAAGCAACTTTTACGATTGGAGTTGTCGTCGCAAATATTTTACACAATTTCTCAACCCAAGTGATACGAGCGATTGAAAATTATTACTATGAGCAGGGATTTCATATTATTGTGTGCAATGCAGACGACAATCCTGAAAAAGAAAAGAATTACATTGAGATGCTCAGAGCCAAGCAAGTAGATGGAATTATCATATTTCCAACTGGAGATAACCTTGCTTTATATAGAAAAATGAAAGAAGATGAATTTCCAATTGTTTTTATGGATCGAACTATTGAAGAACTTGATATTGCCACAGTCATTCTTGATAACAAATTAGCTGCAAAACTAGCTGTTGATCACTTTGTTGAAAAAGGATATACCAACATTTCTATTATTACAACTTCTATTATCCGCAACATTACTCCACGTATAGAAAGAATACAAGGATACAAAGAAGCGCTTATAGATCATGGGATACCGCTAAATTCATCTTATATTAGAACCTCAGAACAAGCGGAAATTCAAGCTTCTTTATCACAAATGTATCAACTAAAAACACCACCTAAGGCAATATTAGCTGCAAATGATATTGTTCTTCATGAAGTATTGCGTTTTGTGGAGAAACAAAATTTACGTATTCCAGAAGATATAGCCCTTATTAGTATAGATGATGTTCCATTTGCAAGCTTTTATACACCAACTATTACAGCAATCAAACAACCTTCTGTTGAGATGGGGAGAATTTCGTCTGAACTTCTTCTTTGTCAAATAAAAAAAGAAAGAGTAAAAAACAGTATCTACCGGATGATGCCTGAACTTGTAATTAGAAATTCTTGTTAAGGATAGTCTGCAAATGAGTGTTCTTCAAAAATAGTAAAACGATTTAGTTGAATTTTTCAGTTCTTTTAAATGAAACCGCTTCCGATCTTGAAAGTCAAACTTTAAGGGGGGCATTTATGTTTTCACAAGGTAGAGGAATTGTAATCGTTTTTTTGTTTTTGGCAGGTGTTATTAATTACTTAGATCGTTCAGCACTTTCTATTGCGGCACCATTTATTCAAGAAGATTTATCCCTTTCGGCAACTGAAATGGGAATAATTTTTAGTAGCTTTTCTGTTGGATATGCTATTTTTAATTTCCTTGGAGGAGTTGCTTCAGATAAATATGGAGCTAAACTTACGCTGTTTGTGGCAATGATTGTTTGGTCATTGTTTAGCGGAGCCCTAGTATTAGCTGTTGGTTTTGTAAGTATGATTGTTATTCGAATTCTTTTTGGAATGGGAGAGGGACCTTTATCTGCAACAATTAGTAAGATGGTTAACAACTGGTTTCCCCCTAGCAATAGAGCAACAGTTATTGGACTTACAAACAGCGGTACACCTTTGGGAGGAGCCATTTCTGGACCAATCGTCGGTTTTATCGCTTTATCGTACGGTTGGAGAATATCATTCATTGTTATTATGATTATCGGGCTTATTTGGTCTTTCTTTTGGTGGAAGTTTGTAAAGGAAAGACCTCAAGCAGCAGAAGGAAGTGCTTCTCTTTCTTCAAAACAAGTTGCCGTCTCTGCTGAAAATGAAGAAGGTAAAAAAGAGAAGGTAGGAAAAGGGAAGCTAAAGCTTACATTTTATTTAAAACAAAAAACGATCTTATTTACTGCTTTTGCGTTTTTTTCCTATAACTATATTTTGTTTTTCTTTCTAACTTGGTTTCCAACTTATCTAGTAGATGCGCGTGGTTTAAGTGTAGGAAATATGAGTATTATTACTGTTATTCCTTGGATTCTGGGGTTCATTGGATTAGCACTAGGCGGGTTTGTTTCAGATTTCTTCTTTAAGAAGTTTATTAAAAAAGGTGTTTTATTTTCGCGTAAGGCTGTTCTTGTTACATGTTTGTTTTTATCAGCTGTTTGCATTGGAGTAGCAGGCCTAGTCACAACAACAGTTGGAGCCGTAACGCTTGTTGCCTTATCAGTCTTTTTCTTATATTTAACAGGAGCTATTTATTGGGCGATTGTTAATGATGTTGTTGATAAAGATAACGTTGGCTCTGTTGGAGGGTTTATGCATTTTCTTGCTAACACGGCAGGAATTATTGGTCCAACTTTAACGGGATATCTTGTTGATACGTCTGGAACATATACATCAGCCTTTCTTCTTGCTGGAGGGTTAGCTGTTTTTGCTTCCCTTGCTGTTATTCGCTTTGTACGTCCAATTGTCAAACCATTGTAGGATAAATGTTCAAATAGAGCATGATCGATGAGACAAATCTATAAGGAGGAAATCAGTAATGAAAAGAATTGTATGTACAGAGCCACATCAGTTTAAAGTTGTTGAAACAGAAATACCTGTCCGAACAGAGAAAGAAGCGTTGGTAAAAGTGAAGAGAGTTGGCATATGTGGAACAGATCTTCATGCATATCAAGGAAATCAACCTTTTTTCACATATCCTTGTGTTCTCGGGCATGAGCTTTCTGGCTATATTGACGAAGCGCCAGAAAGCCATTCTAGTTTGCAAAAGGGAAGTCAAGTGTCAATTATCCCTTATATAGAGTGTGGGCACTGTATCGCATGTAGAAAAGGAAAAACAAACTGTTGCACAGATATGCGAGTAATGGGAGTTCATATTGATGGAGGGATGAGCGAGCTTATCGCTGTTCCCTTAGATCATCTCCTAGATACAAGCGGTTTGTCTCTAGATGAAGCAGCAATGGTAGAGCCTTTGAGCATTGGTGCACACGCTGTGAATCGAGCTCATGTTCAAAAAGAGGATGTGGTGCTTGTCATTGGGGCAGGACCAATTGGTTTAGGAGTAATGGCTTTTGCAAAAGAATCAGGAGCCATAGTTATTGGAATGGATATTAGTGATGAACGGTTAGACTTTGCAAAAAATTGGGCAAATATTGATTATACGATTAACGGTTCCAATAATCCGTTGGAAACATTAAAAACATTAACGAATGAAGATTTGCCAACCATTGTATTTGATGCAACAGGTAATGGAAAATCGATGGAAGAAGCCTTTCATTATCCAGCACATGGTGGCAAGTTAGTTTATGTAGGGCTAGTGAAATCACATCTAACTTTCTTTAATCCAGAATTTCATAAAAAAGAGCTAACATTACTAGGAAGTCGTAATGCTACAAAAGAAGATTTTTATAAAGTAATAGAAATGCTTAAAAATAAGAAGATAGACTTAGAGCTTTATATTACACATCGCGCGAGCTTTGAAGAGATGCCGAAAGCATTTCAACAGTGGTTAAATCCAAAGGAAAGAGTAATTAAAGCAGTTATTGAAATATAATCTAAATAAGGAAATTGTGATAAAGTAAACAACCTTAGTGAAACATCACTAAGGTTGCTTGTTTTTTAAGAAAGGCTTTTTTCTTTTTTCTTCTTCTCTTTTGGTTTTTGCCATTTGAAGATTTTGTTTAAGAAGTTGAAAATATGCTTAGATTCTTTTGTTAATAAAGGTCCTAAAATAGCTAGGATAAGCACATATAATGCCGCAAATGGTTTTAGTGTAGCAGATAATCCGCCTGCGATTCCTAGATTTGCAACAATAATCGAAAATTCACCGCGAGAAACAATGGTTAATCCAATATTAGATGAGGCTTTATGAGAAAGTCCTGCTCGTCTTCCTGCAATCATCCCGGCAATAAAGTTACCCAAGATTGTAAGCAGAACAGCACCAATTGATAACCAAAGGGCGTCGCCTAGTGAAAGTGGATCAATACTTAAACCGAAGCTGAAGAAAAAGAGGGCACCGAAGAAATCACGAAATGGAACAACGAGTTTCTCAATACGTTCAGAATGCTCAGTCTCAGAGAATACAAGACCAAGTAAAAGGGCGCCGATTGCTTCTGCAACATGAATTGTTTCAGAAAATCCTGCTACAAAAAAGAGAACGGCAAAAATGACGATAATGAATACTTCATTGGAACGGATATTAAATAGTTTGTTTAATAAAGGTGGTGCTTTTCGTGCAATGATGAAAAACAATAGCATATAGCCAAGAGCAATAAGAATAGAGGTTAAGGCACCTGTAATAGAAGTAGAATCTCCTAAAACAAGACCAGAAATAACGGATAAATATACGGCAAGGAAAATGTCTTCAAACATGATAATGCCTAGGATAAGTTCCGTTTCGGAGTTTGCGGTACGTCTTAAATCGACAAGTACTTTAGCAACAATAGCACTTGAAGAAATAGTGATAACTCCTGCAATGATTAGAACTTCAAGAAGTGGAAAGTCTGTAATGAAACCATATGCAAGACCTAAACTGAAGTTAATCGCAATATAGATGGAGCCGCCAATCGCAATAGAACGGCCTGATTTAATCAGTTTTCCAACCGAGAATTCTAGCCCAAGGTAGAAGAGGAGGAATAGAACTCCCATTCGTCCGAAGAAAGCAATAATTTCCGAGCTTTCGATAAATCTCAAATCAATGATTCCGATTTGTGGAGCATGAGGTCCAACAAGCATCCCTAAGATGATGAGGAAAGGGATGATTGAAAATTTAATTTTGTTAGCAATAAGCGCCGCTATTGCAACAAGCAGTAAAGCGGTGCCGACTTCAAATACCAAATGATCCATTAATTATCCATCCCCTTTTGAGAGTAGGCTTGTTTCTAGTGTTTTCAGTTCCTTTCGTTCTCCAGATAAAACAAGGCGATCATGACTTTCAACAACAGCGTCTGCACCAGGGTTTGTGAGCTTTTGTTTATCTTTTTTAATGATGGCAATAACCGTAACGCCATAATTTTGTCTTACGTCTAATTCCCCAAGTGTTCTTCCAACAGCTTTTGAACCAGGCTCAACTTTAAACCATTCAATAATTAAATCGTCAAAAGCAACTTCAATAGACTCAAGAGCTTGTGGTTTGTATACCATTCCACCTAAGATAGCTGCTATTTGTCGTGCTTCATTATCCTCTAACGTAATGCTTGAGAGAATCTCATCATGATCGGCTTCATCAAAGTGATACACTTCACGTCGTCCATCATCATGAACAATGATTGTTAACTTTTCGTTCTCCTTTGTGAGAATTTCAAACTTTCGACCAATCCCAGGTAAATCTGATTCTTTAATACCCATTTTAATCCCTCCAAAAGTATAGATAACTTCAGTATTGACTGTCTTTGCGCCTTATGTGTCTATAAGTTTAAGTCAATTGAAGAATGATCCCTTTGCTGTGGTACAACTCCAATATAGTGGAGCGTAGCGTTTGGTGAACTGTGATGAAACATTTTTTGAATTTGTTCAACAGGAACACCTGATTGATATGCATGATATCCAAAAGTTTTCCTTAGCGTATGGGTGCCAATTCGCTCGGTTAACCCAGCTAGACGAGCAGCATCATTAATAATTTTGTATGCCTGTTGTCTTAGAAGGGGCTGTTTTCCTTTGTTTTGTTTCTTAGAAACAAAAAGCGGTTCATCTAAACTGTCATATGATCTATTTTGTAGATAATCAGAAATGGCTGCTTTACATATTCTGCTAATATGGAAACATTGTATATCTTCTCCATGGAACGGGACATCAATATACTCTTTGACAAATCCTTCTTCTGTTAAAACATCTTTTATTCGTAAATTTAATAAATCATGAATTTTTAAACCAGAATTAATGCCAAGAGAGAATAAAACATAATCTCTGAAATTCTTCTTTTTTAGAATAGCTTTTATTTCTAAGATTTTTTCTTTGCTGCGAATTGGTTCAACAAACTGCAATTTTATCACCTCGTTATATCATACATAATTTATTATAACATGAATTATGTATGATATGAAATAATAAGGCTTATCAAGGGGGGTTAGTAATGTAAGCGTGTGCGATTTTTGATTTAGTTAGAATTTTACATAGATTAATTGGTCAGAAACATGTATAATGCATAACGTATGATTATAATGTTGTGACTATTTAGCGAATTGTCACTATAAGGGAGGACACCTATGAAAAAGAAGTTTAAGTTCGGACTAGCCTCGCAAATATTCCTTGGTTTAATTCTAGGGATTGCAGTCGGGGCAATTTGGTTCGGGAATCCTAACGTTGAAACATATCTTCAACCAATTGGAGATATCTTTTTAAGATTAATTAAAATGATTGTAATTCCAATCGTAGTTGCAAGTCTTATCGTTGGAATTGCAGGAACTGGTGATAGTAAGAAAGTTGGGTCTTTGGGTGTAAAAACGATTGCTTACTTTGAAATTGTAACAACATTTGCAATTATCATTGGTCTATTTTTAGCAAATATCTTTCAGCCAGGACAAGGTGTTGATATAGAGTCTGCTCAGAAAACAGACATTGGTCAATATGTAGAAACATCAGAAGAAGAAAGTCAAAAGTCTGTGGCAGAAACGTTTTTGCATATCGTGCCAACAAACTTGTTCAAATCACTAGCTGAAGGAGATATGCTTGCGATTATTTTCTTCACTGTTTTCTTTGCACTAGGAATTTCTAAGCTTGGTGAAAGAGGGAAGCCTGTTATTGCATTTTTTGATGCAACAGCACAGGCAATGTTTAATGTCGTAAATATGATTATGAAGTTTGCTCCATTTGGGGTTTTTGCACTTATTGGAGTTACAGTTTCTAAATTCGGTTTTGATTCGTTGATGTCGCTTGGTAAACTTATTATTCTTGTTTACGCAGCGCTTATCTTCTTCCTAATCGTTGTACTAGGAATTATCGCTAAAATTGCGAATGTTAATATTTTCAGAATGCTTGCTTATCTAAAGGACGAGCTCTTGCTTGCTTATAGTACATCAAGTTCAGAAACAGTACTTCCAAGAATTATGAAAAAGATGGAGGAAATTGGTTGTCCAAAATCTATCGTTTCTTTCGTAATTCCAATTGGATATACGTTTAACTTGGACGGCTCCGTTCTCTATCAATCGATTGCAGCTCTTTTCTTAGCTCAAGTGTATGGTATTGATTTAACAATTTGGCATCAAATCACACTTGTTCTTGTATTGATGGTAACATCAAAAGGAATGGCTGCTGTACCTGGAACATCATTTGTCGTACTTCTAGCAACGCTTGGTTCAATTGGTGTCCCTGCTGAAGGTTTAGCATTTATCGCAGGGGTTGACCGTATTATGGATATGGCAAGAACAGTTGTTAACTTAGTTGGAAATGCTCTTGCAGCTGTTGTTATGTCACATTGGCAAGGTCAATTTGACGGTAAGAAAGCAAATGAGATTATGAAGAGAAAACCAGCACCATTAGATGCCAACTAACATTTTCTTGAAATTAAAAGGCCCGTACTCTTTTAAAAGAGTACGGGCCTTTTTTATTATAGAAATACGATATAAATGATAATCGCAATGATGATTCGATAAATCGCAAAAGGAAGTAATTTGATTCGGTTAATTAATTTTAAGAAAAAGCGGATGGACACTAGTGCGAAAACAAATGCACTAATAAATCCGATAATAAAGAATGGAAGAACATCCATTGAGAAGTACTGCCAGTTCTTTAGGAGAGATAAAAAGCTTGCTCCAGCCATTACAGGAACAGCCATAATAAATGTAAAGTCAGCAGCAGCACGGTGAGACATACCTAGTAAAACCCCACCTGAAATTGTTGCCCCTGATCTAGAGAACCCTGGCCAAAGAGCAATACATTGGAAAAGACCAACCCCAAGTGCCTGCTTGTACGTTATTTTGTCAATTGTATTGATTTGCGGTTTATTACGGCTTACAATATCCGCAATAATCATTAGAATAGCTCCTACTACAAGACTATATATTACGGTGTTAATAGAAAATAGATGCTCATCGATAAAGTCTTCAAATAAAAGACCGAGTACAGCAGCTGGGAGTAGACCTACAATAACTTGCCCTAGCTTTAGACGATTTTCATTTGCGTAGTGCTTTTTGCGGTTCAAACCAAGCAAATCAATAAATCGATCCTTAAATACAATAACAACGGCTAAAATAGAGCCGAGCTGAATGACTACTTTGAACGTATTTGCAACAGGTTCTGTTAAAATCTCTTTTGATTTTAACAATAAATCATCAACAATAATCATATGGCCTGTTGAAGAAACAGGAGCAAATTCTGTTAGACCTTCCACAATTCCAAGAATCAGAGCTTTCAGTAAATCAAACATATCAATCATTTTAAAATCTCCTCTTAACACAAAGTAAAATCTTAACTTAACGTTATTATTATATACTGCAAAAAGGTGAAAAAGAATACTCATTTTCTTCTACTGGAAAAGATTAAGAGTTAAATAAACGTTTGTTTAGCTAAAAGAACTGCTATTAAATTGGTAAACTATGTAATGTGCTTTTCTCTTAAAAAGATAAGCTCATGTGTTTCCTAGCAGTATCTTGGGTATCATAACACAGAAAAGAAATGAAGAGCAAACAAAAATAGAAAGGAAGGCACTCTATGGATTTTAAACCGGAATTTTTCGCACAGCCAACGCTCGAACTTGCTCAATCTTTGCTAGGATGTCTACTTGTAAAGGAAACAGAGGACGGTATTGCTTCCGGCTATATTGTAGAAACTGAAGCATATAAAGGGCCAGAAGATCGAGCTGCGCACAGTTTTAATAATAGACGAACAAAGCGAACGGAAGTAATGTTTGGAAAACAAGGATATGTTTATACATACACAATGCATAGACATTGTTTGGTGAATATTGTAAGTGCTGAAGAAGGCAACCCTGAGGCTGTTCTCATAAGGGATTTAGAGCCTGCCACAGGTATCCCACTGATGTATGAACGAAGAGGACAAGCTGTAAAAAAAGAAGTGCAGCTTACAAATGGACCTGGAAAGCTTACAAAAGCTTTAGGGATCACAATGGATGATTATGGACACGATATTCGTAAATCACCTCTTTATCTTAAAAAGGGTATTTTACCAAAGCAAATTAGAAGCGGGCCAAGGATAGGAATTGAGAATAGCGGAGAAGCAAGAGATTACCCTTGGCGTTTTTGGATTGAGGGAAATCCATTTGTCTCAAGATAGTCATCAATAATATGAACAAAAAGAGAGGGCTCTATGAAGCATTCTCTTTTTTCTAGTTAATGCCCCACTTTTATAGAAATAGGCTGGAAAATAGGCTCCTCTACCTCACGAAATTTATCCAAATGTATATATTATTAAAGCAGCATGGATAAGCCTGTTGCATAGAATACGGATAGAACTGATTGGAAGTTATGTTGTGTTGTTTATTTGCTTCAAATCCGTTGTAAAACGAATAAGAGATATCCTATTTTCAAATGCTTTTGGTGAATTTATTGAAAAGCATACAAAAGAAGCTGTAGAAGAAGTGCTATTTTCTGACGAGTTTAGAGAATACCTTTTGAGTATTTTAGAAGAAAGTGAGGAATCTCCTTTTAAAGAGATTGCAGAACAATACTTGAATCAAGAAGTGGTCATTTCAACAACAGTAAATATGTTAAACGGAACGATTATTTTAGTTGGAGAAGACTATCTAGTTCTCCAAGAAAGCTCAGAGACTACGATTTTATTACCTTTTGATAGCATTATTGTAATCTATCAAGAGGAGGCTATCTATATGTTTAATGAGGCATTAAGAGAAGCAGTGGGAACGCTTGTGCAAATTATCACACCTGTAGACATTTTAACAGGTACATTAATGTCTGTAGGTGAAAGCGTTGCTGTTATTCGTACTTCAAGTAACTATTCACCTTATATTCCATCAGAAGATGTCACAGTCCGTCTGGATGTTATCACATATGTGCGATTATTTGAGAGTCAGAGTGAAACGGCATGAAGCTGTCTATCATTATTCCCGCATGTGATGAAGGAGATATAATAGCAAACGTTATCAAGGAAGCAAAAGGGTTAAATCCATTTGAAATCATTGTTGTTGTAAATGGATCAACAGATAATACAGAGGAAATTGCACGAAGTTTAAACTGTAGAGTGATTTCTTTTGAAGAAAAGTTAGGTATTGACGTTGGAAGAGCAGTAGGCGCAAAAGAAGCAAAAGGTGATATTTTGCTTTTTTTTGATGGAGACATTCCTATACACCATACAAAGTTGCGTCCTTTTGTTAAAGCAATTCAAAGTGGCCAGGACATTGCATTAAACAACTTGTCCTGGACGCTTTACCGTAAAGTTCGTGCGCATTTTGTAGTAGTATGGAAGCTTGCGCTAAATTTCATGCTGAAGAGAGAAGATCTTCATGTGAATTCACTTGTAGCTATTCCTCATGCTATGAGTAAGAAAGCAGCAGAGAGAATTGGCTATAAGAATCTAGCTGTTCCTCCTCTTGCCCAAACAATTGCTGTTTTATCAGGAATGAAAATTAGTGCACCTGCCGCCGTTGACGTCGTTACAACAAATAAAATTAAGACAACGCACCGAACGCTTATAGATGGGCTTCCGTCTTCTACAAATCTGATTATTGGCGATCATATTGAGGCGATTTCTTATCTTCTCAATGAGAAAGGAAAGCGGGCGGCTTAACAGATGGGCCAAGAAAGCGTACCGTTTTAGATCATTACGGAAAGTTTGCTCGTAGATGGAGAAAAAAGATAAAATATAGTGCTGTGATTCCAGTTGGAGAAGAAAAGGAAACAATTATGGGCGTCATTGAAGAAGTGAGAAAAGCTGGAGTAGAAGAGATTATCGTTATTGGGAATGGAGCTGATCGCGAGACAATTAAAAAGGCGAGAAGCATGGGAGCGATTGTCCTTGATTTCCCTTACTCTCTAGGTCATAACGTTCCAAGAGCTATCGGGGCTATGCATAGTAATGGAGAAGTTTGCTTGTTTGTAGACGGAGATATTGTTATTAAAGCAGAAGAATTGCGCCCGTTTTTGGAAGCAGGTGCAAAAGGTGTTCATGTAGCGGTAAATGATTTGGACAGCTTTTTAGATCGTTTTCACCCTATTCACTGTATAAGTGTAGCAAAACAAGCTCTTATGCTTGCAGCCAAAAGACAGGAGCTTTCCATTAACACAATGACAGCTATTCCTCATGCGATTCGGCGCGAAGTTTTTGAGAAAATTAGTTATGAAACATTCATTGTTCCACCACTTGCTCAAGTTCTAGCAATTGAACATGGATTTATCGTTAAGGCGGTTCACGAAGTAGATGTTATTACAACAAATAGAATTCGAAAAGATCATAAGAAAGTGAACAATAATCTTCCATCTTCAACAGAGCGAATTTTAGGAGACCATGCTGAAGTTCTTCATCATTTAATTCAAAAAACGGATAAACGTGGAGGTTTCACAGATGGAGGAAGAAATCAAGAGGTTCTAGAAAGATTAGATAACACATAAAGCAAGAGTTGAATAGAGTAATAACAGCATAGAAAATATAGGAGGATAAACATGAGATCACTTTTTGTTATTATCCCTGTCTTTAATGAGGAAAGGACACTTAAAGCTGTTATTACAGGAATTAAACTTTTTCAACCATTAGAAATTATTGTCGTTGTAAACGGTTGTACAGATCATTCTAGTACAATTGCGAAAGAGAACGGATGCATTGTAATTGAACATACTGAGAAGCTTGGTCAGCATTCAGCTCGAGTCGAAGGAGCCAAAAAAGCAAACGGAGATGTATTGCTTTTTCTTGATGCTGACTTTGCGCTCCCTTTTTCGGAACTTCAGCAATTTCTCACTTCTATTCTTTTTGGAAACTGTGATGTGACAGTTAACAAGAATCCTAAAGAACATTCCTCAACAGAAGTTTGGAAGAAACTAGTTGCGGAATGGAAAGGACATAAAGAGTGTGGGAAAGGTTCGTTTTGTAAAGCACCTTTTGCTTTAACAAAAGAAGTTCTTGTGAAAAGTGATTTTATTAAAAGTACTTATAGTGTTGAAGCTTTTATAGAAACGTTGAAAGTTGCGGGCAGAATTGAACATAGACATGAAATAGATACAAAGACGCTAAATAGATTTCATCCTTCTCATCATAATGGATTTTTTCATAAAATATCGTGTTCAGAAAAGAGGGTAATAAAGGAACATGTAGAAAGTATTAGTAAAGAGCTCTTGCGAGACAAAAGAGGGGGATACAAGGACGTTGGAAGAAATCGAGAGATTTTAGCAATACAAAACTATAATGTTCAAAAGGGGTTGGGAGTTCGCTCTACTCTTTATGACGGCCAGCAGTTATCTGTTATTGTTCCAGCTCAAAATGAAGCAAAGTATATTAAAAGTGTTATCTCTCAGGCAAGGCAGCTCGAACCCCTTGAAATTATTATTGTAATCAACGGATCAACAGATGAGACAGAGGAATATGCAAAAAGTCTCGGAGCAACAGTTGTTCTTTTTGAAAATCGACTAGGCCACGATGTTGGAAGAGGAGTGGGAGCTTCGCTAGCACAAGGAGATATTTTATTGTTTGTAGATAGTGATTTTACAATTCCAGCTCAAGACTTATTTCCCTTTGCTAAGGCTGTTCAGTCTGGTATTGATGTAGCACTGAATAAGCAAATTGATCCTCTAACACACCCTGTTCCTCTTTGGAAATATGCGCTAAATGTAGCTTGTGATCATAAAAAGCTAGAAACAAGCTCTCTTGTTGCTGTTCCACCACTTGCTCAATGCAAAGCAATGAAAGAAGGATTTTTAGTAGAAGCTGTTCACGCTGTTGATGTTCATAAACTAAATGCAATAAGACTAAGAGGACATTTTGCTCAGCAAGGTTATCCACCTACAACAGAGCTTATTGTGGGTGATTTTTTTGAAGCCATTCATTATCTTGCAAAGCTATAATTTTTTTAGTGGAAAAGATGAAAGAAGCTTTTGGATAGCGTAAAATAAATGATGTATCGGATAGTTATAATCTGGTGAGGGGGAAGAAAAATGAAAACGACAGGTATGGTGCGCAAAGTTGATGAATTAGGAAGGATTGTTCTTCCAAAAGAGTTAAGAAGAGTACTAAATTTAGAAGCAAAAGAGCCAGTAGAGATGTACCTGGATCACGAACAGATTATTCTAAAGAAATACCGAGCACATCAAGAATGCATGATTACGGGAGAAGTTAGCAGCGAGAATTTGAGCCTATTAAACGGTAAAATTGTACTAAGCAAAGAAGGCGCAGATATTCTTATGAACGAAATTGAAAAGAAGTTTGGAACAAAGCAAATTTAAAGATCAAATAGACAGTAAAAGCCTTCATTTCTATCAATAGAAATGAAGGCTTTTATCTAGGTAATTAAGAAGGTTAAAAAAATAGAAGTACTACAGAAGTACTTCCATTTAACAAAGGGGGAATACACTATTATCATGCCCTTTTTCCGTTCTTTTATACAACTTAGGACCATTTTTTGAACCAGGCTTTAAGTCTATCTTTATTCCGTTTTAAAATTTCTTGTGATGTTGTTTGATCTTTTTGTTTGCGCCATTCGAAGAAACTAGCAACAGCGATTAAGAATCCACCACCTAGAATAAGATAAAGCCACCAAGGTAGATTTCCCCACAAACTATCGGTTTGCAAATAAATATTTAACAGGATAGTTCCAATTCCGCCTAAGAAATAAGATTTAAATTTTAGAATAAATCCTATTAGAGCTGAGAGAATTGCTAACACCCCGAGCAAAATAGCATCATTTACTGTGTTACTGTTCAGCGCGTCTATAATAAGAACAACGAAGAAGATGCAAACAGAACCAATTTCAATTAATCCCCTCGAGTGACTAGTAGGGAAAAGTATTCTGAATATAAATGTCCAAATAACAATAATTGGGACAGCATATACTTCAAGCTCAATAAGCGCTGGTATATCAATGTGATTTAAAACAACGCTGTATGGATAGAAAACTGTAGCAATTATGAGTGCTCTGTATCCTTTTTCAATCTTTGTTAACTTAGATTGTATCGATAAAGCAAAAATGTACAAAGGAACAAAGATACTTGCTAGAAACTGAGCCCAAAAACTTTCAGGACTTGAAAATATCCTTACATTTAAGACGATAATATAAAGAAATCCAAATATCTGATAAGGAAGAACTCGTATCGATATCTTCTCTTCTTCTTTCCAACGGTAATTGAAAAATAGCATAAGCAAGATAAGCAAAAGGCTTACAGCCATACTTACTATTGCTGTTGATGAGAAGATAAATCTCATATAAAATACGGTCCCACAAAACAGAGGAAAAATGATTTGTATATATAAATGTCTTTTGTTCAACAGATAAATCATAAAGCAAATAAGCGAAACAACAACAAGAAAGTTTTTAAAATCAACAATTCCAGCTGTTTCTCCTAAATAAACTAGAATAGACAATGTTAAAATTCCAAAACAATAATGCTCAAAAATCGTTTTCCAAGCCCCTTTTGTTTTTAACCATAGCAAAGCTGCTAGAAGGGCTGTTAAGGAAAATCCATGCGCATAGTAGAGATTTGGATTACCAATTTCTTCAACAACAAATAGCAAGCTTATACAAACAGTTGAAAGGCTAAAAAATGTGAATAAATATTTTTGCCAAAGTTTTTCACTGTAGAAAGCACTAGCGGCGTAACATATGACTGGTAATGTATATAGATAGCTGTCTATTGTCGTGAGCGCATCAAAAAGTATTGTGAAAAATAGACTTAAAGATGTTACACAATGACTCATCCAAAAAAGAACAAAGTGACCGTACGTGCTATATTTTTTTACCGTATAGGAAAGAGCTAAAAATAGTACGCCACCTGTTAGAAGAAAACTTGCATATGACTGAGCTGTTTGCCACTGAAAAATATTTAATAGAGATAGATAAGTGAACAAACTTGAAATTGCTAATGGAAGCCATAAATAGCGAGATTTAAATGTTCGTAGTGTGAGCGTATAAAGAAGAGTGCCACCAAGGAAAATTAAAGTTGGTGTACTATCTTGTAATATAAACCATTCATATAAAAGAGTGAAAAGAGCTACAGCATATGAGTTATGAGCAACAATGAAAAATGGTTTAAAAAAAGAACTAAGATTTCTTTGCTTTATTATAAAAGCTATGCCCACCATCACAAGTGCACAAAGTACAAAATGTCCGCTTGTTCCTATACTTTCCATATATGTGTCTGTGTTCACAATACCTAGAAAGCAAAGGAGAGAAAACAAAAGGCTAATTGGAACTCCATATAGACTGAGAGATGGATCCTTTTCTTTCTTGAAGGTTAAGAAAAAGATCAGAGTTAACAACATAAATGCAACAACAAGACTCTCCCACTCTAGTCTTGCAAGCATATCAGATAATACAAAAAGTCCTGTTAATATTGGAACGATTACCCCACCAAGCTGAAATACTTCCCACTTCTTTTTACTATATAAAAAGTAGCAAATGTAAAGAGCAGCAGCAATGCAAAAAGTTATCCAATCTTTCAGTAGAGGGGATAAACCTAAGCCTTCTGTACTTCTAAAGATAAAGAAAACAAAGAGTGTTAAAGTTGAAATCGAAAACAGATTGTTCTTCATATAAAGTGTGACAAAAAACTGCTGTAAAGTAAGCAAAGCCAGTGAACATAAATATTCAAAACTCGGCTGTAAAGAAAATTCGCTAATATGAATGTAAAACAAAGCGGAAAGCGTTAATCCAACGAATGAGTATTGAAAGTTACGAGCTAAAACGGCGTTTCTCTTTAAAAAAATGTAAAGAACAATAAAAAATAACGGCAGCATAGAAATAGAGATAGAATTAATTTCAGTGAGAATTGTTGTGTTTACGAATAAAACATATCCCCAAACAAAAGATAAGCTAAATCCAATTTGATATAGAAAATGCCATCCTTTTAAAAACATCATCAGAAAAAGAATAGAAAGAAGCAAAAGTGCAGTTGCATATAAAGCAGAATGATGATAGAGACAAAGAATAACAAATGCTTCTGCTGTAATTTTTATTTTAAGAAAAGAGTTCGCATTTTCTTTAAAAACAGCAAATGCTTTTCTTTCTTTAATTTTTTCACTCATAAAAGTGAGTAGAATGTTGACTAAAACGAGAGCAACAAAGAAACTTTCGGCATTTGGTGTTACATAAACCAGCCCTGTAATAATAGACATTGTAAACATAATAAGAGATAAGATAGTAAATATCTTAGACTGAAAGCGTTCTGCGATTCTTTTATATAAAAAGAAAAGTACTAGTCCTGCTAGTAACCCTAAAAACCACCGACCTTCTCCATATAGAGAAAAATAAGAACCAAATAGCTCATAATAAGCAGCTGAGAGAATGGTTATTGGAATAAACAAGCTAGCAAGAGTTAGAAAAGCGAAAGCAGTTTGTGAGATTTTTAGTTTATAAGATAAAACACTCATAGCAAAAAATACAACAGCAATCAAGCTTATAAAGAAGACCTTTGCGCCATCCCCCAAACTTCCCCAACTGCTCGTAGCAAGAATAAGTCCGCCAAACAGTAAGAGAATAACACCTGTTACAAGAACTACTGTAATATTACGCTCACGAATTTGTTCAGGTGTTTTCGATTCTTTGGCCTTCACAATAGGTTTTTCTTTTTCTGGTTCTTTTTCTTCTATGTGTGAAGTGGTTTCTATTTTCATAACCTGTTTAGTTTTTTCATCATCCTGATAGCGCCTATAAGAAGCAAGAACTGCATCATGTTGTGCAGATGTGATATAGCTTTTAATTTCTAAGGTATGTAGTTCTTCTTCAAAGATTTTCTCTCTTTGTTGAATTGACAATTTTTCCATACGTTTCCCTCCTTTAACATAAAATAAGTTTTCTACGTATATAGACGAAGCGGTTATTTAATTAGTTTCCTTTTTATCCAATAAATAAAAATAAAAGTAATATAAAGGAATTTTATAAGAACATGTGAGAATATTTAACATCATTTATCCAATTTTCAAGCACATATGAAATAATAAAAAATAAATCGTTTAGGCTGGAGGGTAAAAGATGCAAAGGGAAAAGTTGGTGTTGATTGGGAACGGAATGGCTGGAATTAGATGTATTGAAGAAATTCTAAAGCAAAGTGATTCATTTGATATTACTGTTTTTGGATCTGAACCGTATACAAACTACAATCGTATTTTGCTTTCGACAGTTCTTCAAGGGGATACATCAATCCAAGACATTATGCTTCATCAGCGCTCTTGGTATGAAGAGAATAGGATTACGCTTTTTACAGGAGAGACTGTTACAAAGATTAATAGAAATGAAAAAACAATTTTTACAGACCAAGGCCGGACTGTTGCCTACGATAAATTAATTATTGCTACAGGGTCATCACCTTTTATTCTTCCTATTCCGGGGGCTGATATGGAAGGAGTAAAAACTTTCCGTACAATTAAAGATTGCGAAGAAATGATAAAAGCCTCTGAGCAGTATAAGAAAGCTGTTGTTATTGGAGGTGGGCTACTTGGATTGGAAGCTGCAAGAGGATTAATGAATTTAGGGATGAAAGTTGATGTTGTTCATCTTGCAGATGCTCTGATGAACCGACAGCTTGATATGGTTGCTGCTAAGATGTTGAAAAAAGAGCTTGAGCGGCAAGGAATGAACTTTCTTTTAGAGAAAAACACAGCTGAAATTGTTGGTAATCAACGAGTTGAAAAGATACATTTCACAGATGGAAGCAAAGTTGAAGCAGATTTGGTGGTTATGGCTGCAGGAGTAAAACCAAATGTTGAGGTAGCAAGAGAGAGCGGACTTACAGTGAATCGAGGAATTGTTGTAAATGATTATCTACAAACAGAAGACTGTGATATTTATGCTGTAGGAGAGTGCTGTGAACACAATGGTATTGTTTATGGACTTGTAAAACCTCTTTATGAACAAGGACGAGTGCTCGCAGATCATATTTGTCAGCAAGGGGAAAAAGGATATCAAGGAACCATTTTATCTACCCAATTAAAAATATCTGGAGTAGATTTATTTTCTGTTGGGGACTTTGAGGATGCTAACGGAACGCAAGCTGTATGCGTGCTAGATGAAACTAAATCTATCTATAAGAAATTAGTATTTAAAAACGATATTTTAGTTGGAGCTGTGTTATTTGGGAGTACAAAAGAGGGACCAGGATTATTAGAAATGATAATTAAAAAACAAGATGTTTCAGAAATTGATAAACTAAGTTTGCTTCAAAGTGGCGGAGAAAGTTCAGCAGTTTGTTCAATGGCTCAAGAAGAAACGATTTGTCATTGCAATAATGTGACAAAAGGAGCCATTATTGAAGCTGTAACAGAAAAAGATCTTCAAACGATAGAAGAAGTGAAAAGTTGTACAAAAGCTTCGAGCTCGTGCGGGGGCTGTAAACCGCTTCTGACAGAACTTTTCTCTTATATTAGAAGTGACGATTTTGAAGAATTTGTTGTAAAGCAATCAATGTGTCAATGCACGACGCTAACGGAAGATGAAGTGATTCAACAAATACAAGAGCATAGACTGACTTCATTTGAAAGCATAGTTCAAGAATTGAAATGGAGTAATAAAAAAGGATGTTTAAAATGTCAAAAAGCATTGCAGTACTATTTAAAAATTATGTATCCAGAGTTGCAACAACAAAAGAGCGAATCGGGGTATCCACAGTTGCAAAAAGACGGCACATATTTACTTATTCCTCAATTTTATGGAGGATTAGCAAACATTGACGATCTTCAACATGTCTTAGATGTAGCTAAAAAGTATAATGTCTCAGACATTTCTTTCTCTCATGAACAGCGTATTGAATTGCATGGTATAAAAAGAGAGAATATTCGAGAGATTTTAACTTCTCTTCAGCTACCAATCTTAGCACAAGGCCAAACAATGGTTACAATTAAAAGAACTTCATATCGGAACGAGTGTGAGTGCGAACAAAAATCTATTTTTCCTCTTTCATATAAGTTAGATCAAGCATTTGAACGATTAACAATGCCAAATCGTCTTGCTATTGGACTTTCTTCATGTGTTCATGAAGAACATCAGCTAAGTGGCCAAGACATTCTTATTATTGGGGAAGAAAGAGGCTTTGAAACATATACTAAAATACCAAATGAATCTTCATCACACTTACTTTTTATTGCAAAAGATTATGAGGAAAGTGTTGAAATGATGAAAGCACTTATTCAATACTACCGGGAAACGGCAAGCTATCTAGAGGAATTCGGAGTATGGATGCAGAGATTAACAGATGTCCATATACGAGAAGTATTGTTCGAACAGAACTTTAGAGATTTATTATGTGAGAGACTTCACCAAGACCAAAGCAGAAAAGCTAGTAGTTTACAGCAATAAACAAAGGAAAAAGTGAGGTTAGAATATGACGGAAATGTTGCTGAAGTACTTTCGGGAGAAGCAGGAAAAAGTACAGTCAGAAAGAGTATATGATGCACAGTGTCCATATTGTAGCATGCAGTGTAAGATGCAGCTTGTTGAGCAATCTATCGTAACAAGAACAAAGCATATGACAATTGCTCAAGATAACCCAACTTCACATGGGAGAATATGTATTAAAGGTATGAATGCTCATCAGCATGCTCTTCATAGCGAGCGTATAACATCACCTCTTTTAAAAGTTGGAGGAGAGTTTGTTAAGATTTCATGGAACCAAGCATTTACGTATATTGGTGAAAAAATTCGTAACTTAAAAGAAAAGTATGGAAAAGACTCACTTTCTGCGTACGGAGGAGGCTCTCTAACAAACGAGACTTCTTATTTGCTAGGCAAGTTTGCTCGTGTTGCCCTTCAAACAAAATATATTGATTATAATGGTCGCTTTTGTATGGCAGCTGCTGCTTCTGCTGCTAAGGAAGCTTTAGGTATTGACCGTGGGTTTACGAATGAAATATCTGAAATTACAGAAGCAGAATGTATTATATTAGTTGGCACAAATATTGCAGAATGTCAGCCAACAATTATGCCATATTTCGAGGAAGCAAAAGAAAATGGAGCGTACATTATTGCAATTGATCCCCGCAGTACAGCTACAACAGAGACAGCTCATCTTCATTTGAAGATAAAACCAGGAAAAGATGCTCTATTAGCAAACGGCCTCTTAAAAGTTCTTATTGAAGAGGATTTCATTGATGAAGCGTTCATTAACAATCGTGTAAAAGGGTGGCAAGAAGTCAAAGAGTATGTGGAAAGTTTAAGTTTAGATCACATTGCAGAAGAAACGGGGATTGATCTTTCCCTCATTAGAAAAGCTGGAAGAAAATTTGGAGAAGCAAATGCAAGCATGCTTTTCACAGCTCGTGGTGTTGAGCAGCAAATTGATGGTCACGATGCTGTAAGAGGATTTTTGAATCTATTATTAGCGACAGGAAATTTCGGAAAGAAAGGAGCAGGATACGGAGCAATTACAGGGCAAGGAAATGGTCAAGGTGGGAGAGAGCACGGTCAAAAGGCAGATCAGCTTCCAGGGTATCGTTCAATTGAAAATATTGAACATAGAAGATACATTGCTAACATTTGGGGAGTAGAGGAAAGCGAGCTTCCTCATAAAGGGGTCTCTGCTTACGAGATGATGGGGAAAATACATGAGGGTGAAATAAAAGGAATGCTTCTTATGGGGTCAAATCCTATTGTTTCGAATCCAAATGCCAACTATGTGAAAAAAGCCATCGAAAGTTTAGAATTTTTAGTTGCTGTTGATATGTTTGTATCTGAAACTGCTCAGCTTGCAGATGTGATTTTACCCTGTACCTCATATCTTGAAAACAAAGGCACGCTCACAAATCTTGAAGGGCGTGTTATGCTTCGTGAAGGTGCTCGTCCAGCCCCAGGAGAAGCTAAGAATGACTGGGCCATCCTACGTGGAATAGCGAGGGAGCTTGGAAAAGAACAGTACTTTGCATTTTCTGATGTTGAGGAGATTTTTGATGAACTCCGTCTTGCAAGCAAGGGGGGGAGTGCTGATTACTATGGCATCACATATGAGCGAATAAAGAGTAAAAAAGGGATTCTTTGGCCCTGTCCATCAGAGGAGCATGAAGGGACAGCTCGATTATTTGAGAAGAAATTTATGAATAGCGACGAGAAAGCTGTTATGAAAGTTATCGGACGTAAGGAAAGTAGAAAAGAAGTAGTAACAGAACAGTTTCCTCTTTATTTAACAACAGGACGAATTATGTCTCACTATCTTACAGGTGTGCAAACAAGAAAAACCTCAGCTTTAGAAGCGCGGAATTTCGAGTCTTTTATTGAAATTCACCCTTCAACAGCAGCCCAATATGGAATTGAAGATCAAACTCTTGTTAAAGTGAGGTCTGAACGTGGGGAAATTGTTGTAAGAAGTAAATTTTCGACAGCTATCCGCCAAGATACGGTGTTTGTACCTTTTCATTGGGGGGAAGACCAAAATGTGAATATGCTCATCCCCGAAGAGCTTGATCCTATATGCCGGATTCCAGGTTTTAAATTAGGAACTGTAACGATTACACCAATTCATTCTCCTATATTAAATTAAAAAGCAAAGAGCAGGAAAAGGTTCCTGCTCTTTGCTCATTTTCTACAATAGAAGACAATATTTTCGGGGAAATATCTTTTTGTTGTTTTTTGGAGATGATGTCGATGTACAGTAATGAGCTTCGTATAGAAAATAAGAGAACAGCACATACTACATCATTATGACGAATGTAGGGGTGTATCGTATGAGAACATTACTGACGTGTATAGTCTGCATTTTCCTTTTATCAATACTACAACCAATCGAAAGCAATGCAGCAAAGGGAAGGAAAGAGTTTGAACAAACAGGTAACGTAATTTGGGACATCCCAACACGTAAAAAAATTGTAGCTATTACGTTTGATGATGGTCCTCATGCTGTGTACACCCCTGAAATCCTTTCTATTCTTGAAGAATATAATGCAAAATCAACTTTTTTTGTAGTCGGTTCGAGAGTGAAAAATTATAAAAGTATTGTCCGAAGAGAAGTTGGAGCAGGTCATGAGGTCGAGAATCATACTTTTACACATCATAGTTTAAGCGGAATGAGCAGCAAAGAAGTGCAGGAAGAAATACAAAAGGCTCATCAAACAATTACAAGTATCACAAACCAACGTCCTACTTTTTTTAGACCTGTTGGTGGATTATATAATGACGCCGTCGTTGATGCAGCAGTTGATGAAGGATATCGAGTTGTTTTGTGGTCGTGGCATCAAGACTCTAAAGATTGGCAGCAGCCTGGCGTCGATAAAATTGTTCAAAACGTACTTTCAGGTGTAAGGCCAGGTGATGTAGTCCTTTTTCATGATGCAGGAGGAAATCGAACTCAAACCATAAAGGCATTACCTATTATTCTTTCTCATCTTCAAAAGCAGGGATATAAGTTTGTAACCATTTCTCAGCTTTTACAACAAACAGGACATGATAAAATTCCGTCCTTCTAAGATTAAGAAAGCTTCTCTTTTTTAAGAGAAGCTTTCTTGTTTAGTTTCCGTACCAAATTTTATTTTTTTCTATTGTTTCGTTATGTTCAGGGTCCCAATAGTCTACAGAATAAGCATAGTCATAGTTCATAATACACTTGATCCCGCTTCCTTGTGGATCATGACCAAGTCCAAAGTTATGCGAAATTTCGTGTTGAGCAGCTTTTGCTGTATTAGCTGTTCCTTGGTCTAAATTCACGCTTATCGCACTTCCAAATGGTTCAGAGTTATAAACGTAGCCAATTCCACCTGCATCAAAATTAGCATCACGAGTAAATCCAACAACAAAGTCGTATCCTTGACCATCCCAGTCTTTTGAAAGGTCTGCAAGAATTTGTTCACTGTTTTGGCCTGAAGATCCCCATTCTCCTAATCCTTTTACTTCAAAATCAATATTATGATCTCGATTAAATGCATCATCCGCTTTTTCTACGATAGATTGAATACGGCTCTGCCAATCAGAATATGCTGCTCTATATTCTTCATCAGCAACAGCAAGAATGGTTACTTTTTGTGTACCTTGATCAGTTGTTGAAGATGAATTTGTCGAATTAGCTGTTTTCTCAAATACTTTTTGATCAATTATTTGTCCATTTTTATCTAAAATATTTGTTTTAACTGTTTTTTCAGTTTTAGGATGTTCTGTTAAGTTTGTGAATTCTCGATGCTGTGGAAGCTTGTCTCCTATGTATTGAGGGGCTGTGTTCGTTTCCTCATGAGCATTAACAGCTCCAAAAGGAATAAAGCTTGCACTAAGAATAAGGGAAAGAATGAAAGGTGTTTTTTTCACGTGTTGTCCTCCTAATATAGTAAACTTCTATACTACTATTCGACAAAAGGGGACATCTTCCTTTGAAAAAATACATATAATTAAATAATATTAAAATTGTTTTTGCAAAAAAAAGATGATATGCCTTCTTGGCATACCATCTTAAAAGACTTTTGTTGTCCAGCTTTCACAATTCCAGCTATCTGTTACAATGTCTTCATAAAATTCAGGTTCGTGGCAAATAAGCAGAACGCTTCCTTTGTAGTCTTTAATAGCACGTTTAAGTTCAGCTTTTGCTTCAACATCCAAATGGTTTGTTGGCTCATCTAGAACAAGTACATTTGTCTCTTGATTAATGAGTTTACATAGCCGTACTTTTGCTTTTTCTCCACCGCTTAGTACTTCAACTTTACTTTCAATATGTTTAGTTGTTAACCCACATTTTGCAAGCGTTGCACGCACTTCATATTGAGTAAATGAAGGGAACTCTTGCCAGATTTCTTCAATACAAGTACGGTTTGATAGGTTTTTAACTTCTTGTTCAAAATAACCAATTTCAAGGTAATCTCCGCGCTCAACCTCACCTGAGACAGGCTTATTTTCTCCTAAGATACTTTTTAAAAGCGTTGTTTTCCCAATTCCATTAGCACCAAATAAAGCGATTTTTTGTCCCCGTTCCATCCGAAGATTCAGTGGTTTTGAGAGGGGTTCATCATATCCAATAACAAGATCTTTTGTTTCAAAAATAATCTTGTTTGCTGTACGTCCTTCTTTAAAGCGAAACTCTGGTTTTGGTTTCTCAGCAGCCAGTTCAATAACATCCATCTTATCAAGTTTTTTCTGACGAGACATAGCCATATTACGCGTTGAAACACGTGCTTTATTACGAGCGACAAAGTCTTTTAAATCAGAGATTTCTTGTTGCTGTTTCTTGTAAGCTGCTTGAAGTTGCTGTTTCTTTACTTCATATACTTCTAGGAAATGATTATAATCGCCAACATAGCGATTAAGTTCTTGATTTTCCATATGATAAATTAAGTTAACAACGCTGTTTAGGAAAGGAATGTCGTGTGAGATGAGAACAAATGCATTTTCATAATCCAGTAAATAGCGTTTTAGCCATTCGATATGCTGTTCATCAAGATAGTTTGTTGGCTCATCAAGTAGTAGAATATCGGGTTTTTCAAGCAGGAGCTTAGCTAACAAAACTTTTGTACGTTGTCCACCGCTCAAATCTTGAACATCTCGATCAAGCCCAATATCTTCTAAACCTAATCCACGTGCAATTTCTTCTACCTTTGCATCGATTACATAAAAATCATTGTTTGTTAACGTATCTTGAATGACACCTACTTCTTCAAGCATTTTCTCTAGCTCTTCAGGTGTAACGTCACCCATCTTCTCGTACATTCCGTTCATTTCAGATTCTAGGTCGAACAGATATTGAAAAGCGCTTTTTAATACATCACGGATTGTTAATCCACGCTTTAAAACTGTATGTTGATCTAAATAGCCGACGCGCACTTTTTTAGCCCATTCTACTTTTCCTGCATCAGGTTCAAGTTGACCTGTAATAATATTCATGAAAGTTGATTTGCCTTCTCCGTTTGCACCGACCAAACCAATGTGCTCACCTTTTAAAAGACGAAATGAAACATTATCAAAAATTGCTCTATCACCAAACCCGTGACTTAAGTCTTTTACTGTTAAAATACTCATGTTTTACACCTTTTCTTCTTGTTATTCTTAATAAATTTAACCTTTTAAAACCTTAACAATGTTTTTCTCTCTAGTCCATCTTATTGGAGGAGAAGAGAAATTAAAAGGGATATTTAAAGGAAAAATTTCTTTTTTCTTCTTGCAAAAAGAAAAACCTTCTTTTACGAAGTTTCTTCAGTTGCGAAATCTCTGATTGCTTCAGTGAAACGATGAGGCTGCTCTCCAACTAGAAAGTGTGTACATCCTTCAAAAGGAAGGAGAGTGGAATGTGTAACGTGCTGCGCCATATATTGGGCAGTTTCTTCTGAGTAAAGTGTGCTTTTTGTTCCATATATAATAAGGGATGGAACCGTAATCGAAGGAAGAACATCACGATAGTCGTTTGCACTCATAGAAAGCCACATTGCTGCCATAACATGTGGAAGATTATCTTCTTTTAAATGGAAAAGTTGTTCAATTTGTTCTTCTGTTAAATAAGGAATTGTAGTTTTTATAAATGTTTTAGCATATGAAGGCCAATCTTCAAAAATAGTTGTTAGGGCATTGAGGTTGTCTTTTTCTGTAAATGAGCCATGATAAAGACCAAGTTTCCACGTTTTATCATTTAACAATTTAGGTGTCATATCAACAAAACAAACCTTTGAGATATGTTCTTGATTAAAGTGACGAAGGTACTCAAAGATAACAGAAGTCCCCATGGACCATCCAACAAGAAGGGCATCTTCTAATTCTAGATGCTCCAGTAATTCTTTTAAATCTTTGGCGAAAGTACGAAGAGATAAGCCTTGCTGAGGTTTGTCTGACTTTCCATGTCCTCGCAAATCATATGTAACAACATGATAATCATCACAGAGCTGTTGTTCTTGAAGTAAGAAAGCTTCGTGACTATTTGACCATCCATGAATGAATACAATTGGTTTGCCAGTTCCTTTTGTACGATAATAAAGGCGAGTACCATCTTTTGTATGAAAAAAAGCCACTGTTATTCCTCCTTGAAGAGAATCCAAAAATAGGATTTTCTTTTATTATAAGGCAGAAGGGAAAACAATGGCTAACAATAGGCTTTAAAAATGATTATTCACTTGGCTTTGAAGATGGGGTAATTAAAATTTCTACACGACGATTTTTTTCTCGACCTTCAGGTGTATCATTTGATGCAATTGGATGATATTGTCCATAACCCCTTACACTAAACCACTGGGGATTCAATTCTTTGTTCTCAAGAAGCACTTTCATAAAGTTAAGAGCGCGCATTGAGCTTAACTCCCAGTTAGAAGAAAAGTTAGCATTTGAAATAGGAACATTATCAGTATAGCCTGCAATTACAATCTGCTTCGGCGGATTGATGACAAGTAACTTTGAAATATCTTGTGCGACTTTATAGTTTACTTGTTGCACTTCGGCACTTCCAGAAGTGAAAAATACATCATTTAAAATTGTGATTTTTAATCCGTCGTCTGAAAGAGTTGTTTGAAGCTTATCATGAAGTCCAGAATTGCTTATATATTCATCTACTTTCTGCTGCACCCCCGATAATTCTTCATTTGGACTGTTTCCTTCTTCAATATTTGCACCTTGTGGCAGCGAATCATTAGAAACAGTAGGGGGGACAGAGGATTTTTCATCTAATACGCCTGTTCCGCCATCAAATGCTTCATTAAAGGAGCTTGCGAACTGCTTCATTTTCTCTGCATCTATGCTGCTACTTGCAAATAAAACAACAAAAAGAGCTAAAAGAAGAGTCAGTAAATCTGCATAAGGAATGAGCCACGATTCATCAACATGGTCATCATGGTTTTTAGATTTTCTTTTCCTAGCCATCTGTTTCACCTTGCTGACTATCTCTTCTTGCTAATACTTTCTCACGTTCACTAATCGACAAGAATGAAACAAGTTTACGTTCAATTACAGCTGGAGCTTGTCCTTCTACAATAGACATAACTCCTTCAATCATTAAGTAACGGATATTTACTTCATATTTAGATTTTCGTTTTAATTTGTTTGCAAAAGGGTGCCATAGTACGTAGCCTGTAAAAATACCAAATAGTGTAGCAATGAAAGCAGCACTAATAGCATGACCAAGTTTATCAATATCGCTCATATCAGCGAGAGCTGCAATAAGGCCAACAACAGCTCCTAAAACACCAAGTGTAGGTGCATATGTGCCAGCTTGTGTAAATATGGATGCACCTGTATGATGGCGATCTTCCATTGCTTCAATTTCTTCTGTCATTACGTCGCGGATAAAGTCATGCGGCTGGCCGTCAACAGCTAGATTTAAACCGTTCTTTAAAAATGGATCATCAATTTCTTCCACTTTGCTTTCAAGAGCTAATAGTCCTTCTCTTCGTGCAAGAGAAGAAAGTTCTACGAAAAGAGGAATAAGTGTTTCTACATTTAAGCTATTATTTTCTTTAAATAAGATTCCAAAGAGCTTTGGTACTTTTTTAATATCCTGTGTTGGAAAAGCGATTGTTACTGCTCCAACGGTTCCAAGCACAATGATTAGCAAGGCAGGAATGTTGAATAATACTGTTACATTCACACCTTTTAAAATCATCCCAACAAAAACAGCAATGATTCCAACAATTAAACCAATGAGAGAAGTTTTATCCATAGTATGCTAGCCACCTAATTACATTTATTAAAGATTACAGTTGATGTGCTCTTCTATTCTTTTCATCGACAATTTTTAGAAGATGTTAATACTTTAAAAAGGAAAAAATAAAAACCCAGAAAGAGGATATCTCTTTCTGGGTTTTTGAGTTTAAGTTTACATAAATATGCCAAGTAAAAGTGTTGCAAGAATAACAGTAACTGCTCCACCGATACGAGTAGAAACCTGTGCGAAAGGCATTAAGCCCATACGGTTTGAAGCAGAAAGGATAGCAACGTCTCCAGTTCCACCAAGACCGCTGTGACAGCCTGTTACAATAGCAGATTCAACAGGGTACATTTTCATCAGTTTACCAACGAAGAATCCAGCTGTTACCATTGCTAATACAACAGAAGCACAGATCACTACGTATCCAACTGTTAATACAGCAGCAACGTCTTCTAATGGGATATAAAGTAATCCCAATCCAACCATAAGTGGCCATGTAAGGTTTGTCGAAATAAATTTGTATAAGTTGTATGTTCCATCTTCCATCTTTTTCGGAAGAAGTTGAAAAATCTTAACAAGTGCTGCTGCAAAAATCATAACGATTGGACCAGGGATATTAAGGCCAAAAGCTTTATCTAATAGACCGTGTACAAGGCTCCCTGTAATAAAGAACGTACAGGCAATTAGAAGTCCAGCACCCATAAGGGAAAAGTCAATTTTGCGTTTTTCATTCATTGCTTTTAATAATTCTTCATCATTACCTGTTTTAACAAGCATTCCTTGTCCATTTAAATGTGGTTTTTTCTCACCTAAGTTTTTCATATAACCAGCACAGATGATTGCACATACGTTACCAATAATCGCAGCTGGAATAAGCTGTGATACAAGTTCAGTAGAAGGTTGATTAAGAATTTGTGAGTAACCTAATGAAAGAGGTAAAATTCCTTCACCAATTCCTCCAGAGATAATGGGTACGACAATAAAGAAAAGTGTATGTTTTGGATCATATCCAAAAAGCATACCAACTAAAACACCAACAACAACTGCACTAATCGTTCCAACGATAAGTGGAACAGCCATTCGCATGAATCCTTGTACAAGAACAAGACGGTGCATTCCTAAAATACTACCAGCAACAAGGCAGGAAATATAGAAATATAAAAAGTTAGATGTCTTCATTAATGTCGTAACCGCTTCCATAGAAGAATCATTCATCCAACCTAGGAAAACAAATAGTGATGGAATAAACAATGACATAATAGCGGGGCCACCAATATTTTTCAAAATCGGTACTTTCATACCAATATCCCCTAAAAGAAATCCTGCGACCATAATAATTGCAAATCCACCAATCATATCAGGCGGAAGTTGATTGTAAATTGCAGCCGCAATAACGATAGCTGAAAAAAGAACATAAAGCGGTAAAGGAAGTGGACCTACCTTAATATCCATAAGCTTTTGAAAGAAATTTTTATTATTGTTATCCGGAAAAGAAACCGTTTCCATTTCTCTGGCGTTTTGCATCGTAATACCCCCTTGCTTAATGTTAATTTCATTTTAATATTGTGACGATAGTTTGAACATTTTATTAAATTATTTATAAAAGTTTTGAAATTAAAAAAATATATTTTTATCATTAGAAAAGCTATAAATTCAGAAAAAGTGTAGAGGCGTACTTTATTGATTCTAATGAAATACAATCCTTGATAATATAAGTTTTTTACTTCTTGAAAATAGAATAAAAGTGAATGAACATAAAAAGAGGTGAAATTTAGTTTAAATTATCAAAAAAATGAAATGGTTTACATTTTGGAAGTGAATTTACATTTTTTAATTAAAGAAAATAAAGTAACAATCCATATGATAAATATAGTAATGGTGTAAAAAGTAGGATAAACAGATTTTTGAAAATAGGAGCATATACATATAGAGAGAAAGCATTGTGAGGAGGCGGTGGTTCGTGAAAGGAAAACAACGTATGAACACAAAGCTTGTGCACGATGTTGAACAATTGCAAGAAGAGACGAAAAGTTTATCTTTTCCCATTTTTCAAACCTCTACATTTTCTTTTGAAACAGCCCAGCAAGGTGAAAAAAGATTTCTTGGAGAAGAAGCAGGATATATGTATTCCCGACTAGGGAACCCAACCGTTTCAGCTCTTGAAAGAAAGATAGCTGAGCTTGAAGGTGGTTTTTCTTGTCTTTCTTTTGGTTCCGGCATGGCAGCGGTTTCTGCTGTATTATCTTCTTTTACGAAGGCAGGTGATCATGTTATATGTTCAAGTGGCATATACGGATGTACGTATACGTTGCTGGAATTTATGAAAAAGAAATACAATATTACTTATGACTTCTGCCAAATGGACACGAAGCGAAGCATAGAAGGACTTATTCGTCCTGAAACAGCCTGTATTTTTATTGAAACTCCTATAAATCCTACAATGGAAATTGTTGACTTGGAGCTTGTATCTTGTATTGCAAAAGCACACCACATTCCTGTTGTTGTCGACAATACATTTAGTTCTCCATATATTCAAAGACCTTTAGAATGGGGGTGTAATATCGTCATTCATAGCGCTACTAAATATTTAGGAGGACATGGAGATGTAATTGCAGGACTTGTTGTAGGTGGAGAAGAGTGTATGAAAGAGATGAAAAAGTCTGTTCATAAAGATATGGGTGGAATTCTTTCTCCTTTTGATGCTTGGCTTTTGTTACGAGGAATTAAAACGCTTGGTGTACGTCTTGATAAGCAGTGTTTAAATGCTGAAAAACTTATGAACCGGTTAAGTAAACATCGAGCAATTGAAAATGTTTACTATCCTTTTGATCCTAATCATACTCATTATAAAATCGCTAAGAAGCAAATGAGTCTTGGTGGAGGGATTATTTCGTTTGAAATTAAAGGAGGGAAGGAAGAAGCACAAGCGTTTCTTAACGCATTGTCATGGATTAAAATCGCAGTAAGCCTTGGAGATGTTGAAACACTAATTCAGCATCCAGCTACAATGACTCATGCAGGTATTCCACTAAAAGAGCGCGAACGAATGGGAATTACAAATGGACTTATTCGATTATCAGTTGGAATTGAAGAATGGCAAGATATATGGAAGGATTTAAAAAGCGCACTGGATCGTATTCAATAGAAGAAATTAAAAATGCTCTAATGTTTTTTTGAAAAAAGAAGTGACCAGGCGACATCCTCGTGATAGCTTGGTCACTTTTATGATTAGAGAACAAATTTCTACAAAAAACGAAACCTTCTTTTATGTTGTTCGTATTACATATTAAGACTTATTTATCTAAGAAATGTGGAGTACAGCAATTTGATAAAACTAGTAAACTATAATACGATAAATAGGTGAGGAAATCACGTTAACGTGATTTTTGAAATGACAAGGAGGGAATCCAATGGCGATTACGCTTCAAAAAGGTCAGCGTATTGATTTGACAAAGGGAAATCCAACACTTTCCAACATCTTAATTGGATTAGGATGGGATCCTGTTCAATCAAGCGGTGGCGGAGGGCTTTTAAGCTCTTTGTTTGGAGGCGGAAATAAAGCTCCGAACGTTGATTGTGATGCTTCAGTTCTTATGTTACAAGATGACAAAATTACGAAAAAAGAGCAGCTTATCTATTTTGGTAACTTAAAAAGCTCATGCGGAAGTGTAACACACAGTGGAGACAACTTAACAGGTGAGGGAGCTGGGGATGACGAGCAAATTTTAGTGAATTTGCAGGATATTCCATCTTACATAAACAAACTTGTTTTTGTTGTTAATATTTATGATTGTGTACGTCGTAAGCAAGATTTTGGAATGCTCAAAAATGCTTATATTCGCGTTCAAAACCAAGATAACGGCGAGCAGCTTCTTCGCTTTAATCTAAGTGATGATTACAGCGAAAAGACAAGTCTTGTTGTAGCAGAAATCTATCGCCATGGTAGCGACTGGAAGTTTGGAGCTCTTGGTGATGGAACAAAAGATACAAACCTTCAAGAACTTGTTCGTAGTTATTCTTAAAGTGTATTAAAGAAAGGCTATTTATTTACTTTCATATAAAAAGGAGAGAAAAATCATGGCTATTTCATTATCAAAGGGACAAAAAATTGACTTAACAAAAACAAATCCGGGATTAACAAAAGTTACAGTTGGTTTAGGATGGGATACAAATAAATATGATGGAGGAAAGGACTTCGATTTAGATAGTTCTTGCTTTCTACTAGATGCATCTGGAAAATGCCCATCTGAAGGAGAGTTTATCTTCTATAATCAGCCAAAACATACAAGCGGTTCTGTTGAACATACAGGAGATAACCGAACTGGAGAAGGATCAGGAGACGACGAACAAGTTGCTGTTGATTTACAGGCTGTTCCTTCAAATGTTGAAAAGATTGCTTTTGTAATTACGATTCACGATGGTGAAGCGCGTAGCCAAAACTTTGGACAAGTTTCAAACAGCTTTGTTCGTATTCTAGATCAGCAGTCTAATAAAGAACTTATTCGCTACGATTTAGGAGAAGACTTCTCGATTGAGACAGCTGTTGTAGTTGGTGAACTTTACCGTCATGGCGGAGAGTGGAAATTCGCTGCTGTTGGTTCTGGTTACCAAGGTGGACTTGCTTCACTTGTTAAAGACTACGGTTTAGATGTGTAAATAAAACAACTGGTCGGTGCTCATTCAGCACCGGCTTTTCTCAGAATAAAAAAGGAGGAATAACAATGTCAATTTCATTATCAAAAGGTCAGCGCATTGATTTAACAAAAACAAATCCTGGGTTAGTAAAAGGAATCATTGGACTTGGTTGGGATTTGAATCAATACGATGGTGGTGCTGGATTTGACCTTGATGCATCTGCTTTTTTAGCTGATGAAAAAGGGAACTGTTTAAATGATCACGATTTTATTTTTTATAATAATTTAAAGCATCCAAGTGGTGGTGTTGAGCACACTGGAGACAACCGAACAGGAGAAGGATCAGGAGATGATGAGCAACTTTTCGTTGACTTTTCAAAAATCCCTGAAAACATTCATAGAGTAGGTATTACTGTTACTATTCACGATGCGGAAAGCCGCAACCAAAACTTTGGACAAGTCTCAAATGCTTTTGTTAGATTCGTTGATGAAGTAACAGGGAAAGAACTTATTCGTTATGATTTGGGAGAAGATTTTTCCATCGAAACAGCCGTTGTAGTATGTGAGCTTTATCGTCATAATGGAGATTGGAAATTCAACGCAATTGGCAGTGGATTTTCTGGTGGTTTAGCTGCTCTTTGCCGTAACTATGGCTTAGAAGTATAACAGCTGCTTTTCATCTAGTAGGAGGAAATGATATGGAAATTTTACACAAAATGCTTCATACTTACGCACAAGCTTTTGACTTGCATGCATGGGCTGAAGTATTAACAGACCCTGTCTCTTGGGGATTAATTGGTACACTTGTTATTTTAGAAGGTTTGTTATCTGCAGATAATGCTCTTGTATTAGCAACAATGGTAAAGCCGTTGCCAGCAGATAAGCAAAAAAAGGCATTAACTTACGGACTTTTTGGAGCTGTATTTTTTAGATTTTTATTCATTGGACTAGGCATGTTCCTTATTAAGTTCTGGTGGATTAAAGTGTTAGGTGCTGCATATCTTGCTTGGCTTGTTATTTCACATTTCTTCCTTAATGGAAATGATGAAGGCGGAGCAAAGAAACCGGGATTTTTAGTACGTGTATTTGGCGTTTTCTGGGGAACAGTTATTGCTGTTGAATTGATGGACCTTGCCTTTTCAGTAGATAGTATTTTAGCTGCCCTTGCAATTTCTGAGAAAGTTTGGGTTCTTTTATTAGGCGGAGTGCTTGGGATTATTATGATGCGTACTGTTGCCGGATTTTTCTTACGTCTAATGGATCGTATTCCAGAATTAGAACATACTGCTTTTATATTAATTGCAATTATTGCTTTAAAAATGTTCGCAAGCGTATTTCATTATGAATTGCCGCATACTGCATTCTTTATTATTGTTATCTTAGCATTTGTTATTACATTTATTATTCATAAGCGAAATCAGAAAAAGCATCACATGGACGAAGTTGCTGCTTCAAAAGAGGACGAGTAATTAATAAAAAAGAAGGAGTCTTTATGTCTCCTTCTTTTTGTAACTCATAATTGAAGAAAGCGGTGTCTTTCACTGCACCTATTTAATTGAGCTACACTATACAATAGGTTTCTTATGATTTGGGAGGTACATCCATATGAATAAAAGCCAATTTTATTTTAGTAATAGAAAGAATGTTGTGATAGATGATAACACTAAATAAAATCAATTTAAGCAGCAATCATATTTTAAGTTCAGCACAAGCTTGTGAAGAATGGGGAATTAACTCATCAACACTAAGGAAAAGGGTTCAAGATTTTCCAGTAGGAAGTATTCGGAAATTTGGTAACTGCTATGCGGTGACTCGCTCTGGCATGGTTGCCGTTTTTGGTCACCCTAAAAGTCCTAAAAACAAATGATAGCAGAAAGGAGGAGAAAGAATGGTTGGACAAAAAATTACTATTTCCCACTATTCGCTCCAAACCGATAGCTGGGGGGAGCAAATAGAGAAGCCGTTAAAAGAGAGACCGGGTTATAGTGAAGAAGAAGGTCTTGTATTTTCCACGATTGGCGCTCGCATTATTGGCATCACTCATGATGAAACAGAGTATTATATTAAGCTCTATGAGTTGGCTCAAAAACAGGATGTTCATATATTAAGTGAGGAGCTAGATAAAACTATTTCACAAGAACGGTTCCAAGCAATCCAGAAAATCCATATGGTTAACCAGAGAGAGAACGGATTATCCATTAACCGCTTTGTTGCTTTTTTAGAAGGTGAACAACTTATCCCCAAGCATGAAAATCCGCTCTTTCATCGTCATATTCGTTTATCCTTTATGGAAGTATTAAAACACTTTGATCAACATTATGGTTTCGCACATGAGGACTTCAGGCGTGTCTTTTTAGATTTAATGAAGTGGTCTTGGAATCATCTTGACTCATGGTTAAAAACATATTCTATTCTTGAGAAACCACCTTGTATTGTATGGTATGGAAATATGAATAAAAGTCAGGTGTATTTTTTCTATTATTTAGCTTTACTTGGCTTTGATATTATCATTTTCCAACCAGGCGGAGAAGATGATTTCTCATTAATAGATGAGAAAGAGACATTTACAGATGTTGTGAAACATCCGCTTAACGGGGAAATCAAACCTTTTCCAACAGAAGAACCTGAGCGAAAAGGTACAGTTGCTTACAAAGCTTCACAAGAAATGCATCATACAATTCATCATGAAGGATCTTCCCTTTATAAACCTTGGCAATTTCGTGATTACGTGCCAACGGCTGTTACCCTTAAAACAACGTATGATGAGACATTTATTCTAGCAAAAGAGAGAGCATTTATTCGACCGAACTTTTCCGTTCAGAACGAACAAGTTCGCATTCCAAATTTATTTGCTAAAATTATGGGAATATCACATAGTGAACGTGAATATTGGGATCGTGTTCAAACCTTAACAGAATATGAAGAAGCATCACTTGTCCAATCGTTTCCGTTCACGACAGAAATTCAAGCAAACTATCAATATCACTATCAACATTGCCTAAACCGAAATGGTGAGCTTGACGAAGAGAAGATGAGAAGAAGCAACTGGTGGAAATATGAGCATTTGCCAGAAGGATTACAAAAAGGGATAGCAACGGCTATTGCTAATACATGCAAAACAACAAATTGGCTGACAAAACAAGGAGAAACAGAAGAAGAGGCTAAGCTTTATCTTTTTACTCAAATTACATCTATTCCAACGTTTGTACTAGAATTGATGCAGAAGTTTGATTATGCGCAAGAAGTACCAAAGCTTGTCTTATATTGTAATGAAAAAAATGGCGTTCTTTCTCGTTCAGATGCAGCTCTTTTGCTTCTTTTAAATGAATTTGGCTTTGATCTTTTCCTTTATAATCCACAAGGTCATAATGATTTAGAGCTTTATCTTAACAGCGAATGCTTTGATACACACTGGCTAGATGAAATGGTGTTTGGGCAAGATTTTAAGCAACCTTCCATCTTTCGTAAAGTATTAAAATCTATGAAAAAATAGAAAGGAAGATTATCATGACAAATTCAAATACAGGATTAGTAACAACAGAGCCTGATGATCAGTTAACAGAAGTCACAGCAGATGAAACGAGGCTTGAGCTTCGTAAAGAACCGGAAGTGCAGCAGCTTGCACAAAGTATTGATTACAGAAATCAAACGGCTTTATTAGAATTCGGGAAAGAGCCTGCTGTGCAGCTTTCTCAGTTTTCAGATCAAATCTTATCAATGATGCGAGCGTCTGAGATGAATGACTCAAGTACAATGCTAAAACAGCTTGGTAAATTAATGGACAAATTTGATAAGAATGATTTTGAAGAAAAGAAAGGGTTTTTAGGAAAAATTTTTAAACGTGGCGAAAAGATGATTGATAAGATTTTCGCTAAATATCAAACACTTGGAAAAGAAATTGATAAAATTCATGGAGAAATTTCAGGCTACAAAGATAAGATGGTACAAACAACAAATACGTTAGAAGATATGTACCAACATAATATTGCATACTACTTAGATTTAGAAAAATATATTGTTGCTGGTGGACTCAAAGTGGATGAGCTTAAGTCAGAGGTCCCGGAGTTAGAGAAAAAAGCAGCAGGCGGAAATCAAATGGCATCAATGCAGCTTGATACATTAAATAACAGTATTCAAGCACTTGAAGAACGAATCTATGATTTAGAAATGGCACGTATTGTTGCTGTTCAAACAGCGCCACAAATTCGGATGCTTCAGCGTGGGAATACAAAGCTGATTGGTAAAGTGAACTCGGCCTTTATTACAACTATTCCAATCTTCAAAAATGGTATCATTCAAGCCGTTGCAGCAAAACGCCAAAAACTTGTGGCAGATTCATTAAGTGAGCTTGATCGTCGTACAAATGAAATGATCTTAAAAAATGCTCAAAATATTTCAACACAAAGTACGGAAATTGCTCGTATGTCTGGTCAGCCTAGCGTGAAAATTGAGACGCTTGAAGAATCTTGGAATATCATTATGAAAGGGATGGAAGAGACGCAGGCGATTGAAGAGGAAAACAAACGTCTTCGTGAAGATGGTACAAAACGCGTTATGCAGCTTCAAGATAAGATGAAAAACTATGGAAAGTAAATAAAAAGCCAGACCTTCCTTTTCGGAAGATCTGGCTTTTTTATATGCTTTCTTCTTTGTTATGTGAGGATGGCAAAGCATCTACTTTTTTAGATTGACTAGAGTCAACTAAAGAGCGGAAGAGAACGATAAAAATAGCTGTCACGGCAAAGAATAGGACAAGAATCCCAAGTGTAGCAAGCAGCATATTTAGCATAAGCATTCCTCCTTTTTATAGATGTATGCACGTAGTATGTTTTCTTTTCCTTAAAAAGTAAGCTACAAAACGTTTATCTTTTAAAAACAATTAATCGTCAATAAGAAGAGCGAATATTGTTTCTTTATTTACGTTCATGATTCTTTCAATTTTAGAGAATAATTTAATAAGAAAGAGATGTTAGAGTGTAAGGAGGAGAAAAGAGGAGGGGTTACATGACATCAGAAGAACTTATCCAACAGGCAAAAGAGTTTATTGAAATCTGTTATACAGAGCTTCATAAAACAGAGGAAGAAAAAGAAGAGAGAATAACGGCAGTTGTTGAACAGATAGAGAGAAACGGCAGTTATCAACATACATTTGAAGAGCTTGAACATGGTGCACGGATGGCTTGGCGGAATAGCAATCGCTGTATTGGGCGTTTGTTTTGGGCCTCGCTGACAGTTCGTGACAAGCGGCATATAAGAAAAGAAGAAGAAGTATTAGATGCCCTTATTGAGCATATTGAATATGCAACAAACGGAGGGAAAGTCCGGCCTACAATTAGTATATTTAGAGAAGAGCAAGGGGAAGAAAAGGTTCAGATTTGGAATCATCAGCTTATTCGCTATGCAGGCTATCAAACAGAGTTTGGGCTGATTGGTGACTCCGCTTCTCTTTCGTTTACAAAAGTTTGTGAGAGACTAGGTTGGAAAGGAGAAAGAACAAATTTTGATCTTCTTCCTCTTGTTGTAAGCATTGGGAAACGAAAACCAGTTTGGAGAGAAATTCCGAAAACAGCTATTGTGGAAGTGATGATTGAACATCCTCGAATTCAACAGTTTAAGGATCTCAAAGTAAAATGGTATGGAGTGCCAATTGTATCTGATATGCGATTAGAAATTGGGGGGCTTTCCTACACAGCAGCCCCTTTTAATGGATGGTATATGGGAACAGAAATTGGAGCAAGAAATTTAGCTGATACTGATAGATATAATCTTTTGCCAAAAGTAGCTTCTATACTAGGGCTAGATACAAGTCGGAATGCAACACTTTGGAAAGATAGAGCTTTAATCGAACTTAACGAGGCTGTATTGTTTTCTTTTAAAAAGCAGGGAGTCAGCATTGTTGATCATCATACGGCAGCAGAGCAGTTCCGCCTTTTTGAAGAAAAAGAGCGAAAAGCAGGACGAGGTGTAACAGGGAACTGGACATGGCTTATTCCCCCTTTATCGCCTGCTACAACGCATATTTTTCATAAACCTTATCAAAATAAAGTGCTAATGCCCAACTACTTCTATCAAACAAGACCATATGAAGGATAGAAAATGTTAATAATGAATTTTAAAAGAAGAAAAGTTTGTAAGGTGGTTTTGCTCTGAGTAAGAAAGTTTGTCCACTCGTGAGAAAGGAGAACCACCTTTTACTTTCTCTATAAAGTGTTTTATCCGCTCTTCAGCACCTTCTACTTCAATCTCAACACTTCCATCATCTGAATTTCTAACAAAACCAACTAAATCAAATTCACCTGCTTGAAGAGCTGTGAAGTAGCGGAATCCAATCCCTTGTACTTTTCCTTGGACAATAATATGATAATGTTTCATTTTATTAACCTCCTTTTATTTGATATTAACAAATCTGAATTTATTAAACATTTGAAAAGGCAAGAGGCGTTTTTTAGAGAATGACCTATGCTATACTTCAAATTATAGAAACAGTCACAAAAGTTAAAATAGGTATAGAAGTTTTAGGGAAATAAGGAGGAACAAATGACTCAAAATATTTTAATCATTGAAGATGAAGAAAAAATTGCTCGTGTAATTTCCTTAGAATTAGAGTACGAAGGATATCAATCAGATATTGCTACGAGCGGTAAAGAGGGGCTAGAGCTCTTTCAAAAAGGCAACTGGGACCTTATTTTGCTTGATGTTATGCTACCAGAGCTAAATGGAATGGAAGTGCTGAGGAGGATTCGTTCTACGGATACGTATACTCCTGTTATATTAATTACAGCTCGTGACTCTGTTGTAGATAAAGTTAACGGACTTGATCAAGGAGCCAATGATTATATTACAAAGCCTTTCCAAATTGAAGAACTGTTAGCGAGAATTCGTGCATGTCTCAGAACAAATGCAATATATCAAAAAGAAGAAGAAGAGGAACAGCTTCAAGCAGGGGATTTAACGGTTAATGAGAAGACAAGAGATGTGATTAGACGCGGAGAAGCGATTGAATTAACACCAAGAGAATTTGATTTGCTTGTCTATCTGCTTCGAAACAAGCAGCAAGTTTTAAACAGAGAGCAAATTCTCACAAATGTGTGGGGGTTTGACTACTATGGTGATACAAATGTTGTTGATGTATATGTGCGTTATTTAAGAAGAAAAGTAGACTACCCTTTTGATACACCACTTATCCATACGGTTAGAGGAGTAGGCTATACGCTAAAGGAGCAAGCTTAATGCCTATTAAGTATAAAATTTATATTTTTACAACAGTAACGTTGCTCTCGTTACTGTTGCTTGCAAATAGTGCTGTTTATTTGTTGTTTAATAAAATGACAACAGACAGTGAACTAGAACGTCTTCAAACTCAAGCAAAAGACATGGTTGGTACAATTCAACCTCAAGATAATCTTCAACAGCTATTAACAGCATACCTGCCCCCAAATGGAATGATACGCGTGATTGACGAAGACGATAAGCTTGTATCAAATACTCTAACAAAAGAAATTCATTTTCAAAAGCTGCCTGTTACGTATCAGCATGGGGAAAAAGCATTTGTACGGGAATATAATGGAGAAAAGTTTGCTGTTGTATATCATCCCTTGATTTGGACAGATGGTTCAATTGTGAGTTTAGAGATTACAACAAGCTTAAAACAAATGAGTGAAAATTTAAGTGCTCTTCGTTTTGTTTTGATTGGAACGTCACTCTTAATTTTAATTCCAATTATTCTTGCGAGCCGAACCTTAGGAAATATTGTGCTTTCACCTATCCAATCTCTTGTGCAAACGATGGAGGAAATTCAAAAGAATGGACGATTTAAAAAACTTTCATTACCAAAATCTTCGCGTGATGAGTTATACATTATGGGGAAAACATTCAATAATATGATGGACATTTTAAGGCGGAATTTTGAGAAACAGCAGCAGTTTGTTTCAGATGCTTCGCATGAGTTAAAGACACCACTAACTGTTATTGAAAGCTATGCAAGCCTCCTAAAGAGATGGGGGACAAAAAAGCCTGAAGTCCTTGAAGAATCGATTGAAGCTATTCATTCTGAAGCTGTTAGAATGAAAGAGATGACAGAACAGATGCTTATGCTTGCTCAAAGCAATGAACAAGGAGATCTTCAGGAAGAAGAAGTGGATGTTGTGCACCTTGTTACAGAACTTTCACAGCGCTTAGAGCATGCCTATAATAGAACAATTAAGGTTCATAAAGGGGAAGAGAATATGACTATTGTAGGCGATTGCAATAAGCTCAAACAGCTTCTGATTATTTTACTTGATAATGGCCTAAAGTATAGTGAGAAACATTTGGATGTGTCTCTTCACAAGAAGCCAAATGGCGTTACAGTTTCTGTTCAAGATTACGGAATTGGTATTCCACAGGAAGATCAAGCATCTATTTTTGATCGGTTCTACAGAGTAGATAAAGCAAGAAACCGAAAAAGCGGTGGAACAGGTCTAGGTCTTGCTATTGCCAAAAACATTGTAGAAGCTCATAAAGGAACGCTCACCTTTACGAGTGTGCCTGGAGAAGGGTCAACATTTACGATAGCCCTTCCATTTCATATAAAACAAGATGCGCCCAAGAAAAGAATGAAAAGGAAATAAAATCCTTGCGAAATTTCAATCATTTATAGTTCTTTCTTACTGTTTTCTCATTTTGTTTTGCTATAGTTTTTGATAAGAAGGGAGGAACAGATATGAGAAAAAGTCTGATTGTTCTTCTTAGTTTACTCCTTATTGTCATTTTAGGATTTGGTACTTATCGTACGATTGCATCAAAAGATGAAAAACATTATAGTCAGCATGATGTAAAAGGTCTTATTACTGAAAAATATAGAGGTAAAATCCAAAGTGTCGAACATATTGGTGAAAGCTATGTTGCTCAATTTCAAAACGAATCAGGAATTTATAAAGCTATTATTAATAGTGAAGATGGAGAAGTAACAGATCTTGTTCAAATTAAAAGTAGCGGAAAGACGTCGTTAACTGAAACAGAGATTAAAGATATTGCTTTGAAACAAGCGACAGGCGATATTTCAAATATTAAGCTTCACGAGGATAAAAAGAATCCTTATTATGATATTGAGGTAACAGGGAAAGAAAAAAAAGTGCAAATGAAAATTGCTAAAATGGACGGAGAACTTTTATCTAAGGAAGAGTATAAGCTTGAAACTAACGAAACAGAACAAGAAGGAAAAGATAGTGAAAAGTCTTCAATTATTAATAAAAAGAAAGCAGAGGAAATTGCTCTTACTAAGTTTAAGGGAAAAGTGAAAGAAACAGATTTAGGAGAAGAAGATGGTCTTTTGCAATATGAGATTGAGATTGAAGACAGTAGCGGGCAAGAAGCTGAAGTTTATATTAATGCTTATACTGGCACAATTATTCGTTTTGAACTTGATAAAGATGACTAAAAAATCTTGTACACACTGTGCAAGGTTTTTCTTTCATCATGGAAATTAAATAGTTTTCTCATACGTTTATCATTTTCTTTTCCTTTTCTTATCATTTTCCGTGGGTAATATAAAAGTAAGAAAACGTTAGGAGGATGAAAGTTATGAAATTCAAAGCAACAGTATTAGCAGGTGCAATAGCATTTGGCAGTGTAGCTTATGGAGTACATGCAATGGGAACAAATAGTGAAGAAGCAAATAAAAATACGCAATCTGCTAAAATTAGCATAGATGAAGCAAAAAGTATTGCTTTAAAAGAAGTTGATGGAAAAGTTACAGACGTTGATCAAGATCGAGAAGGTCCATATGTTGTTTATGAAGTAGAAGTTCAAACTCAAAATGGAGAAAAAGACATTGAAATTAATGGGCAAACAGGTAAAGTGTTAAAAGATGAGGATGATCTGCTAAAAGAGCAAGCTAAAATTACAGCACAAGAAGCTGAGACAATTGCTTTAGGCAAAGTATCTGGAGAAATGACGGATCTTGACTTAGATTATGACGACCGAACAGCAAAAGTAGTTTATGAAGTTGAAGTAACTCACAACGGATTAGAGCAGGAAGTGAAAATTGATGCTGTTACAGGTGATGTGCTGCATGTTCAAAAAGATGAGGATGATCGTGATGACGACCGCGATGACGACAATATTAATTCATCTCAAGTGAAAGTTACAGCACAAAAAGCAGAAAGTATTGCTTTAAAAGAAGTTGATGGAGAAGTTGTGAGCATCGAACTTGATGAAGATGATGGTTTAGCACTTTACGAGATTGAGGTTCAATCAAATAAAGGAGAAGCAGAAGTAACTGTTTCTGCCACAAATGGTGATGTGCTAGAAGTAGAATGGGATGATTAATCTATAAGAAAGCTACAAGCTCGTCTGAAATGTTGTATATAAGTTAAATAGAGGTCGAATAAAGTGGAATAATAAAATAAATTAGTATTATTTTACGGGAAATACATCGAAAAAAAGGGAACCGAGTCCAAGACTCGATTCCCTTTTTTTAACGTAAGTAACGTCTTGCTCCTGCATATTCTTCTCCATATCCAGATGTTTCAATTTTATCAATTTTCACCGTTGTGCTCGTATTAGGAGAATGAATCATTTCACCATTTCCAATATACATCCCAACATGATGCACACGCCCTTTCCCTTCTTCATATGCAAAGAAAATAAGATCGCCTTTTTGAAGATCTTCTCGTTCAACAGGCTTTCCGTGTGTTGCTTGGACAGAGGAATCACGAGGGATAGTGATACCATGTGATTTATAAAGAGTGTACGTAAAGCCTGAACAATCAAATCCATATCCAGACATTCCTGCCCAAAGATATGGCAATCCTAAAAACTGTTTCCCAGAGCGAATTAAATCATCAGCAGTTGGCTTTGGAATGTCTTGCTCTGTTTGATAAATAGAAGCATCAGATTTGCGTAGCCATTGTGCTCCGCTGTTTGGAGTGTATACAAGTAATTTGTTTCTCTTCTCTTTGAGCACAGGAAGTCTTGTATTAAAACTGATTTCTATTCCTTTCTTCTTTTCAGCAAAATCTTTAAAAAGAGGTGCAGTGTTTGCTGTTACTAAAGCAAATGGACGTTTTTCTTTTAAGACGGAAAAGGAAGGGCTTTTAGAAAGTTGAGCTTTAGGCATCCAGCCAGGATAACCTTTTTCATTTCTAGGTGTTGGCTGATCATGTACTGCTACTTTGACCCAACCATTTTGTTCTTCAAGGATAGTCACTTTTGAGCCATAGAGGGCTTGTGTTTCTAAATTTCCAACAAGCCATAACTTCTCGTCATAGCTCATAGTCGAAGTCCATTTTTTCATATCAACTGGATTTGAAGTAGAAGGGGCATCAAGTTTTCTTGCAATGTTTGGCTCTGTCCAAAGTGTCGCTACTGAAACATTCACAAAAGCTTCATCTTTTTTCATTTCCTTTGCTTTTGTCACAGAAGAAAAAGAAAACAAAAATAACAGAGATAAAATAAAAACCCACATTTTTTTCATAGCAAATCCTCCTATAAATTAGACAGAAATGGAAAGGGAGTTGTGAGAAATACCAATCCCGCTGTCTTCTGATAAAATGATTTTCTCCTTCAGAATATGATGATCAACAGTTAAATCTTCCAACCAAAGCGGGGCATCAAGGTCAATCATCGTAATGTTAGGATGGGCTGCTGCTACATGTGCAGCAGCAACAACGCTAATGGAAGCTTCCATCATACTTCCAATCATACATTCAACATTATAAGATTGGGCAATGCTGGCAATCGTAAGAGCATTTCGTATGCCTCCAGTTTTCATTAGTTTAATATTCAAGAAATCAACTGCCTTGTTCTCAAGGAGACGAATAGCATCTCTAGTTGAAAAAAGACTTTCATCAGCCATGATAGGAGTGAAAACGTTCTCTTTGACAAACTTAAGCCCTTCAATGTCAGCAGCATCAACAGGTTGCTCTACAAGTGTAAGGTTTACCTGTTGTCTTTCAAGTGATTGAATAATTTTGACCGCTTCTTTTGCTCTCCATCCTTGATTTGCATCAATTCTTAGAGAAACAGAGGGACCTACAGCCTTACGCACGGCCAAAATTCGTTCTATATCTTTTTCCCCGTTTTCCCCCACTTTAATTTTTAAGATCGAGAATCCTTTAGAAATTAGCTTTTTTGCTTCATTTGCCATGTTTTCAGCAGAATCTACGCTAACAGTCATATCGTTTGCTAATAAAGTCTTTTTTCCGCCGAGTAGCGTATACAAAGGAAGACCCAACAGCTTACTGTAGGCATCATAAAGGGCAATTTCAACGGCTGCTTTAGCACTTGTATTCCCAATACACGCATTTTGGATAGCGGTTAGAAGAAAGTTCAAATCGTGAATGTCTTTGTTTACTAAAAGTGGAGCTAGTACATTTTTAATAATATCTTTGATTCCTTCAGTACTGTCTCCTGTAATAGCAACAGTTGGAGCTGCTGATCCTATTCCAACTATGCCGTTTTCAAGCTTCAAAAAGACAAACACGTTTTCAATTGATGTTACAGTGCGTAGAGCCGTCTTAAACGGTTTTTTCAATGGAATAACCTTTGTATGGAGAGAGAGCGTCTCGATTTTCATTTTGTTCATCCTTTCTTATAGTTTGGAAAGAATAAAGTTTGTAATAAGGCCAAAATACGTACCAAAAAAGCTGCCCATAATGGCCATAATGATGCCAATTGGAATTAATGAGCGATGAAAAGCTCCTGCTAGAATAGGTGCTGACGCAATTCCTCCTACGTTAGCAAGAGAAGCAACACCCATTGTGAATAAATCAAGTTTGAAAATTTTGGCTAGAAGAATCATGATTAAAGCATGAAATAACAGAATCATAAAACCAGATAAAATGTAGATAGGAGCTTGTAAAATCTGTGAGAAGTCTGCATGCGAAGCAATAAGTGCAATGACGATATAAAGCATCACTTTTGATAACTCCATTGAACCAGGAATTTTTGCTACTTTCGTCATAGCAAGCATAACACCTACAAAAGATGCAATAACGATGGTCCATGTTGTCCCATTTACAGCTTCCCCAAGCTCAGGAAGCCTATTTCCAATTGTTGTTGAAATTGCGGCTACGAAAAGTCCGAGTGCAAGCATCCCAAGCATTTCAACAAAGCCGATATTTTTAGATTCGCTTTCTTCAGATGAAGCAGCAAGCTCTGCCGTCACTTGGTCTAAGTACTTTGTATCTGTTTTTGTCCACTTATTAAAAACTTTTGCAAAAGGCACAAGCCAGAACATAAACATTACCCAAATGGAATAGTTAATCGTGTCCATAATAAGCGCGTAGCCGAAAATGCCTTCTGGAACATTTAAAATATCTTGAAGGACCACCATATTGGCAGAACCACCTGTCCAGCTTCCGCTTAGTGCTGCGAACGCTTTATCAGTACCAGGTGCATAAAAACTTTGCAAAAGAGCAAAGGTAATGGCAAATCCCGCGATGATACTAAAAGAGGCTGCAAAGAAAGTAAGCAACATCTTAGGCCCAAGTTTAAACAGCTTCCGTAAATCACAGTGTAAAAGCATAAGCATCAGCATAGCAGGTAGAAGAGCGCCTCTTAAGGAATTATAAGTGCTATCCATTGAGTCACTCGTGCCAAACAGCCCAAATGTTTGCATAAGGGTACAGCCGATATAAATCAGCACAATGCCTGGTACGTATTTAAAAAACTTGCTTTTAATTTTGCTTTCAGCAAGCGCAACAACAGCTGTAAAGGCAATTAAAATGCTCACATATAAGAACCCATTTTCAATCATAAAAGCTCCTCCTTAAAATAAAATGAAAAAATCCAGCCCTTAGAAGAAAGCGTCCTCTAAAGGCTGGATTTCATCTGCGTGAAACAGATCAAGCAGCACTAATTATTTTAAACTATTATATTTAATGAGCGCATTTTTAAGCGCTATTGTTAATGCTTTTTGGGAAGATCCGAAATAACGATTTTGAATTTCAGCACATAGTTCTTCATAATCTTGAATGTTTTTATAAATGAGAATGGACTTAACAAATGCTGACGTAAGAGGAATAGTAGCTGAACAGTCTGCATCTATAATCATCCCTGTTGAGCGCTCTACAACAAGCGCGATAAAAAAAGCATTATATTTTTGCGTAATCGGATTATTTGAAGATGTTTTCGCATCTCCAATAATATAAACAGTATCGTTTTTGAACACAAAAGTTCCTCCTGCTCGCTGCGGATATTACGGGCGAAATTTACTTTTAGAGTAAACAAACCTCATAATAAGAGACAAGCTTTAATCTTATTGTATTATACGGAGGTAAAATTCTCAATATTTAAATAATTTATATGTATAAAAAAGACAACTTATTTTTTCGTTGTCTTTTCTGTTTGAAGTAAAAAGTAAAGTTCTGCTTCGTTTTGAATTAAATCTTCTAATGTATACTGCTTGAGAACAGCTAAAAAAGCTTTTAGCGCTTCCCTTAAAACACCTTTTAACTTGCAGGCAGAGGAGATTGCACAGCAGCTATTTTGCTGGAAGCATTCAACAATTTGAAAATCTTCTTCTGTTTGAGCTACAACGTCTCCAATATTAATATCTTGCGGAGCTTTGTTAAGAGCGATGCCCCCATTTCGTCCTCGAACAGTTTTAATCAAACCCATTTGTCCGAGCTGATGAGTCACCTTCATTAGATGATTTTTGGAGATGTTATAAGACTCTGCAATTTCCTTAATGTTGCTTAGTTTATGTTGATCACGCAACCCTAAATAAATGAGAACGCGCAAAGAATAATCCGTATACTGTGTTAATCTCATGGAACAGCCTCTTTCCTTTTATTCTTATCTACTATAATAGCATGTTTAATTTTTAAAGCTAAATGTGACAAATATTTTAAAGATGTATTTTATATATATCTTTTTAGACTATTTCGATGTACAATCAATCTGAAGTTAAAAAATCCCACTGAAGGTGTGATGAATAATGTTAAATGAATCTGTTATTAAAATTATAAAAAGTACAGCTCCTATTCTTGCTGAAAGAGGAGAAGAGATTACAAAATGTTTTTACAAGCGTCTTTTTGAAGACTATCCACAATTGCTGAACGTATTTAATCATACAAACCAAAAGACAGGTGAGCAGCCTCGGTCTTTAGCAACAGCTGTATATGCTGCTGCCGTTAATATTGACAAATTAGAAAATATTACAGGTGCTGTTGTCCAAATTGCTCATAAACATCGCAGTGTTGGTGTACAGAAAGAGCATTATCCAATCGTTGGGGAGTACTTGTTAAAAGCTATTAAAGAAGTACTTGGAGACGCTGCAACAGATGAAGTACTACAAGCATGGGAACAAGCTTATGGTGTAATTGCTAAAGCATTTATTGATGTTGAAAACACAATGTACGAAGAAGCTGAAAAAGGAGAAGGATGGAAAGGATTTGCTCCATTTAAAGTTGTTCGTAAAGAAAAAGAAAGTGAGCTTGTTACATCCTTTTATCTAGAAAAAGAAGATGGGAAGTCCCTTCCTGCTTTTTTACCTGGTCAGTACATCAGTATTGAAGCACATATTCCAAATGAAGAATACACACATGTAAGACAATATAGTGTTTCATCCATTCCGAACAAGCAGTACTTACGCATTTCTGTAAAGAAAGAAGGAAAAGTATCATGCTACCTTCATGAAGATGTGCAGGTTGGAGACCTTCTTCAAATTAGTGTACCAGCGGGTGAATTTGCTTTACAAGAGCATCATGGGGAGCCGCTTGTTTTTCTTGGTGGTGGCGTAGGTGTAACACCGCTAATGAGTATGCTTGAAACGTTGGTAGACCAAAAGTATAGTGGAAATATGACGTTTGTTCAAAGCTCATGTAATCGAAACTTACATCCTTTCTATGATCATGTACAAGAGATTATGGATAAACATTCGTTTAAAGCCTATAATTTCTATTCCAAACCAACTGAAGCGTGTGGGGAACATTATTTTAATGGAAGAATTAATGAAGAATGGATCAACCATAACCTCATACAACCAAATGCTCACTATTATGTTTGTGGACCAAAGGGATTTATGGAACAAGTTGTAGATGCTTTGTATAAAAACGGCGTACCAGCAGATTGTATCCATTATGAATTTTTCGGTCCAAAACTTATGCTCGATGTTGAACAAGAGCAAGCAGTCTTATAAAAGAAAAATGAAAACCAGCTCACAATGTGAGCTGGTTTTTTAAATTGAGAGAGTTGAATAAAACGGCACGTTTAATTGAAATCTTAGCGGGTAGATTAATTATAGACATAAAACAATTTTATTTAGGAGTGAAGTTATTATGGGTAAAAAAATTGCAGTAGTACTAACAGATTATTTCGAAGATGTAGAGTACACAGATCCAGCTAAATCATTTAAAGAAGAAGGACATGAATTAACAGTAATCGGTGCTGAAAAAGGCAAAGATGTAAAAGGAAAGCAAGGAGAGGCAACAGTGACAATTGATCAAAGTATTGAGGATGCAGATCCATCTCAATACGATGCTTTATTCATCCCTGGTGGTTTCTCACCAGATATGTTGAGAGCAGACGACCGTTTCGTAGCTTTTGCAAAATCATTTATGGATGATGAAAAACCTGTTCTAGCAATCTGTCATGGTCCACAGCTATTAATTACAGCAAAAACGTTAAAAGACCGTGGCGTAACAGGATTCAAATCTATTCAAGTAGACCTTGAAAATGCAGGGGCATCATTCCAAGACAAAGAAGTTGTCGTTTGTCAAAACCAACTTGTAACAAGCAGAACACCTGATGATATCCCGGCATTTACAAGGAAATCATTAAAAATATTATCCTGATATAATTTATTGAGGTTTTCTTACGCTGAAAAAACTTTTTCATTATAGAAAGCTTATAAAAGGAATAAATTAGCATGATGAACTGGAAAAAGAGCTATACCCTTTCTATATCAAGGGGGTTAGCTCTTTTTTGTATTTTTCTAGAAAGTATTGGTAGCTTATAAAGGTTGATAGTTTACTAGTTTTTTTGCACAATGAAGAACGTGAGGGGGTCAAAAAATATAGGAGGTATTATTTTATGAAGAAACTTCGTGTATTAACAGTCGCAGGTGTGATGTCACTAGGAATTGTCGGTGCAACAGGGCAGGCTGATGCAGCATCTGTGCAAAACTCACAAATGAAAGAACATACGTACAGCTATACAGTACCTTGTGATGGCAGTACAGTAAATAGTGGTGATGTGACAAAAACAGCAGCACCAACAACAGAGAAACAAACAAAAACAGCAGCACCAACAGAGAAACAAACAAATGCTGCAGAAAATCAAGCAGAATCATCTGATTCTAGTCAATATGCAGAACAAGTTGTTCAGCTTGTAAATAAAGAGAGAGAGAAGCAGGGCCTTAAACCTGTAACATTAGATAAAGAACTAAGCGATGTTGCAACTAAAAAGTCAGAAGATATGAAAGCAAAAGGATATTTTGATCATACTTCTCCAACATATGGTTCACCATTTGATATGATGAAGCAATTTGGTATCGAATATAAATCAGCTGGAGAAAACATTGCTAAAGGCCAACAAACACCAGAAGAAGTAATGAATGCTTGGATGAACAGTGATGGACACCGCAAAAACATTCTAAATCCTAGCTTTACTCATATGGGTGTTGGTTATGTAGAAGATGGTAATTCAACATATTGGACACAAATGTTTATCGGAAAATAAGTATAGAACAAAAAACCTCTTACGCATACTAGGCGTAAGAGGTTTTTTTGTTTTACTTATTTGCGTAATGTACCAAGCTCTGTAGCAATGGCTTGCATTTCACTTGGACTAAACTGACGCTTGGCTTCTACCATCTCATAAATTTCACGAAGTTCTTCATAAGATTCTTCATCAAACTGCTCTGGTTTCATAACACCCATATTCATAATGTTTAACTTCTGGCTGATTTTTTCAACCATATACTTAATATTCTCTGCTGATTTCTCTTGCAAATTCACGCCTGTCATCCTTTCGTATTAAAAGCTTTTGTTTATTGTAACATGGAAAGAGAACAGAAAAGAAGCAAGGATTGAATTTCTAGGAGAGAAGAAGAAGGGTTAAATATTGTAGAACATAGACATTCTATGGGATTATAGAGTCAAGTTAACAAAAAGGAGGAGTTTGATGATTCGTGTATTGTTCGTGTGTTTAGGGAACATTTGCCGTTCCCCAATGGCGGAAGCAGTTTTTCGAGATTTAGTCAAAAAAAAGAATTTGCAACATATCATAGAAATAGACTCAGCTGGGACAGGTAATTATCATATTGGGAAATCTCCGCATGAAGGAACTCTTCATATCTTAAAACAAAACAGCATAAGCAGTGAAGGGATTAAAGCTCGTCAAGTGAAAGAAGAGGACTTAGGGAACTTTGATTATATTATTGGGATGGATGCAGAGAATATAGGGAATCTACATCGTCTAGCTCAATACAATAAAACAGGATATATTGGACGTTTATTGGACTTTGTACCACAAGGAAAAGTTGATGATGTTCCTGATCCGTATTTTACTGGAAACTTTGAGGAAGTATATGATCTTGTAAAAGAAGGTTGTGCACGTCTACTAGATGAGATTATTTTGAAAGATTTGAAAAAGGAGGAAGTGTAATGAGCATAGGAGGAAGAATGTTAACGAAAATGGCGCTTGGAGCTTTAATTGGTGCAGGAGCAGCTATGGCTGATCGGGAGACGCGCCAATATGTGATTCAAAAAGGAAAAAAAGCCGTAAGCTATACAACATGGGCAATTAAAAATCCTCGTGAAGTCTCAGAAGAGTTGAAGATTGTGTATGAAGACACAAGAGATCTTTTCAATAAGCTTGCAGATGATGTTTCATATTTAAATGATAAGTGGGATGATCTAAAGGAAGCAACTCCTCCTGTGTTAGAAGCTATTCATGATACAAAAGAGGTTATTGAGAAATGGAGAGGCGAAGAACCGAAACAATGAGCCAAAAATGAAGGAGAGAAAAAATGAAAAAAAGTGTTAAACATCAGCCATTTATCAAGGAGATGTTTCTTCGGTTTCATAGAGATGAAGTGCTTAATTTATCTGCTGAACTTGCTTATTTTCTGCTTCTCTCTCTTTTTCCATTTTTAATTTTCATGTTCACACTTATTGCCTTTTTACCTTTTCAAGGGGATGATTTGCTTGCTCTTGTGCGTCAATTTGCTCCTGAGGAATCACTCTATTTAATTGAGCATAACGTTCAAAACGTATTGAGTAAGCAAAATACATCGCTCTTATCATTTGGGGCGATTGCGACAGTTTGGTCTGCCTCTAACGGTATCAACGCGATTATTCGAGCGTTAAACAGAGCCTATAATGTAAAAGAAACTCGTTCTTTCCTTATAGCGAGAGCAATTGCTATCTTACTTACTATAGCAATGATTTTTGTAATTGTTATTGCATTGCTTCTTCCTGTATTCGGAAAAGCGATCGGCGTTTACTTTTTCTCTTCTTTTGGAGCTTCAGAAGAATTTTTAGACGTTTGGAATATGCTTAGATGGATTGTGAGTATTGCCATTTTATTTATTGTTTTTACATTCTTATACCTATTTGCTCCAAGTAAACGCCTAAGGTTGTCACAAGTAGTACCAGGGGCCATTTTCACGACAGTAGGGTGGTCCTTTTCTTCGCTTGCTTTTTCGTACTATGTGAACAATTTTAGTAATTATAGTGCTATGTACGGAAGTCTTGGAGGTGTCATCGTGTTGATGATCTGGCTGTACTTATCAGGTATCATTCTTGTGCTTGGAGGAGAAGTTAACGGAATTTATCAGGAGAGGATAGAACTAGAGGATTAACCAATGTTCTTCATGAATGTTCTATGCTCTCTTTCCTATACTATAAGAGAAAGTTCTTATAAAGGAGAGATAGAGATGAGCAAGCATACAAAAAAAGGCGGAAGCCATAATAAACAAAATTCAAAACAATCTCCAAAACATAAAACAAGCGGCAGTCAAAATGGTCAAAATGGCTACCATTAAATAAAAAAGCGCTCATCTGAGCGCTTTTTCTTTAGTTTTTAAGAAGGCGTAATCCGTTTAAGATAACAAGAATTGTACTGCCTTCATGACCGATTACTCCAAGAGGAAGATCTAAAAATTGAAGAAAGTTTGAGCAAATTAACAGTACAATAATGCTGATCGAAAAGATGATATTTTGTTTTACGATAGCGTTCATTTTTTTGGACAACTTAACAGCTTGAGCAATTTTAGATAAGTTATTTTTCATAAGAACAATATCAGCTGTTTCAAGCGCTACATCTGTTCCTTCTCCCATTGCAATTCCGATGTTTGCATGAGCAAGAGCCGGGGCATCGTTAATGCCGTCTCCAACCATTGCAACAGTTTCGTGCTCTTGTTTTAGAGCTTTTACATGTGTTACTTTTTCTTCTGGTAAGCAGCCTGCGATATAGTTTTCAACAGAGCATTCTTTACTAATAGCAGAGGCTGTTTTTTCACTGTCACCTGTAAGCATAACAGTTTTAATACCAAGTTCGTTTAAAACAGAAATGGCCTCTTTTGCTTCTGGGCGAACCATGTCTTTTAAAGCAATCATTCCAATAATTCCTTGAGCATCTTTTGCATACACAACTGTTTTTCCTTCTGTCGCAAAACTTTCTAAAAGATTAGGACGAAATGCATGAGCCTCTTCGTCGAAAAATTCCCTTTTTCCAATTTTGATTTCTTGGTTATTAAGAGAGCCGATGACACCAAATCCAGGCACGTCTTCAAGTTGTTCTGGCTGTTTTAGCTCCTTTGTTATCTTCGATTGAGCATGTTGCACAATTGACTGTGCAAGCGGGTGATGTGAGTAGCGCTCAATAGAAGCAACTATGTAAAGGAACTCTTCTTCTGATACGTCTTCTCTTGTTACAACGTCTGTGACAGCTGGCGTCCCTTTTGTGAGCGTGCCTGTTTTATCAAAGGCAATTGCTTCAAGATGAGCCAATCGTTCGAGATGCAAACCACTTTTAAATAGAATTCCATGCCGAGCTCCGTAGGAAATAGCGGAAAGGGAAGCAGGTGTAATAGCTGCTACAAGTGCACAAGGAGATGCAACAACAAGCAAAATCATGGCGCGATAAAATGTCTCTGTCCAGCTCCAGTCTAAAAGAAAATGAGGTAAAAACATCATAAGCGCTACAATAATTAATACTGCTTTCACATAGACAGACTCAAATTTTTCAATAAAAAGCTGTGAAGGAGACTTTTCATTTTGGGCTTGCTGAACAAGTGTAATAATTTTTTGGAAAAGTGTATCTTTGGCAGGCTTTGTGACTTCTACTGTAACAGCTCCGTTTACATTAACAGTTCCTGCATATACTTCACTACCAATCTCTTTGAAAACAGGAACGGCTTCACCTGTAATGGCAGCTTGGTCAATGGACGTTTGACCACTTAAAATAGTGCCGTCAAGTGGTACGCGCTCACCTGGTTTAATTAAAAGAATATCACCTTTCTTTATGTTAGGAAGAGAAACTGTTTTTTCTTTTCCTTCATAAAGAACTGTTGCTTCTTCTGGCTGAAGTTCCATTAATGAGGTTAGCTCTCGTTCGCTTCTGTTCATTGTGTAAGTTTCAAGAGCTCCGCTTAAAGCAAAAATGAAAATTAGAAGAGCTCCTTCAAGCCAATAACCGATAATAGCTGATCCAATTGCAGCAAGGAGCATGAGCATTTCTACGTTCAGCTCTTTTTCCTTGATTGTTTCTTCAATTCCTTCTTTTGCTTTAGCAAATCCACCAATTACATAAGCTAAAATAAAACTTCCAATACCAAATTCACTGTAGTCTTGATTCATCAAGACCCAACCGATCACAATTAAGATTCCACTTACAATAGCAGCCGTCATTTCTCCATGTAAAACTAGAAAAGATGGACGCTCATTCATCGGCTGTTGTGGTGCTGATTGTACAACTGCCTCTCTTTCCATTTTCATTCCCCCTTAGCTAATTGAGAATTAGAATCAAAATCATTCCCTTAAAAAACACAGTGGTGCTGCTATCATGTGATAGCAGCACCAACTATAAAACCTATAGGAAATCTCTTGTTTCTAACTTTGTTTTTTATAGTATATCACTTATTTACTAAAAGGGAAATATTATAACTTAATAATTATTTTAATTTAGGTTTTTATTCTGCAATTTCTTCATGATAAAAATAAGTTGTGTTATAAACTTGCTCAAGATCAGCATCCGTCATGTACATGAAAAGCTCCATATCTACTGGTCTTACTCTTGAAATAAATTCGATCATATTTTTCCGTTCTTGTCTGCTCATATTCTCCATCTCCTCTTTTCTGTTTTAATACAGTTTATTTTACTTACTTTTATTATATAACAGAGAAAGGAAAATGTGTATCTTTTTTTTGAAAAAAATATTTTTCCGCTCATTGTATGAAGCTGTCAGCCGTGATATAAGGGAGAAAAGAGGTGAAGAAATGGAGTTACAAAAAAGTGAAGGGTGTTTTAGTACAGAAAAGGAACATAACAGATTATATATATCAGGGAGTAATAAAAGAACGTTTTCTCCCTCAGAACTCATGATTGCATCAATTGCTTCGTGCAGTGGAGAAGTTTTACTCTCTACGTTAGAAAGAAAAGGGATAGCTATAACAGATATGAAAATAGAAACAAAGGAAAAGAGAAGTACTGGTCTTATCAAACGTCTTGAACATGTTCATCTTCATTATTTGTTAAGAGGTACTGCCTTAAAAGAAGAAGAAATTAAAAGATTTATCCAATTATCTAAAAAAGTATGTCCGATGATTCAATCTGTGCAAGGAAGTATAAGCATTACTGAAAGCTTTTCAATTTATAAATAAAGAGGTGCTCATATTGAGCACCTCTTTATTTATAGAACTTGAGCTTTATTTCCAGGTTTTTCGTAGTAATAAATCTTTTTTGGTGTCAGTTGAAGAAGAAGATAGTTTGGATCCTCTAGACTATTAATCCATTCCTTCAACTGTTCGTTCCAAAATTTTTCTTTTAATGCTTTTGTTTCTTCAACTGTTGCTTCTGCTTCAATTTCAACATATGGACTATTCCATGAATCTTCTTTTCTTAGCAGAATATGAACATGGGGATTTTTCTCAATATCCTCTGCTTTATGAGTTTCTTCGTTTGTTGCTGTATAAAGTACAAGCTCTTCATGGAAAAACATCATAAAGCGAGAGAATGGTTGATCGTTCCGAATCGTTGCTAGCGTTCCTACTTTATAATTGTTTAGGATAGACAATACATGTTCTTTCAAAGCTTCACTCATCGTAAATAAGCCTTCTTTTCGTCTTTAATTTTCCTAGTTTTCACTGTTTTAAACACACTTCCTAAAATCTTCTTCATAATAAGTGAAAGATTAGTTCAAAATAACGTAGATATATGAAGTGAAAAGCTATGAAGGGAGGCAGTTTGTTTGATTAATAAAGTCTTTCTTATTATTACAATTATTGGGGTTCCGCTCTCAGTTATTGGTCATCTTCTACATTTTTCTCCACTTGTTATGTTTGGAGTATATTGTTTGACAATTATTGCTCTAGCAAGCTATATGGGGAGGGCAACAGAAAGTCTTGCAATTGTAACAGGCCCACGAATTGGAGGGCTTTTAAATGCGACATTTGGAAATGCTGTTGAATTAATTATTTCAATTTTCTCCTTAAAAGCTGGACTTGTCACAATAGTACTAGCATCGTTAACGGGATCTGTGTTAGGAAATCTTTTACTCGTTGGCGGTCTTTCTTTTTTTGTTGGGGGACTGAAATTTAAAAGACAGACGTTTAATGTCTATGATGCGCGTCACAATTCAGGATTGCTTGTTTTCTCTGTTATGGTCGCTTTTGTTATTCCAGAAGTATTTTCAAAAGGCATGTCAGAGCAAAATGCTATTAGTCTTAGCATTGGGACTTCTATCATCCTCATTTTTCTTTATCTTGCTGCTCTTTTGTTTCGTCTTGTCACACACAGAGGCGTTTATACACAAGAAGAGCAAAACGTTACTCATGAAGAGGAAACAGCAGAATGGACGGCAAAACGAGCATTTGTAATCCTCGCATTAGCAACAATTGCTGTTGCTTATATTTCAGAAAGTCTTGTGGAGACATTTAAAATTGTTGGAGAAAGTTTTGGATGGAGCGAGTTATTCATTGGAGTAATTATCGTAGCTATTGTAGGGAATGCAGCTGAACATATTTCTGCTGTTCTTATGGCTTATAAAAATCGAATGGACGTTGCTGTTGAAATTGCGATTGGTTCAACACTTCAAGTTGCTATGTTTGTAGCTCCAGTGCTTGTATTATTATCTCTCTTGTTTCAAGAGTCAATGCCTTTAGTTTTTTCTTATCCAGAGCTCATCGCTATGTTTTCCGCAGTGTTTTTAACCGTAATTGTATCAAACGATGGAGATACGAATTGGTTTGAAGGAGCTATGTTATTGGGTGCGTATGTAATTATTGGAATTGGTTTCTATTTATTTTAAGAAAGAATGTTACGGATAAAAAAATAGGGATAAGAAAAAACTACGAACAAAGGAATTTCTTATTGTTGAAAGGAGTGTTAGAATGCTTCGTAAAGTAGTGTTAAGCTTTCTTATTTTTCTACTTGTATTTGGAGGAGTTTCCTCAATTTCTGCTGAAGGAAAGAAAAAAGGAAGCAGTGGCGTTGAAATTCCAGGGGCTACGTTAAACATTGGGAAAGAGAACACGTATCCTAATTCAAACCATGATTCTCCTTCTTTACAGCCTAGTGAGCTTACAAAAGAGCTTATCGAAACATCAAATGTTAAGATTGAAAGTCCAGACCTTATTCGCATGTTAAACGAGTCTTCTATTTCTTCTAATCCTCTTTCACTTGGTTTCAAGGCAACGGTCTATTTAGGGGAATGGGCACTGAACTATCAGTCAGATGAAACAAATACGAACTGGGAGTATCAGAATATTAATACGAACCGTTACGATAACCGAGGAGTTGAAAGTCCTGCTAAAATGTATTACAGACAAGAACAGCAAAAGCAAGTTAAAGGTGGATTAACAGCTGACATCCCAAACGGGGACGAAGTAAAAAAGATGATGCTTTTAAAAGCGCAAGAAAAAACAAAGCTCCCTCTTGCTTTTACGACAATTGTTGGGGCAGGAACGAAAAAAGAAAGAGAATATACGGTACCAGCAAAGAAATTTGCTCAGCTTCACTCATATGTTCCCGCTGTAAGTGAAAAGGGGAAAGTCACATATGGGGAAGTGTATCTTGTTATTAAAGGAACGAAGCGAACAATTGTCGTGAAGAATGTTACATCACAAGGAATTGGAGCTTGGATCCCTGTTCAAGATCACTTATCTTTTATGTATCATGTTTCATAAAAAAAGGTGCTCAGTTGAGCACCTTTTTTATAGGTTGGAAGACAGTTTTGTAAAATCTGTATCTTTGTAATAAGAATCACGTACTAAAATATTTGGTCCAAGACATTTCACCGCTGGACAGTGACAGCTTATTTCTTTTGAGATATTAGAATTTTGCCATGTTTGGAAAGCATCTAGAAGTTTTGTGTCCTGAATATTTCCAAGTGCTGGCGTATCTCCGAAATCTGTGACGATAATATCTCCAGAAAAAATGCTGACGTTTAGTCGTGAACGGCCATCAGGATCGTTTCGAACTGTAACATTTTTAGCACTATGAAGACGTTTTAAAAGTGATAAATCTTCTTCATTTGAGCTACAAGGATAAAAAGGAAGCGTTCCAAACAGCATCCATACATTTTCATCTCGAACGTCTAACAAATCGTGAATCGCTTTTCTCATGTCTTTTAGAGAAAGGGTTTCAAGAGCACTTGCAAAGTCACTCGGATACATGGGGTGAACTTCGTGTCGGCCACACTTCATTTCGTTAACAATTTGATGGTGAATATCTTTCATGTATGGTAGCGTTCGCTTGTTTAACATAGTTTCCGCAGAAACCATAACACCTGCTTTTGCAAGGGCTCGACTATTCTCAATCATTTTCTCAAAATATTTTGCACGCTGCTTATACGTTGGTTTGCGCTCCATCATCGCAAATCCGCCTTCAACAAACTCATCCATCGTTCCCCAGTTATGAGAAATATGTAAAACGTCCAAGTATGGAATAATAAGCTCATAACGAGATAAATCTAACGTTAAGTTCGAATTGATTTGCGTGCGCACACCACGCTCGTGTGCATACTTTAATAGCGGTACAACGTAATTTTTTACAGATGAAAGAGAAAGCATTGGCTCTCCACCTGTAATGCTAATAGAACGAAGATGAGGAATTTCCTCTAGTCGCTGAATTAACAAATCTAATGGAAGAGCTGGATCATCTTTTGGTTGTAATGTGTAACCAACAGCACAGTGTTCACAGCGCATATTACAAAGAGTAGTTGTTGTAAACTCGACGTTTGTTAATGTTGGTTTACCAAACTCCTCGGTATCTAAATAAGCTTCCCACGGGTCGTACTGTGGGGTTATCGGTTTTAAAACCGTTTGTTTCATCATAAAAACTCCTTTAAAAAGAGAACCTGTCTCTCACATTATTTCATCAAACTAAATAAAGGGCACTAACGATTATTATGGAATTATCCGCTTTTAGTTGTCAATGCTGAAATCATTCGCTACCATTAAGAATGTGAAGGGAGAGTGTGAAAATGGGCAATGCAATTCACGATAAAGAAGCGCAGCTTCAGTATTTAAGAACCCGTCTTGATATGTTTATGCACGTACTGGACTCTTTAGAGGCAGAAAATGCTGACATTGAAGATATTGACCGCCTTATTGGCATGATGGACGACCTTCAGCTAAAGTGTGAACAGTTCAAAAAAGACTGGAAGTAAAAGCAGTCAAATAATGGTGTGCATGAACTTGCTGACTCAAAGTCCAAACTAACAGTAAATGACTGAAAGGGGACTAGGGGATGCGTTATTTTCTTCTCGTGCTATGCATGATGTTAGCATTGCCAATGAGTATCTCAGCAAGTTCTTCGAACACACCTTACAACTGGGGATTTGCGAAAAACAAAGATCATGTAAAACCTGAAGTTGGAAAGCAGTATGAAGAAATGTTGAAAAGGCAAAAGTCTTTTTACGTTGGTAAAGACAAAAATGTCTATCTAACTTTTGATAACGGTTATGAAAATGGATATACATCAGGTGTTTTAGATGTTTTGAAAAAACAGAATGTCACAGCAACGTTTTTTGTGACAGGTCAGTTTCTAGAGAGTGAGCCTTCACTTGTAAAGCGAATGGCGAAAGAAGGCCATATTGTTGGAAACCATTCTTGGCATCATCCAGATTTTACACAAGTAAGTGATGAACGATTAAAAAAAGAGCTTAAATGTGTAAAAGATGAATATACAAAACTCACTAGAAAAAAAGAGATGCGCTATTTAAGACCACCAAGAGGGGTTTTTAGTGAGCGTGTTTTAGAAGTAGCTCGTAATGAAGGATATACGACAGTTTTTTGGTCTGTTGCATTTGTGGACTGGAAAACAGATCAGCAAAAAGGATGGCGTTATGCATACGATAATATTATGGAACAAATCCATCCAGGGGCTGTCATTTTGCTTCATACGGTGTCAAAAGACAATGCTGAAGCACTTGAGCGTGCCATCATTGATTTGAAAAAGCAAGGCTATAAATTCAAATCTTTAGATCATTTAGTAAATGAAAAGCAAAAGGAGAAGTCTGCTGACTAAGCAGGCTTTTCCTATTTGCGTTTTAGCCCCTAGTTCGTTTACTATTATAAGGTTGACAAAAAGGAGGGGGGAAGGGAAATGAGAATAGAAAAGAAATTAAAATCCCCATATGATTTTACCCACGTTTTTACCCGTCTTTCTCTGGATTCTTTACACAACATTGATCATGACTACAAAGGGATGAAAGTACCATTACGGATTCATAATATCCCTACTGTTGTTTATATAAAAAGTACTGGAACTGTCGAAGAGCCTTCGTGTGTTATCTATAGTGAAGATTCTCTAGATGAAAAAGCAGTTATGGAAGAGCTCTCACGCATTTTTCAGTTTGATCGAGACTTACAAAAAGTAGAAGATCATTTTAAAGAAACAAGTCTAGCGCCACTTTTTAAAAAGTTTCGCGGATCTCCGCTTGTTTGTGAATTTAACCTTTATGGATGTTTAGTGAAAAATATTATTCATCAGCAAGTAAGTATGAAAGTTGCAGATCTTTTAACAGCTCGCTTTGTAAGAACATTCGGGACAATGATAGACGAAGTTTTTGTCTACCCAGAGCCAGAAGCAATTGTTGCTCGCTCTATTGAAGAACTCCGTGAAATTGGATTAAGCGAGCGTAAAGCAGAATATATTCTTGGTGTCTCTAGGGAGATTGTTTCAGGAACTTTGTCTCTGGAAGCTTTACAAGAGCTTCCTGATGAAGAGGTTGTTAAAACTTTAGTTGAAATTCGCGGTATTGGTCCGTGGACAGCGCAAAATTTCTTAATGGCGGGATGTGGACGAGAAAACTTATTTCCGAAAGCAGATCTTGGCTTACAGACCGCTGTTGCTAAGCTTTTTAACTTAGAAAAGCGGCCAACCCTTTTACAAATGGATGAACTTAGTGAGGGGTGGGCTCCATATTTAAGTTATGCAAGCTTGTATTTATGGAAAAGTATTGAATAACATTAAAGGAGGTGCAACCTTTTGAAGACAAATCAGAAGAGAGAAAAGGTTGAGATGAAAGTAAAAGTTGGACAACATGTTCCACTTACAATCAAAAGACTCGGCATTAATGGAGAAGGTGTTGGGTATTTTAAAAAGCAAGTCGTGTTTGTTCCAGGGGCGCTTCCAAATGAGGAAGTTATCGCGGAAATTACGAATGTAAAACATAAATTTGCCGAAGGACGTGTGAAACGCATACGCAAAATGTCTGACGAACGTGTCAAAGCTCCATGTCCAATTTATGAAAAATGTGGCGGCTGTCAGCTTCAGCATTTAAGCTATGAAGGGCAGTTGAAAGCCAAACGAGACATTGTTGTTCAGGCATTTGAACGTCATGGTAATGTACGCAATTTAGAGAAAAAGCTTGAACAAACAATTGGAATGGAAGAGCCATGGAAGTATCGCAACAAAGCTCAGTTCCAAGTAGGACTGTTAAAAGGAAAAGTAATCGCAGGTCTTTACGGGGCAAATTCGCATCGTCTTATTAATATTAACGAGTGTATTGTACAGCGTCCTGAAACAACGAAAGTGATTAACAATGTAAAACAAATTCTTCAAGATTTGAAAATTTCGATTTATGATGAACGTAAACGTAAGGGGCTTGTTCGTACAATAGTGACTCGTATTGGAGTTTCAACAGGAGAAGTACAGCTTGTTCTTATTACTTCTCAAGAAGAGCTTCCTAAAAAAGATCTTCTTATTCAAGAAGTGAAAAAGCGCCTTCCAGAAGTGAAATCCATTATGCAAAATGTGAACGGTCAAAAAACGTCACTGATTTTTGGAGATAAGACATTTACGTTAGACGGAAAAGAAACCATTGAGGAAGTACTTGGCGACTTGTCTTTTGACTTATCAGCTCGTGCTTTCTTCCAGTTGAATCCAACGCAAACTGTTAAACTTTATAACGAAGTGAAAAAAGAAGCTGATTTAACAGGAAAAGAAAAAATTGTAGATGCTTACTGTGGCGTCGGAACGATTGGTCTTTGGCTTGCTGATGAAGCAGGTGAAATCCGCGGCATGGACGTTATTGAAGATTCCATCGTCGACGCTAATAAAAATGCCAAAGCAAAAGGCTATGACAATGCTCATTATGTAGTTGGAAAAGCTGAGTATTGGATGCCGAAATGGGTAAAAGAAGGTTGGAAACCAGATGTCGTTGTTGTCGATCCCCCTCGCACAGGGTGTGATGAAAAACTTCTAAAAACCATTTTAGACGTCAAGCCGAAAAAAGTCGTATACGTTTCATGTAATCCATCAACTCTTGCTAAAGATGTTAAGATATTAACAAAACTCTATAAAGTAGAGCGCATTCAGCCTGTGGACATGTTTCCTCAAACAGCACACGTCGAAAGTGTGACAACACTGAGCTTGAAATAGCAAAGGGAATAAGATATTTCTTGTTCCCTTTTTTAGTCGCAACATCTCTTTTTCGCCCATATACTGATACAAAATGATTTGAAAAGGAGAAGACTATGCACTATTTTAGACAACATCTAAGCACTGTAGCCTTTACAACAGGAGATGTCACAGGAGATAAGGTGCCAGATTATATCTCGTTAGTCGGGGAGAAGACGGCTGATAGTCCCTTTATTCAGCATCTTCGTCTCCTTGTGAAAGATGGTAGAACAGGAAAGATAGTAAGCGTACCATTAACAGAAGATGAGGGATATGGTCCATCATTATTTGTGGGAGATGTTACAGGAGATAAAATAGCTGATATTTTAGTAAGCATTGATTCAGGGGGAAGCGGTGGAATGATGTATCATAACCTCTATTCATTTGTAAACCTCACACCTCGGCTAATTTTTGATTCAAATGTATATAATGACTACTATAAGTATGAAGTCACGTATAAAAACGATAAAAAAGTAGAGGTCATAAGCGAGCGGAATCAGAAAAAATACATCATTGATATTTCGACAAGAGATAAGCAATATTTAGACGAGATATATAATAGTGATGGAACATTAAAAGAGCCCATGAGTGGGTTTGTCAATCCAATTAGTGGATTGTATCCTGTGGACTTCGATCGAGATGGCGTGTATGAGCTTTTAGCTTATCAGCGAATTGCGGGTCGCTATAATGCAGATGCTTTAGGATATGTATTAAATACGCTAAAGTGGAGAAACCAAACGTTCTTCTTGCAAGGTCAACAAGTTGCTATTTTCGGGTCGTAAAGCAAAAGATAGAGGAATAAGCTTATTTTTACCTGAGCCTATTTCCTTTATCGTCTTTTTTTTGCTAGGTGTAGAAGGGAGCACAAAGCATTCTTTTTGTACAACCTATTACATATTCTCGTACCTAAAAGGGAAAGAAAACGACTGTTGATTATTTCCCTTTTGTATATCTCCTGTTACTATAGAAAAGGGTTAAGAAACTATAGACTTATTATTGAACGAAAAGAGCAAGAAATAAATTTACCAATAGATGAAAAACTTAGATTGTAAATAAAGGAGAATTTCATGAAAGACCAAGAATTTTTATCATCATTTCAGCCGTTTTTGCAAGAAAAGTGGGAAGAAGCAGGATTTGAAGCACCAACAGGCATTCAAAAGAAGGCTATCCCTGCAATTCTAGAGGGTGGAGACGTTATTGCAAAGTCCCCAACTGGAACAGGAAAAACACTTGCTTACCTACTTCCTTTAATTGAGAAGATTGATCCAAGCAAGCCACATATTCAAGCTGTTGTCCTCGCTTCCTCACAAGAGTTAGTTATGCAAATTTTTGAAGAAGCTCAAAAGTGGACAAAAGGAAGTGATGTGAAAGTTGGCTCATTTATTGGAGGAGCTAACGTAAAACGTCAAGTTGAGAAATTGAAGAAAAACCGTCCACATATTGCATTTGGAACACCTGGCCGTGTTAATGAACTAATTAAAATGAAGAAGTTCAAGATGCATGAAGTGAAGACAATTGTCATTGATGAAGGGGACCAACTTCTTATTCCAGAACACATTAGTACTGTTCAGGATATTATCAAATCTTCGCTAAGTGAACGTCAAGTCTTATTGTTTTCAGCAACGTTAGCAGGAAAATCAGAGCAGCTTGCAGATGACTTAATGAGCGGAGAGCCACACATCTTTAAAATTGAGCGTGATGAGCTTACAGCGGCAAAAGTAGAACATATTTATTTTGTTTGTGAAGGGCGAGAAAAGCTTGATGTGCTACGTAAGTTTCTTCATGCTGAGAAAGTGAAAGCACTTGGGTTTGTACGTGATATCGGGAATCTTGTTGTTGCTGCTGAAAAGTTAGATTATAAAGGCATTTCGCTTGGTGTTTTGCATAGTGAAGCGAAAAAAGAAGAACGTGCAATAGCTCTAAAAATGCTTCGTAAAGGAGACATTCCTCTTTTATTAGCAACAGATGTAGCTGCACGTGGGTTAGATGTAGAAGGTTTAACTCACGTGATTCATGTTGATTTTCCACAAGATGTGACTCAATATACACATCGTTCAGGTCGAACAGGACGTGGTGGAAAAGAAGGAACAGTTGTTTCTATTGTTACACAGCGTGAAGAAAGAACATTAAAGCAGTTTGCAAAAGAGATGAACGTAAGCTTAACTAAGAAAGTCCTTTCAAGAGGTAAAGTGGTAGATGCAAACTAAAAAAGAAGCCTTCAAGGCTTCTTTTTTAGTTATCCACAAGAATTTTCACTAAAAACAGCGGGTAAAGTCTGAATATTAACAACTTTATACACATTATCCACAGTTTTGTGGATGAAAAAGGTATTTTTGTCCCCATTCTTGTCCCCATTAAAAAGCTCCAAAAACAAGTAATACACAATATAATCCACAATTTTCTTAAAATTGTGGATTATATTGTGTATAAGTAGAATGACTACTGGTTTTTCTGGCGCTTATGAGAAGCAATGGAGCGTTCCTTTGCTTTTAAATCTTCTGTATCAGCTAATTCATCTGAATACTCAATATCATGACCGTCTGGTTTTACATGCTTTGGCATTTTTAATTTTTCTTTATAATAGTTCTCTTGTTCTTTATCTTTCATAAAAAATTCTCCTTTCTTAACGTAGAAATAGTGCGTTTCAACAAATAGTTTGCGTTAAGAAAGGACAACATATGTGTGAAGAAATAAGATTATTTTGAGCGTTTTGGTGTAAAGCCGCCTGCTCGATCTGCCATTTTAAATTCATGTGAGTATGTTACTTGCTGTGAACTTGAAAGTGTATTTCTTGATAAGCGATCATGTTTCTTTTTTTCTGCCATAGAAGATCCCTCCAAACTGTTATAGTTTTAGTTTATCCATTTTCAATATCTTTAAACGAAAGGAAAGATAGGATGATTCGGACCATTTTAATGATTATCGGGATAATCGTTGTCATTAGTATTATTATGAATTTATTCTAAACAAACAAGCAGTCATTTGACTGCTTGTTATGCCTCTTTTGCTTGCTGTTCTTCGTCTTGTTGACGTAAGCGATAAAGAGTGTAGAGATCTTTTGGAATAGCAAAAAGGTGATACGTATCTTCTTTTTCATTAATTTCATCATATAAGCTTTTATAAAGTTCATTTGCATTAATAACGTATGGAAGTTTTTCAGCTGCTTTAATGGAACGAATATTGCTTTTTCGAATTTTCATAAAGATACGCTCCATTCCAAGCTCATAGAATAGTTCATCAAAGAAAGCATCTTTTGCTACTTGGTTATATCCTTTTCCATGATATGGTTTACCAAGCCAAGTGCCGAGAAATCCTGCTCCCTCTTCAATATCGAATAGATTAATGGTGCCAATTGGAGCACCCCATTCATCTGTAATTGTTCGTGATATAAGCTCTCCTCGTTCTTCTGCTTCAAGAAGCTGTTTTGTTATGAAAATAAATTCATCATAGGACGCCGGTTTATGACGCACAAAAGGGAAGACTTCTGGATGCACCATAAGCTCATATAAATTTTGACAATCATGTAAATCACGTTTTTTTAACATAGGGTTCCCCTCCATGCGAGGGCAGAATGATAGCATGCTAAAAAACCACCCTCGAAATTTTTTTATAAGTTTAAAAAAATTTCGGGGTGGGAATCGAACCCACTAGAACCAAGTAAAACTTGGTGGCGCACCATTTGCCTTCCCATTTCCAGAAAACAGTATTGACTAAAAAAAGTGACGACTTTTAGTAGAAATGAATATCTTTTTTTAGGCTGTGAAAAAAGATATTCAGCAAAATCTTAAGGTCGTAAATGAAAACTTCTTAGATATAATACTAAAGTTTTTTGTAAAAAGGAATAGGCAAAATGTTAATTTTTTTTAAAGAAAATTTCTCCACCAATCATTGTTAAAAAAGGCTTTGCTAAGTAATGGAAGGGATGATAATTCCACAGAACAAGATCTGCATCTTTTCCTTTTTCAATGCTGCCAACTTTATTATCGATGCCTAAGTTTCGAGCAGGGAAAATAGTAATACCTTCAAGTGCTTTTTGCACATCTAAACCTTCCCGAACAGCAAGGGAGGCACATATATTTAGATATTGAACAGGTGTGTAAGGGTGGTCTGTTGTAATAGAAACTTCAACATTTTGTTCTGTTAGGGCACTATAAGTTTTCCAGCTCTTATTACGGAGTTCAACTTTTGAACGGCGTGTTAATGTTGGGCCTACGGAAACTTTTAAATTTTGTCCTCCTAAGGCAGAAGTAATGAGATGCCCTTCTGTACAGTGTTCTATTCGTAAATCAAGTTCAAATTCATCAGCAAAGCGAAGAGCCGACAAAATATCATCAGCTCTATGTGCATGAATACGTACAGGAATTTCACGATTCAATGCTTTTACAAGTGGCTGGATGCGTAAGCTATCTGGGTTATCTGTATATTTTGCTTCATAGAAAGCTTCTCGCAACATTCCCATGATGCCCATTCGTGTAATTGAGTCTTTGTTTCCTTGACTGTGAATACGTTTTGGGTTTTCACCAAGCGCAATTTTTAGACCTGCTGTTTCTTTCATAAGTAAATCTGTAATGTTTTTGGCACCTGTTTTAATAACAGATGTTGTACCACCTATTACATTCATGCTTCCAGGCATAACGTGAACGGTTGTGATGCCATATTCAATTGCATCAGCGAACCCTGAATCAAGCGGATGAACGCTGTCAAATGCTCGGATATGAGGGGTTAGGGGTTCAATGGTTTCGTTCGCATCATTTCCCGCCCAACCAGTTCCTTCATCGTAAAGACCAAGATGTGTATGAACATCAATAAACCCTGGGAATAGAAACAATCCTTTACAATCGATAACTTCCATTTCTTCAGTTAACTCAATGCTTGATCTAACATCTTCAATTTTATTGCCAACAACAAGCACATCGCCTTTTGGTAACATCTCGCTTGTAATTGGAAAAACAGATGCATTTTTGAACAAGATTTTCTTCATAGTTTTAGCCCCTGTAGTTTTTTACCTATTTTACCATGATAGAAGAAAAAATAACCTTTAAAATATTGAAGATTATCTTTTCTTTAGAGTATTAAATGCTTCTCTTATTTCTTTATACGAAAACTCATAGCCGTGTTCTTCAAGTTTCTTTGGCAAGGCTTTTTGGCCTTCTAAGACGAGTATGCTCATTTCACCGAGTACACCTTTAATAGCTGGACTCGGTACTTTTAACCAGTGAGGCCTATTTAGAGATGTACCAAGCTCCATTCCGAATGTTTTCATTCGAACTGGTTGTGGGGAGGTGACATTAACAGGGCCGCTAATGTTTTCATTTATACAAAACTGGAGAATATTAACGACATCTTCAATATGCACCCATGATACCCACTGTTCTCCAGTGCCAATCGTTCCGCCAACTCCTATTTTGTACGGCATTTTCATCATTGGAAACGCACCTCCGTCATTTCCTAGCACAATGCCAAAACGGGTGAAAACTGTTCTTACTCCATATTTCTCTGCCTTTTCAGCTTCATGTTCCCACTGTTTTACTGTTTTTGCGAGAAAATCCTCTCCTTGTGAAGGAGAATCTTCCGTAAATACGGCTGTTTCAGAAGTTCCATAGTATCCAACAGCACTTCCATTTATGAGAACTTTCGGTGGCAGTTTCATTTTTTGAATCATATGAACAATTGACTTCGTCGCTGCAACCCGACTATCAAAAATAGAGCGTTTATTTTTTGCTGTCCATCTATTTTGAATGGACGCTCCAGCAAGATTTATAATAGCATCAACACCATCTAGCTCAACCTCAGGAGTTGTTCCTTTTGTGAGCCATGGAACATAATGCAAGTGAGGCGTTGTCGAAGCTTTTTCTTTATTTCGTGTTAAAATGTAAACAGCATGATGTTCGGATATGAGCTTATCAGCAAGCTTAGAACCGACAAATCCTGTTCCTCCAGCAATAGCAATTTTCATAAAATCCTCTCCTTTATAAGGGATAAAATACATTAATAAAGGCGGTGAACCGAAATGCCTATTGTTACTAAAATCACAACGCAAAAGAAGAATACTGAGCGCTATAATGTTTTTCTTGATTACGGAAAAGGTGAAGAATATGCGTTCAGCGTTGATGAATATGTACTAACAACTTTTGCAATTAGAAAAGGGCAAAACTTAACAGACGACGAAATTGCCGAAATTCAATATGAGGATCATGTTAAAAAGGCGCATAATTTAGCTCTTACCTATTTATCATACCGCATGCGTTCCGTAAAAGAAGTTCAGCGGTATTTACAAACAAAAGAAATGGGTGACGACGCAATCCGTCGTGCAATTGAGAAACTGCTTGAATATCGGTATCTTAACGATTTAGAATTTGCGAAAGCTTACGTTCGCACGCACATGCGAACAAACTCAAAGGGTCCTGGGCTTTTAAAGCAAGAGCTGATTGAAAAAGGAATTACAGGTTCTGATATTGAAGAGTCTCTTCTTGAATATGATGAAGAGCTTCAGTTTGAAAATGCCCTTAAGCTGATTGAAAAAACGAGAAAGAAAAGCCAGAAGCAGTCTGAAAAGATGATGAAGCAAAAAGCTAAAACCACCCTGCTTACAAAAGGATTCGATCTTTCTCTTATCACAAAAGCACTTCATGAAGTCTCTCTTGAGAAAGATGAAGATGAGCAGTGGGAAGTCTTAAAAAAACAAGGCGAAAAAGCTCATCGACGCTATCGTAAATATGAGGATTTTCAATACACACAGAAAATGAAAACTCATCTTTATCAAAAAGGCTTCCCACTTGAACAAATAAACAAGCTTCTTGATTATTTAGCCCAGCAAAATGACTAACTATATGTTATTTATGCGATCTTTTGCTACAATTTAAACAATAAAGAAGCCTTCAAAGCTTCTTTATATAGGAAAAAAGGTTTTGTAACCTTTACCACGTAATGATGTTATTAAAACAATCATATAAACAAGAGGGGAAGAAGGGGTCAAAGATGGAGAAAAGATATAGTGAGTACACAGAATATGAGTTAAGACAAGAAATTAGTCAGCTTGGTGAGAAAGCTCGGAAGGCAGAACAACTTGGGATTGTAAATGAGTACGCTGTATTAGAGAGAAAGATGGTTCTTGCCAAAGCCTATTTGTTAAATCCTGATCATTTCAAACCTGGGGAAGTTTATGAAATTGAAGGGGATCCTGGCCGCTATTTCAAAATTGGTTATTTGAATGGTGTTTTTGCATGGGGAGTTCGTACAGATGAACCCGATAAAGAAGAAGCGTTGCCTATTTCTCTTTTGAAACAAAGCGAAAGCATGTAAGAGCTTGTCTTACATGCTTTTAGCTTGTTCATTTAGGGAGTTATGAATGTTCTTTGCGCATTTGTTTTTCTAACACAATTAATCCTTGAGTTTGTTGAGTTTCGCCATTCACTTGTGAAGACGCATGTTTTGGACTCGACCCTGGTTGTTGAAATGGGTTTTGATAGCCTTGATTTGAAAATTGATTTTGTCTATTTTTTCCCACTGTGAGCACCTCCAGAATTATGTTTCGTTAGAGTTAATAATCCGCGCGTTCATTAGAAGCACGCATGCGTTCAGCCGGATGCGTATTAGTTGTTCCATCTGCTCGTTTTGACGCATATTCAGCTTTTGCTCGCGGTTCACCTTCAAATTTGTTATTATTTTGATTTGGGAATCCTTTTGCTTTATTTCGCATCGTGCGTTTGCCCCCTTGTTAGAAGTAACGTGCATAAAGAATATCCTTATGCATGTTTAGTATATGCTATAAGCTTAGCGCGATATGTAACCAGATATTGCCCTAGAACAGAAAGGAAATGAGGAAATGGAAGATATTTTTGAGCGTTTAACAACAATGCTGTTAGAGAAGAACGATAGCTTATCATATGCCAAAGCGCGGACGTGGATTGAGCTTTTATGGGAAGACTTTGAAGCAACATATGCTAAAGCAGGTCGGGAGTATAAAGGACAGGAGTTAACAGAGCAGATTGTAACAAACTGGATTAATCATTATGGACCGAGGCTGCACGAGTTCAAAACAAGCAATCCAAAATTCAAAGCACTAATGGATAGTGAAGATGATTTAAAACATTAAAAAGAAGTGGAAACCCACTTCTTTTTAGTTTGGTAAATAATCTAGTTTTTTACGGAGTTTCTTTTCACTAAAAATCCATCCTGTATAGGAACAGATGATATTTAAATCAAAATCAAGCTGAACAACGGCTACGAACGGATAATATCCTTTGCTTCGATAACGAAGATCAATAAAGCGTACTTCAATATGATCGCTATACTCTGCAGTCTCGAACCTGTATATAGGGGAGAATGAAAGGAATGCTGATAAGTTTTCATCTTGTTTTGCTGCTTCCATAAGCGCTGATGAAGGTTCTTCCATCCGGTCAAAAACATCATGGACTTTGATTTCTCCGTTTGTGGCATTTCCCACATAAAAGTGATTTTTAGCAATGATAGCGAGATGCCAACGATTGAAACGCATTGTTGGTGAAATAATAATCTTTTCTACATTTGGAAGTTGTTTTTTAATTTTATGACGCAAGTTAAGATTCATTGCAATTCGGATAAAATAGTAGACGATAATAACGCCAAAAACCGTAATAAAGGTTGGACCAGGACTTCCACCAATAGCCCAAATGATTATGCCAATGATATGGATAGTGAAAAAGTACGGATCAAACGTATTGATAATCCCAAGCGCTACCCATTTTTGAGAAAAGGGTCGAAATGCCTGTGTTCCATAGGCGTTGAAAATGTCGACAAAAACGTGAATAATGACTCCTATAAATGTCCACATCCATAAATCAAAAAGATGGGCATCTCGAAAAAGTAGATGCAAAATAAACGTAATAAGAAGCGGCCATAGAAGAACGGCAGGAATCGAGTGAGTAATCCCGCGATGGTTCCGGATGTATTTGGCGTTGTTTCTTAATTTTAATATCGTATCAATATCAGGAATAAGTGATCCTGCAATAGCTCCTATCATAACAGCTTCTTTCGTATCTAAATGAGAAGAAACAGTCGGATCTAGCGTTGCTAATCCTCCTAAAGCAATTCCCATAACAATATGTGTTCCAGTATCCAAAAAAAGACCTCCTAATCGTTCGGTTCTAACAGGTCATAACAAATATACGTTAGGCTAAATTCTTGTGATTCATGTTGTTATTTAAACAATTTGCTTTATTGCAAATTGGATTATGTGGATTATAACGCTTTTGAACTCTGTTCATCAAGTTTCATTGTAGCTTAGGCGTATAGGTGACAACTTATGGAAGCTTGTTACCTATAGTGTTTAACAAGAAGAAGCATTATATAGAGGGAAATATTGTAATTATTGCACGCTTTTATTATCTATATTAAACAGACAATAGAATGGAATGGGAAGAAATGAAGAATCCCTATATTCATATTTATCATAATACCTCGGAGGATAGCACATGAAACAAAGTAAAGAAATTGTAAAGGATTTTAATATAGCAAAATTTCAAGAAGATTTGATTGGTTGGTTTACAGCAGAGCAGCGTGATTTACCGTGGCGCCAAGATAAAGATCCGTACAAAGTGTGGGTATCTGAAATTATGCTTCAACAAACAAGGGTTGATACTGTTATTCCTTATTTTAATAATTTTATAAGTAAATTTCCAACACTTGAACATTTGGCTGATGCTGATGAAGAAGACGTATTAAAAGCATGGGAGGGGCTTGGCTATTATTCCAGAGCGCGCAATCTTCAGCATGCGGTTAGGGAAGTGCGCGACGAGTATGGTGGCATTGTGCCTGAAACAAAAGACGAAGTGTCTAAGCTAAAAGGAGTTGGACCATATACAACAGGAGCTATTTTAAGCATTGCCTACGGCGTCCCAGAACCTGCTGTTGATGGAAACGTAATGCGTGTTCTTTCCCGTATTTTGTTCGTATGGGAAGACATTGCGAAGCCAAAAACACGCAAGCTTTTTGATGAACTTGTTTATGCCATAATTTCGCATGAGAACCCCTCTTTTTTTAATCAAGGATTGATGGAACTTGGAGCTCTTATTTGCACACCAAAGTCTCCAGCCTGTTTACTTTGTCCTGTTCAGGAACATTGCAGGGCATTTGAAGAAGGCACACAAAAAGAATTACCAGTTAAGACAAGTAAGAAATCTGTAAAAGCTGTGGAACTTGCAGCAGCAGTGTTAACAGATGAAAGTAGGAAAGTTCTTATTCATAAAAGGTCAAGTAAAGGACTGCTTGCAAATTTATGGGAATTTCCAAATGTTGAAATTCAGAAAGCTCTTTCTAAGGAAGAGGAATTAACAGCATTCTTAACAGAAAAATTTGGGGTGAAAGCTGAAATAGGACAGCCTTTTACAACAATTAGTCACGTTTTTTCACATCTTACATGGCATATTACAGTCTACGAAGGAAAGATTAGAGGGAAAGTAGAAGAGAGCGAAACCCTCAAACTTCTTACATGGGAAGAAGCAGAGCAATACGCTTTTCCTGTTTCACATCAGAAAATGAAGAAGGCATTTAAGGAACGCCAACAAGATTAAACCCTACCCGAGCTTTCTCGGATAGGGAAGTATTAGTCATACACTATTTCAGTTCCATGCGTATAGTCGCCTTCTCTGCGATGAAGGCCACCGCGATTTTGGATTTCATTCATAATTTGACGATGAATCGTTTGTCCTTCACTATTAAGATAGGGCATAATTTGTTGAAGAGAGTGATGAAAGTAAGCAAGTTCGCTGTCTTTCCACTCCTCTTTCCCTATCATTGAAAGAGCAGTCATATCGCGTCCAACATACATAATGGGCGTCCCTCCATACACGTGTCGTGAAATTTATGAGCCTTGTGCGTGCTCGTTTTATTTTTACAACAATGCTTGTGTCTTATACACGGTAAGCATTACAATAAAATAGCAAATTAAGATGATTAATGAATTTAAAATGAGGTGTCATGATGGAAAATAAAGTAGCTTTAATAACAGGAAGTAGTCGTGGAATTGGCAGAGCTACAGCATTACGTTTAGCAAAGGAAGGGTATGACATTGTTGTTAACTATGCACGTAGCAAAAGCGCAGCCCTTGAACTAGCCGCTGAAATTGAAAGCATTGGACAGCGTGCATTAGTTGTGAAAGCAAACGTTGGAAAAGTGGAGAAAATTAAGGAAATGTTTGCTGAAATTGATCACACTTTTGGCCGTCTTGACGTTTTTGTAAGCAATGCAGCATCAGGTGTTCTTCGTCCAATTATGGAAGTTGAGGAAACGCATTGGAACTGGACAATGGATATTAATAGCAAAGGTTATTTATTCTGTGCTCAAGAAGCGGCAAAAAGAATGGAAAAAACGGGCGGAGGTAAAATTGTTACTATTAGCTCGCTTGGTTCTATGCGCTACTTAGAGAACTACACGACAGTTGGAGTTTCAAAAGCAGCTGTTGAAGCTTTAACACGTTACTTAGCTGTTGAGCTTGCACCGAAGAATATTCAAGTTAACACAGTTTCAGGTGGTGCTGTAGATACGGAAGCATTAAAGCATTTTCCAAACCGTGAAGAGCTTTTAAATGATGCAAGAGAAAATACACCTGCAGGACGTATGGTTGAAATGGATGACATCGTAAATACAGTTATGTTCCTTTTATCTGAAGGAGCAAGCATGATTTGTGGACAAACAATCATTGTTGATGGTGGTCGTTCACTGCTTGTGTAAAAAAATAAATTAATTTGAATAGTTCTTTTACCTTCGGGACATATTAATTTTCGTGGAGGTGAAAGACAATGGCAAAGAAAAACCAAAACCAAAACCAAACAGCAGCTGGTACTAACATTCAAAAAGTAAAACAACAAAATGCTCAAGCTAACCAAGGCCAATATGGCACTGAGTATGCTGCTGAAACTGATGTACAACAAGTGAAGCAACAAAACGCTCAAGCTAACAAAAACAAAAACCAAAACAGCTAATTTGTAAGTTCAAAAGACACTTCCTTCATTCGGATAGGAAGTGTCTTTTTCTGTGACAAAACTTGTCTAAATTTTACATATATCGGCAAAGGGAAAAGTATGTTAATCAAGAATTAAACTAGTGAAGTAAGTCGCAGAACGTGAAGCATCTACCCATACTAATGATAAAGTGGAGGGAAACGCGTGCAAAAATTTGATCAGTTAGTTGTGAAGCAAATGAAGACAATGGATGAGCTGTTGTTTATTCAATCAGAAATAGAACGTTGCCAAGAGATTGAAAGAGAGCTTTTAGTGCTTCAAGAAGAAACAAAATTAAATTCTTTGCAAGAAGAGATTTCAATCATGAAACAACAGCTGAAGGATATTCAGACAACGTTTCAAAACCAAACTGCATCAATTATCGAAACGTATGAAAAAGAAGCGGTAGAAGAACCGCTTTTTAAATAGGTAAAAAGGGGGCGTCTGGAGTGAATTGTTTGCTCTAGGCACCCCCTTTTGTTTTAATTTGTTCTCCAAAAAGTTATAATGGTAAAGAGCCTATGTAGTTACGAACGAATAATTGTAGTTATTAGACAAGGTAGACGAAAAGTGGACAAGGGAGAACTCCAAAGCAGTACATAAAAGATTCATAAACAAACGAGAAGAGTTCTAAAATAGAAAGAAGGGGAAAAAATGATTCAACCAGCGGAAGGAGAGCCAATTGAAATCCAAAGCTATAAGCATGATGGCCATATCCATCGCATTTGGGATGAAACGATGATTTTAAAAGGTACCCAAACGCTTATGATTGGTGGCAATGATAGAACGGTTGTAACGGAATCTGATGGTCGGAAATGGGTGACACGAGAACCTGCAATTTGCTATTTTCATTCTCAGCATTGGTTCAATGTGATTGGCATGATTAGAGAAGACGGTATCTACTACTATTGCAATATTAGCTCGCCATTCATTTTAGAAGAAGGTGCATTAAAGTACATTGATTATGATTTAGATATTAAGGTGTTTCCTGATATGACCTATACAATTCTTGATGAAGATGAATATGAAGAGCATCGGAAGAAGATGAATTATCCACTTGTCATTGATCGAATTTTAAAATATAACCTAGAAAATTTACAAAACTGGATTCGACAAAGAAAAGGACCGTTTGCACCAGACTTTATTGATATGTGGTATGAAAGGTATTTAACATATCGAAGACCGCACATTTAACCTGTTCCCTTTCTGGCAGGTTTTTTCTATATATGAGGGGGGCCTTGTTTGAGTAGCATAAAAAGATACTTTGTATTTGTAAAACCATACAAATGGAAAATTGTTGCAACAATTATTATTGGTCTTGTTAAATTCTCTTTTCCTCTTATTATCCCGCTTATTTTAAAATACGTTGTTGATAATATTTTAGGAGGGAATACTCTTTCAGACAGTGAAAAATTAACAAGACTCTTTTACTTAATGGGATTTATGTTTGTTATATTTGGCCTTCTTCGTCCTCCTGTTGAATATTATCGTCAATATTACGCACAGTGGGTGGCTAACAAAATTTTATACGATATTCGGCGAAAGCTTTTTGATCATATTCAACGTCTAAGCATGCGTTTTTACGCAAATACGAGAGTTGGAGAAGTGATTTCAAGAGTAATCAATGATGTGGAGCAAACGAAAACCTTTGTTATTACAGGACTTATGAACGTTTGGCTTGATACAGCAACTATTTTTATTGCAATTGCTATCATGTTTACAATGAATGTGAAATTAACTATTGTATCGATTATCTTATTTCCAGTCTATGCTTTCACCGTTAAATACTTTTACGGCAGGCTGCGTCATTTAACACGCGTCAGATCTCAAGCTCTTGCAGAAGTGCAAGGTCATCTCCACGAAAGAGTGCAAGGAATATCGCTTATCAGGAGTTTTTCAGCTGAAGAACATGAGGAAAAAGAATTCGATAAACATAACGGTAATTTTTTAAAACGAGCTGTTGATCATACAAGTTGGAATGCCAAAACATTTGCAGTTATTAATACAGTAACAGATCTTGCCCCTTTATTAGTAATTGGTTATGCAGGTTATTATGCTATAAAAGGCGGCTTAAGTGTGGGAACGATGGTTGCCTTTGTTACATATATTGATCGTCTCTATAGCCCATTACGCCGGCTTGTTAACGCTTCAACAACTTTAACTCAAGCAATTGCTTCAATGGATCGTGTTTTTGAATTTATGGATGAAAAGTACGATATTGAAGATAAGCCAGACGCAAAAGAATGTAAGAATATTAAAGGAAGAGTAACTTTTGAAAATGTCTCTTTTTCTTATGAAGATGAAGAAGTGCTTCATAACATTTCTCTGGATGTGCCAAGTGGAAAATCAACTGCATTTGTTGGAATGAGCGGAGGAGGAAAATCCACAATTATTAGTTTAATTCCTCGCTTTTACGATGTAAGTAAAGGGGTTTTGCGCATTGATGGAGAGGATATTCGTTCTTTCAAAGTACGAAGCTTGCGCGATCAAATAGGAATTGTTATGCAGGACAATGTTTTATTTAGTGATTCTATTCGTGCCAACATTGCTTTTGGAAACCCAGAAGCAAGTGAAGCGGAAATTATCGAATCCGCTAAAGCAGCAAATGCTCATGACTTTATTTTAGAACTTCCTGAAGGATATGATACAAAAGTGGGAGAACGAGGTGTCAAGCTTTCAGGCGGTCAGAAACAACGTATTGCGATTGCTCGCGTATTTTTGAAAAACCCACCAATTCTTATTTTTGACGAAGCAACTTCTGCACTTGATTTGGAAAGTGAACACATTATTCAAGAAGCCGTTGAAAAGTTAGCAAAAAATCGTACGACATTCATTGTTGCTCACAGATTATCTACGATTACACATGTAGACGAAATTGTTCTTGTAGAAAATGGAAAAATTAAAGAGAGAGGATCACATGAGGAGCTAATGAAGAAAAAAGGAAGTTACTATAGTCTCTTTAGTGTGCAACAACTAGATGGATAAAAATGTCGAAAACTTATTTAAGTTTTCGACATTTTTTTACACCTACTTAAAAACTTTTGTATTATAATTTTCTCAACTGTAATTTTCTGATAAGTCAGAAAATTACAGTTGAGGATGGTTTCTAAATTATTATATAAGGAGTGAGGCTGTGGAATCAGAAAAAGTGATTGATGTACAGAACTTGCGCATCTCTTTTAAAACAGAAGATGGCAGGGTGCCAGCAGTTGATGGTATTACGTTTCATATTAAAAAAGGCGAGATTTTAGGAGTAGTAGGCGAATCAGGTTGTGGTAAAAGTATTACATCTCTATCGCTTATGAAACTTGTCCCTGAGCCCCCAGGTATTGTTGAAGCAGATTCTATGCTGTTCAATGAGATCAACCTTATGAACCTCTCAGAAAAGCAAATGCGAGAAATACGAGGAGACGACATTTCAATGATTTTTCAAGAGCCTATGACGTCCCTTAACCCTCTTTTTACAATTGGCTCACAGCTCACTGAAGCAATACGCATACATAGAAAGTGGAGTAAGAAGCAAGCGAAAGAGCGGGTTTTGGACATGCTGAAGCTTGTTGGTCTGCCTCGAGTTGAAGAGCTTATAAAAAACTATCCACATCAGCTTTCTGGAGGAATGAGACAGCGTGTAATGATTGCGATGGCTCTTTTATGTGATCCGAAGTTACTTATTGCAGATGAGCCAACAACAGCTCTTGATGTAACCATTCAAGCCCAAATTCTTCAGTTAATGAAAGAATTAAATGAAGAATTAAATACAGCAATTATGCTTATCACTCACGACCTTGGAGTTGTTGCTGAAGTGTGTGATCGGGTCATGGTTATGTATGCGGGAAAAATTATTGAAGAAACAGACGTTCTTACCCTTTTTAAAAATCCAAAACATCCGTACACAAGGGGCCTCATTAAATCTGTTCCTGATAAAAGAATAAAGAAAGATCGGTTGTATTCTATTCCTGGTAATGTTCCTAAGCCAGGATCTATTAAACAAGGTTGCCATTTTGCTAGTCGGTGTGAATTTGTAACAGAGCGATGTCTTATCGAAACCCCACCTATTTATCGTCTTAAAAACTATCATAAAGTACGCTGTTTCTTACATGAAGAGGAGGGGGTTAGAGATGAGCAAAGCATTGCTACAAGTTAATGGTCTCAAAAAGTACTTTCTAAATAGAGAAGGAATATTAGGAAGAAAGGTTGGCAATGTAAAAGCAGTTGATGATTTAAGGTTTGAGGTATATGAAGGTGAAACCCTTGGGATTGTAGGAGAAAGTGGATGTGGGAAATCAACGATGGGCAGATTATTGCTGCGCTTAATTGAGCCAACAGAAGGTAGTGTTACCTTTCAAGGAAAAGAGGTTACAAATCTCTCTAAAAAAGCTGTTCGCTCACTGAGAAGAGATATGCAGATGGTTTTTCAAGATCCATTTGCTTCGTTAAATCCCCGCCATAACGTTGAGAAAATTTTAGAAGAACCGCTTATTGTTCATGGAATTGGTTCAAAAAAAGAGCGGAAGAAAAAAGTACAAGAGATGCTTGAAATAGTAGGTCTCAGCGCGTATCATAGCAAGCGCTATCCGCACCAATTTAGCGGCGGCCAAAGACAAAGAATAGGAATTGCCAGAGCTTTAATGACGAACCCTCGTCTTATTGTTGCAGATGAACCTGTTTCAGCACTCGACGTTTCTATTCAATCGCAAGTGTTAAATCTGATGGAGCATTTACAAAAAGAATTTGGACTTACATACATCTTTATTTCTCACGACCTTGGCGTTGTTCGTCATATTAGTGACAGAGTTGGAGTGATGTATTTAGGTCAACTTGTAGAGCTTACAGACAGTGAACGTCTTTATGAGAAAGCTTTTCACCCTTACACAGAAGCGTTGCTATCTGCTGTTCCTGTTCCAGATCCAGAAGCCAAAAAAGAGCAAGTTGTTTTAAATGGAGATTTACCAAGAGCATCTGATGCCCCTGTTGGCTGTGCTTTTCATACGCGCTGTCCTAAATGTATGGATATTTGTAAAGAAAAGCGTCCAATTTTTAGGGAAGTAGAAGAAAAACATTATGTAGCCTGTCATTTGTATGAATGAATATAACGGAATTTTTAAAATATTATGCGAGGTGAAGGAAATGAGGAAAAAGAAATGGTCGTTTGGGTTACTCATCTTATCGTTGGCAATTGTGATGACTCTTGCCGGTTGTAGTAATTCGGAGAAAGCAGATGGAAATGGGGAGAAAGGTAGCACACTTGTATTTGCTCGCGGCGGCGATTCTGTTTCTCTTGACCCAGCAATTGTGACAGATGGTGAGTCATTTAAAGTGACTCAAAATATATTTGATACGCTAATACTATTCGGAAAACAGAACACAGAGCTTGAACCAGGTCTTGCGACAGAGTGGAGTACCTCTGAGGATGGATTAACGTATACGCTTAAATTACGTGAAGGTGTTAAGTTCCATGATGGTACAGACTTTAATTCAGAAGCTGTAAAGGTGAATTTTGAGCGATGGAAAAGTGGAAATGAAGAAAAATTTTATTACTATAATTCACAATTTGGAGATGTGATTGAGCAAATCAATACTCCTGATGAGTACACGGTGGAATTTAAATTAAAGCGTCCTCTTGCCCCATTCTTTAAAAACTTAGCAATGTCTCCATTTGCAATCGCCTCTCCAAAAGCTTTAAAAGAGCAAGGAGATAAGTTTGGAGATCATCCTGTTGGAACAGGAGCATTTAAGTTTAGTGAGTGGAAACGTAATGACCGCATTACAGTTACAAAAAACGAAGATTACTGGAACGAAGGACGTCCGAAATTAAACGAGGTCATTTTTACGGTTATTCCAGAAAACTCAGCGCGTCTTAATGCGCTAAAAACGGGGGAAGCGGATTTAATTGATGGAGTAAACTTCAGTGAAGTAGAATCTATCGAAAACGACCCTAACTTAAAAACATTTTTCCGTCCGTCTCTAAACGTAGCGTATGTTGGATTAACCACAAATCGTGGCCCGTTAAAAGATAAAAAAGTTCGTCAAGCTTTGAACTATGCAGTTGATAAGGAAGCATTGCTGAAAACATTTTATGCAGGAGAAGGACAGGTAGCGGCTAACCCAATGCCTCCAGTTGTTGAAGGATACAATAAAGATTTAGATCCATATCCATATGATCCTAAAAAAGCAAAAGAAATATTAAAAGAAGCAGGATATGAAGGTGGATTTGAGATTGAACTATGGGCAATGCCTGTTCCACGCCCATATATGCCAGATGGTCAAAAAATTGCAGAAGCTGTTCAATCTAACTTTGCAGATATCGGGGTAAAAGCCAATATTAAAACGTATGAATGGGCTACGTATTTAGAAAAAGCCCGCTTAGGTGAAGCAGATAGTTTTCTACTAGGCTGGACAGGAGACAATGGTGATGCAGATAACTTCCTTTACGTTTTACTTGATGAAGATGCAATCGGAAGCAACAACTACACGTATTATAAGAATCCAGAGGTTCATAAACTTCTTCTTAAAGCACAATCAACAATTGATAAAGAAAAGCGCAATGAGCTATATAACAAAGCGCAAGAAATTATCAAAGATGATGCTCCGTGGATTCCACTTGTACATTCTAAACCAGCTCTTGCAGGAAACAAGACAATTGAAGGATTTGCTCCACATCCAACAGGGTCAGATCGTTTAGATACAGTTGAAATTAAAGAATAGACAATTTAAAAAGGGAGTAAATTTATTTACTCCCTTTTTGAAATTTAAGAGGGAGGAGAAGAAGTAAAGTGATTACGTATATTATTCGACGTTTATTAATGCTTGTTCCAGTCCTAGTTGGACTATCTCTTATTGTCTTTTTTATGATCCGAGCTATTCCAGGAAATCCTGCTCAAGTTATTTTAGGACAGCTTGCTACAAAAGAAGCTATCGATTCCTTAACGAAGGAGCTTGGTTTAAATGAGCCATGGTATACTCAGTACTTTCACTATATCGGAAATCTTTTAACAGGTGATTTAGGAGAGTCATTACGGACTAAAAACCCGATTAGTGAAGAGCTTTGGCCATATCTAACAGCAACACTAGAGCTATCTCTTGTGGCCATTATTATTGCTATTGTTGTTGGGGTAAATGCAGGAATTATTAGTGCTTGGTTTCAAAATTCTTGGTTTGATTATATCGCAATGCTTCTTGCTCTTATCGGCGTATCAATGCCAATCTTTTGGCTTGGTTTGATGGAACAATGGTTGTTTGCAATTCAGTGGGATCTATTGCCTACTGCAGGTCGTGAAGATATTCGAAACCCAATTGACTCCATAACAGGGTTATACATAATTGATACTCTTGTTCAAGGAAAATGGGATCAATTTGCTATTGTTATAAAACACTTAGCGTTACCGAGCGTTGCGCTTGCAACAATTCCGATGGCTATTATTGCTCGTATTACACGTTCAAGTATGCTTGAAGTTATGCGCTCTGATTTTATTCGAACTGCAAGAGCAAAAGGACTCCGCATGTTTTGGGTTGTTTATCGACATTCTTTAAAAAATGCCGTGATTCCGATTCTTACGGTAATTGGTTTACAGTTTGGAGTGTTGCTTGGAGGAGCTATTTTAACAGAAACAATTTTTAGCTGGCCTGGGATTGGACGTTATATTTATGAAGCAATTGGATATCGTGATTATCCTGTGATTCAATCTGGAATTCTTATTATTGCTCTCCTCTTTGTATGTATAAATTTAATCGTTGATTTGCTGTATACAGTTATTGATCCAAGGATTAAATATCACAAATAAAGGAGGATCAACAAATGGCAGAATTAATGAAAAATAACCTTTTACCACCTGAACCTCCTATTGTAGAAGAAACATCTTCTTCTTTTCGAGAAGGGTGGCGCAGTTTCAAGAAAAATAAACTTGCTTTAGTAGGAGGCACAATTGTTCTGTTTTTTATTCTCTTAGCGATATTTGCTCCTGTTATTGCTCCTGAAGGGGTAAATGAGCAAAAATTGCAAGAACGACTCCAGGCCCCTTCAAGTGAGCATTGGTTTGGAACAGATGATTTTGGGCGGGATGTATTTTCACGCGTACTGCACGGAGCAAAAACATCACTTTGGGTTGGCTTTTTTTCTGTAATGGGCTCTATTATTATCGGGAGCTTTCTTGGGATTATAGCAGGTTATTATGGAAGAATTGCAGACGCTATCATCTCAAGGATATTTGATATTTTACTTGCTTTTCCAAGTATTTTATTAGCTATTGGAATTGTAGCAGTCCTTGGTCCATCTTTACAAAATGCGTTAATTGCCATTGCTGTCATTAATATCCCGAACTTTGGTAGGTTAATTCGTTCAAGAGTGTTAAGTGTTAAAGAAGAAGAATATATTTTAGCAGCGAAAGCGATTGGTATGTCAGATCACCGCATTTTATTTCATCATGTGCTGCCAAATAGCATTACGCCTATTATTGTACAAGGAACGCTTGCAGTTGCAACAGCTATTATTGAGGCAGCTGCGCTTGGCTTTTTAGGGCTTGGGGCACAGCCTCCGAACGCGGAATGGGGGAGGATGCTAGCAGATTCTAAGCAATACTTAATTCAAGCTCCTTGGACAATGATTTTTCCAGGGATAGCTATCATGCTTGTTGTTTTAGGGTTCAATTTACTTGGAGATGGATTACGAGATGCTCTTGATCCAAGAATGAAAAACTAAAAAAGCACGTGTCAACTGACACGTGCTTTTTAAGTTTCTTCTTCACCGCTAATCTCAAAAGAGTTTTCTGTTGTATGATAGCTTTGAAAACTATCGATAAGTAAATCAAGGTGTTCAACTTCTTCTCCATATTCAATGATAGAAGCAATGAGCGGGAAAAGATTATACAGCATTTTATTTTCATCTTCATCTTCAAGAAGCTTATATTTCATAAATGTATCAATAAGTCCACGTTTTCCTGTACAAGAAGGGTCAATTGCTTTATGCGGCTGCTGAGCACGAACTTTTCCAATAAATTTTAACAGAGTTTGTTCATGGTAGCTTAAAATGTACTCTATTTGCTCTTTTAACACTGTTTGAAACTTCTCTGGCATGTGATGAATATCATTGCCAAGTCTATGCAGCAAACGTAGTGTTGTTAATGATCTTTTTGTTGTAAGCAACATTTGGCGAAATAAAACAAGTTTACGAGATTTTACATGAGCATTTTTCTTAGAGTATTTTCGTTCTTCTTTATAAAAATCAAACGTTTGTTCAGTTTGTTTAAGGCGATCATCAATTTTTTCAATATCTTCTTTCAACAGTGTATATGCGGAAGCTTCTCTTAAGGTCATTCGAATCCATTTAATAATGTCTTCTGTTATGTGTGTCAACTTATAATAAAGTTTTGTCTCATATTTAGGTGGTAGAAAAATAAAATTTACGATAAAGGCTGATAATACTCCAAGCATAACAGTACTAAATCTAAGCAAAGCATAATCTGTTGATTCAATCGTTGTGCTTTCCATAATCGCAATAACTGTTACTAGAGAAAGCGGAATAATATTTTGGGATTTTAGACGCAAGTTGATTGTAATAACTAGAATAGCCGTCAATCCAATTACAACGGGATGATTCCCTAGTGTAAGAGAAAAGATAACCGCTACTAAAGCTCCAATAATGTTTCCTTGAAGCTGATCTAAAACCGTTAAATAAGAGCGATAAATAGATGGCTGAATCGCAAATATAGCTGCAATCCCTGCAAATGCAGGCGCTGATAGTCCAAGCAGCTCTGCTAAAAATAAGGCAAGTGTAATTGCAATTCCTGTTTTGAAAATACGAGCACCAAGTTTCATGGTGAGAGTTAATGACATTCCCTTCGTAATAAAGTTTTTCTCTGAAACCACATTATAAATCATTTGGTAAAAAAAGAAAGTCTGACTTTTATTATCTTTAATAAACAGCCAGCGTTTCCTTGCTAAATAGAGAAGAAGGAGTGCTCTATAGCTTTTAGAAAATAATTTTTTCTTTTAGTAATTGCTAAACAATAACCTACTATACAAGGTTTAGGAGAGGATATCAAGAGAAAATCTTCAACAAAAAACTCCATTTTTAGACGATGATAAAAAAACACCTCTAGAAAGGTTTCTAGAGGTGTTTTTGGTTAGTTACTTACAGTTGACTGAAAGCTTTTTCAACCGCTATTAACGTTTTTGTAATATCTTCTTCTGTATGAGCTATTGTTAAAAACCAAGCTTCATATTTAGAAGGAGCAAGATTAATGCCTTCGTTTAGCATAAGCTTAAAGAATTTTGCAAACATCTCTCCGTCTGTATTTTCAGCTTGTTCATAGTTCACTACAGTTTCATTTGTGAAGTACACTGTAAAAGCACCTTTTAAACGGTTGATCGTAATAGGAACATTGTATGTTTTAGCATGGGCGGCAATTCCTTCTTCAAGCATCTCACCTAATTGATCAAGACGTTCGTAGACGCCTTCTTCTTGCAATACTTCTAGACAAGCAATTCCAGAAAGAATAGAAGCTGGATTACCTGCCATTGTGCCTGCTTGATAAGCAGGTCCAAGCGGTGCTACTTTTTCCATAATATCTTGACGACCGCCATAAGCTCCGATTGGAAGTCCGCCTCCAATAATTTTTCCTAGAGCAGTTAAGTCTGGTTTGACTCCAAGTAAATCTTGAGCTCCTCCATACATAAAGCGGAATGCTGTGATAACTTCATCATAAATAACAAGCGCTCCAGCTTCATGAGCAAGATCATTTACAGCTTGTAGGAAGCCTTCTTTTGGTTCTACAATTCCAAAGTTCCCAACAATCGGTTCTACGAGAACACCCGCAATTTCGTCTCCCCATTTTGCAAGAGCTTCTTTAAACGGTTCAATATCGTTAAATGGAACAGTAATAACTTCTTTTGCAATACTTTTTGGAACTCCGGCAGAATCAGGTGTTCCAAGTGTTGAAGGACCAGAACCCGCTGCAACAAGGACAAGGTCAGAGTGACCGTGATAGCAGCCAGCAAATTTAATGATTTTGTCACGTCCAGTATAAGCACGAGCAACGCGAATTGTCGTCATTACGGCTTCTGTTCCAGAGTTCACGAAGCGTACTTTATCTAAATTCGGCATCGCATCTTTTAACATTTTCGCAAATTTTACTTCATGTGCTGTTGGTGTTCCATATAAAACGCCATTTTCAGCAGCTTCTGTAATAGCTTTTGTAATATGCGGATGTGCATGACCTGTTATAATCGGTCCGTACGCTGCAAGGTAGTCAATGTATTGATTGTCATCAACATCCCAAAAGTAAGCGCCTTGTCCGCGCTTCATAGCAACGGGGGTACCGCCACCAACTCCTTTATATGAGCGAGAAGGACTATTTACGCCCCCAACAATATGTTCAAGTGCTTCGCTATGTAATTTTTCAGAATTTGTAAATCTCATAAATGATGCCTCCTAGAGCATTAAAGTTTCTTCTTCTATTCTAGCAAACTTTTGCCTTTATGTACTAGAGGGAGCAATCTTACCATTTGTGTAGATGCGTCTTATTGGTTACACTAACGTATGGTAAATAGTAAAAAGAGATGGAGGAGTGAAGATGAAGGAAATTATTGAAGTAAAAGGATTGCGTAAAGAATTTAAAGCATACGCAAATCGTTCAGGATTAAAAGGAGCTTTTCGAGATCTTTTTACTCGTCAATATAAGATTGTTCCTGCTGTTGATAACGTATCAATTTCAATCAAGCAAGGAGAGATGGTTGGTTATATTGGAGAAAACGGCGCAGGGAAGTCAACAACAATAAAAATGCTAACAGGCATCTTAACCCCAACAAGCGGCCATGTGCGTGTAAATGGAATGAATCCACATAAAGAAAGAGAGAAATTTGCTCAAACGATTGGAGTTGTATTTGGGCAGCGTTCGCAGCTTTGGTGGGACATTGCGGTTCAGGAATCTTTTCGTCTCTTGAAAAAAGTATACAAAGTATCTGACGAAGATTATAACGAGCATATGAACCATGTTATTGAAACACTTGATATTGGACCACTTTTAGACAAGCCAGTCCGAAAGCTTTCCCTTGGTCAACGTATGCGATGTGAGCTTGCAGCTGCACTTATTCACAATCCGCCATTGCTCTTTTTGGATGAACCAACAATTGGATTAGACGTACTTGTAAAACTAAAGATTCGTAAGTTTCTTAAAGAAATTAATGAAAAACATAAAACAACGATTTTGCTTACCACTCATGATTTAGCTGACATTGAAGCGCTTTGTGAGCGCGTTATTATGCTTGATGAAGGAAAAGTCATTTATGATGGTCTTCTAGACAAGCTACGTACAAACTGGGGCGAGCAAAAGCAAATTTCGTTCCAATTTAAAATCCCACCGCTTCACGCTGACTTAATTAAACTAACGAAAGATCTTGATGTATCTTGGTTTAGTGGTGATCACCCAGACGTATATGTTGCCCATGTTGGTACAGATCAAGATATTATGTCAGAGCTCATTGGTAGAACAGTTGGGGCATACCGAATTCAAGATATGAGCATTGAAAAAATCTCTACAGAAGAAATTATTCGCAACATTTATGAAGAAGGTGTTGTGAGTGGATAAGTATATTGAAATGATTCGCATCCGCTTTTTGATGATGCTTGCTTACAGAACAAACTACTATAGCGGAATTTTAATTTATGGAATCAATATTGGTGCCTATTATTTTCTTTGGTCTGCGATTTATGGTGGAAAAGGAAATATTGAAGGGTTATCGATTACGCAGATGGTAACATACGTAGCTGTTTCATGGATGGCTAGAGCTTTCTATTTTAATAATATTGATCGCGAGATGGCAACAGAGATTAAGGAAGGAAAAGTAGCAGTAGAACTTATTCGTCCATATAGTTATCTTGGTATGAAAACAATGCAAGGGCTTGGTGAAGGTCTTTTTCGCTTTTTCTTCTTTTCTATTCCAGGTCTTATTATCGTTTATTTTATCTTTCCAATTGAATTTTCAGCGAGTCCAGTAACATGGGGACTTTTCTTGCTTTCACTCGTATTTAGCTTTTTTATTAATATGCAAATTAACTTGCTTACTGGAATTACCACGTTCTTTTTATTTAACAACGATGGATTAATTCGAGCAAAACGAGTTGTTATCGACTTATTTTCAGGATTGCTTTTACCAATCAGCTTTTATCCTATTTGGGCACAAAATATTATGGGGTACTTGCCTTTTCAAGGGATTAGCTATATTCCGAGCATGATTTTCACGAATGGATTCAAAGGTGCAGACGTTTATCAAGGATTGCTATTTCAGGCGCTTTGGTCCGTTGTTTTATTAATTCCAATTTCTTTAATATGGTGGGTCGCTCGTAAGCGTCTCGTCATTCAAGGAGGGTAGAGAAAAATGTTTTACTTCTCAATATTTTTTCAATATATCGGTCAATATATGAAAACAAGGCTTCAATATCGCTCGGATTTGTTAGTTGAAATTTTATCTGACTTGTTGTTTCAAACCGTTAACTTAGTATTTATTCTCGTTGTGTTTGGTCATACACAGCTTTTACATGGCTGGTCACGAGATGAAATTATTTTTATATACGGATTTTTCCTTGTCCCATTTGCTATTTTCTCTACCTTTTTTAACATTTGGGACTTCAATGAACGATACATTGTAAAAGGAGAAATGGATCGGATTTTAACGAGACCTATCCATAGCCTTTTTCAAGTTATATTAGAACGCATTGAACTGGAATCTCTCTTTGGAGCCGTAACAGGTTTAGCGGTTATGATTTATGCAGGATCGCTTCTTGATCTTCCGTTTCATTGGTATGATCCATTTATATTTCTGCTATTTGTCATTGGGGGAGCTCTTGTTTATGGAGGTATCTTTATTTCACTAGCTACAATTGGCTTCTGGTCTGATGCTAGAACCTCTATTATGCCAACAATGTATAATATCGGAAACTATGGACGTTATCCTGTAGATATTTATAACAACGTTATCCGTTACATACTTACATGGATTTTGCCGTTTGCATTTGTTGGTGTTTATCCTGCTGCATACTTCTTAAAACGAGAAGAATGGTATTGGTATTCGTTTTTAACGCCTGTTGTTGGCTTAGCTTTCTTTATTTTGTCTATTGTTTTATGGAATACAGGTGTAAAAAGATATAGAGGAGCAGGAAACTAACTGAAGTATGCTATAGTATAAAAAATAAGTTTAGGAGGTCTTTTTTTATGACATTAAATTTAGGAGAAAAAGCACCTGAGTTTTCACTACCTTCAAATACTGGAGAAGAAGTTAAGCTTTCTGATTTTGAAGGGAAATTCGTTGTTCTTTATTTTTATCCAAAAGATATGACTCCAGGATGTACAACAGAAGCTTGTGATTTCCGCGATCAGCATGAAAGTTTTAAAGAGCTTGATGCTGTAATTTTAGGTATTAGTCCTGATCCGGTTGCACGTCATCAGAAATTTATTGATAAGCATGATCTTCCATTTTTACTTCTAGCAGATGAGGAACATAAAGTTGCTGAACTTTATGACGTATGGAAGTTAAAGAAAAACTTTGGTAAAGAATATATGGGAATTGAACGATCTACGTTTGTTATTAATAAAGAGGGGGAGCTTTTAAAAGAATGGCGCAAAGTTCGTGTTGCAGGTCATGTTGAAGAAGCCCTTCAATTTATTAAAGAGCAATAAAAAATAAAAACCACTGTGAATCAGTGGTTTTTATTTTTTTTTAAACACGTTTGAAATTGATATATAGTTTGAATAGTGATAATATTTCGTTAATACATCTTCATCAATGCTAAAGCTCACTTCTTCATCTGCATCCATTTTGCATATTAAGAATGAGCTTTCTTGTTTTCTATAAACAAAGAGGTAGGGAGGAAATAGGGAGATGAAAGTGTTTTGGTTCATTCCAACATCAGGAGACGGTCGCTATTTAGGAACATCAAAAGGTGGCCGTGAGACGAGCTTTGATTATTTAAAACAGCTTGCGCGAGCTATTGATACACTTGGCTATCATGGAGCATTGCTGCCAACGGGGAGGTCTTGTGAAGATGCATGGGTAACAGCCTCTTCTTTGCTCAGTGAAACATCGAGGATGAAATTTTTAGTTGCTTTGAGACCAGGCCTTATGTCGCCAGCAGTTGCAGCCCGGATGGCTGCGACATTTGATCGATTTTCGAACGGTCGTCTTTTAATTAACATTGTGTCAGGCGGAAATCCTTCTGAACAAATTGGAGATGCGCTTCAAGTGAAGCATGAAGAGCGATATGAACTAACACGAGAGTTTCTACATATTTGGACATCTTTAATGAGAGACGGAAAATCAGACTTTTCAGGAGAGCATATTACAATTAACGGAGGTAGACTTGTTTATCCACCTATTCAATCTCCTTATCCTCCGATTTACTTTGGAGGATCATCAAGCAAAGCCCTTCCTATTGCTGCAAAGTTTGCAGATGTTTATTTAACTTGGGGAGAGCCTGTTGAACATGTGAGAGAAAAAGTAGAAAAAGTGAAAGCTCTAGCAGCGGAGCAAGGAAGAACCGTTAAGTTTGGGATTCGACTTCATATGATTGTGCGTGAGACAGCAGATGAAGCATGGAAATCAGCAAATGAACTTATTCAATATGTTGATGAGGCGCTTATTGAAAAAGCCCGCCAAGAAATGGGGCGTCATGATTCAGAGGGGCAACGTCGTATGCTTGCTCTTTATAGTGGAGATCGAAATGGCCTTGAAATTCGCCCTAACCTTTGGAGTGGAATAGGTCTTGTCCGGGCTGGTGCTGGTACAGCGCTTGTTGGAGATGCTAAAACAGTGGCAGAGCGTATGAAGGAATACGAAGAAGCAGGGATTGATACATTTATTTTGTCGGGATATCCGCACTTAGAGGAATCGTACCGTGTAGCTGAACTTCTTTTCCCGCACCTACAATTAGAAGAACATGAAGAGCAAGCTACAAAAGCTATAGCTTCTCTTGGAGTTATGATTGCTGACGACGTAAAACCTACTAAAAATTAAGCGACAGGGAGCAGGGGAGATATGGAGAATCAAAATATGTTATTTACTTTATTGTCTTGCCTATTTTTTGTCCTCCTTTTAGGAATATGGACGTATAAGAAAACAAAAGGATCAAATTCAACTACAGAAGGTTACTTTCTAGCTGGCAGAGGAATGTCAGGAGGATTTATTGCTGGAGCTCTTATCCTAACGAACTTGTCAGCAGAGCAAATGGTTGGATTAAACGGTCAATCATATGGAACAAACATGACGAACATGGCATGGGAAGTCACAGCCGTTTTTCCGATTGTTATTATGGCTTTGCTTCTTCTTCCTCGTTATCTTGGAGGAGCTTTTACAACGCTGCCTCAATTCCTGAGAGATCGCTATGATGAAGGAGTAAGGCGCCTTGTTGTTCTTTTATTTATGCTTGGGTATGTGCTTGTCACCATTCCCTCTACTCTATACTCCGGGGCTCTTGCCGTATTGAAAATGTTTGATGTTCCCGCTCTACTTGATATCTCATATTCGCAGTCTATCTGGGTTATGGTATGGATTATTGGCCTGCTTGGCGCTGTTTTTGCGATATTTGGCGGAATGAAAGCTATTGCGGTATCAGATACATTTATTGGCATTGGTCTTATTATTGTATGTACACTCATACCGATTATTGGTCTCTATCAGCTTGGAGATGGAAGTATAGGTGAGGGAGCTCATATTGTTTCAACAAATCATACAGAAAAACTTAATGCAGTTGGATCAAGTACAGACTCTGTTCCGTTTCTAACGATTTTCACCGGGATGATCTGGGCAAATCTTTTTTATTGGGGAACAAATCAATATGCCATTCAGCGTACGCTTGGTGCAGCTAATTTAGCAGAAGGACAAAAAGGCGTATTATATACAGGTTTTTTTAAACTGCTTGTTCCTATATTCATGATGGTCCCAGGAGTTATTGCCTTTCATATGTATGGAGGTGGATTGCAATCTGTTGATCTTGCTTTTCCAACGCTTGTAGCTAATACGCTACCTTGGTATTTACAAGGATTCTTTCTTGTTGTGCTTCTCGGTGCCGTATTTAGTACCTTTAATGCCTTAATTAACTCAGCAGCAACAATGTTTGCGCTAGATGTTATTCAGCCATTAAAGCCAACTTTGTCTGATCGAAAACTTTTAGATTTAAGCAAATGGTTTAGCGGTGTTTTAGCAATTGCAAGCTTTTGTATTGCCCCCTTGTTAATGTATGCTCCAGATGGCCTTTGGGAGTTAATCCGTCGTTTTACAGGTTTCTTTAATATTCCGATCATTGCTGTTGTTCTTGTTGGAATTTTTGCGCGAAAAGTTCCTGCGGTAGCTGCGAAAGTGGTTATTATTTTTCATGTTATCACATACTACATGTTGATTTGGGGAATGAATCAATTGTTTGGTATTCCTATTAATATTAATTACATTCATGTTTATGGAATTTTGTTCTTTACAGAGATTGTGATGATGCTTGCTATAAGTCGAATATCACCGAGGAAAGAAGCATGGAAGTTCACACCAAGACCTAAAGTGGATATGAAACCATGGAAATACTCCTTATTTACTTCTGTTGTTTTAATCGGATTTGTATTTGTTTTTTATCTTGTGTTCTCACCAATTGGACTAGCATATAAACAGGGGTATGTTTCTCCTTACTTTTGGCCGAGTTTAGGTTTGTTATCAATTGTAACGATAAGTATTGCGATTTTGTCAGTGAAAAAGTGGAATAAGAAATATGGTTCCTATATAGAGAAGACGACGAGTTCTGCTAAAACAATATCTTCATGAGTAACGCCCTCTTGCTCATTAGGGGGCTTTTCTTTTTCAAGCGATTCTAAGTATGTTACATTAATATGGAAACGTAAAGGGGGAGTTTAAGATGAGAGATTCACGCATTAGCACATTAGCAAGTTTGCTCACACATCATTCTATTAAGGTGAAAGAAGGAGAGAGGGTATTAATTAAAGCACATCTTATTGCACGCCCACTTGTCCTAGAATTAATTGATGAGATTTATAAAGCTGGTGCTTACCCTTATGTGGATATTTTAGATGATGAGATTTCAAAGCATATTGCAATGGGATATGAAAAAACACAGCTTGAAACAAGTGCTGCTTGGGAAATGCAAAAATATAAAGATGTAGACTGTGTTATTGCTGTTATTGGAGAAGAGAACGATGCAGAATTAGCGGAAGTACCTTCTGAGAAACATCGAATTCGTGGAGAGGTAATGAAGCCTGTTCAACAATTTTACATAAACAATAGAAGATGGACGCTTTTAAATTATCCAACAAAAGCGCTCGCTCAAAAAGCAGGTATGAGCACATCACGCTTTGAAGATTATCTACTTGATGTTTGTACAATTGACTACAGTAAAATGTATGAAGCAATGAAACCTTTAAAAGAGTTAATGGAAAGAACGGATAGAGTACGATTAGTTGGCAAAGGGACTGATTTATCTTTTTCAATTAAAGGAATAGAAGCAATTATGTGTGCTGGAGAAGCAAATGTGCCAGATGGGGAAGTCTTTACAGCTCCTATCAGAGACTCTGTTAATGGAACGATTACATTCAATACACCTTGTCCATACCGTGGAACAACGTTTACAGATGTCTCACTTACATTTGAAAGCGGAAAAATTGTAAAAGCAGAAGCGGATAAAACAGAGAAACTGAATGACATTTTAGATACAGACGAAGGATCTCGCTATGTTGGAGAATTTGCCATTGGCGTTCACCCTCTTATTCAAGAGCCAATGGGAGATATTTTATTTGATGAGAAAATTGGTGGAAGTCTTCATTTTACTCCGGGAGAAGCCTATGAAGAAGCGGACAACGGAAACCGTTCAGCAATTCACTGGGATATGGTTCTTATCCAGCGACCTGAGTACGGCGGAGGCGAGATTTACTTTGATGATGTTTTAATTCGTAAAGATGGCGAATTTGTATTAGAAGAATTAAAAGGCTTAAATAGAGAAAACCTTCTATAAAATCGGCATTTGTCTATGAACAAATGAGAGATTCCTTCATATAATAAAAACATGAAGAATACCTCCTCAGGTAAATAATAGTAGAAGGCACAAAGCATGAAATGCTCTGTGCCTCTTTTTTTGTCGTATAATAAGAAAAAGTAGGATAAAATAGAAAGAGAAACAATGGATTTCAAAAGGCCAGAAGTTGACAAAACAAGCTTAGCGGATGTACACTAATTATAAACATTATAAAGTAAGAACTTTTTTAGAAGAGAGGTGCATGGCGGTGGCAACAACAGACGATTTAAAAGAGGCTTTGGATGTACTTAAGGGTACTGGGGTTCGGATTACACCGCAACGTCATGCGATTTTAGAGTACCTAATTAATTCTATGTCTCACCCTACTGCAGATGAAATTTACAAAGCATTAGAAGGTAAGTTTCCTAATATGAGTGTTGCAACGGTTTATAACAATCTCCGCGTTTTTCGTGAAGCAGGAATCGTTAAAGAATTAACATACGGCGACTCTTCAAGTCGATTTGATTACGTAACAACTCAGCATTATCATGTTATTTGTAATGATTGTGGGAAAATTGTTGATTTTCATTACCCAGCTTTGAATGAAGTAGAAGCGCTTGCTGCGCATATTACAAATTTTGAAGTTAGTCATCATCGTTTAGAGATATATGGAACATGTCCAGAATGTGCAAAAGATAAAAAAACAGTCGAAAGCTGATCGTACGAAATGATCAGCTTTCTTTTTTCTTTCTATTATATTTCTCATTGAATTCTTTTCCTTCTAGGGCAGGATCAAGTGTAAGCGGCTCTCTACAATACATACACATGTCTACACGACCTAATACTTTTGTATACTTTTTGCATTCAGGGCATACAACTTGGACGGCTTTAGTAGAAAGCATCCCAATCCAAAAATAAACAACAGTGCTGCCAACAATACATAAAAGACCAAGAAGCATAAAAAGGGTCATTAGTAGCATTGATTCTCTAAAGAAAATCCCCACATACATAACGATAAAACCAATAAACACAAGACTTAAAGCGAAAGTGCGAATTTTATTAATTTTACTCGAATATTTAGTAGCCATGAAAGCCCTCCCTTTTCCTTATCATACCATAGGAAATGGCACATTTTTCTCATGAATTATCGTCTAATAGAAGAGGATTTCGACAATGGCTGTCGAAAGAAGAAGAATACCGAAGTTCCCTTCAAAGTGAAACGGAATTTAAATGTTGGAGGAATTATGATATGGAAGATATACTGCGCCCAATTTATCAGGAAAGAGCAAGTAATCGTGATACATTAGGGGTTTTGCTTATTGAAAAGAGTAAGTCAAGTCTACCTGTGACAGATAATCAAGATGCATTGCTCGTTGTAATTGTTAAAAAAGCTGAAGTTCCGCTTTTTATTAAACACTATCATCGTCACAATACAACTGCTGCCCTTTATACTGTAACAGAGGAACAGCTTTATGATTGGTTAACAAACGGCAGCAATCGTCGAGTTGTAGACTGGATTTTTAATGGGCAAATCCTTTTTGATCGAAATGAGTACTTAGAAACTTTAAAAAAGCAGCTTGATGAATTTCCTTACCATGACCGTTATAAAAAAATAGGAATTGAGTTCGCGAAGCTTATTCGTCGGTTTATAGAAGGAAAAGCGTTTTTTACAAGCGGTAATCATTTAGATTCCTTTAATCATATGGTTCACGCTTTGCATCATTTAGCTCGTCTTTCTGTTCTAGAGCATGGATTTCACCCAGAAGTAACGGTATGGAGTCAAGTGAAGAAACTTGAGCCTGAGGTTTATAAATTGTACGAGGAGCTTGTAGAAAGCAAAGAGGGAATTGAAAAACGTCTTGAACTGCTTTTCTTAGCGAGTGAGTTTTTATTAAATCAGCGTATTGATTTAGGTTCAAAACATCTTTTATCCGTAATGAAGCAAAAACAGGAACCATGGACATTTCAGCAGCTTATGACAGAGGAAGAGATAGCTCCTTATAGTATTGACTTAGGAATTGTGTTAGATTTTCTTGTTGAGAAAGAGCTTGTCTTTATTTATGAAGAAGAAACAAAAGGGAAAAATATATATCACAGATATTATACAACAAGATAATATAGATAGGGTCTTCTAGCATTCAGCAAGAAGACCCTCCCTTATTTCTAAAAAGATATAAAAAAAATGAAAATAACTGTTGACGATTCTTTTTTATCTTGGTATAGTATTACTTGTCGCTGCTACGGTAGCACAAAACGGAAATTGAGTTAAAAATTATTTTAAAAAAGTTGTTGACACACTTCGAAAGAAGTGATAAGATGTAAAAGTCGCTGTTAACGACAAACGAAATGATTGACCTTTGAAAACTG
>NZ_JALAMS010000027.1:0-9528 GCF_026790145.1 Priestia endophytica | reverse complement strand
CGAAGAATGGCTGCGTCATAACCACTGCCTTTTTTGTAGTGTCTACTTGACAGGGGTATATTCAAAGGGAGAAGTCTGTCCAAAATCAAAAAGAATTCATCCATAGACTGTTTGGCCTAGCTTCATAAGCTAGCAACTTAAAGAAAATTGGTTTTCTATGTTTATAGGGAATGGCTTTTGCACCAGAACCAATCCCTTTGTATATAGTATCCATTCATCTCGCATTTTAGGGAATCCCCTATTTATGTTTAGGGGGAATCAGGTTAATAACTTTGTAATGTTTCTATAGATTATGAATGGTAAGTTATCAAATTAACATTATGAGGTGAGTCAGTTGAGTTTAGAAATGAAAGTAAAGAACGAAGGTATTAAAGAAGTTCCCTCTAGACGTATTCTTCATGAACGAGAATTTTCTATGGCTGCACAGGATTTCACACAAATAATTGATATTGATTTAACTTTAGAGGGCAATGTGACTAAGGAATTACCTAACATGCCAGATTATCCAGTTAGATCCTTAGATAATGCAATTAGTTATATGCATTTGCTAAGACAAAAAGGTATTTTTTCAGTTGTAATTAGAATGGGCGGAAGCGTGAAAAATGAACAAAATTCTGTATATTCATTCGATCCTTTATTTATAGGAACTGAAGAGAAATATAATGAACTTTATGATAGTGAAATTCCCGTATATCAATTTCTACAAGCACAAAGAGACGCCTATAGATTAATCAGGGAAACCTTTAAGTCATCTGATCTTCAAATTATTGGAGATCCTTTCGGAGTTGCTCCTAACAAAAATGGTGGATGGGGTATCCAAAATGAAGATGGCACACTAAACTATGAAAAGACAAAGGAACTTCTTAAAGAAATTGCTCGCACTTATAACGATGCTCAACTAGATGGACTACTCACTTTAGGCAGAATTTATAAGGAAGTCCAAATTACTCGAGAAGTTCTTGATCAGATAAACTCTAAAACGATGATTTATTCATTCTCTCAAAATATAGAGAGTCGTACCGCATATATTTACTTAGACAAAATTAATAATAGAAGAGATACTGGACAGAAAATCCTTCCAGGTAATATCACTGAAATGGCATTACGTACAATACTTGATATTCATGAAGGTACAGACGTAGTAGTGGTAAAACCAACAGAGAATTATCATGCTATCTTTATGACTAATGAATTTTTAGGTAGTAAAGGGTCTGTTTTGAACTTTCTCTCATCTGAAAAAGTAAAGAATATCTGTGAATCTAATACAGAGATAAAAGAAAATGTAGATTATATCTATAATAACATTAATGAATTTTATAAGAAGTGTCAGAATGTAGGAGTCTCTACCTATACAGTTTCAGGAAGTTATTATTTACAAAAGCTTCTTGGTAAAGAAAAAGGTGATGATTTTACTTACAATGTATTAGATGAGACCTTTAAGAATGCTAAATCTGCAGGTGGAAAGAAATTTGTAACTATAATGGATCGTAATACGGATTGGTACTTATCTAAATAATTGTAGTTAACAAATAAGAATCTTGTAAATTAAAATTTACAAGATTCTTATTTAATTAAAAGGAGGGATTCATTTGTTATCAGAAAAAAAGGTGACATTACTAGCTGTCTTAAGTACTATATTAATCTCATCTAAGGTTATAGTAGTAAAACAGCTCCTTAATCAAGGAATGTCTGCAGACCAAATATTATTTTTAAGAATGTTAATGGCAACTCCTATATTCCTTTTAATCTATATTTTTTATAAAAAAAAATCTTCTAAAAAAATGAGTTCTACAGATTTGGTATTAATAAGTATAGTTGGTATATTTGGTTTCTTCCTCTCTCCATTATTTGATTTTAAAGGAACAAACTATATTCCAGCTACAATAGAGAGAGTTTTAATATTTAGTTACCCACTCTTTATATTTATATTTTCAATATTTATAGGAAGTAGAAAACCAAAAATTACACATTTCATCATGCTTCTTTTTATATTTATTGGTCTTTATTTGTCTGTAAATGGGATAAGTTCTCACCCCCTAACACATATTGGTATTAAAGGAGTAATTCTTGTCCTTATTGCAGCTGGTTTTTATGCTATCTCACTAATTGTATCCCAACGTGTAGTTCACCGAGTGGGCAGTTTAAATCTAACTGTATTAAGTGAAATTGCTGCTTTCTTAATTATAACAATTTATTTCGGAATAAATAAATGGATATACCCGATAGAAGATACACACATCCGTTCATCATCATATATCCTACTTTTTATCATGGTGATTTTTTGTACAGTTATTCCATTCTTTTTGTTAAATGAATGTATCAAACATATTGGAGCTACTAAAGTGTCTTTACTTAGTATTATAGGCCCTATATCTACTACATTTTTAGATGTTATATTACTGAAAGAGATATTGAGTATATACCAAATTACAGGTATTATATTGGTTTTATTAAGTGTATATTTTCTTGATTTTCATGACAAAAAAGCAGAAAAAACTAAGGTTAATCCTTCTGAGAATCATTCCAGGTATTGACAAGCAAGCCTAATTTTTGTTTATAATTTATCATCCATAATTCTTATATGGAAGGTGGTGATTATAATTGAGCACGATGAAATTAGCCATCGTTAGTCAGTGCGAAACATTTAGTTATGGTATCAAGTATTTTATAGACAATGAAAGTGATATTGATCTGGATTCAGAAGATATCTTTCTAAATATTGATGAAGGTATCTCACATGCTAAAAAGCATCATCCACATATCTTATTAATAGATATGTACGGTAGCTTGAAATCAAAATTTGATATAGCTAATAAACTCGAAATTATAAAATCGTTAGATATTAAGGTGGTGATTATCACTGAGCAGTACCATAAACAATTTTTCAAACGGTTACTAAAGAATAATTGTTGGGGGTTCGTTAATAAAGAATTGAAAGCTACAGAGATTCTAATGATTATAAGGTCTGTCTTTCATGGCCAAATAGTTATATGTAAAGAACTATCTAATCAATTTATAAAGTTTAATGAAATGCAACGCATTACTGATAAAGAATTAAACATTATCAATCTGATATCTCAAGAAAAGACTAATAAAGAAATTGCTAAAATATTGAATTATGCTCCTAGTACAGTTGAGTATTACGTAACTAACATTATTAATAAGCTCTCTGTCCAAACAAGGTTTGGAGCTGTAAGTAAGGCTAAGGATTTAAACTTATTGTAGTTTGAAATTTAAATGCATTAGTTGTAAACTAAAAGATAGTTGAGTTGAGTTAAGTTGAGTTGAGAACAGAGATAGTTAAGTAGAGATGAGAAAATAAATTGAATACCCTTCTTTTACATCCTCTATTTTCCTGTTCTCTTCTGTAGAAATTTATACAGGGAGGCAAACTACATGAACATTTTATCGGAGATGACTACTGATTCTCAAAATTGTTCTTATATTACTTCTAATAATCTTTTTATTTCACGTTTTCAGAAAGAAATTGATTTGAATTATCCTTCAGAATATTTACTACCAAAATTAAATACATATAAAGGTGGTTTCTTTTCTAGCACATTTGAGTATACTGGTCGCTATTCCAGATGGGATGTTGGTTTTATCAATCCACCTTTAGAGATTCGTACAAAGAAAAGTACCTTTGAAATACAATCTCTAAATGATAGAGGAAATATTCTTATTAAATATTTAAAAGAATATCTTCCGACTGAGACTATAGAAATTACTGAATATAAGTCCAATTGTATCAGTGGACATATCGATAAAAGCAATTTTAATATAACTAATGAAGGTTATAGAACCAAGCAACCATCTATTTTTGACTTGTTAAGAAAGTTAAAATCTTTATTCTTTACAGATGATTCTTTCTTAGGTCTATATGGTTCATTTGGTTACGATCTTATTTTTGAATTTGAAGATATAGAATATGAAAAAGAGAGATCTGAAGAGCAAAAAGATATCCATCTATATTTACCTGATGAATTAATGATTGTAGATCATGAAATTAAAAAAGCTTACACTTTATCCTATGAATTTGAAACAGACGGTATGTCCACTGCAGGATTAGAAAGAAGTGGGGAAATACATACTTATAACCATTCTTGTAAAGGTTCTGTTTCCCCTTATAAAGAAGGTTACTATGCTGATTTAGTTCGTAAGGCATCTAATTCGTTCATAAAGGGAGATTTATTTGAAGTAGTACCTACCCAATTGTTATCTCAGACTTGTACGTCATCCCCTTCAGAAGTCTTTTGTAACTTACAAAAAATTAATCCCAGTCCTTATGGATTTCTAATAAATATAGGAAGTGAATTCTTGGTAGGATGTTCTCCTGAGATGTACGTAAGAGTAGAGAATGGAACGGTTGAAACTTGCCCTATTTCAGGAACTATTAAACGTGGTAGTAATCCCATTGAAGATGCTGAACAAATAAAAAAACTTCTTAATTCATCAAAAGAAGAAGCCGAACTAACAATGTGTACAGATGTTGATAGAAATGATAAATCTCGAGTATGTATTCCTGGCACAGTTAGAGTAGTGGGTCGTCGTCAAATCGAAACTTATTCCCATCTACTTCATACTGTAGACCATGTAAAAGGTGAACTACAAAATGAATTTGATGAATTTGATGCCTTTATGACTCATATGTGGGCTGTTACAGTAACGGGAGCTCCTAAGCTAGAAGCTTTAAGATGGATTGAAAAGAACGAGGAAACCCCACGAGAATGGTATGGGGGAGCTATAGGATGGTTCTCTTTTAACGGTAACCTGCATACAGGCTTAACATTAAGAACAATAAATATGAAAGATGGTATAGCTAAGATTCGAGTAGGCGCCACCCTTTTATATGATTCAATTCCAGAAGAAGAGGAGCAAGAGACACTTGTTAAAGCTCAAGCTTTAATTGAAGCTTTAAATATGAAAGAACAGAACCCAGAAGAATTTTCGTTAAGTCCTCATACACCAACTAGAAATGTTTTATTAATTGATCATGAAGATTCGTTTGTGCATACATTATCTAGTTATATGCGTAAACTAAATGCAAATGTTACAGTATGTCGTAGCTCATATGCTCGACAATTATTAAGAGAAGACAATCACTTTGATTTAGTTATACTTTCACCTGGACCAGGGCAACCTAGCCGATTCAATCTTCAGGAAACGATTGGACTATGCCTAGAAAAGAAAATACCTATTTTCGGGGTATGTCTAGGTTTACAAGGTATTGTTGAATACTTTGGAGGGACATTAGGTATCTTGTCAAGTCCCTATCATGGTAAGAAATCAGTAATACATCATGATAAACAATCTACAGTATTAAAAGACATATCCTCTCCTTTTACTGTTGGTAGATATCATTCAATTTACGCTAAAGAGATACCAAATAGTTTAGACATCATATGTTTATCGGAGGATGATATTGTAATGGGAGTGCAGCATAAATCTCTACCTATTGCAGCAGTTCAATTTCACCCTGAGTCTATAATGACTTTAGAAGGGGAAAATGGTATGAAAATTTTAAAGAATACTTTGGATAACCTGGATATGTCTAAGTAAGACCTAAGTATTTAGGAGACATTTTGATTAGTAATCTTTGTTTAAATGATTAATTACAAATAAAATAATCTAATAAAAGGAGTCGTATACCTAGGTATACGACTCCTTTTATTGCCGATAATACGTGTTATGTTAACTAAGTTTTATTAAACCTACATACGCTTCATCAAAATAATTGTCTATAAGAATCATACAGTGCTATTGATTCCTGTTAATTTTGTTTCCATATCCTCGTTTGAAGATAAGACGATGTTCGTAGAGGGAGTACCATACATCATGGCTTGGTCAATAAACTCTTCTAAGGTATGAACCGATTCTGTACATACTCTCGCTATGTAACTGATTTGCCCAGCAACACGGTAATATTCTATTACATCAGGGTGTTGACTACAAAATTTCACCAAATCCTTACACTTCGTTGTCTCAAACAAAACAAACGCCATTATATTTTTATTCAGTTTTTCTGCATCAATAATTGCTTTATACCCCTTTATAATCCCTTTCTCTTCTAGTTTTCTTACTCGTTCAATGGTAGAAGGAGGCGATAAATAAACCTTTTGGGCCAATTCTTTCATTGATATCTTGGCATTCAATTGCAATTCGTGAAGTATTGTTTTATCTATTAAGTCCATTTCATCATCAGCCTTTTTTTATTTAGTATTATCAAATAATTTGATAAATTAGTAAAGTTATCCTTAGAGATAACCTAATTATCTGTATGTAAGACGTGAAAGTTATTTAATAAAATAAAGTAAAGGGAGATGATGAAATGAAAAAGGTATTATTGCTTTTAGCAAATGGGTTTGAAGCTGTAGAAGCTAGTGTTTTCACAGATGTATTCGGTTGGAACAAATTTGAAGGAGATGGTACAACAGATTTAGTCACGGTTGGTTTACACTCAACACTCACATGCACATGGAATTTTACTGTAACTCCAGAAATGTTAGTATCGGATATCAATGTAAAAGAATTTGATGCTCTTGCTATACCAGGTGGTTTTGAAGAAGCTCATTTTTACGAAGATGCCTTTGATGAAAGGTTTTTGCAAGTGATTCGTGAATTTAACAAAATGGGGAAACCTATAGCGAGTATTTGTGTTGCTGCCCTTTCACTTGGGAAAAGTGGGATTTTAAAAGGTAGGAAAGCCACTACATACAGTCACCCTAGTAGTGTTAGAAAAAAACAGTTAAAAGAGATGGGTGTCTTAGTTCAAGATGATTATATTGTTGTAGATAAAAATGTTATTACTTCTTCAAATCCTAGTACTGGATTTGATGTTGCCTTCTTATTATTAGAAATATTAACTTCTACAAAAAACGTTAATCAGGTTAAAGAATTGATGGGATTTCATTAATTAGAAAGGATATATTTTTTAAATCTAAATTTATAGAAAAAGAATATAGGCAGAGTTCAGAATTCATCCGTAAAATTATACTTATGGGAAAAGTAAAAAGCGTAAAATCCTTGTCAGTCAAAGGTTTTACGCCTTTTTTACTTCTGATAATACATTTTATGTAAACTAAATTTGTATATGATATTCATCTTCCCAAAGAAGAAAAACCTACTGCTAAACAGGAAAAACTCCGTGGATTTTTCTTTTCAGCTCTTTTTTTATATTTAAAGCTCTTCGTTTTCTATCATTAATATATGTTTCATCGACTCTCCATGAGTCATTTGTTGACTTAATACGATGTCGTACTCTTTCTTTTAATTCAGGTCCATATTGATGAACCCAACGCATAATGGTTGTATGAGCCATAGATAATCCCCGTTCTTCCATCATTTCTACTAAATCGCGAAAGCTAAGGTTGTACCGTAGGTGCCATCTAACCGTTAACAAAATCATCTAAGGCTGGTAATGTTTCCATTTAAATAGATTCTCCTTTTCCATACTGATCACACCCTTTTCTAGAGTACTAGTATCAGTATGTCCAAGTTTAGAAGATTAGTTTTAAGCTAAATTAAATTTTTGCAACAGAACCGTTCATTTCAAAATCAACTCTTATGAAGTATAATGAAAATAAATTCTGTTTGTTAATTTATGCTAATTATAAATGGTGAGATATGAGGTTTAATAGTCCTATAGAGGGACAATAAACTCCTATTATAACCAATAATAGAAAAAATCACAAAGGGAATGGGGAATTATATTGGAGAAAGTTATAGTTATCGGAGGAGGCATTGCTGGAAATTTAGTTGCTAAAGCTCTGTCACATACTTTTCAACAGGTAATCATCTTAGAGGCCGGTGAAAGATGGAGGGAAAAGACTCCTAGGAAGAGAGTGCCACAAAGTTATCATCCTCATGTTTTATTAAAGGGAGGAGAAGAAGCAATTGAAAAGTTGTTTCCACATTTCTTTAATCAATTAGTAGAGAACGGGAGTATTGTAAATAACTTTACAAGAGATTTGAAGTGGCATCATTTTGGTCTGTGGAAAAAACGATTTCCAGGAGAATTAGAAATGGTTCAACAAAGCCGCCCTATGTTAGAGTGGCATTTACAACAGCGTATTGATCAAGTGCCCAATATTTCCACTGAATATGAAACAAGGGCTGAGCAACTATTAATAGATCATCAACGTAATAAAATATCTGGAATACGGGTACGCTCCCTTAAGACAGGAAGAGAAAAAGAACTTCTTGCAGATATGGTTGTTGATGCTAGTGGTGTTGGTTCAAAGAGTGTAAAGTGGCTAAAATCATATGGTATAAAGGTGAAGGAAGAAAAGGTGAGGATCCAACTTTTTTACGCCACTAGATTCTTTCGTATGAAAAATCAAGATCGTCTAGACTGGTGTAATCTTCTGATTTCCCCCAGTTTCCCTAAAAACCCTTACGGTGCGTATATTCAAACGATTGAGGGGAATCGTTTTTCTGTTACCTTCAGTGGTTATGCCAATGAAAGTGCACCAAGAACAAATGAGGAATTTTTCTCTTATGCACAAAAGTTACCTGTTCCTGATGTGCTTCATTTTCTAGAACAAGTGGAGCCAATTTCAGAAATAAAAATACATACGATTCCTTATCAGGTACGCCGACGATTTGACCTTGCAGATGTCCCTGAAGGTTTCCTAGTTGTTGGAGACGCTCACTGTCGCTTTGACCCTGTGTTTGGCCAAGGGATATCTGTCGCTGCTATGGAAGCTTTAGAAGTACAACGTTACTTTGAAAATTTTACATATCCCATTAAAAGGGTCACTAAAACACTTCACAAGAGATTTTCTAATTTGATTGCAACTCCATGGGAGATGGCAATTACAGAGGCATTTCGCCACCCTGACATTAATGGAGACAAACCTCTCATACAACCAGTTAAACAATGGTATAGCAAAAAAGTATATCAGCTTTCGGCTGCTGATCCGGAGATATATCTTAGATTAGTTAGAGTAATGAATTTAATGCGACCTCCCTTGCACCTTTTTCACCCTAAAGTAGTATTTGCTATATTGATCAATCATAAGAAAAAAACAAATATTAAGAAGTCGCCACCCTATGAAAGCTAAGAATATCGAGGTTTCTTTTAATCATTAAATCCAGTCAATCGGGCGCTTCCCTTTAAAAAGAGCGTCTTTTTGTACGAGAATCCATCATTTCGATATAGCCATGGATCATTTCTTATTTGTTTAAAAAAAGTCGTTTTGAGGCTAACTCTTTCGATGTCAGAGAGCCTGTTTCTGAACTGATGGGCGTAAATTCTTTCACCGAGTTTCCAGCATGATATAAATCCACAAAAGATAATCAAAGGTATTATCATAGAAAATTCCACTTCCAAAATGACTCTTAAAACTCAAAAAAGCACATTGCATTGAAAATGTTTCTACACCTCGTGTGATCACGGTAGATAAGAATCCAGCCTATCCCATCGCTATCCAGGAGTTAAAAGCAGAAAAAAAGATGCCTCAAGGCATCTAACTAAGGAAAGCGAAATATCTCAACCATATTGTAGAGCAGGATCATCGATGTATTAAA
>NZ_JALAMS010000026.1:0-133988 GCF_026790145.1 Priestia endophytica | reverse complement strand
GATGTATTACATAACAAAAGGACTAAAAATGAAATGGCTTGGTAGCTTTTTTGCTTTTGCTCTAATGATTGAAGTTATTCCAAGTCTAATGGTACAGGGGAATTCGATAGCTGGATCTGTTGCTCAAACATTTTCTGTCTCCCCCCTCATTACAGGAATCATCACAAGTGTACTTATTGGTGTGATTGTAATTGGAGGAATTAAGAGAGTAGGAAAAACAACAGAGCTGTTTGTTCCTTTTATGGCCTTACTGTATGTTGGAGTTGCTCTTTTGGTTGTTATTATTCATATTGATCAGTTTCCAAATGTCTTGTCACTTATTTTTTCTTCCGCTTTCCAACCGGTAGCAGCTGTAGGTGGATTTGCAGGAGCGGCCCTAAGTGACATCATTAGATGGGGCTTTGCTAGAGGTCTCTATTCAAATGAAGCTGGCTTTGGAACAGCTCCTATTGCACATGCAGCTGCAAAAACGGATCATCCGGTAAGACAAGGGTTTTGGGCTATTGTCGGTATTTTTGTTGATACAATTGTAGTTTGCACAGCTACGGCATTTGTCATTTTATCTACAGGAGTGTGGACAAAAATGGACGCTTCCAAAGATACGGATGCTTTAGCAACAGTTGCATTTACTGAAACATTCGGCACAGTCGGAAGTTATATTGTCACAATTTCTCTCTGTTTCTTTGTCCTATCAACGGCACTTGTTTTAGTGTTTTATGGTGTAAAGCAAGCAGAATTTTTATTTGGCGTGAAAATGGGGCATGTGATGAAGGTTATATACTTAGGGGCTATTATTGTAGGCTCTGTTGGCGGAGCCAAAGTAATATGGAGCTTTCTCGATATTGCGCTTGCCTCTATTTTGTTGCCAAATTTACTTGCTATTGTACTACTAAGTAAAAAAGTGAAGGAGCTAAAAGAAGAATTTTTTACAAGTGAACAATATTATTTATCTGATATCAAAAAAGACAAAAACGTAAACCCATCTCTTTGATATATGATTGCTACATGATAGATGTACTTTCAAAAAGAAGAGAAGGTTCAGCACCTCTTATTTCTTGTCTGCACTGAAAGTCTAGGTTCTGTAAAACAGAGATAGAGCGTTTATTGTCAGGATGAGTACGAGCGTAGATTTTTGGGAAGCGATGGACATGAAAACCGAAGAAACAGCATGATCTTGCTGCTTCTGTTGCATACCCTTCTCCTTGATAGTCCGGATGAATAGCATAACCAAGTTCAATTACAGTGTTATGATTTATTTTATTTAACAGAAGTCCTGCTACCCCAACCGCTTTGTAATCTGTTTTTTGATGGACAGCCCAAAGGCCGATTTTAAACGTTATATATTGATTGCGAATATGGTTCATACATTGTTCAATCGGGTGATTTTGATTAACAAACGGCAGCATAGATCTTTTAAATAGAACCTCTAAAAAGGATCTATGCTTTGTTGTAATGGGCTGAAAATAAAGGCGTGTTGTTTCTTTAGGTAGCTTCATTCATTTCATCCTCCTTTCTTTTTATCATAATAGACATCATTTATGATTTATATAAGAGAATGTGTAGTATTATTTTCTCAATTTTGTAAAATTTCAAATTATTTGTTATCCTTATACAAGTAAACTGTTCTTTGTGAGCAGTTCTATAAAATGTAAGGGAGAGATAAAAATGAAAAAGCTTTTATTATCATTTGTTACCATCCTTGCTATTACGATACTCGCCGCCTGTGGTGCGAGTAAAACTGAAACCAAAAGTGGAGCAAAACTTGTGAAAGAAGGGACCTTCACATTTGTAGCTTCAGGGGAATTTAAACCATTTAGCTATATGAAAGACGGAAAAGTAACGGGGTTTGATGTTGAAGTTGGAGAAGCTGTTGCAAAAGAGTTAGGTCTTGAAGCTCAGCCAGAGAAGATGAAGTTTAAAAGTATTATTGAAGGTGTGAAAACATGCCGCTTTGATGCAGCTGTTGCAAGTCATACGGTCAACGAAGCACGAAGCAAACATGTTGCATTTTCAACTCCATATTACTATTCAGGACCACAAATTTTCACCCGTGCTGATAGTGACATTGAGACATCGGCAGATTTAAAAGATAAAGAAGTTGCTGTTTCAAAAGGTTCTACATATGCCGATGAAGCAAAAAAGTACACAAATAACGTTAAAACATATGACAGTGACATCACAGCTTTAAAAGCTCTTGCAGAAGGTCGTCATGATGCTGTGATTACCGATTTTGTAACCGGAAAAGAAGCAATTGGAGAAGGATTTAAAATTCAAGCAAAAGAGCTTTTAGGAAGAAGTGAGCAAGCTATTGCCGTTTCGAAAGAAAATGAACAGCTTTTAGAAGATATTAACGGTGCGCTTGAAAAAATGCGTAAAGATGGAACATTGAAAAAGATTAGTGAGAAATATTTTAAGGAAGATATTACAGTAAAACCAGAATAAAACGTTAAATATTCTAAAAAGAGGAGGAAAGAGAGTGCCAACATTTTCGCATTTTTGGACAACGCTAATTGATACAAGGTCAATCTTTTTTGATGCTATGATTGTGACACTACAACTAACAGTAGTTTCAATTTTACTTGGAGTTGTGATTGGTCTCGTCTTTGCTCTTTTGAAAATTTCAGGTGTTAAGCCGCTTGGATGGCTCTCTGATATTTATGTTTACTTAATTCGTGGAACTCCCCTTATCGTCCAAATCTTTATTTTATATTTCGGGATGAGCAATATTTTTCTTATTCCAGACTTTTGGGCTGCTTCTATTGCTCTTGCTGTGCACAACGGGGCTTATATCGCAGAAATCTTCCGCGGCTCCATTCAGTCTATTGAAAAAGGGCAGGCAGAAGCAGGGCGTTCTCTCGGCATGACAGCAGGGCTTACAATGAGGCGTATTATCCTCCCTCAGGCATTTAGACGAGCATTGCCGCCACTTGGAAATCAATTTATTATCGGTTTAAAAGATTCATCACTAGCTGCTTTTATTTCAATGAATGAGCTCTTTAATATTGCGACAACATACGGATCAAACAATTTTGATGAAATGACATATCTTTTAATTGTGGCGATTTACTACTTGATTCTTGTTCTTCTTCTAACTGTTGCCGTTAACTTACTCGAAAGAAAACTACGAACAAGTGATTAAAGGGAGGAGAGCGTAACATGGATGAGAAACGCACGATGATTAAGCTTGAAAATCTGAACAAGTCTTTTGGAGATCTGCACGTATTAAAAGACATTAATATGGTTGTAAAAGAAAGCGACGTCGTTTGTTTAATAGGTGCAAGCGGCTCTGGAAAAAGTACTCTGCTCCGTTGTTTAAACTTTTTAGAAGAAAAAGATAGCGGTCATATTTGGATTGAGGATGAAAAAATTGAACGCTCAACACATAATATTAATGAAATTAGACAGAGAGTTGGGATGGTTTTTCAGCATTTTAATCTGTTTCCGCACAAAACCGTTTTGCAAAACATTACAGAAGCACCCATCCACGTTCGAAAGGTAAATAAAGTGCAGGCAGTGCAAGAAGCACGAGAGCTTTTACAGAAAGTGGGCTTAGCTGATAAGGAAAATGTGTATCCAAACAAACTGTCAGGTGGGCAAAAACAGCGGGTTGCTATCGCAAGGGCGCTTGCTATGAAGCCTGATATTATGCTTTTTGATGAGCCTACCTCAGCGCTTGATCCAGAGCTTGTTGGGGAGGTTCTAGCAACAATGAAAGAACTAGCCGCAGAAGGAATGACAATGGTCGTTGTCACGCATGAAATGGGCTTTGCACGTGAAGTTTGTGATTGGGTTATATATATGCATGATGGAAAGATTGTCGAAGTTGGCCATCCACATGAAATATTTCATGAACCAAAAGAAGAAAGAACAAAAGAATTTTTCAATACAGTGCTTAGATAAGAAAACGCCTCTTTTTAAAGAGGCGTTTTTTCTCTGTGAAGGCTTTTCCATTCTTCATGCAGCAAGCTATATACTTCTAAATCATGATAGTGATCATATAAAAACTCAGCATGACGAGCAGTTCCTTCATGGGTAAAGCCTAGCTTAATCGGAATTCGATTGCTTTTTACATTACCTTGACCACAGCGAATTTCTACTCTTTCTAACCCATTTTCATGAAAAGTATAATGTAGGAGAGCTTCTACACATTTTGTCATAATACCTTTTCCTTCATAACGCTCAGAAAGCCAGTACCCAATGCTTGTTTGGGAGTTTTGCCATTGAATGGAGTGAAGTCCAATCATGCCGATAATGACGTTGTCATATAAAATAGCAGCTTGCAAGCCTGCTTTTTCCTCATATTGTTTGATCCATATTGGGATTAGTTCACTATATGTACTAAGAGTTGTTGAATCAACCCATGGAAGCCACTTTCTTAAATGTTGCCGTTCTTTTGTTATGAGTGAAAAAAGAGCTTCACCATCTTTTTCTGTTACAAGTCTTAGCGTAATATGATCATTAATCTTATAAGGAAACATGTTCTCATCTCTCTTTGTTAGAATTTTCTTGAAATGAGTATTATTTTACACCATTTTTTTGAAGTAAGAAAGAGAAACTTTTTTTCGTTATAATAAAAGAAATGTAATTTCATAAAAATAGATTTTTACAATATATTGAAGTGAGGAGCGAGCATATGAAGAAAACAAATATATCAACTAGTAATTTAGAAAAATGTATTGCGCTTTATAGAGAAGTATTTAAACAACCTCCGTGGAATGAGGATTGGTCATATGAAGCGGCAAAGGAAAGGCTTACTGATTTATTACATACTCCCAAAATGTTAGGATTCTTATTTGAAGAAGAAGGAGAGCTTGTTGGCATAGTAGCAGGCAATTTTAAGCGAACATATGGAGGCAGAACATTCTATTTGGCTGAGCTTTGTGTGTCTGTAGCGAAAAGTGGTAGGGGTTATGGATTAACTATTCTACAGTTGTTAGAAGAGGAAGTTGTAAAGAGAGGAGGAAATAAAATTGATTTACACACATCAGCAAATGGTAGAGCAAAGAGATTTTATGAGAAACATGAGTATGATGTGAAAAAGGATAGAATCACATTAACAAAGCATCTTTCACACTTTTAAAGGAAATTTTAAAATAAACAAGAACTAATAAAATGAGGAGGAGGAGGGATGGGATGAAAAAGTTTTTGTTCGTTTTAGCACTCGTATTTATGGCTGGTTGCAGTAGTGAAACAAGTGGGGAGAATAAAGCAGATGATGAGATAGAGGAACTTAAAGTAGAGTTAGATGTTCCGTCAACTGTTCAACAGAATGAAGATGTGGTGTATGAAGCAACTGTTACATATGGAGATGAAAAAGTAAAAAAAGCAGATACTGTTGATTTTGAGTTTAAGGAAGCGAACAGTGACGAAGAAGGAGAGATGGTAAAAGCGGAGAAAGAGGAGGACGGGGTATATACAATTAAGCACCGTTTTGAAAAAGAGGGGACATATGTTGTGCAAGTACATGTTCTTGCCCATTCTCAGCATGTTATGCCTGAAAAAGAGGTTAAAGTCATAGGAGAGAAATAGGTGAAAGATGTGAAAGATGTGAAAGTATTAGGTAAAACAGCTTTAACAGCTTTGATGCTTTTCTTCCTTTTCGGTTGTTCAAAGGAAGAAGGCATCTCTTTTTCATTTCAAAATCAGGAAAACCAGACATTTTCATCCGAAGAGCTAGAAGGAAAAGTATGGATTGCAGACTTTATGTTTACAAACTGTCGCACTGTGTGTTCTCCAATGACGGCCAATATGAAAAAAATCCAAGAGCGAGCTGCGAAACAAGGAATTGATGTCCAATTTGTTTCTTTTAGCGTTGATCCGGAAGTTGATACGCCTGAAAAGTTAAAAGAATATGTTGCATATCACGGAGGGGATTTCTCAAACTGGAACGTGTTAACAGGATATAAGCAAAAGGAAATTGAGACATTTGCCAAAGAAAACTTTTCAGCTATTGTTAAAAAACCAGAAGAAAGTGATCAAGTTCTTCATTCTACCTCTTTTTATCTAGTAGACAAAAATGGGAAAATAGTAGAAACGTTTGAAGGAGTGAAGAACCCTCCCTACGATGATATTTTAAAAGAAGCGGCAAAAGCGGAGGAAAAGAACTAGTCAAGCATCCTTTTTGACGGTATAGTTGTATGGTGAAAGCGAAAGAAAGTAGGGATTAGCATGAAAATTAGAATGGCAAACATTGAATATGAAGGAAGAAAAGTTGGACAAGTGTACCTTCATGAAAATAAAAAAGAAGAAACAACGCTTATTGCAATTCCTGATTTGGAATGGTCAACAGTTGTTTCCTATGAAGAAGAGATTGAAGAAATGAAAATGCGCGTGTTCACCTCGTTGAAAGAGCGTACAAATGAAGAAGTTGGTCGTGAAATGACGGCTAAAATAAATTATTGGGTTCGCGAAATGTAGCACGCTTAAGTTTAAACTTAAGCGTCTTTTTGCATATCCATTGTTGCATGAACCCATATCGCATGTTACACAATAAGAAAAACGTAAAGCGGTGAAAACAATGGAGAAGACGATTATCATTGGTGATGGAATAGGTGGCTTAACAACAGGAGCACTTCTTTCAAAGCATGGATATAAAGTAACAGTACTTGAAGGGGGTGGAGAAGTGGGAGGATGCGCTGGGAAGTTTTCCAAAGATCTGTTCTCTTTCCCTGTTGGAGCTACATTTGGAATGGGATTTGAAGAGGAAGGGATTCACAATAAAATCCTCCGTTATCTAGACATTGATATGAACGTTTTTCCCCTTTCAGAAGCAATTAGAATTACGGGTTTTTCTGCACCTCTTTCTGTTTTTCAAAACAGGACAAATCATCTTAAACAGCTTGTTCAAGTTTTTCCGCATTACAAAGAGAATCTATCTTCTTTTTATGAGGAGCTATGGAAAATTGCTCGAAAAGTGAGGAGGCTCATTGAGCGAGTTCCCGCGATGCCCCCTAAAACTCCTCAAGAGTGGGAATATCTTTTTTCTTCTCTAGAACTAAGTGATATATCTCTTCTTCCTTTATTTACGAAAACTGTTGCTGATTTAGTGAAAAAACATGATTTAGAAGATTGCCAATCTTTTATTCACTTTCTTGACGGGCAAATCGTTGATAGCATGCAAACAACAACAGAGCACTGCTCACTTTTAATGGGTGCTTTTGCACTTGATGTTTATCATGAAGGATCTTTTTATGTTGAAGGCGGATTGTTTATTTTAGCAAGGAAACTTCAATCATTTATCAAACATCATGGTGGGGAAGTGAAGCTGCATTGTAAAGCTATAGGTGTAGACAAGAGAGGTGCCCTATTTACAGTTGAAGATGAATACGAACAAAGGTATAAAGCGGAACATGTTGTTAGCAATTTTCCTCTTAGGCAGCTTCTAGGATTACTTGAAGAGAGGATTGTACAAAATCTTTCTCAAAAAATAAAAGACAAGGAACAATGGGGGGCGTTTACGATGTATTTTGCCCTAGAAGAAAGGGTGATTCCTTCAGATTCACCTCTTTTTCAACAAGTTTTAACAGGAAAAGGAGTTGCTGAGGGTGAGCACGTTTTTCTTTCTCTTTCTAAAAAGGGCGATACACTGCGGGCTCCTGAGGGGTATAGAACATTAACATGTTCAACACACGTCAAATTGAATGGATGGAATGATGCTCGGAAACAAGTGCTGAAGAACAAGGTAAAGGAACGTGTTCGTACCGTTTTTCCACGTTTTGAAGAAGGGATGGTGCACGAATTGTCAGGAGCTCCTGAAGCATGGGAGAAGTTTGTTACAAGAAGGGAAGTTGGTGGGTTTCCACAAACAAAAGAAAATACGTTTTTTAACGCTGTTTCTCACAGAAGTGGAGTAGACAGATTGTGGCTCTGTGGTGATACCATTTTTCCTGGTGGGGGAACGATTGGGGTAAGCGTGAGCGGCTACCATGTTTTTAGATTTATTACAAATTATCAGTATAGCCTTTGAACGTTTTACCTTTGCAACTTTGTCGAAAATTGATATAATAAAGAAAAATTCATAAGTATTCTGCACTAGGGGAGCTGGAGAAGCCGGCTGAGAGTAAGACCTTTTGTCTTTGACCCTTCAAACCTGAACTAGTTAAAACTAGCGTAGGGAAGTCGCGTTACGATATTAATTGAAGTGTACAAATCAGCTTTTTAAGTTGTACTCTTTACTTACATAACAAGCTTCTCCTAGTGCTCATAGGAGGAGCTTTTTTTGCGTAAAACAACGAAGCTATCAGCAACAGCCCTTTTAATGGCAATTGGAACGTTAACAAGTCATCTTTTTTACATTCCGCTTGGGTTTGCAAAGATATTTCCGTTACAGCACGTGATTAACGTGCTTTCTGCTGTATTATTAGGTCCTTTTTACGCGGTTTTATGTGCATTTGGAACATCGCTTTTACGCAACTTATTTGGGACAGGTTCAATTCTTGCTTTCCCAGGAAGTATGATTGGTGCCTTTTTAGCAGCGTTTTTATATCAGAAAACGAAGAACATGGCGCTCACTGCGTTAGGAGAAGTCGTTGGAACAGGGATTATCGGGGCCATAATAGCGTATCCTTTTGCCCTTCTTTTTCTAGGGGAAAACGTCGCTCTCTTTGCTTTTGTTCCATCATTTATTATGAGCTCGTTTGGTGGGGCGTTACTTGGCTATATCTTTTTGCGTGTACTTATAAAACGAAATGGAATTGAAAATTTAAGGAGGCTAAATTCATGAAAACATCTTTAACAATTGCAGGCTCTGACAGCTCAGGAGGAGCAGGGATTCAAGCAGATTTAAAAACTTTTTCAGCACTTGGTACGTACGGAATGAGCGTCATTACTGCAGTTACTGCGCAAAACACGAAAGGTGTTCTTTCTGTGCAAGATATTTCTCCAAACATTATTGAAGATCAGCTTGATGCTATTTTTACAGATATTAAAGTTGATAGTGTGAAAATTGGAATGCTCTCAACGGTTGAAACAATTAAAGTAGTTGCTAAAAAACTGAAGGAATACAATGCCCCGCATGTTGTATTAGACCCCGTGATGATTTCAAAAAGCGGCTATGACTTGCTTCACCCAGAAGCTGTTGAGGCATTAAAAAAAGAACTATTGCCTCTTGCATCAGTTGTAACACCGAACGTTCCTGAAGCCTGCAAACTTACAGGAGCAGAGATTAAGACAATCGAGGAGATGGAAGATGCAGCACGCCTTTTAATAAAGGAAGGTCCATCAGCCGTTTTAATGAAGGGCGGACATTTAGAAGAAGAACCAACAGATGTTCTTTTTAATGGAGAAATGTTCACACACTTTTATGGAAAGAGAATTCAAACAAAAAACACGCATGGCACAGGTTGCACGCTTTCAGCTGCCATCTCAGCAGGATTAGCACGAGGATTAGCCCTTGAAGATGCGGTAAAACAAGCAAAAGAATATATTACAGGAGCTATTAAGAATAGCTTAAACATCGGAAGCGGACATGGCCCAACTCATCATTTTTATGATCTTTACGAAAAAGCGGGCGTCTATAAAGAGGAGAGAGTCTAATGATGAAACAAAGAATTAGTGAGTTGTTAAAGGAAACAAGAGAAAAAAATCCTCTTGTTCATCATATTACAAATGCTGTGACAATTAATGATTGTGCGAATGCAACACTCGCTGCTGGCGGTTCTCCTGTTATGGCAGATGCTATTGAAGAAGTAGAAGAAATGACGTCTATTTCTTCTGCACTTGTTATTAATTTTGGGACAATCAAAAAAGAGTCTCTTGTTGCAATGGAAAAAGCAATGAGAAAAGCAAATGAAAAAGACACTCCCGTTGTCTTTGATCCTGTTGGAGTTGGGGCTACAACATATCGTACGAAATCTGCTCAGTGGCTGTTAGAGCAAGTAAAGGTAACTGTTATTAGAGGAAATGTTTCTGAAGTGGCCTCTCTTATTGGAGTAAAAGCTAAAACCTCAGGCGTTGATGCTGGGGAAGTTGGCGAAGATAAAACTACAATTGCTAAAAAAACGGCCAAAAAGTATAACACTGTTGTTGTCATAAGTGGAGAAATTGACGTTATTACAGACGGAGAGCGTGTCGTCTACGTAGAGAATGGTCACCAGATGTTAACGCGTGTAAGTGGGACAGGATGTATGACAGCATCTATTATCGGCTGTTTTGTTGGAGCAAGTGGGAGTGTGTTAGAAGGAGCGCTTGCTGGTATTTCCTATATGGGACTTGCTGGAGAAAGAGCCGTAAAGCGTCTTAAAGAAGGAGAAGGGGTTGGCACTTTTAAAATTAATCTTTTTGACGAACTATCAACACTTACGAGTACAACGTGGGAAAAAGAGGTGAAAATGTATGAAGCAAAACAACCTATCTTATAAAATGTATCTTGTTACAGATTTGTTTGGGGGAACAGAAGAAGAACTTTTAGCAAAAGTGGAAAAAGCGCTTGAAGGAGGGGTAACGCTCGTACAGCTTCGTGAAAAGGAAGCGGACGGAAAAGAGTTTTATGAGCGTGCCCTCCAACTTAAAAAGCTTCTTGATCGGTTTCACGTTCCGCTCATTATTAATGACAGGGTAGATGTAGCGCTTGCTGTTGGGGCTTTTGGCGTACACGTTGGGCAAGACGATTTGCCACTAAAAGTTGTGCGTTCTCTTGTAGGAGATATGATTATTGGCGTATCTGTCCGAACAGTTCAAGAAGCGAAAAAAGCAGTTGAGGACGGAGCAGATTATATTGGAGTTGGCGCAGTTTTTCCGACAAGCACAAAACTTGATGCAAAAGGAATCACAAAAGAAGAGCTGACTGAAATTACGGGAAGCGTACGTATTCCAGCTGTTGCAATTGGTGGAATTACAGCTGGAAACATTGAAAAATTAAATGGAACAGGTATTAAAGGAGCCGCTGTTGTGTCAGCTATTTTAAAAAGTCAAGATCCGAAGAAAGCAGCGGAAGAACTAAACGAGAAATTAGATATTCAATAAAAAAGAGAGACAGGTGTCTCTCTTTTTTTATGCTTCTACAGGGCTCATTTCACTGGGCCACTGCTGTTTTTGATAAGCCATATCCCAGAATAAATACTCAAGCTCACAGCTTTTAATGAAATGATCTTTCATTTTTTCTTTTTCACGCTCTGAAGCGCCTTCTGCCCACTGATCTAAGAGAGCGCAAAGCTTGTGTGTGACAGAGTCCATTTCTTTTTTGCCATAAAACATAATCCATTCATAGAAAGGATGATCTTCTGTTGGATTGTGTTTCTCAATTAGTTTTTGACCAATTTCTAAGTATGTCCATGGACAAGGAAGAAGAACCGCGATGATTTCTCCAAGCGAGCCTGTTTGAGCAACGGTTGTCATATGGTTAATATAATGATGTGCACCAGGTGCTAGTGGTTTTGCTTGAAGATCTTCATATTTAACTCCTGCAACATCACAGAAATTGTGATGAGGATGAACTTCGCTATGAAGCACAAAATTAATTTGTTCATTAAAAAGTTCCATCTGTTCACGATTTTCACAGCGTGAAATAGCAACGCCATATACGCGGCAGAAAGAAGTTAAATATTCGAAATCTTGACAAACATAGTGAATAAGAGCGTCTTTTGGAACGTTTCCTTCTCCAATTCCTTTCACAAAAGGGTGATTGAAAATTGCTTCATAAACAGGTGCTGCAACGCGACGAAGTTCTTGACTAAAAGACATCATTTTTCCTCCTTAATAGTGGAAGGCCAAAAGGGAAAGGAAATAAAAAACCACTCTTCATAACAAGAGTGGACAACGAGCGAAAAAACGCTGCTGCCACTTTCCTACGCTGGTATAAACCAGATCAGGTTCAAAGGGATTAAGAAAGCTCTTATCTCAGCCATTACGGCACCCCTAGTGGACTTCCTATGTAATTGCACTTAGTATAACATGATTTTTCCATCTTTGTATATTTCTTATTCGGAAATGTTTGTAAAGCTTCAAATTAGGTTATGAAGGCGAGTATTCTCGCCCATATTAAAAGGGAAAGCAGCATAAAAGGAGGAGAATGGCGATGACAAAGCGTAATCAAAAAACAAAGTCTGGTTTACAAAGTGTGAACAAAACAAATAAAATGGAAATTGCACGTGAAATAAATGAAAATCCTAAAAGCACCCATACATCTGTAGAAAAAACAAATCCACGCTAAGAACGAGAGCCAAATGGGCTCTCGTTCTTCCTTTATTTCCAAAACCTCCACCATGATTTGACTTTTTCTTCTTCTTCAGCTGCTGCTGTTTGTCTAAAATTATGAACAAAGTCGTGGAAGAGGCGCTCACGCTCTTCGATATCTTGACGATGCATTTGTCTGTCATGCTTTAGTTCATTTACATATGCTGCTCTATCACGTTTAATAGAATCAATTAAATCTTTCATTTCATCTGCTTTCCAGTCTGAACGCTTCGTCATCTCATGAGCAAACGAGCGAAGTTCAAAGCTTGTCGACTTTGAATTTTCTTCTAACTCATGAACCATTTTTTTCATCTCATCCATTGAACTTCCCGATGACTGTTCAATATTTGTAAGCCAATGTTTGAGCTCAGCTTGTCTGTCTAATGCTTCTGCTGAAACTTGTTCAACATATCCCTGCATTTCTTCAGTTGTTTCTTCACTTATTTTTGTTAATCGGCTTGAAACATGTTTGAGCTCTCTCTGCACTTCTTTCGACGTTTGTTCACCAGATTCAGAGACAACCGCATTAATCGCTTCAATTGCTTCTACTGTCTGCTCATTGTTATGTTGAAGCTGTTCTTTTACTTCAGAAATAATTTCATTTCTCACTTCGCCGCGAATTTCGTTTCTGACCTCTGTTAAAAGTTCGCGTTTGAATGTATCAAAAGCTTCAAATACATCTTTGTATGTTTGGACTTTTTCAACCAATTCACTTTTTACTTGATTTACAGGCTGAGGAGTAGAGTCTACTGGGCGCATTGTAGAAGGTTCCTCGTTCTTTTTCTTCTCTTCCTGCTGAAGGCGCTGGCGTTCACGTTCAGCTTTAATACGCTGTTCAACGACTCTTTGCTGCTTTTTTTGATCGATAGAAGAAGGAGGTGGCGCTTGTTTTTTTTCATTGCTATTTTCATTAAGAGAACTGTTATGTTTAGCAAAGGATAAGACATTAGACTGCTCAGTACTATTTTGTGAGGACTCTGGCTTCTGCTTCGCTTTTTTAAGAAACAGCTTAATTTCTTCTTTTTTTGTTTTCTTTCCGTACATGTCTTTTAACGTTCTCAGCATTTGGAGCTCTTCTTCTGTATAAATGCGTGCACCTTGTTTTGTGCGAGGAATGTAAAAAAATCCGTCGAGTTCTTTTTCCCATTGTTTAATAATTCTTGGCGGAACGTTGACCTTTTTAGCAGCTTCTTTCGTCGTATACGTTTGCATTTTACTCACTCCTCCTCAAGCGGGTTACGTCAGTTTTTATTAAAAAATTCATTATTGGTATCGTTATGTTTTTATCTTGTCTTTTTATGCTAATACACTATTCCTTCAATTAAGCCTCATTTTCCTGCTGAAAGACAAAGGTTGTCAAAACTAGTGTTTGTTTGCTACAACTAAAATATAAAGAAGAGAAATTTCGACTTATAGTGTCACCCTTTTTATTTTGATTTTCTTCTGATAAAAAGAGAATACTGATATAAAATGGAGAAAGAGGAGGATGACATGTATAGTTTTCAATCGCTAGATAAAGAACAGTTTCCATTTCCAACTTTGTATCAGCAAAAGGAAGAGTATCATCAAATTACGGACTATCTTCAGTTTTATAAGCTAGATGTGTCAAACCTTCAGTATGAGTTCGGTTTTTTTAACCATTGTTCACAATCTTTCTTCATGCAGCGTTTTCGTCCCGAAAATAAGCGTGGAACAATTATAGTTCTTCACGGCTATTATGATCATAGCGCAACATTAAAGCATGCTATCCGCTATTTTACAAATATGAAATATGAAGTTATATGCTATGATTTACAAGGTCACGGTCTCTCTACAGGAGAGAAAGCGACGATTACAGAGTTTTCTCAATATAGAGAAGCATTCTCACATTTTATTCATACATATTGTCAAAAAGAGTTTCCTCCATTTGTTGTGGCACATAGCACAGGGGCAGGGGTTGTTGTTGATTATCTTTTAAAAGATAGTCATGCATGCCCATTTAGGCATGTGTTCTTTCTTGCCCCTCTTGTCCGGATGAAAGGGTGGCAGCTGGCAGCTTTATCTATTCCGCTTCTTTTTCCATATGTGAAAAGCTTCAAACGAGTATTTCGGCGCAATTCAAGCGATAAAGCATACCTTCAAGAGGTGCGAAGGGATCCGCTTCAGTTTACAAGACTTCCGTTAGAATGGATAAAAGCTGTACAAGCCTGGACGCATACGCTTGACAACACGCGTGCTTCTACCCAAGCTGTTACTTTTATTCAAGGAAATAAAGATAAAACCGTTTTACATCGTTATAACTTGCCATTTCTACAAAAAAAATTCCCAAACTCCTCATGCATTATAGTAGATGGAGGAGATCATCAGCTGTTAAATGAAAAAGAAATATTTCGCAATATCGTGTTACAAAAAATAGAGAAAGTGGTACAAACTAAAGAGAAAGAATAAAATTGCAAGAGGATGAAAAAAGATGAAGGAAACAATTGGAGCCTTTCATTTTGAAGAAGATGAGTTTATTACAATTGCTCTTGCTCATTACAATCGCTTCAAAGAGTCAGCTCACTATGATCAAAAATATAAGTGGTATGTATTAAAAGAGTTAAACGAATTTATGGAGAGAAGTGTTATAACAAAAGAAACGGTTGGGGAAATCGTTCATTATCTTAAAAAGGAAAATACATCAAGCGGGTACTTTGTTTATTGGCGTAGCTTACTCGAATTTGAACGCTTCTCTATCACTTATGAAGAACAATGTACAGATGTGCTTAGAACGCTTTATGACGATGAGAAGCCTCTTAAAGAAAGACTTAATGAGGTGACTCGTCAAAGTCACTCATGTGGCTATTCATTAGGAGCTCCGCTTCTTGGTTATTTGCTTGCAGCATTTGACTATACGTCGTACCCTATGTACAAAAAAGAAGTGCTTGAAACATTTAAAAATATGATCGGAGCACATGAGAAATTAGGGCGGGCTGTTGATAACTATAGTCAGTATGTTGAACTGTGCAAATATCTTTTACCATTTGTGGCTCGTGAAGTAAAAAATGCGACAATGCTTGATGTGCAAGATTTCCTTTATTGCATAACAAAATATAGAGAGCTTTTTGTTCCTGTTATTATTCATTATTTAAAGCATCTTAGTGAAAAACCTTACGAAGAGGCGGAAGATGCACGAGTTTGTGCTCTTTTGAAAATGATTCACGGAGCAATCTGTGAGATACCAGAGTTATCGCCTCTTTGTATTCAAAAGGCTCGGGAGCTTACAACGTTTAAAAATGATTCATATCCTTCTCTTGTTATTTATACAAAAGAACAAGAAGGGCATGTAAAACTTTTTTTAGAAATTGAAAAAGATGAAATTCGCTATGGTATTATGGACGAGTATGATAAAGACATGGACGTTATTCATCGAATTGAAGACTTTTCGTTCTCACGTCTTCGTCAGAAATATGAAACAGCTTATGAACGACTCATTCGCCTTAATAGGCAAACAGTGCGAGAAGAAAGAGCTTCATATGGGAAAAGGGGAGAAAATGAGCGTCAGCCTGTTTCATTTGATCATAATATGCAGTTTCCTTCTCTTTATTTTGAAGATGAAGAACGCTTAAAAAGGCAAATTCAATCCGCATTGAAAAACGGAAAACATTTAATTTTCGCAGGACCTCCAGGTACAGGAAAGTCAAAGCTTGCGAGTGAAGTTTGTAAAAGCTATGGAGTTCAGTCTGTATTTACAACAGCCTCTTCTGATTGGTCAACGTTCGAAACCATTGGAGGATACCATCCAACAAGAGAAGGGACATTAACTTTTCATCCAGGTCTTTTTTTGCAATGTTTTAAAGATGATAGAACGAAAAAAGAGCAAAATAAGTGGCTTATTGTTGATGAAATGAACAGAGCTGACCTTGATCAAGCATTTGGTGCCCTTCTTTCAGTTTTAGCAGGTGATCGTGTTTCTTTAGGATTTAAAGCGGAGAATGGAAAAAACGTAACGATTTCCCCACAAGAAGAAGGAAGAGATGCTGTTCATGAATATAGCGTTCCTTCCTCATGGAGACTTATTGGCACAATGAATACAAGAGATAAAGCAACTTTATTTCAAATGAGCTATGCTTTTATGAGAAGATTTGCCTTTATTTCTATTCATCCTCCAAGTGAGATTACCGAAAAGGTTTTACTTCGGTATATGAATAAATGGGGAATTGATAACTATCCATTTATTACAGAACTTACAAAACTTTGGCATGTTATAAATCAATATGAACAAATCGGGCCTGCTCTCATTCAGGATGTGGCTCTCTTTACGAAAGATGAAGGAGATTTTACATCTGCCTTTCAGCTGTTTTTATGGCCTCAAATTCGTTTGTTTGAACAAGAAAGAGAGTTTATGAATGACATTTGTTCCCTAAATTTTATTGACGAAGAAACAATAAGAAGGGAGTGGAAAGATGAACAATAAAGAATGGCTGAAAGAGATGAGCGATATGCTTCTTATTTTTCTAAAAGGAAATCGATTCTCTCTTTCGTCTTTTTTTGAAAAAGCATCTTTTCACATTGATTCAATTGAAGAGCTTGCAATGATTCATTTTCTCCTTCAAGACGAAACAGCCGTTTTCTTGGAAGAGCTAGCGAAAACAAGAGAGCTTTTTCCTTCTTCAACAAATATTCATAAAAAGCAGAGTGGGAAAATGGCAGGGCATATTCAGTGGAAAAAGACTATTGAAGCTCGAAGCAGAGAAGGGTTCACAAATCGGGCGACATATGTCAGCGGCTCGAAAAACCGAACATTTGAGACAAAGGAAAATAAAGTTTTAAAAGCTTGTCTTAATATGTTACGCTCATTAGTGCAGAAGTACGGTGAAAAAACGGAGCTTTTATCGTCTGTGAGAGACTATGAACAAAAAATAAACAACTATCTTGCATTTTCACTATTAACAAGCATAAGTTGTGAGGAAATAACAAATGAAGAGATTAAAGATGTCACAACATCGAAAGTAAGTTTGTATCGCCAAGCAGCTCTTCTTTTGTTACAGTACAATCGTTTGAATGCTAAAAAAGTGAATGAAGAAGATCTTTTGCATCTTTTTCAACGTACATTTTGGCAACCTGAGCAAATGGATGTGTTGTTTGAACTTTACTGGGCATTAAAACTCGTCAAAGAAAATACAAAAGAAGCTACACTTCACCTTTTATATGAAGGGGAAAACTTAGTTGCAAGCTGGGAAGATATGAGCTATACGTATAAACTTTATCATAACTCTAAAGGTTCCGCTCTTTCCTTCAGTGTGAAAATGGGAGAAGTCGATGAAAGTGATCATCCGTATTTAGCACGAAAAGTTCTGTCCCAAAAAGAAGCAAATCGGTTAGGAAATCAATTTTTTACAACAAAGGCGAGAGAGCATATATTTTGGCAAGGACGTCCAGATCTTGTTGTTGAAATGAGAGAGAAAGGACGCAATGAGCTGTATAAAGCTGTTGTAGGTGAAGTCAAGTTTACGGACTCTGAAACATACGCAAGAGAAGGGCTTCGGGAGCTTTGTGACTATCTATATTTTGCTAAGGTAAACAACTCATATGCAAAAGAAGGAATGATTGAAGGGCGGTTGTTTTTAAGAGATGCACCTTTTTCAAATGTTGAAGAAGGTAAAATTTTAGCATACAGTCTTTCTTCTTCATCAAATTTAGCGATTACACCTAAAAAATATAAATAGAAACGGCAAATTTAGTGTATAATAATGTCAGGTTTTAAGATCGGATTCTACCACAATCTTTGCAAAAGAAGAAACATAGCTTGTCAAAGAGTCAAATTTTCGTTATATTATTCACTAGAATTATGTTCTAAATGAAAATAAAAAATAGTGCAAACAAACAGATGAAAATAATCTTTATTGATTGTTAATGCTTTGCAATTTTGAAATGAAAAGGAGTCGCTAACTATATGGAAAACACGCCAAAAGCTCAACCGACGGCAGACGTTGGTGACATGATTCAAGTTAATAAAGGAATGTACAAAGGATTCAAAGGAAAAGTTATGACAGTGCGCGAAAGCTCTGTTATTGTGGAAATGGGCGTTGACTCAGATTCGGGTGAGCCTGTTCGTACAGTAATCAATCATCGTAACTATAAAAAAGTAAAAGCTTAAAAACGAAAGGGACGCTTACAGGCGTCCCTTTCATCATTTTTCTTTTAAGAGAAAAAGCTTTCTAGTACAATAAAAGTAGTGAAAAAAAGCGTGGAAGAAAGGAACGAAACAACAATGAACATACCAAAAGAAATTGAAAATCTTATTGAAGAAAGACAACAAGGAGCATATCAAGACGATGAGCGCCTTATTGGAAAGGGCGGTTATATGGCTGAAGATGAAGCTATCATAACGGATGCTCTTATCGCGCTTTCATTAGGCAAAAACGTACTTTTAAAAGGCCCAACAGGATCAGGGAAAACGAAGCTAGCTGAAACACTCTCAGCTTACTTCAAACAGCCAATGCACAGTGTAAACTGTTCAGTTGATCTTGATGCCGAAGCGTTGCTTGGATTTAAAACAATTCATACAAGCGGAGGAGAAACAAACATTGATTTTGTTCCAGGACCTGTTATTCAAGCCATGACAAAGGGTCATCTTCTATACATTGACGAAATTAATATGGCAAAGCCCGAAACATTGCCAATCTTAAACGGGGTACTTGACTATCGTAAAATGATTACAAACCCGTTTACAGGTGAAGTTGTACGCGGTGAGCAAACGTTTGGCGTTATTGCTGCAATCAATGAAGGATATGTTGGGACAGTACCTTTGAATGAAGCACTTAAAAACCGTTTCATCATTATTGATGTTCCATATATTAAAGGAGAAAGCTTAAAAGCGGTTCTTTCTTCACAATCTCGCCTTAATGACGAGAAAATGATTGATAAGTTTGTAAGACTTTCAACAGATTTAATTACACAAGTAGAAAACGGACAAGTTTCAGAAGAAGCAGCTTCAATTAGAGCGCTTATTGATACGTGTGATCTTGCTCTTTATATGCCGCCGCTTCGAGCAATTGAGCGTGGTATTGTTCAAAAACTAGAAGATGAGCGTGAAAAGGCTGCTGTCCAAAATATTGCTGAAACTCTTTTTGAGTAAGGTGTTGTTTCATGAAGTTTATTAAATTCAATGATAGTCAAATTGATTCTTTTCTATTTATGGAGCTCGAAGACTTAGCTCGAACGCTGACAAAAGATGAAGAAATGGAGATTGAGTATCGCGTTTCTTCCTACTATGATCCATATTTAAAAAAAATGTACCTAAGCCATTTCTGGGGGCAGCGTCCACATGAGGAAACAGTAGCAGGCTTAAAAAGCGACGTGTTTTTGCGAAGCACGGAAATTACCCATGGTGATTACGGGGCCATTGCTCGTTATGTAAAGCATATTCGTCGCTCGCCTGTTCAAAGTTTCGCGCGCCAATTGTTTATGGTATTTGAAAATTTGCGTCTTGAAGAAGATTGCAAAAAAGACCGACCAGGTACGAAAAAAGTATTTTTAAAGCGAAGAGAAATGTATAAGACGTACTTTAGCACACAGCTTCGCTTTAATGTGGAGCGTAACATTCACACTGACGCACTTTTTTGTGCTTTATATGTGCTAGCAACAGTAGATAATCCCTTTGAAGAACTTCCGTCTATTCAACCTGATATTGACCGAGTGATTCCATTTTTACGCGAGCAAATTATGCGCACCTTTGAAGCTAAGACAACGCGTGAGGTGACGCGTATTTGCGAAGAGATAAGCGATGTGTTAGAAGAAGTGCTTGAAAAAGATATGTTAAACACGTATTTCCTTCTTCCAGATTTTAATTATGAAGAGCTACAGCAAGGATTAACGTTTGATGATTTAAAAAGAAAATCTAAGCTTAAAAATGATGATGTGATTAAAGGTGAGAAGTCAGGGGAAGAAGACATTCACGAAGATAAACTGCCAACATGGCATCAAGAAACAAGTAAAGCAACGGAAAGTTTCCTTCAGTTTGATCTAGAGCAAGGTTCAAAAACAGATTTAGGTGGAGATGACGCTGTTCGTGAAGGGGAAGACGGAGATCAAGCGCTAGGTGTTGTTCAAGGGCAATCTAAAAAAGCAAAGCGGAACGATTATTCAAAGCTAGAAGCGCTTGAAACAAGAAAAGAAGAACCACAAGAAGGCGGAGATGAGTCGTTTGGAAAAGACAATCGCTATGCAAAAGCATTAGTAAAAGAAAAAACGCGCCCAACGTCAGAGGAGCGTTCACAGTACAGTGCAAATGTAAAAGAAATTGCACCATATCAAAAGCGGTTAAAACAAATGATTTCGAAAACACTTGAGCATAAGCGGATTTTACCTCGCACTGATCTACATTTCGGGCGTTTAAATCAAAAAAACTTGCTTCGTCTTGCAACAGACGACAATCCGCGGCTTTTTCATAAAAAGAACGATCCATCTCATGAAATTGATGCTGTATTCTCGCTTCTTGTCGATTGTTCAGCCTCCATGTTCGACAAAATGGAGCAAACAAAGCTTGGCATTACTCTTTTTCATGAAGCATTAAAATCTGTACACGTACCACATGAAATTGTCGGCTTTTGGGAAGATACAAACGATGCAACAGAAACGTATCAGCCAAACTATTTTCAACATGTTATTGATTTCTCTTCATCGTATAAGAAAGAAAGCGGATCTGAAATTATGCAGCTTGAACCAATGGAAGATAACCGAGACGGCTTTGCAATTCGTCACGCTTCTCAAAGTTTAATGAAGCGCAGTGAAAAACAAAAGTTTCTGCTTGTTTTTTCAGATGGAGAGCCTGCTGCAATGGGATATGAGCAAAACGGAGTTGTTGATACACACGAAGCTGTTTTACTCGCGCGCAAACAGGGAATTGAAGTAATCAACGTCTTTTTATCAAATGAACCAATTGATGAAGGACAGCAAACTACAATTCGCAATATTTACGGGAAATACAGTATTTTAGTTGAAGACGTTTCAGAACTTCCGAACGTTCTGTTTCCACTTCTAAAACGACTTCTTCATAAGAGTATTCAAACAGGATAACTCTTTTAGAGCTTCTTATTCCTATAAGGATAAGAAGCTCTTTTTCTCTTAAAAACAGAGTTTGGAGTTGAGACTATGCAATCCATTTTTGTGAACGTTAAGCAAGGAAGAGGAACATCATATGAACTTGGCCACATGCTTGGTAAATGGCATAAAGGAACAATTTTGTATGAGTCGCATAAAAGACGAAGAAAGAAGTCATTAAGAAGCTACCCCATCCAAATAAAAGAAGCGCGTAAGAGAGTAGAAGAGTTTGCACCACACATATGGGAAGAGCTTGAAGGCATTTCAGATGGAATGGAGTGGCGATTAGAAGACGTTGTGCATGAGTATAGCGGCTACCAAGGAGAATGGAAAAAGTCAGGGTGCTCCGCTCTTATGGCGGAAGGCTTTTATGCTCGAAACTATGATTACCATCCTAAAACATATGATGGTCGCTTTTTACTTTGGCAACCGTGCGAAGCATATGCAAGTATCGGATTTGCTCAAAGGTTGATTGGACGTATGGACGGAATGAATGAAAAGGGACTTTCAATTGGGTATCATTTCGTACATCGGAAGAAAGCAGGAGACGGATTTATTTGCTGCTCCATTGCGCGGTTTATTCTTGATACATGTCAAACAACAGAAGAAGCAGTAGAAGTATTAAGAAATATTCCACACCGCCACTCGTTTAACTATACGATGAACGATAAAAATGACCGTGCTGCAATTGTTGAAGCATCTCCACGCGGAGTTAGCGTTTCATATGGAAGAAGTCTTGCATGCTCCAATCATTTTAGATCTGGTGAACTTCAAGATGAAAACCGCCGTCATCTTGTTGAGTCAAAAGAAAGACTAGCAAAACTTGAAGAAGCATTAGAAAATCCGCTAACACCGTATGGAGCATTTGAGCTTTTTAATCATACAGATTATCCGTTTTTTAAACGCGACTACAGAAACTCGGCAGGAACGATTCATTCTTCTGTTTATGCTCCAAAAACAGGGCGAGTATATATTGGAGTTGGAGAAAATCGTCGTCCTGTAATTTTTTCTTTTTATGATTGGATAAAAGGACAAAAAAATGTAGTTACGAAAATCAAAGGAGAAGTAGATACAAATTTAGATTTTCCTCATTTGAGCATTTTATAACACCTCTTTTTCAAGAGGTGTTTTTTATTGATAGGAGATCCCTATCAATGAGCGATCAATTATCTAATATTCTTTAATATATAAGAGTGGTAATCTATAAAAAAGAACGAAAAGGGAGGAAGGAACATGAAAGAAGCTCTTAGTACAAAAAATCAGTGGAACCCAGAATATTATAATCAAACTGCATCATTTGTCGCTAAATATGGAGAAGACGTACTTTCATTACTTCGTGCAAAAGAGGGTGAATGTATTTTAGATTTGGGTTGTGGAACAGGAAGTCATGCTCATCAAATTGCATTAACAGGAGCAAGTGTTATAGGAATTGATGCTTCACAAAACATGATTAGAAAAGCTAAAGAATCCTATCCTCACCTTGAGTTTAGAACGGGCAACGGAGAAGATTTTCAGCTTGAAAGAAAAGTAGACGCTGTTTTTTCAAACGCTGCTCTACACTGGATGAAGAGGCCTGAACGAGTTATATCTTCCGTAAATCGCTGTTTAAAAAGCGGAGGTCGGTTTGTTGGGGAAATGGGATGTAGAGGGAATGTAGATTCCATTATTCAAGCTCTATATCAAGCTTTAGAAGAGTCTGGAATAGAAAAAAAGGATATATACAATCCATGGTATTTTCCGAGTGTTGGCGAATATACGACTCTTCTTGAACAGGGAGGATTTGAAGTATGTTATGCTTCCTCTTTTGCTCGACCAACAGAACTTGCTAAAGAAAATGAAGGAATCAAGGGATGGATTGCTAACTTAGCGGGGGATTTTCTTACACATATAAACCAAAGTATTCAAGGGGAAATTGTAAAAAGAGTAGAGAGCATTGCAAAGGAACACTTGTATAAAAATGAAAAGTGGGTTGCTGACTACAAACGCTTGCGATTCTTAGCAATAAAAAAATAAAGAGCAAAAAACCTTATGCTAAAATTGTCATAAGGTTTTTTTATGAAAAGGAAGTGCATAATGATGGATATGAAGTGGGTAGAAACGTTTCTTGTTGCAGCAAAGCATGAAAATTTCAGAAAGACCTCTGAGCTTCTTTTTCTTTCTCAGCCAACTGTTACAGCACATATTAAGCATTTAGAACGAGAGCTTGGCATTTCTTTTTTTAAACGCTCTGGACGCCACATTTATTTAACAGAAGCAGGACTGAGATTTGTTCCACATGCTGAAAAATTGGTGGAAAGCTATTATGATGGTGTACAAACTTTAGAAAGCTTTAAGCAAGGATTTCAGCGTAAAATAACAGTTGCCGTTGCTCCTTATATTGCTTCAGCTATTTTGCCAAGATTTCTTAGCTCTTTTTTACATAGATATCCTAAAATCGAAGTTATGATAAATGTTGTAAAGTCCATGGAAATTAGCGGTGAGCTCGAAAGCGGAAGAGCAGACGTTGGTTTATCAAGGATGCCTGTTTCACACGCAATATGCAAAAGTATTTTACAAGATTCCGTTATTCTTGCAGCTCCTCCTTCTAGTGGAAATGAATCCCTTTTTTCTCTTTTTCACCAGCACCGGTTATTGATTAACAATCATCCTTTCTATTGGGAAGAAATTTTGCCGTCTATTCAGCAAACATATAAGGGCGTGAAAACGATGGTCGTTAATCAAGTAGAAATTACAAAACGGTTTATTGAGGAAGGATTAGGCATGTCTTTTCTTCCTTTTTCCATTGTTGAAGGGGAAGTGAAGGAAGGGAAAATAGACGCTGTGCCTTTTTCTATCTTTCCTCTTCCTGTATCAAACATTTACGTTGCGTACAGAAGAGAAACAGAGGATGTGCTTACTTTTATCGATACTCTTCAGCAATTCATTAATGGCGTTGATTAATCACATATCGTTTTATGGGTTGCTACTTTAAACATAAAAGTTCTTGTCAAGTCCGTTTACAATACGCTCGCCATTCTTAATGAAAAAACATATAATATAGAAACTTACTTTACATGTAGGCATATGATAGTATTTTGGGACTTCAAAGGAGAGATGACAGTGAGACGGTTGCTAATCAAAAATGCTCAGCTTATTACGATGAACAAACAAGAAGATATTTTTCACGGAGATGTTTTAATTGAGGGAGAACGAATTAAAGAAATCGGGACGAACTTACAGCCGGATACTGTGGACGCTGAAATAGACGCACGTCATCAAATTCTTCTTCCAGGGTTTATTCATACGCACATTCATCTTTGTCAAACGCTTTTTAGAGGACAGGGAGATGATTGGGAGCTTATGGACTGGTTAAAAAAAAGAATCTGGCCCCTTGAAGCGGCTCATGATGAAGAATCCATTTACTATTCGGCGATGCTTGGTATCGGAGAATTGATAAAAGGTGGTACAACGTCTATTGTAGACATGGAAACGGTACATCACACAGATTTTGCTTTTCAGGCCATTCAAAAAAGCGGCATTCGGGCGCTTGCGGGTAAAGTGATGATGGATCACGGTGAAGAAGTGCCAAAGCTCCTTAGAGAAACAACGAGCGCATCCTTGCAAGAAAGCATGGACTTATATGAGAAATGGCATGACAAAGACGGGCGCATTCAATATGCTTTCTCACCTCGTTTTGTTGTCTCATGCTCAGAGGAACTGTTGAAAGAGGTTGCTTTTTTATCTGAAAAATATCAAGTTTGTGTACATACCCATGCTTCGGAAAATAAAGGTGAAATCCAAATTGTAGAGCAAGAACGAGGCATGCGTAATGTCGTTTATTTAGATCATCTCGGCCTTGCCAATGAACGGCTTATTTTAGCACATTGCGTCTGGTTAGATAAGGAAGAGAAAAAAATTATTAGAGACCGAAAAGTAAAGGTAAGCCACTGTCCAGGCTCGAACTTAAAGCTCGCTTCAGGGATTGCCGAAGTGCCTGATATGCTAAAGAGTGATATGTATGTTAGTTTAGGCGCGGACGGAGCTCCGTGCAACAACAATCTTGATATGTTTCAAGAAATGAAACTTGCCGCTCTTATCCAAAAACCCATCCATGGCCCAACTTCAATGAAAGCAAAACAAGTATTACAAATGGCCACGATTGGAGGAGCTAAAGCACTCGGCTTAGAGCACGAGATTGGAAGTATTGAAGTTGGAAAAAAGGCGGATTTAATTTTGATTGATCTTCACAAGCTTCATGCTTTTCCTTCCTATGATATTGATCCTATTTCCCGCATTGTTTATTCCGCTTATAGCTCAGATGTAGAAACGGTCATCATTAATGGGGAAATTGTCATGGAAAATCGACGTTTAAAAACAATGGATGAGGATATTATTTTAAAAGAGGCCAACAAATCAAGCAAAAGGTTAATTGAAAAGCTGTCTACAATTGCTTATTGAGCTATGAAAAAAAAGAATAGCTTCCATCAAAATAATTGATTCTTCTGTTGTTTTTTTTTACGTGTTTAGGAGAAAACCTTGATAAATCAAGGTTTTCTTCTTCATAAGAAAATCAATTAAGGAAGAGAAAACGGTAAAAAGAGGTAAGGATGAGCAAAATAGTGCTTATTTTCACAAAAAAGCGAAAAAAACGAAGAAATCGCTTTCTTTTTTGAAAAAACCGCTAGAATGCTTGTCTTTTCGCGCCTATTTATGTTTTGAGGAATTGTGACAAAAATGTTACTATGAGTGTAACATCCCAAGTGAAACTTTCCGGGTTGTTACAATGATTTGTATAGGCTTTCAATACAGTATAATAAGCGTTTTATAAAAAAGTAAGAGGCTAAATGAAAGAGGGGTTGGGGAGAAATCATGGAGAGAAAAAACACAGGAAACGAAGCTCCTTGGCATAGTTTTTTTGGACCTAACTTAGGATATGTCATGGAATGGTATGATCAGTATCAAGAAGATCCTGAATCAATTGACCCTGAAGTCAAAGCGTTTTTTGATGAGTGGGGAACACCGCCTTCTCTAAACAAAAGCAGCAGTCAAAATGAAGGGGTAGGAGTCGATTATACGGATCCTGCACAAATTGAAAAGATTGCAACAGCTGTGAAGCTAGCAACTTATGTGCGTACTTATGGTCATCTCTATGCATCTATTTTTCCGCTTGAGAAAAATAAAACTGAGATGGCACTGCTGAAACTTGAAAATTTTGATTTGACAGAAGAAGATGTGAAGCGCATTCCGCCTCATGTTCTCTGTCCAAACGCACCAGATCATATCAAACAAAAGGATGGTTTGGCTGCTTATCACTATTTAATTGAAGTATACACGAAAAAAATTGCTTTTGAGTACCAGCACGTACATAACCGAGAGGAGAATGCTTGGTTAAAAGAGATGATTGAATCGGGTAAAATATATCGTTCTCTTTCTGCTGATAAGAAAAAATCTGTTTTAAAACGATTAACGCAAGTAGAAGGGTTTGAACAGTTTTTACATCGTTCTTTCGTAGGCCAAAAGCGCTTCTCTGTTGAAGGAGTTGACATGCTTGTTCCGCTTCTAGATGAAGTTGTGGAACACGCTGTTCACAATTTAACAAAGTCTATTAATATTGGAATGGCGCACAGAGGACGTCTTAATGTACTTGCTCACGTGCTTGGAAAACCATATGAACTCATTTTCTCAGAATTTCAGCACGCGCCAAATAAAGAGGTTGTTCCATCTGAAGGTTCAATTGGAATCAGCTACGGATGGAGCGGTGACGTAAAATATCACCTTGGTGCTGACAAACACATTAGTGAACAAGATCATTCATTTAAAACACGCTTAACATTAGCAAACAACCCAAGTCATTTAGAATACGTAAACCCTGTTGTTGAAGGTTACACAAGAGCTGTGCAAGATGATCGTACAGGAGCGGGATATCCTTCTGTTGATTCCACAGCGTCACTTGCTGTTTTAATTCACGGTGATGCAGCGTTCCCAGGGGAAGGAATTGTTGCAGAAACGCTAAACTTGAGCGGGTTGAACGGCTATCATACAGGTGGAACGATTCACGTTATTGCGAATAACAAAATTGGTTTTACAACAGAGAGCGTTGATTCTCGCTCAACTAAATACGCAAGTGACTTAGCAAAAGGATTTGAAATGCCGATTATTCACGTCAATGCAGATGATCCAGAAGCATGTTTAGCAGCGGCTTATCTTGCATTTGAATATCGTAAAAAATTCAAAAAAGACTTTATCATTGATCTTATTGGATATCGTCGCTTTGGTCACAATGAGATGGATGAACCATCTGCAACACAGCCTAAAACATATGAGCTTGTACGCGCTCACAAAACGGTGAAGAATTTATATGCAGAGCAGCTTCAAAAAGAAGGCGTTGTAACTGAGGAAGATGTGAAAGCAATTGATGAAAAAATTGAAGAGCGTCTTCAAGAGGCATTCAACAAAACGCCTGATAAAAAATCGTTCCAGCCACAGGAAGTGCCTGAAATGCCTGAGCGTCAGCTTCCACCAATCGAGACTGCTGTTGATGGAGAACAACTCCTTGCTCTTAACGATCAGCTTGTGAAATGGCCAGAAGGATTTAGCGTGTTTAAAAAGCTGCAAAAAATCCTTGAAAAGCGTGCTGCTAATTTAAAAGACAATGGAAAAGTAGATTGGTCACTAGGAGAAGCACTTGCGTTTGCCACAATCTTAAAAGACGGCACACCAATCCGTTTAACAGGGCAAGATTCAGAACGCGGTACGTTTGCACATCGTCATATTGTTTTACATGATGAGAAAACAGGAGATGTTTACTCACCGCTTCATACGTTAGAAGATGTGAACGTTTCATTTGCTGTTCATAATAGCCCGTTAACAGAAGCAGCTGTTGTCGGATTTGAATATGGATACAATGTGTTTGCTCCTGAAACACTTGTTATTTGGGAAGCACAGTTCGGTGATTTCGCGAACGCAGCACAAGTTATCTTCGACCAGTTTATCACAGCAGGTCAAGCAAAATGGGGACAAAAATCAGGTCTTGTTATGCTTCTTCCACACGGATATGAAGGTCAAGGCCCTGAACACTCAAGCGCACGCTTAGAACGTTTCCTACAGCTTGCAGCTGAAAACAACTGGGATATTGCGAACGTAACAACTGCGTCACAGTATTATCATATTCTGCGTCGCCAAGCGGCTCTATTGAAACATGATGACATTCGTCCGCTCGTGATCATGACGCCGAAAAGCTTGCTGCGCAATGCTCACAGCGTATCTTATCTTGATGACTTGAGCAAAGGTGAATTTAAACAAATCTTACAAGAAGAAACAACAGGAAAACAAAAAGAAAAAGTAGAGCGTATTATTATGTGTAGTGGTAAAGTCGCTATTGATTTACGCGATACAGTTCAAAAACAAGAAGAAGAAATTGATTCTGTTCATATTTTAAGAGTTGAAGAGCTTTATCCATTCCCGCTTGCACAGGCACGCGAGATTCTAGCACAATATCCGAATTTAAAAGAGCTTGTATGGGTACAGGAAGAACCAAAAAATATGGGACCATGGTCATATGCGTATCCTCGTCTTCAGGAAATTGTTCCAGAAGGTGTTGAGATTGGCTATGTTGGACGTCGTCGCCGTTCAAGTCCTTCTGAAGGGGATCCAACTGTTCATAAGAAAGAACAAGAACGTATCGTAAACGAAGCACTAAAACTAACTAATCATGTATTAAGACGTTAGAAAGGGGCCAGGACAATGGGAGAGATCAAAGTACCAGAATTAGCAGAATCAATTACAGAGGGCACAATTTCAGAGTGGCTAAAAAAAGTAGGCGACAAAATTGAGCGCGGTGAATATATTGCAGAGCTTGAAACAGATAAAGTAAATGTTGAAATCACAGCTGAGGAGTCTGGCGTAATTACAGAATTTCTGAAAGAGCCTGGTGATACTGTTCACGTTGGTGAAGTGATTGCTCGCTTAGATGAAAGTGGAGAAGGCGGAGGCGAAAGTACATCTTCTTCTGCATCAGAAGCGAAAGAAGAAGCATCACAGGCTGAAGCGCCAAAAGAAAGCACAACAGCTGTAGCAACGAAGGAAGTACCAAAAGAAGAAGCAAAATCAACAAACCGTACGATTGCTTCACCGGCAGCTCGTAAACTTGCTCGTGAGCGCGGCATTAAACTTGATGATGTAAAAACAACAGATCCAATGGGGCGCGTTCGTAAACATGATATCGAGTCACATGAGAATAAACCAGCAGCTAAACAGCAAAGTGCACCTCAGCCACAAAAACAAGTACAGCCACAAGATCCACAGAAACCGGAAGAACGCATAAAAATGACGCGTCGACGTCAAACAATTGCTAATCGTCTTGTAGAGGTTCAGCAAACAGCAGCAATGCTGACAACGTTTAATGAAATTGACATGACAGCTGTTATGGCTCTGCGCAAGCGTCGTAAAGATAATTTCTTTGAACAGCACGATGTTCGTCTTGGATTCATGTCTTTCTTTACAAAAGCAGTTGTGGCTGCTCTAAGAAAGTTCCCGCTCTTAAACGCTGAAATTCAAGGAAATGAGCTTGTTCTGAAAAAGTATTACGATATTGGTGTTGCCGTATCAACTGATGATGGTCTTGTTGTTCCAGTTGTACGTGATGCAGATCGTAAAACATTCTCTGATATTGAAGGAGATATTTTAGATAAAGCGAAAAAAGCGCGTGATAATAAATTAACGTTAAAAGATTTACAAGGTGGAACATTTACGATTACAAACGGAGGAGTCTTTGGTTCTCTTCTCTCAACTCCAATTTTAAATGGCCCACAAGTGGGGATTCTCGGTATGCATAAAATTCAACTTCGTCCTGTTGCAATTGATGAAGAACGTTCCGAAAACCGTCCAATGATGTATATTGCTCTATCATATGATCACCGTATTGTAGATGGAAAAGAAGCGGTAAGCTTCCTTGCTACAATTAAAGACTTATTAGAAGATCCAGAAACACTTCTTCTTGAAGGATAAAGAAAAAACAGCCTCTCCTTATAAGGAGAGGCTGTTTTTTGTTACACTAAACATACTAGAAAGAAGGGAGCGATAAAGTGAAAAAGCTGTTACAAATTCTTAAAGAAATCGATGGGAAAGGATATCCAAACTATAAAAGGATACAAGGGAGATACAAGTGGCCACATTATGAGGTAGCTGTTAACTATGTGCAAAGAGATCCCTTTGCAAGTCCATCTAAAATTTGTTTACATATTCCTTTGAAAAATATAGAGATAAAAAAAGAGTGGCTAAGAGATAAATACCGTGAAATATGCTGTAAAGACCATATTACACGGCTTATACATAAAAGCTTAAAAGAAGAAGCGGAAAGAGCAAAAGGGTTCGGAAAAAGTGGAATGATTCTAATTGATTATCCCGGACAAGAAGTGCTCAATCGAACTTCTGTTACTTTTTCCGCATCACTGATGACTGTCACACTGTCAGTTGGCTTACCTGCAAAAGGACGCCGGATTTTAGGGAAACAAGCTGAGCTCATTTTCAAGACTCTTCTACCTGCTATTGTAGAAAAATCCATTTTTCAAATGAATATAAAAGAATTAGAGATGGCGATTATCCTCACTGATCAGCAGCAAGCTATTCGTGCTTATTTAAAAGAACATGGACTTGTTTCGTTTGTCGCTAATGGATCCATCCTTCCTCGGAAAAGCGGTGTGAGTGAGCTACCTTTACAAAAAGCTATTCCTTTTCAAAGTCCAGAAGAATTAGAGATTGCCATTCCTATTCCACATACAAAAAAGCATTTAAGGGGAATGGGAGTAAAAAAAGGGATTACGGTTATTGTTGGGGGAGGTTATCATGGGAAAAGTACGCTTTTACAAGGAATTGAAAGAGGTATTTATAACTATAGAAAAGGAGACGGCCGTGAGTTTGTGATTACGGAAAATACGGCTGTCAAAATTCGTGCTGAAGACGGGCGAAACGTTGAAAAATTAGACATTTCTCTATTTGTAAATAACTTGCCAAACGGAGGGAGTACAGCAGAATTTTCAAGTGGAAATGCAAGCGGAAGTACGTCCCAAGCGGCAAATATTATTGAAGCGCTTGAAGCAGGGGCAGGGACTTTAATTATTGATGAAGATACAAGCGCTACAAATTTTATGATTCGCGATATGCGAATGAAAGAACTGATTTCCCCGCAAGAAGAACCAATCACCCCTTTTATTGATCGAGTAAGTACCCTTTACGAGCAAGAAGGAATATCATCTATTCTTGTGATGGGGGGATCTGGGGCATATTTTGAAAAAGCGCATACTGTTTTAAAGCTCAATAATTACAACTGTACGGACGTTACAAATCAGGCAAAAGACATTGCGGCTAAATACCCTGAACAACAGAGATATGCAGTTACGAAACATCGAGTACGAAAAGAAAGAATAGTGAGACCTGAAAGTTTACAAAGTGAGCAAGGAAGAAAACGAATGATAAAAGTTCGTTCAAAAGATACGATTCAATATGGAAAAAGCATCATTAACCTCCACTATGTAGAACAGCTTGTAAATGAAAGTCAAACAAGAGCAATTGCAGGAATTCTTAGTCATATAGAACGAAAAAATCTGCTTTGTTCTTCAAAAACGATGAAAGATTTATTGAAGTGTGTTCAACAAGAAATGGAAAGACACGGCTTGAAACATTTTGCAATCTCAAAAAAAGGTGAAGGAGAATTAGCAGAGCCTCGGGCACATGAAATCGCAGCAGCGTTAAACAGGCTTCGTTCCCTCTCTATGATATAAAAAAGAAGAGAATCTTTTCTCTTCTTTTTTATTGTGTCTTTTCCCCTAGTCCTAATCTTTTATATAAGACTTAATTCCCTTTTTATTTATAGATACAAAGCATTACAGTATATTTCAATCTTTAAACAATGAAGAAAAGAAGGAAAGAAAGGCGTGGGTTAAAGAAAATTTACAAAAAATAAATTTTCTTCATATTTCTAATGTTACAGATAATTTTCGATTTTTGTTACATTAAACATGACAAATTGATTATGTCCTGGAGAGTACTTATGATTCTTTTCGCATCTTTACAAGTAGTTATGTGCGGAAAATGCACGGAAGTTCCCTACGTTAAAGAGCAAATAGTCCCCAAATTCCTTTATTTATCATCTCTTTGTGAACAATAATACAAAATTTACAATTCCCTTTACATGGTAAAGACGTTTGATAGAACTCATATGTTTTCTGTGCTAAATTATTTCCCGGGTACCCACTACAACAAAATATTTCGAATGATAAAGAAAGGGGCGAGAGTATGGCACTCATTATTATATGTGCCGTTTTACTTCTTTGCTTAGGAATGTGGGATTATAAGCAGCATTTAAAACGAATCCACGCTGTGCCAATCCGCGTGAATATTAATGGAATCCGTGGAAAATCAACTGTTACACGATTAGTAACTGGAGTTGTAAAAGAAGCGGGTTACAGAACAATTGGTAAAACAACCGGAACGTCCGCTCGAATGATTTACTGGCATACGAGCGAAGAAGAACCAATTAAGAGAAGACTTGAAGGACCAAACATCGGAGAGCAGCGCCGTGTTATGAAAAAGATTGAAGATCTTGAACCAGATGCTCTGATTTGCGAATGTATGGCTGTTCAGCCTGACTATCAAATTACGTTTCAAAATCAGCTTTTACAAGCGAATGTCGGCGTTATTGTAAACGTACTAGAAGACCATATGGATGTTATGGGACCAACGCTTGATGAAGTTGCTCAAGCCTTTTTAGCCGCTATCCCTTATAATGGTCATCTTGTGACAATCGAAAGCCCTTATTTAGATTATTTTAAAGAAGAAGCGAAAAAGCGTAATTCAGAAGTCATCGTAGCAGACAACTCTAAAATTACAGAAGAATATTTACGCAAGTTCGATTACATGGTATTTCCTGATAATGCTTCAATTGCATTAGCTGTAGCCGAAGCGCTTGGTATTGATGAAGAAACAGCTATGCAAGGAATGCTTAATGCTCAGCCAGACCCAGGTGCAATGCGTATCGTCCGTTTCGGAGAAGATGAAGAAAATCCAGCCTTTTTCGTTAATGGATTTGCGGCAAATGATGCCTCATCTACGCTTAAAATATGGGAGCGTGTGAGTGAATTAGGTTATAGTACAAATCATCCTATTGTAATTATGAATTGTCGCGATGACCGTGTTGACCGAACAATTCAGTTTGCTGAAGACGTTCTACCTTACATACCATCAGAGATTGTCATTGCAATTGGTGGAACAACATCTCCAATTAGCGACGCTTATGAACGGGGCGATCTTGATACAAATCAATATTTTGACCTTGAAGGATATTCAACAGAAGAAATTATGGAAGAACTAAAACCATACTTAAAAGGACGCGTTGTCTACGGAGTTGGGAATATTCACGGCTCTGGTGAACCACTTATTGAAGCAATCAACAACATGCAGTCTGTTCGTAAAGCAGGTTAATTTAGGAGGAAAAAGATGTTTGGTGCAGATTTATATATTGCATTAGTACTTGGCGTTACGCTCAGTCTACTTTTCGCAGAAAAAACAGGAATTATTCCAGCAGGTCTTGTTGTACCGGGGTATTTAGCTCTTGTATTTGACCAACCAGTTTTTATATTAGTTGTTTTATTTATTAGTATTTTAACATATGTGATTGTAATGTATGGAATTGGGCGATTTGCGATTCTTTATGGAAAGCGTAAATTTGCTGCAATGCTTATCGTTGGTATTTGTTTAAAGCTTGTTTTTGACTACTTTTATCCTGTTATGCCATTTGAGATTCAAGAATTCCGTGGAATTGGAATTATCGTACCTGGTCTTATCGCGAACACAATCCAAAAACAAGGCATTCCGTTTACAGTTGGAAGTACGCTCCTTTTAAGCGGCCTAACGTTTGGAATTATGAACTTGTACTACTTTATTTAAGGTGTTGATCCCAAATGGATAAAAAAATAAAAAAGCTAAATTTTCAGGAAAAAATTCTAATCTTTATTAAAAAAACAAAACCAAAAAACGGTAAGTATGTAGCCATTTTAACACCACTTATTATCATTGCACTTGTTTTGTCAGCTTGGTTAACACGTACAGAAGATACAAAAGCCGTTGTTGAACAACAACAGTACAAAGCAAAGATGACCTTAGTTGGAGACTTGATGCTTGGGCGTTTCACAGAAAATATTGTGGATAAGCACGGGGCAGATTATTTATTTGAGCACGTGCAGCCTTATTTAAAAGACTCCGATTATATGACAGGAAACTTAGATGTTCCTATTCTAACAAAAGATGAAAGTCAGTATGAACCACTTAATAAAGATCTTCTACTTTCAACTGACAAGCGTTCTTTAAAATCGATAAAGAATGCGGGATTCAGCGTGTTGAACTTAGCAAACAACAACGCGATGAACTATGGGGAAAAAGGGTTAAAAGATACGCTAGCATCGCTTCAGGAAGAAGGCATTGATAGCGTTGGTGCAGGTGAAAATGCAAGCAGTGCTAAAAAAGTTTCGTATCAAGATGTAAATGGGTTAAAAGTTGCAACACTTGGCTTCACAGATGTCCGCTCTGAAGGCACAGAAGCAAAGAAAAATAAAGCAGGTGTTGTTTACACTGATCCAGATGTACTTTTTAACGAAATTGAAAAAGCAAAAGATCCGAAACAAGGGAACGCAGACCTTGTTGTTGTGAATGTTCATTGGGGGCAAGAATATGACATGGAGCCAAGTCCACGTCAAGAAGCTTTAGCAAAAGCAATGGTTGATGCAGGAGCAGATATGATTGCAGGTCATCATCCACATGTTTTATCTTCCTTTGACGTATACAAAGACAGCGTGATCTTTTATAGCTTAGGTAACTTTGTATCTGATCAAGGCTGGTCAAATACAAAAAATACCGCTCTTGCGCAATATAAACTAAAAGAAGATGGAACAGCGTATGTAGATGTTGTCCCACTTCGAATTGAAGAAGGAAGTCCGCGCCCTGTTGACAATTGGTGGTATAAGAAACAAATTTTCAACAGCTTAACAAAAGGCGTATCTAAAGGAGTTCTTTGGGAACAGAAAGACGATAAAATTCGCATATTCTTAAATCACAACAAAGTCATCGATAAAAGCTAGGTTAGGAGGGGAGATATGAGTAAGAAAAACATTCTAAAAATCGTCATTGCTATCGTTCTCGTATCTTCACTATTTTTAGCTGGTCAAACGTTATGGAAAAGAACCATTGGTGCACAGGATTATGGCGTGAGCAGCTCAAATCCGATTGCTACGAAAGTTGGCATGAATGTGCTTGAGAATGGAGGAAACGCAGTTGACGCAGCCATTGCGATTTCATACGCGCTAAACGTTGTAGAACCATACGGATCTGGAATTGGCGGCGGCGGTGGGATGCTCATTTCTCCTTCTGACAAAAAAGCAACGTTTCTTGACTACCGTGAAGAAGCTCCACAAAAGATTGATGGAGAGCGTGAAGGAAACTCAGGAGTACCTGGGTTTGTAGCAGGTATGGCGTACGCTCATGATAAATACGGTTCACTAAATATGAACGAGCTTTTAAATCCTGCTATTCACTATGCAAAAGAAGGGTTTAAGATAAATGAACCGCTCTCCTTTGCAATTCAAGAGCACGAAAAAAAGCTGAATAACAGAGAAGCGTTTTATCCTGATGGAGATCCTTTAAAGCAAGGGGACGTACTCAAGCAGCCCGAACTTGCTGAAACGCTCGAAAAAATTCGAGATGAAGGAGCTTCAGCCTTTTATAAAGGTTCTATTGCAGAGGACATTGAAGAAGAGGGTCACATTTCAACAAACGATTTACAAGATTATGAGGTGAAAGAGCGAGATCCTGTTGTAGGGAAATATGGGGAAAGCACAGTGATTTCAGCACCACCTCCATTTTCAGGAACAACACTTATTCAAATGCTCATGATGATGGATGATGCAAACCTTTCTTCTATTAAAAGTGATAGCTTGTTTACTCACTATATGGGACAGATTACAAAGGCAGCATACAAAGACCGAATTGAAAAGCTTGCAGATCCTGAGTTTGAAAATCAATATGCACAAGATTGGACAAGCTCTCAATATGTGAATCTCTTAAACCGACAGCTTAACTCCACTAATGCGGGAGAACAGTATGAGGTTGATAAAGAGCATGAAAGCACAACGCATTTTGTTGTAATGGACAAAGAGGGTACCGTTGTTTCAACAACAAATACGCTAAGCGACTTTTTCGGTTCTGGGGACTACACAAACGGCTTTTTCCTAAACAACCAGCTTCAAAACTTTGGTGATGGAGTAAATCGTATTGAATCAGGAAAAAGACCAAGAACATTTATGGCCCCAACAGTTGTGAAGACAGAAGAGGGGACAATTGGAATTGGTTCACCTGGTGGAGATCGAATTCCACAAATGGTTGCTCAAGTACTCTATTATCATATGAGAGAAGGAAAGTCATGGAGCGATGCTGTAAAACATAAGCGATTCGCCTTTGATTCTATCACTCTTGAAGAAGAAGATTCTCTAACGAAAAGAGAAAGCGCAGCTCTAAAATCTTATGGATATAAGCTTGGAAAAAGTGATAACCCGATGCACTTTGGCAGTGTGCAAGTTCTTCAGAAAGATGAAGATGGTCATATAATAGGAGAAGCTGATGCACGTCGAGGTGGGAATTGGGCTAAAAAATAAAGGGTAATAAAAGGAGAGAAAATCATGACTATTTTAAAAAGAACATTTGGTATTGTATTGCCGATCGCTATTGTTGCTGGACTTTTATTCACACTTGGAGAGTTTAAACATACAGAAACATTAACACCGCAAGAACAAGAACAGATTGACGTTCAACTTGCTAAATAAATAAATGAAAAAGCTTAGCAGATAGCTAAGCTTTTTTTGTGTAAGAAGATATTTTAATTTGTTTTAATATTCTGTCACATGGTACGATAGAAAGAAAGAGTACAAAGGGTGACAAGGGATGGATGAAAAGTATGCGGTTGTTCAGAACGCTGAAGAGCTTTATCATCAAGGTAATGAAGTAGGGGTATTAGTGCTCCATGGGTTTACAGGCACAACGCAAAGCGTGAAACCTGTATATAACGTGCTAAAGGATAAAGGATACACTATATATGCCCCGCGCCTTAAAGGGCATGGGACGCATCATGAAGATATGGAAAAAAGCACGAAAGAAGACTGGCTTTCTTCTGCTCAAGAAGGATATGAAAAACTAACCGAAGCATGTGAACGTATATTTGTAACAGGCCTTTCGATGGGTGGGACGCTAGCCCTTCATTTAGGTACTCAATACCAAAATATCGCAGGCATTATTCCGATTAATCCGGCTATTGATATGCCTCATTTAAAACAGCAGAGCGAGACAGAGGCTCGCTTTTTAACCGGAATCGGGTCTGATATTAAGAAAGAAGGCGTACACGAACTTGCTTACGAAAAAACACCTGTTGCTTCAATAAGAGAGCTCACTGCATTAATGGAGAAAGTGAAGAACAAACTACATCAAGTGACATCACCGCTTCTTTTGCTTTCTTCTAAAACGGACAATGTTGTTCCACCCCATAATAGCCAATATGTTTTCAGCAATGTTGAAAGCAAGCAAAAAGAAATGGTAACGCTGCCAAATAGCTTTCATGTTGCAACGCTTGATCATGATCAAGGCTTTTTATGTGAAAAAATTGTAAAGTTTATTAGTGAAAGATGTTAGCCTCTTTTTTTTAGAGGAAGAATTCGGTACAATAGAACGGACAAACTTAAAGGAGTGTACGTTCATGATTCATCAAAACTGGAAAGACCGTCCAACAATTAAAGAAATTAAATGTGTGCATACAAATGCAAGTAAATATATGGTTGAAAACGTACTAAGCGTAAATAAAACATATGAAGTAAAAAACGAAACAGAAGAGTTTTATTTCGTTGTTGACAACACAGGAAAAGTTGGCGGCTATTATAAGGAATATTTTGAAGAATAAGCATTTGCTTATTCTTTTCTTTTTACAGAAAAGCCAAGCGTTTTACGCTTGGCAATAGTGACTAAGAGCAAGAAGAGGGAAGATATAGTTATAGCTGTGATAGCGAATATAAAACTGCTCTGGTAAGCCAATTCCTGTTGGATATGTTTTTGCTTTATGAATATGCGGGGTTAAGAGAAACTTTACTCCGTTTTTAATTGTGACGTGTTCCTTTGGCAAACATGTTAAAAGAGCATCAAGTGCCCATGATGTTTGAGAAGGAGTACTAAATGAAAGAGGGACGTATTTTTTAACTTCAGAGCTTCGGCAAGATTCGCCCCAACCTCCGTCTTGACGCTGATGTTTTTTAAGAAAGAGAACGCCTTTTTGGATATGAGGGTCATCAATTGGCACCCCAACCGCTCTCATTCCTGTTAAAGCAGCCCATGTGCCGTAAATATAGCAAACTCCCCAACGTCCATACCATGAACCATCTCTCTCTTGCTGATCACAAAGCCACTTCACAGCTCGCTTTACGGCTGGATGTTTTTCTGTTAAACCAGCGAATTTTCCGAGAAACTGAAGCACTCGCCCTGTTAAATCTGCTGTTGAAGGATCAATAATAGCGTCTTCTGCATTTTTTAACGGAATATGAGTTAGGAGCTGAAAATCGACGTTTTTTTCGAATGCCGCCCAGCCTCCGTCTCTATTTTGCATAGACAAAAGCCAATCAACGCCTCTATTCCATGAGCTAAGATACCGAGTATCGTGAACGCTTGGAGCGGTGATAGCTCTGAGTGCGGCAGACGTGTCATCAAGATCGGGGTTTATCGTATTGTTATGTGAAAACCCCCAGCCTCCAGGTGCTATGTGAGGATTGTGAACAGCCCAGTCGGCTACTTTTTTGTGCTGCTTATTTAATAGGTAGAAACTCGCTTTTTTTATCATTGGATCCTTATAACTCACACCGCTTTCTTGGAGAGAATAAGAAAGCAATGCTGTATCCCATACGGTTGATGTTGAATTTTCAAGATGATCCATGCCGTCAACAGTTGTGACGAGCTTTTTTAGACCATTTATGGCATTGATAATAAGAGGAGAGTTTTTTTCATATCCTAATGCTAGTAATCCATAAATCATAAAAAATGTAGCCGTTGCATAGCTGTACATGGTGCCGTCATCTTCAATTCGGCTAATCATATACGATTCCGCTTTTTTATAGCCTGCTTGGTGCATGTAACTTGGTAAGTTACGCAATCGTTTTAAATAAAAAAACAGGTCTTTAATAATGAATCGTTCATCTTCAACATTCCATTCTTCTTCAGCTCCTTCACGTTCATAAAGAGAGTAGATGCTATGATTGCTCGGGATGGAAAACTTTTTGTTAGCAGCGATCATCATTGGTACAAAATGAATACGCGCATACGTGCTTAACGAAAAGAAATTAAGCGGAAAAGACGTTGGGATATTCAGGATGGTCATCGGTACATAAAAAAAGCGCGGCCATGGATATAAGCCGTTTGCACAAAGCATCCATTTCGTTAAAAAATGAGCTTTTTTCACACCACCATTTTGCTGAATAAAGCGCTCTGCTCGTTTCATATGCGTTTCTTCTTTTGAAGAAGCTCCTGCTACAAGGAGAGCTGTATATGCTTGAATGGTTGCTGACAAATTGCCTTTCTGCTCGTCTTCATAATGTCGCCATGTACCGTCTTTATGCTGAAGGGAAAGAATCCGCTTAGAAAGTTTGGCAATTAAGGGCTCTTCTTCAACTCCAAGTGCTCTTAAGGTTAAAATCATATAGGCATCAGACATAACGCCTGTTTCAAAAGGAAAGAGCCATGAACCATTCTCTTGTTGAAGTTCGCGGAGCTCCTTGATAAGATGAGTTGTATGCTGTTTTGCTTGTTTAGTCCACACGTTATCTCGCCACCTTAAAAATGTCTTTATAATTTTATATTCAAAATTTTTTTTACTTATGTAAACAACGTGGGGAAAAAAGAAACGATTGTGAACGATGAGGAACACTGTTTGAAAGCTTAAACATTGATAGTAAGAAAACAATCATATTTAATAAACAACCTCTAATGGGATAACCTAAAGAGAGAAATGTAGGTGAGGAGTTATGCTAATGCAATGTGAATCAAGTCAAGACTTAAAAAACCTAGTTGATGAAGCTAGAATTTATACAAAAGAAGGACAAGTTGCTCAATACATACCGGCTTTAAGAGAAGCAGATCCAGATAAATTAGCTGTTGCTGTCTACTATCCAAATGGTAACTGTTATGCAGCGGGAGATGTTAAACATAAGATGACGCTACAAAGTATCTCTAAGGTCATTAGTTTAGCGCTAGCGTTAATGGATAGAGGAGAAGATTTCGTGTTTGACTATGTAGGGAAAGAACCTACTGGTGATCCGTTTAATTCAGTTATTAAATTAGAAACGATTTCACCTTCTAAACCTCTGAATCCAATGATTAACGCAGGAGCATTAGCTGTTACACATATGCTCATGGGGAGCAGCGTAGAAGAAAGATTTAATCGCCTTTTAGACTTTGTTAAAGAACTTACAGACAAGCCTACGATTACATATAATAAAGAAATTGCTCAGTCTGAATTTGAAACAGCTGAATTAAACAGGGCTCTCTGCTATTTCTTAAAACAGCATGACGTCATTAACGAAGATGTTGAAGAGTTAATGGAGCTATATACAAAACAGTGTGCAATTGAAGTTGATTCTGTAGACTTAGCGAGAATTGGCAGCGTGTTTGCAATGAACGGCGTTGACCCAAGAACAGGAGAACAAATCATTCCAGCTAATATCGCAAGAATATGTAAAACATTTATGGTGACGTGCGGGATGTATAATGCTTCTGGAGAGTTTGCAATTGATGTTGGCATTCCAGCCAAAAGTGGCGTATCCGGCGGTGTAATGGGAGCTGTGCCTAATCGCTGTGGTATTGGTATTTATGGTGCTGCACTAGATGATAAAGGGAACAGTGTAGCAGGTATTAAGTTGTTAGAAATGATGTCTAGAAAATATGCGTTGAGTATGTTTTAAAAACTGCCGAGGATTCGGCAGTTTTTTTATGTGAAAGGGGAGTGCTTTTTTCTCTTTAGTTAAATTAAGAAGGGATTTTAAGGAAAATAGGCTCATGAGTTGCTATTTGTATTCTGGTAGAATTATGGGATTAAAGTAATTTTCATACATAAAAGAACTTTGAATTTATTTAGTAAATGCTTATCTAAAGTGATGATTGCGAGGTTAAGAAGGAAAAAATGAAGAGAGTTTTACTTGTTTTTTTAGTAATAGGCATTATTGTTGGTTTAGGATGGGGATATTTTACTTTTAAGAAACATCAAATAGCCAAAGAAGTGGAAAACCAACTGGAAAGTCGAATGGACCGTCAATTTACCGTAACAGATATTCAGAGTTCCAAAGATGAATCAGGTAGTTATTATTATGTGACAGTGAAAATGGAAGGGGTTAAGAAACCTTTTACATTTCAACAAGAAAAAGAAGCAATTGGTAACTTATATAAGTATGAGGTAATTGAAGCATTATGGGATAGACAGTATGCAAAACAAATAAAAGAAATTATACAAAGCCACCCATTTAATGTGAGAGACATAGAAGGAACAGTGGATATTGATCGGAAAAATCCTATTAATATTAAAAATGTACCAAGGATTCAAGAGGTACGTACAAAATATGGGAAGGAAGCTATGGTAGATACCATTATTATAAACTTGTCAGATAACCATCCTTTAGATGCTAAGCAACAAGCTAGAGAGAACGAAAAAGTATTTTATCTCTTAGAAGATTTACGAGCTCACAGTATGAATAGCAAACTTTTTCTAGAAGTTATCTATAAAGATGATCAACAAACTTATAGAGTAGCTATTAACAACAAGAATCAGGATATCTACTATAAAGCAGAGGATATGAAAAAAGCTCTTATAAAAACACAGGAGCAGGTGAAGAAAACTTACAAAGAGGATTGATGACAACATAAGAATTAAAATTAGAAAAGGTATGGGATAGCGTGTGCCTTGATGAAAAATTGGAGACATAGTACATATGAAAAATTTAAAATTAGTCATTAATGTTATCATTATAGCTTTGATTGTGATTGGGGGAGCTTGGCTGTATTTTGCATATAAAGAAAATCAAATAGCCAAAATGATTGAGAAACAGTTGGAAAATCGAATGAATCGAGAGTTTCATGTAACAAATGTCGATGAGTTTTCCAACGGAGGAGGAGAATACTACTATATCACAGTAGAAATGGCAGGACTTAAGAAGCCTTTTAAAAAGGAAATGTTTAAAAGTGCTGCTGATAATCTCCCGAGATATGCAATTATTGATGAGTTGTGGACACGACAATATGAAAATGAAATTAAACAAATAGTAAAACAGCATCCGTTTGATATTGAAAGAATAGAAAGCAATGTAGGTGTAGACGAGGATCCTAATGTAGATATTTACAATATACCAACAATTGAACAAGTAAGGGAACAGTATGGCAAGAAGGCTATATATGATGAAATTACCTTATATATTGATTATAAATATCCGCAACAAACTGATTTACAGGAAGAAGAGAACCAAAAGATTTTTGATCTTCTTGAAGATCTAAGGGATAGAAATATGGATAATAATTTGGCTTTGACTATTCAATATAAAAACTATACACAAAGATATGAGATTTTGATTAATGATGTTCAAAAAGATACATATCATCGTTCGGAAGATATAAAGAAGGCACGTGTTTGAGGGGAAAGATGAAAGTTACAGAAAAAGAATGAAAAATTATTTAATCTCTTTAAAGAATTAGAGCAGCACAACATCCATAATTATCTTTCGCTAACTATTAGCTCAGATATAAAAGTGATACTCAAATTTATAGAATTAGTATACAGGATTCAAAGAATGATATTTATCATAAAGCAGAAGATTTGAAAAAACATGGTTCAAACACAGGATAAACTTATGGAATATAACCAAGATTTAAGGAAATAAAAGGTGCAAATATGAAAACATTAATGAGAGTAATTATTGTTATATTTTTAATTATTGGAGGGGGATGGGTTATTTATAGTAGTAAAGATCATAAGATAGAAAAATCAATCCAAAAACAACTTGAAAGTCGGATGGATAGAAAATTTAAAGTTACAGATATACAAGATGTATCCTCTGAAAATGGAGAAGCCTATCGTGTGATGGTAAAGATGGAGGGAGTTAATAAACCTTTTCCGATGAGTATTACACCAAATGAAGTAAATAATCTATATAAATATGAAGTTATCTTTGAATTATGGTCACGCCAATATAGGGAAGAAGTAAAAGGTATTGTAGCAGAACACCCTTTTAATATTAAAAATATTCATAGTAGTATTGGATTAGAGGATGATGTGGACATAAATATTGAAGATGTACCAAGTATTCAGAAAGTACGTGAAAAATATGGGGATGAAGTTGTTATATACAATGTCACTCTAACTACAGATGATGTTTATCCAGTTGATACAAGTCTACAACAAATGGAAGACAAAAAGATTTTTAACCTTCTTCAGGATTTCAAAGAAAAGGGGATGGGACATAATCTTGCATTAACGATTTATTATGCAAATTCTTCTCAAACCTATAATATTTTAATTAATGAGGTGAAAAAAGATGTTTATCATACTCCACAAAATATGAAGAAGGCGAGATTGAAAACACAAGAAGAAGTTGCAGAATCAAATGAAGCAGCTCAATCTTAGATAAGGAAAATGGTAACAGAAATTTTTGAGCATTAGTTTAGAGCTACTTTTTAAAATAAGTAATACGAAAAGAGAAGAACATATGAAGAAATGGATTATCATTGTAAGCACTTTATTACTGTCTATGGGGATAATGTGGGGAAATCATACATATAAACAAAATAAGATAGCTAAAGAAGTGGAATCCCAACTCGAGAGTCGAATGAATCGTCAATTTACCGTAACAGACATCCGTAGTTCTAAAGATGAATCAGGAAGTTATTATCATGTTACAGTGAAAATGGCAGGAGTTAAGAAGTCTTTTACTTTTCAACGTGAGAAAGAAGCAATTGGGAATTTATATGAGTATGAAGTGATCGAGGAATTGTGGGACAGACAGTATACACAACAAATAAAAGAAATTATAAAGGGGCATTCTTTGAATGTGAAAGGCGTCGAAGGAACATTTGGAGTTGATAGTGAAGAGCCTATTAATATAAAAAATGTGCCGAGTAGTCAAGAGGTGCGTACGAAATACGGGAAGGAAATCATCATTAATACAATTACTATACATCTATCAGATAACTATCCCTTAGAAGCTAGGCAACAAGAGAAAGAGAATGAAAAAGTATTTAATCTTTTAGAGGATTTACGAACTCATAATATGGATAATAATCTGTTCTTGGATATTATTTATAAAAATAGTCAACAAAGATATACAATTACTATTAATAAACACCAAGGGGATAAATATCATACTCCTGAAGATATGAAAAAAGCCCTCGCAAAAACGCAAAAACAAGTCGAGCAAACATACAGAAAGTAAATAGTAAAAAGGAAGAGAGGAACATGTTATTCTGTTCCTCTCTTCCTTTTATCAAAGTTTAATATAAATGAGGAACAAGATATGAAAAAAATTCTATCAACTCTACTTATTCTAGGAATAGCAACATGGGGTTATTTTGCATTTAAAGAGCATCAAATAGCTCGAGAAATTGAAAAACAGCTCCACAGTCGAATGGATCGAGACTTTAATGTTACGAAAGTTAATAAGGTTGTAGATGAATCAGGAGAAATTTATGAAGTAACTATTAAAATGGAAGGTATTGAGAAACCTTTTGAAATATGGTTCCCGACTATTGCGGTAGACTCACTATATGAATATGCTGTCATTAGTGAACTATGGGATCGACAGTATGAAAAAGAGGTAAAGAAGATTATAAAACAACATCCTTTTAAAATTCAAAAAGTAGAAGGTAATGTAGGCATTAAAACAGATGACAAAATTAACATTCGCCATGTTCCTAATATTCAACAGGTAAGAAAGAAATACGGGGAAGGTGTCATGATCGATAATATATATAGGGGTAAATACACCTTATCCAACTGATACGGTTTTGCAGGAAAAAGAGGACGAGAAAGTATTTAACCTTCTTCAAGACTTTGAGAGTCATGGTATTCATAATTATTTATCTTTAACGGTCAGATACAAAAACAATACCTAGGTCTATGACATTGGTATACATAGTGCTAAAAGTGATATTTATCACAAACCAGAAGATATGAAAAAAGCAAGAGTGTTAACTCAAGACAAAGTAATTAAATACAACAAAGAATTAGAAAAATAAACAAGCTAAAATATCTTTACAATATAAATACCTTAACATGACATAAAAGCAGTAGAGAAAGAAATAAGTGATTTGAGGGAAAGGACAAATAAGATAGTCAAAGAAGTAGAGGAATTATGGGAAGGGTCACATGCTCCCCAAGCATCTATGCTTCATTCAGTATATGGAGAGGGAGGAGACTATGTTGCGAGACAGGAGAAAAAAATAGATAAGTTAAGAAACCAATTAGAAGATTTAAATGCCATGAAAGAAGTATTAAAGATGGAAGAAGAAAGAGGATACAAAGGTAGGGATATGGAAATATTGGAAAGAATGATGAAGTTTAAAACAGCTCTTGATTAAATATTAAATTGATACGCATAGAGGGATATAAATATGAAGAAACTAATCGGTGCTATTCTAATCTTATTTGTAGTAATTGGTGGTTTATGGATATTTTCTATATTTAAGGACCATCAAATAGCAAAAGATATAGAACATAAATTAGAAGAACGTATGAATCGTGAATTTAAAGTTACGAATATAGTAAACTATAATGATGGATCTGGTGATTATTATGGAGTAACAGTGAAAATGGAAGGGATAAAAGATCCATTTACACTTGAACAAAATGAAGATGCCCCGACCTCTCTTTTTCGTTATGATGTAATTAGTGAATTATGGAGGCGACAATATCGTCAACAAATAAACGAGATTATTAAGCAACATCCTTTCCAATTTGAAGATATAGATGGAACAGTAGGAATCCAAAGAGAGAAACCAGTTAAGATTAAGAATGTACCAAGTATTCAAGAGATAAGGGAGCAATATGGAAAAGAAGCCATAATTGATAATATTGATATTAGGGTGAAAACAGCATTTCCTACAAATAGTAGTCAGCAAGAAAGTGAAAATGAGAAAGTTTATAATCTTCTTCAAGATTTACGAAATCACGAAATGGATGGTAATCTTTCCTTAACAATAGAATATAAAGGGTCAACTCAAATATATAAAATACTAATTAATGATACTCAGAAAGACATTTATCATAGTCCAGAAGACATGAAGCAATCATGGTATAAAGACCAAAAAGCAATTGAAGAACTGAATAACAAATTAAAAGCAAAAAGAGAAGATAAAACGTAATTGTATATTGATTAAGAATATTACTTCTCAAAGGGCTTTATAATTGATATTACTGCCTAAAAGCAAAGAAAGCTCCATTTCTTTGCTTTTTTACAATTTTCTTTAAAAAAATGAAACCTTTTTGTAACCTTATCGTAAATAATACTAAGATAACCACATAAAGTGTAAAAGAGGAATTAAAATATCTTCTCCAAATAAGGAAGGATGGATTAATGTGAACTTTTTCACTTTAATAAGTTAATGAGGTGATGCAATTGTTTTCTTTATACGTCTTATTTATTTTGTTCTTTTTAAGCCTTGGCGGCATATGGCTTTGGTTAGGAAAGAAGGGTGTATTTCAAAAAGTGGGAGAGAAAGCAGAGGAAGTAAAAGATGCATTTAAAGATAAGGAGGAAAAATAATATGTTGAAAACAGGAAAAGCAAAGCTTGGGGCCGTGCTTGTAGGGCTAGCGATTATTTTAGGTGGGGTACTTGTCATTATGTCGATTACCCAAGTTGATCAAGGTCATATTGGGGTTGTCTACAACAGATCTGGCGGGGTTGAAAAGCAAACGCTTGGTCAAGGGTGGCACTTTGTATCCCCGTGGAAGAAAGTCACGCAATATCCGGTTGCAATGGAAACGGTATCATATGAAGATGTACCACTTGCAACGAAAGATGGAAAACCGCTTGATATTGATGCAACATATAACTACGCAAACAATCCTGAGAAAGTTGTTGATATCTTTAACAAGTTTAAAGGAGCAAAACCAGAAGTGATTGAGAACACGTTCCTTCAGTCACGTATGAAAGACGCGGCATTATCTGTAACATCTAAATATACGATTCTTGAAATCTTCCAAAAGCGTGAGCAAATTAAAACAGAGATTGAGCAAGAGTTCATAAAAGATGCCAGTAAATATGGATTCGTTGTTTCAGACTTCGTTCTTGGTACACCGAAACCAGATGAAAAAACGCAAAAAGCAATTCAAAATGTTGTAGATGCACAGCAAAAGCTTGAAGCAATGAACGTTGAGAAGCAGCAAGCAGAAGTGCAAGCTGAAAAAGCAAAAGTAGAAGCACAAGGTAAGGCAGATGCTGAAATTATTAAAGCAAAAGCGGAAGCAGAAGCAAACAAAGTAGTAAGTGAGTCATTAACACCAGAAGTAATTGAAATGAAGCGTATTGAGAAATGGGATGGAGACAAAAACGTTCAAACGAAAGTTGTTGGCTCTGATTCTGACGTTATTGTTGGCGGAAGATAAGAAAGACCGAGGCTTTTGCCTCGGTTCTTTGTTTAATAGGCGTTCTGTCCCCTTTCTGAATAGCGTCCAAACCATTCATAGCGGTTTTCAGAAACCCACGTATAAAGCGGCACACCTAGCTTCTCTATGAGTGGAAGAGAAAGAAGCATACCAATTGGCCATGTAAGCGGGAGTGATTTTAAAATTTTCCGAACGGTATAAAAGCCGCTAAACAGTTCATTATCACGAGAAATCATATGAATTTCATCGTAAATATTACGCTTAGCTAAGAAGCGGAACTTTTGTTCAGATTGAATTGATTGAACAGGCATCCAATCAAGACGTTTTCCCCAATCAAGAGCTTGGACAACTTTTTTTACATTTGAACAAAGGGGACAGTCAGCATCATAAAAAACAAGATGTTTCATACTATCTACCACCTTTCATATGTAGTGCTCTTTTTCCCTTCTTCGGTATATTTTACACATCTTTTTGAAAAGGAATATTTTCTAGCATTTCTTCATAGTAATTAGGAAAAAAGAAAGAGGTGTAGTTCAAAAGTTTGGTTTCTATTTTTGAGCAAAAGGTGAACATTGACCTCTATATGTACGTTCTGTATTGAAATTATGTTATAATACGTTTAAAATATGATGGTCAATCCGAGACTATACAGGAGGTTATTAGGTTGTCCATTGCAGGAAAAAAATTAATGCTACTAGTACTTTTACTTATTTTTTTATGTTTACTAGTTTTCTATTATATGAACAACGTAGCTAACAAAACAGATGCGAAGGAGCAAGCAGAAGTTTTGCAAAGTTTGCCTGCATCTGAGAAAACAAAAGATACAAAAAATGAGCGATTTAATATTTACTACTATCAAATCACTAAAATAGATGGGAATTCATACAAGGCTAAAACAAAAGAAGGAACAAGCATTACCTTTACAACAAAGAGCCTTGAGGAACCTCTTAGTGACAAGCTTGCGGAAGGTGATATTATAAAAGCTTATTTCGACAAAAAAGTACAAACAAACGGACTTTATAAAGTAGAGAAAAGGTGAGCTCAAGTACCAGGCTCATCTTTTTTTCGTTTAGGAACATACTACCTAAAAAAGGAGGTTTACGATGAATAAGAAGCAAACCGAAGAAGAACAAAAAGAAAGAAGAGATTTGGCAAATGAACGAGGAAACGGAAATCAAGACAAGAGTCAAGACGGTTTTCGCTATGACTATGATGATTAAGCATGTTAAAAAGGCTTCCATACTTGGAGCCTTTTTAACTGTACTGCTGTAGAATAGAGAAAAAGTCTTTCACAAATTCATAAAAAAGTTGTTCAGATGGAGCAAGTTTACGATGTTTTGGAATAATCATGCCAACGGTTCTTGTCACATGTGGAAACTCAATCGGCACTTTTACCGTAAACTTTGGCACTGTTTCATACAGCGTACTTTCTGGAAGAAGTGTTACACCAATCCCTGCTGAAACAAGTCCTTTAATTGCATCAAGATCTTCTCCAACTGATGATACATTTGCTTTGAATCCCGACTGTTTACACGCATCAATCGCAAGTCTGTGCAGGACATAACCTTTTGGAAAAAGAACGAACGCATCATTGCGAAGCTGATCAAGCCGAATTCGTTCCTTGCTTGCAAGAGGATGGTTTGAAGGGAGAAGAGCTAAAATCTTCTCAGAAAACAAAATCGTTCCTTCTACATCGTTATCATCTCGTGGAACAGGTCCTAAAAAAGCTAAATCAATTTCTCGGTTTTTAACGGCATCAATTAAAAATTTATAAGAACCTTGACGAAGATGAAAGGCAACGTTCGGATGTTTTCCTTTAAAGGCGGAAATAACGGTTGGTAATGTGTGGCTTGCAAGGCTTGTTGGAAAGCCAATTTTAATTGTCCCACGTTCAGGATCAAGGTGTTCATCAATAAGCTGCTTTGCATTATCAATTGCTTTTAAGGCTGTCTCTGTGTGAGTTAAGAAAAGCTTTCCGATTGTCGTTAATTTAATGTTCCGACCCTCTCGCTCAAAAAGAGCAACCCCAAGTTCTGTCTCCAAGTTACTAATTTGCCTACTTACAGCAGACTGAGCAACATGAAGGGCAAACGCCGCCTCTGAAACGTGCTCACGCTTTGCTACTTCTACAAAATAAACAAGCTGTCTGAGCTCCATTTTATCTCCCTCCTTTAAACCTATCTCATATTGAGATCGTTTTAATCTAAATTATATATTGTTTATATCAATTTGTGAAACTACAATTAGTATTGTAACGTAATCGGCATAGAGAGAAAAAGAAATGGAGTTGGAGGAATGCCCTATGACAATAAATAAACTACCTCAAGCACAAGGTCTTTACCGCCCAGAATTCGAGCATGATGCATGTGGAATCGGTCTTTACGCACATTTAAACGGTCGTGCGTCGCATGATATCGTGGAAAAAGGGCTTCATATGCTTGATCAATTAGAGCATCGTGGTGGGCAGGGGAGTGACCCAGATACAAGTGATGGAGTTGGCATTATGGTCCAAATTCCTCACGACTTTTTTCAAAGCGTTTGTACTTTTACATTCCCTGAAAAAGGCCACTATGGAGTTGGTATGATCTTTTTCCCACAGGATGAAAAAGAGCGCGCTCACTATGAATCGGAAATTAACAGAATAGTCGAAGAAGAAGGACAACAATTATTAGGCTGGAGAACGGTGCCTGTTGACAGTACGCACATTGGACCAACAGGAAGAGAAAGTCAGCCATACGTTCGTCAAGTTTTCATTGCCAAAAATGAAAATGTTGAAGAAGGCTTACCGTTTGAGCGAAAATTGTATGTAATTCGCAAACGTGCTGAAAAAGTTGGTGAAAATACGGCGTTCTATTTTGCGAGCCTTTCAAGCCAAACGATCGTATACAAAGGGCTTATGACACCGTCTAAAGTATCTAGTTTTTATAAAGATTTAAAAGACGAGCGTTTTACATCAGGTTTTTCACTTGTTCACTCACGCTTTAGTACAAATACGTTCCCAAGCTGGGAAAGAGCGCATCCAAACCGTTATTTAATTCACAATGGTGAAATTAATACGCTTCGTGGAAACATTAACTGGATGAGAGCACGTGAGCAGCAGTTTATTTCAAAAGCATTTGGCGATGACCTAGATAAAGTAATGCCTCTTCTCGATATAAATGGAAGTGATTCTTCTATTTTAGACAATGCATTTGAATTTTTCACGCTTGCTGGCAGAAAACCTGCCCATACTGCAATGATGCTTATTCCAGAACCATGGGCACGCGATGAGAATATGGAAGATGATAAAAAAGCTTTTTACCAATATCACAGCTGTCTTATGGAGCCGTGGGATGGTCCAACGGCAGTCGTGTTTACAGATGGAAATGAAATTGGCGCTATTTTAGATCGTAACGGTCTTCGTCCTGCTCGTTATTATGTCACAAAAGATGATTATCTTATTCTTTCTTCTGAAGTTGGCGTAATTGACGTTGATCCAGAGAATGTTTTATATAAAGATCGTTTAAGTCCAGGGAAAATGCTTCTTTTAAACCTTGAAGAAGGACGAATTATCTCAGACCGTGAGCTGAAGGAAGAGATGATTTCAGAGCATCCATACCGCGAATGGTTAAACGAGCAAATGATTGAAATTAATGACTTAGAGCAAGCTGAAGTTTCAGAAAAAGTCGAAAATTTAGTTCAGTTGCAAAAAGCATTTGGTTATACGTATGAGGAAGTTTCAAAAAATATTATTCCTATGGTTACAGAAGGAAAAGATCCAATTGGGTCAATGGGACTTGATACACCGCTTGCTGTGCTTTCTAATCGTTCACATCTATTGTACAACTATTTCAAGCAGCTTTTCGCTCAAGTAACAAACCCGCCAATTGACGCAATTCGAGAAGAAATTGTGACATCAACAATGACGCTGTTAGGTCAAGAAGGCAACATTCTTCATCCTGATAAATCAGCAGCACGTCGCATTATGCTTGATGCACCATTTTTATCAAATGAAGAAGTAGCTCGTTTGAAAGAAACAAATGTGAAAGAATTTAAAACAAAAACGCTATCACTTCTTTTTAAAGAAGATATCGAAAAAGCGCTTGAAACGCTTTGTGGGGAAGTAGACAAAGCAATGGCAGAAGGAAACACAATTATTGTCTTATCAGACAGAGGCGTTGATGAGCACAATATGGCAATGCCAACGCTCCTAGCAGGAAGTGCTGTTCATCAGTATCTTGTAGAAAAGGGAACGAGAACAGCTGTAAGCTTAGTTGCAGAAACAGCAGAAGCTCGTGAAGTTCACCATTTTGCGGTTCTTATTGGTTATGGAATCGATGCAATCAATCCATACCTTGCATATGAAACACTTCGTGAAGGAATTAAAGATGGCGTTATTAAAGTTTCTTATGACAAAGCTGTTGCAACTTTCAATAACACGGCATCTGAAGGTGTTGTAAAGGTTATGTCAAAAGTAGGGGTTTCAACTGTACAAAGTTACAGAGGTGCTCAAATTTTTGAAGCAGTAGGTATCGGAGAAGATGTTATTAACCGCTACTTTACAGGTACAGCATCACAACTTAGTGGAGTTGGGCTAGATGTTATTGAACAAGAAGTGAAAATGCGTCATGAAGCAGCATTTGTTGGCAACTATAAGGATGAAACGCTTGAAGCTGGAAGTGAACTACAGTGGAGACGAAATGGTGAGCATCATGCATTCAATCCACAAACAATTCATACGCTTCAACATGCATGTCGTACAGGAAACTATGAACTTTTCAAAAAATATTCGAAAATGGCAGATGACGAACAGCTTACGTTCTTACGCAATGCCTTTTCATTTAATAAAAAGAGAAAAAGCATTTCAATTGATGAAGTAGAGTCTGTTGATTCGATTGTAAAACGATTCAAAACAGGAGCAATGTCGTTTGGATCTCTTAGTGAAGAGGCTCATTCAACATTAGCGATTGCAATGAACCGTCTTGGCGGAAAGAGTAACAGTGGAGAAGGTGGAGAAGATCCAGCACGTTTCACAAGAGACGAAAATGGAGACTACCGCCGCAGTGCAATTAAACAAGTAGCATCAGGACGATTTGGCGTAAACTCACACTATCTTGTAAATGCAGATGAGCTTCAAATCAAAATGGCACAAGGAGCAAAGCCTGGTGAAGGTGGTCAGCTTCCAGGAACAAAAGTGTATCCATGGGTAGCTGAAGTACGTGGCTCAACGCCTGGTGTTAGCTTGATTTCACCACCGCCACATCATGATATTTACTCTATTGAAGACTTAGCACAGCTTATTCATGATCTTAAAAATGCCAACTCAAAAGCACGCATTAGCGTAAAGCTTGTATCAAAAGCAGGCGTTGGAACGATTGCAGCGGGCGTTGCAAAAGCAGTTGCAGATGTTATTGTAATCAGTGGTTATGATGGAGGAACAGGTGCATCACCAAAAACAAGTATTAAGCATACAGGTCTTCCATGGGAGCTTGGCTTAACAGAAGCGCATCAAACGCTGATGATGAACAAACTTCGCAGCCGCGTTATTTTAGAAACAGATGGAAAACTGATGACAGGCCGTGATGTTGTAATGGCTGCCCTATTTGGAGCAGAAGAATACGGGTTTGCAACAGCTCCACTTGTTGTTCTTGGCTGTATTATGATGAGAGCGTGTCATCTTGACACTTGTCCTGTTGGTGTTGCAACTCAAAACCCTGAGCTTCGTAAAAAGTTTTTAGGCGACCCAGATCATATCGTAAACTTCATGCGTTTTATCGCACAAGAAGTACGCGAAATTATGGCAGAGCTTGGCTTCCGTACAGTGGAAGAAATGGTTGGTCAAACAGAAGTGCTTGAAGTGAGTGAACGTACGAAATCTCACTGGAAAGCAAAGCATCTTGATCTAACAAAGCTTCTTTATAAAGTAGAAGGAGAGCATACGCGTACAGAATATCAAAATCATAAGCTTGATCAATCACTTGACGTAGCTGAGATTTTACCAAAATGTGAGCGTGCTCTTAACGATAGAACACAAGTTGATTTAAGCTTTAATATTCGCAACGTTAACCGTGTTGTTGGAACTATTGTGGGAAGTGAAGTAACGCGTCGTTTTGGTGAGAAAGGTCTTCCAGAAGATACGATCACGCTTCGCTTTAACGGTTCAGCAGGTCAAAGTTTCGGAGCATTTGTTCCAAAAGGGATGACACTGAACTTACAAGGAGATGCAAACGACTACGTTGGAAAAGGACTTTCAGGTGGTAAAATTATCGTTCGCGCTCCTGAAGTAAAAGCTCAGGCGCCAGAAGACAATGTTATTGCTGGAAATGTTTCACTTATTGGAGCAACAGCTGGTGAAGCATATATTGAAGGGCGCGCTGGGGAACGCTTCTGTGTTCGTAACAGCGGAGCACACGCTGTTGTTGAAGGTGTTGGAGATCATGGCTGTGAGTACATGACAGGAGGCCGCGCTGTTATTATTGGAGCTGTTGGTAAAAACTTCGGCGCTGGAATGTCAGGTGGCGTTGCGTATGTTCTTCCAGATGATGTTGAGCACTTTGATCAAACGGCAAATAAAGAAATGGTGTATTTTGAAACTCTTCAAGATGAAGAAGACATTAAAGAACTAAAAGCAATGTTAACAAAACATATGAACTATACAGGAAGTGTGAAAGCAACACAAATTTTAGCTCATTGGGAAGAGTCTGTTGCAAAGTTTGTGAAAGTCATTCCGAAAGATTACAAACGCATGCTACAAACAATTGAAGCAATGAAAGCGTCTGGAATGGAAAAAGATGAAGCAGTTATGGCTGCCTTTAAAGCAAACTCATCAAACAAATCTGAAAAAGTAGATGAGACTCTTCAAACAATCGGATCTTAATAAAGGGGGCGAACGGTTATGGGAAAAGCAACAGGATTTATGGAGTATGATCGGGAAGCACCAAAACAGCGCGACCCTAAAAAACGCACAGGAGATTGGAAAGAGTACGCCAACTCATTTACAGATGAACAGTTGAGTCGTCAAGGCGCTCGATGTATGGATTGCGGCACACCATTTTGCCAAATGGGAACTGAAATAAATGGGATGACAGCAGGCTGTCCTATTCATAACTTAATTCCAGAGTGGAATGATCTTGTGTACCGCGGTAGATGGAAAGAAGCATTAAACAGACTTCTAAAAACAAATAATTTTCCAGAGTTCACAGGGCGCGTTTGTCCAGCGCCTTGTGAAGGCTCTTGTACAGTTTCAATCAATGATCCAGCCGTTGCGATTAAAAATATCGAGCGCTCAATCATTGATAAAGGCTTCCAAGAAGGGTGGATTACACCACGTATTCCAAGCGAGCGTACAGGAAAAAGAGTTGCTGTTGTTGGATCAGGTCCAGCAGGATTAGCAGCGGCTGACCAGCTTAACCAAGTTGGTCATACTGTTACAGTATATGAACGTGCAGATCGTATCGGCGGCCTTTTAATATACGGTATCCCAAGCATGAAGCTTGAAAAGGAAGTTGTAGAACGTCGCGTTAACTTACTTCGCCAAGAAGGCATTGATTTTGTGACAAATACAGAGATCGGGAAAGACATTACAGCAGAGCAGCTGAAAGAAGAATATGATGCTGTTATTCTCTGTACGGGAGCGCAAAAACAGCGTGATCTTGTAATGGAAGGACGCGAATTAAAAGGAGTTCATCTTGCAATGGACTACTTAACACATTCAACAAAGCAAGTGTTAAACGGTTCAGATTTTGATGAAGCCTTTGATGCAAAAGGAAAAGACGTTATTGTAATCGGTGGCGGGGATACTGGTGCTGACTGTATCGCAACAGCTGTGCGTCAAGGCTGTAATAGCTTAGCTCAGTTTGGTAAACATCCAATTTTACCAAATGATCGCTCACTTGATAATCCGTGGCCACAATCACCGCTTACATTTGCGCTTGATTATGCTCATGAAGAAGCACAAGCATCTCTAGGAAAAGATCCTCGTGAATATCTCATCCAAACGAAAAAGTTTGTGGGAGATGAAGAAGGCAACTTAAAAGAAGTGCATACAGTGGCAATGGAGAAAGTAATTGAAAACGGAAAATTTGTTTTCAATGAAATTCCAGGAACTGAAAAAGTATGGCCTGCACAGCTTGTATTCGTTGCAATTGGATTTGAAGGAACAGAAATGCCGCTTCTTTCTCAATTTGGAGTAGAAGTTGAACGTAACCGTGTTAAAGCAGAATACGGCACATATGAGACAAACGTTGATGGCGTTTTTGCTGCAGGTGATGCACGTCGTGGTCAAAGTTTAATTGTTTGGGCAATTAATGAAGGACGTGGCGTAGCGAAGAGCGTTGATCATTATTTGATGGGCGTTACAAACTTACCTGTCTAATGGGAGTGTTTTAAGGGTTAAATAAAAGGGGTTCACATATAGAGAAGAAAGCAGAGCAGTAAGGGGATTGCTCTGCTTTTTCGCGTTGTTGTGATACGATAAATGTAAGGGGGAACTGAAATGAATATTCTATGGGATTTTGATGGAACCATTTTTGATACATATCCGACTATTGTTCCGACTTTTAAACGTTTAATAAACGATAAGCATGTAAGCGATGAAGAAGTGCTCGAAAAATTAAAAGTATCTTCGCTTCATGCAATGGACTATTTTGGGGTTGGAAAAGAGGAGTTTGATAAAATATTTCATCAACAAGAAAGCGAGCTTGACGTTCGAGAAAAGCCTCCGTTTGCTCACGTTGAAGAGGTGCTAAAGGCCGCTTCTTGTAACGTTATTGTGACTCATAAAGCTAAAAAGTCAGCAGTGGATATTTTAACACACTACAAGTTAAAGCATTACTTTACAGAGATTATTACACTTGATGACGGCTATAATCGAAAGCCAGATCCTCAATCATACCGTTATTTACATAACTTATATCATATTGATTTAGTGATTGGCGATCGTGAACTTGATCTTCAGCCAGGGCGAGAAATTGGGATTAAGACATGTGCGTTCCAAAACGCTTATCTTGAAGCAGATTTTCATATTCAAGATTATCAGCAATTTTTCACGAGAGTTATGCCACACTTATAAGGTTATGTTAGAAAACCTCACATATACAGAGAAATCCTTGTTAGGGTTTGTTATAGTAGATATAACAAAGAGCCAGGGGGAATCAAAATGGAACAAATTACGATTCAGTCAATTTTGATTTATCGGTTAATAAGTAAGGGGATTTATCAAGGACAAAGTGGAAAAAATCTTCATCATCTTGAAGAAGAAGAGCTTCAGAAACTATTAGCTAGAAATGAAGAACAAGAAAAGTGCTTTTCTTAAACTCGTTTGTTTAAAACAAACGAGTTTTTTGTGGTTGAAAATAAAATGATGCATATATAAATAAGAAAACAGTTGTGGATATATTAAAGAATATGGACAAAAAGGTCTAAAAGATAAACATTACTTTCTACCTACCGATAAACAAAATGTCATGTTCCTATTTTGTTTTTAGAGGAGAGAAAATCTTATGTTGATCATGCTTATTGTAAATCTTTTTGTTTCGCTTTTTCATCCTATTGAACTGGATTCCGGAACAAAAGCCATCTCTCAAAACTCAGGAGGGTATGAGAGCTATGAGCAGTTAAAAGAGGTAGAGAAAGAAGGAGTTGATTACCGCATTCGCTACGAAAACAGAGATACAAGTATTGCTGTTTTTGCGATTCACGGTGGGCGAATTGAAATTGGTACATCAGAAGTTGTTGAAGGTTTAGTCTCAAGAGGTAACTATTCTTACTATATGTTTGAAGGAATTAAATCACAAGATAATGGAATTCTTCATATTACATCGGTGAAATTTGATGAGCCTATCGCAAGAACACTTGCAAGGCATTCTCAAACAATGATTTCTTTACACGGCTTTTCAAGTGAGGAAAAAATTATATATGTGGGAGGAAGGAATGAGCTATATAAATACGAAGTAAAGAAAGCGCTTACTAAATATGGATTCCGTACTGAAGAACCTAGAGCAGATCTAAGAGGAGAAGAACCTAAAAATATCGTAAATGATACGCTATTAAAACAAGGTGTTCAGCTTGAGATTTCTTCTTCTGTCAGACGTTCTTTTTTTGAAAATAACGATTGGTCGAGAGGAAATATTGAAAATAAAAGTACTGTTTATTATAAATTCATTGATGCATTAGAAGAAGCATCCTCTGAATATAGTAAGAACCTTTAAAAGGATAAAATGTATTTTAATTCCATATAAAACGCTTTCTAAAGAGAAAATTTGTGCAAAACTATTGCAACATGCTTAAAAACCTGATACATTAGAGATAATTATTTTTGTTCGCTATATGTATGGATAGAATAAACATTTCGAAAAAAGTTTTTGTCTTGAAGTATTATATGTGGCAAGGGCAAGAATAGTAATATATTTGTACACATATGTTGTGCAGTAGGAGGAAATAACATGTTACAAGGTAAAGTAAAATGGTTTAATGCAGAAAAAGGTTTCGGTTTCATCGAAGTTGAAGGTCAAGACGATGTATTCGTTCACTTCTCTGCTATTCAAGGCGAAGGCTTCAAAACTTTAGAAGAAGGTCAAGAAGTTTCTTTCGAAATCGTTGAAGGTAACCGTGGACCACAAGCAGCTAACGTTCAAAAGTAAGCTGTTTTAATGATATAAAAGCTGTCGAGAAATTTTCTCGGCAGCTTTTTCGTGTTTTAAAGGGGATAAACTTTCTTGGCTGTTCATATAGTAGATAAAAAGCGGACAGGCAGGAGCTGAAAAGCGGTTGGAAACTTTGTTAACACTCGTTGAGATTGTGTTTATAAACCTTATTTTAAGCGGGGATAATGCTCTTATTATTGGAATGGCAAGCCGCCATTTATCAGACGTGCAGCGGCGCAAAGTGTTTATTTACGGAACGTGCGGAATTAGTATCATTTACGTTGTTTTAGCAAGCTTAGCAAGCGTCCTCCTTCATTTCCCTTTTATGAAGTTAGTAGGGGGGATTCTACTTATTGTTACAGCTGTGAAATTGTTAACATCAGCAGAACAGATGGACGATGGAGAAGATAAAAAAAGTAAGACAGTCAGAAAAGCACTTTTTGTGATTTTGCTTTCTAACGTTGTTATTGGGTTAGATAACGTATTGTCCATTACAATGCTTGCAAAAGGTAATTTTCCTCTTATGATTGGATCTATTATGATTAGCATTGTTTTTCTTGTGTGGGGAAGTACTCACATTGCTCAGCTTATGGGAAGCTATCCATTACTCATTACAGCAGGATCTCTTATTTTAACGTATAGTGCAACAATGATGATGGTAAGTGATCCTTTCTTGGTTACCTTTTTTATTCAGCTGCCGTTCTTAAAAACAATACTTCCGACCATTTTTACCATTAGTGTGCTTTGTTTTAATATCTTATATGTGTTGAAGAAGAAGTTTATTTACTTTCGTACATAAAAAAGCTTGTAGCACTGTGCTACAAGCTTTTTTATTTATTGCTGTTGAGCTAATTTCTTTTGTACATCAGGATCTGCTAAATATTCATCATATGTCATTTCTTTATCAACAAGACCGTTTGGCGTTAATTCAATAATGCGGTTTGCAATTGTTTGAATAAACTGATGGTCATGTGAAGCGAAAATAAGCGATCCTTTGAAGTTAATAAGTCCGTTATTTAATGATGTAATAGATTCAAGGTCTAAGTGGTTTGTTGGTTCATCAAGCAGTAGAACGTTCGCATTGCTTAGCATCATTTTAGAAAGCATACAGCGAACTTTTTCTCCTCCTGAAAGAACGCTAGCTTTCTTCATCGCTTCTTCACCAGAGAAGAGCATACGACCTAAGAATCCACGTAGGAATGTTTCTGTTTGGTCATCTGGTGAGTATTGACGAAGCCAGTCAACAAGCGTTAAATCATTTCCTTCAAAATAAGGCGCATTGTCTTTCGGGAAGTAAGATTGAGAAGTTGTAATTCCCCATTTGAACGTTCCTTCATCAGCTTCCATTTCACCTGTTAGAATTTTGAAAAGCGTTGTTTTAGCAAGTTCATTATGACCAACAAGCGCAATTTTATCGTCTTTGTTCATAATAAAGCTTACGTTGTTTAACACTTTCACACCATCAATTGTTTTAGATAGACCTTCTACACGTAAAAGGTCATTTCCGATTTCACGCTCTGGTGTAAATTGAACGTAAGGATAGCGGCGAGAAGATGGCTGAATGTCATCAAGCGTGATTTTCTCAAGCATTTTCTTACGAGATGTTGCTTGTTTCGATTTCGATGCATTAGCGCTAAAACGAGCAACGAAATTTTGAAGCTCTTTAATTTTTTCTTCTTTTTTCTTATTTGCTTCTTGCGTTAATTTTGCTGCAAGCTGACTTGATTCATACCAGAAGTCGTAGTTTCCAACATAGATTTGAATTTTTGCAAAGTCAAGATCTGCGATATGTGTACAAACTTGGTTTAAGAAGTGACGGTCATGGGAAACAACGATAACGGTATTTTCAAAGTTAATAAGAAAGTCTTCAAGCCATTGAATAGCCTTAATATCAAGATGGTTTGTAGGCTCATCAAGAAGAAGAACGTCAGGTTTGCCAAATAGAGCTTGAGCTAATAAGACTTTTACTTTTTCAGCTCCTGTAAGGTCTTCCATTTTCTTTGTATGAAGATCTTCAGAAATGCCAAGTCCTTTTAAAAGGATTGCTGCTTCTGATTCTGCTTCCCAACCGTTAAGCTCAGCAAATTCCCCTTCAAGTTCAGCTGCTTTAATGCCGTCTTCATCAGAGAAGTCTTCTTTCATATAAATAGCATCTTTTTCTTTCATAATTTGATACAGACGCTCATGTCCCATAATAACAACTTGAAGAACTTCATGTTCTTCATATTCAAAGTGATTCTGCTTAAGAACAGCTAAGCGTTCACCTGGATTCATATGAACATCGCCAGTTTGGGCTTCAAGTTCACCAGATAAAATCTTCAAGAAAGTAGATTTTCCAGCTCCGTTAGCCCCAATTAGCCCGTAGCAGTTTCCTGGCGTAAATTTAATCGTAACATCTTCAAATAACTTGCGATCACCAAAGCGCAAGCCAATATTATTTACTGATAACATAGGATTCCTCCAATTTTAATCTCTACTATGCACAAAGGAAGTATAGCACAAGAAAGGGCATTGAAGCTAGTAGCATTGAACGATAAGAAGGGAATGTATGAAGGAAGAACAGCATGGTACCTCATTTTTTTCTCTTTTAGGTATTATTGCACGGGATATGAAGGAGATGAGAAAGGCTTTATAGGATGGTAAATCAGTTGAAAGAACTATTAATCTCATAAGAAAAAAGGGGAAAAGCAACGATTTCAGTGTCTGGTGTTAGTAAATAAGAAACGAAAAACAATATATTTTTAATTAAACTATGTTCTAAAAGACTAATATAAAATAAAAATATAAAAGCTGGGCAATTTACCCAGCTTTTATTAGTTTGTAACAGAATGTTTTGCTATTTTCTCTTCTAAACGTTCACCCTTACGCGCAATTTGGAAAAATGAAAAGAGCGCAATGATAGTAGAAGTAAAAATAATTGCTCCCATTGGGATTGCAGTACTTTCATCAAGACCAACGAGCGGAGCAACGCAAGCACCAATAAATAAAGGCATCATCCCTAGAAGGGCACTAGCACTTCCTGCGCGATGTCCTTGTTTATTAATAGCAAGTGAAAAGGACGTTGTTGTAATCATTCCCATTGTAATCATATACACAAAGATAGACCCAACAATCATAAATAACGGACCTTTTACAATGGTCATAATCAGTAGTACGGTTGTCGCGACAGATGCAATAAGTAAAGCAGTGCGAAGAATAGTTTGCTCACGAATCTTTCCGGCGCAGCGACCAACGATAAATGTTCCCGTAATAATGGCTATACCATTCACGCCAAAAAGTAAACTAAACGTTTGTGGAGAAACGTTATAAATGCCTTGATATACAAAAGGAGTTCCTGATACATAAGCAAAGCTTCCTCCGTGAGCAAAACCAAGCGTTAGGGCATATCCGATGAACGAGCGCTCTCTTGATAAACTGCCAAATGTTTGGAAAGTTTTCTTTAGTGATGTTTTCGTGCGTTTTTCAACAGGTAAACTTTCTTTTAATCTCCAAGATGTGAAGCTTACAATAATTAATCCAAGTAAACTTAAAAAGAAGAAAATAAAGTTCCAGTGAGCGTTAGGGAGTAATAAAATAGCTCCACCTGCAACAGGAGCAAGCATTGGCGCCATTGCATTCATTACCATTAAAAGGGCAAAGAATTTTGTTAAATCAGGACCGCTAAATACGTCACGAACAACGGCACGAGACGCAACAATTCCACCTGCAGCTGTAAAACCTTGAAGAAAACGTCCAATGATTAACACAACAATGTTTGGAGCGAAGGCGCAAAGAAGAGAAGCTAAAATAAATAAGATAATAGAAACAACCATGGGTCTTTTACGCCCAAGCGCATCGCTAATTGGTCCAACAACGAGCTGTCCGACTGCAAGACCGATCAGACAGGTTGTTAGGCTCAATTGAACAAGAGATGCATTTGTATCCAAATCCTTCACAATGTCAGGAAAGCTTGGAAGATACATATCGATGTTAAGAGGGCCGAGTATTGCTAATAAGCTAAGTAAAGCCGCTAATGCAAAGCGTTCTTTACCTGTAGGGTTTTGTGTCATTGCGTAAACAACCTTTCTAAAAGACTATTAATTTGTTTTTCGCTAAAAAACAGATAATCCAATTCTACATGACAGATGCTTCACTGTCTAATGGATATGACCCATTTTGAAAACTAGAAATGATGTTTTACAGATGATGCGAATAAGTTGATTTTTTGAAATGAATAAGTTAAACTAATGGAGTTAAATCGTAATGATTACGTTTTGTGTAGAGTATTTTATTTTTGAAAGGAGAATATTATGGCTAAAAAATCAAAAGTAGTAAAAGAACTAAAGCGTCAAGAAATGGTTGAAAAATACGCAGAGCTTCGCAAAGAACTAAAAGAAAAAGGGGATTATGAGGCTCTTAAGAAACTTCCTCGTGATTCTTCGCCAACTCGTTTGAACAATCGCTGCCAAGTAACAGGAAGACCTCGCGGATACTTGCGCAAATTTAAAATGTCACGCATTGCATTTAGAGAGCTTGCTTATAAAGGTCAGGTTCCTGGTGTTAAGAAATCAAGCTGGTAAAAGAGAGCTATTAAAGCTCTCTTTTATTTTAATTGAAGAATAGATTACGTTAAGATGATAAAGGGAAAGAAAAAGAAAAGAAATACATAGGAGGAATCAAAAGATGAATTTACAAGGAAAAGTAGCGATTATTACAGGCGCAAGCAGTGGTATTGGAGAAGCAATTGCTCTACAGCTTGCTGAACAAGGAGTTCAAGTTGTTTTATCCGCTCGTCGTGTAGAACGGTTAGAAAATTTAGCTCGTAAAATTGAAGAAAAAAGCAATGCTCTTGTTGTGCAAGCTGATGTAACGAAAAAAGAAGAAGTAGAAAATGTGGTGACCAAAGCTCAAGAAGCGTTTGGGCGAATTGACTTTCTCATTAATAACGCAGGGGTTATGTATCGTTCATTCTTAAAAAACGATCAGGTGGAAGAATGGGAGAAAATGATTGATGTGAATATTAAAGGAGTCCTATATGGGATTCATGCTGTGCTTCCGAAGTTGATTGCACAAGGAAGCGGTCATATTGTTAACGTTTCTTCTGTAGCAGGGCATGAAATATCACGTTCAAACGTTGTGTACGGGGCAACAAAATATGCCGTACGGGCGCTATCAATGGGAATGGAGAAAGAACTAGCAAAAACAGGCGTACGCGTTACAAACGTTTCGCCAGGCATGGTTGAAACGGAACTATCAGGCCATACAACAGATGAAGAAGTATTAGAAATAAGTAGAAATCATCAAAGTACTGTCAATCCATTAGAACCAGGGGACATTGCAAGAGCCGTTTCTTTCGCTTTATCACAGCCGGAAAATGTGAATGTAAATGAAGTAACTGTTCGACCAATGCATCATAAACAATAATTACCTTCTCCTAGTCCAAGCGACTAGGAGTTTTTTTGTGGTAAACTGATTTCAAGAAAATGAGCAAAGGAGTTAGAGAATGATTACAGGCGCAAGCTTAGATGAAACAAGAGTGTACCGTTACTCCCTTTGGCGTATTTGGGACGAAACGAAGCCAAGGGTTGTCTTTATTATGCTTAATCCAAGCACAGAAGGAGAAACAAAAGATAATCCCACTGTTAGAAGATGTATTGCATTTGCAAAGGAATGGGGATATGGTTCTCTTGAAGTTGTCAACTTATTTTCCTACCGAGCAAGCACACCTGAAATGTTGAAAAAAGCAAAGGAACCTGTTGGGGTAAGTAACGAACAATTTTTGCTGCAAGCTGCTAATCGAGCAGAGCGTATTGTTCTTGCATGGGGAATACATGGAGCTTTTTTGAAGCAAAATGAAAAAGTCCTAACCCTTTTAAAATCTTATCCTCTCTACGCGCTTGGGGTTACAAAAGAGCGCCATCCAAGACATCCGCTTTTCATGAAGAAGTCCGCTAAACCTTTCCTGTATAATTCATAGAAAAAAAGCACGAGAAATTCGTGCTTTTTAAGAGAGAAATTCAGCTTCAATTGATTTTGTAAAAGCATCAAATGCTTTTGTAATTAGTCCGTCCTTTCGATAAATAAAAATGGTTTGAAAGGAAGAAGCAGAAAGCTCATGATAGTGAAGATATCCATCATTCCGATGATAGTCTGCAAGAGATTTAGTTAATACAGAGAACCCGAGTCCTGCTTTTACACAGCTAATAATTGCTTCTAATGTATTAAACTCCATCGTTCTTGCAGGTTTAATTCCATTTCCATTTAGCCATTCATGAATACGAGCGTGATGAACATAGTTTGGGCGAGTTAAAAGAGTTTGATGACTTGGATTTGTTTCATTAAAAGGTTCTTCACTGTTTGTAATGATAACGAGCTTTTCATTTAATACAGGAAGAGTTTCAACTTCAATATGATGCACAGGACCTACAACAAAAGAGCCGTCAAGTTCGTGAGAAAGAACGCTTTCAACTAAGTTTTCGGTTGAATCAACTTGCAGAGAAAGATGAACATCAGGATATTGCATGCTAAACGTTGTCAAAAGTGGGGGAAGGTGCACAAGAGCCGTTGTTTCATTAGCTCCAATTGTTAAATGACCTGCTGGACTGTCTTCTTCTTTTAATAACGTTTCCGTTTCTTCTACAAGCCGCAAAATTTCTTCTCCTTTTTTTAGAAGAAGTCTTCCTTTTGAAGTGAGCGTAATTCCTTTTGAGTGACGATAAAATAGTGTAGCTCCTAGAGACTGTTCTAATTTCTTCATCCGAGTGGTAATATTCGACTGAACGTAACAAAGCTTTTCAGCTGTTTTTGTGACGTTGCCTTCTTCAGCAAGTGTTTTAAAAATAAGTAAATCTTTAAATTCCATTTGTTGTTGGACTCCCATCAAAAAAAATGATGACTTTTGTTAATTTTAATCATTTTATTTTATTACATATTTATAATAAGATAAAGATGTCAAACAAAACAAGCAAAAAAGTCAAATTACAACTCTTTTTTACAATGTAACAAAGCGGTAGCAAGACTTTCCCTTATTTTGTTTAACCCTCTTTACTCTTGTAAAGAATTTCCCCTTTTTCTTTATGCTCTTCACGGCGGTGAATGCCTTTTTCTTTATGCTCTTTTATACATTTGACGGAGTTTGTTGATATGTGCTTGATGATAACGATTATGATCTGCCATATGCCAAAGTCCCCATCTAATTGTTGCTTTTTCGCCTTTTTCATATGAAACAACCTTTGTTAAATTTTCATCTTTTAACGTAACACAAACTTCCTTTAATTTTTGGTGAACAGCGTCTAGTTGTTGAAGAAGAAAGGAGAGAGAAGATCCTTCAGCAGAGGGGAGATTCCCTTTTTCGTCTAACTCAGGTCCGTACTCTTTCTCTAGCTCTGGAGGAACAAGAGTACCCTTCAATCTATACACCCACCTTAGATCAACATATGCAATATGTTTTAAAAGCTCTGCAATACTATTTTCATCATGGTCTTTTCCTTTGAAATGAATTTCAGCTTCGCTTGCATCTCCAACACTTTCTTTAAGACGGAGGACATTTTCTGACACTGTACTATAGAGAATGCCTGTAATGATATCCATATTAGGTGTTGATAAATCTTTCACTTTACGTTCTCCTTTCTTTTAGCAGTTCTAGAGAGAATTTTAACCATTCGACAAAAAAAGCAGGAATTTCATTTTTTTATTTAGAAGATTATTATAATTTAAATTTCCAAAAGTGAGAACCTTTATGAAATACAGCAATTAAGATGAACATTGAGTTCCAAAATAGTTTAAGTAAAGTGTTAAAAAAGTCAAACTGTGCCACATAAACCAAAAAGCAGGAAGCATATTCAAAGCTTCCTGCTTTTTGGTTTATGTGAATTTTTCTTGGCTTTCTTTATCATTAAACCACCCATGATGGTGAACAGAAGGGAAACAATCACACCGTTTTTACTCTGCTGTGCTATAAGGAAGTAAAGGGCGGAGATCGCCATAATAATGGTAAAAAGAATTGCCATAATAAATTCATTTTTCGAAGGCTTGTTTTTCATTATAAATCCGTCCTTTTTATGTATAATCATTTGTTCTTACACTATTCTTTTCCCTATTTTATAGGAGGATGAAACATTAGTGAGAAAAGAACAATAAAAAGTAACTGGAAACCATGGTTATTATTGTATGAAAGGGTAGAGGAAGTTTGTTATCGTAGAATAAAGGAGGAGATATGCATGACAGAAAAAAACTTTCAACGATGTTGAAAATCATTTAGATAAAGTGACAGGAAATCTATACAAAGGAAGTCATAAAAACACTCCAAAAGGCATTAAAATGATTGGGTACGTTATAATTGCCTTTTTTGTTGTATTATTTGTAGCAACAATCATTGGTTTTTTTTAAATTAGTTAGAAAGCTAGGGGAAAATCATTACTTCTAGGAAAAATAGGATAAAGAAATGGAAATGGTTTGAAACCTTTTTGGAAGTTGTTCGTAAAAAAGTAGAGGAGGGATAAATGAAAAGTTAAATTGTATGTTATTAGAAAAATAGCAAACTAAAAACATATTAATTAAAAAAAGAGAGGTGCAAACATGACGTTAGTAGTTGAAGGATTAAGCAAACGCTTTGGGTCTAATCAGGCAGTAAACAATCTTTCCTTTACATTACCACGCGGCGAGATTCTTGGTTTGCTTGGGCGTAATGGAGCAGGAAAAACAACGACATTAAAAATGATGCTTGATCTTATTCCTAAAAACGGGGGAAGCGTACTTTGGGAAGGGAAAAACTTTTCTAAACGGAACGTAACCTTTGGATACCTTCCAGAAGAACGAGGACTGTATCCAAAAACAAAAGTGAGCGAGCAGCTTCTGTATTTTGCAGAGCTTGAAGGCATGAAACGCAAGCAGGCAAAAGAAAAGATTAAAGAATGGCTCGAACGCTTTGAAATTTCTCATTATCACAACAGTACAGCAGGAGAGCTTTCAAAAGGAAATCAGCAAAAAGTTCAGATTATCGCAACCGTCCTACATAATCCAGATATTATCATTTTAGACGAACCATTTAGCGGTCTTGATCCTGTGAACGCTGATTTACTATCACGCATCATTCAAGAAGAAGTACATAAAGGTAAAACATTTATTTTATCTTCTCATCGGATGGATAAGGTTGAACAGTTTTGTCAGCATATTATTATGATGAAAGCTGGAAACCCAGTTGTGCAAGGAACAGTAAAAGAAATTAAAGAAAGTTATGGCTATCGTTATCTTCGTGTCTTGCCAGAGGTTGATCAACCTCTTTCTAGTGAGTGGGAGAAAAATGGCCTGTACTACGAACAAAAAGTGAAAAGCGATGACGAAGGATTAGAACTACTTCACACTTTAAAACAAAATGGTATTGCAATTCGAGAATTCACACTTCTTGAGCCAACCCTTCATGAAGTGTTTGTGGAGAAGGTGAGATAATGGGGAATTTCGGAAAAGTACTTGGGTTTCATTTAAAAGAGCAGTTTGGGAAAAAAGGTTTTTGGATCGGGATTATTATTCCTGTTATAGCGATAATTGGTTTTTTTGGGTTTACACATTTTAAAAGTGATGGAGAGAAAGACACGATTGCCATTGTAAATAAAGGTACAACATATCAAGTTTCAGATAATGCAATGTTAGGTAACTTAAAAGAAGATTACAAGTTTAAATTTTTAGAAGGTAATCAAGTTAGTAAAGCACAACAAGGTGTAAAAGATGGGGATTATGAAGCTCTTTATATTATTGAAGAACAATCAGGAAAGCCTGTTCTTGAACAGCGCTACGAATTTACACCACCAGCTTCAGTTACAACAGTGTTACAAGGCACTCTTCAACAGCAGTACAGTGCAAAGGTTTCAACTGAACAAGGCATTTCGGGCGATGTGTTAAAAGAGCTACAAACGCCAATTACTATTAAAGACACAGTATTAGATTCAGATACAGATGATAAACCAACAGGGGTTGTCTGGGTATTTGTTTTCACAATGTATATGTTTATCCTTGTGTATGGGATAGGTATTGCAAATGGAATTGTCGGTGAAAAAAGCAGCCGCGTAATGGAAATTATGATTACAAAAGTAAAACCTATTACAATGATGTATGGAAAAATCATTTCGAATATGCTTGTTGGTCTTGCGAATATACTCGTTATACTAGGTTCGTTCCTGGTTGCTAAGTCACTGGGATGGGCAGATAGCCTGGCCTTAGGTTTTATTGATGTAAGCGGCTTTACCGTTTCGGTTACTCTTCTATTTATCTTGTTCTTCTTACTTGGATTCATGTTAAATGGAATGATTTATGCAGCATTAGGATCACTTGTTTCACGCACGGAAGATATTAATAATTCTACCTTTCCTCTAACATTGGTTTCATTTGCAAACTTCTTTTTAGGATTCATGACAATGGGGGATCCGACGGCTAGTTATATTACGATTTGCTCATACATTCCTGTTCTTACACCAACCCTTATGTTTAGTCGCTATTTAATGGGAAGTGCAGCTGGATGGGAACTTGCTTTAGGAGCTGTCATTATTATCGTCACAACACTTCTTATAAGTATTATTGCAAATCGTTTATACAAACGAGGTGTTATGAAATATAGTGAGAAGATGTCTTGGAAGCAAGTATTCGGTATGATGAAGAAAGAAAGTGTCAAGGGATAAAATGTTCTAAAAAAGCAGGAGGATAGCTAAGCTATCCTCCTGCTTTTTTATTTTTAGCATGTTGTATTTGTGCTCTCTGTTTCGGCCTTTTGTTTAATATCCTTTACAACATCTTCAATAGTTACATTTCCGAGCGATTTTTCAAGTGCTAACTGTGCAGCTGTGAAGATCGGCATCACCGCTTCTTGAATGTTTTTTCCAACAGGGCATTCTGGGTTTGGATTTCCATGTACGCTAAATAGCTCATTTTCTTGCACAACGTTCACTGCTTTGTACACATCAAGAAGGGTAATAGCAGAAAGTTCTTTGGCAAGCTCTGCTCCAGCAACTCCAGGGCGAACGTTCACTAATCCTGCATTTTTTAACATCCCCATAATCTTACGAATGACAACAGAGTTTGTATTTACGCTTTTGGCAATCCATTCAGAGGAATTAACGTTTTCTTTGTTTAGTTCTAAAAGAGATAATATATGAATTCCGACAGAGAATCGGCTGCTTATAGACATATCAGTCACCTTCCTTGCACATATTCTAGCCATTTGATAGAAGTTACAAGCATTATTATACACGAAAAGAAGGAAAGGATAGAAGGGAGTGATTTTTCTATTGACAAAAAACGGACTTGTAATTATTATTGTTACATGTAATAAAAATAGTTACAAGTTAAATTTTTAGGAGGAATAAAGATGAAGATTGGTATTATCGGAGCAAGCGGTAAAGCAGGGAACTTAATTTTGAAAGAAGCTATAAATCGAAATCATGAAGTAACAGCGATTGTAAGAAATGCGGGAAAGATAGAAAATAAAGAAGTAGATGTTCTAGAAAAAAATATTTTCGACTTAAAGAAAGAAGATCTTCAAAAATTTGATGTAGTAGTAAATGCTTTCAACGCACCGCATGGAGAAGAACAGCAGCATATTGAAGCAGGCCGAGTATTAATAGAAGCTCTAAAAGGAACAGATACAAGAGTAATTGTTGTTGGTGGAGCGGGCAGTCTTTATGTTGATAAGGAAGAAAAAACGCGCTTATTTGACACTCCTGATTTTCCTGAAGCATATCTTCCAACAGCTACAAATATGGGGAAAAGCTTAGAGGAATTCAAAAAGACTGAAGATGTAAAATGGACTCACCTTAGTCCAGCTGCTTTTTTTGATCCAACAGGAAAGAGAACTGGTGAGTATAAAATAGGTGGGGAGCAGCTTATCCTAAATAATAAAGGAGAAAGCTATATCAGCTATGGGGACTATGCCATTGCAGTTGTTGATGAAATTGAAAATCCAAAACATATAAAACAACGCTTTTCTGTTGTAGGAGAAGCTCAGTAAAAAAAGAAAAAGCACCCTTTGTTAACAAAGGGTGCTTTTTTCATAAATCTCTAGCTAAAGTGTCTTTCTTGCGCCACTTTGATTAAAAAGCAACAGGAAGGGAAGATAATCCTTGTGAACTTAAAGTGAACTCCCAGTTAACGTTCTCTCTAGGAACGCTGAGTCGTAGATTAGGCATACGTTTTAAAAGAGTAGAAAATGCAACGTCTCCTTCTATACGAGCTAACGGTGCACCTAGGCATGAATGAATGCCATGTCCAAAAGCAAGATGTTGTTTAATTTCGCGTGTCACATCGAGATCTTCTGAATCTGCAAATTTGAGTTCATCTCGGTTTGCTGATTTTAATATTGGAATAACCATGTCTCCTTTAGTAATTTGCTGCCCCGCAAATTCAATATCTTCAGTAGCAAAGCGAGGTCCTGCTATTGTGGCAGGTAAGCAATTCCTCTACAGCTGAGGGAACTAAGTTAGCATCTTTCTTAAGCTTTTCAAGCTGATCTGGGCGATCTAGTAATATTAAAGTCCCGTTTGCGATCAGGTTTGAAGTTGTCTCATGTCCAGCAAAAATTAATAGAGAAATCATTGAAAGAAGCTCTTCTATGCTAAGTTTATCTCCCTCTTCTTCAATCGCAATCAGCTGACTAATTAAGTCATCGCTAGGATGGTGACGCTTGTCTTCGACAAGCTTTGCGATATATTCGCCGAAAGCTTTTATTTGTTCTGCAACTCCTGGTTCTTTTCTTCCTAGCCCTAAACCATGTGCAATGGCTGAAGACCATTTGTGAATTTTTCCTTGATCTGCTTGAGGCACGCCAAGCATGTCAGAAATCACGTTAATTGGTAACGGATAAGCGTAGTCTTTCACAATATCCATTTCACCTTTATCGATAACTTGATCAAGCAATTCATCAGCAATTTTCTGGACGCGAGGACGCAAGCTTTCCATATAACGTGGTGTAAAAGCTTTTGATACAAGTCTACGCAATCGTTTATGATCAGGATTGTCAACGGAAAGCATTGATTTTCCAGTTAAAAAGGTAGGAGGAGCAGAGGCGTCACTGTTACCTTTCCGAATATCCACTTGGCCTTCAATTGTACTTTGGTCCACAGTGAAGTGAGTATGATCTTTTAATAGCTGCATGGCTTCTTCCATACGTGTAACCATCCATGCTTGATGATTTGTACCAGGTAGTGGAGATGGAATAGAGATAACAGGCCCTATTTCTCGAAGTTGGGCGAATAAAGGAAATGGATCTTCACCATTCTTGCCACTAAGTAAGCCTAATACTTCTTTTTCGGGTAAACGTTGATTTGAATTCTCCATCATAATCTTCCTTTCATAGAGCATCATCTAGCAGAGCTCCTTGTTTTTCTACATGCTTCTTTTGTAATCTCTTTATAAGTATAAAAATTAAAAATTTTAATTATACCGATAGTCCAATTTTATACTAGTAGTATAATTATTGTATTACAAGTATATAATTATTTTTATTCATTCATCAAGAGATAAGAAAAATTCTATAATGTAAAAGCTACATGAGATATATTAAATAGAAGAGAACGTATGTATAAAGGAGTCATAAGATGAACAAGAAACAACAAGACATTTTAGAAGAAGCACACAAGCTTTTTATAGAAAAAGGATATCTTGATACTTCCATCCAAGACATTCTAGAACGAAGTGGTATTTCAAAAGGAACATTTTATAAATACTTTTCATCTAAAAGTGAACTTTTATTATCATTGCTGTCTACTTTACAAGAATCGATGATCGTACAACGTGAAAAATTAGCGGATGAATATACCCATAGTGATTGTCACATGTTTGAGAAACAAATGATTTTTATGATGCATTTTATAGCGGAAAATAACATATCTAAGATTATTGAAACAACATTAGTCTTGAACGAAAGAAAGATTTTTCATTATATAGAAGAACTGAAAATCTCAACTTTAAATTGGATATATAAACGATTTCAACAAATCTTCCCAAAAGCAGACTATCCCCAATTATTTGATGGAGCTGTGTTATTTGATGGGATGCTTAACAATGTTCTTAGAACAAATAAAATGTTAAACACCTCTTTAACAATTGAACATGCTGTTTATTATTGCATGGAATATACTAGAGAAATGATGGAAAAAGGCATTGGGAATCAAGGTCCCTTGTTTAATGAAGAGGTAATCGCTTCTTTATTTGAAGAGCGAAGGGACGAGCACTCTTCAACTGAATTTATCCGTGTAACAACAGCGTTGAAACGTTTTGTGAAGAACAATGTTGCGGACGAAATGAAACAGAAAGAGTGTTTAGAATTTATTACATTTATTTATGATGAAGTATTACAGGATAACGCTTCACCTCGTAAATTTATCATTAACAGCTCTCTTTCCTCCTTAGAACAGATTGATCCTGTTACAGGTAGTAGTGAGATAGAAGAATATAAGAGAGGATTAAATCGATTCATTGGAAATTCATCAACTAAAGGGGAGTATTAGAAAATTGAATTTAGCGTTTCTTTTATAAAATTGATATGGCCAAAACTTCTCTAAACAGGAGAAGTTTTTGGCTTCATTTGTATATAGTTTAATTAGAGTCTTTACTAAAGAACGCCCCTAATAATCTAACTCTTTCTTCGCATTAGCACGGTTCGATTGAAACCAAAAGTGAGAAAATCCATATATAACAGATGCTAATAACAAGATACCTGCTACTAAATACACGAAACGGGCACCAAATATTTCAGCAATTAGACCTGTTCCTATAATGGCTAAGAGAAAAATGAACTGTATGAGTGTTGATCGTGCTGCCATTATTTTTGTTAAAGTATGCTCATCAGCAGCATTTTGAAAAATTGTTTCTTGGCATAAATCTCTGAGAATATAGGAGGGGCCCATAAAGAGAATTAGGATAAGGGCGAGAATGGGACTAGATACACTCCCATATAAAAGGGTGAGAAATCCAAATGAAGTAGCTCCTAATAGCATGAGAAGCATCAAATTCTTATTTAGCTTAATAGGCATGCGATATATAACAAACCCACCAATCATACTTCCTAGATAGTACGCTCCGTTAATATATCCCCACCATGTTTCTCCTTTATGCAAAGCTTCTTGTACAAATGCTAAGGATATAGCACCTATCCATATCATCCCTGCCCAAGACTCTATTAAGTCCATAATGATGAGCACTCTTAGCTTTTTATCGTTAAAAAGATAGTGCCATCCATTGAATAAACTAAAAGTGACTGACTCCTGTTTAAGGGTATGAGAACTTTTATAGACGGTTCCTATACATAAGAGCAAGATCATCGAAATAAGGATTAAAAATAATGTAATTATTAATGTAGATCCTTTTCCTAAAAAAGCTAATAGAAATCCACCAAATGACCAGCCAATGAATTGAAATGTTTGATCAACTGTAGATAATAAGCTATTAGCTTTTACTCTACTTTCAGATGGTACAATAACTCTAATCATCGTTGTTTTCAAAGGGGAGAACCAGCCATTAAAAAATGAAACAACCATAATGATTGAAAAGGTTAGGAAAATTAGGGATGGTGAATTCTTTTCAGTAAATAAAAACAATAAAATCAGTAAGAAAGTGAACTGCATGATTTGTGACAGTAGAAGAAGAGAACAAAAATGAAGCTTAGTAGAAAACAGAGGAAGCACAGTGCTTCCTAACATACGAGCAAGTATACTCACCAGCGTAACGAGAGATGTGAGAAATGTGGAATCGGTTAGATGATGAAGAAATAAGATAACTGTCATTGTATATAAAGAAAAGCCTAAGTTAGTCGTTGCTTGACTAATTAAAACGGAATAATATGATTTGTTCATAACAAGAATCTCCTATTCTAGTATACAATCAATGGTCCCATTCTATTTTACAGCATGTGGTATTATTTTCCGTATAATAACTTAATGAAGGGAGAGTGTTCAATGAAAGAGATAGAACTAAAAGAACATCTTTATGTTCTTGAAGAAAAATTGCTACAATCAGACGTGCGCAAATCTGTTATAGAGTTAGAGGAGCTTTTAGCACATGACTTTGTGGAGTTTGGAAGTTCAGGACGTGTTTTTAATAAAGAAATAACGATAGGTAGCCTTCCTAATGAAGAGACTGTAGGCGAGATGACAATAACAGATTTTGAGATTAAGCTATTAGCACCTCATGTTGTTTTAACAACATTTAGATTACTTAAACATGATTCTATGCAATATTCTTTACGCAGTTCTATTTGGAAGTTAACAGGCGAACAGTGGCAAATGATCTTTCATCAAGGCACTCCTACAAAGGCACTCTAAGCTCTGATTGGCCATTATGAATCTTTTATGAATTTATTTTGTATAAATATATAGGATGCTTCATTATATTGAACTTTTCAAGGGGGAAAAATATATGGTTGGCGCAGCTCGAAATATTGAACCACCTTATTTTGCAGTGATTTTCACTTCACAGCGGACTGAAGGGGATAAAGGGTATGAAGTAATGTCAAACAAAATGGTCGAACTGGCTTCTAAGCAGAAAGGCTTCTTAGGGATAGAAAGCGCTAGAGATCAAGAGTTAGGGATTACAATCTCTTATTGGGATTCCCTAGAATCCATAAAAGCTTGGAAAGAAAACTCGGCACATAAGGTAGCGCAAGATAAAGGGAAAAGGGAATGGTACAAAAATTTCTCGCTTAGAGTTTGTAAAGTTGAAAGACATCGTTTTTTTGAGATGTAATGCTTTCTATATAAATCTATTATATATATTTAGGCCTACTATATTAAATACGGTGAAAATAATGCCTAGGGTAGAAGGTGTATTCAGTGGATGTTAATGAATACTCATGGAATAAATATGAAAGCGAGCAGAGAAGGAAAAACAAATTCTCTTACAGTAGATCTAAAAAAAGAATTATAGACGATGTTGATTCTCTGCACATACTTTTGCAACAAAACGTATTAGAGAACATGCGCTTGTTAGTAGTGATTATATAATTAAACTTATCAATACTTTACTTCATAATTCTCTAGAAGCGGCAACAGAAGAAAGAGAACAATTACGTATAATAGCTGATGATGCTCAATCACTGCTGGGCTTGCAAAAAGAGAACCGCGATTTTTTTGAGCAGTTTGCCATGACTCGCAGCTGTGAGTTCTATACGATTGAAGGTCAAGTGAAAAGAATTAAAGAAGCTGCTGAACATGTAAAACAAGATCAAGACTATTATTTTGGTATTTTTGAAAATGATGAGGACAAACTAGTAGGGACGATTAATCTTTTTCATATTATCCGAGGGTCATCTCAAAGTGCTGTTATTGGCTATTTTTTAGACGGAAAATATAATGGCAGAGGACTTACAACTGAGGCTACCAAGTTAATTGTAAACTATGCATTTGATGAATTGAAGTTACATCGAATAGAAGCTGGAGTACAACCTCATAATATTGGTTCTATACGTGTACTAGAAAAAGCAGGCTTCCATAAAGAAGGAATTGCTAGACAAAACCTTAAGGTAAATGGAAAGTGGAGAGATCATCAAGTGTTAGCTATGATTAATCCAAAAGATTGATATCAATACATAAACGTACGTGATTGTTTACTCTTTTTCTTTGTCTTATGGTAACTATTTCTTGGTTTTCTATGAATAGAGGTGTTGTTTCCGAGTCTAGATTGGAGACAACACCTCTATTAGTTTAATAGTAACTATTTATAAGACGTCTATTAAAATTCTTAATTATAATAAATAAATGTTAGGGTTATATTACATAAATGAAATTAACAGGCTCTATATCATTTTTTTAGATTATAGCTTATGGACTAAAGAAGTCTTTATACCTCTTATTTCTTCGAATATACATTCACGTTCTCTTTTTAGCAAAAAATTCTGTAGTAATAAATTATCTATTGTTTATTAACAACAATTGATAATTTATAGTTAACATGTTTGTTTAATTCAATAAGAAACTGATCTAATGATTCATTAGATGAGAATTTACATTCGAGAAGATAACAACCATCTCCGCTAATTTTATAATTGTTGATCACATATTTTTCTTGCTTCTTTACAAAAGAGAGATATGGTTGATGGTGAGTATCTTTAGTATAAATATTGATTAATGCATGAACAAAGTATCCCATTTTCACTTCATTTACTTTGATGGTATATCCTTCAATCACACCGCTATCTTCTAATTTAGCTACTCTAGAAGCGGCTGCTTGTCCTGTCAAATGAACTTTCTCACCTAACTCTTTCATCTTGATTCGGCTGTTCTTAGACAGTTCTTCTAATATACGTATATCTGTATGATCTAACATGTATTCAAATCCTTTCAAAAATCAAGTGGAACGGCCAAAAGACTTGATTTAATCCCTGTATTTGCTATGTGTCCCTAGTATAAACTATCCGTATATTAAAAAAAAGGAGTTAGTAACCATGAATATTAAACACATTCGAAATGCAACACTAGTTGTAGAATATGCAAATAAAAAATTCTTAATCGATCCAATGTTAGCTGAGAAAGGAACATACCCTCCTTTCCCAAATTCACCAAGACAAGATCAAAAGAATCCTTTAGTAAGCTTACCAACATCTGTTGACGACATTATAAATGGAATTGATGCAGTCATTTTAACTCATCTTCATTTAGATCACTTTGATGAAGTGGCAAAAGAAGTGCTACCAAAAAACATTAAAATGTTTGTGCAAAATGAAGAAGATGCAAACGAAGTTAAAAATGCTGGTTTTCAAAATATAGAGGTATTAACAGAGGATACAGTCTTTGAAGGTATTCAATTAGTCAAAACAAAAGGCGAGCACGGAAGAGGAGAAATCTTAAAGCTTGCAGGTTTAGTATGTGGAGTTGTTTTTAAACATTCAAGTGAGAAAACATTATATGTAGCAGGAGATACAGTATGGTATGACGCAATTCAAGAAGAGATTGATAAGCATAACCCAGAAATCATTGTAGTCAACGGGGGCGATAATCAATTCTTTGAAGGTGGTTCTCTTGTTATGGGAAAAGCGGATATCTACGAAGTATACAAAGCAGCACCGAACGCTCAAATTGTTGTCGTTCACATGGAAGCTGTCAACCACTGGGGATTGTCTCGTGAAGATTTACACAGCTTTATTCAAGATAAAGGTATGTCTTCTCGTGTTGAAGTTCCAGAGGATGGAGAAGAATACATCTTTTAAGACAAGGGGAAGAAGAAATAAAAACGTCAGTCCAAGTAAATAAAGAATTAGTTCGACGTTTCTATGAAACCATTGAACAAGAAAACTATAGGGCATTGAAAGACTTTTTTTCTCAATTTTCCTCTTAAATAGCCAGAAGACCCTTAACGTAAGGGTCTTCTTTATAAATTGATTAAAATAGGTCTTTTTCATTTAGGAAAAGAAGATAGACATATAAATTTCATCTACATATTCATTATGAAAATAAGCTTGTTCTTTCATAATACCTTCTTGTTCAAACCCAACTTTTTTATATAATTGATATGCTACTTCATTAGAAGCAAAAACGGTTAAGGATAGTTTATGAAGATTATTTTCTTTACACCAATTTAGTGTATAGTTCATAAATTGCTTGCCAATCCCCATTCCTTGTGCTTTAGAAATCAGCCATGTACGGAAGAGACCTGTATGACGCTTCATCTTAATTTCGCCTCTTAGAACACGAGCAATACCTAGCACTTCACCTTCTACTTCGGCTACAACGTACATATGATTGTTCTTTTCTACTTTCGCAATGAAATTTTGCTCTTCTTGAATTGTACGTGGTTCATCTTTTTGAATGAATTCCCCAGCTTCAATAATTTCTCTGACTGCTGTTGTAATGTGCTCTGCATCACTTGCTTGCGCAGGACGAATAGTCACCTCACGTCCATCTTTTGCTTTAAACTTCACTATGTTTTTCTCAGCTGTAATCATCTATATCAACTCCTGTATTTCCAACTTTAGTATTGCTATTTCATATTCAGTGTGAGTAATTTCTTCACTTTTTGGTCTAACAATCAAGCAGAATAAACCCTTTTCGAAATGCTTATTTTTACACAGACCTACTAGAAATGCAATTAATTATGCTGAAGAATCATTATTTAGAATTTTCTTTGTGTTTTGTACTTTCATAACTTATTTTTGAGTGCTTCAGTCACAATGTAGAAAGAATCCTTAGAAAAAGCTTACATACAGTCTAATGATAAAACAGGCTCTTAAAAATATAATTTGTTTAAAGAGATCTAGAATTAAAACGCTGATGACTGATGCAACAAGAAGGAGAGATATAGATGTTTTTAAAAAAACTCACGAGCAAACATTCACTTACAGTTATTTATTGTAGAAATGGACTCCTACAAACGTGTAAAGGGGAGGTTCACCAGCTAGACTTGTATAAACAAACCCTTTTTATAAAAGATAAAAATCAGCAAATCTATTCTATTTCTTTATTTGAAATAAAGGAAATTTGTTAAATCTTCTCTTTATGAGGCTAATAAAACAGGTAATCCTAAAGTTATGATTTCATAATCATTTTCTATAAAACATAAGGAGACTGAGATGATAAATAGACAACTTAAAAATAAAAAGACGTTTAGAGAATTAGTAAAAGAAAACAAGGAGGCATTACTTCAAGATAAGCAAGCTTTAGAAAGGATTGAAAAGCGTATTGAAAAACGTCACGAGCTTTTAAATAAATATTAAGGACGTAGTGATCGTGCTTTTCACTTAATTTAGTTATAAAAAATATGGTAATAACGTTAGGTTCCTTTCCTAAGAAGAAGTACAACTATTAGTATCTATAAAATCAAATATCTAAAAAATGATGTTCTTCTACCCATGAATAAACATACTTGATAAATATTTTAGTTGCGGGAGAACTGTTAGGCTTAGCAGCAATACCGATAAGCCGAAAACAATCTTTCTCTAACTTAGCAACATGTACATTATCGGGAATATGAGTTAGCGTCATTTCTGGGCGGACACTAATACCTAAATTATTTTGCACCATCGCCATAATTGCTTGATCATCGGAAACTTCAAATTTCACCTTGGGCTTGATGTTATTTTCCCGGAAAATCTGACGTGTCTCGTTATCCCAAGATTCTTTAGGCATGATGAGGGGTTCTCTTTCTATTTGTTCAAAAGAGATTTTATCTTGTCTAGAAAGAGGGTGCTCGTTTGACAGGATACAAACCATTTTATCTTTTTTCAACGGTTGAAATTCAAAAGACTTAGATGAAGGTGAAACAAGGAAACTACAATCAATTATGCCTGTTGAAATCCACTGTTCTAATGTAGAATAATCCCCTTCAAGTAATTTTACTTCAATACCCTCATAATCATCTTGAAACTCTTTTATGATATAGGGCAACCATTGAGTGGCAACACTAGTAAATGAGCCTACTCTTACTACTCCAACTTCTAAATCCATTTATTGCTGCAGCTTCCTGCTTAATTGTATTATTTAAGGTCAAAATATCACGAATATATGGAAGCATATGTTCACCATTATGTGTTAAATGAATACCTGACCGATTTCTAGTAATTAAAGAAAAGCCTAACTCATTTTCAAGACTCGTAATCGCGTGACTTATGCCAGGCTGTGTTAACTTTAATATCTCTGCAGCTTTTGTTAAACTACCGCATTGCACGATCGTGTAAAAGACTTCGAATTATAAAGAGTATTAGATATTTCTATTCATTCTATAAAAGGGTATCTGTCCCTACAAAATTTAAAAGAAACCAACTTTTTTCACTATCGCTAAATTTAGCCTATAGGTCATTATACTCTTTCTTTTACTTGTATTAAGGATAATCACTTATAGGTAATTGTCTTCCTGAAGAGCACTTACATTAACTAATTTACAAAAAACAGGCGATTTTAACTATTGTATCCAAATACGATTGACGGAATAATGGAGAGGTAAAAAACGAAGGAGTGAGAGATTTGTCAAAATGGTTTCATGCATGTTTATTTTTAGGCATCTTTTGTCTATTCATTTTCCTCCCCAATCCAGCTTTTGCGAATGAAGAACAAAGTGTTTCAGAAACAGCTCAAAAGTATCTGGGGGTTTCTTATCTTACAGACGGTCAAGAACCCAATCAAGGATTCAGCACGGGTGGGCTAGTTCAATATGTTTTTAAAGAAGCTAAAGGTGTGGAGTTACCTCTGTATCCAAGAGAACAATTCGAGCTTGGTGAAGATGTAGAAAAGGAAAATCTCCAGGCTGGTGACCTTGTCTTTTTTAAAGGGGAAAATACAGAAAATGTCACAAGTGTTGGTATTTATAATGGTAATAATGAAATAATCATTAGTTCCGTCTCAAAAGGGGTTATAAAAGCTGAGTTAACAGAGGGAGGCTACTACGCTAATAAGTATATTGGAGCTAAACGACTTGATCCTAACAATCTTTATCAAGTTGAATCTCCTCTCTTAAAAGAAGCGATGAAGTACCTTGGAGTTGGTTACTCAAGCAATGGAAAGACACCTGAGGAGGGGTTTAATTCGGCAAGATTCGTTCAGTATGTATTTGATCAAGCTCTCCATCTCAAAATTCCGGGTAACTCTAGTGAACAATGGAGTTTAGGAGAAGACATATCAAAGGAAAATCTTCAGCCTGGCGACGTTCTTTTCTTTAAAAACGCTGATACAGGAAATATTACGACAACAGCTTTTTATGTAGGAAAGGGAAGAATGATTTATAGTTCGTCTACAAAAGGCATAACTCTAATTGATTTTGAAGATTCTTCCTATTGGAATCCCCGTTTTTATGGAGCTAAACGAATAACAGAGGTTCGGGACATTGATCGTGAAGACCCACTAATCAGTGAGGCCCTAAAATATATGGGAGCACCTTACGTTGAAAGTGGTAAAACACCAAGTGGTTTCGATTGTTCTGGATTCACAAAATATGTGTATGAAAAGGCGCTCGGCATTTACTTACCTGGAGCACCTGAACAACAGTGGGAGCTAGGTACACCTGTTAAAAAGGAAGATATTGAAGTAGGTGATCTCGTATTCTTCCAAAATACACATCGTCCAGGCATTTCTCATGTAGGAATATATGCAGGAAATAATCAAATGATTCATGCTTCACGAACAGGCTCAGCAGAAGTGAGAATCAATTACTTATCCTATAATTTCTACACAGAAAAATTTGCTGGTATTAGACGAGTGAGAAATCTAGTCATCCCTAAGGATATCCCAGCTGTTAAAGAAGCGATAGATCTTCTAAATGTTCCTTACAAATCAGGAGGTACATCACCGGAAGGATTTGATACTAGTGGATTTGTTCAATATGTTTATAAACAAATAGGCATTAATTTACCCCGTTATGGGAAAAACATGCTTCAAGAAGGAACAGAAGTAAAAGAAGAATATTTGCGACCAGGAGATCTTGTATTCTTCAAATCTAGCAGTATTATTCCCGCTATCTATGTTGGAAATGGACAAATAGCTGTTGTTTCAAGAACTGAAGGGGTTCGAATTACAAATTATAAAGTGAGTTCTTATTGGAATCCTATTTATTATAGTGCTAGACGTCTCAATGTCGAAGGATAACTCTTGGGTGTAGCTTTAAATGAAACTTCTCTTATAAAGTAGAGATCTATTTCAAAATATCATCTTTAACAAAAAAAGGCTCCTTTGCTCTCAATATGCAAAGGAGCCTTTTAAGTTTATGTTCGTATAGATACATTATTCGTTTTATAGATGGTTTACCTTTTCACAGCGTGAAGAAAATGAATCGTTTCAAAAGCTGATAAGTAATCTCCTCGTTTGGAAAAATAAAGCTCATGAATCTGAGAGGGAGATAAATGTTCATAAATAAGTAACCGTGATTTTTCTAACATATGCTTTAATTCCTTGTAGGAAAAACAAGACTTCATAGGTTCTCCGCTTGCTTCAGCCATTTTTATCATGTTTTCAACTCTATTGGAGAATCCTTTTTCTTTAAAAAGGTTTTCATCCCCGTAATCAAAGACAATGGAACTTCCTGCAGGGACTTCAGCAAATAAATGATTGATTAAGCTTGAAATTTCATCTTTCGTTAAATAATAAGAAACACCTAGAAGACTAAAAAACGTTTTTTTGTTACCAAACCCTTCGTCTATTAGGGGTTGATAAGAGAACGTTTGAGTGAAGTCCATAGGAACAAAGTGAAGATTAGCCGGAATCTCGAATTTAGCTTGTTTTAAGCGGGCCTTTTTAAATTGCTGTGTAGAAGGATGATCAATTTCAAATATCTCTAGACGGGGTTGCAACTCTGGATGCCTAAAACAAAAAGTATCCAATCCAGCTCCAAGGATGACATATTGTTCTAACCCTAACTCTATTTCATGTAGTAATACCTTTTCACAATATGCAGCACGTGCCAAGGGAGTTGGAGAAAGTTGAACTTGGTTAATCCACTTTAAAATTCCCTCTGCATTTCCTTTAAGTTTTTGTGCTATATCTTTGTTGAAAAAATGTATTCCTTGAATCATATTCTCTTTAATGTTATTGAACTCTTGTTGCGAAATTAACTCTTTAGCTAGGTAGTCGTCAAAGATTTTAGGGGTATTAAATTGACTGTGATAAGCTCTGCCAAAAGTAGATATCAATGAAGTTAAACTGGATTCATCTTTTTTCACGCAAACCCGCTCCTTCAATTTAGAACAAAAAAATAGGATTCTCCTGGCCAGGAGAATCCTATTATATACGTTAATTTATTAATTGTAAATTATAGCATAAAATAATTTTTTTGTCAAATTTCAAGTGGTAAGTACTGTTTTCTCCTTATTCATTGTATAAGGGTAAAGCTACTTTAAAAAATAGTTTTTTGTTTAGACAAACTGAATATTCATCACTTCACTTAATTTCATTTTCTTCTTTAATTTAGAGTTTTCATAAGTGAACATAAAGATGTCTCTAGAGGGATCAACAAACTGAATGAACCCCGTTTCCGTGATGTGTTTTCCATGCTTGTAGCAGGTTAGATATACTTTTTGATTCGTATATAAAGCTTCAACCAATACTTGATTCATCTGTTCCATTTGGTCTTCTGTTAAAAGGGGCTTAGGTATTTCTAATTGCTTATCTATAATTTCCTGTAATCCTATGTATTGTTCAGGTATGCTTGCAAAAGCCCTCCATTTTTTCATTCCTCTATCTTCTTGCATGTCATCATCCTCCTTTATGATTTATGTCCTCCCATTAAGCTATTTCGATAACGAACGGTTGAATAATCGAGAGAGCTTGAAGCGCGCAGAAGACTATTCTTCCCATAACGAAGACGAATCTCATCGATCGTTTTGGCTAATACATATGCTTTTTCGCGCTGATTGCTATCCTCAAACAAACTTATTTGTTCTTCTTGTTGAATGTTTGTATTCGATAGTGAAATGCCAATAGAGCGGATAGGTATTCCGTTGTCATATGTATGTAAGATTGTTAAACAATAGGGGGAAATATCTTGGCTTAAGTTGGAATCTCTTACCATTTTTTTGTCTTGAAAATCCTCTACCCCTTTATGTGCTATAACCAATGTATAAATGAACCGTTTGAGCGACTACGTGATGCATTCGTAAACGAAAGCATATATCATCTAATAACTCTAATAGCAATAATTCAATTTCTTTTCGATTTGTATAATCACGAAATAAAATTTGACTCTTCCCAAATGAACGAGAACGAGGAATGTATATCTCTGAGATACGATTATAATCAACGTCATTAGCATGCTGGTGGAGTTCTTCCCCTACGACACCGAATTCTTTTTTTAACATTTTTCTAGAAGATAGGGCTAGTTCTTTGATCGTATAAATGCCTAACCTGTTTAATCGTTTTTCTGTAGCGGATGAAATTCCCCAAAAATCTTTCATCGGATGAATGGACCATAACTTAAAAGGAACATCTTCATAGCGCCAATAAGCAACTCCTGTTGGGCTATGCTTTGCTTCATGATCTAAACTAATTTTAGCGAGTAAGAGATTCGAACCAATTCCAATTGTAGCTGCCAGCCGCGTCTTTTGATAAATCTCATGGATAATTTTATGAGCTAACTCCTCTGGTGTTCGAGCAAATAGATGTAAAGAAGCTGTGGCGTCAATAAATAACTCATCAATACTATATGCATGGAAATCTTCAGGAGCAACATATTGTAAGACTAGACTTGAAATATAGTTGGAAGCTTTAACATATCGCTCCATAGAAGGATTCACAACATAAATATCTTTCCTTTTCGGAATATCGAGGAGGCGACTTCCTGTTTGAATTCCTTCTCTTTTTAATAACGGTGTAGAGGCTAACACAATAGATCCTGACCGTTTTGTATCTCCTACAACAGCAAGTTTTGTTTTTAAAGGATCTAACCGTCGTATTACGCAAGAAACGGAAGCAAAAAAGGACTTTATATCAATACACATAATGACTCTGTTTGGTAGCTGCTTGTAATCCATAAAAATAACCCCTTGAAAAAGAACATTCGTTCTATTATATAAGAACAAATGTTCTTTTATAAACCTATTAAAAATTGGATATATTCCATAACCCTTAAAATTAAGTATAAAATAACCATTTTTTGAGCTTTAAGTTAGGAGTCTGTTAGTTTACTAATTTGTAGAAGATAAAATTATCAGCATGATAAGAGGTAACATTCAACATGATATTGATATTTCTTATCTATTACTAGGTTGTTTTATTTACGCTTCAGTCATCTCTGTTTATAGTATGTGAAGAGAGAGAACCAGCTGGGGATTCTATAAATATCAACACATTTTACCTTTTCGCTAATAGCGATTAAACAAGGTAAACGTATATATTAAGATGCGAAATATCTAGAAACTCTTATAATTAAGAGGATAAGAACAAATATAAGATGGGGGAATTTATATGACTAAAGATGTTAATAACTTTCCATTCATTGAAACAAATAGGCTACTATTAAGAGAAATTGTAAAAGATGATGCAAATGATATTTTAAAATATCTGTCTGATGAAGAAGTAATGAAATATTACGGTTTAGCACCTTTTAAAACCATCAACGAGGCTTTAAATGAGATTTCCTGGTATCAATCAATACTAAATGAACAAACGGGAATAAGATGGGGAATCACTTTAAAAGGAAAAGATGAAGTTATTGGGAGTTGCGGCTTTCTTAATAGAGTCCCCGAGCATTACCGAACTGAAATTGGTTATGAATTAAGTAAAGATTATTGGGGACATGGAATTGCGAGTGAGGCATTGGAGGCTGTCATAAGGTATGGGTTTAAATATTTAAAGTTTCAAAGGATAGAAGCTTTAGTCGAGCCTCCTAATATATCTTCACACAAATTAATAGAAAAACACGGCTTTATTAGAGAAGGGTTATTGAGGAATTATGAGTTCGCATATGGGAAATTTGATGATTTATATATGTATTCTTTGTTAAAGCAAGATTTTGAGAAACTGCAAGAAAGTAAGCTAAATATGTAAACAAACATGCACCCATATAGAAATTAAATTTTTTCTTCATATTATACTAGAACTCTTAATTTGTGTTAAAATTTACCTGGTTATTAATTGTGGCATATAGGAACAGTATCCTTAGATTAAATTTGGACTCTATCTTCTTTGCTTGTTGGTTGAGAAATAACAAGAAATTCAACATCTTCGTCAGAGCGATTCATCATTTGGTGGGCAACATGAGGAGGAACTTCTACTCCTTCAAGTGGTGTTATATTTCCTAATTGTCCATCTATTTCTAATGTAGCAGTTCCCTTTAATACAAAGAAAAACTGTCGAGATTTTGTATGGTAATGGCGTACTTCAGAGGTATTAGGGGGCATACGTTCATGGATAACACTTAAATCTTTTTGATTTACTAAACGCCATCCATCGCATTGATCTCCCCAAATATAATGTTCTGCATTTTTTTGACTGATTTTCATTTTTATCTCGTTCCTTTCAGTATGATCAGATAATTCTGTGAAATGAATACTATAACTATAACTTTTAGATTCTTACTTTACAATAACGGCTTTCTTGAATAATCCAAATCTACATCAGTATTTGGCTGGTTTTCTTGAGGTTATAAATAGAAAAGCTTATACTTGCGAGGTAAACTTTTTTACATATAGGGGGAATAGGCATGATTTTGAAACCTAAAGCAATATTTTTAGACATGGATGGGACAATTTTAAACCGCTATAATAAGGTGAGTGTGGCAACAAAAGAAATTATTGATGACTTGCGGGCTCAGGGAATATTTGTTTTTATTGCTACAGGAAGAGCCTTTGATGAAATAGAAGAATTAGTGCCAAAAGGATTTAAAGTTGATGGATGTATTACCTCAAATGGTATGGCAGGATATGTAGACGGAGAGGCCGTATTTAAACATTCTCTTTCCCTTGAGTTGGTAGAAACGATTATTAAAAAAGCGAGAAAAAACAAGGTGTACTATGAGCTTTTCCCATATGATGCTCAGCGTATGACATTAAAACAAGATAAACAATACGTGGAAGAAGAAATTCGAGAGCCAAAGCCAGACAGTGTTGAAATTAATGAGTGGCTTTCACGCAAGAATGCCCTTAAAGAAGAAATTGCTTGGAAAGATGACGTTGAGGGAAGTGAATTTTCGAAGTTCTATTTCTTTTCACGAACAAAAGAACATATTAATAAATGGAAAGATGAGCTTAACGAACTAAAGAAAGAAATAGATTTTACGACTTCTACTTCTTCTAATCACAATGTCGAAGTGATGGTTGCAAATGTAAATAAAGCAACAGGGATCAAGCAGATGTTAAATCATTTTGGATTGGCTGCGGATGAAATTCTTGCTATTGGGGATAGTAATAATGATTTACCAATGTTTCAATTTGTTAGCCATGCTGTAGCAATGAAGAATGCTTCGGCTTCTATTCAAGAAATTGTTGATGATGTAACAGAGTTCACATGTGATGAAGATGGAGTATATCACTATCTTTCTCAATTCAGACTGCAAAAGCCAAATCAAGAGATGATCACTTCTAAAAAAGATAATAAATAACCTAATTCATCAGTTCTTAAAAAAAGAAGACAAAAGCATAGCCCTGTTAGCTATGCTTTTTGTTGTTAGCTATGTTAGTTTATCAGTCTTAAGCAAAAATGAGGAGCTTTTATTATAAGCTATCCTCTTATAGTTGTTGAAAATAGGTTAAAACATATATACTTAATACATGTTTAAGGTTTTTAGAAAGAAATGAGGAGAGTATGTAAAGATGGGTCAAAACAACCAACTATATCATTTTTTATTAGAAAGAACACGCTTATTGACTGAACAATGGTATGAAGCTTTAGACAAAGACAATTCATCTGGTGTGTATGCATCTGATGACCCTGAAGTTGTTGAGATGGTAAAGAACCAAAATTATGAGTTTCATTTACGTTTTTGTAGAGTCTTTGATGAATCATGTTCTAAGGATGAGTTTTTATCTGCTTTCAATAAATGGATTCATGAGACTTCCCGGGAAGAAGAACATCAACATACACCAACTCACTTGATATTGCGAGAGTTCTTTAATAATCAAGAACAGTATCTAGATTACATACAAGAATTTGTAAAAACGAGCAAAGAGACCTATTCACAAGAAACGATTAACGGATGGAACCGTAAGATTATTGAAACCTTTAATCGTGTGATTTTAGCTTTTTCAAAAGAAAGTTATAAATATGCGGAAGAACGTCTAGCTGCTCAAAAGGATATGATTCATGAATTAAGTTCCCCGATTATTTCACTTAGTGAAGAGCTCGCTCTTCTCCCTCTTGTAGGAGATATTGATACTGATCGTGCTCAGAAGGTAATGGAAAATACTTTACAGCAATGTTCAGATCAATAAGTAAATCATCTTTTAATTGATTTATCTGGAGTACTCATTATCGATACGATGGTGGCTCATCAAATTTTTCAATTAATCAAGGCTTTGAAATTAATTGGTGTGACCTGTACACTTTCAGGAATTCGACCTGAAATTGCTCAAACCGCCATCCAAATTGGAATCGATTTTGATGAATTATCTGTGGTTTCTAGTATCCATCAAGCTTTAGCTCAACGCAATTTACTTCAGTAACCTGTTATTTGCATGCAGTCGGGTTATAGATATGAAAAGGGAATTTAGAGAAACGAAAACCTTTAAATAAGCAAGTTTTGTATTTGTCAATAAATAAAAGATTAAAAAGACCTTATTAATAATTAATAAGGTCTTTTGAGTGTGAGTAATCAAGATTATGTACACTAACGGTTATATGTAAACTGAATTTGTATAGAGTAGGTATTAAATAATGTCGTTTACACACCTCTTTATGGTAAAATTTAGAATGTAATCTTACATTTTAAGGAATGAAGAGGTGTTTACAGATGAAGCAAGTTGAAGATGTTGTAACTTTGTTTTCTAAGGAAGAAAGTAATGTTATTAAGGCTCTAAAATTAATTGCGAGAAATCAACAAGTAAAGACAAAAATTCAGGAATCTGAAGAACTTTATCCTTTATTGAAACGTGCAGCAAAAAGGTTTGTTGCGGGAGAAACAAAAGAAGACGGAATCCTAAAAGGAAGAGAATTGCTAAACAAAGGATATGCTATTTCTCTTGAATATATAGGGGAAAATACAGACACAGTTGAGGAATGTGAGTGTGCTAAGGAAAGGTTTATGGATTTAATGGAAAGTCTGGGGGAAGCATCTATGTCATCTACCATATCTCTTGATTTATCTCACATAGGCTTGTCCGTTCAATCCGATATTGCCCTCAAAAACCTTATAGAATTGGCTGCGAAAGCAAAGAAATACAGTTTATACATTATGATTAGTATGGAAGAATCAAATAAAACCGATAGGATCATTGAAATTTATAAAAAGGTATCTCGAGAATATGATAATGTCGGTCTTACACTACAAGCTCATTTGAATCGTTCCGAAGATGACATTCTTGATTTACTTCATTATCCAGGGAAAATTAGGTTAGTAAAAGGTGCTTATCAAGAGCCATCTAATCTTGCTATTACGAGGTCAGATGAATTAAATCATCGTTACCTTCAGTTTGCTGAGCTATTAATAAAGAAAAACCATCCTACCTCTATTGCAACTCACGATGAATCTATCATTCAAGAACTAAAAAAACGAGGCCATTTAAATCACGACAACGTAGAACTTGAAATGTTATATGGAGTAAGAGCTGATTTAATGAAACGTTTAAAGGAGGAAAATTATAAAACAAGAGTGTATCTTACATACGGAACAGAGTGGTACTTGTATTTGTGTCACAGACTTGCTGAATATCCGCCTAACATCTATGTAGCCCTCACAGATATGATTACTCCCCACAAAGGCAATCAGTCTCTATACTAAGCGCAGAATGAGTAAAAAAGGTTGTTAATTATCCAACCTTTTTTACTTTGTTGTGTCATTATTTTATGTAAGTACTAAAAAGTTACATTATAATCACTAAAAATGTGTAGAACATCCAACCTAAAAAGGGAAAGCTAAATGAGTTAATCGTTCACTAATCCTTTTAGGGGTATTAAATTTAATTTATTACACAGAATAATTCTAGTTTACCTTAATAGTAATGAGATTTTTATCTTTAATAGGAGTTGTTGTGTAATGAAAGGAAAATCAGTGTTGCTTGCTGTGCTTCTATTACCTTGGTTATCGCTTTTTAAGGTTGATAAGTTGACTTTTAAAAGATATTTACCTGTTTTAACTTTTAGTTCGTTAGTGATTGCTCTAATCAGTGAACTATCTAAAAGTTATACATGGTGGAAAGTTAAAACACCCATTTTTCCAAGACTTTCAAGTGACATTTCTTTTATTTTTGGGCCATTCTTTATAGCAAACTTTTGGGTTTTTAAATTAACGTATGGGAAATTTAGTCATTATATGCTCCTTAATATTTTATTTGATTATATGTTTGCTTATCCTTTAACAAGCATTGCAGAAAAATTAAAAATCTACAAAATGGTAAGCATGACTCATTTTCAATTATTCATCTTATCAATTGCTACAGCCGTTATTAATTATGGTTATCAATTTTTTATACAAGATGTTTTAAAGTCAGATAGGGAAATAAAAAAGCAAAACTAGGCATGTGCCTATTTCAATAATTTATGTCTGGTCATTGCCATTACTCTGATAAAAAGGCAATACTATATTCATTTTAAAAATAGAGGTCAATTGCTTTTACTATTATGCTTTATAAAAAGTGTGATATGGATTAGAAATGAATATGTAAAAAAGTATCTATCATTAAGCAGAGAAAGCTTACGAAATGTAGTCTCATAAACTAAAGGTCAAGGAACATTTCTGTTTGGCTTTCATTATAATTTAAGGAAGAGTCCAAACTCGTTGTTGATTAACGACTTTGGGCTTTTTTACTTTCTTAATTTTTGCTATTCTACACTGTCTTTATTCTATTATTTTCTCCTTTTCAAATAGACATTTATCATCAAATTCCAAATTCAGTAATCTACCTGTGCAAAAACCCATTCTATTTAATATAATATAGATAAGCTTATTTTAATTACATTATTAACAAAGGAGCATGGAGAGTGGAAGAAAGAGAATTACTTGTAAAAAATCTAGTACTAACCTTTAGGACACAAATCAAGAGAAAACGCTCAACTATCCAACCTATAGTAAAACATTATATCCCGTTAAATGAATTTTACGTGCTAAAAGTTTTATTTGAACATAATCAAAAGATGACAGTTTCGGAAATTTCAAATAAGCTTCAAGTAGCAACAAGTCATATTACAGGTGTTAGTGACAGGTTAATTAAAAAAGGGTTAATCACTCGAGAACGGAGTACAACAGATCGTAGAATTGTATACGTTACCATGACGGATAAGGGAATAGAACTTACTAAGGAAATGAAACAAGTGCTATATGAATGTTTTGATGAGAAATTTGAAGATTTCACAAATGAGGAACTAGAAGACTTTATTTATTTGTTAAAAAAGATAAAACTCGAAAGAACGTGATGATCAATAATATGACTTTAGCTATGCCTTCTACACTCAGTTCTAGAAGGTAGATCTAAGGGAAAGAAAAAGTACAAACTCCTTGTAAGGCAACGGAATTGTGCTTTTTCTTTTTATGACAAGACATAAACCATATTGAAAACCATAATCTCAACAGCTTTTTACGTACGATATTTTGTGTTAGATGAACTAGACGTAACTAGAATTGCCAAAGCTCCTCTCTCGTAATTATCTATGTAATAATCATAGAACTTTTGTTTAATGTGTTCGTATAAAATAGAGGGGAATAAATAGATGCTACAATAAAAATGAGTGCGGGAGATTAGTTCACGAATAGAATATGGTACCTTAGTAAAAGCAAATCTTCTTTTTTAAAATGAAGGGAAGTATAGATAGAAGATTTTTAGAGAGAGTTGGAAGAAACGATGGGAGACAACATCTAAACTGTTTTGTATTTTGTACATAATGCTCCTTCTTGGAATGATGATTTCTTTCTTTATTCAAGAATTTGATGCCTAGTTTTAAGAACATAAAATAAAACGATATGATGAAACCTAGATCGTGGAGGAGGAAAGATATGTTGAAAGGATTAAGAGTTTTTTTATCAGTAATAGTTGTTATTTTATCTGGATATGGCTTACTCACTCAAAGTTTTAAGCTTATGCCATATTCTATGTTACTATTGAGCGCTCTAATATTAATAACAGGATTCATTGAACTTCAAAAAAACAAAAAAGAATTTTGGGGTTATGTGTGCATTGTAGTTTCCTTATTTGCCTTATCTGGATCTATACAAGGGTTTTTATTAAATTAGTGGTTGTAACAGTTAAATATTTTGTTTGAGAAATTCTTAAAAGAAAAAGGAGTGGTTATCTAAAAGATCTCACTCCTTTTTCCTGCTTATAATCAAGATCATAGTCACTGAGTTTTATTATAATAAACAGTCAATTCTTATAATTGTGTTGTCTCAATTGAATTTAACTTTTGTATTACTTCTTCCGTTGTCAAAACTTTAGCAAACTCATTATCTAAAGTTGCTAAAGAAACATTATGGATTTGTTCAGCGGAATAATAGGTGTTGTCTGCTCCTTTGATGGCAAATGCAGCCGTTGCATCAGATACTAAGTAAGTTTCAAATCCTAAATTACCGCTCATTCGAGTAGTAGTAGATACACAATGAGGAGTTGTTAATCCTACGATGACAACTTTTTGTATGTTGTTTTCTTTTAAATGTTCCTCAAGACCAGTTCCTATAAAAGCACTGTTTACCTTCTTTTTTAAAATGGTTTCATCTCTTACGGGAACTACACTATCTTTAAAAGCTGAACTTTGTTTACTAGGATGGAAGATGGATTGATCGTTATCAGATAAATGCTGAATATGTACAATTGGATATTCTCTTTTTCTCCACGCTTTTAATAAGAGTTTAATATTGTCCTCAGCATGCAGGTTGTTTCTTGGGCCCCATTTTTCATCTTCAAAAGCTTTTTGGACATCAATGATTATTAAAGCCGTATTAGTAAAGTTTTCTCCCATGTGTCAATCTCCTTACGTCTTTTCTACATATTTTAACATTTATATTATAGAGATGGATTAAAAGTAAGAATTTTATTTAAACTTCCTAAAATATGTTTTTAGAAGTTTTATATCCATCGCTAGCTTATGAAGCTAACTTCTTGCATTCTTATGCACATGTTTGACAATGATCATGATCGTGTTTTTTGCACTCGTTCCCACATGCTTCACAAATAGCTGCACATACTTGAGCTAATTCAGAAACAAAGGGTGTCCCTCTTCCTAAAGCTTGTTCTAAATAAGCACAAATATCTACACACTCTCGATCCAAACGAATGCATTGAGCCATCATTTTAACTCAAGCAGGCATCATAACAGTGATTACAAGTAGTCATACATTCATGTAGAGTTTCAATTATAGATTGATAGTTTTCATTATGTGCAATTTCCTATAATAAATAACCTTTAATCAAAAGAAAATCCTTTGCTTGGTACAGCAAAGGATTTTTTCATTTATCCGAATAGGGGAGGGAATACATAATTAGTCTGTCCAAACTATTAGATTAATATACTTATATATTTTAGAAAGTTCCCTTTAGTAGTTTATGTACGATAAGTAACATTATGGTAACTAGGTTTATGTCCTTTATACAATGTAAAAACAAAAAAGGAGATGAGAGGGCTCCAGTATCCTTTTTTGCTTAGAGCAAGATAAGGCTTAAGGAAGCTGGAAAGCTCACAACCCCTTGAATAGTTTGCTCATTAATGTAGGATTTTATCGTGTATATAGAAATAGGTTTCACTAAAAATAATATAGAAAAGGAAGTTATATTATTTACAAAACAAAGGTATTTTAATATTTACCATGATAGGGATCATCAACTATTATGTTATGGTATTTAGATAATAACCTATAGTATAAATATAGGTGAACGTCCAGAATAAATACATATAAATTAAAGCAGTATTTATAAGAAAGCAAAATATCCTTTAAACATAGGGAGAAATAATGGACAGAGAATAAAAGGATATAGGGAATAGGTGAAATGAATGAATACAAGACAAAAGGAAGTTCTATTTTTATTGTTATCTGAATCTGATGAACATGTATTGGTGCAAGACCTTGCAGATCGAGTGAATTGTTCGGAAAAAACGATTCGTAATGACTTTAAAGCAATTGAGGATTATCTTATGAAGTATTCGAGTGCCCTTCTTGTTCGAAAACCCGGATTAGGAGTGTACTTAGAGATTGGGGAACCTGAAAAGATAGATTTATTTAATAGATTGTATCGTGTTCATAATCGTACAAAGTATGAATCAGATGAAGAAAGAATTTTAGAGATTGCTTATAATTTGTTGATGAATGTAAAGTCAGTTACAGCACAGGAGATGGCTACTCAGCATTTTGTCAATCGGGCTACTATAAAGAAAGATTTAGATAACATTGAAAAGTGGTTAAGTCGTTTTGGATTAACGATCATTTCCAAACAGAGAGTGGGATTGATGATTGAGGGAAGTGAAAAGGATAAAAGAAAGGCGCTAGCTAGATTGTCAGATTTAATTCGTAATTCGGATTTTACACATCAATTTATTAAGAAGCAATTTCTATATCATGAAGTTGAATTTGTTATGAATGAATTGAAAGCGCTACAAAAACGGCATTCCTTGTTCTTTACAGATGATACATTTGAAAGTTTATTGACGCACACGTTACTTATGATACGGAGAATAAAACTCAAGCAGTCTATTTCAATTTCTGCACAAGAAATTAAAATAATGAAAGAAACAAAAGAATACAAATGGACGTTGGAATTTTTAAAACAACTGGAGTTGGTTTTTACGATTCGTTTTCCAGAAGAAGAAGCAATCTATTTAACAACTCATATTTTAGGAGGGAAGCTTCGTTATCAGGAGAAAGCAGAAGGAGAGAGTAAGTTTAGTGAAAATAACCTGATTCTTTCCCAGGTTATTCAATATTTGATTACACGTATGTCACAGTTAAATGAAATAGATTTTAGTAAGGATCCAGTTCTTATTGAGGGGTTACATATTCATTTATATACCACATTGAATCGGTTGCATTATGATCTTTCACTATCGAATCCGATGCTTCATGATATAAAAAGAATGTATCCTTATATGTTCGATATGCTAATTCAAGTATTAGAAGAAATGAATGAAACGCTTGCTGTTTACATTCCGGAAGAGGAAGCAGCATATCTTACTTTACACTTTGAAGCAGCGATGGAACGTTTGGATCATCAAGAAAAATCTAAAAAAGTCATTATTGTTTGCCATATGGGAATCGGAATGTCCCAGTTGTTACGCACAAAGATTGAACGGAGATTTCGTCATGTTCACGTGATGGGGTGTATAGCGAAAGCAGATTTGGAGGCGTACTTAGCGACACATCAAGATGTAGAACTTATTATTTCTACAATCACCCTTCCTAAACTCGCTCTTCCTCACTTTGTCGTATCTCCGTTATTAGAGTGGACAGAAGAAAAAAAACTAGAAGATTTTATAAAGAAACTGAATAAAACACATTATAAAGAAAAAGAAGACTTTGTTATGTTAAACTACACAACGCCGTTCTTAGTGTTTTTACAACAAGAAGTGAAACACCCTTATCAGTTAATTGAAAAGTTAGCAGAAGCTTTGCATAGTAAAGGTTATGTTGATAAAGATTATGCAGAACATGCGATTATAAGAGAAAAAATGTCAGCAACAGCGATTGGGGCCGGGATTGCTATTCCTCATGCGAACGCTAAGTTTATTAAGGAATCAGCTATTGCCATTGCGACATTGAAAGAACCAATTGAATGGGGAACGGAGGAAGTATCACTTGTATTCATGTTAGCAGTTAAGAGCGATGAGAAAGAAGTAACAAAGAGACTATTCCAAGAGCTGTCTGTTATAAGTGAACAACCATCTTTTGTTCAAAAGCTGACAAAGGAAACAAATGTAATGAAGTTTTTATCCTATTTGCATAATTAAGCGAAAAGTGAGGTCGAGATACCTCACTTTTTTATTATGGTAAAAGGTCGATTTTTCCGGAAGTTACGGTAAAAAACGAAACTTTTGTCATCTTCATCTTGATATATATTAAATGTAGGCGCTTACAAAGGGAGTGAGGAGGATTGAAAATGAAAATATTAGTCATTACATCGTGTCCGAATGGGATTGCCCATACATATATGGCAGCAGAAAATTTGCAAAAAGCAGCGGATAAATTAGGAGTTCAAATGAAGGTTGAAACCCAAGGTGGTATCGGGGTAGAAAATGAACTGAATGAGCAGGATATCCGCGAAGCAGACGGTATTATTATCGCTGCTGATAGAGCTGTAAATAAAGATAGATTTGTAGGAAAGCCATTACTAGTTGTTGGAGTACAAGATGGTATTCGTAAACCCGAGGAATTGATCCAGAAAGTAGTAAGTGGTGATGTACCAATTTATCGTTCACAGTCTACAACGCTAGAAGGGAATCAAATAGCGAAAAAACAAAATCCAATATATCGTCATTTAATGAATGGAGTATCTTTCATGGTGCCGTTCATTGTAGTAGGTGGATTATTAGTTGCCATTGCGCTAACTCTTGGGGGAGAAAAAACACCAGGTGGTTTAGTTATTACAGAAGGTTCTTTTTGGAAAACAATTGAACAAATTGGCAGCACATCCTTTACATTTATGGTGCCAATTTTAGCAGGATATATTGCTTATAGTATAGCAGATAAGCCTGGCCTTGTTCCTGGTATGATTGGTGGATATATTGCGGCAACGGGAAGTTTTTATGGAAGTGAAAGCGGTGCTGGTTTCCTTGGCGGAATTATCGCTGGTTTCCTAGTTGGTTATATGGCGTTAGGAATTAAAAAATTAAAAGTTCCAAAAGCGATTCAACCTATTATGCCCATTATTATCATTCCAGTAGTTGCTTCACTTATTGTAGGTCTTGCATTTGTATTTATTATTGGTGCTCCTGTCGCACAAGTTTTTGAGTCATTAACAGCTTGGTTAGCAGGTATGCAAGGTTCAAGTTCTATTCTTTTAGCGCTTATTTTAGGAGCCATGATTTCTTTTGATATGGGTGGACCGTTCAATAAGGTAGCCTTCTTGTTTGGTTCAGCGATGATTGGAGAAGGAAACTACGAAATTATGGGTCCAATTGCTGCAGCAATTTGTATTCCGCCAATTGGAATGGGGCTTGCTACGTTTATAGGAAAGAGAAAGTTTCAAACGTCTGAAAGGGAAATGGGGAAAGCAGCATTTACAATGGGGCTATTTGGTATTACTGAAGGTGCAATCCCATTCGCAGCACAAGACCCACTTCGTGTCATTCCAAGTGTTATGGCGGGTTCTATGACAGGTGCCGTTATTGCAATGATTGGTCATGTAGGAGATAGAGTAGCACATGGCGGTCCAATTGTAGCTGTATTAGGAGCTGTAGATAATGTAGTGATGTTCTTTGTAGCTGTAATTGTCGGATCTAGTGTGACGGCTATTGTAGTAAATGTATTGAAAAAAGATGTGTCAAAGATAAAAAATCCGGAAGTTGAACAAATAAAAGAAGTTTCAGCAACAAGAGAAATGCCACAAGTACAACAAGAAACTCAAGTAGAAAGTAAACAAATTGTTATTCAAAAACTAACGGAAATTATAAATTTAGAGCTCATTGAAACGGATTTAACAGGGGAAACACGCGATGAGATCATTGATGAAATGATTGGAAAATTGAACCATGTTGGTGCACTTCATTCAGAGGAAGAATTTAAACAAGCAATTATGAATCGTGAGCAAGAAGGTACAACAGGTATTGGCATGAACATTGCGATTCCACATGGAAAATCAGATGCTGTTAAGAAACCAAGTGTTGTATTCGGAATTAAGCAATCAGGTGTAGATTGGAAAAGCCTTGATGGAACGGAAGCGAAGTTAATATTTATGATTGCTGTACCAAAAGAAAGTGAAGGGAATGAACATTTGAAAATCCTTCAAATGCTTTCTCGAAAACTGATGGATGACAGTTATAAAGAGCGATTATTATCTGTTCAAACAAAAGAAGACGCATACAAGTTACTAGATGAAATTGCATAGAATGGAGGATTTTAATTATGACTGAACCATTATTTTTTGCACCAGTTTTTCAAGAAAGAATTTGGGGAGGAACACAATTAATTTCTTTTGGATATGAAATTCCATCGAATCAAACTGGGGAGTGCTGGGCTTTTTCAGCGCATCCACATGGACAAAGTGTTGTTAAGAACGGAAAATATAAAGGATTATCTTTAGGTGAATTATGGGAAGAACATCGAGATTTATTTGGGAATGTGGAGGGAGAACGTTTTCCTCTTCTTACAAAAATCTTAGATGCTAATCAAGACTTATCCGTTCAAGTTCATCCAAATGATGAATATGCTAGTATCCATGAAGGAGAACTAGGAAAAACAGAGTGTTGGTATGTAATTGATGCTATAGAAGATGCAGAAATTATTTATGGGCATCATGCGAAAACAAAAGAAGAATTAATTGCTATGATTGAAAATCAAGAATGGAACAAACTATTACATCGAATAAAGGTAAAACCAGGAGATTTCTTCTATGTGCCAAGCGGCACGGTTCATGCAATTGGTAAAGGGATTTTAATATTAGAAACGCAGCAAAATTCAGATACAACTTATCGATTATATGATTATGATAGAAGAGATTCTGAAGGGAATTTACGTGAGGTTCATCTTGAAAAGAGTATTGAAGTGACTGAGACACCATTTACACAAAATCAACTATCAGTTATGCATGAAAAAGTAGAAAATTTGAGCATAACACACTTTGTTCAAGGAGATTATTTTTCAGTAGAAAAATGGGAGCTAAAAGGGTTAGCCCATTTGAAACAGCAAAAGCAATTTCTTCTTGTTAGCATAATTGATGGAGAAGGGGAACTAATAAAGGAAGATAAGAGTTATTTCTTCAAAAAGGGAGATCATTTTATATTGCCTACTAGCTTTGGAGAATATGAACTTGTCGGTGATACTAAATGTATTGTTTCAAGTTTGTAATAGTTGTATTTATTAATACGCGTAGTATATTACTTGTTACTGATAATACTAGAAAGTCTGTTTAATGACATTTTCCCTTTTTCTACTACAAAATAAGTATAAAAAAAGCTTTGGTCTAACCAAAGCTTTTTTTATTCCCATTACTACAGCTATTTTACTTAACTTGATAATACTTTCTAACAATAAGTCAAATCTATTTTTTTGGACTACGAGATAGAATCGTAGTCTTTTGAATAAGACCATCCATTACTTTTGACACAATTAACATTTATTTAGCAATAAAAAAATAACAATATTAAATAAAAATTTATTGTAAAACGATAAATTATGTGTTAAATTCAAATTGACAATAAATAAGTGAGGTGCTTTTTATGAACAAAGGAACAACCTTCTTTTTAAAGATAGCTGTTATTCTTATGGGAATTCCAGTTCTTGCTTTAGGCATATTTTTAGTGCCTGAGGTAGGGAGCTATGCAGCAGAATTGTATCCAGATATGGCGTATATAAAATATCTTATTTTCATCGATTTGTATGCAGCGGCGATCCCGTTTTACATTGCTCTGTATCAAGCTTTTAAACTTTTAAGCTATATTGATAAGAATAAAGCGTTCTCTACAATTTCTGTAAAAGCTTTAAAGAATATAAAATACTGTGCCATCACAATCAGTATCTTATATATGGTCGGCATGCCACTTTTATATCTCATAGCGGAGAAAGACGACGCCCCAGGTATTATATTAATTGGATTAGTAATTATTTTTGCTTCAATGGTAATTGCGGTCTTTGCTGCTGTTCTTCAAAAACTATTAAAAGAAGCGATTGATATAAAATCAGAAAATGACTTAACAGTCTGAGGTGAAAACAATGGCAATTATAATCAATATTGACGTGATGCTGGCTAAAAGGAAAATGAGCGTTACGGAACTTTCGGAGAGGGTTGGAATAACGATGGCTAATCTTTCTATATTGAAAAATGGAAAGGCAAAGGCAGTTCGATTATCCACTTTAGAGGCGATTTGCAAAGCATTAGAATGTCAACCAGGAGATCTTCTAGAATACCGAAGTGATGAAGATACCCAAGATTAATAAAATAGGAATATGTAACATAGAGAGGAAGAGAAAGTTGTTCAAGGGTGAACTTATGCATCTAACCCTAAATGTATTCAGCTACACTAAGCAGGACTTCCATCTATTTAGAAAAAAACGTTGGAGGACCAAATCATGAGGGCACTAAAACAACTCGTTCGTTTTGGTTGGGAGCAGGCCCTCTCGTGTTTGTTTCCTGTCGTTATTTTTGCTTCTTTGGCTTTTACACAAATCATGCCAATATCCTTCCTGCCACGATATGACTGGCTGCTCATCATCTGTCTGTTGATGCAGTGGTGGATGGTGCGTTTTGGGCTTGAAACACAGGATGAACTAAAGGTTATCACATTGTTTCACCTTATTGGACTCTTTCTTGAACTTTTTAAGGTACATATGGGTTCCTGGTCTTACCCAGAGGAAGGATATTCTAAAATTTTTGGAGTACCTTTGTATAGTGGATTCATGTACGCAAGTGTAGCGAGTTATCTTTGCCAGGCGTGGAGGAGATTTAAGGTTGAACTGATTAAGTGGCCACCGTTTTTGGTAGTTGTACCTCTTACAGCTGCGATTTATTTGAACTTTTTCACCCACCATTATTAGATTGACATTCGTTGGTGGTTATCTGGACTTGTAATTATCGTCTTTTGGCAATCATGGGTCACATACGAGGTTGATGGAACTCGTTACCGTATGCCACTCGCGCTTTCCTTTGTGCTCATCGGTTTTTTTATATGGATAGCCGAAAATATCGCAACATTCTTTGGAGCATGGGAATATCCAAACCAAACTGATGCATGGAGCCTCGTTCATCTAGGAAAGGTGAGTTCATGGCTCTTATTAGTGATTGTTAGCTTTCTTATAGTAGCAACGTTAAAGCAGGTTAAGGAAAAATCCCGCTAGGATAGATACTAGTTAATTTTTATACTGCTAAGAACGCTCTTTTTAAAAGTCAAATTCTTAGCATAATAAGGCATTGGGGTTTTGTAAGTTGAAATTCCTCTAGCGTACAAAATTGCGAATAAGATAAATTGGAAAAGGCAACGTTAGAATTGTTGCTTTTTTCTTTATAAATAGCTTTTCAAAATGCATTTAGTAGGGGATCTTGTGAAAATATTTACTTAAACTATAGGGGGGAGTTTATTTAAGTTCTTTATCGAGCGCATTTATGGAGTAACGAAAAAAGAAAAGACACAGAACTCTTAAATGATACGGGATTCGCTCCTCTCTAACTTTCCCAAAGATGTTTTATGTAAATTAAAAATACATAATTTATACATTTTCTAACTCACTAAGTTATGTTTTAGTGAGTTTTTGTATGGAAAATTTATAAAAAGAAGAAAAATGGGGATATCTAAATATCAGGATTTATGCTGTTTTACTATTGATTACTCATCGTTTTGTAAGTTGGTTTCAGGCAGAAAAAAGATACAACTAAATAATAAATAAAGGCCAAGGGAGATTCTCCCTTGGCTTTCGTCATAATAATTTAGATTCAACTTGTAAATAATATACATATCTTGAACAATTATTCTCTGGAGGTACCTAGATTATGACGACACATCCTACTCAGTTAACGTCAGCTGAAATAGCTTGTATATGGACTAACTATATGCAAGATAGTATGTCCAAATGTGTATTATCTTATTTCTTACAAACGGTAGAAGATGAAGATATGCGTCCCCTTATTCAGGAGGCGTATGATATCTCTTGTGCTCATATTGAGAAGTTAACCACATTATTTCAACAAGAACAGATTCCACTCCCAACAGGATTTACAGATGAGGATGTGAATGTGAATGCTCCTCGGTTATATACAGATGCTTTTATCCTTCAATATTTAGCCCATATGACTAGAGTAGGGATGCTTGGATATAGTGGATTCACCTCTATGGGGGCGAGGAAAGACCTCAAATCGTATTTTATAAAAGGACTGGGAGAAACATCTGATTTATTTGATAAAACTACAGATTTATTACTAGAAAAGGGATTATATATTCGAGCACCTTATATCCCGTACCCGACCGAAACGGATTTTGTAGATAGTCACAAATATTTAAGTGGTTTTTCTCTATTCAATAAACAACGGCCATTAAATGCTATAGAGATTTCCCATTTATACATGAATAGTGTCACTAACCATATCGGAAGTAAACTGTCCCTTAGTTTTGCCCAAGTCTCCTTTCATGAAGAAGTTCAAAATTGGATGTTAAGAGGAAGGGATATTTCCCGAAAACATATGCGGATTTTCACAAGGATTCTTCTTGATAGCGATATAGAATCCCCTATTTCATCTGATGTTGCCATTACCGATGCTACAACACCGCCTTTTTCGGATAAACTGGCTATGTTTCATATGGGAATGTTAAGTGCAACAGGAACAGGAAATTACTCCACAGCAGCATCAGCTAGTCAAAGAACGGACCTCATTCTTAATTATGAACGTTTATCCCTTGAGGTGGCTCAGTATGCTAAGGATGGAGCTGATATCATGATTAAGAATAAGTGGATGGAGCAGCCTCCTACAACATTAGATAAAGAGAAACTGGTAAAAAAGAAAAAATGAACCTCTAAGAGGAGTTTATGAAAGAACGAATCCATAAAAATATAATGATGTAAATAAACTTTGGATATCATCTAAAGTATAAAACGAGAAGAAACGACTTGAATCAGTCGTTTTCTCGTTTTTAAAGATGATAAATAACTTTATAGAAGTGTTATGGCTCAAGTTCACCTTGTTGATGTTGTATGAAAGCGATATGCGGATATCCCTATCAACTGTTTCAACGATCATTCCAGTGTCCTTCATTCGTTAAACAAGTATGACAAACCAAATCCTATATAAATCAATAGATGTAAGCAAAGAAGGGAGTTTTCAATGAATGGAGAAAGCGAAAATAAGCGGAATTCAACTCTTTGCTTTGATGTTTATCTTTGAGTTAGGAACAGCCTTGGTTGTCAGCTACGGAGGAGAGGCAGGAAAGGATGTCTGGCTTTCTATTCTCTTAGCAATGAGTGGAGGGATTATCTTATCGTTTATCTATTATTTTTTATTTCGTCAATATCCTAACTTGCTTCTTACTGGATATACACGTGAGATATTGGGTAAATACGTTGGATGGATTGTTGGTTTGTTATACTGTGTCTACTTCTTGTATATTTGCGGAAGAAACGTACGAGAATTCGGAGATTTATTAGTTTCATCTACCTTATCAGAAACCCCCTTATTGGCAATTAATCTTACACTTGTGCTAGTGATGTGCTATGTCATTCATCTAGGAGTGGAAGTAGTAGGGAGGACAGCAGAAGTATTTATTGTTATTTTACTTTTGTTAGGGGGAGCGGGGAATTTTTTTGTTCTTGTATCAGGAGATGTTGATTTTTATCATATCCTTCCTTTTCTTGAACATGGCTGGAAACCTATCTTTACTACAGCCTTTCCTCATCTACTCATTTTCCCATTTGGTGAAATGATAGCCTTTACGATGATCGCACCATATTTAAATCAACCTCAATTAGTAAAGAGAGTATGGCTGATAGCCTTAATTTCAAGCGGACTTATTTTAGGCTGGACCGTCTTGTTAAATATATCTGTTCTTGGTGTAGAAGTGATGAAAAAGTCTACATTTCCAACGTTAACAGCAGTTGGGAAGGTCAATCTGTTGGATTTTATTGAAAGGCTTGACGCAATTGTGGTTTTTACATTATTGATTACTGTCTTTTTCAAAGCATCGGTCTATTTGTATAGTGCAATTATTGGAATAGCTGATTTATTTAAATTAAAAAGGTATCATCCCATTCTTTTGCCAATAGGGACTATTGTTATTTTCCTATCTCTTACAATGGCTTCTAGTTTTTTAGAGCAAGGAGAAGAAGGTTTTATTACAGAGATCGTTTCTTTCGTTATGTTTGTCGTTGTTCCTTTGTTTATGCTGCTAATCTCTAGTATCCGTTCGTATTTTAAAAGGAAATTGAACGAGCAATAAATTTTATACTAATGCTATTATTAAACATGAATGAAAAGAGAATTTAGCATAATAACAGGTTAAATAGGGATTTTTACATTCGAATTAGAAACGTATTTAGTGGGATTTTTCTTTGGTTTATCTCGAATTACTAATCCTTATTTTTTATCAAGATTGAATAAAACACGGTAAAGAAGGTTTGATTAAATCAAACTTTCTTTACCGTGTTTTGTGAACTAGCCGTGTATATCGTATGTTTATTCTATTACTAAGGATTAGATTGTTTTTGGCTAAAATGTTAATTCAATGATATTAAATTTTACAATAGCGATATATCCATAATAATTAACACTCAGTATCTAATTTATACACTAAAACATTTTCCTGAATTTGTATGTATTACTCCATAAACTCATTTTTTGACACCTAAAGTATAGTGTTCATCTTTGCTTTGGTTATAAAAATAACTGAACTGATTTTTTCCTCGTTACTATGATTATCAATATCACCACATAACCTGGAAATGTATAATTGAATTCTCTTTCTTATTAGAAGTAGTTTTTGCTATTATTTAAAGCTATAGCGATTTTTTTAATTCCTTCTTCAATTTTATATTCTTCTATGTTAGAAATATTCAATTTTAAAATTCTTTCATTCAAAACGCCATCTAAATAATTTCCATCAATAGCTTCTAATAAAACTTTATGTTGATTTAAATGGGAAATAAGTAAATTTAAATTGACTCTCTTTGGTAATACAATGTGACTATGCATACAAATTTCTGAGGGAGATTGATATACAGACAAATGTTTTTTTAAAGCATGCTGAAGTATGGTTGCACGGGCCGCATAAGTACCGCTTACTCTAGCACGATAATGATTAAACATGCCACTCTTTATATAAAGTTCCAATGCTGCTTGTGAAATCATTGAGCTGTCAATATCCGTTGTTTTTTTATATCTCTGAAAGAGAGGCGTTAATAATGGTGGTAAGACCGCAAACCCTATACGTAATCCAGGGAACATAATTTTAGAAAAACTCTTTAAATAAATTACATGATTATGTGTATCATACGAAAATAGCGGATCTACTTTTGTATTTTGTTCAAAATCGGCTAAATAGTCATCTTCTACGATATAAACATCATATCTAGCAGCTAAAGATAGAATGGCTTCTTTTTCTTTTTTACGATAGGAAGTGCCTAAAGGACTATGGAATCGTGGCATCGTATAGAAAAATTTAATATCATGAGAACGGAAGATTTGTTCTAATTCCTCTAAATCAATTCCATTTACGGTCCTTCTAATCCCGACTACTGGTAGCTTATAGGTTTTTATAAAGTCCATATAAAGATGATAACTTGGCTGTTCAACAAGTATCGTTTTACGATGATTAGGAAAAGGCATGAGACTAAGAATCGCTAAAGCTTGCTGAACGCCTGAAGTAACGAAAATATGATCTGAATGTGTAAATATTTGATACGTCTCTAATAGTTTTCTAGCTTCATCAATTAAGGAAGGCAAACCATTTGGGGTTCCATAATGAAATAATTCTTCTTGATACGTATCAATTGCTTTATTCATGCAATGTTGAAAGTCTTTATAAGGAAAGGCATGCCATGTTGGAGATGACGTAGCAAAGTCTATAAAATCGGTAGTAGAAGGTTTATGTGGCATTTGATGATCTACTACATAGTAACCACTTTTAGGAATGGCGTAAATCAAGTGTTGATCTTCTAGTTTATTGAGAGCCGTTAATATCGTACTTTTGCTACAAGTAAATTGCTGAGATAAATCACGAATAGATGGCAACTTTTCACCCGCCTGTAAATCAGCTATTTGAATTCGATCTTTTATGTTATTGTATATCGATTCGTATTTAAACATATGAAGCCTCCTTTATTATCTGTATCGGTACAGATGCGTATTTATTATATCGCAAAAAGTTCTAAGATTAATTATGATGGATTTATCGATCAGATAAAAAATAGAAGGAGTAATTTGTATGACTGAAAAAAGTAAAGCTTATATTGCTGCGATAGCCTATGCATTTATTATTGGTCTATCATTTATGTTTGTTAAAATGACTTTGGTGGTGGCTACACCATTAGACACACTTGCTCATCGCTTTACCATTGCTTTTGTTGGAGCGACGATTTTTATACAATTCACTAAAAATAAATTAAAGATACATTGGAGAGATATTGCTAGAATCCTACCTTTAGCACTGTTATATCCAATGCTATTTTTCGCTTTTCAAATATTTGGGCTAGCTAGGACATCTTCTTCAGAAGCTGGAATTATACAAGCTACAATACCTATTTTTACATTGCTATTTGCTATTGTAATTTTGAAGGAGAGAGCAAAACGTGTGCAGCTTGTTTTTATATGTTTATCAGTGGTTGGCGTCATTTACTTACTTGTGATGAATGGGACAGGAGCTAAAACAGCAAATTTAGTTGGAAGTGCACTTATTATTATTTCCTCTATTGCTTCTGCCTTATATAATGTTTTTGCAAGAAAACTTACACAACAATATTCCTTATTAACGATAACGTATGTTATGACATTATTTGGTTTTGTTGTATTTAATAGTATGGCAATTGGAAGTCGTATGATAGAAGGAACAATGGGTGAATTTTTTCAACCATTTTTACATATGGACTTTGTATTAGCTATTTTGTATTTAGGAATATTATCATCACTTGTTACGTCATATCTTTCAAATTTTGCTTTGTCCAAAATCGAAGCAGCCAAAATGAGTGTTTTTAGTAATGTCGCTACGCTAATTACAATTGTAGCTGGCGTTTTATTTTTACAAGAAACGTTCCACTTCTATCACTTAATTGGTGGAATTATCATTATCATTGGTGTTGTGGGGACAAATTTTGTTGGTATAAGGGGTAAAATCAATAAAAAGGTATAGTTTCTTACTCTTATTTTGACAATTGATTTATATATTAAAATTTTAAACAATCTCAATGAATGAGATGGGAAACAAGCAAGAGATCTTTTGAAAAAAACTATGCTAGATTAGTGAGAGTGAAAGATATAAAAGTGAACAATGTATAATAGAACTATTAACAACTTATAAAGAAATTTCTAATATAATTAATAAAATAAAAACATGAACAAAGTAAAAAAGGGAAGGTGCAGACTCCTTGGGGAACAAGGGATCTACACCTTCGTAACTTTTTAGAACCTATACATTAAAAACCTATTTTTTTCAGTTGAAAAGGAATAGTTCTTTTCTATTCATTTAAGGATATCCAATAGAGAATAGACTTCTCTACTATTAAGGAAGAATCATCTTATTATCTCTCTCGCTCACTTTGAACGAACAATTCCTTATAGGAAAGAACCTAATAAATTATCAGTCATCCTCATTCAATCGTCTATCTTATTAGCATCCCATGTTCCAATTCTTCTTCTGTCTGCGCCTCCGTAAATTTGGTCATTTTCTTCATCAATAACAAGCGCTTGGACGCCTCCATAAAAAAATGGATTGTCTTTTATATACACGTCATAGCCTCTTTGTGAAAGTTCCCCGATGCTATCATCTGACATTGTTTCTTCAACATATATTTTGTTTCCTTCTATAATAAATCTCGGTGCATCAATTGCTTCCTGTAGATCTTCCCCATAAACAATGTGACGAAGTAATACTTGAGATAAAATCATAGGAATTCGTTTTCCTCCTGGTGAACCAATGCCAATTACCTTCTCATCACTGGCTAAAATCATTGGAGCAGAATGACTTCTTGGACGTTTTCCTGGTTCTTTTTTGTTTAGGGAGTTTTCATTTGTTGAAAAATGGCTAAGCGAATTGTTTATAAACATTCCATTAATCATTGTACCTGAACCAAAAAAGTTTCCAAGTGAGTGTGTAGCTGAAATCATTGTGCCTTCTCGGTCAGTAATGACGAAGTGAGTTGTATTATCATAGCCTTCTTTATCTGCTGTTGAATCTTCCAATAAAACATCACTTGGCAAATCAGAAAGATCAAGCTCTTCTTCTAAGGATTCAATGTATGAATCCGTCACAAGTTTGTCCATATCTTCTGAAAAATAACGTGGATCTGCAACCGTATCTAATCGTTTCTCATAGGCTACTTTGATAAATTCTCCTAAAGCATGAGGGAAATCAGCCTGATCTGGTTCGATATTGTTGAAATCAAACACCTCAGCTAATTTTAAAATTTGCTCAAGAGTTGTTCCTCCTAAAGGTGGTGGGGAGCTAAAAACCCGGTAACCAAACACCGTTGATTCTACAGGAGGTTCTTTTTCAATTTCATATTTGCGAAAATCACTTTTTTTCACGCCTAGCGCTTGAGCTAACTCGGTTGCCATCTCACCTTCGTAAAAATCTTTTGCTCCGTTTTCTTTTACTTTTTCTAACGTTTCAGCAAGCTCTGGCTGCTTGATCGTTTCACCAACTTTTATAACAGCATCTCCATTGAAAAATGGGGATGCTGATGATTTTGAAATGCGATAAGATGCAGCTTGGAGACGGTCAACTAAGTATTGATCGGCTTCAAAACCTTCTTTTGCTAACTTAATGGCTGGTTCCATTAGCTCGTCCATCTCAAGTGAGCCATAGTCTTCGTGAAGCTTTTCAATACCCTTCACAAAACCAGGAATACCTGCTTGAATTTCTGGAGTTTCTCCGGAATATGGAGCAATTTCTTTATAATCATAAGACATTGCTTTTTCATCTTGTAAAACAATAGCTGCACCTCCACCACCAAGCCCTGAACCAAAAGGCTCGACAACAGCGAGTACATAGGAAACAGCTACAGCTGCATCTGCAGCGTTTCCTCCTTTCTTTAACACATCCATACCTGCTTCAACAGCGAGTGGGTGATTAGCACTTACCGCAAAAGCTTGATCATCTTTGTTCTCAACTGGCTTTGGGTTATTCATCAATGGTTCGTATGAAGGCACACCAAACTGAATGAGACCTGCACGCTCATACCCCCATACAATGAGAATACAGGTAAATAAAATAAGTATGATCCATTTCCAATATTTTCTCATAGCTTGTTCTCCTGAGTTATGTATTTTTTTCTATTATACATTTCATCTTATAGCTTTATAATTATTTTGTATTCTCTTATTTTTATCATACTATAATGTATCCTTAGGTATGAATACTAGAAGAGTAGATAAGGAGAGAAAACGATGGCGTATAAAATCAGGTTAACAGGCCATCTGACAAGCTCCACTCGTACCTAGTTTTTGATAGAGAGAAAAAAGGGGAAGATAAGAAAGGAAGATTCGAAAAGATATATTTCATAAATTGAATCCGGATAAAAGTACGATAAAGTTGTTTATGATAGGGGTGATGGGGTTTTCTATTTTGAAAAAAGCACAAAAACAAAATAAAAACCTTTCTTTTTAGTGATCTGTTTTTTATTATTATTAATAATCCTTTATAAAGCCAAAGGAGTCCTTTTTTCTAGACCATGCTTGATGGGGAAAATATATTTTACTGAAATACGTTGGATATGTCCTATATTCATCAGGTTTATAATCTTGAAAAGACTAATAAATAATAAAAAGAACTCAACTAATATAAGGGTTTTCTTCTATGTTTTTTTAAAGCAGTGGGATTTTCATCGAGTGAACGTTAAAATCAAAGGAGTTGAAAGAATTTGCTAAAGAGGCACTTTTTAAACCTTTCATGATAAAATTATTAGACAGTCTCCCCTTATTTCCCGAGCAAGTTTCAAGGAAAGAGTGGAGTATCCAGTCATCATAGTAGCATGATATTTTTTGTTTAGCGGTGTTCATTATACACTTTAAGTACAAGTGACAATAGATCTCTTTTTTCGGAGTATGAAGTAATAAATCCTACATTTCTTTCTTGGTTCTATCGTAAGTAACGACAATAAGAATAGTAATACTGTATAATTTTTACTTAAGTTAATCTTATAAGATAAGTATTTAACCTCAATCTATTAGGCAGAAAATAAATGGTGAGTTTTGAAAGGGGATACATAGTCTTGAACACAAAATATCTAGATTTACTTGCACAAAAGTATGATTGTGAAGAAAAAGTAGTAACTGAAATTATTAACCTTGAAGCTATTCTTAATCTTCCAAAGGGGACAGAACATTTTGTCAGTGATTTACATGGGGAGTATCAAGCTTTTCAGCATGTGTTAAGAAATGGTTCGGGAAATGTAAAAGAAAAAATCAAAGACCTCTTTAAAAATGTTTTATCTGAAAAAGAAATCGATGAATTTGCTACATTAGTTTATTATCCTGAAGAAAAGTTACCGTTAATGAAGGCTAACTTTAGAAATAAAGAAGAACTATATCAATGGTATACGGAAATCATTGACCGTATGATTAACCTAGTTTCGTATGCTTCTTCTAAATATACGCGCTCTAAACTACGTAAAGCATTGCCAGATCAGTTTGTTTACATTATAGAAGAGCTGCTGTACAAGAAAAATGAGTTGGCAAATAAAGAACATTATTATACAAAAATTATCCAGCAAATTATTTCTTTAAAACAAGCTGACAAGCTTATTATAGGTCTTGCTTATACAACGCAGAGATTAGTTGTGGATCATCTGCATGTAGTAGGGGATATTTATGATCGGGGACCTGAACCGGATAAAATTATGGAAACGTTAATCAATTACCATTCCGTTGATATCCAGTGGGGGAATCATGATGTACTATGGCTAGGGGCTTTTGCAGGTTCAAAAGTTTGTCTTGCTAATATTATTCGTATTTGTGCTAGATACGATAATTTAGATATTATTGAAAATGTATATGGAATCAATCTTAGACCCCTATTAAATCTTGCGGATAAATACTATGATGACAATCCAGCCTTTAGGCCAAAAGTACAGTCAGAGAAAAAACTATCCCATCAGGAGTTATCACAAATTACGAAAATTCATCAAGCTATTGCGATGATTCAGTTTAAACTAGAAGCTCCTATTATTAAAAGACGCCCTTATTTTAATATGTCAGAAAGGCTTCTGCTTGAGAAAATCGACTATGACAAAAATGAAATAACGATATATGGGGAAACGTATTCACTAGAAAATGGCTGTTTTGCAACGGTTAATCCGCTACAGCCGGATCAATTATTAGAGGAAGAAGAGCAAGTGATAGAAGGGTTATTATTTTCTGTTCAGCATTCGGAAAAGTTGGCTAGACATATGAATTTTCTGATGAAGAAGGGCAGTCTTTATTTAAAATATAACGGCAATTTACTAATACACGGCTGCATTCCTTTAGATGAAGAAGGAAATATGGAAAAAATGGCGATTGAGAATAAAACGTATTCAGGACGTAATTTACTTGATGTGTTTGAACGCTACTTACGACATGCTTTTGCACATCCTCAAGAGACGGATGACCTTGCAACAGATATGATCTGGTATTTATGGACAGGAGAATATTCATCACTCTTTGGAAAGAGAGCGATGACAACTTTCGAGAGATACTTTATTAAAGATAAGAAAACGCACAAAGAGAAGAAAAATCCATATTACTATTTGCGTGAAAATGAAGAAGTCTGCCGGAAAATCCTAGCTGAATTTAACCTTAATCCGGATCATGGTCATATTATAAATGGTCATACACCTGTTAAAGAAATTGAAGGAGAAAACCCAGTTAAAGCGAACGGAAAGATGATTGTTATAGATGGTGGTTTTTCAAAAGCATATCAATCTACAACAGGTATAGCTGGATACACTTTATTATATAACTCCTACGGGATGCAGCTTGTTGCTCATAAACATTTTAATTCAAAAAAAGATATCCTCTTAAACGGAATGGATGTTTTGTCAGTAAAAAGATTGGTGGACAAAGAGCTAGAGCGAAAAAAAGTTATAGAAACCAACGTCGGAAGAGAATTACTACAGGAAATTTCTATTTTGAAAGATCTCAGGGAATATCGATATAGTTAAAAGTTGAAAAATTATTATAACAACATATTAAATTATAGAAGCTTTGCGGGCAGTTAGGACGTTCATTTAAGTTTTGATGATAGCTTAATTGTCCGTAAAAGTAGATTTGAGGAAATAGAAAGAGCACAAACTCATTGCCACTCAATGGGGTTGTGCTTTTTTACTTTTTCAAAGGTATGGTATGTAAATAAAGTATATTTTCTACCTACAACTAACAGTTTACGGAATGCCTCTGAAAAGTAGGGAAAGTAGCCATTTGTTCATCAATCCGCCCTATACACAATATTTTTTAGCAGAAGAAAGTAGTCTTTAAGAATCACTTTTAATCATGTTAAATTTTCATTTTTTACATTTAAGACCAAATAATTACAAAAATGTTTGGCATTAAATCACCCAATATATAGAATTATATTGAATTAAAGATAGTTTATTTTAGAATAAATGATACCAGGGGGAAAAATCTGATGACAAAAGATTTTTATTCAGTCTTAAAAGAAAGACGTTCGTATTATGGAATTAATAAAGATGTTCAAGTATCTGATGAGAGAATTAAAGAAATAGTAGAATTTGCTGTAAAATATACCCCGTCTGCTTTTAACTCCCAAACAGCACGTCTTGTTGTATTAACAGGAGAAGCTCATGATAAACTATGGAATATTACAACCGAGACTTTAAGAAAAGTTATGGGAGATAGAGATTTTACTAGAACTCAATAGAAAATGGATTCATTTAAAGCAGGATATGGAACGGTACTATTTTTTGAAGATGAAAAATTGATTGAAGGTCTTCAGGAACAGTTCGCTTCATATGCTGACAACTTCCCTCTTTGGTCACATCAAGCGTCAGGTATGCACCAATTAGTAGTATGGTCTGCATTAGAAGCGGAAGGTCTAGGAGCATCTTTGCAACACTATAACCCCCTTATTGATAATGAAGTGAAAAAAGAATGGAATATTCCTTCTAATTGGAGATTAATTGCTCAAATGCCTTTTGGAAATCCAACAGCAGAACCAGGTGAGAAAGAATTTAATTCTCTCGAAGATCGTGTAAAGCTTTATAAATAATAAAGGATAGCTAAATATTTCACTCTCTTGTTAGAGAACATAGATTACCACTCATTTAGTTTAGTTATAAATTGACTGAAATAAACGGTAGGTGAACCGTCCAATTAATGGACGGTTCATTTATGTTGGAATCATCTTTAGTAAAAAAGAATCCTTTGCGTATTGGTAGAAAAGGATTTTATCCTTTATATGAATAGAGGGATACATAAGTAGTCTGTCTAATTTTATATTTGTTAAATAATTAAATGAGGTGTTGAAATTGAAAAAGTGGATGTACCTTTTTATTTTTTTGTTGTTTACAGGAATATTAGGCTATACAGCTCAAGCTCAAACACCAACTAAAGAATATACTCCTAAAGAAAAACTCCATATTAAAAATCTAGATGTTGATGAATTTTTTTCCAATGAGAATGGAACCTTTTTATTACGTGATGTTAAAACGGGAAAAACCTTTGTCTATAATCGAGAGAGAGCAACTACAAGGCTCACACCAGAATCTACATTTAAGGTTCCTAATGCGTTAATTGGATTACAAGTTAAAGCTGTTCGAGATGAATATGATGTAAAACGTTGGGATGGAGTAGAAAGGGAATTTGAGACATGGAACCGCGATCATACTCTTGGATCGGCTATGCGTGAATCAGCCATTTGGTATTATCAAGAGATGGCTAGAGATATTGGAGAGTCGCGTATAAAAGAGTGGATACAGAATATCTCATACGGAAACGAAGATATTAGTGGAGGAATTGATCAGTTTTGGTTAAATAGCTCTCTAAAAATTAGTGCCCTTGAACAAGCTAACTTTATAGAAAAATTGTATAAAGAAGAGCTTCCTTTTGATAAAACAGTTATGAAAACGGTCAAACGAATGATGATTCAAGAGGAAGGAGATCACTATACACTTTATGGGAAAACGGGAACAAGGCTGTCTGATATGGGACTGGGATGGTATGTCGGTTTTATAAAAGTAGACAATCATTCTTATGTCTTCATAACAAATGTTGATGGTTCGGGAACAAAAGCTAAAAATATCACATTGAATATCTTAAAAAAGTACAACTTAATGACAGAATGAAAAATAGAGGATATTGAGGCCTATTTAAAATAAAGGATAAACAGAAAATAATTAAAATCATCTATAGAAAAATACTGCTAGTTAAAAACGTTTAGATAATTAATTATCTAAGCGTTTTTATTATAGATAAGGGTATTATGTGGAAAATTAGGGTGGTAAAATATAGTAGATGTGAAAATAATGCCTTTTATGGTGATGGATGTTTTGTACAGCTTTTTATGTTATCAATATAAATTATTAATAATTTTATTGATTTTCACTTAATTTTCACTTTTTCTCGATAAAGTATAGATTACAAAAGAAGCACCTACTTTGTTAGGTGCTTTTTCGGTTTCATGTAGAAGAATAAAAGGGGAGTATACGTTATGAAACACATGTTACTAAAATCAATGACTATTCTTACTTTACTCATGGTCTCGTTATGTGGAGTTACAGGTGAACAAATAGAAGCTAGCACAACAGATGATCAAGATCTCATTATTGTTAATAAGTATTACAATAAAATTGCTTATTTCCGTAATGGTTACTTGGAGATGCTGGAGCCTGTAGCTACAGGAATGAGTTGGGATAAGACACCGGTAGGTTTTTTTAAAATTGTAAACAAAATTAAAAACCGCCCCTATTATACAGGTAATATCTCTGGAGGAGATTCAAGAAATCCATTGGGTAAGCGTTGGTTAGGAATAAATGCCAATGGTACATCTGGTGATACGTATGCTATCCATGGGAACAACAATCCGAATTCTATCGGAAAATACGTGAGCCAAGGTTGCATTAGAATGGATAATACAGCTATTGAGAAGCTCTTTGATCAAGTTCAAGTAGGAACGCCAGTGGCTATTACGTATTCTTACAAAAGTTTTGTAGAATTAACCGATTTATATGGGTATGACATACATTCATAACCATATTTATTTTTTTTATAGGTATTTCACTTATTGAGAATACTGGAGGAATAAAGACATTGTGCTTTAATCAACATCACTATTTATAACATGCCTCATAATATAACCTTTAATGGATTTTAATTGATAGAAGAAAGAAGTTCATCGATATCCTCATAAATCAAATTGTTTACTTAGTCTAAGAAATTTTAAATTCTTCTAGTTTCAAATATTCGTCATTAATTAAGTTAATAAAAGGTAAGCTCGCGAAGATATCGGGGCATTCTATCCTTGTATATTGGGATGAAGTACATGAAATTGATTCTTTATCAAGATATTTAAGCATAACCTTATTCGTTTTCATTTAATTTTCACTTTTCCTTGATAGAGTATAAATTGTGAAAGGGGAGGTACAATTTTTAACCTATCTTCTTAGTTCTTGAACCTTTTATGAGTGGCACTAGATTCAACTTTTAAGGAAGAGAAGACATTCGAGAAGACCCCTAAGTTAAAATGTTGAGGAGGAAAAATATAATGATAAATAAGAAAAAGGTATTGGGATATGTGATGGTTGGAGCTTTAGGTTTGAACATGTTAGGAGCAACTTCTACGTTTGCAGCCGAAAAGGAAAGCTCAAGTAAAACTCATTCATCAACTCGAGTGGAAGCTTCTGTATCTCATGATAAGACTACAGTAAATATAGAGTTGAAAAAACTACAAACTGAGGCAAAGAAACTTAACATTAAAGTGGATGGGAAAAAAGCAGAGGTTTTAAAGAAAGAAATTGAAGAATGTCAAAACCTCCATAAACAAGCGAAGAAATTAGGTCTTGAGCCAGATGGAAAAACACCTGATACTCTAAAGAAAGAAATTGAAGAATATCAAAACCTTCATAAACAAGCGAAGAAGTTAGGTCTTAAAGTAGATGGAAAAACACTTAGCACTCTCAAGATAGAAATCCAACAACATCTTAAACTTTAAATATAGAAAGAGGAAATTCTTCCTTTGAATGTGGAATCATAGGAAAGAAGGAGAAAGATGAATCAATCTATGAATTCATGCCGTGTATCATATAATCGCCAGAGAATGACATTGAAAATTAAGCAGGAGTCCATGAGACAACTAAATGAATTAGCAAGAAACATGAAGTGTAGCCGAACAGCTGCAATAGAAGAATGTATTCAATTTTTCTATAAAGGAGGAGGGGTGGAAAAGAAAGCTCTGAATCAGAAAAAGATTAATTAGAATGAATCAGGTAACAAAAGAGGTTGGGCATCTTTCATGTGCCTAACCTCTTTTGATTAAATTTATAATTTTTCATTGAATATTATAAAAATCTGCTTTTTTGTTTGGGTTTTTCTTTATGAACAACCTTACTTACGCAGTAGGAAAGTGAAATGAGAATCAATTATAATAAACAATCTCATTTGAGGGGTCATAGAGTCTCAAAAACTTAAATTTCCTTGCTTTGTAAAATCCAAACCACTTTCACTTCTAAGGAATTCATATTTTATGTTTAAGTTGTTCTTACCTATTGTATAAACATCTTGATACTCAAATGATTTTTTTAAATTTTTTCCGGTTTCTTCTAAAAGATCTTTGTTATTTTCTTTATAAAACCGAGATTATATAAAAAAGAATAATAATATGGAATAAGTAAGATAGAGGAGTTAGTCAGAAATAATCTCCGATTTCAAACAATTTAGTTATTATTAGAAGATAATAAATTAATGGAAATATAAGATGGGGGAGCTATGAATTTGAGGCTTAATTTTTTGTTGAATATTCGTAAATCACGAAATAAAAAGAGAAAAGATATAGTTAGAAGCACTCAAACTAGCTTGACTTTTTTATTTAGTGCGATTCTTGTGCTATTTCTTATTCTCTTTATCGTAGGGATTTATTTATTGCTTTACATCAACATTTTTAATAACCAAGAACGTGAATTAGAATCTACAATTAAGCGGGAGGCAAATCTTGTAGAAAATTATTTAATAGAGAATGACAGAGAAACTTTTCAAGGGGAGGAAAGTCAAGGCCTCATTGCCGCGAATCATGATCACTTTTTCTACTATATAACCAATCCTCAAGGTAATTTACTTGTAGGAGATGAAATGGTTCCTCCACTACGTAATCAATTAACAAATTTAGTGAAGAATTGGACTCCAAAACATAATGAAATACATCAAGCCGTTGTTCAGGTAAAGGATATGAGAGATAAAGAAATCCTAAAGGATACATCACCTGATTTTACAAATGTTCAGGAAGTCCGGCTTATGATTGCAGGTCAATCGATTTATTATCAAGATCAATTAATTGGAACGCTTTATATGGGAAAGAATATCTCCTTTGTTTATGATTCATTTAAACGGCTGCCGCTTTTTTTAATCGGAATCATTATTTTATTTGGTGGTGTGGCGGTATATATTAGCCACTTAATGTCAAAAAAAGCGATGATACCGATTACGCAAGCCTTTTCTCGGCAAAAGGAGTTTGTTGCTGATGTGTCTCATGAACTGCAAACTCCTCTAAGTATACTGTTATCTTCCATTAATTCGATGGAGATGAACGAAAATTCAAGTAGAAAAGAATATGCTTCAAAATTATTAGAAACGATGAAAAAAGAAGTCAAGAAAATGACGAAATCAGTAAGCACTTTACTGACATTAGCACGTTCAGATTCGGACATAATAGAACGACCGGATAAAAGATTCAATTGCCTCCCTTCTGCCAAGAAAAACGTTCATTCTATTGAAAATTCAGCAACAAAAAAACAAATTAAGCCTCAATTACAAGACCAAGTCAGCTGCTCATACGAGGAGACCAAAGAAGACTAACCCTTATACATTTTACTAGGTAATGCAGTGAAGTATATACCAAACGGAGGAGGGGGTTACTTGATTTTGTCCATTGCCTCCTCTCTAGTCCTCAAATATTTCAAATAGTCGTACAAGACATAAGGATTGGAAATGACCGTGAGAGTGCTGAATATATAAGAACCATTTATAAAAAATACGAGAGTTTTAATAATTTACTACTAGATAAATAATAAAAAGGAGTTTGTTAATAATGAATATCCTCTTAGCAGAAGATGACTTGCAACTTGGTGAATTAATAAGTTTTATGCTTAAAAAGAAAGAGGGATATAAAGTAGATTGGGTAATGGAAGGAGCAGATGCCTATGATTATGCTCTTGCTGCTCACTATGAAATTTTAATATTAGACTGGATGATGCCAAACGGAGATGGAGTAGAAGTATGCCGCCGTTTAAGAAAAAAAGGATATTCAGGAGCAATTTTAATGTTAACAGCAAAGGATACTGTTCAAAATCGGATAGAAGGACTTGATTCAGGAGCAGATGACTATCTTATTAAACCATTTGAAATTGAAGAGTTACTTGCGCGTTTGCGTGCTCTTTCGCGTCGAAATTATGCTCCTATTAAGGAAGAAGAAATTCATCTTCTTGATATGGTGTTAAATCGCACAAGTCAGACAATTCTTCAAGATGATCAAGAGATTCAGTTAAGTCCGCGTGAATTTCAATTGCTAGACTTATTACTGCAAAATAGGGGACAAGTATTACCTCGTGAACTGATTCTTGATCGAATTTGGGGATATGATACAGATGTGTCCATTAAAACGATTGATGCAACAGTTAAGCTATTAAGAAAGAAACTCGGCCAATTTGGGAAGCATGATATGATCCAAAGTATAAGAGGGGTGGGATATAAGTGTGAAAATTAATTTTCTTTCACGTATACGCAATGTGAGGAAGCGGCGGGAAAGGGACCTTTTTAAAAGCACTCAAGCACGCTTAACACTTTTGTACAGTGGACTGCTTATTCTGTTTCTTATTGCTGTTGTGACAATTGTTTATTTAGTATTTTATACAGTTAATTTAAATGGTCAAAAACACGAACTAGGAGTGTTAGTTAGACGAGAAACAAATCTTGTAGAAGATTATTTAAGGGAAAATGGGAGAGAAGCTTTTCAAAATAGGGAAAGTCAAGATCTCATTGTTGCGGATTATGATCGGTTTTTTTATTATATAACAGATCCTCAAGGGAATTTACTTGTAGGAGATGAAATGGTTCCTCCACTACGTAATCAATTAACAGATTTAGTGAAGAATTGGACCCCAAAACATAATGAAATACGTCAAGCAGTCGTTCAGGTAAAAGATATGAGAGATAAAGAAATTCTGAACAATACACCGCCTGATTTTACGGATGTTCAAGAAGTCCGTCTTATGATTACCGGTCAACCCATTTATTATCAAGGTCAATTGATTGGAATACTTTATATGGGAAAGAATATTTCCTTTGTTTATGATTCATTTAAACGGCTGCCGATTCTTTTAATCGGAATCATTATTTTGTTCGCTGGTGTGGCGGTATATATTAGCTACTTAATGTCAAAGAAAGCGATGATTCCAATTACGCGAGCTTTTTCTCGACAAAAAGAGTTTGCGGCGGATGCTTCTCATGAGTTGCGAACCCCTTTAAGTGTCCTCCTTTCTTCAATTAATGCTATTGAAATGGTCGGAACCTTAAATGAAAAGGACTATGCTCAAAAATTATTAGGCACGATGAAAGAAGAAGTCAAAAGGATGACGAAACTAGTGAGTGCTTTACTAACATTAGCTCGTTCAGATTCAGGCCTAATAGAACGGGCAGATGAGATATTCGACTTTCGTCCTGCTGTTGAAAATACGGTTCATTCTATTGAAACGTTAGCAAAAAGAAAGCAAATCAAGCTTCATTTACAAGCTCCTAATCAGTTGCTGATAAGGGGAGATTCAGAAAGGCTAACTCAATTGTTATACATTTTATTGGATAATGCAGTGAAGTATACACCGAACGGAGGAGAGGTTTACCTGACTTTATCCATTGAATCCTCTAGTCCTCAAATGTTTCAAATGATTGTTCAAGATACAGGCATCGGTATTGCCCCCGAAAGTTATGATCTAATATTTGCACGCTTTTACAGAGAGGATAAAGCACGTTCAAAACAAATTGCTGGACATGGTCTAGGTCTCTCGATTGCGAAATTAATTGTAGACGTGCATCAAGGAACAATTGAAGTTTCAAGTGAACTAAATAAAGGGAGTACTTTTAAAGTCCAAATTCCTTTTTCAGTTAAACCTCACCAAAAAGCAGAAGGTAAGATTCATTAACCTTAAGCTTTTAGTGGGGTTATTGTGATTTTAAAATAAAGTTTGATAAAAAACGTATAAACGGGTGTTTTATGCAGAATTTATTTTAATTTAACACCTGCTTTGATTTTCACTATTCTTTCACCATTCTCTTTTAGAATGAGATTGAAAGAAGAGAAAGAGAACCTTAAAAATATTGTATTTAATAATAGAAATAATTAGGAGAGATACAATGAACCGATCATTATACATAGACTGGCTTCGTATTCTTGCTACGATAGCCGTTGTTACGATTCATCTAGCTTACGAAACTTTAGCTGTTAATTTGCATGATCAGCCTTTATCCAATTGGTTAACTGGAAATTTATTTGATTCAATGTCTCGTTTTGCCGTTCCTATTTTTGTGATGATTAGTGGTGCTTTATTGTTAAACGATAAGAGGGAGTTAACGTATAAATTCTTTTTTCAGAGGCGTTTTAATAAAGTACTCATTCCTTTTATAGGTTGGAGTGCTATTTATTATGTATACGAAGTTCATGAGGGGAATTTTCAACTTTCAATATCTGAGTTTATCCAATTAATCTTATCGAATAGTATTAGTGTTCATCTTTGGTTTATGTATATGATATTGGCCATGTACATCGTTACCCCTCTATTAAAGATTTTTGTAAAGCATGCTTCTAAGAAAGATATACTATATTGTTTATCATTATGGTTCCTTGTAGCCGTACTGCTTAGAATTTTAAATCAATACGTTGAACTTAGTTTTTACATTGAGCTTAACTATACCGCAAATTATATAGGATACTTTATTCTAGGCTATTATTTGTCACATTATGAGATTCCAATAAAGTGGAGAAGAATGAGTTATATAGGGATAGTGATTGGGGTGTTTTCCACATTCATTGGGACTTATCTTGCTACTATGCAAACAAAAGGAGTTTTGAATGAATTTTGGTATGAAGATCAATCTCCTAATGTGCTTTTAGTATCCATTGGTTTATTTATCTTCTTTAGATATCAACTTACAAAGAGAGAAATGAAGATTCCTTATCTCGCTCAACTTATAAATACATCAAGTTTTGGAATCTACTTAATTCACATTCTAGTAATAAGAGTTCTCTATGATTCTGTCATTATGAAGTTATTCTTGAATTTACATGCATTTATTGCAATACCTATCAGTATATTAATCGTCGTATGTATTAGTTCCATCACCGTTTTCATTATGAGAAAAACCCCTGTAGTAAAGAAACTCGTTCCGTAAATCAAGTATTAATATAAGCAAGAAAATGAACAAATGTCTTTACTTTTAGAAAGTATAGAAAGCTCAGATTGGTAAAATCTGAGCTTTTTTATTTTGTTAAAAACTATTTTGTTTTCACCGTTTTTTCACTTTTAAGAAGTAAAGTTACATGTATAACTCATAACAATTAATATTTCATCTTAGGAGGTCTTCATATGATAAAGAAAAAAATATTTGGCTATGTAATGTTCAGAGATTCATCTGCACGTTTAGGAATAATATATGAGTACTCTGCAAACCAACAAACCGAAAGGCAGGATATGAAAACTTTATTCAAATATTTAAACAAAAATGTTGAGGAAGATGACTACAAACATTTTATTAAGTCCTATTCTTCTGAAGCGGCAACGGATATAGCTGCACTTTATGATAAAGCGCCTTTAGAACTTAAAGAATTAATAGATACGTTATATCAAGAAACTGGATCAGACTTTGCAGTTATGAACATGTTAGGAATAAAAGTACCGAAGTCATAAAACAGAAGTTAAAAATAAAAAATGGCTAATTAAACTATAAAAAAAATGACTAGAAGCATAGAATTTTTACAATTTGTCATATAGATGACTATTTCACTTTAAACGATGACTTGATGAACATGGACAAGTTAGATAGGCACCGTTTATAGAGAATAAGTCATTAATTGACTGTAGATTGTAGTCTACATATCCGTACTAAAAATTCTTAAGAGATTTGTAGATATATTTAAAAGTTGAAACTGTTTTGTTTATAGAATCAAGGAGTGGTAATTCTGTTTAAGAAAATTCTTTTGAAGTTGCGTGACTATAGATTGTCAAGAAAATCGAAAAAAACAGAGGGAACAAGTTTTATCTTTCAGGATTTATCTGGAAAACGATGGTCAACAATTAGGATAGCTACAATTATACTTATGCTATTTACTGTTGTCGTTAGTTCAGTGATTGGTGTAAGTTTGTTCAAAAATCCAAATTTATCGGCATTAGAATTAGAAGAGGAAAGCAATATTACATCAATTAATGAATCAATTACATCTTCAAGTGAGGATTCATTCCAAGTAAGTTTAAATAATCAAAACGCTGTTTCTGAAGTAAGTGAAGATGAAATATATGCTTTCTATCAAAAAGACGATGATACTAGTAAATCTTCGTTAGTAGAAAATATTGAGTCCCTCGGCGTTGTCATGCCTGACTGGTATAATTTAACCTCCAATCAAACAATTACAAAATCCATAGAAGACGAAATTGATGCGTTAGCTAAAAAAAATAATGTAAAAGTAATACCTCGACTAAGTTTAGAAAGTACATCAGATCAAGAAACATTACATGAGTTACTTCATTCATCTAAATCACGTACAGCATTCATTAACTCTTTATACGAACAAGTGAAAGAGGACAAGTACGCTGGAATTAATATTGATTTTACAGGGTTGAATGAGGATGATAGAGAACTTTTTACAACGTTTATGTCTGAGTTGTATGATCTATTTCATAGCCATAATCTACAGGTTATCTTAACTGTGCCACCAGATGATGGAGCCTATGATTATTCTTCCCTTTCAGAAACCGTAGATCGTATGATTCTGATGCTTTTTGATGAACATTACGAAGCAAGTGAGCCAGGATCTGTAGCTTCTGCTAATTGGTCTCAACAAATATTGGATGAGTTCCCTGTTTCCTCCGATAAGCTAATCGTTTCCTTAGCGAACTTCGGATATGATTGGACTGTAGATAGTGAAAAACAAGGGGAATATTTAACATATTCAGAAATTATGGAAAAAGTATCTGAATCAGACTTGAAAGTCCAGTGGGATCAAGACAGTAGAACGCCTTACGTAAGATATACAGAAGATTATCAAGAGCATATCATTTGGTTTTTAGATGCAGTAACATCCTATAACCAATTAAAATTAGCTATGGAACATGGGATAAAAGGAGTTGCTATCCAAAACCTTGGTTATGAAGAGAGTAGTTTTTGGGATATTTTAGATGACACAACTTCTATAGAGGATAATGTTAGTAAGCTGAAAACGATAGAAAATGTAACACCGATCCAATTCATAGGAGATGGGGATATTATCAAAATTTCTTCAGATTCTGAGGAAGGATTAAGGAGTATTAAATTAGATAGAGAGGGGCTTATTAGTCTCGAAACGTATAAAAAATACCCTGTTCCTTATTATATTGAACGGTTTGGAGGTACGGAAAGCAAAAAGGTAGCCTTGACCTTTGATGATGGACCTGATCCAACTTTCACACCACAAATACTTGATATTTTAAGTGAAAAAAATGTAAAAGGGACGTTTTTTGTTTTAGGAAAACAGGCCGCCCTTTATCCCGAAGTAGTAGAACGAATATATAGAGAGGGGCACACAATAGGAAGTCATACGTTTAGTCACTCAGATATAACAGAAGATAGTTCTTTGACATTAAAAGCAGAATTAAATTCTACTCAACGACTTATCGAACAAATCACAGGTCATTCTACAAATCTGTTACGTCCGCCTTATACTACGGATGCTGATTATTCGGTAGATGAACTTTCGTCCGTATTTGAGTTTCAGGAAATGGGTTATACCATGGTTGGTTCTTTAATTGACAGTAGGGACTGGGAATCTGAATCGAGTGATGAGATTGTCAAACGAGTAACAGAGACAAATCTCGGTAATGGTAATATCATCCTTCTCCATGATGCTGGAGGAGACCGGTCTACTACCATTGAGGCTCTTCCTGAAATTATTGATACGTTGCGTGAGAAGGGCTACACATTTGTTACACCTAATGAGTTAATAGGAAAAGATCGTAACGATGTCATGCCTACAGTTGAGGAAAGTTCGAATTTATATATGGTGTTTTATAAAATAGCGGATACTGTATATATTTTCTTATCCAAGTTTGGAACTTTATTCTTTGCGCTCGCTATTATTATTGGGATTACTCGTTTGTTATTCTTAGTGTTCTTTAGTTTTAAACATAAAAAAAATTATAAGAATAGACAAAGAAAAGAAGGGTTTAATCCATCTGTCAGTGTTATTTTACCAGCTTACAATGAGGAAAATGTAATCGAAAATACGATTCATTCTATTCTAAAAAGTGACTACTCTAATTTCGAGCTTATTGTTGTAGATGATGGTTCTACTGACCAGACAGCTAAGATCGTTTCTGATCGATTTTATCATGATGAGAGAGTGCGTCTTATTACGAAAAAAAATGGTGGGAAATCATCGGCTATTAATAGAGGGTTTAACGACTCTAACGGAGAAATTATCGTTATTTTTGATGCTGATACTTCCATTGCCCATAATGCCATCTCACTACTAGTTAATAATTTTAGTGATGAGCAAATAGCAGCTGTCGCAGGTAACGTTAAAATAGGAAATGTCCGAAATCTCCTAACCTTATGGCAACATGTGGAGTATGTAACAGGTTGTAACCTTGAAAGGCGTTCTTTTGATGAACTGAATTGCATCACGGTTGTACCGGGTGCTATCGGAGCTTGGCGTAAAAAAGCTGTTGTCGAGGTGGGGTATTTTGAAGATGATACATTAGCAGAAGATACAGATGTTACCTTAAAACTGTTGCGTAAAGGATATCGGATTACTTATGAACCGAATGCTTATGCCTATACTGAAGCACCGGAAAATCTAAAAAGCTTTATAAAACAACGTGTCCGATGGTCTTATGGGATCTTACAATGTTTATGGAAACATCGAGGGGCTTTATTTAATCCAAAACAAAAAACGTTAGGATTTGTTGGCCTTCCAAATATGTGGTTACAGTATGTTCTGCAAGCATTGGCACCTTTAGCTGATTTAATTTTTGTGGTTGGCTTGTTTGGAGATACAACTAAAATTCTTACTTTCTATGCTGGATTTCTAGTTGTTGATCTCTTAGCTTCGCTCTATTCGTTTAAATTAGAAAAAGCAAATGTGAAACCTCTTTTATTATTATTTGTCCAGCGTATTGTTTATCGTTACTTCTTAACTTATACAGTCTGGAAATCAATTATATCTGCTTTCAAAGGGATTCTAGTAGGCTGGAATAAGCTAAAACGTTCAGGAAATGTTAAGCTGCCTGACAAAGAGATAGAGAAAGGGGCATAAAGATAAATCATTACGACATGTATTTTTGGAAGTTAGTCAGGAGATGAGGAAAAAATCAAATGCAGAAAATAAAAGTATATCTTTTACTTATAGTCATTGCAGTAGGTGCCTTTATTTTTTACGAGGTAAATGCAGCTCCATCTGAGGAGGATAAAAAGTTTATCATGTCTTACCTGTATGAAGGAGATACTAGTGACTATCTTCAAAATGTTAAAAGGACACAGGGGGCTTTAAACGAAGTCTCCCCTGCCTATTTTAACTTGAATGATGATGGCACACTTCAGGAAACCAAAAGTATTAACTCCTCATTCATAAAAGAAATGCATGAACAATCGGTTGCGGTGGTCCCATTTTTAAGTGATCATTGGGACGCGGATAAGGCTAAAGCCGCTCTAGAAAATAAAGAAGAGTTAACTTCTCAGATTGCTAGTACAATCGAACAATATAACCTTGATGGAATCAATGTTGATATTGAAAATGTTACAGCAGAAGAAAGGGAAGATTATAGCGAGTTTGTAAAACTTCTAAAGGAGAAACTGCCTGACGAAAAGACAGTTTCAGTCGCAGTCGCAGCAAATCCTAAGGGATGGAATACAGGATGGCAAGGAGCTTATGATTATTCTACATTAGCTCAATACAGTGATTATCTAATGTTGATGGCATATGATGAGCATTCGGTTGATCACGAGACTTCTGGACCAGTAGCAAGTTTTCCTTTTGTAGAAAAAACAATCAAATATGCTTTATCACAGAACGTGCCATCTGAGAAAATTGTTTTAGGAATACCTTTCTATGGAAGGCTTTGGAATGATGATGGAACAATTCTCGGAATTGATGTTCCAATGAAAAACGTAGACGCTCTTATTGAAAGATATAATGGAGAAATTGTTTACGATGAAGAGTATCAGTCAGCTAAGGCTACCTTTACAGTTAAATCAACTGATGAGCCAAGTACGATAAATGGAACAAAACTTACGCCTGGAACTTATACGCTTTGGTATGAAAATGAACAATCTATTAAAGCGAAGCTTCAATTAATCCAAAAATACAACTTAAAAGGTGCAGGAATATGGAATTTAGGTAAGGAAACTGCTCAAACATGGGATTATTTTGAACAGTCATTAAATGCATCATCCGAAAAATAAAAAGATATTTAAATGTATTTAAAATAAACTAGGACAGTAAAACCGTTTTTTTACTGTCCTAGTTTTTTGGATGAGAAAACCTTAAACCTTCATACATTGCGATTTCCTTGTAGAATTGATAGCTCTAGGAAACCTTCTCATGGAATCTTTTTTCTAATTGTTGTTTCACTATCTTTTTTTCCCATTGGGGATAGTCATGAGTTAGAATCCAGTGAAGTTGGTGATAGTCCATGAATGATGCTAGCTGTTTGAAAAAAATTTTTCTCCATTTCTTCCTATACATAAATGATCTCCTCGTCCTTTCTCTTCGGAAATAAATGATTGATCTTTTACAGTTTAAAATTTTTTTAAATTAGTCATCAAGTGAATATTCTCAGGAAAAACTCTGATAATCTTAGGACTACTATAAGATGAAAGTTACTATCTATTTTGTTAAATTTAACTAAAAATACTATATATTAAGATTATTATTAATTTTGACGAATTATGGTTAATAAAGCAAGTTTAAATAAATGGTAATTTGATGGTGGGGGATTAGTAACGATGTAAAAGATGATTCCCATATAAGAATTTTATGAGTTAGAAAGGGGTGTAGAGATAGCTGCTAAATCTGTCCCATATTATATCATCATTCTAAATAATTAATAAACAGGGAGTGAAAAAAGCTTATTTTTATGGAGAACAGTCACTGAGCTCATCATCTAAATTCATTTTATTCATTATTTCACGTAGGAGGTATTGAATTTTACATAATCATATTTCTTTTCATTCTATGACCTAGAATGCTCATTATGTGAACTATAAATTATAGTTTATATAGGATATACTACATAGCATTATTATTATTGTAGGTTAACAAACCACATTTTTTATAAGGTAGGAACACAAATATAATATTGATAGAATGGAGCAGGCTGCTAGGATGTAGTTTCTCAACAAATTGAAAAAAGCTATTGAAATTAAAAATTTCAATAGCTTTTAATGCAAAATCTAATGTTTAATTGTTTACTCTGTAAATTCTCCAGCATAATCCATTAGTTTATCACGCCATACAGTGTGGAAATGAGCATCATCTGAAACATCATCTTGGTAGGCAACACCTTCTTGTGAAGCTATTTCTAACCATAGACGAGGCCCATCAATTCGTACATATGAACCCACTTCGTTGTAGTCTGTTGATCCTGACCATCCAATATAAGTTTTAGCTAATGCTTCTTTGGATAAATAAGCTTTTAAAAGTTTATTAGCTGTTTTGGAGTCTGCATCTTTTACCCAAGCTTTAATAGCTTTTTGAACTAATTTTTGTTGATTTTTAGTTAAATCTGTATATAAAATCCCTTCGCTTTCTTCTGGGAACTGTCCATCCTTGTCTGCTCCTACTACTACATCTCGAAATGTTTCTGAAATTTTTGCTTCATTAAGCTGATTTGTTGTAAGTGATTCGAGGATAGAGTACATTCCATCTCGACGTGTTTCAATAGGAGAATAAGTTGTGCCATCTAATTCAAAAGTTTGAGGTTCAGAACCTGTAAATTGAGGCGTAGCACTTACTTCTTCTTTCCCATTAAATACGATATTTTCAGCTAAATGATGGCCACTAATTTGCAACATCCATTCACCATTTTCAGATGGTGTACCTAATATTGCAATATAATACAAACCTGATCCCCACTCTGTTCGCCCTGTATCGGTTGTTAGAAACTCATCTGCCTTAATAATTTCAGTTAATGTCTCATATCCTTGCTTACTCAGAGAAGCCTTTGCGAGTTTTAAAGCAGCCTCTACACTTTCATCAGATAAATCACCTAATGCTACTCCATTTCGATTTTGAGAATTTGCAGGTAAGTTTGTCCAATGTTCAGCATTTTCTTCTGTAAATTCATATTGAACGGTACTTTTTTGCTTATCTGTCAAAGTTGATAAGAATTTATTAGCCAATTTCACCTCGTTTGCCCCTTGTTGTGTTCCCTTACTTTCTGTTACTTGATTAAGCACGTCAAGGATAGAATCTTTGGGTTCCGACTGAGGAAAACCTCCTCCTGGTAGGGCAGTAGTACTTTGTGTAGTTGATTCGGTTGTATCACTTGCTGCGAAAGCTGACATTCCTGCCCCGCCTATCACTCCTACAGATAAAGCTCCGGTCATTATATATCCTACTAACTTCTTTTTCTTCATTCTACTCATTCCTCCTTCATTGAATTAGTAGGGGACCAAATGCAATGGATATCCCTTACCTTTGCTATGTTACTATCCAATGGTGAAAAAATGATGAAAATTAGATAGAGAGGAAATTAAAGGACATTTCATTATCCCATTAGATATGCTTTTTATCGCCTAGAAGTCATGTTATGTTTATTATGATTTAAGATAATAAGCCCCCAATATTTATCTCTAAATATTGGAGGCTTATTTGTCCGTAAAAAATGTATTTTTTTATATTAGTTCGCGAAAGTCAATAAGAATCCAACTTACTCTGTAGCTATAGAAGCAATACATATGTTTAAAAAGAAACAAGTTCACCACGAAGTGAAGTCTATACAAAATAAAATAGAATTCATACATCAATTATTTAGAATTACTTTATAAATTAAAAAATAACAGTTAAATCAACTTGTATGTTTTTGGACAATTATTTTTTGCTCCCAAATCTATTATTGTACTTCCTCATAATACTCTCTGCTTGCTCTAACTGTTTTCGATCATTAATACCCAGCACTTGTGCATTATCAAACAATAAATAGGAGCCAAACTTTTTGTTTTGTTTATTTAAAATAGATACCATATCAGTTAAATAGTATTCATTTTGTACATTATTATTTTCAACAAGTGGTAGACCTTCTATTAACGCTTTATTTTTAAAAACAAAAATTCCTGTATTCACTTCTTGAATTTTCCTCTGTTCATGATTGGCATCTTTTTCCTCGATTATATCAATTACTTCTCCATCTCTGTTACGAATAATTCGGCCGTAACCTGTAGGATCTTCAAATTTTGTGATTAATACTGTCCCCTCATTATTAGCTTGTTGGTGTTTTTCTAATAAAGATAATATCGTTTTTTCTTGAATAAGAGGTGTATCACCTGTGATAATCAACGTATTGCCTTCATCTCTAAGTTGAGGAATCGCTTGCATTACCGCATGGCCAGTTCCTTTTTGCTCCAATTGATACGCATATTTGACACCATTTCCTATTGTTTCTCTTACCATTTCACCTTTATGCCCAATTACAACTATCTTATCCTGAATTCTAGATCTCTCTAGCTTTTCGAGTATATGCATAATCATAGGTTTTTCGCAAATAGGGTGGAGAACTTTTGGTAGTTCTGATTTCATTCTTGTGCCTTTTCCAGCTGCCAACACAATTGCATTTGTCATAATAAAATTTCCTCCAATATAAATAAAGATTAAGTTAGTTAAAACGATAAACTTGCTTTAATTTATACTCTATCTAAAAAAAATGAAAAGTAGGTGAAAATCAACAAGATCATTCATAATGAAGATCTATATTATAACAATGTTTTTTCAATATTAACTATATTGTTTTTACCTTTTAAAATGTTAGTGATAATAATTTGTGTTATGGAAACATAAGAAATTTGCTGAGAAGTTACACAATGTTCTAAAGAGTATGTAACATATATTTCTATAATAAGGTGTAAGAGTGTTCTTCAAGATGGAGGAGGATTTTTTGAAGTAAAGGGTTAGGTTAGATGTAGAAGAGCGGTTAAGAGGACTGGAAATTTTAAATAAAAAAGCAGAGTTTAATTAGAGCTTCAGTAAATTTTTTTACCATTTCAGCTATGATATTCATCAATAAGAAAACATAGCGGAAAAAACACAGCTCTTGCTCGCTGGTGGAAAAGGGTTAAATTTAGGGGGATTATTAAAAATTCAAGGAATACAGGAGCCTACAAGTACCAGAAGGATGTTATGTTACAACATTTATAATATATATGAAAAATGTTGATATATAGGGTTTTTTAAAACTGAAAACTCTATACTGGATGCACTTATTTTTTTATTTGTGTACCAAAGGTTGATGCAGAGTTTTTCTTCTCCTTCAACAGTAAAAACCTAGAAAACAAAAATGAATATATCTCTCCCAGTTTAATTATAAAACATAAATAAGATAAAATATAGACTGTTTATGTTTAGAGTTAAGTTCTAGAATTTATACATATGTCATTGATCTGATTTATGCATAGGCTTTGCAACTTGCAAAGGTATCGAACCAACTCTAATGAAGACACACTCTATAAAATTAGAGATATGCTCCAAATTATCAAAGGTGGAATTGTGACATATAAAGTTTAAAAGAAGGGGAGAGTTGAAATGGGTTCTTATGTTCTCAGTTTTCAGGAGATTGATAAAACACAGCTTTTGCTCGTCGGAGGAAAAGGATTGAATTTAGGAAAACTATCGCAAATTCAAGGAATACAAGTACCAGAAGGATTTTGTGTTACAACAGAAGCCTATCAAAAAGCCCTCGAACAAAACGAAGCGTTTCACGCATTGTTGGATCAATTAACACTGCTAAAAGTAGAGGATCGAGTTCAAGTTCGTGAAATCAGCAGGAAGATTCGGAAAATCATTATGGAAGTAGAGATTCCTTCCGACGTTGTGAAAGCTGTTGCTCACTATCTCTCCCAGTTTGGCGATGAACATGCTTATGCAGTGCGTTCTAGTGCCACAGCTGAAGATTTACCACATGCCTCTTTTGCCGGTCAGCAAGACACCTATTTAAATATCATCGGAAAAGAAGCCATTTTGCAGCATATCAGCAAATGTTGGGCTTCCCTATTTACGGATCGTGCGGTAATCTACCGTATGCAAAATGGATTTGATCACAGCCAAGTGTATTTATCCGTTATCATCCAAAGGATGGTGTTCCCACAGGCTTCAGGAATTTTATTTACCGCAGATCCGATTACTTCCAATCGAAAGTTGCTATCAATCGATGCCAGTTTTGGACTTGGAGAAGCACTAGTCTCTGGCTTGGTATCTGCCGATTGTTACAAAGTGCAGGAAGAAGAAATTGTCGATAAGAGAATAGCAACCAAAAAATTGGCTATCTATGGACGAAAAGAAGGTGGTACAGAGACAAAGCAGATTGATCCTGATCAGCAAAAGACTCAAACGCTTACTGAACAACAAATTTTACAACTAGCACGCATAGGAAGACAGATCGAAGCTTATTTTGGTTACCCACAAGATATCGAATGGTGTTTTGTTGATGATACATTTTATATTGTCCAAAGTCGGCCAATCACGACTTTATATCCGATACCTGAAGCAAATGATGAAGAAAATCACGTTTACGTATCTGTCGGTCATCAACAAATGATGACTGACCCCATGAAACCATTGGGATTATCTTTTTGGCTGTTAACGACTCCTGCCCCCATGCGCAAAGCTGGTGGAAGGTTGTTTGTTGATGTTACACAAAATCTGACTTCACCTGCCAGCAGGGGAATTTTATTAAATGGCATGGAAAAACACGAGCCACTCTTAAAAGATGCATTAATGACCATAATAGAGCGAAGGGATTTCATGAAACCGTTACCAAATGATAAGAAAGAACAGAGTCCTAGTATAAGTAATAAAGGTATGCCGACAGCGGATTTTCAAGCACAAATCGAAAACAATCCGACAATTGTTTCTGATTTGATTAAGAGTAGCGAAACATCGATAGAAGTGTTAAGACAAAACATCCAAATGAAATCAGGACCGGATTTATTTAATTTTATTCTAGAAGATATCCAGGAATTAAAGAAGATTTTATTTAACCCACAAAGTTCGAGTGTGTATAGGGCTGCTATGGATGCTTCATCATGGATCAATGAAAAAATGAAAGAGTGGTTAGGTGAAAAAAACGTAGCAGATACGCTTTCTCAATCTGTGCCAAATAATATTACTTCAGAAATGGGTCTGGCGCTATTGGATGTCGCAGATGTAATTCGCCCTTATCCAGAAGTAATGGATTATTTACAACATGTAAAAGATGATAACTTTTTGGATGAACTGGCTAAGTTTGATGGTGGACAGAAAACCAAAGACGCAATAATGGCTTATCTTAATAAATACGGAATGCGATGTGCTGGAGAAATTGATATTACTAAAACTCGTTGGAGCGAAAAACCAATTACACTCATTCCTATGATTCTTAGTAACATCAAAAACTTTGCGCCTAATGCTAGCAATCAGAAATTTGAGCAAGGGCGGCGTGTTGCTTTGAAAAAAGAACAAGAGTTATTAGATCGATTGAAGGAATTACCGGATGGTGAACAAAAAGCTAAAGAAACAAAACGAATGATTAGCCTAATCCGGAATTTTATCGGATATCGGGAATATCCAAAATACGGTATGGTTAATCGCTACTTCGTTTATAAGCAGGCTTTACTGAAAGAAGCTGAACAACTTGTACAATCCAACGTTATTCATGAAAAAGAAGATATATACTATCTCACTTTTGAAGAATTTCACGAAGTCGTACGCACAAATAAACTAGATTATGGGATCATCAGCAAACGAAAAGACGAGTATAAATTATATGAAAAACTAACTCCCCCACGTGTTATTACGTCTGATGGTGAAATCATTGTAGGTGAGTACAAACGAGAAAATCTCCCATCCGAAGCTATTGTAGGTCTACCGGTTTCTTCCGGAGTTATCGAAGGAAGAGCACGTGTCATCTTAAACATGGAAGATGCTGATCTAGAAGATGGAGATATCTTAGTCACTACCTTTACTGACCCTAGTTGGACAACATTGTTTGTATCGATAAAAGGACTCGTCACCGAAGTTGGCGGACTGATGACCCATGGAGCGGTTATTGCACGTGAATATGGCTTGCCAGCTGTTGTTGGTGTTGAAAATGCCACCAAGCTGATAAAAGATGGGCAACGTATTCGAATAAATGGAACAGATGGCTATATCGAAATATTGTAATTGCTGAATACATCTCTAATTGACTTGATCCTGTTTCATTTCCAATAAGTTGTTTTTCAACTGGAACTAATCCAAAAACTCATCTGGATTCCAATTTTGGTTCATAAGTTTTTCCTCCAATCCGAATCACTATTTTTGATTCTAATGGATTCTCAAAAAAGAGTATTCAAATTAGGAGAATCATTTACATCATACTGTTACTTTGCGGTCTATGATAGGAACCCTATCGCTGGGCCATTAAGTATACTTGAAAGGAAAGAAAAAGCGCAAACTCATTGCTGTTCAATGATATGATCCCCTTATAGTA
>NZ_JALAMS010000025.1:0-16058 GCF_026790145.1 Priestia endophytica | reverse complement strand
CGCATGCACCCCACGTGACCAGTACGGGTCCCGCAGTTTTGGACGGGGACAGTTTTTGCGTCTAAACTAGTGGCGTAAGCCACACTATATAGAAGCGACTTCTTGTCGCACCATAAAACATGTTTGCGGAAGTAAAAAAAGCACAAACCCGTTGTTCCCCAATGGGTTTGTGCTTTTTCCTTTTTCTATCTTGCTTCCATCTATGCTAATGGCTCATTAGTTAGTATAAAGGATTGGGCTAGCTGGATTTGAACCAACCTTACCCTCTAACGGTTAAAGAATTGAAGAAAAGGATGTCCGCAGGCATCTAATTAAGTTAAGTTAAATATTGGAATAATTTCATTATAATCTGTGCCTACAGCCAAATCCATTCTTTCAGGAATAGGGGCAATACATGTGATTAAAAAGGGTTAGATTTATTAAGGGATAGGGTCTGCATAGGTACCCTCTTACAGTTAGTAAAATAAGATCAGATCTGGTTGATAATGTCTCCATATGAATAAATTTTGCTTTTCCATACCGATCACGTCCTTTTTTATAATACCAGTATCGGTATCTCCAAGATTTAGAGATTACCTGGAGGTATCTTGAAGTTTTTGCACCAGAACTACGAAAGAGAATAATGTATACAAATAAATGACTTCAAAAATACATGAAGTATTCTTTTTTAAAGTATTTATAAATATTTTCATATTTATCATTCCTTTCCTTTGTCATTTATAACATCATACTATCCATTTTATATAACATCTTCCTTTTTGTTAGATTAGCTTTCATCCTTTATTTTATAGCCTATGACTATTTGTTTTTTCATGACTTGATTTAAACGAAATTAAAGATTTCTGGTTGACATAAAACATGTTCATGAAAGTAAAAAGCGTAAACCTGTTTAATAACATCAATTTGGCGCTTTTTTCCTATTATGAACGATCATAATTTTCATATCCATTAATTACCTTATAGCTCTATGAAAAATGAACACAAACAGATGGTTCGCAAAGTGAACGTCCATAAAAGTGTACTTTTGCGGATACTTCTTTTTGATTATAAATCTAGCAATCACATAGTTCGTTTAAGTTAAAAAATAAATTACGAACGTCCCCTGAAATACATACACTTTTATGAACGTTTTTGATAGAATAATAGGGAGAGAAACACAAAAGGAGTAATAAAATGGAAAACAGAAAGTTTGGTTACATACGAGTAAGCAGCCGAGATCAAAATGAAGGTCGTCAACTTCAATCCATGGAGGAAGCTGGAATTTCTCCTCGAGACATTTTCATTGATAAGCAGAGTGGAAAAAACTTCAATCGGGAACAGTATCAATTGATGAAACGAATGATTCGTAAAGGAGATATTCTCTATATTCATTCCTTAGATCGTTTTGGTCGAAATAAGGAAGAAATCTTACAGGAATGGAATGCCATTACAAAAGAGATTGAGGCAGACATTGTGGTCTTGGATATGCCGTTGTTAGATACCACTCAGTATAAGGATAGTTTGGGAACCTTTATTGCAGATTTAGTTTTACAGATTCTTTCGTGGATGGCACAGGAGGAACGAGATCGTATTCGGAAACGTCAGCGCGAAGGCATTGATGCTGCACTAAAGGGTGGTATATCTTTTGGACGCCCTAAAGCGCAAGTTAATCTAGAATTTATTGAAGCTTATAATCGATGGAGAAATAAGGAGATTACAGCTGTCCAAGCCATGAAAGAGGCCAATGTTAAAAAGACAACCTTTTATAAATTGGTGAAGAAACATGAAAGTACTTTTAACAAGGACAATATATAATAGGAAGAAACTCATCAAAACAGCCTTTGCTATTTTAACAAAGGCTGTTTATACATTACAGATAGTCTTAAATTATTTCTTGAGTTAGTATATTAAACCTTATTGTTAATTACAATATTAGCTTAACTTTAGATTATTGAAGTGAAAAGTAAATTTATTATTCGCAGTTTCCAATCAGGAGGGAATTTTGGATTATCGAACTTGAAACTGATTTTATACACCTAGGCCTTCTGTTTTCATCATTTCATCAATATTTGCTAGCACTTGTTCTGCATCATCGCCTTGAGCAATTATTTTAATTGTTTCTTCCTGCGGAATTCCTAACGACATTACACCTAGGATTGATTTTAAATTGACCTGTTTTCCTTTATACTCCAGAATCACATCTGAAGAAAATAGCGTAACAGTATTAACCAATAAGGTCGCAGGTCTTGCATGAATTCCAGACTCATCAATTATTTTATATATTTTTTCAACCATTATTATTCCTCCGTATCTAAAAAACTTATTTTTATTTTATAAGTTAAGAACTTTGGTAATTTCCTACTTTTTCACCCCATTAGCTACAGTAAATTCGTATTCCCTACTATCTCCTACTAAGGAAACGCCTCAGGGCTATGAATTCAATTTTCTTTGCTGGTTTCAGAAATAAACTCCAATTGTATATATTCTAACAACTCAGAATAATTGACTTTTGTATAATCTGATACATCCACTTCATATAATTTCCCTAATTCAAAAGTGTCATATCCTCTTGTTGTACATCTTGTTATGAATTCCTCATAGGTCAATAAATTATCTGCATTACTTCTATTAGCTAAATGAGCCCCTCTTTTATAGGAAGTTACAATATGACTCAAATGCCTTGTGGGATCCAAATCACGCTTCTTTTGTCGTTCAAATAAAATATCTAAATCTGCAATTAACCGAATAGTAAGCACCTCATAACCGTATCTTTCTACTAATTGCTGAATTTGAGGTTTCTGTTTCCGACTAAAAGGGTAATCAGACATAATATTGCTACCTGCTTCCATTTGCTGTTCCATTATTTCATAGTACTTAGTCCATGCTCTCTTTTCTATATCCTGCTTCTCTTCTAAATTACGAAAACCATATATATCACTATAATATTCTTTTAAGTCATCTTGAGAAAGCTTATAAAATGCCCCTAAATTATTCTTAATGATATTACACAAGTAGGTTTTTCCTGTTCCTGGTAAACCTGCTAATAAGATTAAGATTTTATCCATCCTACCACCTCATAATCTACCAAATAAAGAGAGTACAAGAAATTACTCGTACTCTCTCTTATTAACCTCATCTTCTAGGTCCTTATGAAATACTAATGCACTTTTTTTGTAATTATTTTACTTGAAGGGGACGGTCTTCTTTATTCATGAAGATTCCAATTTTATGTTTGACAATTTCTTTTACTGCCCGATTACATGGAATAATATTATGTCGTAATGATTTAGTTACTTTTGTTTCTCCGAATGTTTCTTTCGCTGTTTTCGTCCATGCTACTAACAACTCAGTACCTACATTAAATTTACGAATCCCGTTATTAATTAATTCATGTATATCCATTTCATTAACACCTGTACCCCCATGAATAACTAAAGGTACATCTACTACGGCATTGATTTCTTTTAATAGTGGTACATTTACTTCCGTTTTAGACTTATATTGACCATGATTAGTACCGATTGCAATGGCCAAAGCATCTACTCCTGTTGCTTTAACAAACTCTGCTGCATCTTTTGGGTCAGTATAAACCTTATCATCCTCATTTACATGAATCCCTTCTTCAGTACCGCCAATAGTCCCTAATTCACCCTCTACTGAAACACCATATTTACGTGCATATTCTACTACTGCCCTTGTTTTCATAATGTTCTCTTTGAATGGTAAATGGGAGCCATCAAACATCACCGATGTATATCCTTTATCGATTGCCTCTTTAATATCATCAAAACCCCTTGCATGGTCCAAATGCAATACCACATCTACCATTTCATTTGTGGCCATAGTTTTACATACAGCAACAAAATTTTCATGACCAATATATTTCGCAGTATCTATACTTGTTTGTATAATAATTGGTGCTCCTTGCTCTTTTGCTGCACGGATCATATCAGGTAACATCTCTAAATTATGTGCATTAAATGAACCAACTGTATAATTCAATTCTTCAGCCCTAAGTGTTACTTCTTTTAATGTTGTATACATGATCAATTACTCTCCCTTTATACTAATCTTTTATTTTCTCCCTTATCGAACACCACGCGTAACCTCTTTAGAAACTTGCATCATTTGATCCATTTTCTTTAGATATATTTGTAATAATTCTTCATCATTCACTTTTGCTGCTTCTGCACGCTTCTTGTTATAAAGCTTTAATAAAGTTTTGTAACCGTTGCCTAATGACTTTTTGGCCTGAATACTTTTTTCTAACGAATCAATAGCATTATCATCGTCGCCAAGCTCATTAAAGGCTAACCCAAGATCCTCATAAATTTTTGCTTGTTCCTCTCTAGTCACTTGATTTACTTCTTCTTTTTTAAAGGAGATAGTACGTAATAATTCTTCTTTTCGTTCTGCTGTTAACACTACTTCTTCGATTGCTTCTTTTTTCGGTACTTTAGTTTTCTTCTTACCAAATCCAAACATCACTTGAACCTCCTTATCTCTTTCTCATTTTCTAGAAAGCTTTTAAAAGTGGACCAATGAGCCATGCATATAATAATGCAGCCGTAACTGTATCCACATCTGTAGCAGTTGCATTGACAAACCCCATAGAATTTAGGGTGGTTACTAACAGTGCTGGTAATAATGTAATGAAGAAACCATGTACAATACCACCAATAATTGCTCCTCGGATACCACCCATTAAGTTACCAAATATACCGGCAGTACCACCTGCGAAGAAGGCTGTAAGCATACCTGGTAAGATCATTGCCAACCCAAAGACAGGTAATACAAACATTGCAATAACCGAACCAATAGTAGTTGTGATAAATCCTACAATGACTGCATTAGGGCTATAAGGAAATAGGACTGGGCAATCTAATGCTGGCTTTGCATTTGGAACTAGTCGCATGGCAATCCCTCTAAATGCCGGAACAATTTCACCTAGTAATAAGCGAACCCCTGCTAGTAATACATACACTCCAACTACGAATTGGATAGATTGTAAAAACGCAAACATTAAATAATTGGTATCTCCCGATAATGTAGAGGCGAACTCTCCACCTGCAAACGCTGCTGTAATAATATAGAGGGGAGTCATTACCACCATCAAGGATAGATAGGTATCTTGTAAGAATTCAAATTGAGCTGGTAAATTCAAATCCTCAACAGATTTTTTCTTTCCACCTCTTCCCCCAACTAGTTTCGCTACACCTGCTTCAAACACATACCCCACCGTACAAAAGTGTCCTAATGCAATATCATCCATACCAGTAATTTTACGAACAAATGGTTGAGCAATCGCAGGCATTGCTACCGCAAAGACACCCCCAATGAAACCACCTACTAAAATCAATGCAATACCACGTAAACCTGCAAAGTAACCAAATACTGTTGTCATAGTAGCCATCCAAAGAATTGCCTGACCAGTTAAAAAGATGTATTTCCATTTAGTGAACCGTGCAATGATAATATTAAAAACAAAGATAGCTAAGAAAGTTAGTGCGATATCACGTCCCAAGCCTAGCTCATTCATTGCTTGGCCATTAATAGCTTCGATTGAAGGGATAATCCCTTGCATATGGAAACCTTCTGTAAAAATACGCCCAAAATATACTAAACTACCAACAATAATGCTAGAACCTGCTGACAATACCATAAACCCTAACATCGTCTTTAACGAACCAGAAATAACTTGCCCTGCTGATTTCTTTTGTAAAATTAACCCCAACATAGCAATCAACGCGATTGTGACTGATGCTTGTGTCAAAATATTCTCGATAATAAAGTTAACTACACCCATCTTTTCCCCCCATCTCTAGCTATCTCTACTTATTTTTAAGCTAAAACACCTTTTTCTTTTAATACCGGGGTGATTTTTTCTTCAATCTCTGGTTTAGATACAATATTTCTCAAATACACAATTGTCGTTTGTTTAGAATCAACTGAGAATTTCTTAAATTGGGATTTGAAATTCTGTGCCGTAATAATAATATCGGGTTTTACTGAAATAGCAGACGATATATCACTATGATCTAACTTGGCATTAACACCTAACTTGCTTAATACATCCTCTGCCGCCATTTGACAAGCAAAACTGCTTCCTAAACCTGCTCCACATACAAATAAGATATTTACCTTTTTCATTTCACTCTCACCTCTGTCATTTTTTGTATACATTTATTTGTTAGCTATTAAATCATTTGTTTTATATAATACATTTTCTAAAGTAAACAATACGGGCTTCCCATCAACAAGGACTACCATCCGTACTAATTTCTTCGGGTGTCAAAATTCCTTTAAAGTCGGCATTTAATCCTACTTACATCTTCTCCAAATGTAATAACCGTAGCTTTCCTCACTCCATCACTTCACTGCCATATAACACCTGATTAAACATGTTTACATCTTGTGCTGTAATTAACTTGTCCAATTTCTCTTCATCATTAATTAACTCAATCAGATTTTTCATCACATTTAGATGCGAATAAGAATCCACTGCGGCTAGGCAAAAAACAATTTTTACCGGATCATTATCCGGATTTCCGAAATTCACCGGTTCCTTTAACGTCAGGACACTAATGCCTAATTTATTCACTCCATCTTCCGGCCTTGCGTGTGCTAATGCTAAGTGCCTCCCTACCACTATATAAGGTCCAAACTCTTCAACAGACTTAATCATGGCGTTTATATATCGTTCTTCAATGACCTCTTTTGTTACCAATACCTGGGCAGATTTCGTAATGGCCTCTTTCCAGTCTTTACATTCCTGCTTTAGTAGAATGTTAGAATCCCTCAAAATATCCTGCAACATCGGCTGTATCTCCCTTGTATTAATTTTTAAATGATGTTCCTTAAAAGTCTCTTCTACTTTCTGATAGCTTTCCTTTGTTACCGTACCGCCACTTTCTACAATTAACGTCAGGATATCCTGCATCAACTTTGTGGCATCTAACTTATTAGATACGGTTCTTCTCTTATCCTTATTTTTGAGTAAAAAATCTTTAATTTCCTTCTTATCACTCTCTCTTAAAATTGGATTAAGAAATAATACAGGTTTTCTTGGATAATCAATTGAAATGGTCGTAAAAACCAAATCAACATCCAGCTTGTCAATAAAGGCTAATTCATACGAACTCAATACTGCTACAATCTCGATATTGAATTGCTCTTTCAAATTCGCAGCCAACAGCTTTCCAGTTGAAATCCCATGATTACAAAGCACAACTGCCTGATAGACATATTGTTCTTTCTGCTTTATCTGGCTGGCAGAAGTTGAAAAATAAACGGTCAAAAACCCAATTTCATCTTCTGATAATGGTTTCTTGATGTAGTCCTCTATTTGCTTACTAAAGCAAGTGACTGCCTGATAAATCTCGGCATAGGACTCCTTAATAGTGTCTTTCAACGGATTGAATACCTGTAAATCGTTCTTCGTCCTACTTAATAACCCGGTGATATGCTTATACAAACCTTCATACAAATCGTTTTCCCTCTGAGAGAAAGGGATTCTGGTTACCCTTTCTACATGCTCAATTAATTGAATGGCTAATAATTGTGCGGTAACCCAATCGAATGAATTATTCATATCTTTTGGATTAAATGATTCGATTGTAAAAGTAGTATATTTGATTTCATTTAATGATGGATATAAACCAAACTCACTACAGATGGAATCGACAAAATTTCTGACAGGAGCTTCTTTTACCTCGGCTCTAACTTTGGCTAATTCTCTAAGGGTATTTCCTTCTTGCAACCGCCTTACCCATATACCTAAAAAAAGAATGATTTGATTTCGATATACATGATTAATCTCTACTCTGGACCTTTCAAAGACGTCGTCATAATATTCTTCAATGATCCTCAATGCACTTGTATCCAAATAATTAAGAATAAATTGATTTGCAAAGGTATTCACTGTATCTATATCTCGGTACCCTATTAGATTGGAGATATCTGTAACACTATTAATCACGTCGTACAACATAGTGCGTATTGATCGTTCGTCGCCTGTAAATACAATACCTTGCTTCGTTAAGCTCACTACAGAAATACCATATTCTTTTAAAAACTGACGAAGTTTTCTCATATCCTCATCCAATGTACTTTTCGATACCTGCAGTTTTTCTTCCATTTCAAAGAGCATTGTCGTTTTTGTGGTATCGGCAATATCTAAAAGTAACGCTAGGAAACGTTCATTGGGCCTATAATAATCTGCTTCCCTGTCATCACCAATTTTAGATAGGAGCTTTTCTCGATCCGCCTCAGACAGGTCTAATTTCAACCCCTTTCCTCTTGTCGTCGTAATGGACGAATAATTATTTTCTGCTAGATATTTATTAATCAGGACCAACTCATTTCGAAAAGTACGCTCACTAATATTGAACTCTTTACTTAAATCCTCACAAGTTAAAAAAGTATTTACTGTCAAAAATCTGGTAAGTACTCGTTGAGTCCGTTCTTTCACGATAGTAACCCCTTTCATAATTTGATTATAAATTGACATATTCAAATAGTTTAGTACATCTTTTTGCAACTTCAATTTGCAAAAATGTAAGCGTTAACACAATTTTTATCAATCTACAAATCAATTATCCATTGAAATAGATGTATCTCTTATCCCTGTCGTTCGGAAATAATTCTATGGTTAATCCATAGAATTACAAAAAAACCTACAATCCCTTAGGGAATGTAGGTCAGCAATTATATTTTAATCTTGATCTTCATAATACCTATCTAAACAGATGATTCCGGTGAAAAAGCTTCAAAATACCTGCAAGTAATCTCCTAAACTTGGACATATTGATACTAGTACTCTTAAAAAAGGTGTGATTGGTATGGAAAAGGATAATTTGTTTAAATTGGAACCACTATCAGCCTGATGTTATTTTATTAACGTTGAGATGGTACCTACGGTACAACCTCAGTTCCCATGATGTGGTGGAAATGATGGAGGAACGAGGATTATCCATGGCTCATACAACCATCATGCGCTGGGAACATCAATATGACCGGCCCTGAGCCAGACAAGAGAGTTCGTCGTCATCTTAAGCAAACAAACAATTTTTGGTGAGTCGATGAGGCGTATATAAAAGTCAAAGGACAATGGATGTGTTTGTACCGTGCTGTTGATTCTGAAGGGAATACAATTGATGTTTATCTGAGTAAAACAAAGAATCATAAGGCTGCAAAGTGCTTTTTCAAGAAAGCTTTGCGGTCTTTTCATGTTTCAAATCTCCGTGTTAACACAGTAGACAAGAATTCAGCCTATCCTATGGCGATTGAATAGTTAAGGGGAAGGAAAAAAATACCTCTAGGCATCTAAATAAGGTAAGTGAAATATCTGAATAACATCGTCGAACAAAATCATCGGTTTATTAAAAAGCAAGTTCACCCTATGTTAGTCTTGAAATCCCTCCGCACAGCTAAATACATTATTTCAGGAATAGAAGCGATGCATATAATCAAAAAAGGGCAACTTGCTTTACAGGACAAGTCTGTCCAAAATCAAGTGAGTTTTATTCATCAACTATTTGGAATTGCTACGTAGGACCAGATTTCATTAGGAATCTATATGCCTCGTTCAACACAATACAATCTTTACACCAGAACCCGTATTCTAGAGATTAAAATGATGGAAAATAAAGTTGTGAATTATGATTATTTTAATTAGTACAGAATCTTCCCGAATAGAGTTGATATCAAAAACACGCCTTTATGATACATAGATTTTGAGATGAGTTTCGATACAAAATCGGACCAAAATGAGAAGAAAATAACCTTATTTCATGGAGTCTCAAAAACCATTGTTTTTGAGACGATTTGATAATAAGTAACTTTTCTCTGTCATTTTGCATAGATAAAGTAAAAAGAGGAGGAAATATTTTCTTTTTTTATTTTGTCAATTCTTTAGAATAAGGAATTCCTGTTTGGAATATTATGTTAACATCTTAAAGAGAGGAGTAGTTTGATAGAGTTTTGATGGTGAGGGAATAATGATTTTTGGGATAAATTAAAACAATTTAATTGATCTTAAGGGGTGTTTATTTATGGTTATGAATAGAAGTGAAAATGAGAGTTTAATTGAAATTGCTTTATACATTGTAACGGTAGAGATTTTTGACCTTACTGATCTGGATGTTGAGGTGACCCCATGACAATAAAGAATACAATTTCTCAATTGATAAAGAAGCGTAAAATTTGGGGTTATGGTGCTGCTATAACAATACTACCTTATCTGTTAATTAAAATCGCCTGGACTTTCGGACTCTTCATGCCGACTGAACAAATGGGCGACCTGAGTTGGCGCACTGCAAATGCTATAACAATAGTTCTAGCCGCGGTTGGTATTTTGTTAGCATTTGCGTTCAGTATGGCGTGGGGGGAGAGACTGCCTGCCTGGTTGGTTGCCTTTCCTGTTTGGATAGGTACTGGTTTACTTATTCCTATGTTGTTGTTAGCGCCAATTCTTGCTCCTGCTGCTATCACACATGATCAGCAGGCAGGAAGTTCTGGTATTTGGATATATGAGCAGATCTTTGTAATAATTTCACTGCTTGGAGTCGGCATCTGCCTACCTTTAGCTTTGGCAGGATATGCTAAGACACGTTGGCCAGAAGTATTTGCCGGTCCACTTGATATTGAATTACTGCCAGGCAATAGTAAGAAACTGTATATTACTTTGGCTAGACTTGTCTCGGCTGGCTGCATCTTGCTTGGATTTATTAAGGTATTCTGGGCATCTGGTGGAACTATTGGAATCAATCCAGCTATGTTGGATAACCGTGATTTATGGTGGCATCTATTGTCGTTGAGTACCGGTTTGTGGGCCTTTGCAGGGTCTTGGGGGTTGTTGGTATTGACGAAACAGCGCGGATCGAGGAGTTTTTTTCTTCCTATGACTGCCGCATGGATCTCATCAGGAATGCTATTCTCGTATAACCTCTTTAATCGCTTATCCGCCACTCGCCCCGATGCACAACCTACACTGGAGTCCCCACTTGTACATGTACTAACTACGGAGTTAAGTAGCATCTTAGGAGTTACGATGGGAATAGTCGTCTTGATGGTACTGCACGACCGCCGGAGAGCAATGCGAGGTACGGAATGAATTTAGGAAGTTAAGGTTTCCGTGGAAAGAAAAAATAAAAATAGCTTTTTTAACTATTATATATTCTCCAAGAATTCATTTTAATAGGGATTCTTAAGGAAAGGATACTCTCCTTAAGAGGTATATGAAACAGAAGAATAGGAACGGACAGGAAAATCTAAATTTCTTTAGCAAAGCAAAAATATGTAGAAAGGATTTTCTATATAAGGATGATTTTTGAGGCAATAGTTAGTAACTTAAAACCAAGGCAGATACCGGACGTAGATTTTGTTATAGGGGGATAACTACGAAAATACAAAATAATTAAAAAGGAAATAACAGTTTATCAATTCCATATAAAGGGGATTTGTTTGTGATTATATAGAAATTAGTGTGCGTTTGAAAAGATTTTTTTCTATCCTATCGATTATATTAGAGGTATTCAATAAGGTTTACATGTTTTATGTTTTATGTTATAAAAACAACGTTATGTAAGCGTTGACATTTTTGAGATACCTGCTATTATAAGATTATTCAAAATATATTGTCCATTAGGATTGTTACTGCTCAAGCAGGCAAAACCTAAATTATCTACATAGAGCCCAATTTGTGCTCTAATATGTGGATAGTTTAGGTTTTTTGTTTGTATAAAAGGACAAAAGGGTGTGGTATGGACTTTATTTTCTGGTTATAAATTTTCTAAGACATGCCGTTAATATGAAGGAGGCAAATGAGAATGCAAAAAAGTGTTAAAAACTACTTAAGAACAGTAATATTATTTATTTCAATAGCTGTTATGACGATTTCTTTTAGTACCAGTACATTTGCTAAACAAAAAAGTGTAAAATCAACATCCTATCGGACTGTTACAGAAATCCATGACTGGGGAGCTGCGGTTACAAAAGTAATTGTTAATTTAGGAAGGCCTGTACCAAAAGGTTCAGTAACGGAAAATACCTTTAGAGTACATATAGTAAGAAGTGACAGTAGGTTAAAAACTCCATTTTTAGAGGAAGGTGACCGGACAGTTACAAAAGCCTATGTTTCTGATAAAGACGGGAACCCTGCTGTTCGTACAGGGAAATATGCAGTACTGGAAATGAAAATTGGACCGACTGTTTCCTTAGGTTCACCACTCAATTATGATGAAGAGGGTACAGGATTAAATGCATGGATTGATAACAACTATACCATTACTCAACAAAAGGATATTGCTACGAATGTAGGAACCCTATCAGGATTGGTTATTGATACATATGCAGGGGGAACTAGAAAACTTGTAGATGATTTCAAAACTGGAAAAGGAACATATAATAATGTTACCTTATCATATGCAAGCTATACACCAGTAAAAGACAAAGCAAAGAACCCATTAATTATCTGGTTACATGGTGGGGGTGAAGGTGGCAAAGATGCAACTATTCCATTATCTGCAAACAAAGCTGTTAACTTTGCAACAGAAGACATACAATCTTATTTTGATGGAGCATATGTTTTAACACCTCAAGCACCAACTAAATGGATGGACGGTTTTACAGGTAAAGCAGATGGAACTTCAATCTATAAAGAATCACTTATGGCATTAATTAAAGATTATGTTTCTAAAAACCCTGACATTGACCTAAACAGAATTTATATCGGGGGAGCTTCTAATGGTGGATACATGACAATGGTTATGATTCGTGATTACCCAGAATACTTTGCAGCTGCATTTCCGGTATGTGAGGGTTTAAATGATACATTAATTACCGATACAGAAATCAAAAAAATAAAGGATACTCCTACTTGGTTTGTTACGGCTAAAAATGATACAACATTGCCCCCAACAATAAACACGATTCCTACTTATGACCGTCTAATTGGAGCTAAAGCTGATAATGTACATTTAACACTATTCGATAATGTACATGATACTACTGGTTTATATCAAAATGCAGATGGTACACCATATCAGTACGACGGACATTGGTCATGGATATATGTATACAATAACAAAGTCGAAACTACAATCAACGGGAAAACAATGAGCATTATGGAATGGATGGCTGCCCAGACATTAAATAAATAGTCGAACAATTAATCCTTATAAAAATGCGGTAATTCAATAGTTTTATAATTCTCTTTATTAGAAGTAAGGCTAACTAAAGGTAGTTCACATAATGGGTATTATCAGAAGTAAAATATATTTTATAAAAAAATACTATGTTTCATTTTAAATCATATGGGTAAATTATTAAGAGGATTGGAATTCTTTAAAGAAACAGTCTTTTTAGATCTGTTTCTTTTTTATTTGAAAATTATAAAGTGAATAATAAATAGCTAGTTGAGCAAACTACTCAAGATTCGTTATAGTATCCCCCTATGATATCTAACTTTGTAACAGAAAAACCTACTGGGCATGGTCAGTAGGTTTTTCTGTTTTTACACTGTATACGCTATTCATTTCTAGTTAACATAATCTTTTTTATCAGAAGAAAATTCATTGGATCCCTATACTTTCACGTTCGCTTTCTTATGATGAGTTCCATTATAATGAAAAAAGCAGAAGGCTGGTGTGTTTGTTACCCTTCCTCTGCTTTGCTTTGTACCTATACACTATGGCAGGATTACGATGTATAGGGAGTTGAGTTCCTCTATAGAATGTGTTTGTCTTCTAGGTTTTTATTCTTCCTTATTTCTGAATAATGATTAATACTTCCGAGCAAACTACTCAAGATGTTGTGAATCATTGACTCATAAAACCCAATGTTAAAAAGAGAAAAAGCTACTGTATAAGCCAGTAGCTTTTTCTCTTTTTATGCTGCTTATTAAACAATCACACCCGTTACTTTAAGTATAATTCTTAGCATTTCTTCGAAGAAACCAGTTACTTATACAAGGTAATCATTTTTATCCATTTTACATATTCTCTCTAACAGTAAGAAATAATAAAATTTAACCGAATATGAAAAAAAGGAGACCAAAATAATGCCATCAGAACAGAAGACTATATACGAAACAATAGATTCTAAACAGATAGAAATTAGCTATGATTGGATTAATTATTGGAAACAATTTTCTAGTTTTGACACTTGGCAATTTTGGGTGACTTTATTATTTCTTTTAGTTCCTTTGATCGTCCTTTATTTTGTATTAGATAGAAAAAAAGCTTTATTGTTAGGGTTTTATGGTTTTAATGTACATGTATGGTTTACATATATAGATGCACCCGGAGTAAGTTTTGGTTTTTGGGGATACCCATATAGAGCAATACCTTTTTTTAATTATAGTTTTTCTTTAGATGTTGCATTGGTACCAGTAGTTTATATATTGCTATATCAATGGGTACTAAAGAATAATAAAAATTATTATCTTTATTTCACTTTACTAGCAGCATTCTTTGCATTTATTTTCAAACCTTTGCTAACAGCACTTGGCTTATTTGAATTCTCTAGAGGAGCAAATTATTTTCATTTGTTTATTGGATATTTGACAATCATGTTAGTTTCAAAATGGATTACTAATCTTTTTATCAAGTTTCAAAATAACAGTAGCTCCTTAACTTAGTTATGAGTAAAAGGCTTTATTTGTTCATGAGTCTTTGTTTCAAAGACTGTAAAGGATATTCATCTTTAGTTAAAACAATGTTATAGGCAGAAATAATAGCAACTCTAATCATAGTGCATATAATAAAGGGAAATTCTCTATAATTCACCATACTTGAGTCGTTTTGAAGAGAGAGATACCTCCAAACCCTCTCTTTTTTAAATGTATATCATATGCATTTCTAGTTAAGTCGGGTAAGTTAGGGGCATCACTGCCCCCTGTCGGGTAGGAAGGTGACCTTACGGTCACACAGCCCCCCTCAGAACCGTGCTTGAAAGTTTCCTTTCACACGGCTCAAGCACACATTTATCCTAGCGTCTTAGTTATATGGTGCCTGCCAATCTGACTTTTATATAGGTATTTCCTTGCTGCTAGTAATTGTTTGTCAGTGGGGATAGGTCCCTTGGCAGGGAAAAGTCGGTGATATAGGATGTGACAACTGTTGTGTACAAGTTGTAAATTCCTATATTCATTGCTTCCACCTTTAATCTTAGGGATTTTATGATGTGTTTCAAGTTCTTCACTGAAATCCACGATGGAGTGAGTACATAGTGGACATTTGTGTTTTTGTTTTTTAGCCAGCTTTTGCCTGTACGCAACATTATTCCGGTTAAACTCCTTGATGTCTCGCTTTTCGAAGTACCCAATTAACTCCTTATTAAAGGGGCTGTAATTGTATATGATAGGAACATGGCGTTCTATTGGAGTCCATGCCATTTTCTTAAGCTGACTTCCACTGATTGGGTCAGTTAATATCCACTTACTTTTGCTTTGCCCAGTTTTATCCGGTTTAAAGTATCTGTTTGTAATCCATTTCCAAGACTTTTTTGGGTGTAATCTTCGAAGAAATCTATAGGTAGTCTTCCAAACATAGTAGTCTACATGCTGGAAGATCTCCTTGGCTACGGATGATTTCCAATAATTAGCTGTTCCTATTACAATTGGATTAACTCTGGCGATAAAGGCACCAATGTTTTGACCATTTAAACTTTTTGCTTCCACTTTAACCTTTCTTTTAACTGTTTTGATACTAGATACAGATGGTTTTATTAGAATCTTAGTTTTTTGTTGTGTGTTATATCGCCTGGTATCAAATCCAAGAAAGGCAAAGCCTTCGTTAATGTGGGTTACTTTTGTTTTATCTTCAGCTAGTTCTAATCCCCTTTTACTCAGATAAGGCGATAGAGTGTGGTATAAGCCTTTTGCTTGTGTTTCGTTTTCACAAAATATAACGAAGTCATCCGCATAACGCACTGCCATTACACTTGATTTGCATTCATAGGTTGTTCTTTTATCTTTCCGTTGAACTGCTTTGTAGATAATACCAAGATGACTCTCCATGCCATGTAAAGCTATATTTGCTAATAGAGGAGAAATTATGCCACCTTGGAGACCTCCGAAA
>NZ_JALAMS010000024.1:65000-67692 GCF_026790145.1 Priestia endophytica | reverse complement strand
GAACAAAATACGTCAACGTTAATTCTATTTTATTTTTAAAACAACGTTTCTTATAAGAAACAACAAGCTATGGACATCGAAAGATGAAACCAAACTTTCTATGGAGAGTTTGATCCTGGCTCAGGACGAACGCTGGCGGCGTGCCTAATACATGCAAGTCGAGCGGAGATTTGAAAAGCTTGCTTTTCAAATCTTAGCGGCGGACGGGTGAGTAACACGTGGGCAACCTGCCCTTGAGACGGGGATAACTCCGGGAAACCGGAGCTAATACCGGATAACACATATCTTCGCATGATGATATGTTAGAAGGTGGCTTTTAGCTACCACTCAAGGATGGGCCCGCGGCGCATTAGCTAGTTGGTGAGGTAACGGCTCACCAAGGCGACGATGCGTAGCCGACCTGAGAGGGTGATCGGCCACACTGGGACTGAGACACGGCCCAGACTCCTACGGGAGGCAGCAGTAGGGAATCTTCCGCAATGGACGAAAGTCTGACGGAGCAACGCCGCGTGAGTGATGAAGGTTTTCGGATCGTAAAGCTCTGTTGTTAGGGAAGAACAAGTACCTGTTAAATAAGCAGGTACCTTGACGGTACCTAACCAGAAAGCCACGGCTAACTACGTGCCAGCAGCCGCGGTAATACGTAGGTGGCAAGCGTTGTCCGGAATTATTGGGCGTAAAGCGCGCGCAGGCGGTTCCTTAAGTCTGATGTGAAAGCCCACGGCTCAACCGTGGAGGGTCATTGGAAACTGGGGAACTTGAGTGCAGAAGAGGAGAGCGGAATTCCACGTGTAGCGGTGAAATGCGTAGAGATGTGGAGGAACACCAGTGGCGAAGGCGGCTCTCTGGTCTGTAACTGACGCTGAGGCGCGAAAGCGTGGGGAGCGAACAGGATTAGATACCCTGGTAGTCCACGCCGTAAACGATGAGTGCTAAGTGTTAGAGGGTTTCCGCCCTTTAGTGCTGCAGCAAACGCATTAAGCACTCCGCCTGGGGAGTACGGTCGCAAGACTGAAACTCAAAGGAATTGACGGGGACCCGCACAAGCGGTGGAGCATGTGGTTTAATTCGAAGCAACGCGAAGAACCTTACCAGGTCTTGACATCCTCTGCTACTTCTAGAGATAGAAGGTTCCCTTCGGGGACAGAGTGACAGGTGGTGCATGGTTGTCGTCAGCTCGTGTCGTGAGATGTTGGGTTAAGTCCCGCAACGAGCGCAACCCTTGATCTTAGTTGCCAGCATTCAGTTGGGCACTCTAAGGTGACTGCCGGTGACAAACCGGAGGAAGGTGGGGATGACGTCAAATCATCATGCCCCTTATGACCTGGGCTACACACGTGCTACAATGGATGGTACAAAGGGCTGCAAAACCGCGAGGTTAAGCCAATCCCATAAAACCATTCTCAGTTCGGATTGTAGGCTGCAACTCGCCTACATGAAGCCGGAATCGCTAGTAATCGCGGATCAGCATGCCGCGGTGAATACGTTCCCGGGTCTTGTACACACCGCCCGTCACACCACGAGAGTTTGTAACACCCGAAGTCGGTGAGGTAACCTTTTGGAGCCAGCCGCCGAAGGTGGGACAGATGATTGGGGTGAAGTCGTAACAAGGTAGCCGTATCGGAAGGTGCGGCTGGATCACCTCCTTTCTAAGGAGAATAGAGACGTGACGTATTTTGGTCAGTTTTGAGAGGTCAACTCTCAAAACATTGTTCATTGAAAACTAGATAACAAGTAAAGCAAGGTTAAACCATATAACTCTCATTTAATGAGAAAACCGAGTAAACGATCGCTACAACACTGTTAGTGTTGAAATAACCAATCAATGGTTAAGTTAGAAAGGGCGCACGGTGGATGCCTTGGCACTAGGAGCCGATGAAGGACGGGACTAACACCGATATGCTTCGGGGAGCTGTAAGTAAGCTTTGATCCGGAGATTTCCGAATGGGGGAACCCACTATTCGTAATGGAATAGGATTCATATCTGAATACATAGGGTATGAAAGGCAGACCCAGGGAACTGAAACATCTAAGTACCTGGAGGAAGAGAAAGCAAATGCGATTTCCTGAGTAGCGGCGAGCGAAACGGAAGAAGCCCAAACCAGAAGGCTTGCCTTCTGGGGTTGTAGGACACTCTACACGGAGTCATAAAAGAAGAACATAAACGAAGCGACCTGGAAAGGTCCGTCACAGAAGGTAACAACCCTGTAGTTGAAATGTTCTTCTCTCCTGAGTGGATCCTGAGTACGGCGGGACACGTGAAATCCCGTCGGAAGCTGGGAGGACCATCTCCCAAGGCTAAATACTCCCTAGTGACCGATAGTGAACCAGTACCGTGAGGGAAAGGTGAAAAGCACCCCGGGAGGGGAGTGAAAGAGATCCTGAAACCGTGTGCCTACAAGTAGTCAGAGCCCATTTACGGGTGATGGCGTGCCTTTTGTAGAATGAACCGGCGAGTTACGTTCTCGTGCAAGGTTAAGTTGTAAAGACGGAGCCGCAGCGAAAGCGAGTCTGAATAGGGCGTCATAGTACGAGGTCGTAGACCCGAAACCAGGTGATCTACCCATGTCCAGGGTGAAGTTCAGGTAACACTGAATGGAGGCCCGAACCCACGTACGTTGAAAAGTGCGGGGATGAGGTGTGGGTAGCGGTGAAATTCCAATCGAACCTGGAGATAGCTGGTTCTCTCCGA
>NZ_JALAMS010000024.1:0-62500 GCF_026790145.1 Priestia endophytica | reverse complement strand
ATAGCATCCTAAGGTCTTTTTTTTGTACAATGAAACTTAGGGCATCCTATAAGGGTATCTAAAACTTTATTAAAGCGAGGATCAATGATGAATAATATTGGAGAAGAAGTTTTCCATATCACTACTGAAACACCCGAGCAAACAATGAAGCTTGCTGAGAATCTTGCTCATTATCTTCAAGAGGGAAACTTAATTTTACTTGAAGGAGATCTTGGGGCTGGAAAAACGACTTTCACAAAGGGACTAGCAAAAGGGCTTGGCGTTACTCGCACCGTGAACAGCCCAACGTTTACAATCATTAAAGAGTATCAAGGAGAGAAGCTTCCCTTGTATCATATGGATGTTTATCGACTAGGAGAAAGTATGGAAGACTTAGGGTTTGATGAATATTTTGAAGGCAATGGTGTAACTGTTGTAGAATGGGCTCATTTAATTGAAGATCAGCTTCCTCTTTCGCGTCTAGAGATAGAATTGTATCATAGAGAAGGGGATAAGCGAGAGATTTGTTTAAAAGCTAAGGGATCCCAATATATCGATCTCTGTAAGGAGTTTATAAAAGATGAAAACATTAGCAATTGATACATCAACAGATACGCTTGGAGTAGCTCTTGTTGATGAAGATAAAGTGATTGGTGAAATCATTACAAATGTAAAGAAAAATCATTCTGTACGAGCAATGCCAGCAGTAGAAACACTTTTAAAAGATTGTGGGATGAAACCTAAAGATTTAGAAAGGATTGTAGTAGCAAAAGGACCTGGTTCTTACACAGGCGTGAGAATAGGAGTTACAATTGCAAAAACTCTCTCATGGTCTTTGAATATTCCTCTTGTTGGAGTTTCGAGCCTTGAAGTTCTTGCTGCAAATGGGCGTTTCTTTGATGGCTACATTTCTCCACTTTTTGATGCAAGACGTCAACAAATTTACACAGGCTTATACAAATATGAAGATAAACTTGTGGAAGTAAACGCAGATGTGAACATTTTAAATGAAGCATGGGCAACTCAACTAAAAGAATTAGATCAAAAGATTCTTTTCGTAGGAAACGATGTTCCTCTACATCGTGAGGTTCTTACACATATCCTAGGAGAAAAGGCTTGTTTTAGTGAGATCGTAACCCATAACCCTCGTCCAAGTGAACTTGCTTTAATCGGAATGAACAAACAACCTGAAGAAGCTCATAGTCTTGTGCCAAACTACATTCGTTTAGCAGAGGCTGAAGCAAACTGGTTAGCTTCCCAAAATAAAATGAGCGAACGTTAAATGGACGTACATATTCGCTTAGCTTCTGTAGAAGATGTAAAAGCTCTTCACCAAATTGAGCTACATTCTTTTACTCTTCCATGGAGTGAAGAAGCTCTTCATAATGAATTATCTAAGAATAGGTTTGCTCATTATACGATTATTGAATACGAGGGAGAAATTGTTGGCTATTGTGGAGTGTGGATTATTGTTGATGAAGCACACATAACAAATATCGCAATTTTACCGGAATATAGAGGAAAAGGTCTAGGGGAAAAGCTTCTTCGGGCGGTTATGCAACTTGCACGTCAGTCAGGTGCATTGACAATGACCCTTGAAGTTCGGTTATCAAACGAGCCTGCTCGTTTCTTATATGAGAAGCTAGGTTTTGAACCTGGTGGAGTTCGAAAAAATTATTATGCAGACAATCAAGAGGATGCATTAGTAATGTGGGTGAAACTATGAAAAAAGAATTGATTTTAGCAATTGAAACAAGCTGTGATGAGACGGCTGTAGCCATTATTCAAAATGGAAAAGAAATTATCGCTAACGTTGTGGCATCTCAAATTGAGAGTCATAAAAGATTTGGCGGAGTGGTCCCTGAGGTAGCCTCACGTCATCATGTAGAACAAATGACCATTGTGATAGAAGAAGCTCTTCAACAAGCAAAGCTGACAATGGACGATATCGATGCTGTAGCAGTGACAGAAGGACCTGGACTTGTCGGTGCACTCCTTATTGGAGTGAATGCAGCCAAAGCACTTGCTTTTGCTCATAATAAGCCATTGATTGGTGTCCATCATATTGCAGGACACATTTATGCAAACCGTCTTGTGAAGGAAATGCAATTTCCTCTTCTTGCTCTTGTTGTTTCAGGAGGACATACCGAACTTGTTTATATGGAGGACCATATTACATTTGAAGTAATTGGAGAAACAAGAGATGATGCAGTTGGAGAAGCTTATGATAAGGTTGCGAGAACAATAGGTTTGCCATATCCAGGTGGCCCTCATATTGATCGCCTAGCACATGAAGGAGAGCCAACATTAGATCTTCCGAGAGCGTGGCTTGAAAAAGATTCGTTTGATTTTAGCTTCAGTGGCTTAAAGTCGGCAGTTATCAACACTCTTCACAATGCAAAACAGCGAGGAGAAGAGATTAAACCGGAAGACTTAGCTGCAAGTTTCCAGGAGAGTGTTATTGAGGTGCTTGTAGGGAAGACACTTAAAGCGGCTGAAAAATACAACGTAAAGCAAGTATTATTAGCAGGAGGAGTAGCTGCGAATAGAGGACTTAGAGAAGAACTTCAAAAAACATTTGAGCCTTTTGATAAACAGCTCGAACTCATTATTCCGCCACTTCCTCTTTGTACAGACAATGCGGCAATGATTGGTGCTGCTGCAAGCGAGCTTTACAAAAGTGGAAAAAGAGCTGCAATGGACTTAAATGCAAACCCTGGGTTAATGCTATAATCCTATCCACAGTGTTATCCAGAGTTTGTGAATAGTGTACGGTTTCTTTTTTCATTCTCTGTGAGTTTGTGAATAAAAACTGTGGATAGAATGGTTATCCACAACAAAAAAGCTCGTACAACTGTACGAGCTTTTTTTAGTCTTCAATTTGAAGTTGAAGTTCTTCCCATTCTTCCATAAGAGAGAGAAGCTCTTCATTAAGCTTGTTATTTTCTTCTGTTAAAGCATAAGCTTTTTCATGATCTTCATAAATTTCTGGTTGAAGAAGTAAATTTTCGTTTTCAGCAATTTTTTCTTCTGCTTGTGAGATGGAAGCTTCAATTTCCTCAATACGGCGTTTATATTGACGAAGCTTCTTTTTCGCTTCTTTCTCTTGTTCATATGTTAACCTATCATTTTTTATAGGTGTTTCTACACTTTTTTGATTTTCTAAAGCTTCCATTTCTTTTAGCTCTAGTTCCTCCGCTTTCTTCTCTAAATAATAGTCGTAGTCTCCTAAAAATTCTTGAACGTTAACCCGTGAAAGTTCAAGAACTTTGGTAGCAATACGATTAATAAAATAACGGTCATGGGACACAAATAAAATTGTTCCTGGATAATCCACAAGCGCATTTTCAAGGACTTGTTTACTATCTAAATCAAGGTGGTTTGTTGGCTCATCAAGAATAAGGAAATTGGCTTTTTTCATCATTAGTTTTGCAAGAGCAAGACGGGCTTTTTGGCCTCCACTAAGCGTGTTAACAGGCTTTAATACATCATCCCCGCTAAACAGAAAACTTCCAAGGAGCGTGCGGATTTCTTTTTCAGGTGTTGATGGATAGTTATCCCAAAGCTCATTAATAACGGTTTTGGAAGAAGTTAATGTTGCTTGTTCTTGGTCATAATAACCAACACTGACATTTGAACCAAACATTGTATTTCCATTTAAAAGAGGGAGACGATTGACAATGCTTTTTAAAAGAGTTGATTTTCCAATTCCGTTTGGACCAACAAGAGCCACACTTTCGCCACGTGTAATGCGAATATTTAAGTTATCCACAAGTGGATAACTTTTTTCATATCCAATTGCTCCATCTTTAAGCTGAAATACTTCATTTCCACTTTGTTTATCAATAGAGAAAGAAAATGAAGCCGATTTTTCGTCGCCTGATGGTCTATCTATCTTTTCCATCCGTTGCAGCTGCTTTTGTCTGCTTTGCGCTCTTTTCGTTGTGGAAGCTCTAGCAATATTGCGTTGAACAAAGTCTTGAAGTTTTTCAATTTCGTCCTGCTGTTTCTCGTATTGCTTTATCTCTTGATCATACTGTTCTCTTTTTTGAACGAGATAGGAAGAATAGTTTCCAACATAGCGCTTAATTTGCCGACGTGAAATTTCGTAAACGCGATTGACTACTTTATCAAGAAAATAGCGGTCGTGTGAAACAATTAAAATGGCGCCTGCATATCCTTGTAAAAATTGCTCAAGCCATGAAAGTGTTTCAATATCAAGATGGTTTGTTGGTTCATCAAGTATGAGTAAATCTGGTTTTGTTAACAATAATTTTGCAAGTGAAAGGCGTGTTTTTTGGCCTCCACTAAGCGTTGAGATAGGTATAGAGTGATCTTTAAAGCGAAATCCATGTAAAATAGAACGAGTTTCTGCTTCATACTGATATCCACCTTTATCTTTAAAAGCTGCTTGAAGCATGTCGTACTCTTGAAGGAGCTTTTCATATTTGGTAGAATCGTTTAAAAAGGTAGGATCACCCATTTTTTCTTCTAGTGAACGGATTTTCTTTTCCATTTCTTTTAGCGGTGAGAATACTGTCATCATTTCATCCCAAATGCTCAAGTCTGATTCAAGCATTGTATCCTGGCCCATATAGCCAAGTTCTACATCTTTTGGTTTTATAATTTCCCCACCGTCATAGGAGATTGCACCTGAAATAATTTTAAGCAGAGTGGATTTTCCAGCTCCATTTCGACCAACCAGGCCAATTCGGTCGTTTGATTGTACTTCCATTTTAATATTCGATAAAATAATATCAGCGCCAAAATACTTCGTGATATTATTTAGTTGTAATAAAATCATTTTTTCACCTCAGTTAATCCTTTACAATAAAGGGGGAAGAGCTCAGGCAGCTATTCTAGAGCTTTCCTTAGTTAAATAATTCACATTATGTTGAAAAAAGGCTGCTATAGGTATTCTACCATACCTATAAAGGAGAGTTAAAAAGGAATATTCGTATAGGTAGAAAGTGCAAAGACAGATGACTAAAAATAGTGTATAGTCAAACATAAGGAGGAACTAAAGTGGGGTTTACTCATTTTAACGAACAAGGTCGCGCTAATATGGTCGACATCTCAGAGAAAGCTGAAACAACAAGAGTTGCAACAGCTGCTTCAAGCATTGAAGTAAACAAAGAAACATACGATAAGATTACATCACAAGAAATTGGAAAAGGTGATGTATTAGCTGTTTCTCAAATAGCAGGCATCATGGCGGCCAAAAAAACGTCTGATCTTATTCCAATGTGCCATCCTTTATTTATAAAAGGAGTAAATATTGAATTTAATTGGGCTGAAAAAGAAGGAAAATATCGCTTGCTTATTGAAGCTACTGTAAAGACAAAGGGGAGTACAGGAGTAGAAATGGAAGCGCTAACGGCAGCGTCCGTATGTGCTTTGACCGCTTACGATATGTGCAAAGCCATCGATAAAGGAATGGTTATTGGTCCAACGTATTTGCTTACAAAAACAGGTGGGAAAAGTGGAGATTTTACAAGGGAACAAGGGTTAACAGATTGGGGGGTATAGTGTGAGTACAGAACAATTAAAAATACCGCAGGCAACAGCCAAACGCTTGCCTTTATACTATCGTTTTCTTAAGAATTTACATTCCTCAGGAAAACAGCGAGTATCGTCAGCAGAGCTAAGCGAAGCGGTCAAAGTAGATTCAGCAACAATTCGTCGTGACTTCTCTTATTTTGGAGCTTTAGGAAAAAAGGGATATGGTTATAACGTAAACTATTTACTTACATTTTTTAGAAAAACGCTAGACCAAGATGAATTAACAAAGATTGCGCTAATTGGTGTTGGTAATCTTGGAACAGCATTATTGAACTATAATTTCATTAAAAATAATAATACAAAAATTGAAATGGCTTTTGATGTTGATGAAAGCCGAGTAGGCCAGAAAATTAGTAATGTGCCTATTTATCATCTTAATGATTTAGAAGAAAAGCTAGGTAACGATATAAGCGTTGTTATTTTAACAGTACCTGCAACAGCTGCTCAAGGTATAACAGACAGATTAGAGCATACTAGTGTAAAAGGGATATTAAATTTTACACCAGCGCGCATCAATGTGCCAGATTCAATTCGTATTCATCATATTGATTTAGCTGTTGAGCTTCAAGCGCTCATTTATTTTTTACGCAACTATCCAACAGAGTTAGTCAACTGAGGGAACGTGTAACACATTCCATTTAGAGGAGGTGGGAGAAGATGCTTAGCACGGGAAGTATTATTCTCATTGTCTTTGCAGCTCTCTTAATATTCGGTCCTAAAAAACTGCCTGAGTTAGGAAAGGCAGTTGGAAAAACACTGCGTGAATTTAAGCAAGGTGCACAAGGAATTGCAGATGATGAAGGGAAAGAAAAAGCAAAAGCGGATCATACTGATGTTAAATAATGCAAGGGTGAAGCGATATGAATGAACAAAACATGTCGATTTATGAGCATATTGGAGAGCTTAGGAGAAGAGTTTTAATTGTTGCAGCCGTTTTTTTAGGTGCAACAATAGCAGGCTTTTTTCTTGCCGACAGTCTTATTGTCTATTTACAAAGTGCAGATGAAGTGAAAGACCTTGAGATGAATACATTTCGTCTGACAGATCCAGTGAAGATTTATATGCAGTTTGCCTTTATTATTGGATGTGTTCTTTCTTCACCTGTGATTCTTTATCATGTATGGGCATTTGTAAGTCCTGGATTACTTGAAAAAGAAAGAAAAGTAACATTAAGCTATATACCATTCTCGGTGCTATTGTTCTTAGCGGGGGTATCATTTTCTTATTTTGTTCTCTTTCCATTTGTCGTTAAGTTTATGACAAGCTTAACAGAGCGTTTAGACGTAAATCAAGTGATTGGAATTAATGAGTACTTTGAATTTCTTTTTCAATTTACATTACCATTTGGGATTTTGTTTCAAATGCCTGTTGTTGTCATGTTTCTCACTCGTTTAGGCATTATCACACCAATGACATTAGTGAGCATCCGCAAGTACGCATATTTTGTATTGCTCGTCATCGCAGCGATTATTACACCTCCAGAGCTTTTGTCTCATCTAATGGTGACGTTACCGTTGCTAGTTCTATATGAAATCAGTATTGGAATCTCTTATTTTTCTTACAAAAAGAGTATGAAAGTGCAAGAAGAAGAGGAAAAATTCCATGTACAATAGAATATAAAATAAAGACAGCCTTTCATAGCTAAAGCTTGTGAAAGGCTGTCTTTATCTTCTACTGTTTCTTTTTCATCTTTTTGATACGAAAATGAAGGATAAACGCTCTAATGGCAACCCCAATTTCTAGCGTTGCAAAAATGGTAAATACAATCGTCATAAAGTTAAAGACTGTTTCATGCGCATTTCGAATCGCAAGAAACGTAAAGATAAGTCCTAAAAATCCATACATAATTCCCAAGTTGAGGGGAGTAGTTCTCATAGCTGAAAGCCTCCGAAAATTTGTTGAAGTTTCTCCTGTTGGTCGATGTATTTTTCAATATCGTCTTTAAAAACGTACTGCATCATCACAACGAATGTATTCATTGAAACATGTGCGAAGATGGGAACAAGAATAGACGATGTTTTAACATAGAGAAAAGCAAATGTTAGTCCCATCGACATATAAACGAGAAGGTGTGAAAAATCTTGATGAACAAGAGCAAAGATAAAGGAACTAATAATGGCTGCGATAAAGAAGTTAGATCGCTCGTAAAGCGAACCAAAAATGATTTTACGAAATACTACTTCTTCTAAAATAGGACCTATTATAGAGACAACAGCAATTAGTAACGGAACAACCTCTACTAAGCTCATAATATTCTGGGTATTTTCTGATTCAGGGTTCACGCCAAATACTTTTGTTTCGATATTAGATGCAATTCCTTGCGCTAAAAGTGCCATAAAAACGCCTAGAATTGCCCAAGATATAATTTTAGACCAGTTGTATTTTTTACGCATGTTCATATCTGGTCTTAATAAGAGAAGCGTAATGATTAAAGCAAGGATAAAGCTAATGATTGTCCAATAAATGTTTGCCGTGACAAGCTCAGATCTTGTAGAAAATACATTCATCTTTACGAGGGCATACAAAACTGGATATACAGAAAGCTGCATTAATACGTACGTTAAAATGACATACCAGTAACGTTTAGTCAAGAAATGAAAACCCCTTTATAATATATTTGAAGGTAAAACTTATGTACATTGCAAAACAATTCACCTTAGCTATTGTAACATATGATCGAAATGAGCTAATACTAAACGCAATCAGCGGTTTATCTATTTTACGCTCCACAGTGAACAGAAATACATAGAATATCTTGTCATGTGCGCTTGAAGTCCTCTATAAAAAGAAAACCCTTACTAAAATTTTCGGACTGAGCAAAAGTGTTTTAAATTTTTAATACTTTTTACTTGCAAAAGATACCCAATTTATTTAATATAATAATTGTGTTAGCACTCATAGAGGTTGAGTGCTAATAAATAAAACTTACACATTATTGAGGAGGTTGTTTTACTTGTTAAAGCCATTAGGTGATCGCGTAATAGTTGAACTTGTAGAAGCTGAGGAAAAAACATCAAGTGGTATCGTATTACCAGATACTGCAAAAGAAAAGCCACAGGAAGGTAAAGTGGTAGCTGTTGGTACAGGCCGAGTATTAGAGAGCGGTGAGCGTGTAGCGCTTGAAGTTTCTGAGAGCGATCGTATCATCTTCTCAAAATATGCAGGTACTGAAGTTAAATATGAAGGAACAGAATACTTAATCTTGCGTGAAAGCGACATTTTAGCTGTTATCGGCTAAGCACGTAATTTACTTTTAAATATCATAACGTACAATACATGAATAAATACTAGGAGGTTTTTAACATGGCGAAAGATATTAAATTTAGCGAAGACGCACGTCGCTCAATGCTACGTGGTGTGGATGTTCTTGCAGACGCAGTAAAAGTAACGCTTGGACCAAAAGGACGTAACGTTGTTCTTGAGAAAAAATTTGGTTCTCCACTAATCACAAACGACGGTGTAACAATTGCAAAAGAAATCGAACTTGAAGATGCATTCGAAAACATGGGTGCAAAACTTGTTGCTGAAGTAGCAAGCAAAACAAATGACATTGCTGGGGACGGAACAACTACAGCAACTGTTTTAGCTCAAGCAATGATTCGTGAAGGCCTTAAAAACGTAACATCTGGTGCTAATCCAGTTGGCGTACGTAAAGGGATCGAAAAAGCAGTTGCAACAGCTGTTGCTGAACTTAAAGGCATTTCTAAACAAATTGAAGGCAAAGAGTCTATCGCTCAAGTAGCGGCAATCTCTGCAGCTGACGAAGAAGTTGGTCAACTAATTGCTGAAGCAATGGAGCGTGTTGGTAACGACGGCGTTATCACAATTGAAGAGTCTAAAGGATTCTCAACAGAGCTTGAAGTTGTAGAAGGTATGCAATTTGACCGTGGATATGCTTCTCCATATATGGTAACAGACCAAGATAAAATGGAAGCAGTTCTTGAAGATCCATATCTTTTAATCACAGATAAAAAGATTACAAACATTCAAGAAATTCTTCCAGTACTAGAGCAAGTAGTACAACAAGGTAAACCACTACTATTAATCGCTGAAGATGTTGAAGGGGAAGCTCTTGCAACACTAGTAGTGAACAAACTTCGCGGTACATTCAACGCTGTAGCTGTTAAAGCACCAGGATTTGGCGACCGTCGTAAAGCAATGCTTGAAGACATCGCTACTTTAACTGGCGCAGAAGTTATCACTGAAGATCTTGGTTTAGATCTTAAATCTGCAAACATTACTCAACTAGGCCGCGCGTCTAAAGTTGTTGTAACAAAAGACAACACAACAGTTGTTGAAGGTTCTGGAGATTCTCAACAAATCGCAGCTCGCGTAAGCCAAATCCGTGCTCAATTAGAAGAAACTACTTCTGAATTTGACCGTGAAAAATTACAAGAGCGTCTTGCTAAACTAGCTGGCGGCGTTGCCGTTGTTAAAGTTGGTGCAGCAACTGAAACAGAACTTAAAGAGCGCAAACTTCGCATCGAAGATGCCCTAAACTCTACTCGTGCAGCAGTAGAAGAAGGAATTGTTGCTGGTGGTGGTACAGCTCTAGTTAACGTATATAACAAAGTAGCTGCTCTAAGTGAAGAAGGCGACGTTCAAACAGGTATCAACATCGTTCTTCGTGCGCTAGAAGAGCCAGTACGTCAAATCGCACACAACGCTGGTCTTGAAGGATCAATCATCGTTGAGCGTCTTAAAAAAGAAGACGTTGGCACTGGTTACAATGCAGCAACTGGCGAGTGGGTAAACATGGTTGAAGCTGGTATCGTTGACCCAACAAAAGTAACTCGTTCAGCTCTTCAAAACGCAGCATCTGTAGCAGCTATGTTCTTAACAACTGAAGCTGTTGTAGCTGACAAACCAGAAGAAAACGCTGGCGGCGGAATGCCTGACATGAGCGGTATGGGTGGAATGGGCGGCATGATGTAATTCATGTTTCCTAAATCCCAGTGAAAATGGGATTTCTAGACCCTTATATACTCTTGAATTAACCATCGGGTAACAAAAGGGTAACATTTTCTTAAATAAGGGTCTAAATTAGAGGTTTTCCATTAGTTCTTTGAACTTTTGGGAAGCCTCTTTTTTCATCTCTTTTGTTACATGTAAATAAACATTTTTAGTTGTATCTTCATCTTTGTGTCCTAACCGCTCCATTATTTGTGGAAGGCTTACCCCTGCTTGTGCTAATAAAGAGGTATGAGTATGGCGTAATGAATGCGGGGTAAGTTTAGAATTTAATCCCGCTATTTTTAATAAACGTCTCATACGATTTTCTATTTTTTTAATGTAGAGGGGGTAACCAGGTAAATCCTCATCTATGCTTGCAAAAACAAAATCTTCATTATGGTATATATTGCGGTGTTTTATCATCGTTTGCTTTTGAGCTAATCTATGCTTACTTAATTCATTAATCACAGTCTCATCAATATCAATTATGCGTACTGCTGTTGGTGTTTTAGGTGTTAATAATTTGTATTCTTTTCTGTTGTTAGTTGGATTGTAATATGTTTTTGAAATGCTAATCGTCTGCTCTTCAAAATCAATATCCCGCCATTTTAAGGCACACAGTTCACCTGCCCGTAAACCAGTATAAGCCATCAATAAAAGGAGCGGGTAATCTTGAGCTAACCCCAACTTATTCGCTATATTGAGAAAGTGCTTGAGCTCCTCTTTTTCTAAATAGTTTGGTAAACTTTTTCTACCCTCTAACTCTTCAATGGTGGTTTGATTTTTAGGAACCTGAGTGTATTCTGTTGAATCTTTTTTTAGTATTTCTAATTCTACGGCTTTTTTAAAGATCATTCTGCCAGTTCGATGAGCGCCTTCAATTGTATTCTGAGCATACCCTCTTTTCTTTAAGTCATTTAAGGCATTCTGGTATTGTCTTCTGGTGATGTCTTTTAATTTTAGTTTGGCAAAATAGTCCGCTAGTCGTTTTATTTCATGGTTACGAATGCGTATAGTACTTTCTTTTACCATACCAGTTCCTTCATAAAGAGCTAACCACTCCTTGGCAAACTCCTCAAATGTTACATCACTTTCTTCTACATATAGGCCTTGATTTATTTCGTTTTTAAGCATGGCAACAGCAACTTCCGCCTCCTTTTTAGTTCGGAAGCCGCTTTTTTTCTTTTGCTTTCGTTTTCCAGTTTTGGGATCTTTGCCGATATCGACAATATAAGCCCAACTTGCTCCACATTTACATTTCTTACTATTGCATTTACAACGTGGTCGATATATATGGCTCATAGGTTATCCCTTCCTTCCTTTTCTTCTAAACGTATTCTGTATGCTTCTTGCTTACAAGCCTCATTACAATACTTTTTACGTCCAGATTTTATAAAGGGTAACCGACAGTTCTTATTTTCACAAAGATACACATTTTTAGAATCGTTAATTGTTTGCCATAAATCATAATAAATTGCGGCAAGCAAATACTTAGTATATCTTTTTTCCGTAATCATAAATCCTTTTGTTGGAGGTTTAGAGATAAGGTCACCTACACTTAAATTGATCCCTCCTGATATATGTGACTCCAGAACTTTGGCCAGTGTATATTGGGCAATTTCTAACATAGTCTTTTCTTCAAAATCTTTTGGTAACATGAGAATTGCTTCCCCTTTGGTCCAATGAATAAAATAACGGTCCATTATCTCTCTATCTTCAGTTAGACTACCAAACATTCCTCTATGAATTTTAATCTCAACTATTTCGTTTATTAGCTCATCAGAATTTGTCTTTCTGACGACATGATATAATCTCAAAATTTTTTGAACTTCATTTATATTCCATTTCCATAATTCAATAGGCTCAAAAATACTAAAACCATAATTTGTGAAAATATATGAGGATTGCAAGGTTGCCTTTATTGCTGGAGATTGAGAATTCACCTGTATACTATCTGGCTGTTGAATTCCTAATAACCCATACTTCTTTGAAAATACTTCTATATCTTTGTTGGTTTTTAAACTAGCAAATTTACTCATTATGCCATCATTATTAAAAACAATCTGATGGGAATCGGATTCTAACCCAGCCAATTTTAAAGCAAATGACATTTTCCCCCTTAAAGCTTTATTCCAATTATCAATACTGTTTTTTAGCATTTCTTTGGAGGCAGGCCCTAAATTCTGCTCTTCAACTATTATGTGTTCGGTTTTCGCAAATTCTACAGGGTATAAATTGATTTTTGAACTACGAGATAACGGATAATAGTTATACATTAAATTCCTCCTTTTAAATTAGTTACTATTTGTTACGTTACTTAGCTATAATTAGTTGTTTTAACGTAACAAGATTGAATATAATGATTGTAACACCAACACCAACACCAACACCAATCAATACCGAAGGAGGGTTACTATGAAATATTTTATGAGAAATGACGAAATCAGAAGAGCTAAGGGATTAGTTCCTAATTGGCTTATTGCCGAAAAGTTAGGTATTCATGAAAATTCTTTCTATCGACTCTTACGACAAGAATTACCGAAAGAAAAAAAGGAAGAGATTTTAAAAATAATTGAAGAATTAAAGCAGGATTAGCTTGTTTAAAGGAGGCCTTTCATAATGAGTGAACAAGAACTACCTCAAATATTAACTGCTCAGCATATTGCTAAATATTTAGGGATCTCTCGACGTCGTGTTTATGAGCTTTTACAGATGAGTGAAGACATTGGTGGGATAAGGTGTTTTCAAATTGGTTTATCAAAGAGAGTAGATAAAGAAGACTTTTTTAAGTGGATTGAAAGGAAGAAAGAGAATAGATGATATGAACTTGATTAAAAGGAGGTACTCAATTGATTACATTCAATATATCCCCGAACGGAAAAGCGGCTATAGCGTATGCAAGTAAATTAAACTGGTCAGTCTTTCCGCTTCATACACCAAACGGTAATCTTTGTTCCTGTCATAATCCTAATTGTCAAAGTGCTGGTAAACACCCTCGTACAAAAAATGGTTTAAAAGCAGCATCAACCAATCTCAGTGTTATAGATGAGTGGTGGAAAAAGTGGCCGGATGCCAACATAGCGATAGCCACAGGACAAGCGAGTAAATTTGTTGTTTTAGATGTTGATCCTCGACATGGTGGAGAAGACTCATTGGGACTACTAATAAATCAGTATGGACCACTTCCAAACACGATAGAGGCTATTACAGGGGGAGGAGGTCGTCACATATTATTTAAAAATCCAGGTCAGGTCAAAAGCCGAACTAACATATTACCTGGATTAGATGTTAGGGGTGAAGGGGGGTACATTGCAGTAGCTCCCTCAATTCACATTAGTGGACAAACATATGAATGGGAATTATCCAGTAGACCTCTAGAAGTATCTTTAGCAGAAATGCCTTGTTGGTTACTGCATAGGATAACTGATCCAGTAAAGGATCAACTATCAAAGAAAACGGAAAGTTATTGGCTAGATATTCTGAAAGGGGTTGAAGAAGGAGGTCGAAATATATCCGCAGCCTCTCTTGCCGGATATTTGCTGCGTCATGGTATTGCAGCCCCAGTTGCCTATGAATTAATGGTTTTATGGAATGAAAGGAATAACCCTCCAGAATCTATTGAGGTTATAGAAACTACCTTTAATAGCATTTTAAGGAGTGAATTAAGGCGAATGAAAGGAGGCAGGAAGTATGGGGCTTAATACGGATTTAATGGCTGAATACGATGCACTTAAAGAGCTTAGTAGAAGAGAACATAGCAAACAACAACCGGTTGAATAGCATGAACCTATACCATTTGATGAGCATAAACTGCCTATCTTCCCGGTGGATGTGTTCCCAGCTTGGTTGAGGGAGTATGTAAAAGGAGTGGCGGAATCTACACAAACACCCATTGATGCACCTGGCATGGCAACCATAGCTGTATTATCAACTGCGTTAGCTAAAAAATTTTGTGTCCGGTTAACAGGAGAGTGGAGTGAATCTTTAAATACTTATTCTATATTAGCGCTACCCCCTGGTAATCGGAAAAGCTCAGTCTTTAAAGCATTACAAGAACCAATTACAGCTTTTGAAAAAGAGGAAAGGGAACGCCTAGCTATGAAAATTTCTGAACAAAAAGTAAAGCTGAGAGCCAAACAAAAACGCGTGGATCAGTTAGAAAAGGAATATGCCAAGAATGGAGACAAAAGCACGCTAAATGAAATATACGCTTTAACCAACGAGATGGAAGAAGAAGATATATTATCTATACCTCGTTTTATAACTGAGGACGTAACTCCGGAAAAGTTAGCAGATTTAATGGCCGAGAATAACGAAAAGATGTCCTTATTGTCAGCGGAAGGCGGTGGAATATTTAGTATTATGGCTGGTCGTTATGCATCAGATGGAAAAGCGAATCTTGAAATGTTTCTAAAAGGTTTTAGCGGTGATTATTGTGCAATAGACCGGATAGGGAGGGAGACAAAAGTATTAGAGGAGCCTGCATTAACTATTGGGCTTTTTCTTCAACCGCACGTTGTCTATTCTGTTCCATCTAGTTTTCAAGAGCGTGGATTAATGCCGAGGTTTCTATATTCTTTCCCAAAATCATTGGTTGGATACCGTAAAATTACCCCCCCGTCAATAAACGAAGAAGTAAAAAAACAATATCGTTTAAACATAAAAAAGCTTTTACGTATAGATGTTAACGAGTCGGTTCAACTTACCCTTACTAGTGATGCTATACAAGCAGAAGAAAATTTTAGAACGGAAATTGAAACCATGTTTTTAGAGGGAGGAGAATTGGCTGAGATGAAGGAATGGGGAAGCAAGTTAGCTGGTCAAATTATACGAGTGGCAGGCTTACTACATGTTGCTGAACAAGCCGAAACCTTGCAACTGGATAGTCCAAACCCTAAGGAGATAACAAGGGAGATTAACAAGGATACGTTCATGAAAACGCGAAATCTATCTGGTTATTTCATAGAACACGCCAAAGCCGCTTATGGAAGTATGGGAGCTGATAAAGGGCTACAAGATGCAAAGTATTTGTTGGGAGTAATTAGACGACAGGACAAACCTACAATTGCGTACAGAGATATTCAATTATTAACCAACAAGCGTTTTAGTACTGCTAGTGAATTACAAGACTCATTTCGTGAGTTAGAGGAGCGTGGATTTGTCTACCAAAGAAAAGAAGGAAGAAAGACGTTTTACGATGTGAACCCTTTCATATTATCCCCTAAGAAAAATACCTACATGGCCTACAATTCACAGCAACACCCGGTAGAGAGGGAAAGGGGGGGGAGTTCTCCTCAACCTACACCAATCTACACAACCTACTAGTCATTGATTAAGGAAACAAGTGTAGGTAAGGTAGACCACTGTAGTAAGAAAGGTGGAAACGAACAAAGCGAAGAGTTACAAGAGATTAAAGAAAATGTAGGAAGTGTAGGTGAAAATCGAGAGATAAAAAATCTGGACGGTGAGGATTTAATTATTTAATGAATGCTTTAAAAGTTTTTCAATTAATTGAACAGTTAGGTTTTGGTTTAATAGCTGAAGGTAATGATATCCGGATAAAAAGGGGGGAGGTTCTGCCAGCAGCACTTAGAGACAACGTCATAGAGTATAAGCCGCAAATATTGGCTATGCTCAAAAGGGACAAAAAAGCTAAGGTAAATGGATTGATGATTGGTATTCCAGGTAAACTTTACACTGTCACTTTAAGCAAGATTAGCAGCATTTATATTGAGCAAATAGAAGGTGGATGGGAAGCATGGAGGGAAACCCATTACCCGTGCCAACGTAAACTAATCAGTAGCAAAATTATAGCTAATGGCAATACATTTGATTTTGTTCTTCTAAGAGTAAAACAATACCTTGACTATATTAATAGAAAGAGGAAGCCAACATGATATTTAGCTTATTAAATTTATAGGTGTATGTGTAAAATCTCTTATATGCAAAAAAGGATGTAATGTACTAAACCTTGCTAAAAGATGTACCGTAATAGTAGCCGGATAGGTTGTGTTAAAGCCTTTTTAGGGGGGGGTAAAGAAGTGGTTCCACTGTATAAAAACGAAGTGAGATTAAATAGACCGCAAGACGTTAGGAGGATGTTGTCAAGGGTTATTAACCACTTATTAACTACTGGGGAAATGACTAATGAGAAAGCAAAGGCTATTAACGCTTTATCAAATACAACTCTAAAAAGTATGGAAATGGGAGACTTGCATGAAGAACTAGAGCAACTCAAGGAAGTGGTACAAAGACTGGAAGGGAGGGGCAAATAAGTGAGTGTTAAAGCTAATATAAATGCTTTGAAAAAAATGAACGAAAAAATGTATCCGAAATTAAGTACTGACGAACGTTTTAAAATGGTTCTCAGAACATTTGTTACTGGTGACGAGGTCCAGCGTGAAAAGCTGGTTAAATCATGTCCAAAGGTTACCTATTACGAATCGGAACACGCCTACATTGAAAGAATAGAAGCTTCCAGGGATATTGTTACAGTTTTTATAATACAACTTTTAGAATATGACAAGATAATATCTATTATGAAAATCCTGAAGGGGGTTAATAGTAAAGCACATGGGTTCAATGCTGAAATGAAAATAGTTAATGAGGTCCAGGCTTTTCTATTAGCGTTCGAAACTTTTTGTGAGGAATATGTGGGGATAGATTCGAAGGACATGATTCAGGCTTGGTACGGTTATGATGAAAGATATATTTGTAAAATTAAAAAAATTATGGATTTTTTAAATTGTTATCAATTGGAACTAGATATACTAACAAAGGATATTTGGTTAGAAAAGGTCTTCATTAATGGATGGGAAGAACGATTGGAACCTTATTTAAACCCAAAGATATAGCTATCTCCTGTAACCTTTGGTTGGGAATAGAATGTATCCATGCAATTCCAGATGCTGATTTAAACTATGTTGGAGTTATCGAAGAGGAAATTGATTGTGATTTATGCTGGTGAAGTAAATGGAGACTTTGACTTAAGCAAAACAAAAATCAAGATCAACCCTGAAAAATATAAAGGACGAAATAATCCTCCAATTAAAGGAACTGACTTAAACAACGAAGAACTAAAGTCTTATATTAAACGAGTTTACTACGTACTGCTAATATATAACCACAATTGTAGAATTAAATTACCTAATTTTATAAAGGTGGTTCTAATATATCTTCTTATGGAATTATACAAGAGGAAATAAAATTACGTACAGAAATTAGAAGAAAAATAGATGATAATGATCTTGCTTTTTATAAGTGCTTTTACAGAGTATTCGTTTAGTGTAGCTAAGTTAACACGCCTTATTACTGACAAAGTAAATTATACTTTTGGGAATGACGAAGACTATTCGGATGAAGATGAAGTCAATGATATCGACGAGTATTTTTACAATGATGTCCTACATGCGGACGGGGATTAAGTTTTGTGAATGATGCCGATAATGGTTTCTGTACGGACTTCTCACGGTCATAACTTTCACACAATAACTCTTTCCTTTTACTATATTGAGATTCACTTAACATAAGGAGAAAAACTGTCTCTTCTACGAGAATCAGTTAAAGGAATAGAATTTAAGAGAAACCTATGATTAATAGAGAAATGCGTAGTCTGCATTTAAATAAAAATAGGTTAATGAATGGATGGGATGTTTAGCTCATCCATTCATCGGTTTGACAGCAAAAATAAACAATGGTTGATGGCACCAGTTTTAATCGCTTTTCTCAATGAATTTCTTGTAAATATAACAGAGAAAATTCTCGTTAAATTTTAAAAATAGTAAGAGAGGGGATTATTATAAAAAAGAATAAAGGGAAATTAACTAAATTACTATTTGAAGAATGGCACCCAACATTGAATAATGGGTTAGACCCGGAAAATGTAGCCCCTTTTTCAAATAAATATGCTTGGTGGATTTGCGAAAAAGGACACGAATGGAAAGCAATAATCAGTAGCCGAAGCCAGGGAAGGGGATGTCCATATTGTTCAGGAAGGTATGTAGACAAGAAAGATAGTTTGGCAATTAAAAATAAAAAAATCACAAAAGAGTGGCATCCAACAAAAAATGGTACCAAAACACCCTTTGACTATTTACCAATGAGTAATCATAAGGTTTGGTGGATTTGCAAAAATAATCATGAATGGCGAACTTCAATATACCATCGAAGTTTAGGTTCTAAGTGTCCTTACTGTATTGGAAAGAAGGTAACTCCTGATAACAGTCTTGCCCTTAAAGATTCCCAGCTGTCTTCTTATTGGCATCCTCACTTGAATGGTAAGTTAACACCGTTAGAAGTAACATGTTATTCAAATAAAAAGGTTTGGTGGATTTGTGAAAATAAGCATTCTTGGAGGTCTTCAATAAATAATAGAAAGAGAGGTAGCGGATGCCCGATTTGTAGTAAAAGTAAAAAAGCTTATTAGATTTATAAAGAAGTGTTTATTAATAAGTTATTATTGAATAAAAAATTGAAAAGCGGAAAGGATGATACCATAACATCTACTCGGATTAAATATTAAATTGGGGGTCACTCCTTATGTCTGAAATAGCAAAGTTCAAAGTTATAAATAATAAGATAAGCGCTTGTTGGAATGTAAAATTGGATGGTACTTTCACAAACCATGTTATGGAGAAGTATTTTAGTAAGATGGATGATGAAGAACGTGAAAAACTTAAACACGCATCTGCAAAAATTTTAAGCTACTGCGTAAATCCTTCTGGTGATAATGGCATTTCCACTTTATTAGGGTTAGGAAAGGTTCAAAGTGGGAAAACCTCTTGTATTAATACCGTAACAGCTCTTGCTCTAGATAATACTTTTCCTTTAGTAATTTTACTTACAGGAACAAAAAAGAATTTATTCAAACAAAGTATGGATCGTGTTAAAGAAGATTTAGGAATTGAAAAATGGGGTAATGACATTGCTTTCTTCTCTACCTTTTCAGCAAAAAGTGATTTACCTGAACAAGACATTATTCGCTTAATTAAAGGTGGAAAAAAGAAGATTCTAATCACCGTATTAAAGGAAAGAACTCATATAAGTCATTTAACAAAAATCTTTTCATTAATAGATACCACGTCTCTTCCAACAATAATTATAGATGATGAGGGGGATCAAGCATCATTAAATAATAAACCAAAGAAGCCCAAAGGGTCGACGACTTTTGAGAACATTAAACAACTAAGAGAAACCTTTAACTTACACTCGTATATTGCTTACACCGCAACTCCGCAAGCAAATTTAATAAAATCCTTTGATATTTTGTCCCCAGAAGCTTGTGTACTAATACCTGCAGGTAAAACTTATACAGGAGGATCCACATTCCATGGTAAAGAGCAGCATAAATATATAAGGACATTTTCTGAGGAAGAGGGAGACATTATTTCCCTGGGAGATGCAACTATTCAGCTGAAAAAAGCTATGGCTGATTTTTTTATTGGTGCAGCTATTAGGTCCCTACGCAAAGATAATGATAAACATTCAATGCTCGTTCATATTAGTGGGAATAAAAATGAACATTTGTTTGGTTTTAAAATTGTTGAGCAGTTAGTTGGAAGTTGGGCTGCAATTCTTTCATCTAATTCAGTAAACAATATAAATAAGAAAGAGTTAACTTCTATATTTAAAGAAAGTTATCAGGATTTTAAAACACACACTTTTAAAAAAATTGATTCTTTTGAACGTATATTAAAACAAGTACATGATGAGTTTTTAGATTTGAAAATTTGGTTAGTTAATAGCTCAAAAGAGGGGCAAGTACCTACTAAAGATAACATGCATTTTAAGAATAACATTCTTATAGGTGGTAATATGCTTGAACGGGGAGTTACGGTTGAGGGTTTAGCGGTGACATATATAACTCGGTGGGCTAAAAAACCTAATGCAGATACTATGGAACAGCGTGCAAGGTGGTTTGGGTATAAGGGTAAGTATTTAGATTTGTGTCGTATCTATTTAACGGAATCGCTACAAAAAGGATTTTCTGATCTTCTAGGTCACGAAGATGATCTTTGGTCAATCTTAGAACAACTCGAGGAAAATGGAGAAAAAATTGAGAGTTGGAAATCAAGAATATTTCGTTTATCTAGCCCGTTTATCCCCACTCGTAAATCTGTTGGATCGGCAGAGGAACTCAAGTATGGATGGATATATCTTGATTTTGCTGAAGAAAAAAAATCACTTGCACGAAAGAATGTACATTTGGTAAATAAGTTTTTTAAAGAAAATGGTGTTGTTAAAAAATATGGAGATTTGTCCCATGTGTTATGTTCCAACTGTAACATTGATACAATTATTGGTCTCTTGGGAGATTTACTTTATCTGAACGAGGAAAATATAAAAACGAAACATTTGATTGAAAACATAATAAAAAGACTATCAAATTATGATAGTTTATCCTATATTGATTCCGTGCTAATAGATCCAACTAAACCTAGAGAGAGAAGCATTTCATCAAAAGGAAGGTTTATTAAGCTACCTCAGGGACATAGCCCAAGAAGAGTTGAAGCAGACCCCAAATATTATTGTGGTGATGCAAACATACTCAAGGGAAAATACCAGCTTCAGTTTCATATTGTAAAACCCAAAAAGGAGGATATCCCTGAAACGGTTGTACTTGGATTGTTTGTTCCGGAAAATACAAAAGAACATACAGGGAGAATGTTAAAAGCAAGTGTATAGTTATGAATATCTTTTGGGGAAATTAGGTATTAGCAGCGATGAGTGTGACTATTCTGGTGTTTTACTAAATGATAAATTCCCAGCTTATATTGCCTTAGACCAAAATAAACATCTTGCTTTAATTGTTTTATCTGAAGATGGATTTGTTGAGCAACATTATTGTACGGATTTAGTTTCATTAAAATTAGGTGTATTGTGTAAATTGAGGGTTGATAAGCAAACTTTTAAAAAAGAAAAATATCATGTGCTTGTTTGTCATACTAATAATGTTCAGATGAAAAAGGATTTTTTAACTTTATGTTTAGCCTTCGTTCGGAGAGAAGATTACAAAAAAATTGGCGAGGAACTTTTTTCGTTCTTTAATTCTTTAGTACAATTGTTCACATCATCTCCATCAAAAAGCTTAGAAAGAGAGAGGCAAGGACTTTGGGGAGAACTATTTTTTATTACTCAAACGGGTAATATAAAAAGTTTCATGAAGTATTGGCATAAAGAACCAAACAGAAAATTTGACTTTGTTAAAGATTGCTTACGGTTAGAAGTGAAATCTACATCCCTACAAGAAAGAATTCATGCCTTTAGTCATCAACAATTATGCAATAGCAAGCCGAATGAAACTATTATTGCCTCTCTAATGTTGAGAAAAGAAGATGAGGGTCTTTCATTAAGAGATTTAATAACTACTGTGTTTGAGCATATTAGCGACGATTTAAGTTTAATTATTAAATTAGAGAAAGCTAGGAAATTCGCAGGTATGGAAACGTCAACGGAAAGAGGCCCAATATATGATGAAAGGTTTGCTAAAGAAAATTTAAAGTTTTATCATGTAAGTAATGTACCCCAATTTCCTCTGCCTGAACCACCTGGTGTTACAGATACTAGGTATAATGTTGACTTATCAACAATAAGAAATATTCCTGATAATGAGTTAGATAAGTGGATAAAAAAATGGTAGGGCGAACTAAAACATGAAAAAGTAAGTAAAAATATTATTTAACCAAAGATATTTTTTTAGGGAGATGTTAATTAAAGTTAACATCTTCCTTGGTTTTATTATAGAATTTGGAATGAATTTAATCATGGTGGATCCCTATATAAAAAGAAATTCACTTTCAATTTGGGCATGAACTAAGTAGTCAATGCATTTAAGAATAAAAATGACATAGTAAGGAATGTTGACGGTTGGGTTGAAGATGCCGAGCAAAATTGTAACTATGGAAAAGTCCTTCAGTTTTTAGAATCCCAAACAGATATTAATATTTTATCTTTGAAAACGAATTTTGAAACCTTTGCTAATAACTATGTTTTTGTAGGCAACAAAACTTCTGTAAGAAGTCTCGCTAACGACATTAAACACAAAAATAGCCTTAAAGTGAAAGAGTTATATAAACCATATGAGTTTAATGTAAGAGACAAAAATGGAGTAGAAGTAAATCTTCGACAGGGGAATATTGGTTTATCTTATGACCACAAGTTTTTTGATATTAATAATCCTAGTGATGAACTTGGGGACATGCACATAGAATACAGTGATGATTTATATATTGATATTGAGTACCAACAGGGAGAATTGTTTAGGGCTAAAGATTATGTGAAATCAGATTCACTTTATGGTCTTGATGATATTTATAATGAATTAATTTTATATCGAGATAACATCATTACCTTATATAATGATTTGTATAACATTATAGATCCAGGACTTGATTTCAACCCAATTCTGGAAAACACCAAATTCAAAACTTCTACTCCTGTTAACTTAGATGAATTTTTTAAAGATGTTTGAGAAAAAGGACCGAGATAGAAAGCGGTCCTTTCTTTATACTCTAAATTTCATTGGTTTATAAAAGGTATTCATTAAAAGATTTATACTTCATTACAAAGCCAAGATTGACTGCTTCCCATAAATATAGTGAAGCAAGCGACCGATAAGGATTCCAATACGCACCTTTTTCAATTAATGCTTTTTTTCCATCATCAGCGTTATATAACCATTTTACCCCTCGTTGTAATCCTACATCTGCTAGAGATAGTACATTTTCCCTTCCTAGGGAAAAGATTAAAAACATTTCAGCTGTCCATGTTCCTATACCTTTTACTTTGGTAAGAGTACTAATAACTTCATCGTTGTTTAATGCATTCAAGGTTTCTAATTCAATCTCTTTTTCAAATACTTTTTGTGATAAATCTTTTATATACCTTATTTTTTGATAGGATATGCCAATCCCCCTAAGTTCCTCGTCTGAAAGCATTAATACTATCTCGGGAGAAACGAGGCTATTTGTCAATACAACAAAGCGGCCAAATATCGTGTCTGCTGCTTTGACAGAGAGCTGTTGACCGATAATTGATTTAACGAGTGATAAATAAAGGTCATTCTGTTTTTTTAATTTTAAGGGACCTATAATTTCAATAAATCTCCCCAACACAGGATCACTTTGACTTAAAATATCTAGTTTTTCTTGCATTCATTATCACCTTTTCAATGTTAAATGTTGTGAAAAATATGGGGTTTATTTCTTGAAAAAGTAAATAGAGAATACCCTCGCACAGCAACGAAGGTATTTCTCTTTATAAAGCTTTTGCTTTTTTATTCCTTATATAAGTCAATAAACCCTTCTTTTAAGTCAATAAACCCTTCACCACTATCAATAATGGAATTGTTATTCCGTTCGACAAGGTCATCAAATGTTAATTGACTTTCTCCACTTGTTATGTTTTGTGAATTATCCAGTTCTTCCAAAACTGCTTTGGCTACAGCTTCTGCTAACAAGCAAGGGACTGCATTACCAATCTGTTTATATATTGAGGTTTTACTACCTTGAAAATTATAGTCTTCAGGAAACGTTTGAATCAATGCAGCTTCATTAATTGTAAGCCTTCTTAGTCTGGTAGGAGGACTACTAGCAAATTGAGGTTTAATGGTTCCTTCGTATAACCCTTTATGATAGTTTACAACCCAATTTTCTCGAGCTTGTCCATGTAGAAATTCCTCATCAATTATAGGTGTTTTGTTTCCCCCCATAGAGGCTGGCAAAGTATTAGAAGCTTCATCCAAATTTAATGGTCTACCCATTCCATTAAAGACATTACCCGCATAAGGGGATTTTCTCATAATGGGATTTGTCGCAAAAGTAATTTTTGCTGTACAGGTTAAAGGATTCTTCTCTGTACCAGCGGGTCCTAAATGAGCGATAGTTTCTCTAATATTTTTGGGATGTCTTTCCTGTTCGATCAATCTTCTTTCAAAGGCTTCATGTTCAATATTCTTGTTTAAGAAACCAACAAAAAATACACGCTCTCTTTTTTGAGGTACACCATAATTTGCTGAATTTAATATATAGGTATTACAACTATAACCCATCTCACTAGCTAATTTATAAATCTTTTCTCTTACTAATTGCCATTTTTCTAACTTACCTAAAGCTTTAACATTTTCAATTACAAAAGCTTTTGGCTTTACGAGTTTTACTACATCTAAAAAAGTCCATACTAATGTGCTTCTTTCATCGTTTGGATCCATCTTTCCTGCCACCGAGAACCCTTGGCATGGGGGTCCTCCGAATACTATATCAACGTCTTTAAATTGCTTTAACTCTGGATAAAGTTCTCGAATATCGCCTTGACGCAAGAGTGTGTGTGGATTATTTAATTGGTACGTTTTACTAGCATCCTTGTCTAGTTCATTTGCCCATATTACCTCAACGCCTGCTTTTTCAAAGCCAATATCCATACCTCCAGCTCCTGAAAATAAGGAGATGCCTTTAAATTTTTTATTCATTTAATTCAATCCTTCACTTATTTTAATTTGATTTTATTAATATTTAAGGTAAAATTTTCTTGTATTATATTTTTATAAAAGGTGGTCGATTTTTTGGAAACCAAAAGTTCAATACTTATTGATGCTTGGGAGGTCATCAATAAAGCGTACGACATTGCTACTAAAGAAGATTTTACTCCTGTCTCGAGTTTTAAAACAGAGATTTATACTGTATTAAGTGAGACACACCTCACTTATAGATACATTATGGTTAATGCATTTTTAGCAAAAGCAACAGATCCTAAAATTAATCCGCTTTGTTTACAAAAAAGTTCAAAGCTTGATGGGGCTTATGACGCTAGAACCTTATGTCATAAAGTATTAGTCCGTTTTGAAAAAGAAAAATTATCTGGAGCACTGGGAAGCTCCAATGAACCATTTTTAAATAAACCAGCAAGAATACCTGAATTAAGTACTGATAACCCAGTAAGAAAAGGCAAAGATAGCAAGTTATTAGGATTACTCTGCGCTTTTTTACCAACGATAATTACGAAAGAGCAAGCATTTGATGCTTTAACTGACGCTATTTATTATGCGTTACAACTGGCCAAAGATAAAGAAGAAATGATTGGCGCTTTAACAATTAATACGCCTTCCTTTATTGAGTTGGAAAACTTTGTTCAAGAATTGCTCACTAAATCATTTGGTGGAGAATCCCTAGCTTTAGCTATAGGTGCTTTAATGAACATTTTTACAGAATCTCTAGCAGGAGAAACCCGAGTAGAAGTTCATGTTGTTAATCAATCTGGGGCTTCTTCTCAAGAAATCAGTGATATAGATGTTTATTTAAATAATGAAATTTTATATGCTATTGAAGCAAAAGACAAAGAATATGCAACTCAAGATGTTATGCATGCCGTTGATAAAGCAGCGATTTCAAATTGTTCTAGGCTGATGTTTATAACGGGTCCAAACGGGAAGTTAATTAGTTCAGAAATTTCTCACGCTGCCCTAATTAACAAGGCTTTAGAAAAAGGTGTTTACCTAACCTTCCTTGGACATCTGGCTTTTACAAAATTAATTCTGTCTCTTAGCCTTGAGAAATCATTTGAAGAATTTTTTCAAATCCTACTTGATATTTCAAATGAAGCAAGACTAAAACCAGATACTGTAAAACACTTTATCGAGGTGGCAAAAAGAAATGGTTTGGCTGAAGTGACCACATCCTGACCACTAAACATATGGAACGGTTATTATATTTTTTGATTTTATAAAAAGCTTTGACTATAGCGTCTATAACAATGTTTAATTTCCTGTTCTTTCTTATTATAAAAGTAAATGAAAGAACGTAAGATATATGGTCCTAAAAGATTTAGATAATGTAACTGAGTTACTAGTTTAAGTTCTTACAAGTAACAAAATAATACTGTACAGAATAAAAGTCTATAAATAAAATGTACCATTGACTAAAAATGGAGTAACAAAAGGGTAACATAGCCCTGTGTTAAACCATTAATTATCGTTAAAGAAATTACATTACCAATCTTAAGAAAACGTTTGATTGCTCGGATTAATCAACTTACGTTAACTTTCATTAAACATGTTACAAAGCGGTGGACTTATGGGCGGCATGATGTAATTCATGCTCTCTACTCCTTAACAGGAACAGCTTATAAAAGCTATCTCTGTGAGAGAAGGTCTCTCATCAGTTTACAAAACTGGTGGGAGGCCTTTTCTTTTTTAGGATGGTTTCTAACATAAAACAATTATTCTATAGGGAGTTGTTTGAGCTGGAATGCTTTTAGTTGAAGCTCCGTAAATAACAATTAGATCTCGGTTTACAGGTATTCTTGAAAAAAATTGTCCGTTTGTTAATAGTATTTGAGTATAGGGTGCTATATTTATTTGTAATTGTCCATCACTACTCACTAACTGGCTATTAAAGTAATCTACTTTCACATTTCGACTTGTACTCTCTTTTACAATAACGAGTGCCTGGTATTGTGGGGGATAAATAAGAGGAACAGGGGCATCTCCGTCATAATATCCCGTTATATAATCTCCTACTGATACTGCAACATGATCTACAAAGTAAGTTGAAGGTCCTGCTACAAAATTTACGACTGCTCCTAATTCATTTTCTACGGAAATTAACTTGTAACACCCTGCATTGCCCTCATTCTCTCCTACATTCAAATCTGTAATCATCTTAATGACTCCATTAAAAAAATAAAAATTTGTCATCTCTATTCCTCCATTACTACACGAATGAACCGGTTATTTTCTGATGTACCATATGCAAACTTATGCCTACATGACACTTATAAAGAAAATGGTGGGGATGGATAAACCGCTAAAAAGGCTATTTAATCCACAAAATTTGCAACAATAATTATGATATGTAGGTAAAGGCCCATTTCTTAGCGAACAAGTTGATAGGCAAACAACTAAAGAATATGATGCAATAAGATTTGAAAATAAAGGAGTTTAATATTATGTATCCTTATCATAAAAACGTTGATTATGGCTATTTAAATCATCAACAAATACCTTCTCATTTAGACCACACAGGCTTTGATGCAAGACAATTCAGTGGGTTTTTTCCTTCTCCACCACCTACATCCCCGCCACTGGGACCACCTGGACCTCCTAGCCAAGGCCCAACTTCCGGCCCACCAACTGCTCCACCACCAACTTTTGTTCCTCAACAACAAGTAGAAACATTTGCGGTTGATCCAGGTGGGATTGCAAGATGTTTATTCAACTATACGTATGTATGGTTAAGAGGAGCTGAACAGTTCTGGTTCTACCCAATATTTGTTGGTCGAACTTCTGTTGCAGGATATCGCTGGACTGGATTTGGATGGGTTTATTTCGGAATTGACCTGCGTCAAATTCAATCGTTTACTTGCTTTTAAACAGATATGGTCTACTATGATTTGATAAAGGTTTGTTAATGATAACAGAAGAAAGATGTTGATATAAAAAAGTTGCTCTAAGGAGAATTAACCTTTTGAGCAGCTTTTTTATTGTGATAAATTGAGAGTAATAAGGGGGATTACTCATGAACTTTATACACGATCTCACTGCAGAGTCTAAAGTTGCTACAGGTTTAATAATTGCTGAAAAACTGTTTTACATAATAAAATCCAAGGAGCCTGGATATCAAACAGGCAGAGAGGCTCTTGATGACTGTTGGAAATGGCTTGCAGGGGAAAATGTAACTGGAGATTATCTTTATAACTACATAGATAGTGGGGATTACATTGATATAACTGAATTTGCCAATGATGAAGAAGATAGATTAAAACAACACGCATGGTATGCCGTTTTAGATGGAGTTTCCTATACAATTTATCAAGCATATCAAAATGAAAACGTAAAAATTGTTCCTCAAGCAATGGAAAGTATTAATGACGATACATTGAAAACGTTAGGAGAAAATGCAATGGAATCAGGTTTATTTAATTTTGAAAGTATTAATAATATCAAAACATATATATTAGAAAGTTATTCTTCAGGCTCAAAATTTAAAAGACCGATTTCTTTAACATTAAAGCTGTTATAGGTAATAAATGTTGATAGCAGTCGATGCCCTGTATATATAGGTTTAGTAGTAGTAAGATAGAAAGAAATAATCACATCTTACTAGCAAATAAAAGCCTGTTCAAAAGCTTAATTAACTTTTGAACAGGCTTTTTTATTGATCTTTCTAATATTGTTCTAATAAAAAGTCTTCCTATATTACTCACTTTATTTAAGTTATTAAACAAGAGTATAAAAAGATGGAATAAATTTATAAATATTCAATTTACAAGCAATACCTCAAACCTATATAATAAAAACCAACTAATATCACAAAAAACCACAAAATATCAACAAACTATTAACAATGTATTAATAGTCACTTTACAATCATTTTTTATAATTTGAGTAGAAAGCAAAGGAGAATGAATGATGTCTTTATTAGCTGAAGAAAGAAAGAAGAGAATTATAGAGATAGTGAATAATGAAGGACAAGTGAAGGTAAATGGTCTTGCAAAGATTTTTAACGTATCAACAGAAACTATTCGTCGTCATTTAGAAGAATTAGAAAGTGAACAAAAAATTAAAAAAGTTCACGGCGGGGCAGTAAGAATTGAAGAGGATTCTAATGAGTTGTCTATGTTTAAGAGAAGAATCCTCCATATTGATCAAAAAATCATCATTGGTCTAAAAGCTGCATCTTTTGTGGAAGATGGAGAAGTTATTTTTATTGATGAAGGAAGTACGACGTTACAAATGGCTTCTTCTATCAAACGAAAGAAAGATGTGACAGTTATTACAAACTCTTTTCCTTTCGCAGCTAAGTTAATGGAATATGAAGAGGATGAACATCCGTTTAAAGGAGAAATGATTTTCCTTGGGGGGCATGTAAAAGGTGATCATTTTCGTACTTCTGGTTCTTTAGCAGAGAGAATGGCTAATGAGCTTTTTGTAGATAAAGCCTTTATTTCTATTGATGGACTTGATCATCATGCAGGTATCACAAGTTATGATTTAGACAAATGTATGCTTTCTAATATCTTTATGGCTAATGCTAAGCAAACTTATATCTTAAGTGATTCCTCAAAGATTGGTAATATTGCTAATTACAAAATACAAGATCTAAGTGAAGTGGACTATATTATTACGAATGTACCGCATGTTAAGGATTTTGGAATAGACGATTCTAAGTGGATTCAAGCTGATTAGGAGACTAGGATTGAGAGCACTTCAGCTCAATTACCTCCTAAGGCATCTATAAATATGTGCGTTTAACTTTAAAGGTGGAGGTGAGTTGTTTGCTAAAGCTAGAGCAAATTAGTAAACAGTATGATAATAAGGTAGTGCTTGATAACATTAGTTTGGAAATTAATAAAGGCGAAATTGTTTCGTTACTTGGACAAAGTGGAAGCGGGAAAACAACGCTATTAAATATTATTTTAGGTCTCACAAAAATGGATAAAGGGAAAATCATTTTTGACAATGAAGATTTGACGAATGTAAAGATGAAAGATCGAGGATTTAATATTGTATTTCAAGATTATGCCCTTTTTCCCCATTTGAATGCCTATGAGAACATTGTATATGGGCTGAAGAATAAACGAGGGTTAGTGACTGAAGAAGAATTAAAAGAGTATATCAATTTCCTTGAGCTAAAGCCTCATCTGAATAAAAAAATTAGTGAATTATCTGGAGGTCAAAAACAGAGAGTGGCACTAGCTAGAACTTTAGTGATGAAGCCAAAACTTCTTCTTCTTGATGAACCATTAAGTGCCCTTGATGGGGTTATTAAAGAATCAATTAAAGAAAGAATTAAATCAATTGCAAAGGAATTTCAGCTCACAACTATTATTGTAACCCACGATCCAGAAGAAGCATTAACTTTATCTGATAAGATTCTTATTATTAATCAAGGGAATATCTCTCAATTTGGGACACCCCATGAAATTATTCACCAACCAAAGAATGAATTTGTGAAAGGATTTATATTAAAACAATTACAGATTAAAAGACAAAATATCTTTCATTTATTTGGTGAGCAATATGCTTAATGTACGTACAGAAATGAGAGTGATATATGGGATAATCTTGATGATCTTCTTCTTGTTCTTGGTATTACCGCTTGGGATACTTGTTGTACGTTCCTTCGAAGGCAGTCAAGGGTTTGACATATATAATTACGTAAACGTTCTATCTAATAGTGAACTAATGGCAGCTTTTGCAAATAGTATCAAGATTTCTAGTATTACCGCAGCTATTACAACTATTCTTGCTTTCTTAATAGCGTACGCGTTTCATTTTACTAATATCTTTAAGCCTTTAAAAAGTGCAATAAAAATAGGGATTTTAATTCCAATGTTGCTGCCGACCATTACATATGGGTTTGCCATTATGTACTCTTTTGGTAATCAAGGTCTTATTACACAAATATTAGGAGAACCATTATTTAATATCTATGGATTTAATGGTTTGCTGTTAGGATACGTTATTTACACATTGCCTTCAGCATATCTCTTAATTAATAACTCATTTTCGTATATCGATAAGAAGTTTATGATTGTTAGTACATTAATGATGGATAGTTCAATAAGAAGTTTTTACAATACAATTTTAAGACCAATGCTTGGTACACTAGGAGGAGCATTTGTTCTTTCCTTTATCCTAAGTTTTACAGATTACGGAATCCCAGCTTCACTTGGAGGAACATATTCTGTTGTAGCGACTCACTTATATCAAGTTATGTTAGGAACGATACCAAATTTTAGTGATGGGGCAGTTATTGCTGTATTCATGCTTTTACCAGCATTATTCGCTATTATTTTACTCAAGTACTTAGAGCGTTTCAATTTTCACTATGATAAATTTACTCCTATTGATATTATTCAAAATCGAGTTCGAGATTGTGTTCTAGGAATCATATCTATTGGGGTAGTAGTTGGGATGTTTTCTATCTTTCTCGTCATGTTTATTGCACCATTCTTAACGAACTTCCCTTACAATTTAACATTCACATTTCAGCATTTTGTTAATGTATTTACAACGAGTGGTTTAAGCATGGTTTATAAAAATTCCGTCATTGTGGCCATTTTTACAACGGTTATAGGAATTGTAATTGCCTATTGCTCAGCTATTTTAAATACGAGGACAAGCTTAAAAGGAAGAGGGACCTTTGATCTTGTATCCATGGTTACAAATACACTACCTGGTATGGTACTTGGTCTTTCTTATCTCTTATTATTCAATGAAAGTACCCTAAAAGGAACTTTTATTATCATAATATTCTGTAATATTGTTCACTATTTTACGACACCTTATTTAATGGCAAAAAACTCTCTGTCTAAAATGAATCCTACATGGGAGACAACAGGTGGTTTGCTTGGTGATAGCTGGTTTAAAACGATTTATCGTGTTATTCTGCCGAACTCAGCTTCCACTGTTACCGAGATGTTCAGCTACTATTTTATTAATTCTATGGTAACTGTAAGTGGGATTATTTTTCTAGTATCTGCACAAACCTCTCTTGTATCAAGTGAAATTAAGGAACTCCAGCACTTTGCTAAGTTCAACGAGATTTTCGTACTATCTTTACTCATATTTTGTACAAACATTGTAGTTAAACTCATTTGTGATTTTATACAGAAGAGGCAATTTCAAAAAACTTAATGAAGTGAGGGACAATAAATGAGGATGAAGAAAAGGCTACTTATGATATTAATTGGACTTGTCGTCATCATGGCAGGATGTGGAGCAAAATCAGCAAACAGTGGTGATGACAAAGTTGTGATTTACTCCAATGGAGATGAAGAAGCAATAGCAGCGATGGAGAAATCGTTAAAAGATGCTGGGTATGAAGGGAAATATATCATCCAATCTCTTGGTACATCTGAATTAGGAGGAAAACTAATGGCTGAAGGAGAGCAGATAGAGGCTGACTTAGTCACCATGAGTTCTTATTTTCTAGAAAGTGCCGAAGAGCGGCATTCAATGTTTAAAGATTTAGCGTTTGAAACGAAAACAATTGATAAGTATCCAGCTTTTTATACTCCCATCTTAGCTAATACAGGTGCTGTATTTTTTAATACAGAAATGATGAAACAAAAAGGGGTAGATATACCAAAGTCTATTAAGGATTTAGCAAGTCCGGAATATAAGGGATTGGTTTCTATTCCTAATATTATGGATTCCTCTACAGGATGGATGTTAATCCAAGCCATTATCAGTGAATATGGGGAAGAAGAAGGAAAGAAAGTAATGGCAGGAATTATAAAGAATGCAGGGCCCCATTTAGAAAGCTCTGGTTCAGGTTCAATTAAAAAGGTACAAGCTGGAGAAGTTGCTGTAGGATTTGGTCTTCGTCATCAGGCGGTGGAAGTGAAGCAGTCAGGAGCACCTATAGACTTTATTGACCCTGTTGAAGGGAATTTCTCTAATACAGAATCATTAGCAGTAATCAATAAAAAAGATAAGAAGACAGAACTAGCAATGGATATGGCAAAGGTTATTGTAGAAGATGCAAGAGCTGAACTTATTAACTATTACCCTGTTCCTTTGTATGAAGGAGAGACCGTAGATGAAGAAAATAAAGCTGCTAATAATAAAGTGTTTAAAGAACCATTGACAGTTGAGCTTCTCGAAAAACATCAAGCATTTTTTAATTCTGCAAAATAAAAGGGGACGAGTATTATGAAACAATATAAACTTTTAACTCCGGGACCGTTGACAACAACAGAAAACGTGAAAAAAGAGATGCTTTTTGATCGTTGTACTTGGGATGATGATTACAAGATTATCACTCAAAAAATTAGAAGAGAACTTTTGGAGTTAGCTCATGCAACAAGTGAACACTATACGGTTGTATTAATGCAAGGGAGCGGCTCTTTCACAGTAGAATCCGTTATGACAACGGCATTAACGAAACAGGACAAGGTACTAATCATTACGAATGGAGCGTATGGGGAGCGTATTGTCAAAATGGCAACATACCTAGGGCTGAATTTTGTGGAATTGGCAACGAAATATAATGAACATCCAGATGAGCAGAAAATTAGAAACCTACTGGAAGAAGATAAGAGCTTCACTCATATTGTCATGGTTCATTGTGAAACAACAACTGGCATTTTAAATCCAATTGAGATGATTTCACGTGTGGCAAAAGATTTTAATAAAAAGCTTATTATTGATGCTATGAGTAGCTTTGGAGGTATGGATATTAATGTTCCTGCATTAGGCATTGACTTTTTGATCAGTAGTGCAAATAAATGTATTCAAGGAGTTCCAGGGTTTGGATTTGTGATAGCTAAGATTGAGAGTTTAGAAGTTTGTGAGGGGAATTCTAGGAGTTTATCGCTAGATTTATATGATCAATGGAGAGAAATGAATAAGGATGGAAAATGGAGATTTACTTCCCCTACTCATGTTGTGGCAGCCTTCTCTAAGGCCATAGATGAGCTCAGGGAAGAAGGTGGCATTTCTGCACGTTATAATCGATATGTCAACAATAATAAGCTTCTTTGTAAAAGAATGAAGGAGATGGGATTTGAATCGTACATTGGGGAAGAAAAGCAGTCTCCTATTATTACCTCATTCTTATATCCAAACGAACACTTTAGTTTTGAACCTTTTTATAGATACATGAAGGAAAGAGGATTTGTCATTTACCCGGGCAAGTTAACAGACATAGATACATTTAGAATTGGTAACATTGGTGAAGTTTATGAGGAGGATATAAATAAGCTATGTAATATTATAAATGAATTCATGGGAGTGAAGGCGTAATGAGTAAAATAGAAGGTGTTATTTTTGATTGGGCAGGAACGACTGTAGATTTTGGATGCTTTGCACCAGTAAATGTATTTGTAGATATTTTCAAGCAAGCTGGAATCGATGTTACAATAGCTGAAGCGCGTAAGCCAATGGGAATGCTGAAGATTGATCATATACGGACTATGCTGTCCATGCCGAGAATCTCTAAGCTTTGGGAAGAGCTTTATGGAAGAGCTTTTAATGAAATGGATGTAGAGAATTTATATGAGGAGTTTGAGCCTGCATTACTTCAATCCTTATCCCAATATACAGATCCAATTCCAGAAGTAGTGAATGTCGTAAATGTGCTAAGAGAAAAAGGGCTAAAGTTGGGTTCAACTACTGGATATACAAACAAAATGATGGATGTAGTTGTACCTAATGCCTTAAAAAAAGGATATGAACCTGACTTTTATATTACAGCTGATGAAACAAACTCCTATGGAAGACCTTATCCATATATGATTTTTAGAAACATGGAAAAATTAAAAATTTCATCCGTTCGTCATGTAATAAAAGTTGGAGATACAATTTCAGATATAAAAGAAGGAATCCAGGCAGGAGTATGGGCAGTTGGTGTAATTGTTGGTAGCTCAGAAATGGGGTTATCTCAAAATGAATTTAATGCTTTGTCTCCTGATGATAAAGAGATAGCTATTAACCAAACAAGACAATCATTTCTTGATAACGGAGCCGATTTTACGATAGAAACGATAAAAGACCTTCCATTATTAATTGATAAGATTAATGGAATATTATCTAAAGATCAATTGGTAATAGAGCATAGATAAAAAAGAAAGAGCTTGGTAGATAATTTGAGCCCTATGATTCTTAGAATTTGAGATATTTCGTTTTTAATATTGATAGGTGATAAAAGAGAGCAGCAATAAGAGAATGTAGATTGAGAGGTTATCTATAAGTTCCTTGAACTTTTGGAAAGCCTCTTTTTTCTACTTTTAAATTTAGGTTTTTATCGATATAGATTCTATTTCAAACGACTCGTCATTAAATAAAAAAGTCCTTAAAGTACAATATAAAGGCTTTATTGTACAAATACTTTTTCCGCCGTGTTGTTTTATAATAATTTATAGAAACAGTCATTTATCCTTACGTTCAAATGATAACGATTTCACAATTTAAATTTTTAAGGGGGAATAGGGAATGAAAACAGGATTAGTAACAGATATTTTAGGATATATGCCATTTGAAGAGATGCTAGATAAGTGTGTAGAATTAGGAATAGAATCATTAGAGCTTGGGTGTGGAAACTGGTCAAAGGCTCTACATATTAATGTTGATGAATTATTGGAAAGCGCTATCAAAAGAGAGCAGTTTATGGATTCCTTAAAGAAAAGAGGGATTGAGATTGCAGCACTCAACTGCTCAGGAAATCAGTTGAATCCATCAGAAGAGGGAGAAATGCATAAAGTAGGTGTCGAAAAAACGTTTCAGCTTGCAGGACTTTTAGGAGTTGAGACTGTTGTGATGATGTCTGGTTGTCCTGGAGGAGGTCCGGATGATAAAACGCCAAACTGGATTACACATCCAATTTTACCGCAGCACTTTGACATGCTTGAATGGCAATGGAATGAAGTAGCCTTCCCGTATTGGGAAAAAGCTGTGAAATCGGCAGAAGGATACGGAGTTAAAAAAATTGCAATTGAAAACTTAGGATATAACCTCGTACACAATGCAGAAACAATGTTTAAGCTTCGTAATGAAGTAGGAAATATGGTAGGTATGAACTTTGATCCTAGCCACTTGTTCTGGATGGGTGGGGATCCTATAACAACAGTTCGAACATTAGGCGATGCTATCTATCATATCCATGCGAAGGATGTTCGGTTAGAACGAGGAATTGTTGATGCGCAAGGATTAATTGATGTAAAACCAATGGAAAGTTTTGCATCTCGTTCTTGGAATTATGTTGCACTTGGGTATGGCCATGATAGTGCATGGTGGAAAGAATTTTTCACAGTTGTAAAAATGACAGGCTATAAGGGACCTATTGTTTTAGAGATGGAAGACTTAACAATGGAACCAATCACAGGTGTAAGAAAATCAATGGATATATTAAAAGAAACGTTACCAAGAGAATTTGAAACAAAAGCTAGTGTCTCCGTAACAATATAAGGTTGATAGAGCTCGGCATAGAAAGCAAGAGACTTTAAGAGGAGAGATCAATATGGGTGGAGAGAGGAAACAAAAGTCATTCTTAACTACTATTATTGTTATTTCAACCTTCGGAGGACTTCTTTTTGGTTATGATACAGGAGTTATTAACGGTGCTTTGCCTTTTATGTCTGAAACACTTGGACTTAATGCATTCACAGAAGGAGTTGTCGCTAGTTCGCTCCTTCTGGGTGCTGCGATAGGAGCTATTATTGGGGGTAGGCTATCTGATTACATGGGAAGGCGAAAGAACATTATCTATCTTGCTGTTTTGTTCTTTGTTGGAACGCTTGGATGTACATTTGCTCCTAATGTAACGGTAATGGTCATCTTTCGTTTCCTATTAGGGCTTGCTGTTGGAGGGGCATCTGTTACAGTTCCTACTTATCTAGCAGAAGTATCGCCTGTAGAGCGAAGGGGAAGAATGGTTACACAAAATGAGTTGATGATCGTAGGCGGACAACTATTAGCTTTCACTTGTAATGCTGTATTAGGAAACATGATGGCTGATGATGTTAACGTTTGGCGCTATATGCTAGCCATCGCATCCTTACCTGCTGTATTTCTATTCATCGGTATGTTAAGAATGCCTGAAAGTCCACGTTGGCTTATTTCAAAAGGAAAAAATGAAGAAGCTTTAACCGTGCTCCAGAAGATTCGTACAAGAGATCAAGCTCAGATTGAGCTTGATGAAGTTAAGGGGACGGTTTTAAAAGACAGTAAGCTAAAGCAGGCTTCTTTAAAGGATCTATCTATCCCTTGGATACGACGTATTGTATTTTTAGGAATTGGGATTGCGGTTGTTCAGCAGATTACAGGCGTTAACTCGATTATGTATTACGGTACTCAAATTTTAAGGGATTCAGGCTTCGAAACAGAAGCGGCTTTAATTGCCAATATCGCAAATGGTTTAATTTCTGTTATTACGGTATGTATCGGGATTTGGTTGCTTGGCAAAGTACGACGCAGACCAATGCTTTTAGTTGGTCTTGCTGGAACTACCACTTCCCTTTTACTTATTGGCATATTCTCTAATGTACTTGCTGGAAGTGATATGCTTCCTTATGTGGTTCTATCACTAACAGTAACATTCCTTGCCTTTATGCAAGGTGCTGTTGCACCAGTAACATGGCTTATGCTTGCTGAGATTTTTCCTTTACGTATAAGAGGATTAGGAATGGGAATTAGTGTTTTCTGCTTGTGGATCGCTAATTTCTTTATAGGCTTAACATTTCCGCTACTTCTTGAGAAAATCGGCTTATCAACAACCTTTTTCGTTTTCACAGCTCTAGGAGTAATAGCAATCGTATTTGTAAAAGGCTTCTTACCTGAAACAAAAGGTAAAACACTAGAAGGGCTGGAATCTCAATTTCGTTCTCATGGGGACAAATATAGTCAAAAAGAGGCTTCTGAAGAAGTGCTTTAATTCTACACTCGTATATGTTTTAAAATAGAAATGGATTTACTGAAGGAGGATGCTTAATGAGTTTAGCAACTACTATTCGAACTTTACAACGTGGAGCCAGTTGTTGTGTCGGGCGGGACCTTTCTATCCGTGTACACTATTGGGGAGCTGACAGGAAACATCCTGGTACTCCAATCCATAAGCATTCATTCTTTGAGATCTGCTATGTTGTAGATGGCACTGGGCTTTATTCTGAGAATAATGAGGATTTTCTTCTTGAGAAAGGAACATTCTTTCTTTCACGTCCTCATCAACTTCATAGAATTCATAAAGGAAATAACTTATTTCTCTTTTGGGTTGCCTTTGAAATAGAGAAGGAAAATACCTCAGAAAAACAGCAGCTTCTCTTTGAAAAATTAGCCATTGAAGACAGTATCTATATTCCAAATAGCGAGGATAATGCAACCGTTTTGCTGTGGAAGTCGTTAATGCAGCATGCTGAGCAAACATCTTCGGCTGATATTTTAAACACTCTGGGTGTATCGCTTATATTGTCTTTGCAATCTCTATTTTGTGGAACAGAAGATGATCAACGCCCTAAGCCTTCTTACGATAAAGGAAGAAAGATTGTAGAAGAAGCTCAAAGGTTTATCAAAGATAATTTGGACCAACCTCTTTCACTAAATGATGTAGCATGCTTCTTTCATGTTTCTCCACGCCACTTGTCACGTTTATTTAGTGAGACAGTAGGGATTCCCTACACTTACTATGTACGACATGAAAGGATCAGAGAAGCAACAAAGAAAATTCGCTCAACAAGTCGCTCTATACAATCTATTGCAGATGAGTGTGGATTTACTTCCGTCCATTATTTTTGCCGCGTATTTTTACAAGAGACAAGCATCACTCCTGCTGAATATAGAAGGAGAAATCAAGTCTAGGTACTGGGCTATGTTAGAAGAGGAAGTCTAAAAAATGGCCTTAAAAGACAAAAAGTCGACTTCATAATCTAAAGAAAAATATCAGATTATTCTTATAATTATAGTTGCATATAGACAGTTTTGCTTATTTCATTCAATAACTCAACAATGAGAGGAGTTTTTAATATGTTAAATGGTGAAAGAAAGATTTCAAGACCTTTACGCTGGGGAATGGTAGGTGGAGGAAGACTTGGACAAGTTGGATATAAACATCGTCTTGGGGCTTTGCGTGACAATACCGCTTTTACATTAAAGGCAGGAGCTTTTGATATTGATCCTGAACGTGGAAAAGATTTTGGGATAAATATTGGAGTTGAAGATTCCCGCTGTTATCCAAACTACCAAGCTATGTTTGCTGAGGAGGCTAAACTGGAAGATGGTGTAGAAGTTGTATCAATTGCTACACCAAACGGAACGCATTATGAGATTACAAAAGCAGCGTTAGAAGCTGGCCTTCATGTTATTTGTGAGAAGCCATTATTCTTTACATCAGAAGAAGGAGAAGAAATTAAACGTCTTGCTGAACAAAAAGGGAAGATTGTTGGTGTGACTTATGGATTCTCTGGAAATCAAATGCTACTTCAAATGCGCGCTATGATTGAACAAGGAAAAATCGGTGATATTCGAATTGTAGATCTTCAGTATACACACGGTTTTAGTTCAACAGAAGATGCAGATAAATTTAGCGATGCCCAAAAGTGGAGAGTAGATCCTAAAATAGCAGGACCAACATTTGTATTAGGTGATCTATCGACACACACGTATTATATGTCTCAGTTAATCATGCCGAATATGAAAGTTAAAAAGTTGCTTTGTGACCGACAAAGCTTTATAAACAGCAGAGCGCCATTAGAAGACAATGCATTCGTTTCAATGCACTATGAAAATGGAGCTGTTGGTCGACTTTGGACTTCTTCAGTTAATGCGGGGTGCATGGATGGACATCGGATTCGAATTGTCGGTTCAAAAGCTAGTCTAGAATGGTGGGATAGTAAGCCAGGAGAACTACGCTATGAAGTACAGGGAGAGCCAGTTCAAACTTTAATTCGTGCGATGCCATACCTTGATGACCAGTGCAATGCTGATGAGCGTTTGGGTGCTCTTCATACAGAAGGATTATCAGAATCATGGGCAAATATATATTTGAAATTTGCAATAGCAATTGATGCGAAAAATCGTAATGATGAAGAAACACTAAGAAGTTTAGTATATCCTGATATCGATGCTGGAATTGACGGAATTCGCTGGCTTGAAAATTGTGTACGCTCAGCAGAAAAAGGATCTGTATGGGTAGACTTTGCTGATCGTCCACTATTAGATGTAAATTAAGTGGAGGAAAAAGTATAACTTAACTGAATGAGGAAGGGTTCTTCAAGGTCCAAGGAACTTTGGAGAGCCCTTTTTCTATTATCCTGATAACACAAATAAATTTATTCTTGTATAATTCATAAGTTCATGATATTCTACTTGTGTAAACGGTTACACAAACCTGAAGGAGGGGAGCAAATGGCAACAATTCGAGATGTAGCGAAAGAAGCAGGCGTATCAGTTGCAACCGTATCTCGTGTTCTGAATGAGAATGGCTACGTTCACGAAGATACAAGAAAACGAGTAGCAGCTGCCATGGAAGAGCTCAATTATAGCCCAAATGAAGTAGCCCGCTCCCTTTATAAAAAGAAGTCAAAGCTGATCGGCTTATTGCTACCAGACATTACAAACCCATTCTTCCCACAACTAGCACGAGGGGTAGAAGATGAAATGCAAAAAGAAGGGTTTCGCTTATTATTTGGAAATAGTGATGAACAGCCTGAAAAAGAACTCGATTATATTCATACATTTGTTCAAAATAACGTAGTTGGCATTATTTCAGCTACCAATGATAGAAGTGATACAAATTATAAAGATTTATCGATTCCAGTTGTGTTTCTAGATCAAACGTCGAAAGACTATCCATCAGTTTATGGAGATGGAAGAGAAGGCGGTAGAACAGCAGCCAGGGAAATGGTAAAACGAGGGAGCAGACGAATAACGCTACTAAAAGGCCCAGCTCATATCCAGCCTGCTCAAGATCGATTTCAAGGGGCGCTAGAATACTTGAGTGAATCAAATGTTGATTTTTATGTGATGGGAACAACATCCTTTGCTTTTGAAGAGGCTAAAAAATGGGCAAAAGAATTGTTTGAAACATACCCAGATACAGATGGAGTCCTTGCAAGTAATGATATTGTGGCAACAGCAGTTTTACATGAAGCCCTTCGTCTTGGGAAGTTTATTCCGAAAGAGGTTCAAATCATTGGGTTTGATGATATTCCGCAGAGCAGCCTGCTTTTTCCGTCATTATCAACAATGAGACAGCCTGCTTATGAAATGGGCAAAGAAGCTGCTCGTCTCTTAATCAAGTTAATGAGAAAAGAATATGTTGAGCAAAATCATGTTGAAATGCCTGTAACATTTATAGAACGAGAAACGACAAGAGAGGTTGAGGGAAATGAGTGAAATCGTAGTTATTGGAAGTTCATCAATGGACTTAGTTGTAACATCTGCAATACGACCAGGGGCTGGAGAGACCGTTCTTGGAGAATCATTTGAAACAGTACCAGGGGGAAAAGGGGCAAACCAAGCGGTTGCATCTGCTCGATTAGGAGCAAACGTAAAGATGATTGGCTGTGTAGGAGATGACCATTACGGAGAAGAAATACTAGCTAACTTTAAAGAAAATCATGTTAGTGTAACCAATGTGAAACCGGTTACAGGTGTGAGGAGCGGAACGGCTCATATTGTATTAGCAGAAGGCGATAATAGCATTGTTTTTGTAAAGGGAGCTAATGATTATATTACACCTGAATATGTGAAAAGCGTGATTGATGAGATTAAGAAAGCTAAAATTGTGCTCATTCAACAAGAAATTCCAGAAGAAACAGTAGAATATGTGAGTGAAATTTGTGAGGAGTATAATATACCACTTCTTCTTAATCCGGCGCCAGCTCGTCCGCTTTCTCAAGACGTGATTAACCGCGCCACATATATTACGCCAAATGAACATGAAGCAGCAGTGTTATTTAACAATTTAAGTATAGACGAAGCATTAAAAAAATATCCAAACAAAGTATTTATTACAGAAGGAAAGCAAGGGGCTCGTTACTATGACGGAGAGAAAGAAATCCTTGTTCCATCCTATACTGTAGAAGCTGTTGATACGACAGGGGCAGGAGATACATTCAATGCAGCACTAGCTGTAGCCTTAGGAGAAGGAAAAAGCATTGAAGAAAGTTTACAATTTGCCAACCGCGCTGCATCTTTATCTGTTACAAAGTTTGGAGCACAAGGTGGTATGCCAACACGAGAAGAAGTGGAGGAAGCGCTATGAAACGACAAGGAATATTAAATAGCCATATCTCAAAAGTGCTCGCAGATCTAGGACATACAGACCTCATTGCTATTGCCGATGCAGGTCTTCCTATCCCAGATCATGTACAGCGTATTGATCTAGCTCTTACATTAGGTGTCCCAAGCTACAGAGATGTGGTGAATGCGATTACGGATGATATGGTCGTTGAAAAAGTGACGATTGCAAGTGAGATGAGCACTCAAAACCAGGATGTTATGCAGTATATGCAAGAGAGGTTCACTAACACGGATATTCAAGAAGTTTCTCATGAGGAGTTCAAACATTTAACAAACAACGTCAAAGCCGTTATTCGAACAGGTGAAGTTACTCCATATGCTAACTGTATTTTACAAGCAGGGGTAATCTTCTAGAAAGAGGTGAGCGTTATGCATATTAAAATGAATGGTATTCATAAAGCATTTGGAACAAACCAAGTGTTGTCAGGAGTGGATTTCGAATTAAAAGAAGGTGAAGTTCACGCTTTGATGGGTGAGAACGGAGCCGGAAAATCGACGATGATGAACATCTTAACGGGTCTTCATAAACGAGATCAAGGAACCATTTTCATTGATGGAAAAGAAACATATTTTAAGAGCCCAAAAGAAGCAGAGCAGTATGGTATTGCGTTTATTCATCAAGAGTTAAACGTTTGGCCGGATATGACTGTACTCGATAACTTGTTTATTGGAAAAGAGCTGAAAACACCGCTTGGCTTTTTAAAGACGAAAGAAATGAAATCGCTATCAAAAAAGCAATTTGAAAAACTTTCGGTTACGATTCCACTTGAGCAAGAAGCAGGGCTTTGTTCAGTTGGTCAGCAGCAAATGATTGAAATTGCTAAAGCGTTGATGACAAATGCAAAAGTCATTATCATGGATGAGCCAACTGCTGCATTAACAGAACGTGAAATTCAGAAGCTTTTTGAAGTAATCAATGCTCTTAAAAAAGAAGGAGTGTCCATTGTCTATATTTCGCACCGGATGGAAGAGATTTTCACCATTTGTGATCGCATTACAGTAATGCGAGATGGTAAAACCGTTGATACGAAGGCAATTCGGGAAACGAACTTTGATGAGGTTGTCCGGAAGATGGTTGGGCGCGAATTAACCGATCGTTTTCCAGAACGAGCACCAACACTTGGTGAAAAGGTGTTAGAAGTTCGCAATGCTACGAGAAATGGAGCTTTTCAAAAGGTAAGTTTCTCTGTGAAAGAAGGCGAAATCGTTGGAGTCTCAGGATTGATGGGAGCAGGTCGAACCGAGATTATGCGAGCCTTGTTTGGATTAGATAAATTAGACGATGGCGAGATATTGGTGAATGGTCAGAAAGTATCGATTAAAAATCCATATGAAGCCGTCAAACTAGGCATTGGATTTATTACTGAAGACCGTAAAACAGAAGGACTTATTTTAGATTTTTCGATTCGGGATAACATGGCGTTGCCGAACTTAAAAAGTTTTTCTAAAAAAGGGCTTATTGATGATAAGACAGAGAGTGAATTTGTCGATCTGTTAATTAAGCGCTTACAAATCAAAGCAGAATCAGGAAAAACAAGTGCGAAAAACCTTTCTGGTGGAAATCAGCAAAAAGTAGTTATTGCCAAATGGGTTGGTATTGGTCCAAAAGTGTTAATTCTAGATGAACCAACGCGAGGAGTCGATGTTGGGGCGAAACGTGAAATTTACCAGTTAATGAATGAACTAACAGACAGAGGAGTTGCCATTATTATGGTCTCGTCTGAGCTTCCTGAAGTGCTTGGGATGAGTGATCGTATCCTCGTTGTTCATGAAGGTAGAATTACAGGGGAATTAATGAAAGAAGAAGCAACACAAGAAAAAATTATGACATTTGCAACAGGAGGGAAGTAACATGAAACCAGTTATAAACAAAGTAAATCATGTTGATAATTTACTGCAAAAGCTTGGACCATTACTCGGATTTATTATTTTAGTTGCAATCGTATCAATTTTAAATCCAAGCTTTTTAGAACCACTGAATCTATTAAATTTACTGCGCCAAGTTGCGATTAATGCGCTTATTGCCTTTGGAATGACATTTGTTATTTTGACGGGTGGGATTGATTTGTCAGTAGGGTCGATTTTGGCTCTATCTAGCGCGCTAATTGCTGGAATGATTGTATCAGGTATTGACCCGATTTTAGCTATTTTAATTGGATGTATCTTAGGTGCAGTAATGGGAGCGATTAACGGTCTTCTTATTACAAAAGGAAAAATGGCACCATTTATCGCAACGCTTGCAACAATGACAATTTTCCGTGGTTTAACGCTTGTCTATACAGATGGAAACCCGATTACAGGTCTTGGTGAAAACTATGCCTTCCAACTATTTGGACGTGGTTATTTCTTAGGTATTCCAGTTCCTGCAATTACGATGATTATTGCATTTGCAGTGCTATGGGTGATTTTACACAAAACATCATTTGGCCGTAAAACATATGCCATTGGTGGAAATGAAAAAGCAGCTCTTATTTCAGGCATTAAAGTACCACGAGTAAAAGTGATGATTTATGCGCTAGCAGGACTTTTATCGGCTTTAGCAGGAGCGATTTTAACATCTCGTTTAAACTCAGCGCAACCAACAGCAGGAACTTCTTATGAGTTAGATGCGATTGCAGCTGTTGTATTAGGTGGAACAAGTTTATCTGGTGGCCGTGGTTTAATTGTTGGAACATTGATTGGTGCTTTAATTATTGGAACGTTAAACAATGGTTTGAACTTATTAGGTGTATCATCATTCTTCCAGATGGTTGTAAAAGGTGTTGTTATCTTGATTGCGGTGTTAATTGATCGAAAAAAATCAGCATAGGAGGGGTTCTCATTGAAAAAGGTCTTACTTGTACTCATGTCGTTTTCACTTCTTATTCTAGCGGCTTGTTCATTAGAGCCTCCAGAATGGGCAAAACCAAAGAAAAAAGGAAATTTAGAAGATATTAAAATTGGCTTATCGGTTTCTACGTTAAATAACCCGTTCTTTGTTTCATTAAAAAATGGAGTTGTAAAAGAAGTGAAAAAGCAAGGAATGGACGTTGTGATTGTTGACGCACAGAACGATTCAGCTAAGCAAGTTAACGATGTTGAAGATTTACTACAACAAGGGGTTGATGTTTTACTGATTAACCCAACAGATTCAGCAGCTATTTCAACAGCTGTTCAATCAGCTAACAATATTGGCATTCCTGTTGTTACATTAGATCGTTCAGCAGATAAAGGAAAGGTCGAAACGTTAGTTGCTTCTGACAATGTAAAGGGTGGCGAAATGGCAGCTGATTACATTGTTGAAAAGTTAGGTGAAGGAGCGAAAGTAGCTGAACTTGAAGGAACTCCAGGAGCATCTGCAACACGTGAACGAGGCAAAGGATTTCATAATGTAGCAGATCAAAAACTTGATGTTGTGGCAAAACAGTCTGCAGATTTTGATCGTACAAAAGGTTTGAATGTAATGGAGAACTTACTGCAAGGAAACTCAGATATTAAAGCAGTATTCGCTCATAATGATGAAATGGCATTAGGAGCTATCCAAGCAATTAACAGCTCAGGTCGAGATGTTCTTGTTGTTGGATTTGACGGGAATGAAGATGCTGTTAATGCTGTAAAAGAAGGGAAGTTAGCGGCAACTGTGGCACAGCAACCAGAATTAATTGGTGAGCTAGCTGTTAAAGCTGCAAGTGATGTTTTAAAAGGCAAGAAAGTTGAAAAGAATATTGCAGCACCGTTGAAGTTAATGACGAAGGAATAATGAAAAGGCATCATGTGCCCTTTAGGGGAGTGTGATGCTTTTAAAATTGTACAAACGTTAGAAGCTAAAATATAATAATATTGACAATAAATATTTTACAGGGGAACTCATACGAGTTGAGAAGGTGAAAACCTGACCCTTTGAACCTGAGAGTTAATACTCGCGTAGGGAGTAAAAGTATACAGTTTGTACATGAAGAATGTTCAGCCCTTTTACTTTTGACGAGTGAAAGGGCTTTTTGTATTCACTCTCTCTTTCAAGTTTATTGTAAATACGAAATTGAAAGGAATTTGTTCGATGAAAAACTTCAAAGGAATTGCATTAGTAACAGGAGCGAGTAGAGGATTAGGATCTGAGATTGCAAGAACGTTCGTAGAAAATGGATACGGTGTTGTGGTGAATTATTATCAGAACAAAGAAAGTGCCGAAATTTTAGTAGATGAGTTAGGGAAAGAAAACGCAATCGCACTTTATGCTGATATTACAAATAAACATGAGGTTGAAAAGTTAGTGAACCAAACGATTAAGCATTATGGATGTATTAATATTATTATCAATAATGCTCTTATAAATTTTAAATTTGATCCAAATGCACAAGAGCCTGTCCATGAGTTAAGCTGGGGGAAATATGTAGAACAGTTTGAAGGATCTGTTCATGGAGCATTGAATACTATTCAAGCAGCTTTACCATATTTGAAAGAAACAGATAATGCGAGAGTCGTGAATATTGGTACAAATTTATTTCAGAATCCCATTGTTCCTTATCATCAATATACAACAGGAAAAGCAGCTCTAGTTGGATTTACAAGAAACATGGCAAAAGAGCTCGGACAATATGGCATTACGGTCAATATGGTATCAGGTGGTCTTTTACAAACAACAGATGCTAGTGCCCTTACAACAGAGGAAGTGTTCAACATTGTCGCAAATAGTTCTGCTTTAAATCGTGTCACCACCCCAAAAGATGTAGCTGAAACAGTGGTATTCTTAGGATCTGACAGAGCTAAAGGAATTACAGGACAAAATATTGTAGTTGATAGTGGCTTAACGATGAACTAAAGATGCACTTCATAAGGAGAATGGAAAACGGAATATGCTACTAAGAGGGCGTATAGGATATTTTATAAGCATATGAAAGGAATGAAGAGAAATGTATTATTCTCCTTATATGTATTCCTATCCTTATTACGTACAGTATCCAGTATTTCAAGCAGAGTACAGGTCTAATCCATATGAAGCTTATTCCTATTGGTACAGCAGAGAAAAAATGGAGTTAAAAGATTATGGAAGACAGCCGTTTGTAGTAAATATTAATGAAGCCACTAAGCAAAATAAAACGTTTCGTACAGCCTTATGGACAGGACGTTATCTGCAGGTTACATTAGATGAGTATTAAACAAGGAGAAGACATTGGGCTTGAAATTCATCCGAAAACAGATCAGTTTTTAAGGATTGAAGAAGGCCGAGGACTTGTTCAGATGGGAAAAACAAAAAATAACTTATCCTTTCGGGAAAGAGTTTCTGATGATGATGCCATTATGGTACCTGCGGGGACATGGCATAATGGCACAAATATAGGGAATAGACCATTGAAGATTTACTCTATTTATGCACCCCCTGAGCATCCGTTTGGTACGGTGCATCGAACGAAAAAAGAAGCAGAGGCTGCTGAACGAGAGAAGTAATTAGTGTAAATTATGTTTATAAATAAAGAGATAAAGATGAAAGAAGGGTGTTTCTCTGTTAGAGAAACACCCTTCTTTTTATATGAGTTCTGTAATTAACAGACTTTTTAAAAAATATAGACAATAAAAATGATTGCCTGTATACTTGTATTGTAAGTTAGTTGTATTACAAGTATACAGGTTAGTTTTTAAAAAAATATTTAATATAAGAATTGCAGAACAAAAAGAGGCTGAAATTGCAGTAGGACTTGCAACAAGTAAAACTCCTTTTGTAAGCACTTACAAAATATTTAATTTACATCGAATGGCAGAGTAGATTGGAAAGGAAGTTTATTATCAGCATTACAGTCGATAATAGCATCAAAACAACAAAAGAAATGCTGTAGTAATACAAACACAATTAAATAATAAAGGCAGGGGAGAAGAGAATGTTTAGTTTAATCGAAAGCGCTTAATTTAGGATGGTTGATATCAGAGGGATAAGGAAGCAAGGTTAAAAGAAAAGGCCAAAAAAGCCTAAAAGGGGGATTTATCTTGAATCAGCTTGAACTAGAACGTTCTACAACAAGGAAAGTAACACTTCGACTAATTCCGTTTCTATTCTTATGTTTTATTATCGCAATACTAGATAGAGTAAATATCGGATTTGCGGCGTTACAAATGAACGAAGATCTTTGGTTCTCCAATGCTGTCTTTGGATTAGGAGCAGGAATTTTCTTTATTGGTTATTTTTTGCTAGAAGTTCCGGGAAGCGCTATGATGACAAAGATTGGGGCAAGAAAATGGATTAGCCGCATTATGGTAACATGGGCGATTATCGCCATCTTTATGGCATTTGTCCAAACTCCTACACAGTTTTATATTGCTCGTTTTCTTTTAGGAGTGGCGGAAGCTAGTTTCTATCCTTGTATGGTTTATTATTTGAGCGGTTTCTTCCAAACAAAACACCATGCTAAAGCTATTGCAGGATTTATGCTCGCTATTCCAGGAGCAAATGCTATAGGTTCGCCTCTTTCTACATTTCTATTAGGAATTGACTGGTTGGGTTTAGCAGGGTGGCAATGGCTATTTATTTTAGAGGCTATTCCAGCACTCATTCTAGGTATTATCTGTTACTTCTATCTTGATGACAGGCTTGAAGATGTAAACTGGTTAAATCGTGGTGAAAAGGAATGGCTAATGAGTGTAATTGCAAAAGAAAGACAGGAAAAGGAAGAAGTGAAGCATTATACTTTTGCGCAAGCTTTAAAAGATCGGGATGTATTGATCTTATCAATTGGATACTTCTGTTGGATGGTTGGCTATTACGGTATTAATATGTTTCTCCCTACCATTTCTCAAGGTCTGGCAGAAGAAACATCACTAAGCACACAAGGTATGGGGTGGGTACTAGGATTGATGTATACGATTGCCATGGTCGTAATGATTATGGTTGGTAATCACTCTGATAAAAAGAATGAAAGGCGTTGGCATGTGGCGGTTTGTTTAACAACTAGTGCAGTGGCTATGATTGCGAGTAGCTATGTAGCAAGTACAAGCATTGTCTTATCATTTATCTTTTTAACCATTGCTTTATGTGGAGCATTTGGAGCATACTCTCCATTTTGGGCTATTCCTCCTTCATTTCTAACAGGGGCAGCTGCAGGAGGAGCAATTGCGCTCATTAACAGTGTTGGAAATCTTGGTGGTTTCTTTGGTCCTTATATCGTTGGGTATATTAAAGATGTTACAGGTTCTTTTAATACAAGTATGATTTTTCTAGGAGTTAGTTTAGTGATTGGAGCAGCGATTATTCTATTTTTAGTAAAGCAATCAGGTAAGGCAGTTAGTCATAAAGTGGAGGAAGATAATGAACAATCTGAGTTAAAGAACTCTATTAATACATGATCATTAAGAATCTTTGTTGGCTTATTTTATAAAACGATGTAACGCTTTTTATACAAAAAGGATGCACATAAGGTGCATCCTTTTTGTTAGCTCAAAGAACAAGCACAGATCTGCAATCATTTCTTTGTGGAATGGTTTACACTTTCCAGTACCGTTCAAAAAGGTTTTTCATATGAGAAGTCATCATTTCAACTGCTTTCTTCTCATCATGATTTTCAATTGCCTCAATAAGCATTTTATGCTCTTTAAAATTCACTTCTCGATAATCTGGACGAGTTACTGTACGGTCGCGAATAAACTGCCACATTTCTTGTTTTTTCATTGCGTTGCTAATATCCGCCATGAAAGTAATAAATAAATCATTATGAGAAGCCTTTGCAATGCCTTTATGTAGTTTCTCATCTGTTTCAGGCACATAAATTCCCTGTTTTGTTTCTTCTTCCATCATATCAATAGTTTTTCTTAAGTCTGCGATATCTTCAGCAGTAGCTCTCATTGCTGCAAGCTTAACAATAAGAGGTTCAATTGTCATTCTTGCTTCCACAATATCTTCAGGCGATACATTTTCTAAAAGAGAAGAAGACTGAGAAGTTCCCGTTGTAATTTTTGTGTTTTTTACGAAAACTCCTTCACCTTGTCTTGAATAAATAATTCCGTTCATTTCAAGTGCACTTAATGCTTGTCTTACAGGTGCACGACTAACACCGAAGTTCGCGCACAGCTCTCGTTCAGAAGGAAGTTTATCTCCAATTTTGAATGTACCGAGTTCAATTTGTGAAAGAATTTGGTCATAAATTTGAATGTATAATTTCTTGTTTGATACAGGATTAAAACTGATAAAAATCACTTCTCTCACTATAAATTCATCGTTACTAAAACGTAGTTTTATTATATACTTTTCTGTTTTGAAGGGCAAAAAATTCTCTATTTTAAGAATCTATTAGCTTGCTTTTACTGTAACAAATTTGCTGAGATTCATACTTAATATTTATATGAAGTTGGCTAGTGTGAAAATGAAGCTTGTTATTTATTTACATAGTAAGTAAGTGTACGAATGAGTGAGGAGGAGAGAAAATGGTAACTTTGATTTATCATACTTGTAATACAGTTATTGATCATCTAGAGAACGAAAAAGCTCGTTATCTTTATACAGTATGAGAGTGTAGAACGTATCTTAAAACAGGGTGAAGAAAATCATAACTAGTTGTTTGTTATTCTTTGAAAAGGTTTACAAATCAGAAGGGTTACCTTTATTATTAGTGTATAAGTTAAAGGGACAATTAAATTATTAAAACAGATAAAGCCCTGTACAAGTAGGAGTGAAAATCATGAAAATCATGAAAATCATCATTGCCTCTGATCACGGAGGAATAAACATTCGCAAAGAAATCATTTCTTTGCTTGAAGAAATGAACGTAGAATATGAAGATATGGGATGCTCATGTGATACATCTGTTGATTATCCAGATTATGCTCTTCCAGTTGCAGAAAAGGTGTCAACTGGAGAAGCAGACAGAGGGATATTAATTTGTGGGACAGGTATTGGAATGAGTATTGCAGCCAACAAAGTAGAAGGAATCCGCTGTGCTCTTGTTCATGATACATTTAGTGCAAGAGCAACAAGAGAGCATAATGATTCAAACGTGCTTGCAATGGGAGAACGAGTTATTGGTCCAGGACTTGCACGTGATATTGTGAAAATCTGGTTAGAAACACCTTTTGAAGGTGGAAGACATAAAGTACGAGTTGATAAAATTAGTAACATAGAGAAGGAATATAGTTCGAACTAAAAAAACCCTGTTCCTTAAATAAGGAATGGGGCTTTTTTAGTTGATTATCTTTGTGAAGCACGATATCCATGATTCTTTGCTTCGCTTGTTGAGCAAAACATTTTTTCTGCAATTGTTCGGTCGTAATAAGCACCGCCTGGCATATGATAAATCTTTTCTCCAGAGCTTGAAATATTTCCTTTAATAGTACAAGAACCTGTTTCTTTTGCAGGCTCTGGCGTATTTTGCGTTGAAGAGGTAGTGTTGGTAGATGTCTTTTCTGATGATTGAGATGAAGATTGATCAGAAGAATATGTACTTCCAACAACAGTATCATTATATCCCTTATCTGTTACATAGTTTTCATATTGCCAGATGCCTAGTTTAGCGGCTTTTGCTTTTTGTTCAAGCGCTTTAAACTCATCTAGATAGCGGGTGTTTGGTGGGAAAACGGCCACACGAGCTAAGCCTTTTTCAATAAGCGTTTTATTGAACATTTTTCCATCTACATAGATATACGCTAAAAGGCGACCATACTGGTCACGTTCTTGAACACCAGGTTCAATTTCAATTTTTTTATTTGAAAGCATCTTTTTTGTAAAAGAGGATGCTTCAGGTCCTACAGGTTGAACTGGTTTGGAAGGGTGAACTGTTTCTGGTGTATCAACAAGAATTAGGCGAACTTTTTCTTCTTTTCCATTCACGGTTGCTCTTAACGTATCTCCATCAACTACGCGCGTAACAGTTGCTTGAAGACGAGAAGAAGCGGTTTCCGATTCCTTTTCCGTGTTTTCATCTTTCTTTTCCTTATTTATATCAGCACTTGATGAAGATGAATCGTTTGAACTGCTTTCTTCTGTGGTAGTTGAGGAAGTTGACATTGAATCAGATGATGTACCACAGCCAGTTAAAGCGACAAAAAAGCTAAGCATCAAAACAACACAAAGCAAATAATGTTTTTTCAAAAAGAATCCTCCTTTATTCTCCTTACAGTATAGAAAAAAGAAGGCGTAAATATCACCTTCTTCGTAACTACGATTATTAATATTACTGCTAATTTTTGTATAAGTAAATGGTTTCAAAGTTATTTTATTCTAGAAGAGAAGAATCAAACCGGCAGCAGCAGGTGTAGCAAAAATGGCGGTTTTTAAAAGGGATTTTGGAGCTAGATTTGTGAATTTGGCTCCAATATAGGCACCAGACATTGTACCAATTAGCACTTTTAGAAGGAGAAGAAAATCAACATATCCTTCTGTAATATAGCCAAGACCGCCGCCAAGTGAAATTGGAATAATAACGAGCATTGTTGTTCCAACTGATTGGCGAACAGATAAATTTAATAACATAAGAAGACCAAGCTGAATAAATGGAGCTGAGCCAATTCCAAAGGTTCCAGACATAATGCCTGTTATAATTCCAAGAATAATACTCTTTATCCAAAGTTCAGCATTTCCCATTAATTTTTGGTTTGCTGTATCTTTTAATAAAAACAGTTTTACTAAAATGAGAATAGCAGATAAGAAAAGCATACTAGCAGTAAGGTAATGTAGGAAATCTGCAGGGATGAGAGCAGCAAACTTAGCTCCAATAAAGGACCCGATTGCAGCAAAAATCCCAACAATAAGACCAATCTTTAAATGAATATTTTTCTCTTGAAAATGACTATAAGCTCCTGATAGGCTAGTAAAAGACATTGCAGCAAGAGAGGTACCAAGTGCTGTATGGATATCAATACTAAATACAACGGTTAAAAGAGCAATTACGAACCCAGCACCTCCAGCTCCAATAAAGCCAAGAAGAGCTCCAAGCACGAGCATGGTAAGAATAATAAGCATGTTGTATATCCTCCTAATGAAATAATTAAAAGAACAGAGGAGGAAAAAAGTAAAGTTGATAATTCCTGACCGTTCCTCTTATACTTTTATAGTCGACTGAATCTTGTCGACCACTAATTATTTTACAAAACGAAACTTATTTATACAAGAAGAGAAAAAGAAAAGAGTGATAAAGTGAGTGACTTTAAAGTTCAAAAGCCATTACCATATTATGAGCAATTTTATAATCAAATAAAAAAAATGATATTTACAGGGAAGTTTAAACCAGGAGAGCGTATTGTAGAAACTCAGCTTGCAAAAGATTTTAATGTAAGTAAAAGTCCGATTCGGGAAGCGATTCGTCTTTTAGAAAAGGAAGGGCTTGTGCATGTTGATGAAAAATCGAGAGTTATAGTCTACAACCCAACAGTACGGGATGTAGAAGAGATTTATTTTTGTCGTATGGCTCTTGAATCATTTGCGACAAAGTTAGCAACTGAAAAAGCAAGTGAGGAAGAAATCTCTCAATTAGAACACATCTTAAAGAAGACAGAAGAAGCAGCCGTAAAAGAGAATTGCCAAGATGAGCTGATTCACCTTAATGAATCTTTTCATTATATGATTGTTGAATATACAAAAAATGCTCGTTTAAAGAAACAGATTGATGAGCTTAATTCTCTCGTCCACTTTTGTCGTATTTTAAACTTTCGAGGAGAAAAACGAACAAGCATTATTTTAAGTCAGCACTACGATATTTTTGAGAAAATGAAAAACCGGGACAATGAAGGGGCTTCTGCCTCAATGGTACAGCACCTTGAACACGATTTGGCTCATTTAAAAGAAGTATTAGTAGAAGAACAAGATTATAGTTAACGTTAAAAGACTCTTTCTCATGATGAAAAGAGTCTTTTTTATTATAAGGTTCTAATAAAAAGCAGGAAAACTAGAGTGGTGTCGGACGTTTAAATAGTAAAATAAGCGTAAATAATATAAGATGATAGAAAATAAAGCAAGTTTAGAAAATTTAAAAAGAGGTATTGCATTGATAATTATATGTAAAAAATAGCAAAAAATTAAAAAAGAAAGAAACGAACATGATAGACTAGTAAATAGGTAAATATTTGGAGGTTAGGTGATGATACAAGCGCAGTTTGTTCAAAGAAAAGCGGAAGAAATTATAAATAGTATTGAAACGATTCTAGTTGGAAAAAGAGATGTTGTAATGCTTAGTTTGGTTGCTCTTCTTTCTAAAGGTCATGTTCTTCTTGAAGATGTTCCAGGAGTTGGAAAAACAAAAATGATGAAAGCATTAGCAGCGTCAATTGGAGCAGATTTCAAAAGAATTCAATTTACTCCAGACCTTCTTCCATCAGACGTTTTAGGTGCATCTATTTACAATCAACGTGAGAACGAATTTGAATATAGACAAGGTCCGATTATGGCTCAGTTTGTGCTAGCTGACGAGATCAATAGAACATCTCCAAAAACCCAATCGGCTCTTTTAGAAGCAATGGAAGAAGGGTTTATTACAGTTGATGGAGTAACGCGTCCTTTGCCAGAACCTTTCTTTGTAATGGCAACCCAAAACCCCGTTGATTTTGAAGGAACGTATCGCCTTCCTGAAGCTCAGCTTGATCGATTTCTACTTAAAATTAAGATGGGATATCCAACGCCAGAGCAAGAAATGAATATTTTAAAAACATCACTCACATCCCATACAAGCATTAATTTACCTTCTATTATTACAATGGATGAACTAAAAGAACTTCAAAAGGAAGTTCAGTTTGTTCATGCAAGTGATTTAGTGAAAAGATATATTGTAAGCATTGTAAATAAAACAAGAAACCATCCGCTCATTCAATTAGGTGTAAGTCCTCGTGGTTCTATTGCTCTTTTAAAAGCCGCTCAAGCATTTGCGCTGCTTCAAGGAAGGGATTATGTCATTCCAGATGATGTCCAACTTCTTGTTTCATCCATTTTGTCTCACCGAATTACTGTTAATGCACAAGGAAGTTTTGAACGTAAAGATGCTGCAGACGTTCTTCAAGAACTTCTGCATGAGACATCTGTACCTGTGATTGGATAGGAGAGGTGTGCTTTGAAGATTTTAAAAACGATTCGTGAACATTATATAACTCAGCTTTTTACAGTAGTTTTTATGGTAGGGTTTCTTTTTTCATATGCTATGTTTCAAGGTGGGTTTGTAAGTTGGTTTTTACTTTATAGCTTTTCTCCTATTCTGCTTTATAGCTTTCTTTTGCTTTTGTATCCGGTAAAGAGAGTAAAAGTGAAGAGAAGTCTTGAAAAATCCTCCTATTTTTACGGAGAAACAGTAAAGTTCTCCATAGAAATTGAGCTCAAGAGATTCTTTCCAATCGCATTTCTCATTGTTGAAGAGAAATGCCCAAAAGGATTAGAGGGAGAAACAAATAAGCTAAGAAAGATCTATTCGCCATTTTTTAAGCGTCATATCACATTTCACTATGAAATCCCGAATGCTAGAAGAGGGGAACATGAGTTAACAGAACTTACGATTAAAGCAAGTGATTTATTTGGTCTTGTTTTTAAAAAAGGAAGCATTAAAACTGAAGATTCTTTTATTGTGTTGCCAAATGTTCTAGATGTTCAGCCGTTTATTCAAAGCTATAAAGAACAAGAAGGGGAAAAGCTAAGTCTCCACAAAGGAAATCAGTCAAATATTGTTTCGGGAGTACGAAATTACATTGCAGGGGATAAGTTTTCACAAATCCACTGGAAAGCCTCCGCTCGTATTCAAGGACTTGTTTCAAAAGAATTTGAACCAAGAATAGAGGAAGATGAAGGGATTGGGCTTTTAGTAGATTTACGAAATGACAACTACTTTGAACAGCGAATGTCGCTTGCAGCTTCCTTTATGTATTGGATGGCTACAAATGATCAAAAATTTCAAATCCTCCTTATTGGCCGAAAGGGATACAGTGGAAAAGTGGAAAGTCTTGCTGAGATGAAGCAGGTTCTCTATTATTTAGCAACTGTCAAAAGCGAAGAAGACTACCCATTTTGGGAGCGAGCTCCACATGAACTTCAGAGGTGGAGTCGAATGAGAGAATTACTCGTTTTTCCAAGTGAGCAAGGAATAAGAGAAGCTGCAATGCTGGAAAAAGCACCAGCAGCAAAACTCCATATGATTATTCCGAACGAGGGAGTGCAGCATAGTGCGCTGAAGTCCTCTTCGTTTGTTTTACATGAAGTAAATATGGATGCTTTTGAAAATGGAATAATTGAGGTGAATCGACAGTGGGGTAACAGCGCGTAACAAAATGAATGTTTTTACACAGCTTCTTTTATATTTTGGCTCGTTTTTTCTCTTATGGGAATGGTTAAAACCACTCGAAACCGTTACAAATACAGGAGGCATTCATTACTTTCTAGCCTTCATTATCTTGAATTTTCTGCTAGCGATCTTTGTGCCGTCTCTTCTTATTAAGTGGACAGTCAAACTTGTTTATATGTATTGGAGCCTTTATCAAATGTTTGGAGAAGGAGAAATTGCTGACTTTTCATTGCTTTCTATCTTGATTGAAAATCTTTCAAAAGATTTTGTGAGTTCTTCATGGATGGATGTTTATAGCTTAACAACCTTATCGAGAACAGTTCTGTTTTTTCTCATACTATGGGTAATGTGTTACGTTATCTACTATTGGGTGATTTTACAAAAAAACATCTTCTTTTTCTTACTCTTAACGCTTATATACGTTACAATTCTTGATACTTTTTCACCGTATGAGGCATTTGTGCCAATCATTCGCATCGTATTTATTGGTCTATTTTTACTGAGTTTTTTGCATTTTGAACGCTTAAAAGAAATCACAGAGAATAGAAGAACAAGTCGGAAGATGACGGTGTTATCACTAATCATTATTATGATTTCTATGACCGCAGCATATATTGCGCCAAAACCTTCTCCACAGTGGCCAGATCCTGTACCATATCTCCAAGGATATGCAGAAGGGGTATACAATGGTGACTCAGGAAGCGGCCAAAAGAAAGTTGGATTTGGGGAAGATGATTCTGAATTAGGGGGAGGGTTTTCAGGAGATGATACGCTTGTCTTTACAGCAGCTACAACTCAAGATAACTACTGGAAAATCGAAACAAAGAACACCTATACAGGAAAAGGGTGGGTTGCTAGTGAAGATGAGACGAATAAATATGAACTTGATAATTTAAAAGGCATTTTTCAGTACAATAAAGAAACGGTGCCAAATGAAAAAGCAGAAGCAGAGCTTACATTTGCTAATCCTTCTTCATTAATTATGTATCCAGCTTCTTTTAATACAATTAGCAGTAATCCTGAGAGCGACTTTTTAGTTCAATCAGTTGAAAAAGAGCGTATTATTTCAGAACAAGGAGAAGTGAATTCTCTTCAATATACGTATGATTATCCTGAGTATAAAGTAGAAATATTACGAGGTCTTGGAAGTGAGAAGGATGAAAAAGAAGATAATCCTTTATTTCAGCAAACATATACACAGTTGCCTGAAAACGTACCACAGCGTGTACGAGATTTAGCTGTTGAGATTACAGGTGATCAAACTAATCGTTATGATAAAGCAAAAGCTATTGAATACTACTTTTCAGAAAACCCGTATGTGTATGATACAGAAGATATTGCGGTACCGAAGGAAAATGAAGATTATGTTGATCAGTTTCTGTTTGAAACGAAAAGAGGATACTGTGACAATTTCTCTACCTCAATGGTTGTGTTACTTCGCTCTGTTGATATTCCAGCTCGTTGGGTGAAAGGATATACACAAGGGTCTTATGTGGAGACAAAGGGAGACAAAGATATTTATGAGGTGACAGAGAACAATGCTCACTCATGGGTTGAAGTTTATTTTCCAACGCTTGGTTGGGTTCCATTTGAGCCAACAAAAAGTTTTAGTAATCCGTATGATTTCACATACGACCTAGAAGAAAATGAAAATGCAGCAGTAGAAGAAAGTGATGATATAAGAGCAACTCCAGCAGCTGCACAACCAGTTCAAGAAGAAGAAAAAAGTACTGCAAAGGAAGCGAAAGAGAGTGGAAATAGCTTGTTATCATCTGTTAGTATAGATAAAATTTGGGTAATCCTTCTTTTCTTGATTGCTCTAATTGGAGTTCTCCTTTATGTAACAAGACAGAAATGGATGCCAACATTTTTAATTAGAATGTACCGCCCAAAAGACGATAAAGCATCTTTTAATAAAGCGTACAAATCTCTTTTAAAACAGTGGCAGCGTAAAGGGGTAGCAAGGGAGAAAGGACAAACTCTTCGCCAGTTTGCTGCAGAAGTTGATGAAAGAATTGGAACAAAAGAGATGAGCAAACTAACGTTTTATTATGAAGAAATGGTTTATAGGGAACAGTATAAAAGAGAAGATTCAAAAGCGATAATTGAATTGTGGGAAAATTTAATTAAAAAGGCAAGTTCTTGACCGTCTTATCGCACATTGATAGAATAATGTCAATTGATACAGTAGACAAGCTTAACGTATAGACGAACATGTTCCGCTTTGCTCTGTTGCATCGTTTGAAAAGAACGGTTGTCCTTCATATATACTCGATAATATGGATCGAGAGTCTCTACCGGAACACCTTAAACGTTCTGACTATGAAGGCAGAAGATTTAGATTGAGGTTTTCTCAAGCTAGAATTCTGCCTTTATTTTTTATGAAGGTAAGAGTTCTAGCTTTTTATTTTTATTCTGTTTTTATGTTAGGTACAACTGTGTGACAAATTTACTGAAGAGGTGAACGTTGTGGAAGGCATGATTCTTGTTTTAGACTTTGGAAGCCAATACAACCAGCTAATTACTCGTCGAATTCGCGAGTTTGGTGTGTATAGTGAGCTTCATCCTCATACAATTACTCCTGAGGAAATTAGAGAAATGAATCCAAAAGGAATCATTTTATCAGGTGGACCAAACAGTGTGTATGGAGAAAACTCATTCCGCTGCGATCCAGAAATTTTTGAATTAGGCATTCCAGTGCTAGGTATTTGCTATGGTATGCAACTTATGACTCATCATTATGGTGGAAAAGTAGAAGGAGCAAAACATCGTGAGTACGGAAAAGCATCTATCCAAACTCAAAATGAGTCTCTTTTATTTAAAGACTTACCAGATGAGCAAATCGTTTGGATGAGCCACAGCGACCTTGTTGTTGAAACTCCTCCAGGATTTGATATTGATGCAATTAGCCCAGCTTGCCCAATTGCTTCTATTAGCAACAAAGATAAAAATCTTTATGCAGTACAATTCCATCCAGAAGTGCGTCATTCTGTATACGGAAATGAACTATTAAAGAACTTCGTGTTTGAAATTTGTGACTGTGAAGATAACTGGTCAATGGAGAATTTTATCGAGATTGAACTCGAAAAAATTCGTGAACAAGTTGGCGATCGCAAAGTTCTTTGTGCACTTAGCGGTGGCGTAGATTCTTCTGTTGTTGCTGTTCTTATTCATAAAGCAATTGGTGATCAGCTTACATGTATCTTTGTTGATCATGGTCTTCTTCGTAAAGGTGAAGCAGAAGGCGTTATGAAAACATTCAGCGAAGGTTTCAATATGAATGTTATTAAGATTGATGCAAAAGAGCGCTTTATGAGCAAACTAGAAGGCGTTTCAGATCCAGAGAAAAAGCGTAAAATTATCGGTAACGAGTTCATTTATGTTTTCGATGATGAAGCAGCTAAACTAGAAGGTATGGATTTCCTTGCTCAAGGAACTCTTTATACAGATATTATTGAGAGTGGTACAGCAACTGCTCAAACAATTAAATCACATCATAACGTAGGTGGTCTTCCAGAAGACATGCAGTTTACGCTTATTGAACCATTAAACGCGTTATTCAAAGACGAAGTACGTGCACTTGGTACTGAGCTTGGTATTCCAGACGACATCGTTTGGCGTCAACCATTCCCAGGTCCTGGTCTAGGAATCCGTGTACTTGGAGCAATTACTGAAGAGAAGCTAGAAATTGTTCGTGAATCAGATGCCATCTTACGTGAAGAAGTAAGTAATGCTGGATTAGAACGTGATATCTGGCAATACTTCACAGTTCTTCCTGATATCCGTAGTGTAGGAGTTATGGGAGATGCACGTACGTATGACTATACAATTGGTATTCGTGCGGTAACATCTATTGATGGTATGACATCTGACTGGGCTCGTATTCCATGGGATGTACTTGAGAAAATCTCAACGCGTATTGTTAATGAAGTATCACACATTAACCGCGTTGTGTACGATATTACAAGTAAGCCACCTGCAACAATTGAGTGGGAATAAGATCAAAAAATGTAAAAGCGAACGAAAACGAACATTCTTCATAAGAATGTTCGTTTTTTTATTGCGCTTTATTTAAAACCCTGCTAAACTAACTAAGGATAATAAAATAAAGTTCTCTTTCCATCGTATAATTTGGGGAATATGGCCCAAAAGTTTCTACCGAGCTACCGTAAATGGCTTGACTACGAGGTACAACAAAAAAAGGGGATAACCTCTGTCAACTTTGTTGTTCTTTGCGTCAGCTTTAAGTACTTTCGGTATAGGAAGTGCTTTTTTGTTTTTTTAAGACGCTATATCTAGGAGGAAAATATACAATGAAGAAGTATTTTGAGTTTGATAAGCTTCAAACTACGTTTCGAATAGAAACATTGGCGGGTTTTACGACGTTCTTATCCATGGCTTATATTTTATTTGTAAACCCAAGTATTTTATCATTAGCAGATACAGAAGGACTTCCAGATTCAATGCATATGGATCAGGGAGCAATCTTTACAGCAACAGCTTTAGCTGCTGCATTTGGTTCGATTATGATGGGGATTTTAGCAAAATATCCAATTGCATTAGCACCAGGGATGGGGCTTAACGCATTCTTTGCTTATTCAGTTGTTCTTGGAATGGGTGTTCCATGGGAGACAGCTCTTGCAGGTGTTTTTGCTTCAGGGCTTATCTTTATTTGCTTAACTGTTGGTGGAATACGAGAAAAGATAATTAATGCAATTCCAATTGAGCTAAAATATGCAGTTGGAGCAGGAATTGGACTCTATATTACGTTTATCGGGATGAAAAATTCGGAAATCATTGTAGCAAGTGAAAGTACATTTGTTGCTCTAGGAGATTTAGCAAAAGGATCAACGCTTCTAGCTGTATTTGGACTAATTGTTACGATTATTCTATTAGTATTGAGAGTTAATGGTGGAATTTTTATCGGGATGATCGTTACTGCTATTGTTGGGATGCTTACAGGATTGATTAATACCCCAACAAGTATAATTGCTCCGATTCCAAGCATTGAGCCAACATTTGGCGTAGCAATTTCTCACTTTGGTGATGTTTTTAACTTAGATATGCTTGTTGTAATTTTAACGTTTTTATTCGTTGCTTTCTTTGATACAACAGGTACACTTGTTGCAGTAGCAACGCAAGCGGGACTTATGAAAGATAATAAGCTTCCAAGAGCAGGCAAAGCATTGTTAGCAGATTCAACAGCAGCAGCTGCTGGAGCTTTATTCGGAACATCAACAACAACAGCTTACATCGAATCAACAGCAGGAGTTGCGGCAGGAGGACGAAGTGGATTTACATCAGTAGTAACAGGGCTATTCTTCCTGGTAGCATTATTTTTCTCACCTTTACTAACTGTTGTTACTTCAGCTGTAACAGCACCTGCATTAATTGTTGTAGGAGTTCTTATGGTAGCAAGCCTTCGTCTTATTAAGTGGGATGAATTTGAAACAGCTGTACCAGCCTTCTTTACGTTAATTATGATGCCGTTAACGTATAGTATTGCAACAGGGATTGCGATTGGCTTTATCTTTTATCCTATTACAATGTTGTTTAAAGGAAGAGGAAAAGAAGTGCATCCAGTGATGTACGGATTGTTTGTTATCTTCCTGCTATACTTTATTTTTCTTGAATAGAACAGTAATGTCGAGGGAGCCTTCTTTATTAAAAGAAGGCTTTTTTGTATCTAAAAGTTTTGTGAATAAAAGGAAAAGGGAAGGGGATTATTTTATAGTAGAAAAATATAAGAAAAGGTATTGACCATTAAAATTACTCGTGGTATATTATTAAACGTTGCTGCAAAACAAACAGTAACTTTAAAAAAAGAAATAAAAAAGTTATTGACTTAACTTTTAAATGATGGTAACATAGTAAGAGTCGCTAACAACGATACAAGAAAGATTGACCTTTGAAAACTGAACAAAATACGTCAACGTTAATTCTATTTTATTTTTAAAACAACGTTTCTTATTAGAAACAAAAAGCTATGGACATCGAAAGATGAAACCAAACTTTCTATGGAGAGTTTGATCCTGGCTCAGGACGAACGCTGGCGGCGTGCCTTATA
>NZ_JALAMS010000023.1:0-5861 GCF_026790145.1 Priestia endophytica | reverse complement strand
TTTTTGCACCAGAACCAAATATATTTAGATTCACAGATGATAATCAATATCAATTAGAGTGATTTTTAATCAATATTGAGTTAAACTAAGAAAGGAACAAATAAATAGATAAAGAGATGATGAAGTGAGTATTATATTGGCACTACTAGCAGCTATATTTGCTGCATTAACGGGGATCCTTGCAAAGATAGGAATTAAAAATGTAAATTCTAATTTAGCAACGGCGATTAGAACTATTGTGGTATTAATAATGGCTTTTTTAATGGTTTTGGTATCCAATCAATTAGAAAACATTTTTCTGATTAATATGAAGTCCCTCGTCTATATTATATTATCCGGAATAACAACAGGTTTATCATGGCTCTGCTACTTTAAGGCTATTCAAATAGGAGATGTTTCAAAAGTAGTTCCTATAGATAAATCTAGTGTTGTTATGACCATTCTTTTTTCATTTATTATTTTAGGTGAGCCTGTTACAGCGATGGTTGTTATCGGAGGTACTCTTATTACAATAGGAACATTTGTATTAATAGGAAGAATAAAAAAGAATTCTGATACATCATATTCTAATTCATACATATTCTTAGCTTTCCTATCAGCAGTCTTTGCAGCATTAACAGCGATTCTTGCGAAGATTGGTATAGAAGATGTAGATTCAAATATGGCTACTTTTATCCGTACTATCGTTATTATTATTTTTGCTTGGGGAATTGTATTCTTTCAACGTACACATACTCAAATGAAAACAATATCTAGGAAAAGTTATATTTTCCTAATCTTATCTGGTATGGCAACAGGTTTGTCATGGTTATGCTTTTTTGCAGCTATTTCAGTTGGGAAAGTATCCATAGTAGCACCAATTGATAAATTCAGCGTAGTGATTACGATGATTTTGAGTGTTATTATCTTAAAAGAAAAGCCCACGAAAAACACAATATTCGGATGCTTGATTATTACAATAGGAACTATATTACTTTTGTTTTAAAATTTATTATTATATCATTTCATTCTTGACTTGATAATGGAGCTTTAAGATAAAGCTATGTTAAAGAACAAGGTTGATTTCCTCTTTTTCTTTAATAAACAATTAACATTAGCGTTTAAGAGAGCTATCAACAAAAAACTTCGTAAAAGCATTGTTAGGATACTCCTCGATTGGATAAGCCTTTTTCACCACATCGCATAGCGTTTGATAGATATTGTAAGAACTCATATAATCCTCTCCTTTTTGTGAAATAAAAAATACCCTTAAGGGCCTTAGAACATGCATAAATGCATGTGAGTTGTTATTTATTAATCGCTTCTGTATGGCGACATTATGATTAGATCAGCGCCAAAATTTATCAAGACCTTAATTGAAAAAAGGCCGATAAATTAAAGGACATAACATTTTAGTCATATAAAATATGTTATGTCCTTTCTTTTCAACTCACGTACCTGTTAATCGAAGTGATTCCTTTACATGTTTAGTTGATTTGCCTTTATAAGTTATTTCATGCAATAAAGGGATTTTGCTCCAGTTTATTTATTCATGATTTAAAATAATTAATTCCTATTGCTTCTCTTACTTCTAAAAGTGTTTCTACTGCTATTGAACGTGCTTTTAGACTTCCTCTTTTCAATGTTTCGAACACAAAATCCATATGTTTTTCATAATAATTTCTTTTATTTCTAATTGGTTCTATTTCTGCCTGAAGTATATCATTCAAATATCTTTTCACCTTTACATCTCCTAAACCACCCCTTCTATAATGTTCTTTCATTTCTTCTAATTGCAATTTATCTGAACAAAATGCATCTAAGTAGGTAAATACGGTATTATTTTCCACATCACCAGGATCTTCTACTCTAATATGATTTGGATCTGTATACATGGACATAACCTTCTTTTTTATAATGTCTGGGGAGTCCGATAGGTATATTGCATTACCTAATGATTTACTCATTTTTGCTTTACCATCAATACCAGGTAATCTCCCTAAACCCTTCTCTGGAAGTAATACATTTGGTTCGGTTAGTACTTCTTTTTTGTATATAGAATTAAAGCTTCTTACAATTTCTCTGGCTTGTTCAATCATAGGTACTTGATCTTCCCCAGCTGGGACTATAGTTGCTTTAAAAGCTGTAATATCTGCTGCTTGGCTAACTGGATAAATAAGAAATCCAGTAGGCAAGCTTTCGTCAAAATTCTTTTCCTTAATCTCACTTTTGACAGTAGGATTCCTTTTAAGTCTAGAAAGTGTAACTATATTAAGGTAATGCATTGTTAATTCATTAAGTTCTGGAATTTGTGACTGAATAAAGATATTTACTTTAGAGGGATCGATACCTACTGATAAATAATCTAAAGCTACTTCAATAAGGTTATTTCTAATTTTTTCTGGGTTTCTTGCATTATCAGTTAATGCTTGTTGATCTGCAATCATTATAAAACTATTATATTGGTCTTGTAATTTAACCCGATTTTTCAAGGAACCTATATAGTGCCCAATATGCAGTTTCCCTGTAGGTCGATCTCCTGTTAACAAAGTTTCTTTTTTCATATGTTCTCTCTCCTTACTATTTTATATTAGAAAAAATAAAAAACTCCGCCCTAAATCAATAGGACGGAGATTATTCCGTGTTGCCACCTAAATTGTGTAATTATTTTAATAAACATAATTACACCACTCATTATCAAGTACTAACATACTCTATCTGCTATAAGGTGCAGACCACCACTTAGATACTCTCTTTATAGATTTCCCCTTGTTCCTTCGAGGTCCATTCATTAAATTTCTTCTTGCTAGGTTCTCAACTACCCTAACTCTCTGTATTGAAGCTAAATTTAATTACTTCTCCTCATCATAGGACATTGTCATTATTTTATTGTATATATTATATATTCCTACATATTCCAAATCAAATCAACTTCTTATTCAATTAATCCACTCTGTTAGTTAAAAAGAAAAAAGATCGTGAAAGCAACAATCAAATTATCCATTGCGTTCCATCTCCTGTTCTCGTTGTTTAACCCTTCTTTTCTCAACATTTCTTGCATGGATTCTCGTGTAGCATCCATTAGCTTTTGTTCATCAACAGTCTGTGTTTTCGTATCATATAATCCATTTTCTTAAAGTCCGGGATTATGAAATGTGGTGACATCTTGCCACATGATACGCTCATTTGGAACTTTGTTTTTAATTTTTCCCCTACTTCATTTAAAGCATTCGATCCTTCCGTAAACAAAGAAGAAGACTTTTGAGGATTATGCATGTAATCTTGATAGAGCGAAAAATCTTGTTCCCCTTTTCCTTTTTATCCTCTTCTTGATCGACATACTCCACATAATCTTGAAATGCTTTTTGATTGGCTGTGATACATTTTGTTTTCAATACTACACCTGATGTCAACATGGATGTACTTATGACCATTCCCCTTCCTTCTTTAAACCTCTTCGATTTCTCCCACTACAGTCTCAATACTATGGTGCAATTTTTCTAAAGACTCCGCATTCCTCTCCATAAACTGAGAACACCTTCGAATCATTTCAATGTTCTTATCAATAAGATTTTCTAGATGACGTTCTCGCGTCGTTTGTTCTCGAAAAAAGGCCAGCTTTTCAAGCTGACCTTTCAAAAATTCTTGTCGTCAAATCCCTTTTTCTTTTGCCAATTCATATTTTTTTTTACAGAAGTTGGATCTATATTTTGTATGATCATATCCATTTCATTCATTCTCTCTCAAAATTCAGTGCTCTACATTTCAAAAGTTAGAAGAGCATAAGGGGTTTTTGCTATCACCTAGGGTGATAGACTAGGCAAAGCCTAGTAAAACAGTGATATCAAAGAAAAGCGCCAAACGTCCCCTCGACGTCCCCTCATTTTTTTCATGAAGTCCCCTCAACGTCCCCCCAGGTTTTCACAAGTTCAAGCTAAATCTTGCTCTTTTTCGTTTAACTTTTTGAGCTTTTCCTTCAACATTTTCTTCTCATCTTTATAAAGACTAATGCTCTCTTCTTTCATCCGAATTTCATCTTCTTTTAATGAAACTTGAGCTTCCGTTTCAGCTTTTTCCGTCTCAATTTGATACTCCATATCGGCTTTTAATTCGCCAATTTCTTTTCGTAAAGCTCTCTGATTTTTCACCTCAACTCCAATCGCTTTTTCGTAAGATTTCATTTTCTCTTTGACTTCTTTTTGCTGAATTTCGACTACTAATAATCCATAAGCTTGCATATTTTTTGATGACTTTTCGGAACTCGTAGACGTTTTGTTTTGATCAGAAGAGATGGTCTGAACAAGTTCATCTTCTAGTTCTTCTTCCTCTGTTTTTTCCTCACTTCCCTCCACATCTACGCTTTCTTCTTGCACCGGTTTTTGATACAAATCAAACGCTAAGGCTTCCGAATTGGCTTTTTCCTGAGCCTTAAAAGGAAACGTCTCTCCACTTTATGTATTCAACTTTTTATCTTATCTCTCTATAAAAAATAGCCCTCACATGATGTGAGGGCTATACTCTATTCCCAAAAAATTATCAAAAAATCGATTTCGGGTTAACCTCTTGATAATTGACTTTACTTTTGGCTTCTGATTTATTTGATTCTTCATTTACTGAACGTTCTTCTTGTACAGAAGGAGACGGTTTCTCTGGGTTGGATGAATCTTTTCTTGGAGATCCTCCTGAAAGGATACTCTCTTTCACCGTTAGAGCATCTTTTCCTCTAAGAGCCTCTAAAATGAACATATCTCGACTCATTTCTTTATCGACATGATGGTCTAAAACACTATCCGTCCCATACAATTCAATGATATGATACACCATTTTTCGTAGAGAGAGCGCAATATTATCTTGATTTTCAAACCACTCATAAAACTCATCGGTTTCATTGCTTTTGAACTTCCAGTTGTACTGTGTTTTTCTCTTTTTTTCACTCGTCATATCCTTACATCACCACAGTTTCTTTGTATTCTTCCGTAAATAGCATGTTGCGATTTAAGATATCTAATCCTTTCACGTTCATATCAACGGCATATTGTTCCGGGATCCAAAGGACTTTCGCATCTACAGAATCTGCAAATTCTTTTAAGAATTTGTACATATCCTCTTTAAATTCAATGGATCCTCCACCATAGCAAGCTAGATATTCCGGTTCACTTGATAGTGTCGTTGTGTATTTACGTTCTACATCGTCTAAAATGAAATCCACTTGGTTAATACGGGCTTCACGTAAATAATGAACAGCTAAATCATGATCTTTTGGGTACTCATCTGGTCGTTCAATGTACTTCGCAAATTGCTGACGATTAATATTTAAGCCTTTTCGTTCTTCTTTCATGAGTTGGATCGCTTCTTCTACCGCATGCCCGACTCCACGTCGTTCACCTGTACATTGTTCAGGTTGTGGGTTCACGCCTACAGAGTAGATGTATTCTGTTGTTCCACTTCCAATATCAATGTGCATGATCTTCGAGTTCATAAAGTAAGAACCATCGACCTTCTTCATTCCATACTCTTTAGAAAACTCTTTAAACATATCATCTGATGCTTCAAAAATCGCGTATAGCGCTGGAATTCCTTCTTTCGTCACCTTAACTTGGGAGAAGTTGAGCTCCACTGTTACTTGCTCTTGACCAACATACACAATGACTACATGAGAAGTACCCATAAAACGGTCTTCTAATTGTTTCGCTGTTTCAATATTGTGTTGGCTAGCCGGAATCGCACTACTCATGCCTACTTCTGCTTTTAGCATTTGCGGAAGATCCCCTTCCTCTTCATAGTGCTTTTGCACAGCTCTTCCTGCTACATAACCTAACGTATTGATTAAAGGTAAATCACTACTATGTTTTTCATGAACGGCAATATCCATATTGCTTACG
>NZ_JALAMS010000022.1:0-53856 GCF_026790145.1 Priestia endophytica | reverse complement strand
GAGTAGGACGTTGCCAGGCACTATACAAAAAGGCTGATCTATAAAAGATCAGCCTTTTTATGTATTTACAAAGAAAAGACAGGTTGTTTTCATTTATGGACCATGCACTAGAAGAATGTACTCTTCATATAATACGCTAATTAGTATTTCAGCCTATAATCTAGTTATCTTAAACTCTCTTAATGTGTATATTCTCTAAAGTGCTGGTTATACTGTATTAGTAAGAGGAGGGAGAAATAAATGAAGGCGAATCATCAAAAAGAACAATGTATGGTATGTGAGGAATATAGAGAAGAAGGTATTAGGATATTATTTTCTTTCCTATGTAGAGATTGTGAGAAAGAAATTGTGGATACAGAAACAAATGAAGTAATGTATGATTACTATGTGAAAAAACTAAAGCGAATGAATACATCTAAAGTTGAATTATAGTCTGCTTCTTACTTTAATAAAGAAGCAGTCTTTTTTTATCGTTATTCTATTGTTTCACAAGTTCTTTTTATTTGCTACTATTGGTTAAGAGAGATAAAAAAGGAATTGATAAAAATGACATCTCAATCAAACACTCCCTTATATTCTAAATTAGTAAATCATATGAGAACAGAACCTTCTTCTTATCATGTTCCAGGACATAAAAATGGAGAGGTCTTTCCTCTTCTTGGAAAATCATTTTTTCAAGATTTATTGAAAATAGACGCAACAGAAGTAACAGATCTTGATGACCTTCATGCTCCTGAAGGAGTGATTAAAGAAGCACAGGAATTAGCCAAAGAGCTATATAAAGTAGAGCAAACTTTCTTTTTGGTTAACGGTTCAACGGTTGGTAATCTTGCTTCCATTATGTCAGTGTGCAAGGACGGTGAACAGATTCTCGTTCAACGTGATTCTCATAAATCTATTTTAAATGCTTTGAAGTTAACCGGAGCTCATCCTTTATTTTTAACTCCAGAGATTGATTCTCAAACTGGATTTTCACTAGGAATAACAGAAAATGATATAAAGGATGCTATTGAGAACTATCCAAACGTTAAAGCTATAGTACTTACAAATCCAAGCTATTATGGTGTTTCTAATAATCTTTGTTCCATTATTAAGCATGCACATGCTAAGAGGATACCAGTTATCGTAGATGAAGCACACGGAGCTCATTTTATTTTAGATGGCTTTCCAATCTCATCTGTCGGTTTAGGAGCAGATATAGTAATTCAATCAGCTCATAAAACATTACCAGCAATGACAATGGGATCATACTTACATGCTCAAGGTGACCTTATTGATAAGGAGGAACTTTCCTATTTTTTATCAATACTTCAATCAAGTAGCCCTTCATATCCTATTATGGCTTCTTTAGATTTAGCTCGCTTTTATCTATCCTCTTTATTAGGGAAAGAAGATTATATTCTTCATTCATTAAAGAAATTTAGAGAAGAAATAGCTTGTATAGATGGTATAACTGTTCTAAAGCCTGATTATGTTAATATTAGTCATGATCCCCTAAAGCTTTCTATAAGTCTTGATGGATTATCAGGTTATGCCCTTCAAGCTTTATTAGAACAGCGAGGTATATATAGTGAGTTGGCAAATGAAAAGAGCGTACTATTTATTTTGCCGTTAACAACAAATTTTTATGATGAAAAATTGATCCATAGCCTTAAAGAGATTGCTGCACAACAAGTGTCTCAATATCAGGAACAGGCAGTTTCAAGCTTCTTCTTACATAACTTTAGAAAAAATGTACATCCTCTAGATGTGACATATCAAGAAGGGAAAATCTTGAAAAGAAGAAAGGTTCATATAGATGCGGCAAAAGGAAAAGTAACAGCTAGAAATATTATTCCTTATCCACCTGGGATTCCTCTTTTCATGGAGGGAGAAAAGTTAGGGGAAGATGGGATTTCTTACTTAAAAAAATTAATAAGTGAAAATGTACATATTCAAGGAATACAAAAGCCTGAAAGTGAAATTGAGATTTTTGTACGAGAGGACGAGGAAGTATGACAGAACGTTTTATTACCTTTGAAGGACCTGAAGGAGCAGGGAAAACTACTATTATAAATAAGCTACAGCAAGAATTAGAAAGTCGCAGTATTCCAGCTATTTTTACAAGAGAACCTGGGGGAATTGAAATCTCCGAAAAGATTAGAAGTATCATTCTAGACAAAGAGCATACAACAATGGATGGCAGAACAGAAGCTCTTCTTTATGCCGCAGCAAGACGTCAACATTTAGTTGAAAAGGTTATACCTTCTTTAAAAGAGGGAAAGTATGTTATATGTGACAGGTTTATTGATAGTTCTTTAGCTTATCAAGGTTACGCAAGAGAAATTGACCTAGAAGCTATTCTTTCCATTAATTCTTTTGCAGTTGATGGCTATATGCCTGATATTACATTTTACTTAGACCTTGATGTTGAAGCAGGATTAGAAAGAATAAATCAAAATAAAGATCGAGAGGTAAATCGTCTTGATCTAGAAACATTAAATTTTCATAGGAAAGTTAGAGAAGGTTATCTAATTCTTCAAGAGAAATTTCCAGAAAGAATCATAAAAATTGATGCAAATCGAACAGTTTCTGAAGTTTTTGAAGATGTACTTTATCATTTGCAAAGGAAGTATAAACTCTGAAACATTTCGTCATAAGAGAAAATTTCTTGATATAATAAAGAAAAATATGAGAACTATGAGAACTATATAACCTTATGGAAAGGGAGTATGTAAAATGAAACTTGTTATAGTAGTGGTTCAGGATACAGACAGCACAAAATTTTTAGATGCGCTCGTAGAAAATAATTTTCGTTCTACAAAGCTTTCGAGTTCAGGGGGTTTCTTGAAATCTGGAAACACAACGCTTATGATTGGTACAGATGATGATCGTGTTGATGAGCTTTTAGAGGTAATTAAGAATAACTGTCAAAACCGCAAGAAATTCGTTTCTCCACTTTCACCTATGGGTGGTAACGTAGATTCTTATATTCCATATCCTGTAGAAGTAGAAGTTGGTGGTGCAACAGTCTTTGTATTACCAGTTGAAGCTTTCCATCAGTTCTAAAATGAAGGGATAAAAATGAAAATTAATCAAGATGCTCCATTATATATTGAGCAAGATAGACAACAAAGTCAGAAGGTCACGTCTTCCCCGCTAAAATTTCAGGATCTCGTTGGAAAACAGGCAAATAAACTACAGCTACAGCAGCTTATGGCAGGAATTGAAGACCAAGGACAGCGCCTTGCTCGCTCTCAAACATTACGGGAAATGGCTAAGTATAAGATGCTTATAAGGCGTTTTATTAAGGAAGCTGTAGAATTTGGATTGGATCTTAAGGATTCTAGAAGTTTTAGTTATGATGGACAGACCCAAAAACTAACAACTGTTGAAGAGATTGATGAAAAGTTAATGGAGCTTACTAAGGATATAACAAATCAACAAGCAGACTCGATCTCTTTACTAAAAAAGTTAGGTGAAATTAAAGGCCTTTTAATTAATTTATATATGTAATTTGAAGTGAGTGAGAATCGTGAAAAACTGGAGAGAACTTGAAAACATTCAACCAAAAGTGATGAAAATGATTGAGAACAGTTTAAACAAGGAACGTGTCTCGCATGCATACTTATTTGAAGGCGGACGGGGCACAGGAAAGAAAGATGTAAGCTTTCAAATGGCTAAAAGTTTATTTTGTACAAATAGGGATGGAGCTAAACCTTGTTCTACTTGTTCAAATTGTAGACGGATTGAATCACAGAATCACCCTGACATTCATTTCATTTCTCCTGAAGGTCAGTCTATTAAAAAAGAGCAAATTCAATATTTACAAGCAGAGTTTCAGAGAACAGGTGTAGAGTCAAGAAAGAAGCTCTATATTATCGAACATGTTAACAAGATGACGCCAAACGCAGCAAACAGCTTATTGAAGTTTTTAGAAGAACCGCATGCAGACACATATGCTATCTTATTAACTGAGCAGATTCATCAGTTACTTGATACAATTGTGTCAAGATGCCAAGTACTTTCATTTCAACCACTTACTCCACAAGTTTTAGTTGATACCCTTGTTGAACATAGCGTCTCTCCTTCTACTGCGCAGTTATTATCTCACTTAACAAATAGCCTTGAAGAAGCTTTACAGTTAAATGAAGATGAATGGTTTGGACTTGCACGAAAGTTAGTGATAAAATTAAATGAAACATTAGTAACAAGACCAGAGCAAGCTCTGTTTTTTATCCAGGAGCAGTGGATTTCCCATTTCAAGGATAAAGAGCAGTATGAGAAAGGCTTGCATCTCCTTTTACTATTGTATAGAGATTTAGTGCAGTTACAGGCTGATAATGAACAGACTATCGCTTTTATAGGTTATAGAGAACAACTTAAGAAGCAGGCTTTGCAAACAACACAAAGAAAAAGTGTTCAACGTTTGGAAGCTGTGCTAAAAGCTAAGCAGAAGCTAAGCTCCAATATGAATCCACAGCTATTAATAGAGGAGCTGGTGTTGGAATTACAGGAGGGATAGGAGCTTGTATGAAGTAGTAGGTGTTCGCTTTAAAAAAGCGGGGAAAATATATTATTTTGATCCAGGAGAGCTTAAGGTTGATAATGGGGAATATGTTATCGTTGAAACTGTTCGAGGGGTCGAGTTCGGAAAAGTAGTCATTGGCAGCAAAAAAGTTGAAGAGGATGATATTGTTCTTCCACTGAAGAAAGTGATTCGAATTGCTAATGTAAAAGATAAATTGAGCGTAGAAGAAAACCGACAAGCAACAAAGAAAGCTTATGAGATATGCGTAGAGAAAATTGCTTATCATAAACTTGAAATGAAACTTGTAGACGTTGAGTATACGTTTGATCGAAATAAAGTAATTTTTTATTTTACTGCGGACGGACGCATTGATTTCCGTGAATTAGTTAAAGACTTAGCTTCTATTTTTAGAACGCGGATTGAACTTCGCCAGATTGGTGTAAGGGATGAAGCCAAGCTTTTAGGTGGTATCGGACCTTGTGGTCGCATGCTTTGTTGTTCTACATTTTTAGGAGACTTTGAGCCTGTGTCTATTAAGATGGCAAAAGACCAAAGTTTATCTTTAAATCCTACAAAGATTTCAGGGTTATGTGGCCGTTTGATGTGCTGCTTAAAATATGAGAACGATGAATATGAGAGTGCAAAAGAAGAATTACCTGATGTAGGAGAGTCTATTAATACGCCAAATGGAAAAGGGCGCGTTGTTGGGCTGAACTTACTAGAACGTATTTTACAAGTAGAACTCTCTGATCGAGAGCGAGTTGTGGAATATACGTTAGATGAAATTATGCATGAAGGGGCTATTTCCATTCAAGCCACTGATCAATGAGGTGTATAGGTTTGGATAAGAAAGAGATATTAGATTCTGTAATGGGTATGGAAGAGCAGATTGGATATCTGTCAAAACAACTAGGAAGCTTAAAAGAACATCTTGCTGAACTCATTGAAGAAAACCATCACATGACGTTAGAGAATAAACATCTACGAGAGAGACTTGAAAGAACGGAAACCAAATTAAAATCCAAAAAACCAAAAGAAAATGTACAAAAACAAATTGATATTGGTGAAGGATATGATAATTTAGCTCGTTTGTATCAAGAAGGTTTTCATATTTGCAATGTTCACTACGGAAGTGTTCGGAAAGAAGATTGTCTTTTTTGTTTATCTTTTCTAAATAAAAAGTAAAAGGGGTGCCTAAGGGCACCCTTTTATACGGCTTTAAAAGCAAGAAAGGGAAATGATAATGGTCAATTTAAAACATGATGAGCGTTTGGATTACTTATTAGGAGAAGAGCGTTTGCGTATTATTCAAAGTCCAACCGTCTTCTCCTTTTCTTTAGATGCCGTTTTGTTGGCTAAATTCACATATGTGCCAATTCAAAAAGGAAATATTATCGATTTATGTACGGGAAATGGAGTTATTCCTTTTCTTTTATCAACACGTTCTAAAGCATCAATTACTGGAGTTGAAATTCAGGAGCGACTCTATGATATGGCTAATAGAAGTAATAAATATAATGAGCTACAAAAGCAAATCTCTTTTATTTTAGGTGACTTAAAAGAGATGCCAGCAATGCTTGGAACAGGAAAATATGACGTTGTAACATGTAATCCTCCATATTTTCCAACTCCTCAAAAGGAAGAAAGAAATAAAAACGAACATTATGCTATTGCAAGACACGAGATTTTATGTGATTTAGAAGATGTTATAAAAGCGAGTAGTGCCCTTGTAAAACAAGGGGGGAAAGTAGCGCTTGTTCATAGACCAGGACGTTTATTAGATATTATCACCTTAATGAGAGAGTATCGTTTGGAACCAAAAAGAATTCAATTTGTTTATCCAAAGGAAGGGAAAGAAGCGAATACCCTCCTTGTAGAAGGAATAAAAGATGGAAAGCCTGACTTAAAAATCTTACCGCCTCTATTTGTGTACAATGAAAAAAATGAATATACGAAGGAATTAAACAAAATTCTTTATGGGTGAGCATTTTTTCTATGTTTTAGAATGTAGGGATAAGAGTTTTTACGGTGGATATACAAATAACATGGAAAGACGATTAGCAGTGCATAATGAAGGTAAAGGTGCAAAGTATACTCGTGCCCGCCGTCCTGTTATTTTATTGTACAAAGAAGAATTTGAAACAAAAAGTGAGGCAATGAAAGCAGAATATGCTTTCAAAAAACTAACAAGAAGAGAAAAAGAACGGTTTTTAGAAGAAAGGAAGAATGAATGATGTGGCAACAAAAAAGCTATCAGCAAAATAGTGAAAAAGGGTCATTATATTTAGTTCCAACTCCAATTGGAAATCTAGAAGATATGACATTTCGTGCTATTCGTTCATTAAAAGAAGCAGATTACATTGCAGCAGAAGATACGAGACAAACGAGGAAGCTCTGCAACCATTTTGAGATTGAGAAGAGCATTATAAGCTACCATGAACATAATAAACAGCAAAAAGGAAAAGAAATCATTGATGATTTGCTGCAAGGTAAAACAGTCGCTCTTGTAAGCGATGCAGGTATGCCATGTATCTCAGACCCTGGAGTTGATCTTGTTGAACTAGCTTTACAAGAAGAAATTGCCGTTATCCCATTACCAGGTGCAAATGCAGCTCTAACATCTCTTATTGCTTCTGGCTTAAATACAGAGCATTTTATGTTTTACGGATTTTTACCTCGTCAAAAGAAACACCGTAAGGAAATTATAGAAGAGCTCAATAAGGAAAGAAGAACCCTTATTTTTTATGAAGCTCCACATAGATTAAAAGAAATGCTTCTAGCTATTCATGATGGCATGGGAAAACGCAAAGCCGTTATTTCCCGAGAGCTTACGAAGAAATTTGAAGAGTTTATTAGAGGTTCACTAGAAGAGCTAATTGATTGGTGTAATGATGGAGAAGTACGCGGGGAATTTTGCGTTATAGTTGAAGGGAATCAAGGAGATATAAAAGATGATGAGGAAGTCTGGTGGGTTTCTCTATCGATAATTGAACATGTTGATCATTATATACATAAGGGTCAATCAAATAAGGAAGCACTAAAAAGTGTTGCAAAAGATCGGGGAATATCCAAAAGAGAAGTTTATCAAGACTATCATATAAAATAAAAAAAGAGAGGAATTCCTCTCTTTTTTTTATTTTGAAGACTCTAAGTTATCTTGAATTTCTTTAATAATTTGTTCTGCACCTTCACGGCTTAAGATTAGACGACCGTTAGCAATTTGCATGTTATCGTCAGAAACTTCACCTGTTACTTGGCAAGTCATGTTTGGTTTGTACTTTTTAAGGATAATGCGGTCCTCATCCACATAAATTTCAAGAGCATCCTTTTCAGCAATACCAAGTGTACGACGTAATTCGATTGGAATTACCACACGACCCAATTCATCAACTTTACGAACAATACCTGTAGATTTCATAATTAGTTTCTCCTCCCATGAATAAGCTTTCTCTATATAATTTCGTCAATATTCGACATTTTCTTCTCTGATTTATCATATCAGGATTTCCAAAAGCAGTCAATAATTTATTTCGAAATTGAGCTAATTTATTTAAAAAAAGCTAATTTCAGCAAAAACAGGATATTTAAAGGGGTAAAGTACCTTATTAGGATTAAAATTGTTTAAAATAAGCCTAATATTTACTTTAATTATATTTTATTGAATTAAGCAAAGTTTGACAAGAAATATGCGTATTTCGACATTAAACGACAAAGTTGGTTTTTTAAAATTACCGTTAAAACAAAATGAAAGGAGAGGTGTATCTTTAAAGAAAGTAGGAGAGGATGATAAGGGACTATCTCTTATAAAGAAAGCTAGCTTAATTCTATTGAAGATACCCCTTTTAAAAAGCATTGAGAAAATAGTAATATAGTATATAGAAGAAATTTATTTCATTCATATAAAAGTGAGAAAACTTTCTCAATGCCGGCAAAGGAAAAAAGCGTAGAGAAAGAGCTTTATGTGTGCGCTTTTACTTTTTCTATGATATAACACTCGTATCTAGACGGCTCATAAATACATTCGACATTATATTGATAAAGAAATTAATGGAGGTTTGACGACATATGACAGAGCAGAAACAAAGTTTTTACATTACGACCCCTATCTATTATCCAAGCGGTAACCTGCATATTGGACATGCTTATACGACAGTAGCTGGGGATGCAATGGCTCGCTATAAACGTTTAAAGGGATTTGACGTATATTATCTTACAGGAACAGATGAGCATGGACAAAAAATTCAGCGTAAAGCAGAAGAGCAAGGGATTACTCCTATTGAGTATGTAGACAATATTGTATCTGGTATTAAATCTCTTTGGAGTAAATTGGATATTTCATATAATGACTTTATCCGTACAACAGAAGAACGCCATAAAATTGTTGTTGAAAAGATTTTTGATCAACTTGTAAAACAAGGAGACATCTATTTAGATGAATATGAAGGATGGTACTGTACTCCTTGTGAATCATTCTTTACAGATCGTCAGCTTGAGGATGGAAAATGTCCAGATTGTGGCCGTCCAGTAGAGAAGGTTCGAGAAGAATCTTATTTCTTTAAAATGAGTAAATATGCAGATCGTTTACTACAATTTTATGAAGAAAATCCAACGTTCATTCAACCAGAATCTCGTAAAAATGAAATGATCAATAACTTTATTAAACCAGGTCTTGAAGATTTAGCGGTTTCTCGTACAAGCTTTGAGTGGGGAATTAAAGTTCCAAACAATCCTAAGCATGTTGTGTACGTATGGATTGATGCTCTATCAAACTATATTACAGCACTTGGCTATGGAACAGATGATGATACAAAATACCAAAAATATTGGCCAGCAAACGTTCATCTTGTTGGAAAAGAAATTGTACGTTTCCATACTATTTATTGGCCAATTATGTTAATGGCATTAGATTTACCATTGCCAAACAAAGTATTTGCACATGGTTGGTTATTAATGAAAGATGGAAAGATGTCAAAATCAAAAGGAAATGTTGTTGATCCTGTTACTCTTATTGATCGCTATGGATTAGATGCATTACGCTATTATCTATTACGTGAAGTTCCATTTGGTTCTGATGGAGTCTTTACACCAGAGGGATTTGTTGAGCGTACAAACTTTGATTTAGCAAACGACTTAGGAAATCTTGTGAACCGTACAATTGCGATGATTAACAAGTATTTTGATGGTGAAATCCCGGCTTACAGTGGACCTGTAACAGAATTTGATGAAACTCTTTCTGCATTCCAAAAACAAACGGTTACAAAATATGAAGAAGCAATGGAAAAAATGGAGTTCTCTGTTGCTCTAACAGCTCTATGGCAATTTGTAAGCCGTACGAATAAGTATATTGATGAAACACAGCCATGGGTTCTTGCAAAAGAAGAGGATAAAACGAATCTTGCATCTGTTATGGCTCATTTGGCAGAATCTATCCGTCATATGGCGATTCTTTTACAACCTTTCTTAACTCAAGCACCGAAAGGCATTTTTGCTCAGCTTGGACTTGAAGATGAGAAACTTCAAGCATGGGAAAGCCTTCAACAATTTGGAGCAATCCCACCAGGTGTAAAAGTAGTGAAAAAAGGGCAGCCTCTTTTCCCACGTTTAGATGTGGAAGCTGAGGTAGCTTATATTAAAGAGCAAATGCAGGGCAGCGCTCCAGCTCCAAAGGAAGAGAAGAAAGACAAGACAGAAGAAAAGCAGGAGAGCTCAGAAATCACAATTGATGATTTTATGAAAGTGGATCTTCGTGTTGCTCAAGTTCTAAAAGCAGAACCTGTTAAAAAAGCAGATAAGCTACTAAAAATTCAACTTGATCTTGGCTATGAACAGCGTCAAGTTGTGTCAGGTATTGCAAAGTTTTATAAACCTGAAGATTTGGTAGGGAAAAAAGTTATTTGTGTAACTAACTTAAAACCTGTTAAACTTCGCGGAGAACTTTCACAAGGTATGATTTTAGCAGGAGAGGAAAACGGCATATTGTCTCTAGCTTCTGTTGATCAAACACTAGAAAATGGTGCCCGTGTGAAGTAAAGATGAATCAGCCTCTTCAATTTTTGAAGAGGCTCCTTTTTTACTTTAAAATAGACGTAGTTTCATGTGAAACGAAAAAGATAGAAGAGGTGTTAATTTTGTTATTTGATACACATGTTCACTTAAATGCAGATCAATTTGATGAAGACTTAGAAGAAGTGATTAATCGAGCTCTTGAAGCAGATGTTAAGCAAATGGTTGTTGTTGGATTTGATCGTCCAACAATTACAAAAGCAATGGAGCTTGTAGAAAAATATGATTTCCTGTATGCAAGCGTTGGTTGGCACCCTGTTGATGCAATTGATATGAAAGATGAAGATTTAGAATGGATTGAAGAGCTAGCAGCACATCCAAAAGTTGTAGCAATCGGAGAAATGGGATTAGATTATCATTGGGATAAGTCGCCAAAAGATGTACAAAAAGAAGTTTTTCGTCGTCAGGTTCGTTTAGCTCGTAAAGTAAATCTTCCTATCATCATTCATAATCGTGAAGCAACAGAAGATGTGGTCGAGATTTTAAAAGAAGAGAAAGTTGAAGAAGTTGGCGGGATTATGCACTGCTTTAGTGGAAGTCTTGAAACAGCTAAACAGTGTATAGATATGAACATGCATATCTCATTTGGTGGACCGGTTACATTTAAAAATGCAAAAAAACCGAAAGAAGTTGCAGCAGAGATCCCACTTGATCGATTATTAATCGAAACAGACTGTCCTTATCTTGCTCCACACCCAAATCGTGGAAAGCGAAATGAACCGAGTTACGTTACACTTGTAGCTGAACAAATTGCTGAATTAAGAGGTATTAGTTACCAAGAGCTAACAGAAAAAACAACTGAGAATGCCCAAAAATTATTCGGCATAAATCGATAAATTTTTTAACACTTCTTAAACAGAGCTGTCCGTAAACTCAATGTTTAAAAAGGGTTCTACTCGTCTCCTTCTTCTCATAGGATAATCTTGTCGACAAGTTGTTCTTCCATTCCACTAGCCTTTTAGACATAATATACTATATCCCTAGCATGGTTAGCGGAGGGTTGACAAGTTGTAGAGGACTCTATATAATCTTCGCGAGAGAAGGAGGCGTTTTTCATCGTGTTAAGAAGTATGAAGAAGCTGTTACCTAATCCTACTCTAAACAAAAGGTTTTTGACGATTGCAGTGAGTATCGCAGCCTTTTTATGTTTAGTAGGATTCGCCGGTTTTAAGGCGAGCCAAACTTCTGTTTCTTTCAGCGCAGACGGCAAAAAAGAGAAATTAAGGACAAATGCCGATACAGTAGAAGAATTGCTGGAAGAACAACATATCAAAGTCAAGGATCAAGATTATCTATCACATAAATTATCAACACATCTTAAGGAAGGGATGAACGTATCTTGGATACCATCTCGACCCATACAGTTGACTATTGATGACAAGAAGGAAAAGGTATGGACAACAGCGGATACAGTAGAAGGATTATTAAAACAAGAAGGAATAAAGTTGAACGAACATGACCAAGTAAGTCCTAGCCTTAAGAAAGGGATTGAAAAAAACGATCAAGTTCAAATCAACAAAGCCTTTCAATTCACTTTCAACTATAAAGGAGAAACAAAGAAAGTGTGGTCAACTTCGACTACGGTCGCTGACTTTTTAGCCCATCATAAAATACAAAAGGACGATATGGATCAAGTGAATCCAAGTTTATCTACTAAAGTCGAACCAGGTATGAATGTAACGTATACAGATATTGAAAAAGTCACCGATGTAGTGGAAGAACCAGTGAATCATGCTGTTGTAAAAAAAGAAGACCCAACGCTGCCTAAAGGACAAGAGAAGGTTCTTAAAGAAGGACAAGATGGGGTTGTAAAGAAGGAATATGAGATTACGAAAGAAAACGGTCAAAATGTTTCGAAAGAGCTATTAACAGAAGAGCCTTTAAAAGAGAAACAGGACCGTGTTATTGCTGTTGGTGCAAAAGTTGATAAACCAGTTTCCCAGACAGCTGGTGTCGTAAATGTGTCTTCAAAAGGACAGTCTGGAAAAGAAATTACGGTTTCAGCAACAGCATATACAGCTTCATGTAATGGGTGTTCAGGTACAACAGCAAACGGCATGAATTTAAAAGCAAACCCAAATGCAAAAGTTATTGCTGTTGATCCGAACGTTATACCACTTGGAAGTAAGGTATATGTAGAAGGTTATGGATATGCAACAGCTGCAGACACAGGTGGAGCTATTAAAGGTCACCGAATTGATGTGTTTTTTGCTGATAAATCACAGGCCTATAAATGGGGTCGTCGAAATATAACTGTCCGAGTTGTAAATTAATATATAATAGTTGAAAGATGCAGAGGGGATTTTTCTCCTCTGTCTTTTTTAGGTTAAAATAAGGTATGTTCTAATATATAAGACGAAACAGTTTAAAGAAAGTTTCACCATATGGAGGAAAAAATGAAAATCAAAGAAATTATTGTTGTTGAAGGAAGAGATGATACTACGGCTGTACAACAAGCTGTTGAAGCAGATACAATTGAGACTAATGGTTCCGCTATTAATAAAGCTACCATTGCAAAAATTAAACTTGCTCAAGAAACAAGAGGTGTTATCGTATTCACAGATCCTGATTATCCAGGAGAGCGGATACGTAAAATTATTAGTGAACATGTTAAAGGATGTAAGCATGCCTTTTTACCAAAACAGCAAGCAAAGCCGAAGAAAGGGAGAGGTCTTGGTGTTGAACATGCTTCAAGAAAAGATATTCGTGCTGCTCTTCAAAATGTGTATGAAGAATTTATTGATATTGAGGAAGAGATTACACATCAAGATCTTATGATTGCAGGTTTGATTGGCGGTAGTACAGCAAAAAAAAGAAGAGAAATACTAGGGCAGTTTCTGAAGATTGGTTATGCAAATGGAAAACAGCTGCATAAACGACTTCTCATGTTTCAAATTACAAAAGAACAATTCAAAGAAGCAATGGTACGTGTGCTAGAGGAGGAAAAGTAAGATGAAAGATATCGCAACCCCATCGAGAACAAATGAGATATTAAAAAAATACGGATTCACATTTAAAAAAAGTTTAGGTCAAAATTTCCTTATAGATCCTAATATTTTAACAAGTATTGTTCGTTATGCAGAGCTTGATGATAAAAAAGGTGCAATTGAGATTGGACCGGGAATTGGAGCATTAACAGAGCATTTGGCAAGGACTGCGAAGAAGGTTGTAGCCTTTGAAATTGATCAACGTTTGCTTCCTATTCTAGATGAAACATTAGCTCCTTATGATAACGTGGAAGTCTTGAACCAAGATGTTCTAAAGGCAGATCTCAAAAGTGTATTAGAAGAACAGTTTGCAGGAATAGAAGATATTATGGTTGTAGCAAACCTTCCTTACTATGTGACAACTCCTATTTTGATGAAACTATTAGAAGAAGAGCTTCCGCTCGAAGGTATTGTTGTTATGCTTCAAAAAGAAGTCGGAGACCGCATTTCGGCTAAACCTAGTACAAAAAGTTATGGATCTCTTTCAGTAGCTATTCAATACTATTCTGAACCTGAAACAGTTATGACAGTGCCAAAAACGGTATTTAACCCACAACCAAACGTTGATTCATCTGTTATTCGCTTAAAAATGCGTAAGACTCCGCCTGTTGAACTTGATGATTCAGCTTATTTCTTTACGGTCGTTCGTGCTTGTTTTGGACAACGTCGTAAAACAATATTGAATAATTTAACAAATAATTTAGAAGACGGAAAGAAATATAAAAAAGAAATTGAAGAGGCTCTTCAATCTACAAATATTGATCCAAAACGTCGAGGAGAAACATTGACAATTGAAGAGTTTGCTCTTTTAAGTAATACGTTAAAACGCACGATTGGATAAAAATAACGAGTAGGCAATCACCTTTTCCACTCATGTTCATACTCTATGGTTAGATAAGTTTGTTTTAACAAATCGACTTTGAGGCTGTGACGGAGTGAATAACATGAATATTAATGTTGGTGATATCGTTGCAAGATCTTCTTATAACAGAGATGTGCTATTTAGAGTAATTGATATTCAGAGAGGAATTGCTGTTTTATATGGAGAAGAAGTGAGGCTAGTGGCGGATGCTCCACTTGATGACCTAGAAGCAGTTCAGAAGCAAGAGTATATGGATAGAAAGTCCAAAGAAGAGCAGCGCATCCAGCGCTCTTTTTCCCTTATTAAACAAGATTATGAACTAACACGAGAGCAAAGTGAATATGAAGCAACAAATGGGTATGAGGAAGAAAAACGTTTTTTTCAACTTCCAGGCAAAGTGCTTCACGTCGACGGAGATGCTAGCTACTTACAAAAGTGTTTAATTTTTTATGAAAAGCTTAACATTCCTGTTTATGGAGTGCATTGCTTGGAGAAGGAAATGCCTCAAAAAGTCCCTGCTTTAATTGACGAAATACGTCCTGACATCCTTGTTATTACAGGGCATGATGCTTATTCTAAATCAAAGGGAAAAAAAGGGGAAATTGAGGCCTATAGACACTCAAAACATTTTGTGGAGACAGTGCATAAAGTGCGCAAAAGAGTTCCTAATTTAGATCAGCTTGTTATCTTTGCAGGGGCTTGTCAATCACACTTTGAGTCCCTTATTGGAGTTGGAGCAAATTTTGCAAGTTCTCCCTCTCGAGTAAACATTCATGCTCTAGATCCTGTGTATATTGTGGCTAAAATTAGCTTTACACCCTTTACTGAGCGCATTCGGGTATGGGATGTATTACGCAATACGTTGACAGGGGAAAAAGGAATAGGTGGGATAGAAACAAAAGGTCTTCTTCGTACTGGTATGCCTTATAATATCTTAGAAGAATAAGTCCTCTCAGGCTGTATGCCTAGGGGACTTTTTTTGTACATAAATTTTGAAAAATAGAAAATAATAATTTTGATAGGATATAGGCGAAATACATATTGACAATATCTATGTACAATTGTTATAATTTTAAATTTGACTCATTGCACAATACGTGCTATAATGAAGTCAGCGAGGTGGATAGCATGGGAAAAACTTTGGCAGAGATTAAGCAAACATTGGATTTGCAATTGGGAAAGCGCCTTACTTTAAAAGCAAATGGTGGAAGAAGAAAAACCATTGAACGTTCTGGGGTTTTAACAGAAACATATCCGTCTGTTTTTATCGTAGAGCTAGACCAGGCTGAAAACTCTCTTGAGCGAGTGTCTTATAGCTACACAGATATTTTAACGGATACGGTTCAACTAAAGTTCTTTGAAGATCCAGCTAACGGTTTAGCATAGCATAAGCGGGCAGTAAACTTTTGTTTGCTGCTTTTTATTTTGTTCTTCTTGTACATACTAAAACAAGACATCCCTTTGATGTCTATGAGCGCAGTTTTGAAGGAGGGTTAGTATGGCTAGAAGACCAATACTTTCGAATAAAGCAAAAGAGGAAATAGCAAAAGAACTTGGGTTCTATGATACTGTAAAAGAACAAGGGTATGGAGCCATAACTTCGAAGGATGCAGGAAACATTGTGAAAAGGGCAGTCGAGATTGCAAAAGCAGGGCTCAATAAACAAGTATAAATTGGAAAGAAAGAGAAAAAGTCAAAGCGATGCGCTTTGGCTTTTTTGTGTAGGCACGAATTTGTCGAATTAAAGACATTCAAATTGTATAATTTATGATAAAATAGCCTTAAACTTGTAGTACGTGGAGTAGGTGAAGAGAATGAAGCTTTCAATGAAAGCACCAGCAAAAATAAATTTATCATTAGATGTATTAGGCAAACGTCCTGATGGGTTTCACGAAGTAGAAATGATTATGACTACAATTGATCTTTCAGATCGAATTGAGCTTGAAGATAGATATGATGGAAAAATATATGTTTCTTCTCACAATCGATATGTACCAGATGATCAGCGGAATTTAGCTTATCAGGCAGCTCAACTATTGAAAGAGCGCTTCAAAGTTTCAAGAGGGGTAACGATTACAATCACAAAAATTATCCCTGTTGCAGCAGGATTAGCTGGAGGAAGCAGTGATGCAGCCGCTACTTTAAAAGGACTAAACCGTTTATGGAATTTAGGTTTGTCAGTAGATCAGTTAGCTGAAATTGGAGCAGAGATTGGTTCTGATGTTTCATTTTGCGTATACGGAGGAACAGCTCTTGCAACAGGTCGCGGAGAAGTGATTCAACATATTGATCATCCTCCAAAGTGTTGGGTAGTATTAGCAAAACCTGAACTCGGGGTTTCAACCGCAGAAGTTTACCGTAACTTGAATCTGAAAAACATCGAGCATCCTGATGTACATGGAATGGTTGATGCATTAAAAGAGAAAGATTACGATAAAATGTGTAACCTTGTTGGAAATGTATTGGAAACTGTAACATTAAATCTTTATCCAGAAGTATCTCAGATTAAAGAACAGATGATTAAATTTGGCGCAGATGCTGTTTTAATGAGCGGAAGTGGTCCCACTGTTTTTGGTCTTGTTCAATATGATTCTCGTATGCAACGTGTGTACAACGGATTGAAAGGTTTTTGCGATAAAGTGTACGCTGTACGCATCATAGGAGAAAGAGTAGTTGATTAAAACCGTATCATAGTGTTATATTTACTTTAAAACATACGGATTTTAGGAGGAAGAGATGAAGTTTAGACGCAGTGGACGACTTATTGATATGACTCATTATTTTCTTCAGCATCCAAGACGGCTTATTCCATTAACATACTTTGCCGATAAGTATAAATCAGCAAAATCATCTATTAGTGAAGACATGGTTATTGTCAAACAAACTTTTGAACAGCAAGGCATCGGAACATTGATTACGCTTCCAGGAGCTGCGGGAGGCGTGAAATTCATTCCAAAAACATCAAAAGAAGAAGCGAAAGCTTTTGTTGATGATTTGTGCGAAATGATTGAAAGCCCTGAACGTTTACTTCCTGGTGGCTACTTATATTTAACAGATATCTTAGGTAACCCAAAAGTTGTAAACAAAATTGGACGTTTGTTTGCTTCGACTTTTGCGAATCGAGATATCGATGTTGTAATGACAGTAGCTACAAAAGGAATTCCGCTTGCATATGCTGTTGCTCAATATTTAAACGTACCTGTTGTAATTGTACGTAAGGATAGTAAAGTAACAGAAGGTTCAACAGTGAGCATTAATTATGTTTCAGGATCTTCTAAGCGCATTCAAACAATGCTGCTTGCTAAAAGAAGCTTAAGCATTGGGTCTCGCGTTCTTATTATTGATGATTTTATGAAAGCAGGCGGGACTGTAAATGGAATGATAAGCTTGCTTGAAGAATTTCAGGCTACAGTTGAAGGCATTGGCGTTCTTGTCGAATCAGAAGACATTGAGGAACGTCTTGTTGATGAATATATTTCTCTTGTGAAACTTTGTGATGTTGATACAAGAGGAAAACAAGTAAGAGTAACAGAAGGCAATTACTTTCAATATTATTCATAAGAAACCTGAGGGGGAAAATGTATGCGCTACATACAAACAGATCAAGCACCACAAGCAATTGGACCATATTCACAAGGAATTATTGTAAATAATATGCTTTATAGCTCAGGACAAATCCCATTAAGAGCAGATGGAACACTTGTTGAAGGAAGTATTGAAGAGCAAACAGAACAAGTCTTTGCAAATCTTCAAGCGATTCTAGAAGAAGCAGGAGCTTCATTTGATACAGTTGTTAAAACAATGGTCTTTCTAGATGATATCAATGACTTTCAAGCTGTAAATGAAGTGTATGGCCGCTACTTTGCTGAACATAAACCAGCTCGTTCTTGTGTAGAAGTTGCGAACCTTCCTAAAGGAGTAGGAATTGAAATTGAAGTTATTGCTCTTGTAAAGTAAGAAAGCGAAGAAAAGCTCCCCACAAATTATAATTTGTAGGGAGCTTTTTTTGTTTTATCACCTTGAAAAGAAGAAAAATCCATGTATTTTTAAAATAATAAAAGATAATGGTCTATTTTTTCTGATTTTTAGGAAAAATTTTTGTAGAAGAGAAGGAGATTAGAAAATTCTGTGGAATTATTATGGTAAAGCTTCATGAAAAGGTGGTGAACAGGATGGAAGTAACTGACGTAAGATTACGCCGTGTTAACACAGACGGACGTATGCGAGCTATCGCTTCAATCACATTGGACAACGAGTTCGTAGTACATGATATTAGAGTCATCGATGGAAATAACGGATTGTTTGTAGCTATGCCAAGCAAACGCACTCCAGATGGAGAGTTCCGTGATATTGCCCATCCAATCAACTCAACTACTCGAGGTAAAATTCAAGATGCTGTTTTAGCAGAATATCACCGATTAGGTGAACTAGAAGTTGAATTTGAAGAAGCAGGAGCTTCATAATGATATTTAAAAAGAGCCTATGTTTATAGGCTCTTATTTTTGGTTTTTTCCTCCAAAATCTTCTTGTAACCCCTTTCTTCACAAAAAACTCTGTAAAAAATATGTACTTTTCATCGTTTTCTTGAAATACCTTCATATTTGAGATATATTTTTAATGGATAAAAAGGACAAACTGGAGGTCCATTATGACAAATAGATATGCGGTTATATTGGCTGCTGGGCAAGGAACAAGGATGAAATCATCTCTTTATAAGGTGTTGCACCCTGTATGTGGGAAACCTATGGTTGAACATGTTGTAGATCAGCTAAGAACCCTAAACCTTGACAGCATTGTAACAATTGTTGGGCATGGTGCAGAAATGGTGAAAACACAGCTTGGTGATCGTAGCCTTTATGCACTACAGGAAGAACAGCTTGGAACGGCTCATGCAGTAATGCAGGCAGATTCAGTTTTGAAAGATAAGAAAGGAACAACGATTGTTGTTTGTGGAGACACACCGCTTATTACAAGCGAAACAATTGAAGCTGTTCTAAATTATCATGATCAAAACGAAGCAAAAGCAACAATTCTAACAGCACACACGGATAATCCAACAGGATATGGTCGTATTGTCCGCAATGAAGAAGGTCATGTTTTAAAGATTGTGGAACACAAAGATGCAACAGAGCAAGAGAGAGAAATTGGTGAAATCAATACTGGAACGTATTGCTTTGACAATGAATTCTTATTTTCTGTGCTTTCTCAAGTATCAAATGATAATGTTCAGGGAGAATATTACTTACCTGACGTTGTTGAGATTCTTCAATCAAAAGGTGAAAAAGTGTTAGCATATCAAACAGATAATTTTGCGGAAACACTAGGTGTTAATGATCGCTACGCACTTTCACAAGCAGAAGCTACAATGCGCGCGCGTATTAATAAGAAACATATGTTAAATGGGGTTACAATTCAAGACCCTGCAAACACATATATTTCAGCTGACGCAGAAATTAGCCGTGATACAGTTCTATTACCTGGCGTTGTAATTAATGGTAAAGTATCAATTGGCGAACGCAGCGTTATTGGACCACACTCTGAATTGAAAGACTGCCAAATTGGTGAAGAAACAATAATTCGTCAATCAGTTGTGCACGATAGTGAAGTAGGTAATAAAGTAAATATTGGTCCTTTTGCTCACATTCGTCCTCAATCTTCAATTGGTGATGAGGTACGTGTAGGCAATTTTGTAGAGATTAAGAAAGCTACTTTTGGTAAAGGAAGCAAAGCTTCTCACTTAAGCTATATTGGTGATGCAGAAGTTGGCAAAGATGTGAACCTTGGTTGTGGTTCAATCACTGTAAATTATGATGGGAAAAATAAATTCTTAACCAAGATCGAAGACGGTGCTTTTGTTGGGTGCAACTCTAACTTAATTGCTCCTGTTACAGTAGGAAGTGGAGCATATGTAGCGGCTGGTTCAACAATCACAGATGATGTACCAGGCGAAGCACTATCTATTGCTCGTGCGAAACAAGTGAATAAAGAAGGCTATGCAAATAAAATAAATAACAAAAAGTCCTAACGGAGGGTACTCATTATTATGTCAAGAGATTATACTTCTGAAAAAATTAAAGTTTTTTCCTTAAATTCAAATCCTGCTTTAGCAGAAGAAATTGCTAAAGTAATTGGAGTTGGGCTAGGGAAATGTTCGGTTACTCGTTTTAGTGATGGAGAAGTTCAAGTTAACATTGAAGAAAGTATTCGCGGCTGTGATGTTTTTATTGTTCAGTCTACGAGTGCACCTGTTAACGAACGACTAATGGAACTTCTTATTATGATTGATGCACTTAAGCGTGCAGCAGCTAAAACAATCACAATTGTTATCCCTTACTATGGTTATGCTCGTCAAGATCGTAAAGCTCGTGCTCGTGAGCCAATCACAGCTAAGCTTGTAGCAAACCTTCTTGAAACAGCAGGAGCGCATCGTGTGATTGCACTTGATTTACATGCTCCTCAAATTCAAGGTTTCTTTGACATCTTAATTGATCACCTTATGGCAGTACCTATCCTAGGAGAGTACTTTAAAGGAAAAGAGTTAGATGATATTGTAATCGTTTCTCCAGACCACGGCGGTGTAACAAGAGCAAGAAAGCTTGCAGATCGCTTAAAAGCTCCGATTGCGATTATTGATAAGCGTCGCCCACGTCCAAACGTAGCAGAAGTTATGAACATCGTTGGACAAGTTGAAGGAAAAACAGCAATCTTAATTGATGATATGATTGATACAGCAGGTACAATCACACTTGCTGCAAATGCACTTGTAGAAGCAGGAGCAACACAAGTTTATGCTTGTTGTACACACCCAGTGCTTTCAGGCCCTGCGATTGATCGTATCCAAAACTCTAAAATCAAAGAGCTTGTTGTTACAAACTCTATTGCACTTACAGACGAAAAGAAAATTGATAAAGTAACACAGCTATCTGTTGCACCTCTAATTGGAGAAGCAATTATTCGCGTTTATGAAGATCAATCTGTTAGTACACTTTTTGATTGATCTGTAATTGTATTTTACCTTTCATGTTTAGCAATCTTTAAAAAAGGGTATTTCTAATACTGTACACAAATAAAGAGAAACTAAAACATGGAAGGTGAAGTAGATTGAGTAATCAATTACAAGCACAAGTACGTGAAGATTTAAAACGTTCAGCAACTAGAAAATTACGTGAAAATGGCAGTGTTCCTGCTGTTGTATATGGATATAATCAAAATTCAAAGTCTATTTTTCTTGATTCTGTAGACTTCATTAAAACAATGCGTGAAGTAGGTCGAAACGGTGTGCTAACACTTGTTGTCGAGAAAGATAAGTTTCCTGTAATGCTACATGATGTTCAGGTTGATCCATTAAAAGATCAAGTTGTACATGCTGACTTTTATGTTGTAAACATGAAAGAAGAAGTAGATGCAGAAGTGACAATCTCTCTTGTGGGAGAGCCAGCAGGAGTTAAAGATGGCGGAGTGTTATCACAAGCATTAAACGAAATTTCAGTTCGGGCTCTTCCAAATGATGTTCCGTCTGTGATTGAAGTTGATGTATCTCATTTAAGCATCAACGACTCTATCACAATTTCGGACATTCCAAAAGAAGGCAAGTATGAAATTACAAATGAAGACTTAGAAGAAACAATTGCTTCTGTACTTCCTCCTCGACAAGTAGAGGAAGTTGAAGGTGAAACAGCAGCAGAAGAGTCAGAACAAACTGAAGAAGCAAAAGGTCAAGAATAAAAGTAAAAGACGTAACCTTTTAATGGTTACGTCTTTTGCTATGAACAAGTAACTGTAGCTAAAAGAGAAATGGTTAGTTACTTGTGTGGAAAGAGCCAATTTGTGCTAAAATAAAAGAAGCACAATAAACTTAATAATAGGTGAAAGGGGTACCAAAAGTTGAAAGTGATTGTAGGTTTAGGGAACCCTGGGAAACAATATGAGCGTACACGCCACAATATTGGATTTATGATTGTTGATGAACTCTCTGATCGTTTCAATATTCCTTTGAATCAAACAAAGTTTAATGGAATGTTTGGGATGGGGCATGTTCAAGGCGAAAAAGTATGCTTGTTAAAGCCTCTTACATATATGAATTTATCTGGCGAATCTCTTCGTCCGCTTATGGATTACTACGATGTGGAGATTGAAGATATTGTTGTTATCTATGATGATTTAGATTTACCAGCGGGTAAAATTCGTTTAAGGCAGAAGGGTAGCCCAGGAGGTCATAATGGAATTAAGTCCATTATTCAGCACGTACACACTGATCAATTCAAACGAGTTCGTGTTGGAATTGGTCGCCCTCAAACAAATATGAAGGTTGTTGATTACGTTCTTGGCCGATTTACAGATGATGAGATGATAAGCATGAAGGAAGCTATGGAACGTTCTATCCTAGCTTGTGAGAAATGGCTAAATGAACCGTTTTTAAATGTTATGAATACGTACAATAGCTAATAGAATAAGATATAGAGAACATGTCCATACTAAGGGTAAAATACTTAGGAGGACCTTTTATGTCTATTCACTATGTATGCAGACACTGCGGACATAAAGTAGGTACGTTAGAGGAAAAAGTCGTTGATACAGAGAAATTAGGATTTAATCATTTAACAAATGAGGAACGAACTTCGTTCATTCAATATGCAGAAGACGGAAGTATGTCAGTGAATGTAATTTGTGAAGATTGCCAAGAAGCTTTAGAACGAAATCCAGATTTTCATCAGTATTCAACATTTATACAGTAATACGCTTTGGTTGTAATATACCAAAGCATTTTCTATTTGAGTTACGTTGTTTTAAAGAGGAGGAGACGATGTTGCAAGGATTAAAGAGACACTTCGAGCATCATAAAGAAATCGAAGGAATTTTAAATGGAGTCCAAGAAGGAATTAAAGAGCAGCTTGTTACGGGGATCTCGGGTTCTGCACGCGCAGTATTGATGGCAAGTCTCTATGAAAAAGAGGAAGGGAAACGGCCTCTTTTAGTTGTAACCCATAACTTATATCAAGCACAGAAGGTACATGATGATCTTACAAATCTGTTACCTGAACAAGACGTATTTCTCTATCCTGTAAACGACGTACTTGCTTCAGAATTTGGTACGGCAAGTCCTGAATTAAGAGCACAGCGCTTAGAAGTGTTAAACTTCTGGAACAGAGAAGAAAAAGGAGTTGTTGTTGCTCCATTGCAGGGGATATTGCAACTTCTTCCACCTAAGTCCGTTTGGAATAAAAATCAGCTTACATTTCAAGTTGGTGTAGACATTGATGTAGAGTATGCTATTGCAAAGATTAACGGACTTGGTTATGAACGAGCTTCAATGGTTTCAACACCAGGAGAGTTTAGCGTACGCGGAGGCATTATTGATATTTACCCTCTTACAGAAGAAAATCCAGTCAGAATTGAATTGTTTGATACCGAGGTAGATTCAATTCGAACTTTCACAGCTGAAGAGCAACGTTCAGTAGATAAGCTAGAGAGCATTACAATTGGTCCTGCGACAGAACTACTTCTTACAGAAGAACAGCTTATTCAAGGGGCAAAGTCACTAGAAGCAGCTCTTTCGAAAACTTTAAAGAAAGTGAAGGATGAAACTGTAAAAGAGCAGCTTGTTGAAAAAGTTCAATATGAGATTGAACAGCTTAAAAATAAGCAGATTTTTGATGATGTCTCAAAATATTTTCATCTTCTTTATGAAGAACCAGCTAGTTTACTAGATTACCTACCTGAAAATGGTGCTGTGTTCTTCGATGAAATTACAAGAGTACATGAAGCATCAGAACAGTTAAAGAAAGATGAAGCTGATTGGGTTACAAATCAGCTTATGGTTGGAGAATTTGTACATGACGTCCCACTTTCTCACAACATGGCAACCCTTCTTCAAAAGCATAAAGCGCCATTTATCTATATGTCGTTATTTTTGAAGCATGTTCCAAATACAAGTCCGCAAAACATTGTAAATATCTCTTTTAAAGCAATGCAGCAGTTTCACGGGCAGATGAATTTGTTCAAGGGAGAAGTGGAGCGTTGGGTTAAAAATAACTTTACGATTGTTGTACTTGGTCCAACTTTGGAACGAGTAGATAAACTGGAGTCTGTTCTTCGCGACTATGATCTTGACTCTATTATTTTGAAAGAGGATTCTCAGCTTATTCCAGGCACAATTCAAATTGTAGAAGGTGATTTACAGTCTGGATTTGAGCTCCCAATGCAGAAGCTAGTTGTGATTACAGAAGAAGAGTTATTTAAGAAGCGTGTTAAAAAATCAAAGAGACGTCAAAAACTTTCAAATGCAGAGCGAATTAAAAGTTATTCAGAGCTTAATGTTGGTGATTATGTTGTTCACGTCAATCACGGGATCGGTAAATATCTAGGCATTGAAACGTTAGAAATCAACGGTCTTCACAAAGATTATCTGAACATCCGATATGAAGGCACAGATAAACTATACGTCCCTGTTGAACAGATTGACCAAGTACAGAAATATGTTGGTTCTGAAGGCAAAGAGCCTAAGCTCTATAAATTGGGCGGTAACGACTGGAAGAAAGTGAAGCGTAAAGTAGAGGCATCTGTTCAAGATATCGCAGATGATCTTATTAAACTTTATGCAGAACGTGAAGCAAGCAAGGGATATCCATTTGCTCCTGATAGTGATATGCAGCGTGCATTTGAGGCATCTTTCCCATATCAAGAAACAGAAGATCAACTGCGCTCAATTGCGGAAGTGAAAAAGGATATGGAACGCATCCGTCCTATGGATCGTCTTCTTTGTGGAGATGTTGGATACGGAAAGACCGAAGTTGCTATAAGAGCAGCATTCAAAGCCATTCATGAAGGAAAACAAGTGGCTTTTCTTGTGCCGACTACAATACTAGCTCAGCAGCACTATGAAACAATCCGTGAAAGATTTCAAGAATATCCAATAAATATTGGTCTTTTAAGCCGTTTTAGAACAAGAAAGCAGCAACAAGAAACAGCAAAAGGACTAAAATCAGGGGTTGTAGATATTGTAATTGGAACACATCGCTTGCTTTCTAAAGATATTAAGTATAAAGATTTAGGATTACTTATTATTGATGAAGAACAGCGCTTTGGCGTTACACATAAGGAAAAAATAAAACAGCTAAAAGCTAATATTGATGTTCTAACATTGACAGCAACGCCAATTCCAAGAACACTGCATATGTCGATGCTTGGAGTTCGTGATTTATCTGTTATTGAAACACCTCCTGAAAACCGTTTTCCTGTGCAAACTTATGTGCTTGAATATAACCCTCCACTTGTAAGGGAAGCAATTGAACGCGAACTTGCTAGAGATGGGCAAGTGTACTTCCTTTACAATCGTGTAGAAGATATTGAGCGTAAAGCAGAAGAAATCTCAAACCTTGTTCCTGATGCACGTGTTGCGTATGCACACGGTAAGATGAACGAAACGGAGCTTGAAGCAGCTGTGTTAAGTTTCTTAGAAGGAGAATATGACGTTTTAGTGAGCACAACTATCATTGAAACAGGTGTTGATATTCCAAATGTTAATACATTGATTGTACATGATGCAGATCGTATGGGCCTTTCACAGCTTTATCAGCTACGTGGACGTGTTGGTCGTTCAAATCGAGTTGCATATGCTTATTTCACATACCGTAAAGATAAAGCTCTAAGTGAAGTAGCTGAGCAAAGACTGCAAGCAATTAAAGAGTTTACGGAGCTTGGTTCTGGATTTAAGATTGCAATGCGTGATTTATCCATTCGTGGAGCAGGGAACTTACTAGGAGCCCAGCAGCATGGCTTTATTGACTCTGTTGGTTTTGATTTATACTCCCAAATGCTTAAAGAAGCAATTGAAGAGAGACAAGGCAGCGGTGAAGAAGAGAAAGTGGATGTTGAGATTAATATTAATCTTGATGCCTACATTCCAGATCAGTATATTGTAGACGGTAGAATGAAAATTGATATGTACAAACGATTCCGCGGTATTGAAAGTCTTGAAGATCTTGAAGATTTGAAAGAAGAAATGATTGATCGCTTTGGTGATTATCCTGCTGAAGTGGGCTACTTATTTAAAGTTGCTGAAATGAAAGTGTATGCAGCTGAGAATGGAGTAGAATCTGTTATGCAATCTAAGACAGAAATCTCTATTCTCCTAACTGAGAAGGCAAGTGCTGAGATTGATGGACAGAAGCTATTTCAGTTAGGAAATGAGTTTGGACGAATGATGGGGTTTGGTATGGAAGGAAACCGTGTCAAAGTTGTAGCGAATATAAACCGTCTAAAAGAAGCTGAATGGCTTCCAATGATTTTGAAATTCGTAAAAAATCTAAAAGATGTTCGAAAAGAACAAAAGGTGAAATCTGTCTAACTTTTTATGAACAAAGCACTCTTTCTAGAATGATACATTAATGACAAATATGACATTAAAATTAAAATATTACAAGTAGCCAATATTATGTTAACAACGATTGTCTTTCTGTTCAAAACACTCCATAATGGGGTAGTAATGACTAAATGTGGCATAAAATCGTATAAAACGTCGCTTTTTATAAAAAAACCAACTATTTACGTATAGAAGTTAATATGTGAAGGATACTAACTTCAACATTGGTGATAAATTCAACCATGACCAATTATTCATCATCTTATGAAAGTGAGGCTTTGTTTCATGAAAGCAACAGGTATAGTTCGCAGAATTGATGATTTGGGGCGTGTTGTAATCCCAAAAGAAATTAGAAGAACATTAAGGATTCGCGAAGGAGATCCACTTGAGATTTTCGTTGATCGCGATGGTGAAGTAATTTTAAAGAAATACTCACCAATCAGCGAATTAAGTGACTTTGCGAAAGAATACGCTGAAGCATTATATGACAGTTTAGGTAACCCAATCTTAGTTTGTGACCGAGATTACTTCATTGCAATTGCAGGAGCATCTAAAAAGGATTATCTGAACAAAAGTGTAGGTCAGCTTCTTGAGACAGCGATGGAAAATCGTAGTTCTACTATTGTTACAGAAGAGAAGACAATTGAGCTTGCAGACGGTCATGAAGAAAAAGTATCGTCATATACAATTGGACCTATTATTGCCAATGGAGACCCAATTGGAGCTGTCGTTATCTTCTCAAAAGAAGGAACAGTCTCAGAAATTGAGCACAAGGCTGTTCAGACAGCTGCTGGATTCCTTTCTCGTCAAATGGAACAATAATTAGTAAAGGTCTACTTATTTTTATCTATCTTTATAAAACAGATACTTAAGCGTATAAAAGAAAGAAGAGATATCAACAAGCACTTTGCTGCTTAGGTATCTCTTCTTTTTTTAGGTGAAGGGATATAGAGCATAATAGAAAGTAGCGTGATATAATACAGGTGTTGTAAATGGGCTAAAGAAGGTAGACGATATGAAAAGAAAAAACAAAATTCGTTCTTCAATGGTTTGGAATGGAGCGATTATCCTTACGATTTCAGGGCTCATTACTAAAGTGTTAAGTGCTGTATATCGTATTCCATATCACTACTTATCAGGTGATATTGGATTTTATATTTATCAACAAATTTATCCGTTTTACGGCATTTCTGTGTTCTTAAGTACATTTGGTTTTCCTGTTGTCATTTCAAAATTGTTAACAGAACAAAATTCAGAGAGAGAACGAAGAGAAGTTGTTAGAGTTTCCTTTGTATTTCTCCTCCTATTTAGTGGATTTCTTGCGCTTTTTCAATATACAACAGCTGATTATATTGCAGGAGCAATGGAAGACAAAGGACTTACCCCTCTTATTCAGCTTGTATCTCTTTCCTACTTGTTTATTCCATTCATGGCTGTGATTAGAGGATATTATCAAGGTGAGAATAATATGTTTCCAACCGCTCTATCACAAGTGACGGAGCAGTTCGTTCGAGTAGGATGTATCTTGCTTTTTGTGTATCTTTTCATCCAAACAAGACAAAGTATTTACGATGTAGGGGCTGCTGCTATATTAGGTTCATTAATCGGCAGCGGAGCAGCACTAATTGTTTTACTTTCCTTTGTACTTCGATTAAGGAGAGAGAAAGTAGGATCCGTGCGTCTGTTAGGCTCTTTTCGTATTATAAGGAAATTAGTTTCTCAAGGGTTTTGGGTTTGCTTAAGCGGAATGAGTCTTTTGTTTATGCAGCTTATTGATTCATTTACACTATATGGCGAGCTAACCTCAGGAGGAATTGATGAGATTACGGCTAAAGTATTAAAGGGAGTGTATGATAGAGGATTGCCTCTTATTCAGCTTGGCACGGTTGTTGGCACGGCTTTCTCTTTATCCCTTGTTCCTGTTATTTCAACAGCTTTTCTACAGAAGGATCGAAGACTTCTTCAGTATAAGGCAAGCTTAGCTCTACGTGTAGGAACGGTTGTTGGCTTTGGAGCAGCTGGTGGTTTATGTCTTATTATTAAACCAACAAATGCTATGCTTTATGGAGATTACAGAGGCTCTGATGTTCTTGCTATATTAAGTATTACAGTGGCATTCACAACTCTAGCTGCAACAAGCTCAGCTATTATTCAAGGGATGAATAGAGTCTATATACCAGCTCTCTCAGTACTGATAGGTATCATTGTTAAGTGGCAATTAAACGAATTTTTAGTTCCTTCCTTCGGGACAAAAGGAGCTGCGTTTGCTTCTGTGATGTGCTTTGCTTTCATTACATTTGGAAATGTAACGTATTTGCGAGTTGTGCATGTGCTTCCAAGGCTCTCTTTTTCCTCACTTTATACAGTGTTGAAAGCATTATTGGTTATGGCGGTTGTTCTAATAGTTTATCAACTCTTATGGCCAGTTATAGTGAGAGACGAAGGAAATCAACATGCACTAGTTGCCCTAACAAGTGTTGTACTTGGAGGTCTAGTTTATATGAGTACAATTTTGAAGATGGGGATGTTTACATTAAAGGAACTCGCAATGCTCCCACTTGGAAGCAAGCTTGCAAAGTTAGGACGGAAGAGAGAAGAAAGGTGATAAAATGGCAAAAAAGATTAAAGTACTTGGTCTAGGTGCAGGTGACTATGATCAACTGACAATTGGCACATTAAAAATTCTTCAAGGAACAAAAGAAGGATATATTAGAACAAAGCACCATCCACTCGTCTCTCAATTAGAAGCAGAGGGGATTACTTTCCAATCTTTCGATGATAGTTATGAAGCGTTTAAGACATTTGAGGAAGTATATGAACATATTTCAAATGTCTTAATTGAAAAAGCTGAAAAAGAAGATGTATTATACGTTGTACCAGGCCATCCGATGGTTGCGGAACAGACTGTACAGCTTCTTTTGCAAAAAGGGAAAGAGAAAGAAGTGGAAATTGAAATTAGCGGAGGTCAAAGCTTTTTAGATCCGTTATTTACGGCAGTGGAAATAGATCCTATCGAAGGATTTCAACTTCTTGATGGAACAAGCCTAAAGAAGGAAGAAATTCAAGTTACACAACATGTAATCATTGCTCAAGTTTATGATGGATTTGTTGCTTCAGATGTAAAACTTGTTCTAATGGAGAAACTTCCTGACGAGTATCCCGTTTATATTGTAAGGTCAGCAGGAAGTCAGAACGAAAACGTTCAAAAAGTGCAGTTATACGAACTTGATCATCATATTCGAGAGGTTGATAATCTTTTAACGCTTTACATACCTCCTGTGAAAGATGAAGAAGTTTTGTACAAACAGTTTCCAACACTTCGCTCTATTATTGCAACATTGAGGGGCCCTGACGGCTGTCCGTGGGATCAAAAGCAAACACATGAGTCACTACGATCGTACGTGTTAGAGGAAGCGTACGAGCTTATTGAAGCAATTGATAATGGGGACGATGATCATATTGTAGAAGAGCTCGGAGACATCCTTCTTCAAGTAATGCTGCATGCTCAAATTGGAGAAGATGAAGGCATGTTTACGGTTGATGATGTGATTGAAGGTATATCTGCGAAAATGGTTCGTCGCCATCCCCACGTTTTTGGCAAGAAAGAAGCAAATAATGTGGAAGATGTGTTAATAAATTGGGAAGAAATTAAAAAACAAGAGAAGCAAGAGCGTGAGTCTATTTTAGACGGAATTCCACAATCAATGCCTTCACTCTTAAAGGCTTATCATATCCAGAAAAAAGTGTCTAAAGTGGGCTTTGACTGGGATGATGTTGCTCCAATGTACGATAAAGTACAAGAAGAGCTCGAAGAATTTAAACAAGAAGTTAAAAAATCAACAGAAGTGACCGAAGAAATGATGAAAGAGTTCGGTGACATTTTAACAGCCGTTGTTAATGTGGCTCGCTATTATAAAATTGATCCTGAAGTAGCCTTGACTAAAAGCAATGCAAAATTCATAAATAGGTTCAATTATATTGAAGAACGGGTAAAAGAACGAGGGGCGAACTTTAGAGATTTTTCTCTTGAGCAGCTTGATGAGTTCTGGAATGAAGCAAAGAAAAAAGGTTTATAGATAGAAAGGTGAGTAACATGAGACTTGATAAATTTCTTAAAGTATCAAGATTAATAAAACGTCGTACATTGGCAAAAGAAGTGGCGGATCAAGGTCGTATCACTGTTAACGACCAAGAAGCAAAAGCTAGTACAAAATTAAAAGAGAATGATGTTTTAAAGATTAAATTTGGCACAAAAGAAGTGACGGTAAAAATTAATGCACTTCAAGAAACAGCTAAAAAAGAAGAAGCATCTTCTCTTTATACAATTGTAAAAGAAGAGTATACATCAGAAAGAAAGTAGGCTTGTTCTAAATAGCCCTTCCACCTCATATACCTAATGTGAAAAGATTCGTGTGAGGATCTCATGAATTTATTAGATGAGGTGAGGGGACAATGAATCAATATCATGATATGACAGGGGGCACGAAGGATACAAGTGCACCCAACCACGATATAGTGATGAAAGGGCGTAGACTTCTTGATATTACAGGTGTAAAGCAAGTGGAGAGTTTTGATACAGAAGAATTCTTGCTTGAGACGGTAATGGGTTTCCTTTCAATAAGAGGACAAAATTTACAAATGAAGAACTTAGATGTAGATAAGGGAATCGTATCGATTAAAGGTAAAATTTTTGATATAGTGTATCTAGAGGCAAATCAGTCGGAGAAAGCTAAAGGATTCTTTAGCAAGCTGTTCCGATGACCCTAAATGTTCAGTTTTATACGATGGTAGCAATGGCGCTCACAGGATCATACCTTGGGGCTGCCATTGATACGTATCGTTTTTTCTTTAATCGACAGTTAGTTTCTCGCTGGATTGTATTTTGCCATGATATTGTATTTTGGCTTCTGCAAGCCGTTCTTATCTTCTATGTATTGTTCGTTGTAAATGAAGGGGAGCTACGGTTCTATATTTTTCTTGCCCTTTTATGTGGTTTTTCCGCATATCAAAGCTTATTTAAGAAACCGTATCAATCGCTGTTAACCTTTCTTGTACGAGCCGTCGTTTCTCTATACTTATTTGTCGTTCGACTTATAAAAGGACTTGTTGTTAAACCAATATGGTTCATTATCCAGGCTCTTATTGCCATCGTACTTTATGTAGGTAATCTTCTTTTCACTGTAACACTTACTGTGTTGAAGATTTTCTTATTCCCCATAGCTTGGCTTCTCAGAATCATTTGGAGAATGTTGCCGACTTCAGTCCAACAATTTTGTTACCGTTTTTTTCAATCTTTAAAAGGATTTTCCGTAAAAATCAAGAATATAACAATTGGGCTTAAACAGTACTTGCTGTTCTGGAAACGGAAAAAGGAGGAGTAGTGAACGTGGGAGTAAGAAAAAGTAAAAATGTAACCTCGCTACCTTCAAGCCATGTGGAAACCCAACAAAAACAACTGGATTCCAAAAGTCGTCGCCGCGTTGGACTTATTAGGCGTCTCACTGTTTTTGGCATCTTTGCTCTCATCTTTAGTATCTTTATTACTGTAAAGCTTTTTTCCCAGCAGTCAGCCATTGAAGAGAAGAAAGCAGAACATAAGCAGTTAACAGAAGAATTAACGAAGCTTGAGAAGAAAGAGAAAAGCCTCAATACAGAGATTAAGCAGTTGAACGACGATGATTATATAAAGAAGTTAGCGGGAAAAGATTATTTCTTAACTGAAGATGGACAAATTATTTTCAATGTAAAAGATTAACGGCACCTTATGTGCGTTGACAGCGTGAAATTTAGTTTTGTATAATATATAATAAATTGACTTTTTTACATTTTAAGGAGGAGCATTTTTTTTATGTCAATCGAAGTAGGCAGCAAGTTACAAGGTAAAGTAACAGGTATTACACATTTCGGAGCGTTTGTTGAGCTTTCAGAAGGTACAACTGGACTTGTTCACATTAGTGAAGTAGCTGACAACTATGTAAAAGACATTCGCGAACATCTTCAAGTTGGTGATCAAGTAGAAGTAAAGGTCATCAATATCGAGAAAGATGGAAAGATCGGCTTATCAATTAAGAAAGCAAAAGATTCATATCGTCCACCAAGAAAGCGTCAAGAACGTCCTAACAATCGTCCAAATACAGAGAACTTTGAGCAAAAAATGTCGCGTTTTTTAAAGGATAGTGAAGATCGTCTTGCTTCCCTAAAACGTAACACAGAGTCAAAACGTGGCGGTCGTGGAGCGAGAAGAGGTTAACTTGCTGCTGATGAAGCGATAAATGAACTACTGTGAGTAATAATGCTCATCTTTTATAGATACGCATAAGAGCAGCCTAATGATTAGGCTGCTCTTTTTTTATAGTGCACATTCCTCGATTTCAAATCCCAAATCTTCAATCATTTTATGGTCATATTCTGCCTCTTGTCCATCTGTTGTTAAATAATCACCAACAAAAATAGAATTAGCTGCATAGAGCCCTAGAGGCTGAAGAGAGCGAAGGTTTACTTCACGACCACCTGAAATACGAATCTCTTTGCTTGGATTGATAAATCTCACGAGAGCAAGGATTTTTAAGCATGCTAATGGTTCTAGCGGTTTTTGGTCCTGTAACGGAGTACCTTTGATTGCATGAAGAAAATTAACAGGAATTGAATCAACATCAAGATTTCTCAGTGAAACAGCAATCTCATAGATTTGTTCATTTGTTTCACCCATCCCAAAAATACAGCCTGAGCAAGGAGAAATCCCTGATTTCTTCACTTCGTTCACTGTATTTACTCTATCTTCATATGTATGAGTAGATACAATGGAAGAGTGGTTATCTCGATGGGTATTGAGATTGTGATTATAACGATGAACACCAGCTTGCTGTAGTCTTTGTGCTTTTTCTTCATTAAGAAATCCTAAACATGCACAAATTTTTAGAGAGGTTGTCTTTGTAATTTCTTCCACAGCCCTAGCAACTTCCTCCACGTCTCGTTTTGAAGGGGCTCTACCACTTGCCACAATACAGTAGGTCCCTGCTTGACGTTTTATAGCTTCCTGTGCTCCTGCTATAATTGTTTCCTTGTCTAGCATAGGGTATTTCTCAATAGGAGCGTTTGACACAATAGACTGTGAGCAGTATCCACAATTTTCAGGACAGAGCCCGCTTTTGGCATTAATAATCATATTGAGCTTTACTTTGTTCCCAAAATAATGAGAGCGAATAGTATAAGCAGCATCCATGATTGAGAGAACTTCATCATTAGGAGCTTCAAGAATTTCTAGTGCCTCTTTCTTTTCTAGTAGTTCACCTTCTAATACTTTTCTAGCTAAATTAGTCCATTTTGACATAACTTTCACTCCATTTCTACTAAGTGTTAACTTTATAATAATAAAGGTTAACATTTAGTGAGGAGACTGACAATTATCAAAACGTGTCGCTAATCCATGGATTTAATAAATTAATAATCGATTTAATATTTTAGAAAAGTTTATTTTATATTTATATCTTTTAATTAATGGGGTTTTTAAGAAGTAAAGTTTTATTTCGATATAAGAAATAAAGTAAGAATTTTATTTTTGGAAAATGAGAAAATTGAAATGTTAGGAGACATAGTAGTATTAAAGGAATGCAGAAAAAGCGGAAAAACGAAAAAACCCCTTCGTACGACAAATGTACGAAGGGGTTTTTGTAGAAATAGCGGCGGAGGGGATCGAACCCCCGACCTCACGGGTATGAACCGTACGCTCTAGCCAGCTGAGCTACACCGCCAATTAAAGACAAATTAAATCATACTATGACTATAGAGAAGTGTCAATACATTTTGTACATAAAGAGAAATAAACCACTTTTATAACGAGTTACGCCATTTATCTTAGAGCTTAATAGAGAAGAGTCTAACATTTTGTATAGTTTTTGAAAGTTCAGTAGAAAAGAGTCGAACGATTTTTTTAAACAATCCCTTCTTTTGACAAAAAAAAGAAGTTGTCCTCTGTATAATGAGCACTAAGTATTTCTATACAGGTGGTGAACGAAGTGGAGAAGACAGAAAGAAACTATGCCAGTCCAATCCCGAATTTAGTAGCAGATCGAACAAAGAAGGAGACGTCAAAATTTTTCCTAGGTCTTCAGCTTAAGTTGGAGAATCTGCTGTTTCAAAGTGGTTTACTCATCCTGATTACCGGATTTTTATTAGGACGAGCTCTTATTCTTATGGAGATTATGCCGTTTGCTCTTCCGTTTGTAGCAGCGGTTTATGTTATGAAGAAAGAGAAGCTCGGGGTAAGTGCTTTAGCCGTTCTGGGTGGGGCATTTACCATTTCCGTTGAGAAAGGTGCCTTTGTCCTGTTATGCGTTTTTGCCTTCCTCATTTTATACAAAGTAAGTGGATTTCTCTCAGTTGAACCTGCGCGAAAACTACCGCTTATCGTTTTTGTGACAATGCTTATTGTGAACCTCTCTCTTTCTTACACATCAGCTTGGACGCTTACAGTATATGACGTTACACTTGCAGTTGTAGAGTCAGGCTTAAGCTTTATTTTAACAATGATTTTCCTTCAAAGTATTCCGCTTATCTCACAAAAGATTAATCCACATGCTTTAAAGATAGAAGAAGTAATTTGTTTAATCATCCTTCTTGCTTCTGTTATGACAGGAACAATTGGATGGGAAATTTATGGGCTTTCCGTTGAACATATTTTATCTCGTTACTTGGTTATTGTTTTTGCTTTTGTAGCAGGAGCAACTGTTGGCTCAACAGTTGGGGTTGTGACAGGTTTAATTCTAAGTCTCGCAAATGTCTCAAGTTTGTATGAAATGAGTTTGCTTGCTTTTTCAGGTCTTCTAGGGGGGTTATTAAAGGACGGGAAGAAACTTGGCGTATCGTTAGGTCTTATCGTTGGGACATTGCTTATTAGCTTGTACAGCAAGCCAGATGAGATTCTTTCACTCAACTTATACGAATCCCTTGTTGCTGTTGGCTTATTTTTACTGACACCAAAAGGGATAATCGGCAAAATTAGCAAACTTGTTCCTGGAACAGCTGAACACAGCAATGAGCAACAGCAATATTTGCGAAAAGTACGTGATGTAACAGCTAATCGTGTTGAACAGTTCTCAAATGTATTTGAAGCCTTGTCTTCTAGTTTTTCTAAAAATACATTTTATGATAACGAGCAGAATGAAGAAAAGGAAGTTGACTACTTTTTAAGTAATGTGACAGAAAAAACGTGTCAATTATGTTTTAAGAAAGAGCAGTGCTGGGGAGCACAGCTTGATACAACATATGATTATATGACAGAGATTATGCAAGAAGTTGAGAATGGAACGATGAAAACAAATCAACGCTTGAATCGTGAATGGGACAAGCATTGTGTGAAATCGAAAAAAATGATTGAGACAATGGAAAAGGAACTCACCTATTTCTATGCGAACAAGCAGCTCAAGCAACAAATTATTGAAAGTCGCAAAATTGTGGCAGAGCAGCTCTCAGGTGTTTCTCAAGTAATGAAGGATTTTGCTGATGAGATTCAAAAAGAGCGTCAGCACCTTTATGTTCAAGAGGAGCAGATTGTTGAGGCTTTAAAAGGGTTTGGGATAGAAGTGAATCAGATTGAAATCTATAACCTTGAACAAGGAAATGTTGATATTGAAATGTGGGTTCCTTATTGTGAAGGACGGGGGGAATGTGAAAAACTTATTGCGCCGCTCCTTTCAGATATTTTAAATGAAACTGTAATTGTAAAAGAGGAAAAATGTGCTCCATACCCTCAAGGATATTGTCATGCTTCTTTCTGTTCTGCACAAGCTTATGTTGTAGAAACAGGGGTAGCTCATGCGGCAAAAGGCGGTGGATTTATTTCTGGGGATAGTTATTCCATCATTGAACTTAGTCGCAATAAACACGCTATTGCAATTAGCGATGGAATGGGAAATGGAGAGCGTGCACATTGTGAAAGTACAGATACGCTTCAGCTTTTAAAACAAATTCTCAAAACAGGTATTGAAGAAAAAATGGCCATTAAATCTGTGAATTCTATTTTGGCATTAAGAACAAATGAGGAGATGTACTCAACGCTTGATCTTGCTATGGTAGATTTACAAGATGCGAATGCCAAATTCCTTAAGATTGGTTCAATTCCAAGTTTTATCAAGCGCGGGAACAAAATTATTAAAATACAAGCTAATAATCTACCAATTGGAATTATTGACGAATTTGAAGTTGATGTTGTAAGTGAGAAATTAAAGGCTGGAGATTTGCTTATTATGATGAGTGACGGGGTATTTGAAGGACCTCGCCACGTTGAAAATTACGAAATGTGGATGAAACGCAAGATTAGCGAGATTGAAACAGATCATCCACAAGAGGTAGCGGACATTATCATGGAAGAAGTGATTAGAACAAAAGCAGGAGTGATTGATGATGACATGACGGTTGTTGTGACAAAGATTCAGCATAACATTCCAAAATGGTCATCGATCCCTGTTCATTCTAAAGCCCAAAAACAAGCATAAACAATGAGATCTCCTTCTCTTATAAGGTATATACCTAGACATTTTCGTCCATGATGGTAATACCGAATTTGAGGAGGAGATCTTGTGCGAAACGGGACAATTAAACAAATTCTATTAATTACAGACGGTTATTCAAACACTGGGGAAGATCCAGTTGCAATGGCTGCTCTTGCAAAAGAACAAGGCATTACTGTAAATGTCATTGGAGTTATGGAAAAGGATTTGATTGATGAACAGAGTACAAATGAGATTGAGAACATCGCAATGTCTGGTGGAGGCGTTAGTCAAGTTGTCTATGCACAAAATTTATCTCAAACAGTCCAGATGGTTACACGCCAGGCGATGACTCAAACTATTCATGGGGTTGTAAACAAAGAACTTCAACAAATTTTAGGATCTGAAACGAATTTGGAAGACCTTCCTCCAGAGAAGCGTGGGGAAGTGATGGAAGTTGTAGATGATTTAGGTGAAACATCCAATTTAGATATTCTTATTCTGGTAGATATGAGTGCAAGTATGAAAAGTAAACTACCAACGGTTAAAGAGGCGCTGCTTGATTTATCGCTAAGTTTAAATGCACGAATTGGATATAACAATTACTCTATCTTTTTATTTCCTGGGAAAAAGAAAGATGTAGAGAAGCTTCTAGACTGGACCCCTAATCTTAATAAAGTTTCAGCAATTTTTCCAAAGCTCACAGCTGGAGGAATTACCCCAACAGGTCCAGCACTTGAAGAAGCAGTAAAACATTTTAAGAAAAAACGCTCAACGAGAGGGCGGCTTGAAGAATATGATGAGAGATCAATTGAGGAATCAGGTTTGTAATATAAAATCAGGGACAGCTATTTTAGGAAAATGGCATTCTCATAAATATTACATTGTACGTAAGTTAGGAGAAGGTGCAACAGGAGTTGTGTATCTTGCTCAAAATGAGAATGACGAACAGGTAGCTTTGAAAATTAGCTTTGCAAATATGTCTGTAACAGCAGAGGTAAATGTGCTAAAACAGCTAAGTAAGGTCCATGGCAAAGTCCTTGGACCTTCTTTGTTAGATGTAGATGACTGGGCTGTAAAACAAGGAACAGTGATGCTTTCTTTTTATGTAATGGAATATTTAAAAGGAGAAGGTTTTCTTCCCTTTATTTCTCGCAAAGGGGAGGAATGGTTAAGCGTTCTTGTTCTTCAGCTTCTCGGAGACTTGGAAGGTTTGCATCAAGCAGGTTGGACATTCGGAGATCTAAAGCCCGACAATTTAATTGTAACCACAAATCCATTTAGACTTCGCTTGTTAGATGTTGGAGGAACGACACAGCATGGTAGAGCTATTAAAGAGTTTACCGAATTCTTTGATCGTGGATATTGGGGATTAGGATCAAGGAAAGCAGATGGACCTTACGATTTATTTGCTGTTGCTATGATTCTTATCAATGGAGCTTATCCAAAGCAGTTCTCAAAGCAAGAGCAGCCATTAAAGCAGCTTGAAAGGTGTATTGATGAAAAAAAGATTCTTCGTCCATATAAAAAGCCGCTTATGAAAGCCTTAAAAGGGGAATATAGTGCAGCAAGTCACATGAAAAATGATATTTTAAACGTTGTTAAAGGAGGAGATAAAAAACCTCAATCTTCACCCTCTGCAAACAACACTACTTATGTGACGACAGGGCGTAGAAGGCGCGTCAAGCGTAAAAAGAAACGAACAGCTGAAACGTTTTTTCTTCTTATATCTGTAGCTATTGCTTATTTTGTTTATTTTTTTATACAAGTTTGGTAGTTATTATTTGAACAAAATTCTTTATTCATACTTCCTCATCATTTACTCTAGAGAGAGACGCAAAGTATAAGGATGACAAAGATGAAGACAAAAGTTGAAAAGTTTATAAGAAAACATTGTTTACTGAAAGAAAATGATAATGTTATTGTAGGAGTTTCGGGAGGACCTGATTCTCTAGCTCTTTTACACTTGCTTTGGAGCCTAAAAAAAGAGTGGAATATCGAAGTGGTAGCAGCTCACCTTGACCATATGTTCCGAGGAGAACAATCTAGAGAGGATCTTCTATATGTGAAAAATTTTTGCTTTAAGCATGATATCCCATGTGAAGCTATAAGTATAGATGTAGAAGCATATAAGAAAAAACACCATTTGAGTTCTCAAATTGCAGCGAGAGAATGTCGTTATCAGTTTTATGAAGATGTAATGAAAAAGCACAAAGGGACAAAATTGGCTCTTGCTCATCATGGAGATGATCAAGTTGAAACAATTTTAATGAGGTTGACAAGAGGAACGACAATGAAAGGGGCGGCAGGAATGGCTCCTTCACGCTCTTTTGCCGGTGGATCTCTCATTCGCCCTTTTTTAACTCTTAAAAAGGATGAGATTGAAGGATATTGTCAACACTATGAATTGCACCCACGCATAGATCCATCGAATAGTGATGATAAATACACAAGAAATCGCTTTCGAAAGCTTCTTCCATTCTTTAAAAAAGAAAATGAGCATGTTCATACACATTTTCAGCAATTTAGTGAAAATTTATTAGAAGATCAAAGCTATTTAGAGGAATTAACTTATGATATGATGAATACAGTAATAGTTGATAAAACGCCTGAATATGTAAAGCTTTTACGGCAGGACTTTTTAAGAATGCGGAAACCTTTACAAAGGAGGGGGATTCAACTAATATTAAACTATCTCTATAAAGAGATTCCTCTAGCTTTATCCTCGGCGCATATCGATCAGCTTTTCGCTTTTTTCAAAGAGGAGCAACCTTCTGGGATGCTTCATTTCCCTAAAGGCTTATATGTTATTCGCTCTTATGAAACATGTTTATTTACTTTTGAAAAGCCAAGAGTCGAGCCGTACTGTTTTTCCTTGCACATACCTGGAAGAGTTACGTTACCAACAGGTCGCGAAATTGTTTGTGAAATACATAAAACTGAAACAGGAAAGCTTAAGAAAGGCCACGACTTTTTTCATTTACCTTTAAACGAAAAAGCAAAATTACCAAATTTGATTGTAAGAAGTCGAAAAACAGGTGATAAAATACGTTTAAAAGGTATGAATGGGAGGAAAAAAGTAAAGGATATCTTCATTGATAACAAAATTCCGAAATCTGAACGTGAAGCTTGGCCAATTATTGTGTTGGATAACGAGGAAATCCTTTGGATACCAGGATTGAAAAAATCCCATTATGAGGTAGACAACATACAGGAACAAAAGTATGTTACCTTATACTATAAGTAGCAAACAACTTCTAGGAGGCAAGCAGGTACATGAAGGAAGACATTAAAGAAGTATTAATTAGTGAAGAACAGTTGCAAGAAAAAGTAAAAGAATTAGGGAAAGTATTATCAGAAGAGTACAAAGATCGTTTCCCACTCGCTATTGGCGTCTTAAAAGGTGCTATGCCATTTATGGGTGATTTACTCAAACGAGTAGATACATACTTAGAAATGGACTTTATGGATGTGTCAAGCTATGGGAATTCTACCGTTTCTTCAGGCGAAGTCAAGATTATTAAAGATTTAGACACATCTGTTGAAGGACGCGACATCCTAATTATCGAAGATATTATTGATAGTGGATTAACACTAAGTTACTTAGTCGAGCTTTTCCGTTACCGCAAAGCTAAATCAATCAAAATTGTAACACTTCTTGATAAGCCATCAGGACGTAAATCTGATATTGAAGCAGACTATATTGGATTTGAAGTGCCAAACGCATTTGTTGTTGGTTATGGTCTTGATTATCAAGAGAAATACCGCAACCTGCCTTACATTGGCGTCTTAAAACCAGAAGTATATTCATCATAAGAACATAAGGGTCTATGGCAGGGTGTATTTGTTGTATAGGTTGAATTTTCTATGATACTATTGAGTATGATTTGTTTACTGTGGGAGGAGGTAAGTAATGAATCGGATCTTCCGTAATACCATATTTTATTTACTGATATTTTTGGTAATTATTGGTGTTGTTAGCATTTTTAGTGGTTCAAATAACCAAACAACACAGCTTAATTACAATAAATTTATCGAACATCTTGATAAAGGTGAAGTAGACCACGTTACTTTAAAACCTGAGCGAGGTGTGCTGGAAGTTCGAGGTCAATTAGATTCATACAGCAAAGACCAAGAATTTGTTACGTTTGTACCAGATACAGGTCAAATTGTTGAAAAACTAGATAATAAACTTCAATCAGCAGATGTTGATTATAAACCAGCTGAGGAAACAAGCGGATGGGTGACTTTCTTTACTTCCATCATTCCGTTTATTATTATCTTTATTCTCTTCTTCTTCTTACTTAACCAAGCTCAAGGCGGCGGCAGTCGTGTAATGAACTTTGGTAAAAGTAAAGCTAAACTTTATAGCGAAGAGAAGAAAAAAGTTAAGTTTAAAGACGTAGCGGGTGCTGACGAAGAGAAGCAAGAACTTGTTGAAGTTGTTGATTTCTTGAAGGATCCTCGCAAATTCTCAGAAGTAGGGGCACGTATTCCAAAAGGGGTTCTTCTTGTTGGACCTCCAGGGACAGGTAAAACATTACTTGCTCGTGCTGTAGCTGGTGAAGCAGGAACACCATTCTTCTCCATCAGTGGTTCTGATTTCGTTGAAATGTTTGTCGGTGTCGGAGCTTCTCGTGTTCGTGACTTGTTTGAAAATGCGAAGAAAAATGCACCGTGTATTATCTTTATAGATGAGATTGATGCAGTAGGTCGTCAACGTGGCGCTGGATTAGGCGGCGGCCATGACGAGCGTGAACAAACGCTAAACCAATTGCTTGTTGAAATGGATGGTTTCGGAGCGAATGAAGGAATTATCATTATTGCTGCAACAAACCGCCCTGATATTCTAGACCCTGCATTACTACGTCCAGGACGCTTTGACCGTCAAATTACGGTAGATCGTCCAGATGTAAATGGCCGTGAAGCAGTACTTCGTGTACATGCTCGCAACAAGCCGCTTGATGAGTCTGTTGATTTACGTACGATTGCTCTTCGTACACCAGGATTCTCTGGTGCCGATCTTGAAAACTTATTAAACGAAGCTGCTCTAGTAGCTGCCCGCCTTGATAAGAAGAAAATTGATATGACTGATATCGATGAAGCGACAGATCGTGTTATCGCAGGTCCTGCGAAGAAGAGCCGCGTTATTTCGAAGAAAGAGCGTAATATTGTTGCCTTCCATGAATCAGGTCATACAATCATTGGACTTGTTCTTGATGAAGCTGATATGGTTCATAAAGTAACAATCGTGCCTCGTGGCCAAGCTGGTGGTTATGCTGTAATGCTTCCAAAAGAAGATCGTTACTTCATGACGAAGCCAGAGCTTCTTGATAAGATTACAGGTCTACTTGGTGGACGTGTAGCTGAGGAAGTAACATTTGGCGAAGTAAGCACAGGAGCTCACAATGACTTCCAACGTGCAACAAGTATTGCTCGTAAAATGGTTACTGAATACGGAATGAGTGATAAGCTTGGGCCAATGCAGTTTGGTCAATCACAAGGTGGTCAAGTGTTCCTAGGACGCGATATCAATAGCGAACAAAACTACAGTGATGCAATTGCTCATGAAATTGACTTAGAAGTTCAGCGTATCATTAAAGAATGTTATGCACGTGCAAAAGAGATCATTGTTAATCATCGTGAACAATTTGACTTGATTGCAAACACACTTCTTGAGGTTGAAACATTAGAAGCGAAGCAAATCCGTAGTCTTTTCGAAGATGGTAAGCTTCCAGAAGGAGACCGTAATTTATCTCTTAAAAAACCTCAGCCTGAGGAAAATGGGGAAGATGTGAAAGTAAACATCCAACCGAAAAAAGAAGATGAAGATCAAGAAGATAAGAACGAATAAAAAAAAGGCGCTCAACTGAGCGCCTTTTTTATTGTTAACATAGGTGATGAACGGGTAAATTATGAAAGAATAGAAACGCCCGACTTTTTTATGTAATATAGAGTGAGATGAGGATAGAAATAAAGATAAAGTGGTGATGGGCGTTGATTTTTGTTATAGATGTGGGAAATACAAACACAGTATTAGGTGTTTATGAAGGAAATGAGTTAAAATATCATTGGCGTATCGAAACGGGCCGTAATAAAACAGAAGATGAATTTGGCATGGTAATTAAAGAGCTTTTTAATCATGTTGGATTAACGTTTGCTTCAATAGAAGGAATTATCATTTCTTCTGTTGTTCCCCCTATAATGTTTTCACTTGAAAGAATGTGTCTAAAGTATTTTCATCTCAAACCTGTTATAGTAGGTCCAGGAGTGAAGACAGGCTTAAACATTAAGTATGACAACCCAAGAGAAGTAGGAGCAGACCGCATTGTTAATGCTGTAGGAGCCATTCATCATTATGGAACTCCTTTAATTATTATTGATTTTGGTACAGCCACTACGTATTGCTATGTTGATGAAAAGAAACATTATAGAGGAGGCGCAATTGCGCCAGGAATTAATATTTCTACAGAAGCTCTTTATTCTAGAACTTCAAAGCTTCCTCGGATTGAGATTGTGCAACCTGAAAGTGTTATTGGTACAAATACGGTTACAGCAATGCAATCTGGTATCTTATATGGATATGTAGGACAAGTAGAAGGAATTGTGTCCCGTATGAAAGCTCAAGCTCCTCCTGAAACAAAAGTAATTGCTACAGGAGGATTAGCTAATTTAATTGCAACAGAGTCAGATATGATTGATATTGTGGACCCGTTCTTAACGTTAAAGGGACTTCAGTTAATATATGCTCGTAATTTTGAGCTAATTTAAACCAAGGAAGGTGTTTTAAAAGGATGAAAGATTATCTTGTAAAAGCGTTGGCTTATAATGGCCAAATTCGCGCATATGCAGTTCAGACAACTGAAACAGTTGGAGAAGCTCAACGAAGACATAATTCATGGCCAACAGCCTCGGCAGCCCTTGGGCGTGCAATGACAGCGAGCGTTATGATGGGAGCCATGTTAAAAGGTGAAAACAAAATTACAGTAAAGGTAGAAGGAGGAGGTCCGATTGGCGCAATCATTGTTGATAGCGATGCAAAAGGACATGTACGTGGTTATGTTTCAAAACCTCAAACACACTTTCCTTCTAAAGCGCCAGGCAAATTAGATGTTTCAAGAGCTGTTGGCTCAACAGGAATGCTTACCGTTGTAAAAGACTTGGGGTTAAGAGATCATTTTACAGGTCAAGTTCCCCTTGCATCTGGAGAACTTGGAGATGACTTTACGTACTACTTTGCATCATCTGAACAAGTGCCTTCATCTGTTGGATTAGGGGTGCTTGTAAATCCAGATAACAGCATCTTAGCTGCAGGAGGATTTATTATTCAGCTTATGCCTGGTACTGATGAGGAAACAATCACAGCAATTGAAGAAAGTCTAAGTAAAGTGCCGCCAATTTCTAAGCTTATTCAAGAAGGATTGTCTCCTGAGGAAATTCTAGAAAAACTTTTAGGAAAAGAAAATGTAGAAGTATTGGAAACAATGCCTGTTGAGTTTTCTTGTCATTGTTCAAGAGAGCGTCTTTCAAATGCTCTTATTAGCCTAGGTGTAGAAGAACTTCAGGCAATGATTGATGAAGATGGTGGAGCAGAAGCTCAATGCCATTTCTGTAATGAAGAGTATCAGTTCACAAAAGAAGAACTTGAAGAATTGAAAGCTCAAGCGAAAGCCTAAAGGAAAGCGCATGGAAGCATGCGCTTTCCTTTTTCTTTAAAAAAATGGGTAAATAGATTGACAATTCATATAATAATTGATATATTCTCTATAAAACCAATAAAAATACTAGGGATTATAGAGGTGATCTTATGACACGTGTAGGAAATTCAATTACAGACTTAATTGGTCAAACACCAATTGTTAAATTAAATCGCATTGTTGAAGAAGATATGGCAGATGTGTATTTAAAACTTGAATTTATGAATCCTGGAAGTAGTGTAAAAGACCGTATTGGTCTTGCGATGATTGAAAGTGCTGAGCAAGAGGGCGTTTTAAAAGCTGGGGACACAATCATTGAGCCAACAAGTGGAAACACGGGAATTGGTCTTGCGATGGTTGCTGCTGCAAAAGGCTACAAAGCTATTTTAGTAATGCCAGATACGATGAGTATGGAGCGTCGTAACCTTCTTCGTGCATATGGAGCAGACCTTGTTCTTACTCCTGGTGCTGAAGGAATGAACGGAGCTATTAAGAAAGCAGAGGAGCTTTCTAATGCACATGGTTACTTTATGCCACAGCAGTTCAAGAATGAGGCAAACCCAAAAGTGCATCGTGAAACAACAGGAAAAGAAATTGTAGAACAAATGGGTGACCAACTTGATGCATTTATCGCTGGTGTTGGTACAGGTGGAACAGTATCAGGTGCTGGAAGCGTATTAAAAGAGAAGTACGAGAACGTGAAAATCTATGCTGTTGAGCCAACAGGTTCACCTGTATTATCAGGAGGTCAGCCTGGTCCTCATAAAATTCAAGGAATTGGAGCTGGATTTGTTCCAAATACGTTAGATACAGAAGTGTATGACGGAGTTATTCCAGTAGAGAATGAAGCGGCATTTGAATATGCGCGTAAAGCAGCTAGAAATGAAGGAATCCTAGGTGGTATTTCTTCTGGAGCAGCTATTTATGCAGCGTTAAAAGTAGCAAAAGAATTGGGTAAAGGTAAGAAAGTTTTAGCAATTATCCCAAGTAACGGTGAGCGTTACTTAAGTACACCTCTTTATAAATTTGAGGAAGAAGAACAAAGCACAAAATAAAGCTTAAAAACCTCCCTACTAGTAGGGAGGTTTTTTATTAGTAGAAACTCCTAGTGAAGAAAAATAAAGAATCATGTACAATGAAAAGTAAAGAGATAAAATAGCAAAAATGGTGTAGGAGCGTGAAGGTGTGCAACAGAGAAAAGCTTGGGGAGAAGCGGTTTCCATCCCAAAAGAACACTGGTTCAAGAAATTTCAGTTTCTGGCAAAAAACCATAAAAAACATATGGTATTAGAGAGCGGACGCAGTGGCCGCTACAGTATGATTGGATTAGATCCAATAGCATCATTAAAAGGTAAGAATAATATGCTTACTGTCGAGAAAAATGGGGAGACGATGGTGATAGAAGGAAATCCTCTGCATGCAATGAAGGACTGGTTAGCTCAATATCGTATAGAGACAAATAGTGAACTTCCTCCTTTTCAAGGTGGAGCTATTGGGTATATTAGTTATGATTATGTGCGCTATATTGAAAAGCTGCCAGAGTTAGCAGCTGATGATTTGAATTTGCCAGAGCTTCATTTCTTCGTTTTCCAAGATGTCTTTGTTTATGACCATTCAACAGAACAGCTTTGGGTGATTGTAACAGATGAGGAAGAAAATATAACCCAAGCTCAATTGCGACTTAGTCATCATATGAATATGTGGCTTGAGGCACCTGTTCAACCCATTTCATATGAGCATAACTATTTTATGGAAGAACGGAAAAAAGATGAATTTTCGATGGATGAAGAAAAGTTTTCAAAAGCTGTTCACGATATTCATGAATACATCTCTTCGGGTGATGTATTTCAGGTAAATATTGCAGTTCGTCAAACAAGACAGCTCAAGTCGCATCCAATGGAAGTGTATGAGCAGCTTCGTTTATTAAATCCTTCTCCTTATATGTCTTACTTACAGTTTGAAGATTTCCAAATTGTGAGTGCTTCACCTGAACTTTTAGTGAAGAAGCGTAAAAATGAAGTAAGCACAAGACCAATTGCAGGCACTCGTTCTAGAGGTCGAACAGCTGAAGAAGATGAGCAGCTTGCAGAAGAACTACTCTCAAATGAGAAAGAACGCGCTGAGCATATCATGCTTGTGGATTTAGAGCGAAATGACTTGGGGAGAGTTTGTAAATATGGTACTGTAGAAGTAGATGAATTAATGACAATTGAGCGATATTCTCATGTTATGCATATCGTCTCTAACGTGAAAGGACAGCTTGCAGAAGAGAATGAGTGGACTGACGTTGTTGATGCAACATTTCCGGGAGGCACAATTACAGGGGCACCCAAAGTGCGTACGATGGAAATCATTGAAGAAATTGAACCGGTGAGAAGAGGAGTTTATACAGGCTCAATTGGTTGGATTGGCTTTGATGAAAACATGGAGTTGAATATTGCTATTCGTTCTATGGTTGTAAAAGACGGACAAGCACATGTGCAAGCAGGAGCTGGTATTGTAATTGATTCACATCCGCAATATGAGTATAAAGAGTCTTTAAAGAAAGCAGAAGCCTTATGGCGTGCAAAAGAGTTGAGTGAATATGAGCTGAGTGGAGGTAGCAGAGTATGATTTTAATGATTGATAATTATGATTCATTTACATTTAATTTAGTACAGTATCTAGGTGAATTAGGTGAAGAACTAGTTGTAAAGCGTAATGACGAAATTACGCTGGATGAAATTGAAGCAATGCGTCCTGACTTTTTGATGATTTCTCCAGGTCCTTGTAGTCCAAATGAAGCTGGAATAAGTCTTGAAGCCATTTCTCGATTTGCAGGAGAAATCCCGATTTTTGGAGTTTGTCTAGGTCACCAATCGATTGCCCAAGCTTTTGGTGGGCAGGTGATTCGTGCTGAATATCTTATGCATGGTAAAACATCAGAGATTTCTCATAATGGAGAAACCATTTTTAAGGAGTTAGCTAATCCTTTTACAGCGACACGTTATCATTCTTTAATTGTTGAAAGAGAAACGCTCCCAGACTGCTTTGAAATAACGGCAGAAACTGATAAAGGAGAAATTATGGCTATTCGTCATAAGTCGCTTCCCATTGAAGGTGTCCAATTTCACCCAGAATCCATCATGACTTCTTTTGGGAAAGAGATGCTAAGAAGCTTTATTAATACGTATCAAAGAGAAGTGCAATAATTATGCATATTTTTTTAAATAATAAATTGGTTCAGAAACAAGAAGCTATGATTTCTCCTTATGATCATGGCTTCTTGTATGGTTTAGGGGTGTTTGAGACGCTCCGACTTTATGATGGACATCCTTTTCTCCTTGATGATCATTTAGAACGTCTAGAAAATGGTTTGAAGGAACTGAATATAAAATGGAGATACTCAAAGAAAGATGTTCTTTCTTGGTTTAAAGATCTCTCACATAAAAATAATCTACAGAATGCTTACATTCGTTTGAATATATCAGCAGGAGTTGATGACCTCGGTCTTTCAACAGACATGTATGAGGAACCAACAATCATCGTCTATATGAAGGAGCTTCCAAAGAATCCTCTTCTTGAAAAAGAGGGGGTTATTTTAAAAACAAGGCGTAATACTCCTGAAGGAAACTATCGTTTGAAGTCTCATCATTATTTGAATAACGTACTTGCTAAACGAGAGCTTAGCAGTGTGAAGCAAGAAGGAATTTTTCTAACAGAAGACGGAGACATAGCAGAAGGGATTGTTTCTAATCTGTTCTTTGTGAAAAATGGAGCTGTTTATACACCATCTCTTAAAACAGGGATTTTAGGTGGTGTAACAAGACAATTTGTTATGGCACTTTTAACATCGCTATCTATTCCTGTTCATGAAGGATTCTTTTCTTTAGAGAAATTGCTTGAGAGTGATGAAATCTTTATGACGAATTCCATTCAAGAGATTTTTTCAATTTCTAATATTGGAGATAGAAGATACCACTATGGGGACAGTTCGTTAGCTAGTGTTCTTCGGAATCATTATAAGCAGATGACACAGACAAACTGGAGTTATAAGGATATAGGGAGGAAGTAAAAGAAAATGACTGTAAATACGCTACCGAGAAAAGGCGTCATTAATGCACACCCTTTTCAACTAGATTATCATAATAAAACGCTCATTATGGGAATTTTGAATGTAACGCCTGATTCTTTCTCAGATGGTGGAAAGTATAATCACCTTGATCGTGCTATTGAACATGCGCAGCTTATGGTAGATCAGGGAGCAGATATTATCGACCTTGGTGGGGAATCCACAAGACCAGGTTATGAACCAGTGGGCTTAGAAGAAGAGCTTCGTCGTGTAGTTCCTGCTGTTGAAGCCATTAGTAAAAATGTGAAAATCCCAATATCAGTTGATACGTACAAGGCAGAAGTTGCTCGTCAGGCATTAGAAGCTGGGGCCCATATTATTAATGATATTTGGGGAGCAAAAGCAGATCCTAAAATGGCGGAAGTTGCAGCTTCATACAACGTGCCTATTGTAATTATGCACAATAGAGAAAATCGTAATTATACAAACTTGATGGCGGATGTTATTGCGGACCTTTATGAGAGTATCAAAATCGTAAAGGCAGCAGGTGTAAAGGATGAGAAAATCATTCTAGACCCTGGAATCGGATTTGCTAAAGGATTAGAAGAAAATATTATCGTTATGAGAAACTTAGATCAATTCCAATCGCTTGGTTATCCTGTATTACTCGGAACATCTCGCAAAGGAATGATAGGAAAAGTACTCGATCTAGAAAATCCTGCAGATCGCATGGAGGGTACTGCTGCAACAGTGGGCCTAGGGATTTCAAAAGGCACAGATATTGTACGTGTGCATGATGTATTAGAAATTGCACGTTTTTCTAAGATGATGGATGTGCTTATTGGTAAAGGAGACATTCCGCGTGGATAAGATCTTTTTAAATAAAATGCAATTTTATGGTTACCATGGCGTTTTTTCAGAAGAGAACAAGCTTGGACAGCCTTTTGAAGTGGACTTAACAGTAGAGCAAGATTTAAGAAAAGCTGGACAAAGTGATGATCTTGAGGCAACGGTCAATTATGCAGAGCTTTTTAATCTTTGCAAAGACGTTATGGAGAACAGGGTTTTTAAGCTTGTCGAGACAGTAGCTGAAACAATTGCCTCTGAAGTCTTTGAAAAGTTTTCTTCAGTTGAGGCATGTACAGTTAAAATATATAAGAAAAGCCCACCAATTAATGGACACTATGACTCAGTTGGAGTTGAGATTCAAAGGAGTCGTCCATGAAGAATATAGCATATATTGGATTGGGTTCTAATATGGAAGACAGATTTAATTATTTAAAGCAAGGTATTCTCTTGCTGTGTAAAGAGAAAAACATTACACTAACAAACCTTTCTTCGATTTATGAAACAGCTCCTGTTGGGTATACAGAGCAGGCTGCTTTTTTAAACATGGTTGTAGAAGTTGAAACAACGTATAATCCTCAAGAACTGTTATCTTGTTTGCAAAAAGTTGAGGCAGCTTGTCATAGAGAGCGGATTATTCGGTGGGGGCCACGAACGCTAGACCTTGACATTTTGCTTTATAATAATGAAGATATAAAAGAGGAGAATTTATCTGTTCCCCATCCGCGGATTCTTGAACGGGCTTTTGTGCTTGCTCCCCTCGTGGAAATTGCTCCTTCAGCTTGCATTTTAGGAGATAGTCATTTTCTATCTTCTCTCTCTTCTAAACTTTCGGCTGAGCAAGGCATTGAAATATGGAAGCTAAGAGATGAGAAAGATACCTTTTCTCTTTTAGAAACAAATTAATGTGTTTACAATAGAACTTATACTTTATTTTTTTGAGATGACAAGTAATCTTCTAAGAGATTACTTGTCTATATGCATGTAATACAATAGGAGGTACAATCATGCTTCAAATTGGAGATATCAAATTTGATAATCCAGTTGTTTTAGCACCAATGGCAGGTGTTTGTAATGCAGCATTTCGCCTTACAGTAAAAGAATTTGGCGCAGGATTAGTTTGTGCTGAAATGGTGAGTGATAAGGCCATTCTTTATAAAAATGCTAGGACAATGGGAATGCTTCATATAGATCCACGTGAAAAGCCAATGAGTTTACAAATCTTTGGTGGAAAAAAAGAAACCCTTGTGGAAGCGGCTCAGTTTGTAGATAAAAATACAACAGCAGACATCATTGACATTAATATGGGATGTCCGGTACCTAAAATCACTAAATGTGATGCAGGGGCAAAATGGCTTCTAGATCCAAATAAAATTTATGAAATGGTTTCAGCAGTCGTAGATGCTGTAGATAAACCTGTTACTGTAAAAATGCGTATGGGCTGGGATGAAGACCATATCTTTGCAATTGAAAATGCAAGAGCAGTAGAACGTGCAGGCGGAAAAGCTGTTGCTCTTCATGGACGTACTCGTGTACAAATGTATGAAGGAACAGCAAATTGGGATATCATTCGTGACGTAAAACAATCAGTCTCTATTCCTGTTATCGGAAACGGAGATGTAAAAACACCGCAAGATGCAAAAAGAATGCTTGATGAAACAGGGGTTGACGGCGTAATGATAGGTCGTGCTGCTCTTGGTGATCCATGGATGATTTATCGTACTGTTCAATACCTAAAAACAGGTGAATTAGCTCCAGAACCAACAGTAAGAGAGAAAATGGATATTTGTAAGCTCCACCTTGATCGTTTAATCGACCTAAAAGGCGAAAATGTAGCTGTGCGTGAAATGCGTAAACATGCCGCTTGGTACTTAAAAGGTGTTCGAGGCAATGCAAGAGTGCGAAATGAGATTAATCAATGTGAAACAAGAGAGAGTCTTGTAAAACTAGTGGATACTTTTGCAGAAGAAGTAGAAGCAAAACAAAAAGACTCTCAAGCTATTTGACACATAAAACAGTGTTCACCTATAATTACGAACAGAAGAATGTACGCTGATTGCCAGTGATTTGCTGGTCTTTTTTCTGTTTAAGATTTAAAAAATAGATGGAGATGATGAAATGAGTCAGGAAGAATTAAATGACCAACTGATAGTGCGTCGTGAAAAAATGAAAGAACTTCAAGAGCAAGGAATTGATCCATTTGGTAAACGCTTTGAGCGTTCACATAGTTCAAATGAACTTCTAAAAGCTTATGATCAATTTTCAAAAGAAGAACTAGCAGAAAAAGAAGAAGAAACTTCAATTAGTTTTGCTGGACGTATTATGACAAAGCGTGGTAAAGGAAAAGCTGGATTTGCTCATGTTCAAGATTTGAATGGCCAAATCCAAATCTACGTGCGTAAAGATAGTGTAGGAGAAGAGCAGTATGAGCTTTTCAAAAACGCTGATATTGGGGATATTGTTGGAATTGAGGGAGTTATGTTCAAAACGAAAGTAGGAGAGCTTTCTATTAAAGCTACTTCTTTCACACTTCTTTCAAAAGCATTACGTCCACTTCCAGATAAATATCATGGATTAAAAGATATTGAGCAACGTTATCGTCAACGTTACCTAGATTTGATTACAAATCCAGAAAGTCGTCAAACGTTTATAACGCGCAGCCGTATTATTCAATCTATGCGTCGCTACCTTGATGGACAAGGGTTCTTAGAAGTGGAAACACCAATGATGCACTCTATCGCTGGTGGAGCATCTGCTCGTCCATTTGTGACTCATCATAATGCTCTTGATATTGAACTTTATATGCGTATTGCAATTGAATTACACCTTAAACGTCTAATTGTAGGTGGGTTAGAGAGAGTATATGAAATTGGCCGTGTATTCCGTAATGAAGGAGTTTCAACACGCCATAATCCTGAATTTACAATGCTAGAGCTTTACGAAGCATATGCAGATTATAAAGACGTAATGAGCTTAACTGAGAACATGATTGCTCATATTGCTCAAGAAGTTCTTGGTACAACAACTGTTCAATACGGAGAAGATGAAATTAACCTTGCTCCAGAATGGACAAGACTTCATATGGCTGACGCTGTTAAGCAATATACAGGTGTTGATTTTTGGAAAGAGATGACTGATGAGGAAGCTCATGCTCTTGCCAAGGAACACGGTGTAGAAGTAACGGAACATATGCAGTTTGGTCATGTTTTAAATGAATTCTTCGAACAAAAGGTAGAGCATGAACTTGTACAACCAACATTCATCTACGGTCATCCTGTTGAGATTTCTCCGTTAGCGAAGAAAAATGACGAAGATCCACGTTTTACAGATCGTTTTGAGCTATTTATTGTACGTCGTGAGCATGCAAATGCCTTTACAGAATTAAATGATCCAATCGATCAACGTGAACGTTTCGAAGCTCAGCTTAAAGAGCGTGAACAAGGAAACGATGAAGCTCACGAGATGGATGACGATTTTATTGAAGCATTAGAGTATGGAATGGCTCCAACTGGAGGACTTGGTATTGGAATCGATCGTCTAGTTATGCTTTTAACAAATTCTCCTTCTATTCGTGACGTTCTTCTGTTCCCTCAAATGCGTCAAAAATAAGTGGTTTTATAACTACTTTAGAAGGGTAGTAAGGTATTCAAGTGGAATAAAACTTCGCTTGAATACCTTTTTTAAAAAAATATTATAAAACTTATTGACGCATTATTTAATTGATGATATATTATTATTTGTCGCTAATGAGACAGCACAAAAAATAAGAAGTTAACAAAACTTCTAAAAAAAGATGTTGACTTTAAAAGGTTAACATGGTAAGATATAAAAGTTGCTGTTGATAAGCGATGATGATTGACCTTTGAAAACTGAACAAAATACGTCAACGTTAATTCTATTTTATTTTTAAAACAACGTTTCTTATTAGAAACAAAAAGCTATGGACATCGAAAGATGAAACCAAACTTTCTATGGAGAGTTTGATCCTGGCT
>NZ_JALAMS010000021.1:0-40787 GCF_026790145.1 Priestia endophytica | reverse complement strand
TCAAAAACGGGGGTCAGTCCCTTTTTATGTGTGATAATGTTATTTATTTTTGATGCAAAGGTTAGAGAACAAATAAGGGATTTTTGTATATACTTAATATCAATTAGTAGAGAAAGTGCCCTTTTTATTGACTAAAGGGAAATTTCATTTTATGTAATTTATACAGTAAGGGAATTAGGTGTGGAAGTAACTTCTCCCCAACTGATACATATAATAATAGTGCCTCCTGGAAGAATAAACAGTCATTTTCGTGAAGAGTTACTTTTATAGAGGAAGAGAAATAAGGATTCACGCTGTATAGCGTCTATTTTTTTATTTGAACAGAAGGTTATACATAGGCATTTGTCAACGATAGTCGAAAATTTAAGGAGTTAACAGACTAGTTTCAACCCAACTGACGAGGGATCCCTCTCAAAATTCCAGGGGATTGGGAGAGTTTCTGAAAAAATTCAATGGTCTTCCGTTGGTCGTCGTTTGGGGGCGAAACCCCAAGGTTTTTATTCGTAAGCGTGAATACAGTATAGTCGTATAAACATTGTAGACTGTATCTTTACTCAAAAGAGAAAAACTAACTTGAAGAGAGGCTAGTTTTTCTCATTACATAACTTTATTTATTCGTTGTCCTGTTTGTCCTGCTTTATTTCCATACTAGTAGCTATTTTACTAATAATTTCTGTTAAACGGTCTATTTTTTTTTCAAAGCGTAGCAAAAGATAAAAAGTAACAATAATAGGAAATCCAAAATTTCCAAAAAGGTTAATCCATTGTTCTATTTTGATTACCCCCTTTTAGGCACCTTTATTTTATATAATATGCAGGCCGAATAGAAGGGTTTGGACGTGTTTCAATACAGAAAAATTCTTTGGAATTAATTATTCCAAAGGATTACATTTCGATAATTTTCATTACGTGAACTAAACATATACAGTATATAGGTATAAAGATAGAAAAGACTATTTCATGTTTAAATGGCGAAGAAATTAAGAGTTAGTCTTTTCTATGCTAATACGCTTATTCTATCTATATAGAATAAGCATATTTTGAGATCCCACGACTTCCTCCGTAGTTTATCCATCAATATATGTAATGTTATTCAGTTTATGTTAAATAAGGTTATAAATATTATACAACTTTAAAATGGAAAAAGAACTCTATAACAAATAAAGGATTTGTGCATATACTTAATATCAAATATAGGTTACTCGAATATGAACCTTCCTCTTTTTATTATATTTAAAAAAGTTCGGTGCTTTTTAGGTACCGAACCTTTTTTTATACTTGTAAATAACATTATGGTGCGACAAGAAGTCGCTCTTATATACTTTTATATAGTGTGACTCACGCTACTAGTTTAGACGTAAAGACTATCCCCATTTAAAACTACGTGTCTGGTAACGGACTCGTGGGTTGTATGCGGAAACAGAGAGTCCGTGCAAGGCTCGAAGCACTGTCAGGGGAAGATGAGAAAGCGAATGCCGTTATCTCGAAAGGGAACAAGAAGGCAGGAAAGTGTATAACCGGACGGATACTACCATCCATATGGACAAACCAAAGAGACCGCACTTCTCGTTGGTCTCCCATAGATACATAGGGTTGTGCTTATCCTCTGACGAAGGAAGTGTACTGTTATGTATACCTCCATTTGGAACGTCGGTGTACGCGTTACTTACCTTTATGATGTGTGACGAAGATACGACAGTAAATGGATCTTGCAATCGGGGGGGCTGATCCGTATCCGTATGAGTTGAAAGGTCCACGTATGGTTCCTAGGCGAGTCAGGGCCAGGGGTACCCCTCGATTACCCGCCTAAACTAATTGTGAATAGAATATACATTGTCATCATAATCAAAGTTATTTCTGATTTCCTCTTATAAACTTTAAAAGTCGAGGATGGAATTAGAATAAAAAAGCAGGATTAAGCCTGCTCTGATTGTCTTAAGACAACGGGTCTTTAAGATCGTGCTAGTAAACAGTGATATAAATCAATATTTAGCATTAATAATGTTAGTAGTGTTAAAATTTTTGATTTTTAATTAATTAATACAAGAACATGAAATAGTTTTGAATATATTAAAAATATATACGAGGAACTGATTCAGCTTCCTTTCACATATATTTTAAAAATCAAGAAATTTGACCTCCCTCAATTTTCTTGATTTCAAAAAGTCCAGGAAAATCTCCTGGGCTTTTTGTGTGATTTTACGAAGTGTTTAAAAAAGGGCAATGAACTAGGACAAGTTTGTGATAGTGTGCATATAGTAGTGAATGAAAGAGGATTCACCAGTTTTCAACCCTTTCACCTACCTTTCCTTTTTTGATGTCCGGGAATAAGCAAAAACCATACTCTCCAGTCGAGGATATGGTTTTTGCCACAAAATCTTATATAGGGGTAGCATCAGGATTATGCGTTTTTTACAAGGTTAGGGATAAGAACCTTAATGTATCAACGTTTTCTATTGTATCAATAGGGTAAACCCTATTAGAACGGAGTCAATATTATGACCAACATGCTTTCACCATGTCCCGTAGGACTTGTCTCAAAGGTTGTTATCGTTAGAGAATCAGAAACATTTGCTCTTTATAACTGCTTATCGTTGTAAATTTGCAATTTCCTAATTGTACCCCTGTTTCAAATATAAGAAAAGTAATTTTTTTTCACCCCTTAAAAAAGCTCATTGAATTGCACTAATTCAATGAGCTTTTTCTTCTTATAATTTATATTATGGTGCGATGAGAAATCATTTTTATATAGTGTGGCTCACGCCACTAGTTTAGACATAAAAACTATCCCTGTCCAACACTGTATATCTAGTAACGGATTCGTCGATCGCATGCGGAAACAAGGAGTCCATGCACAGCTCGGAACACTGCTAGAGGAAGACGGGAAAGCGAATTCTGTTATACCAAAAGAGAATAAGGAAGCAGGAAACTGTATAACTGGACGGATACTATCGTCCTTACGGACAAATCCATAATAGATAGGCTGACTTCTCATTGGTCTCCCGTAGGAACATAAGGTTATGACTATCTTTTGACGAAAGAAACATACTGTTATGTATACCTCCATTTGGGGCGTCGGCGTACGCTTGACTTGCTGTTATGGCATGGGTATGGAAGCTAATAGTGTAAAGTGTGCTCATGAAAAAGTAGAAAGGAGAATACGAAAGAAACGACAAAAACGAATCGATCGAGAACACCTTAAAGAATAAGAGAACAGCCTTCAGGCTGTTAGATGGCTTTAGCCTATAGGGTGATGTAAGTTGTATTTAAGTATTTCCCACCTTTTATATTTGGTTGGTACATTTGGTTGGGATGAATCAATAAGAGATGTAAGATAAGAAGGAGTAATGTTTGTATGATGTTCTTATATTGTTAGACAGAGAATACGAGTGAGGATACTTGTTCCTTTTGTGTACCTCGAACAGTGCGAACAACCTTTTAGCCAACTAAAGTGGTTTCATACGTACGACTTGTTGGTGTTGCTTCGATTGGTTCGAAAAGAGCGTTCAAATGCATTTAATTCAGACGAAATTGATTAAGAAGGGTGCTGAGGAGGCTCAAATAGACCAGGAAACCATTTCCTTTTCCGAAGAGCAGTATTTGTATTCCAGGAAGTATGCGGTGTTCTAAAGGGAATTCTAATTGATGGAATGGGGGACAAATCCTATAGGACATAATGGGGCATGATTTATTTGCAATGTTGACTTTACTCCAATAGAGTTACCTTATCGATGAAATAGAAAACGTTGATATATTGAGATTCCTATCCTTAGTATTGTAAAAACGTATAATCTTGCCCCCATAGGGGATATACAGTTAGGACAGGGGACTTTAAAAAAGGTTATAGACTAGAACATAGTTTCTATGATATGCATAAAGTAATGGATGGTAGGGAATATATTATATTTCTAAACTCATCTATCTCCCTTTTCTATCGTTCGAAAATATTCAGATTCATGTTCCTTAGTTAAGGACATGTCCTCTGTTCCTTCTTGTCTGCTCTTTTGTATTAAAAAGGGATTACCAAATATCTTTACCATAGTGTTATTTACTCTACGATCTATGACAAGAACCTTGTCACTACCCCTGAAGGTGAATAACTATTTTTTAAATAGGCTGCATTTGTTGACGGAAGAATATGACTCTTTACCACCGGAAGAAGGAACTTTATGGTCATCTTACATAAAATGAATTTATATTAATATTTTTCTATGGGGGTTATATGATGTCGAGACTAAAAAGATTTGATGGTTATGTACAAAATAGGGATGTGCAAAAATGGGTAGATACACAAGCTGATATTAGTAAGAGTATAAATAATTTAGTTTCCCATATGATAAAAATTTTTGGTTACAGAGATATTATGGACTATGATGTGCAGGAGGCTTTATTCCGTAAAGCTTTTAATAGTTCACATATAGAAAAAGGAAATGGAAACCCTGATTCTGATCATGACCTTGATCATGCTTCTAGAAGGGAACTTAATACATTGATAATTGGAAAGGCGGAATCGGGAAAAACCACAATATTAAGGAAGTTGATTCATGAGGGAAAAGATGATTTCAAAATTATTATTTCAAATCGGGATGAATGTAAAATAGAATTGGAAAGTTTAGAATCAGAAGGTTATACAATTGCCATAGAGGGAACCCATTTGCAGGACCCCGATATCCCTTTTTCAGAAAAAGTTAGAATAGCAAGTAATATTTCTATTGAGAAGAACAAGATTCTTTATATTGGTACAAATATTCTTAAGGATGGATTTGATCCTCAGCTATTTCGGGAATTCTTTGATCAAGTAATTATGAAAAATGAGGATACAAAAAAAGTGGAAAAAGTGAGAGTCTATTTGGATGACTTAGATATCCTCCTCCATAGCGCTATACCCATTAATATGATTGCAGATAAGGATAAATATAATTGTATTGTTTATGGAACATTACAATCAGTAAAAGATCTTAATCCAGATTTACTTACAGGATATAAAATTATCAAATCAGAAAAAAATGGATGATTTCCCTAAGGAAATGACTAGACTTTCTCAAAGTAAAAACCCCCAATCAACATGGTCAAACAGTTGCATCTGTTGTTGAATGTAGAAAGGAGGGTAGGTATCTAAAAGACGCCTTCCTCTTTTTATTACTGATAATATAAAATCATATAAATTAAAAATGTATAGCCTATATAGAGACTGAAAGGGGAAAAATTACTTTCTCGATGTGGGGGAATATCATAAATTAACCAATATATGATATTCCCCCACAATATATAACTTTCGACAATCGGATCTCCTTAACATTATTTCGGAAGATATTCACGTCAGTTATTTACATATTTTGAGTATATTAATTAAATAATCCAGTCCTCGATTAGATAGTGTGAATAAGTATATATAGTAATCATTATCTAAGAGAAGGGAGTTTTTTATACTATGGGTAAACGTAATGATGATTGCAAGAAGCACGATCATGGACCTATGTTCGATTTACTAAAAACACTAAATCCTGGTACAGATATTGAGGATGTTTTTATTAATGGTAAAGAGGAAGATGTAGATGCTTTTGCATCCTTTGACCCTCAGACAGGTCTTGTTACTTTTTCAAAATGCAATGGTGAAATTCTAGTTGTGGATTTTCGTAGAATTGATGCTCTTGAATTCAACTAATGGGAATGATAAAGAGGAAAAGCCTAGTGTATGCGCTTAGCTTTTCGTTGAATTTAAGTCAATATTTTAAACACAAATAAGTTAAATTGTAATGGGGATGTGTAGGGTATGTCGCTTGACTGAAGAGGTAACCCACCCTTTCATAAGGCACATAGTCTACCATGCTCATTTATAAGGATACATATCCCTTTTTATTCATTTTAGTGAAATATGCGAGGACTTAATTACATTGTGCCCATGAAACTATACTAACTTCATGTTATTAAATAGATTTTATCTATATCAACAATAAGTAAGTCGAAGTCTTTGAGAAGAAAAGTTGATATACTGTTAAGTAAGTTATAATTAATAAATTGTTCGGTATCGACATTATTCCCAGAAATATTAATTTTTTAACTTTTTTCCCTAGAGGTAAATTATACATTAAGCAACTCATGGGACTCTTTAAATTTTTAAGCCTTAGACTTACCTCCATTTGTTCTATGGAAGGTATCTTTACTACCTGGATCATACGGAACTTGTTTCCTTACAAATTTAATTAGAAAACCAAAATAAATATAATCCATACACATTAAATTATCCTTCTTCATGCCGATCACGCACCTTTTTTAAGGGTAATAGTATTAGTATATCCAGGTTTGAGGGATTACTCGCAAATTCTCTAGAGTCCTTCTTGCACCAGAATCATAGATTGTTGCCTTTGAATTGTGAATTTTTAAAAATATTACAATTGTTTAAATCGTAATCCGAAAAGGTCCTAGGGAAATACCCTAGGACCTTCCTGACTCCAGTTTCGTATTCAATTAGTTCTAATAATCTACTTACAAGACTAACTTTCCCCACAATTATAATATATGCAAAATACTTTTGTTTTCTACTGAATCTTTAATAAAAACATACATGATCTTCCACGAACCTTCTTATTTATCCTATTTCCTATAATTACTATATTATTCTCTATACCTCCTTTAGTCTACCGTTTTTTGTATAATGAGCCATGTTTATTTTTTATGCTAATTACTATTGAGGGATTCTCAAATTTATAAATATATTTTTCCCATATCGAGTAGGCATTGGTAATAACTCTATAAATATTAGGGGGTATTCCTCTTGGTATAGGTGTACCTATGTTATTGAATTAATCATCTCTAAGGGGATTACTATTATTCTATTCCTCCTTGTTTTCTAATAAATACAAAAATCCATATTTGCCTTAGAGAGTTTGTCTATTCCTCTATGTATCCTCTTGAATATAGTATCCTGTAGGATTTCAAATGAAGGGAGGCGGAAAGATGAGTAACGATAATAATCTCAAAAACTATAGCCATCCAAAAGCAAATGTAGGGTCTGAAAATGAGTTAGATAATGAAAATAAATTTAAAAATGAAAATCATAACATAAATATCGTCAAACTCACGGATAGTGGAAACTCCAATGTGGATTTTAACATCGATGTTAATTCTGACTCAACTGCAAGAGTTCGCTCACGTGCCGAATCTGACCAAGATCTAAATCAAAATCAAGATATGGAAGTTGAAGCGGAACTAGAAGATTAATATAGGATAGGTGGTTTCCCTATCCTATATTAGTTACATCTTCCTTATTAAAGTGGGGATATGAAATGGATCATTTAAATAGTAGTTATCTTTTAGCAAATACGAAAAATAACTATCCAATTGATAATTTATTAAATCAATCACAAATTAACCGTAGTGGAAATTCAGATGTGGATGTTACAGTGGGAGTTGAAATTGACACAACACCTATTGCATTTGCAATGCTTTATTCCTTATTGGCTTCTAAACAAATGTCAACTGAGGAATTTGAATTAGCTATTCAAAGATTGAAATCATTGAATAATGGGCGACAACCATTCCACTACGGGAGGGGTATAAATAATATTGATAAAGCTAGATTTTTTTATCCAAGGGATAGAATGAGATAAGTAAATAACTAGTAAACTAGTTATTTACTTATCTTTCATATGTTACATATTATATATCCCTCCTCCTTGATATTTTAATCAATTTATATTAATTCCATGTACTTGGTTTCGCTACAAGTATTACATTTGTTTGGAAGAGGTATATAGATTCCTAGTAGAATTTGTCCCTATGCAGTAGACAGCTATTTCACATAGTTGGTAGATGAATGTCATTTGATTTTGGAAAAACTTTTCCTGTAAAACAAGTTACTCTTTTTCCCCCATACATCGCCTCTATTCTAGAAATAATGAATATAGCTGTGTGAAATCATTTAAACCCTAACATCGAATGAACCTGCTTTTTAATAAACCAGTGATTCTGTTCTACGATATTATTGAGATATTTAACTTGTCTTATCTAGACGCCTATCGGCATCCTTTTTTCTCCCTCCAGTTCTTGAATAGCTATGGGATAGGCTGGATTTTTACCCACCGTTATGATACACAGTGTAGAAATATGAAAAAAAGTCAAAACCTTCTTAAAAAGGCGTTTGGTTGCCTACCTATCCCTTACTTTACTTAGATAAAAATCAATTGTATTTCCTCCATCATTTCCAGCAATTCACGAAAACTTAGGTTGTGCCGTAGGTACCATCTAAAGATTAATAAAGTAACATCAGGATAATAGTGCCTCTACTTAAATAAATTATCCTTTTCCATACTGATTAATAAACCCTTTTGAGGGTAGTGATATCAGTATGTCCAAGATTTACAGATTAGTTACAAGTGTTTTAAAGTTTTTGCACCGGCCTCCTTTCTATTGCTGATAATGTAGAATGATGTGAATTAAAAATTAGCCTATACGGGAGACTGAAAGGGGAAAAATTACTTTCTCGATGTGAGGGTAGAATCTAGTAATTTCATCACCAAGTAATCAATACATGATATTTTTCCACAATATATAACTTTCGACAATCGGATTTCTTTAACATTATTTCGAAGGATATTCATACTAGTTATTTACATATTTTAAGCATATTAATTAAATCATCCAGTCCTCGATTAGATAGTTTGAATAAGTATATATAGTAACCATTATCTAAGAGAAGGGAGTTTTTTATACTATGGGTAAATGTAATGATGATTGCAAGAAGCACGATCATGGACCTATGTTCGATTTACTAAAAACACTAAATCCTGGTACAGATATTGAGGATGTTTTTATTAATGGTAAAGAGGAAGGTGTAGATGCTTTTGCATCCTTTAATCCTCAAACAGGTCTTGTTACTTTTTCAAAACGCAATGGTGAAATTCTAGTTGTGGATTTTCGTAGAATTGATGCTCTTGAATTCAACTAATGAGAATGATAAAGAGGAAGAGCCTAGTGTATGCGCTTAGCCTTTCGTTGAATTTAAGTCAATATTTTAAACACAAATAAGTTAAATTGTAATGGGGATGTGTAGGGTATGTCGCTTGACTGAAGAGGTAATCCACCCTTTCATAACGCGCATAGTCTACCATGCTCATTCATAAGGATACGTATCCCTTTTATTCATTTTAGTGAAATATGCAAGGACTTAACTAAGATGCGTTCATGAGACATAATCCACTATGTTTTTAAGAAAGAAATTGAGTTAAATTGTTATTGAATAGATTTTATCTGTATCAACAATAAATAAGTCGAAATCTTTGAGAAGAAAAGTTGATACATTGTTAAGTAAGTTATAATTAATGAATCGTTCGGTATCCACATTATTCCCAGAAATATTAATTTTTTTGACTTTTTTCCCTGGAGGTAAATTATACATTAAGTAACTCATGGGACTTTTTAAATTTTTAAGTCTTAGACTTACTTCTATTTGTTCCATAGAAGGGAGATAATTTTGCTCTTGAATCAAATTATGTTGTTCATATAACTGTTGTTGTATCTTATCTATTTGGTTTTGGTTAGTGTAATAATAATTTTGGTATTCCTTACCTGTAGGTTGTTTTTGATTAAGCCAGACATTCATAGAATTACTCCTTCATTAAAAACAATATATGAAATATATACCATATACATAAACTACACCAAATGGGTTTGAAAAATGGTCTGAAACATTCAATTATCCTTATTGCTAAAATATTTGGTGTTGGGACAGGACATAACCCCAAGATACATACAATGATATTTATACCTAAACAACGAGAGGAAGAATCATGTGATTATCTAAGAATTCCCCCCTTGAAGATTAAGAAGGTCCGTCCTTAAGTGGAATTAAAAACACATATACACTTATCTATATGTATTTGTTGGGTCGATGTTACACGTTATAATATGACAATAGGTAAGGCTAACCCCCTGTTTAATCCGTTAGTGTTACCCTTTCCTCTGTCTCACATCATACGTGCCACTTTCGTGGTGGTTATTGGGATAAAGGTAGCAACCGTCGTCTTTAGGGTCAAACGTTCAATTATTGAAATTATGGTTCTAGTACATACACTACTCTCCAGAAACATAAAGTGTTAGTTTACTTTAAACTCTTGGCTTATGAAGCTAATCCAAACAGTTTATGGATGAATTCTCTTTGATTTTGAACAGACTTCACCTTATGGTGAACTTGTTTCTTTTTCAGCATATGTATCGCTTCTATGCCATTTAGTATGTAAATGGCTGTATGGAATGATTTCAATCCCAACATAGAACGAACATGCTTCCTGATAAAACGATGATCCTGTTCCACTATATTATTAAGGTATCTAACTTGCCTTAATTGTATGCCTTCAAGCATATGTTTCTCTTCTTTTGACCCTTAGATTGATACGGGATAGGTAAGGTTTTTATCTACGGTTATAACGCGGGGTTTGGACATGTATGAAAGACCCCAGACTTTCTTGAAAAGGTGCTTGTTTGTTTCTCAATTCATTTAGACAAAAATCAATCGTATTCCCTTCTGAATCCACTGTACGATATAAGTACATCTATTTGCCTCTTTTATTGATATAGGTTTCAACGGCTCTCCACGAGTCTTTTAGTGACTTAAGGTGGTGCCCCTTACACCTCCTTCTAATTGAGGTCTATACTGATGAACCTAATGCATAATGGTTGTGTAAGCAATGGATAATCCTCGCTCATCCATCATTTCCACTAAATCATGAAAATTGGGGTTGTACCGTAGGTACCATCCTATCATTAATAAAATAACATCCGGTTGATGATATTCCCATTTAAATAAATTATCCTTCTCCTTCCCACTCTCTATGAAATACTATTTTTATATTTTTCGTAGTTTGCTTGGAGGATAATATATTAGATAAAGCTACCTTAGGTTGTATATAGGTAGAAGGAGATAATCAACTATTACTTGAAAATATTAAGAATATAAAAGAAAAGAAGAAAAAAATGAAGGGATTTCCCGGAGATTATTCTGAAAATAAGTATATAATACGACAAACTTTACCCTTAAAAATCATTTGACACAGTAAAAATTTAACTTGTAATATACCCCATAACCATTTAAAATAGATATCAAATAAATGAACGGACAATAAAAAGAGAGCCAAGACTATAGTGGTGAGGTGGCAGCCTCCCATCTACGGTCAATGTGAACACACCACATCAACACTAATCCGGACTCTCTTGAAAACACATTTTTGTATGTTGCTATTTTACAATGTACAGGGATGTTTTTCAAGAGTAAATTCTCGGTTTTTTCGTCTAATATTAGAAGACGTTGTTGATGTTCACATCGATAACGTCTTTTTCTTGTTCCGAAACCAAAGGAGAGCAACTATTATGGCGAAAAGTAAAATTGATGTAGTTATTGACAAAATTGACAAATCTGAATATGCAACATTTCAATCAATGGAGGAATTACGCGAAGCTGTAAATGTACATGTACATACTATTCAGGATAGTGATCTACGTCCAAGCACGAAACGCAAGTTAATCAGTTTATTAGATTACTTGCGTGACCATTCGCGTGTTTACTTTGGTCTTTCTTTTAGAAGAAGAAGCATTATTGCTGAACATTTTGGAGTCAATAAGGCAGATACAGTAGGTGAATGGCTTAAACGACTTTCTGATATGGGTATAGTACGTATCATACCAACCAAACGGTCACGCGACATGAAACAGACGGTTAATTTAGTGCAAATCTTACCTCCACCACAACCGACAAATGGAAGTAAACAGGTACAAGAAAAAGAGAAAATCGAGCACCTTGAAGACAATACTCTTATTAAGACAAATACTAAAGATCATAATATACGTAAAGAAGATACATACGAGGAAGTTTATCCATCATACATACCTCATCAATTTATTATGCGTGTAAAACCATTGTTTCCTAACGTAAAGAAAGCATATGAGTTATTTGGTAAAGTAAGATTAGCTTATTTAAAGTCAACTGTTGAGAAACCTTTAGAAGAGTTAGAGTCTATTATCCTTACAGCTATTTCTGATGCTGTTTCTGCGCTGAAGTTGCGTCGTATAAAGAAAGGTTATTCTTACGAGGCTTTAAAGGGCTATCTCTATGGAACTGCTCATCGGTTATTCCTAGAAGAGAAACGCCGTGAGAGTGTACGTAAGGATCCAACATTACTTATTAATTTCTTGAACACCAAACCCAAGAAAAGTATATTAGTCAAAAAAATAGAATCGCTCAGTATCCCTTGGTGACTATACTTATTGTATAGTTTTTGAGATTATTAATTTTATAATTTAATATTAGGGTTATATATTTTAGCTGGTTCCGATGTAATTACTCCAAGAAATTGTAGTGAATCCTTAAACCTTAGATATACTGCTAACTGATACTACTAATTTCAAAAGGTGTAACCGGTACAGAAAGGGAAATTTTATTTAAAGGGAAACGTTATTACTTGGATATTATCTTATTTAGGTTTTCATCTAAGATAATCAATATATGAGGCAGCCAAGTACTTTTTCAAAAAACTAGGCTGCTCCATATATTTGTATCCCTTTTGTTATAACCATAGATCGGAACCTAGCCTACTTCTTAGCGATTCAGGACTTTTTTAAAAGAGCATACCTGGGGGTATCCAAATGTGATAAGTTAAATATCTCAATGCTATATTATTAGGATAATATAACGGTTACGTTCTATATTAGGGGGTGGGTCATATGAAATGATTACTCCTATATACTAGTGGGGTCCTCCCAAAGCTTATTTAGGAAATCCTAAGATCTATCAGAAAGCCAATTTTGTAGAACATCGGGCATTCGTCCTTTTAAAGCTAAAGAAACATGGCCACCTTTCAGATGTTTATATGTTTTATCTTTAACAAACACTTTATCCATGATCGGTTGGGAAAGTTCATCTGGAACTAGACGGTCTTCGCTTGTGGAAATAACTAGTAAATTAGCTGTTATATTTTCAAGGTATACACTTTTCCCTTTTATTTGTAAATCACCATTGATTAATTTATTTCCCGCAACGAGATCTAAAAGATTTCGCAAAAGTGCTCCCGAAAAGGGAATATGATCATTTGTCCATTTATTAAATAATTTCCACCTTACAACATATTGAGTTTCATGTGCCTGTCTAAGTAACGAAAAATATTGGCTAAAATAAATCGGTGAAGTTACTAACCGTATCCCATATTTTATATATTCAGCTGGAATGATACCCCAAATATCGATTAATGGGTTTAAATCCAACTCTCCTTTTTGAATTGCCTGGATCCATTTGTCAAATACGGGGGGGCGGCTCATATCTATGGGAGTTGTTAATAGTACTAAATTCCGAATCGATTCTTGGAACAGAGCAGCATAAATAGCAGAGAGAGTCCCACCTAAACAATAGCCAATCATCGATATTTCAGACACACGGGAGTTACGAAGAGCACGCTTTACAGCTTGTTGGAGATAGTCAACAATATAATCTTCAAGTGTCAAATCTTTATCTTCATATTGTGGTGAACCCCAATCCAATAGATAAACGTCATATCCGTTTGAAATAAAACCTTCAACTAGGCTTGTTCCGGGGGTCAAGTCTAAAATATATGGTTGATTCACAAGCGAATATACATGGAAAACAGGGATATTATATTTCTTACAAGGGGAAGGATAATACCATAAAACAGCTTTGTTTTTCTTCCATACGGGGATTCTTTTTGTTCCTCCCTGATTTGTAGCAATGTTTGTTATACCTACAATATTGTTCCATCGCTTTTTTTCCTTTTCCAATTTTATTACATTGTCCCTTTCCGTCATCTTTTATTTCCATCCTTTCTTTCCCCGTCCTTCCCAATTTCCTTTGTATCTGATAAGGTAGATTCTGTTCCTTTTTCATCCCCTCCGCCTAACTGTTCATTCACCTGGTGGTGATTTAAATTTAACTCCAGCAATCTTTCATTTAGATCGACCAATCGCCAAATATGCTCCTCCAACATATCAATTTTTTCTTGTGTATCAATTATTAGCCTAGCCGTATTTGCTAGATCGCTTTTCGTGGGGATATTTAACAATCCTGCGAATGACTCTTGTTTTTGTTGGATACCTGAAATGAATTGGGTAAATAGGGGTATGAGGAGGGAGGACAATTGGATTAACCATTCTTTATTGATAGATTGCTGAATATAATCATTAGCTTGATTCTCGAACCTAAAACCTTTAACCTTTAGTTGTTTGTAAAATTCATCAAAATCAAATGTTTTAAGCCAACTTTTATTTATATTAATGTTGATATTAGAGTGTCGCACTCAAACCACCATCCACAACTAGAACCTGGCCTGTTACATAATTAGAGGCATTTGAGGAGAGAAATATAGCCGCCCCTTTTAAGTCTTCATCAGATCCAAATCTCCTTGAAGGTATTCTTTTAATAACATGGTTGCTAACATTCCCTAATGCCTTCGTTAGCCTTGTAGGAAAAAATCCAGGTGCAATAGCATTAACTTGCACATTATGAGGGGCCAACTTTGAGGATAAGTCCCTTGTTAGGGAAATGATAGCCCCTTTACTCGTAGAATAGGAACATGCATCCATGAAGGAATCCTGTTGTCCAAGAATGCCAGCTACAGAGGAAATGTTTATAATTTTTCCGGACTTTTGCTTTTTCATAACTTTCCCGACTTCTTGTGAAAATAAAAAGACACCCTTTACATTGACTTCCATCACTTTATCCCATTTATCAGCAGGCATCTCTAAAAATGGTGCCATCCAGGAGGTCCCACTATTATTAATTAAGATATCAATGTTTCCAAACTCCTTCTTTGTTTCGTATACAACATTTTGAATTTCCTCAATATTTGTCACATCACATTTCAGCGCAAGTGAATCCGTTCCGATATCCCTGATTTGCTTACTTGTTTCCTGACAGGCCTCAATCTTTCTGGAACATACTACCACATTTGCCCCGACTTCTGCCAATGCAATAGCCATCTGTTTCCCTAATCCTGTTCCACCACCTGTAATAATTGCCGTTTTATTTGTCAAATCAAATAACTTATGCATTGTTTATCCCCTTTCAAAGGTAGTTTTATGGCATAAAAGTTTGAGTCATATTGGACTGCACTCCTATATCAAGGAAGGGGGCATGATTCAATATGACTCATTTGGGAATCTATAAATATATTGGAAAGTTACCCTCATTAAATCCTGACAATATAATAATTTCTAGTAAGAACGTAATAGAGAGTTAGGGCGCGGGTGTTTCTTCCTGACAAATATTTAGATCTGGAAGCGCTGCACAGAGTAACGGCGTTATCAGATCCAATAATAGATTTAATAAATCTGTCAGGCTGAGATCTAAGCCGATTGAAAATGTAAGCGTCCCGAGTGGAGTTGTTAAAGAAATAGTTAGACCGAGGTCTTCCTCCTGTTGGGCAGTTACATTTTGCGTTTCTGTCGAATCTGTGTTCAAGGAAATATTTGCATTGTCAGGTAATATAGTTAAAATATCCTTGAATCGTTTTAATAGATTGATTTGTGCATCAGTGAATTTACCCAGATTGGCCATAAGAACTTTTTTTGCCAATTTAATCCCTCCTCCCCATAAGCATTTATATATTCTATTTTTAAAACTATCTATTGTTGTGGGTAAATAGGAGAGCGTTAAAAAAATATACTATTAACTTATATTATATGGGTATATAACTTGCTTTACTTTATTCTATTATCCTCCTTTTTCCCTCTGATTATCATCAGATAAACGGAATTTCTATTGATGGATTGGTCATATATGGAATATTTAATGTAGCGTTTGATTAATCTGTTATTTTCTATAATTCAATTAGAATTTGCGTATCTTTGTTCATCTGATTGGTTCCTAGTCACCGTTCTCTTTTTTCCTTTGCTCGATACTTTTGACAAATATCCATAACCTTCTCGCATGGAAAACGAAGTTTATGTTTGTCCATGTACTTACTCTTGAAGGTAGTGATCAATCTCTTCGCCTAACGTAATCATAAGTCATTTCGTTATCACACTTCTTCGACTTCCCCAATTATTTTGCACAACGTTCGATTAAAGTATTGAATGGAATCCGAATACTTTCGCATCATTTAGATGTTCTCATTAATTAAGTTTTCGGGATGAAGTTCTCAATCGGTTTGTTCACGAAAGAAAGCCAAATCTTCAATTTGTTCTTTTAAAAACTCTTTTCATGAGATTATTTTTTCTTTCGCCATCTCCTCAATTCTCTTTACATACCTCGCAATACTTGTATTATGTTCTACTGCTAAGAAACGCAATTTCTTATGCAATTCTTCTGGGATATCACACGTAAGACGACGATTTCCTTCTTTAACCCTCCTCATATACTCTCCATTTCAGATAACGTAATTAAGTTGCAACGTTGCTTATAATTAATTGATTTTAAAGAATATAAATTCCATAGTTAATCAAAAAAGGACTAGAAATCTCTACATCACCTATATTTATTCGCCCAAACAATTTAGTTATATTCCCCATAGAGTATGAAAGAGTGATTAAAATTGGGAGATGAGAACAAAATGGACATAAATTATACTGATTTCTATTCATATGAACGATTCCTTGGCCCTCAAATGCCTTCAACTCCACCTAGACCACCAGGAGGATTACCTACATTAAATCCACAACAGGCTCCAACAGCTCCTCCACCATTATTCACGCCAGTACAGCAAAGTGCTACTCCTTTTGCTGTGGATCCAGGTGCCATTTCATTATGTTTGTTCCGAAACACATTTATATGGCTTAGGAATGGGGCTAGCTTCTGATTTTTCCCTGTTTTTATAGGTCCTAGATCAGTTGCTGGTTTTAGATGGAACGGGAGATTCTGGACTATTTTTGGCATTGATACAAGACAAATTGTATCGTTTACTTGTTTTTAAAACATAATAAGTAGAAAAATCTTTATTTTTTCTAGGCCTATCCCCTAAATAAGAGGGTAAAAAAATAGTTAGGATTGAAGTTTCAAAAAAGAAACATGCTCTTTATAGTGAATGAAGAGACGTTTCTTTTTTTATTTGCATGTTCAGTTATATAAATAGATTTTCTCATAAGCTATATAAGATAGCTTAAAACCTTATAAGGTATATACTCCATTAAGTCGAGTAAGGAGGGGGACCCACTACCCCTTCCCTACCAAGAACCGTGCAAGTCCCTTTCAAGACACATCGGCTCGAGACTCCCATTGTAGGTCCATTTGCTGTTGTATCTTCATCACATGCCGTAACGGCAAGTCAAACATACGCGACGCCTCAAATGGGGATATACATAACAGTACGTTTCTTTTGTCAAAAGATAGCCACAACCTTATGTATCTATGAGAGACCAACGGGAAGTGGGCTCCCTTTCGGATCTGTCCGTAAAGATGATAGTGTCCATCCAGTTATACAGTTTCCTGCTTCCTTATTCTCTTTTGGTATAACAGAATTCGCTTTCCCGTCTTCCTCTAGCAGTGTTCCGAGCTGTGCATGGACTCCTTGTTTCCGCATGCGATCGACGAATCCGTTACTAGATATACAGTGTTGGACAGGGATAGTTTTTATGTCTAAACTAGTAGCGTGAGCCACATTATATAGAAGAGACTTCTTGTCGCACCATAAAATAAATTATAAACATAAAAAGGGATTAGGTACTTAAAAAGCACCCAACCCTCTTTTGTACATAACAAGATAACTTTTTGTTTCTTCTAGTATATTTCCTAATTAGTAAAAATTATTTTTACCAGAAATAAATAGACAAAGCTATTTATTAAGATAGTTTTGATTATCCATGCTTTTTTAGGAATATATTTATGTTTTTAGAAAAAAAGGGTTTTTGACTCATAATACTCATCCAATCTTTTCTCTAACAATCTCATATGATAATACATAATGGATTTCAGGAGGTGAAAATATCTATGTATGAATATGATTATGATAGAAAAGACTATTATGATGATAAATATGATAAGCATAAAAAAATGAAATGTTATTATGAAGAGCTAGAGAATCATCCTGAATATAATGATTATTATGGAAAATATGATCGTAAACATCATGACAAACATGATAAATATAGAAACATAAAGTGTTACTGGGAGGAGTCAGAGAATCATCATAAGTATGATGACAAATATGACAAATATGACAAATATGACAAATATGACAAATATGACAAATATGATCATAAACATCATGACAAAAAGGATCATGACGACTATAAGGATGAAAAAAGGAAATTTGTTTTAGAAGGTTATATTTACTATAAAGAAGATCGCGATTGTGACTGCAAAAAAAGATATTATTAAATCAATTATGCTGTGAATCATCTCCCAGTACGTCTAAAAAGAGGTTGACCCAAAAGTTCACTTTTAGTAGACTTTTAGATCAACCTTTTTTACTTTTTTTAGAATACTAGTATCAGTATGTCCAAGTTTTGGAGGTTACTTGCAGATATTTTGAGATTTTTGCACCAGAACCTTCAGAAAATTTGTGATGTAATATTAACGATTTTTACAACAAGAATGATTTACTTTTTTATGATCATCTTCAAAACATTCTTGGACAAGTTTGTTGAAGGCTTTTTTTAAAGTTAATTTTGCTTCACGTGGGTATTGATGTCCTCTTTTGCACTTTTCCATATAACATCTGCTCATTTTAATCACTCCTTCTATACTTCTCTATATATGATATGGAGTAGATAAGAGAATGATTGTATACTTGTCCCACTATTTAGCCCTTTTTATATACATAGTAACCTTCTATGGAAAGTTATTCAGACCGTAAAAAAATAAAATCATCAATGGAAATGGCAGGTATATTCAAAATCCGGGCGTTTACATCTTTGAATATCTAATCATATTTTTGAATTTTAATAATTTATATATATCAAATTTTGTAATGATAAATATTTTCTCTGATTGACTATTTCATAGGGGATTTGTAATGTTTTATGAGTATCTATTTGATATAGAATGGAATGGATTAAATAAAGTGACTATTTTTATAAAAATGCCTGCAATGCTTTTAGGGATAGTGTTTCTCTTTTTCATCCTCATGAAAACCTTATAAATTGTAAAACCAATTGTTAATAGAATTCCCCCGGCAGTGAAGCCTGCTAAAACATCACTTGGATAGTGAACACCAAGATAGATTCGACTAATACCAATCAGCATAACTAAAGAAAATATAAGTAATGAACTTGTTGTTTTTAGTAAACCGTCCTCATTAGAAACAAAAAGGCAAACGAGCATACCATAAAATATAAGGGAAACCATTGAATGACCACTTGGAAAGCTATACCCCCTTTCCTCAATCAATCGATAAGTAGTTGGTCTTTGCCTTTTGAAAATCCACTTTAACAACAGATTAATAAGTCCTCCAATCCCTACGAAAAGGATTAGAAACATAGTCTTCCATTTTTGTTTTTTGAAAATCATAATTATACCCAAAATAGCCACCCCCGTTAAAATAGTCTTGGGTGAACCGAGGGAAGTGATTATTTTCATCAATTTTGTAAGTTCTGGATTGATACTAGACTGAACCCAACTAGTAACTGTTGTATCAAAAGTCTCTAATTCACATTTGATTAACTTATCTATAAGGTTTACAAAAATTACGGTAAAAAAGATAGTGAAGAATAATGAAGTTTTTACTGTATTAGATTTCGGGGAAAGAATTTTACGAAGAGTTATCAATGCAGCCATCCTCCTTTCTTTTTAAAAATAGCATTTTAACCAATAGTTTTTATACGATTTATTCCTAATAGCGTGCTTGATTCTCACAATACCAGCGTGAAAATTTCATTTAAGGTGATCAGGATATAAACAAACAGCCAAGCACTTTTTCAAGAAACTTGACTGCCTCATATCTTTGTATCCCTTGTGTTATAACCTTAGATCGGAACCGAGCCCATTTCTTAGCAATTCGGAATTTTTTAAAAACTATACCTGAAGGTATCCAAGTGAGATAAATTAAGTTTCTCAATGTTGTTATTAGAATAAGACTAACGGGTCATTAAGAATAGGGGTAAATGGAGTGATATTAAAACCACGCATATGATAAAGAGGCCAAGTTTATTCGCTAGTGGAGTTTGGTCCAAGATAAAGTTGAACTTATACATAATCTGTCATTGAAGCATCTGTGTAAATTTTATTCCCCTATCAAATTATTTTTGAATTAGAACCCCTAACATGACATAGTTCTTGTTTGGTTTACATGGGAATAGAATTGTCAGCATTAATATAACCTGATCCATATATATTAGGATCTCGTTCTCCCCATAAAGTGGCACCATTTCTTAAAAGCTCTTTTACTTCATTTGGCGTGGTGTCCGGATTAGCCTGCAAAATTAAGGCTACAACCCCTGCACATATCGGTGTTGCCATCGAAGTACCCGATAAGGTCACATAATTAGAATCTACTCGGTTAGATTTTTGTAACTTATCTAGGTAGGAATTAGGTGATCTTAATGAGACAATATTAACACCTGGGGCTAAAATATCAGGTTTTGTTACTCCATACGGTGTAGGACCTCTACTTGAAAAGTTTGCTACATCGTCATCTTCCCTTGTTTCTGCTGTGTCTCGATCATCTAAAGCTCCAACAGTAATAACCTGATCACTGATGCCTGGACTCGCAATTGTCCCCTCGTCCGGCCCATCATTACCTGCTGCTACACAAACAACTATTCCGCTATTCCATGCTAACTCCACATATTGAACCATAGGGTCATCATTTTCTCTCTCATATGCTGTCGGGGCACTACCCAATGACATACTAATAATATCGATTTTAGGGGTGTTATTAGGATCTTCATTGTATTTAATGCACCAATCAATCCCTTCCATGACTGTCTCTAATGATCCGGATCCCATTTTATCCAACACTTTGACACCTATTACATTCGCTTTAGGTGCGGGCCCCATATACTTCCCTGAAGAGGCTGATCCGTTACCCACTGCATCCCCAGCACAGTGGGTCCCATGTCCGTTATCATCATAAGGTTCCGTTTGTTGGTTGACAAAATCAACAAAGTTTACAATTCTACCTTGGAGATCCTGGTGGGGGTGAATTCCGGTATCAATAACTGCTACAGTCACTCCCTCACCTGTTAGTGTTGTTTCATTTCTCACGACATTTTTTGCATTAACAGATGGAACGGCCACATCTAGCAATGCCTGAACTTCACGATTTAAGTATACCCTTTTTATACAGGTACAACTATTGAGTATTTCTTCTAATGCCAAAGGTGATATTTCTGCACTTATACATGATACTAGTGGAAACTCTTTTCTGACTTTGCACCCAAAATGCTTTCTAGTAATTTTGTTCACCTCAGTAAAGGCTGTCCTAAAGGGGGTTTCACTTTCCTCAAATTCCACAACCAACTGTAACTTCTTTGTTTTTTTCATCCATCCCTCTAGTACATTATGCAAAAAACAGGGAGTCCATTTAAAAGGTTTATAAAAATTTAATAGTATTTCACGTAACGGACGATCTAACTTATGGGCATTTTTTCGTACCATTGTAACCATTGAGTAACCAAACATCGTTTCACCTCTATTAATTTGTAGATTTCATAATAATCTATGAAATTGATGTTAAGAGAGGAACGGCGTTTGGCTAACTATCTTATCAAGAGTGTTTTTATAATAATCACCATTTTCCAATGTGTATGCAAATTTTCTACTATAATGATCAGAACAATAAAGTACTAAAATGGGAAAGGATCTGTAGTTTCTCAATTTTTTAATTCAAATTATTATTTGGTTTCCCTCCTTTAAGGAAATCAGGCTTATATCCAAATTTGTCCTTCCCTGTTCCCAAAATCATCCCCATTGCTTTTTTATATCATAGATCTAAAGTTCTAAGGATTATAGACAACTACATAGAGTATCTAATATCTATATAGTTGCATACCATAGTATGAAGCATATCAAAGAAAGGTGGGTAAGATATATGAGCGATTCATCAAAACAACAATCATCCAAGCAACAGGAAAATATGGTACCCGATAAGATTGTAGATTTAATGGTTGGTAATATCTTAAGAAAGAATGGCGTTAAAACTGAGGATGTGAAAAAGAACTTATCGGATGAACAGAAACAAATGCTGAAGGAATTGGTCGAGGACTTGAAGGAACAAGTTGATCAATTCAGTAAAGGGAAAAAAAAGTCCACTAAGTCAAGTGAATAGAATTATACAAAGAAAACATCTATGAATAGGTGTTTTCTTTATTTTTGAAAATAGTTAAATGCGCTAGTGAATATGCACAGTCTCACTAGACACAAAATCCATATGCTATCCTATACTATAGAAAAAGGAGTGTTAATATGGCATCATCATCTTCTTGGCATTACCGTACTGATCATTCACCTAGCCCGAAACGTCGCCACTTTTACAAAGATGGGTATAGATCAAATTACGATCCTAAGATTAAAGATAATGAAGATAGTAACATCAATCAAGCTGATTCTTTTGAAAACGACTATGATGCAACTGTTTTACAGGATGGAGGGCTATTCTCATCCATGGATCAAGAATCGGATGAAATAATCTGGGTAAAGGATTCCTGTAATATCACAGTGACCTCTACGGATACACAAGCTGGAGTTTCCCTCCAAGTGGGTTTACAGTTAGCGATTGCGTTGGTCCTTAGCATTACAATTGGTGATACAGAACGGGGCGAGTCTGTGGCACAAGAGCTTCTACAGTACTTCAACAGTGATCAAACCAATAAACAGAAAATTCTTATTTGTAATTCCAAAGACGCTACAGTAACAACTACAGACACAGATTTGGCAATCAATATCCAAGTTCTGTTACAGGTACTAGTAGCATTGGTAGTCATAATTGATATTTTATAAAAAAAACAAAAGAGGTGAATAATATGACAACAGATAAAAAATGGCGTGCTTTAGATCATTGCGATGACCCCAACGATAAGACTGTACTTCAAGAGGGGGACCAGGTCGTCTCCAATAAACAGGGATCATTTGAATGGATTATAATTAAAGATTCCGAAGGTGTCGACGTCACAAGCACTGATACCCAGGCAGCTGTCTCCTTACAAGTCGGAATTCAGGTTGCAATTGCAGTTGTTCTTAGTATTACCATCGGGGATACTAATCGGGCCAACGAGGTCGTCGAGGACCTCAAGCAAATTATCAAAACTAGACAAAGTAATTCTCAAAAAACAATTATAGAGGGGTCTAAAAATGTTGAGATTACTACAACCGATACAGACCTAGCTATTAATATACAATTGTTAATTAAAATTCTCGTGGCTATCGTTGTTAGACTAGACATTCTTTAGTCAAGGTATTGAAGTAGGAATCTAAGGGAAGTGGATGTAAATATACGTTAATTATTGAGGGAACCAGGATAAATAAACAATAAAATTCTTAATCACTTTCGTATAAAATATATTCGCTATAGTATGTGAAGTATCGACATTTATACCAAAGGAAAACCGCAGGATTTTTTAATTCCTATTACTCATTTAAGTGAAATTAGTAGGATCCATTAATAATAGCCTGTGAGTAAACTTAATTAAGTTTATCGGCTCCCTCTTTAAAGAGAGAAGAGAGGTAAAAAGGCTTTCCTACAAGACGGAGAAGGCCTTTTTCGTTACATAATAGAAGGAGTAGCTAGAGATCAGGGATTTTGTACACCTATAATGGATAGGGTATATAGATTAATAGTGACATTTGCCCCTGTGAAATATTTACTTTTTCTATTTTGGTCTTTGAGATTCTTTAAGGAATGTTGAAACGGTCTCATAGTTAATTCATCTAATTGCACACTATTTTTATGAGGAGCACAAATCGTAGCAAATCCTTTGAACAATTCTTACGGGGTACCCGTATTCAATCGCTTGAATCCAGGTGCTGTTTTCGCCATAACATTCCTCATCCCCTTCAAATACAAGTCACTCATTCGAATGACTTGTATACAGTTTAAAGGATGTAAATTCCACTTTCAATATTTTTCTTAGAAGAGGTTACAACAGTGCAAACAATAATCTTTTTATTTACTCCACACATTTGCATACGAAAGGTTAGTATAAATATACTTTACTACGTAAGGGTGCGGTCTTCGACACTCGTACGGCTTATGCCGCATCTATGCTTACCTATGAGATTTCGCTCCCCAAACGCTGACCAACGGAAGCCCGTTGGATTGCTTCAAAAGCTTCCCAAATCCCCTCATTTGAGGGTTCAGGTGTAATGTGTCTCCCTCCCTTAAATTCTTAACCTCACGGTCTTACGATTTACCGTTGAAAGACAATGTCATTTTGACCATGCTCCCAAAATAAATTAGAAAGTGAGAGGAGATGATGGAATGGGGAAAATGGTGAAGAAAACGTGGATCATTACAGAAGATGAGAAGGACCAACATTTTGTTAATGCTATAAACAGAATTCTAGAAAATGTCGAATCCCTGAGAGGGAGCGCAATGAAAGCAGAGAATGAGAATGTTGAAGAATTCTACACAAAGATTTTGAAAGATTTGAGGCTGCTCAAAGTTTATAAATAAAAGCCTACACTTCAAAGGGAGCTTTTATATTTACTCCTGGTAGCTCCTGTTATGTAAACTAATTCTCGGCATTCCTAAACTAACTGTAAAATAATTATGCTTTCTTAATTTATTGTTAGGAACTAGATAAGCATTCCTCTTTTTATATACAATAAACATATATAAAGTATATATGCTTATTTCCAAGTCAAAAAAAGTAAATTAATGAGCAGGATTGTAATTTTAAGAGAAACATATCTTTTTTACTAAAGATTTGTTTCTTTTCATTTCAGAATCACAAGCATGAATAATGCTTAATACTTTGAGAAAACTACACATAAACTCCTTATAAAACCAGAAAAATCATACCTTTACCGTTTGATAGGACTTTTCTGATTTCCCCCTTTTAGATTAATGATTTATTTTAACTAGTTTTCTTGAAAGTAACTTTAAATACCAAGGAAGAAGAGTCTAAAGACTATAAAGTAAACAGGTATTCCGTACGATTCTGATGCGAAAATCTCAAAATATCTGCAAGTAACCTCCAAAACTTGAACATACTGATACTAGTATTCTAAAAAAGAACGTAATCAGTATGGAAAGGCAAAATCTATTCAAGGGGAAACATTATCAACCTAACCTTATTTTATTAACCGTCAGATGGTACCTACGGTACAACCTCAGTTTTCGTGATGTAGTCGAAATGATGGAAGAACGCGGACTATCTATTGCTCATACAACTATCATGCGCTGAGTTCATCATTATGGTCCTGAATTAGATAGGCGAGTGCGAGGTCATCTTAAGCCAACTAATGATTCTTGGCGAGTCGATGAGACATATGTGAAAGTCAAAGGTCAATGGATGTATCTATATTGTGCAGGTGATTCAGAAGGAAATACGATTGATTTCTATTTAAGCGAAACAAGGAACCATTAGGCTGCAAAGCGCTTTTTCAAGAAAACTTTGCAGTCTTTTCATGTTTCAAAACCTCGTGTTATCACAGTAGATAAGAACCCATCCTATCCTAGGGCGATTGAAGAAGTAGAGAGAGAAAAAGATGCCTGTAGGTATCCAACTAAGGCAGGTAAAATACCTTAATAACATTGTGGAACAAGATCATCGTTTTATTAAACAGAGGGTTCGTTCGGTGTTAGGATTGAAATCTTTTCGTACAAATAAATCTATTCTTTCAGGAATAGAAGCTATGTATATCATTAAAAAAGGACAACTTGCTTTGTGGGATAAGTCTGTCCAAAACTAAGTGAAGTTCATTCGTAAATTATTTGGAATGGCTGCATAAAAACAGGCTCTATTAGGAATCTATATACCTCTTTCAAATAAATGCAATCTCTGCACCAAAACCCTTCGCATTATTGCTCTCAATATCTGAATTCCCCTTAAATAAGAGCCCCTTCTTAACCAAAGAATTAATCACTGTACTAGTATTTTGCCTAGCAATACCAATCAATTTAGCGATTTCCAAAATATTAGAAGGAACAGGATTCTTAGCTTTAATATCAAGAACAAACAATTACTTGAGAAAGCTATATAAGGTGCAACACTCATAAAAAAAACTTTTCCCCTATCTGTCAGACCATTATTCCCATACGGAAATTGAAGGCTCTCTTACATTGATGGTACAAACCTCACCTTCGATTGAGGGTTTTTTTAAGTACCTATGTAATGTTCTTGTTCAGTTACTTTACTTAGCAAACTAACTGCTCCATCTATCTAATTAATTGGTATACCACTATGTTCTAAATAATATTGAATTTTTTCCAAGTTCAAGTTTCTTTCTCTAGCATTCTTAGAAGCTCTTGAAGGACCTTTAATAATAGCCTGTTGCCCCTCTGGAAGTGCCTTAAATTCTTCTTCCTTCTCTTTACGTTTCCGTTCTCGCTCTAATTGTCTTTGTTCGAAAACATTTTCCAACGTTTAATCCTCCTCAAGGTATGGAAGGAATTAAACCCTTATGATAGAATACAAATATAATCATGTTAATAAGGGTTTACCCCTTCTATAGTTTTCATTGAAAAGCCCTCAAGTTTTCGCCGACTCGGAGGGCTTTTCTCATGCCTTCTTTTCGTACTCTTTAATCTTTTGATCAATACTTAGTAATAGTTTATCATTAATTGTTTTCGGCTTGTACCCCATTCTATCAATCAGAATTTCCTCCAGAACCCTTGCGCTTTGTATAATACAAATAATGCTCTTCGGCAAAGGAAATGGTTTCCTGGTCCATCTGAGCCTCCTGGGCGCCTCTCTTAATCAATCTCATCTGATTAAACGCGTCTGAACGATCTTTTCGAACCAACCGCAGCAACACCAACAAGTCATACGTATGAAACCACTTTAGTTGGCTAAAAGGTTGTTCGCGCTGTTCGAGGTACACAAAGTTCTTTCGTTCGGGTCTCCGTTCATCTAAAGGAGTACCACAAAACGAACATACTCCTTCACTACTATTTTCTGTCTGACAATACAAGCATGTCATACTTGTTACTCCTTCTCATCTTTCATTTTTCCATACCAACCAAATCGACCAACCAAATTAAAGAGATAAATATATACGAATACAAGCTATATTCATAACAAGGTGCATATAGGCTATAGCCACCCAACAGCCTGAAGGCTGTTCTCCTTTTAATTATTTAAGGTGTTCTCGATTTAGTCGTTTTTGTCGGTGCTTTTGAATGCGCTTTTCTACTTCTTCATGCGCATACTTGATCTCATCCAGTTCCATAGTACCGGTTGTAATAATGCCCTTATAACCTTCATGGAAGTATAGTCCATTCATCAATTCGAGTAAAACTTGTGCATACTTATCGGTTTGATTCACACCTAATCGAATCTTTTTTAATTCCTCTCGCAAGACATCATGAAGGTTTTGACTCACGGTTTCACTAATGATTTCCAGTGACCATTCTTTCTTTTTTTCAGCCCGATACTTTTGACAAATATCCATAATGGCCTCGCTTGGAAAACGAAGTTTATGTTCCGCCATATAGTCTTGAAGGTACTGATCCGTTTCTTCGTCTAAGGTAATCATTCGTCGTTTGGTACTCATAGCTCTTCAATCTCCCCTACTACATTCTCAATACTGTGATGTAATTTTTCTAAAGACTTTGCATTCCATTCCATATAATGCACGCACTTACTCATCATCTGAATGTTCTTATCAATGAGGTTTTCCAAGTGAAGTTCTCGATTACTTTGTTCACGAAAGAAAGCTATCATTTCAAGTTGTCTACTTAAAAATTCTTGTCGGGAGATACCTTTTTCTTTAGCTAGTTCATCAATTCTTTGTACCACCACTGGGTTGATATTCCGTAACAATATATTCATCAAATTCTCCTTTTTTATGAATTGGAAAAAATCTTGAACAACTGATAGAAGAGCATAAGGGGTTTTTGCTATCATAGGAGGATGATAGGCTAGGCAAAGCCCAGCAGAACGGCATTCCTATCTTAAAAAGTGTGATATCATGAAAATTACAAGTCTGTCGACCTGCTGCCGATATACTGTTGATGTACTGTCGATATGAAGTCCCCTCAGCGTCCCTTCATTGTCGACATCATGGGTATATACGTCCCTTCAACGTCCCCTCAACTTTTACGAAAAACGCATACGTTCTTGACCCGTTCCATCATTAAAAAATGTGGAAATAGGTGTACAACTATGAGTCACTTTTTCGTACAATTCAACAGCTGCTTTCATTGAAGAAACCTCTAACTTCCTTAAGGTTTTTCTTCTGATTTTTTTAATGGTTTCTTCTTCTCTATGTAAAATCTTTGCTGTTTCACGCACACTACATTGATCCAAAGCAAACTCAAAAACTTTTCATTCAGCTCTTGTAAATTGATTAAAAAAAGTTGTTCCTTTAATCGAATATAGTCCTCTTTCATGGCTTGTAAGTCAGCCATTTCATTGATTAATTCATTAGCAATACGCAACACATTTTCAATTCCAATCAATAACTTTTCAGTCTGTTCCATGATTAAACCCTCCTATTTTTTTGAGGGCAACCCATGCTATAATGTGAATGGGTGTAGAATCTTTTGATTCTGCATGGGGTGCTTTCCTGAGCTAGATTCTCGCAAATTTAATCCCGCGTATTTTAAAATTTGGCGTGGATTTTCAAAGTTCTTAATATCACCTAACTCAGAATAGAGTTCAATAACCGTTACGATCCCAATCCCAGGTACAGTCAGCATTTCAGCAATACCTGGAAGGGTCAGAACGAGGGCTTCCAAGTCTTCTTCTAGTGCATGTATTTCTTCTTTCAGCATTTTATATCGTTTGATATTCGTGGCTATTTCTCGTTGTGCCATCTGTAATCCGACGGTTAATCCTACTGAACGTCCAGCAGCTTCTTGAAGTCGTTGTATTCGTTTGAAACTTGGTCGCTTCACATCTCCGTGAGTAGACCATATCTCGGCCACCCTCTCGGGTGTCGTTTGATTCAGTTGAACTGGGAGAGGAATGTTCTCTAGTGTAGCTAATGCCATCTTTCCACGATTATCTTGTGCACGAGCAACATGCTTAAATTTAGCAATGTCTACTCCTACAATCAGTGTGTGGGGTGTAACTTGATTTAACTTTTCGTTTTGAGTACAATTCATAAGAGTCCTCCTTGAATGATGAACTGAAGTCATGGCCATGACCTTCTGCATCATATCAAGGGGACTTTTTTATTTCAAGACACCAAATAATTTCAAACAGGAATGCTAGTTAACATAGTTCTCATTAATTAGAGCGTGAGAGTAAAACGGGTATATATAGGTTTTAAAACGTTGTTATATCAATGATTTAAAGCAGTTTTCATAGTTAGCGAATTAGATAACTATGAAAATCTAAAAAAAGTAGCCCTTAAAAAAGAGCTACTGGAAATTTTTTGAATAGTGGTTTGGGATTTGCAAATAAAGCTTTTAGAGTTGTTTCTACATTATCCCGTTCTCCAATATATAATATTTGGATTAATAAACAAAGCATATGTGCGAGCATTAGTACCTTCTGTTCTATGTCCCTGGGCTTTGACAATAACTCCTTTTTCAACAAGACCATTTACTATTCTACTAATCTTTGGAGCACTAGTTTTAAGTCTTTGAGCTAAAGCCTTTTGGGTGAGTGGAACAGCACTCCTAGAATGAATATTATCAACTAGGCAGTTACTTTTAAATTGCATAAAGCGTTGAACACGTAGTAAGAAAAGCATTTCCTCATCAGTAAAATAGTCGTTTTCTTAATGAGTTTCGCTACAACATAAAAAGAGAAGTCCATTGGAGGTGACTTCTCTTTTCCGGATAGAACTCAATTGGAAGCGATATATGAGATATCCCTATATCATATGCATTGATTCATAAATTGCTACCATTTCCTTTATAAAATAATCTTTAAATCTTCAATTGCAATATCCTATTTCAAAGTTGAAATGTAAAGGTTGCATAAGTTGTGCAACCTTTACATTAAAAAGGCCCCACGGGGTAGGAGACCATGGGGAGCAAAGAAAAGAGTTTTTAATGTCATCCTTATCACTTTATGCTACTATGTAAAAAACTTTCTGACATTATTTCCAAAACTTCCACCATTTTTTATTAGATTGTTTTGCAGATGCGAGTAATTTTTGTATGTCATGCATTTCTCTCATAGTATTCATTAAACTTTGATCTCTTTGCTCTAACTTTGTTGCCATATATTCATCACGTTTTTGGGGCTATTGTAACAGTTCTTTATTAAATTCCAATTGTTGTTTTTTAAAGTCCTCGAACTCTTTAAGTAACCTTTGATTGTCCTCATATATCTTTTTGTGTCATGCTTTGACATATCCATCCCTGAATCCATTGATACAACTACATTTATTGCATCCTCTAACGACATATTAGGGTGCTTTGTTAACTCTATAATTTTACGTAAAACTATAACATCTTTATCAAAAAAGCCTCTATGCCCTAAATCATTTTTATGTATATGATAACCAGATTTCTCTAATAATTGTGAGTACTTTCTGACTGTAGTATTTTGTATACCCAAAAGAAATGAAACTTTTTTTGCAGAGTAAATTTTATTCATGTTTATATCATCTGACATATCCTTTGCTATATTAAAGATTCTATCATAGAAACATTGCTAATAGATTATTCTTTTCTTAACCAAATAAAGCATATAGTACATATACATTAGAAAGAACCTTTTTACATAAGTATAGTAGATAACAATGTAATCATTTGTTTAGGAGGAATAAGATGATGAACCAATTAGAAGATTACTACGATAAGTCGTTATGTGCTATAAACGATATAGTCAGCTTTACCATCAACTTAGGAGATACAGGAGGGGATATTTTACCTATTTGGAATAATGACACTAATTCTATCATCAATAGTACCATTATTATAGAAAATAAAGGATCTAATACCGGATCTCCTAAGGCTGCTCTTATTGTGAACCGGATTCCCGTAAAGGGGTTTATGGTTAACCCAAACACAGTTAGGACTATTACAATGGACAATATAAAATCTATCGGGCTTATTGGAACTGGAATTGCGAATATCAAATTTGCTTTCTCTTTAAACTATAAATTTTAATACGATAAGCAAATAAGCTTTTACGGAAGTAAAAGCTTATTTGCTGCCTCCATCACTTTTTTAAAATCCTCAGTAGAGCAAGGAAAAGCAGGATTAACTTTCCCCCCCGCACCAATGTGATCACTATATATCATTTCAATTTTTAGGACATTATGAAAAGAATCACGGAACCTTTGTTGACCTAGAGATACTTTATAAAAGGTATCTTCAGGATAAGGACTACTTGCTGGGACTAGTATATACTCATGTGGATAATAAATCTTTGGACACACATACTTTCCCCTCTCATACTTTTATATACTAAGAGTATTCCGGTAATTTAAAATGTATGCCTTACACACCTTTCATAGTTACAGTAGAAACTCAGGCCCTTAATACGATCTTGTTTGGTTTATAGATAAACTGAATACTATTCTATATACTGAACAAGCTACTCATAATGCGATATAGTATCACCCTATGACATCTAATTTTTCTGTTTTTTATACTGTATACCATATACACTTTTAGTTAACATAATCGTTATTATTAACATTTATATATTTAAAAATAAAGTCTTAAAGCTAAATTTAGTTTAAACACCTAAAATCAGGCTCATTTTTCTAGGTATAAGTCTATATCTCTTCTCCTTGTAAACATATAGTAGTGTATTGAAGAAAAGCAAAGGGAGAGATTAGCTTGTACAATCATTATCAAGCTGAAATAAACCCTAACGATCTTCAACAATTTCATCATGATGATACTTTTTATAGACAGCAATCACAGTACTATTCACAGATTTATCCTTATCCTCGTTCTCTTCGCTGTCGCTGGGTCCGTCGTTGTTATCCAAGAGATGACTTCTACACTGATGGCTATGACTGACTACTAATATAGATAATCACGAGACTTTACAAACGAAAGGAAGATGTGAAAATGTATAATAATGTAAACGAACCATTTCCTTCTGGGGAGAATGTCCCTTTCTCACCTGCTATATCTCACGGACATATAGCTCCTGTTTATGGATATGGTGTTCACCATCGCAGATGTGATAATTTCGAGATTATAGTAGTACTGTTTATTTTATTAATCATTATTGGGGCATGTACTTTCTGTGATTATAAGGGATGACCTAATCATAGGATCCATTCACCTTCAAAAACTCCTGTGCCTGAATCAGGAGTTTTTCTCTTTTTAAGCTGTATACGATATACAATTTTAGTTAACATAATGTCGTTTATCGGCCATGAAAGAGGTTGAGTCTCTTTTTGGGTACCCAACCTCTTTTGTGTTATCTCCATCATTTTGATTAGGCATTCCCTGATACGTCTCTTCTTTTCTCCTTCCAGTTTTTATAGACAAAATCAATACATTCTTCCATCGCAGTCGTTCGACTACACTCCATATTCCTTGCCATCTCATCTAATGGCTGCATCGATTCCTTCTTGATTTTTAACGTCATTCTTTGTCGATTCCGAGATATATAAGATGAATTTTTAGATTGGTTAGCCATCCTCGTCCCCTCCTAGGGTTAGAGATTCAAGGAAGAGATTGATTTCTCCTTTAAAGATGGGTACCCATCTTTAAAAGGTTGGGTACCTGGAGGGCGCCCAACCTTTTTTTCTTGTTACCATAATCCCTAGTTAAGCCAAAGTAACAAGTACCTCTTTGACCAGCTATGTAGTCGCTTGGAACACGGGAATCAGCCCCCTTTATCAACTTAGTTTTTCCTTCATAGAATATATAACCATATTCTCTAGGAGATGATGAACATGCCTGTTTCGTGTCCAAATGGAAGAATTTACGTTGTACAGCCAGGTGACACACTTCGCTCCATCGCAAGTCATTTCGGTACCACTTTAAATGACCTTATATACGCAAATCCGCAAATCCAAAATCCGGATGTTATCATACCGGGCCAAACCATCTGCATTCCGACAGTAATGACAGGGATTCGTTTGCCCTGCAGCCTCATTTTAAAACCTATTGATAATAGGTTTGCTAATGCAATTGGGGTAAGTTTGGTTCATAAAACAAGGACACCGTCAGGAGAAAAAACGAGTATTGATGTCCTTGCTCATGGGCTGCCCAATCCGTCTTCGCTAGGTAATTTTGACAGCTATGAAGGGTTTGCCCAAGTCCCAAACATTATCAGTTGGCGCTTTAGGCTCTATCCTACCCCTGAACAAGATGCACCGACATGGGCAGGGAGGTTCGATTATATTACGGCAAGATTAACTCCGAATACACAAGTACAGGTGAGACTCAGCAACTCAATGACAAACCAATTAGGCCCAGAAATATTACAAGGTACCTTAAATAATTGTGTTTCGTGATAAATAATATGTTCTGCAGTTTGTGGAAATCATTGTTTACAACACCTAGATGAACAATCGCAAAGATGTGGTCAAAAATGCCATGCCTTTGCTATGGATGCATAATTGAAGAGGGATCATGGAAAGAGGAGCAAACAATTTGCTCCTCTTTTTAAGGAAAATCTGCAGGATCATATGAATACTTTATACAAAACTAGTTGACATAGTCTACATTATCACCAGTAAAAAACATTATCCTCTAAGCAACCTGTTATATTTAATTTCACATGATGTCATTTAAATATAATTTTTTTCCTTTTTATTCATTTGGCTGAATAAAGCAAGTTCTCTATTTCATACAGGTCTATAGAAAGGGAACAAGACTACCTTATAACTTGTTCCCTCATTTTTAGTATTGTTCAAATCAAAGGGGGGACTTTTTATGTCATTTGAAAGTGGAAAAAATAATAAAGAAAGAAAATATAACTACGGTGAGAAAAACAACAATCAAAATAAAAATGATAAAAAAAAGACACGAGTCCTTGAAGCACCCGTGCGTATCGATGTAGATGAAGTAGAAGATCCTTTATTTGAGGAATTACAAGGGTTGATCGGAGAATCGATTTTAATCGTTACAGACTCGGATCAGCTCCAATTATTTGGTCAAGTGTTTAGACCTATATTTTGTGGTACTATTCTTGCTATTGAGCAAGGGCTCATCACTTTATTCCCGGTCAACATTAAAATGGTTACCGATCCATTCTTTGAGTTTCCAACACCCTTAAGTATCCCCTTTGAAAAAATCGCCCACTTCACACCTAATTTTGATTGTAATGCGAGAATACCGCTTGCTTACATAATCTAATCATACGTTGAATGAAAAAATAATATGAAACGATTCACCAATTCTAAGCATAGTGCATATAATAAAGGGAAATTCTCTATAAATCACCGCAATTGAGTCGTTTTGAAGAGAGAGGTACCTCCAGCTTTCTCTTTCTAAAATGTATACGAAATACAAATTTAATTTACATAATCTTTGTTACAGGAACAAAAAACCTTTGGAAATAATACTTCTAAAGGTTTTTTCAGTATCAGAACCTGTCCGAACTCTTTTCCTTGAATGATATACTCTACTAGCATAAGTATCTTTTATAAAAGGAAGAAAGTTCATGACTATAACAAATGGGAATCAGCACGAAATAGAAGAAATATTGCCACAAATGCCTTCCTATTTCGTCCAAAATGTCGGGCAAAAGGATGATCATCGAATTCAACGTTTTTTACAGTTTTAAAGTAATTATATTGTTGATGATATTCACTCCAGAAGTGCTGTTCCTATGTCTCAAAAACAGATTGCTGAAAAGCTTAAAACAGATAAATCTAAAGTTAGTCGCATTGTAAATAAACTAGTTGATAAAGGCGTCATTGATAATTAGAAGCTATTGTAAAAAGTAAAGGAAACTAACGGTATAAGGTACCGAATACTGATGTTATTTACTAATTATACCAATTGGATGTAACCACTCGACATTTTTGTAGGCTGTTTTTAATACAATCCTTAGTAGAGGTGATGAAAAGTGACGAGAGTAAAATATAGAGATAGTGACATTGATTTAATTGCAAGGATGATGCGGGCAGAAGCAGTGGCTGAAGGGCGACTAGGGATGCTTATGGTTGGGAATGTCATTGTAAATCGAACAGTAGTTGATTGTTTAGATTTTAAGGATGTAAGAACCATACGGGATGTAATTTTTCAAGTTCAAGGTGGAAATTACTCTTTTGAAGCAGTACAAAAAGGTAATTTATTTTATAATCCAGCAAGAAACGTAGAGAGAAAATTGGCACGACAAGTAGTAAGGTATTGGAGACAACATCCTTCTAAGTATGCTCTTTGGTATTTTAATCCGTATGCTCCGTGTCCACCTACATGGTATGATCAACCATTTGCAGGCCAATATAAACAACATTGTTATTATGAGCCACAGGCTAATACATGCGAAAGTGCTTATAGATATTAAAGAAAGCTCGGCGACAGTTGTTACCTGTTCTTCAAATAACTTGGCATTTAATATACATATGTTCATCCTTATAAAGGTTTCCAACCCCCCCATCATTACCACAATTAGTTATTCGGAAATATTGCCTGATTGCTGAACGAGTTTTCAAGAATCATATGTATAATTTATACATTTTTAGTTATCATAATGTACGTTATAAGAAGATATAAACAAACGAGAATGTTATATACAACATTCTCGTTTCTGACTTAAATACTCAATCGAAGTCATTTTCCTCTTCGATTTTCAAAACTCTTCCTGTCCTACCATTTATCTTAACTTCATATACTCTGTTTTGTGATGTCAAAATAAAGATTTCATACACTAAAGTACCGTTTTCCATATCCATATCTACATGTAAGATTTGCCCTGGGACTCTTTGAAGAGCAATTTGTTGTGCTTGTTGAATAGAAATTCGTTGTCTGTATATGGGAGTTGTATAGGGACTATAATGTTCATGCATTAGAAATACCTCCTGATTTATAATATTATTTTCTACCCTATGTAGAGGACAAAACAACTATGAGCATGTGCATTACGTTAACTTTTTACACAAACAAAAATAGCGCCCAATTATTGGACGCTATTTTTATTTAAAAGTAAATATCGTACTATTAAGTTGATTGAATTTTTGTTATGCTAACAGCAATTAATTCTTATGCAAATAAAAAAGGACATCCTTTATATGTCCTGTTCCCTTGTATCAGCCCCACCTACGCTAAATACTATGACAGCCACTCATGCCATCCAACCTACTATCATTATAACTGAAAACGCTTACAAAGTAAAGGGGCTTTTTAAAATTTATTATTCATTTTCAGTTAACATAATGAGTGTTATAAGAAGTAAAGGAACCTTTGTTTGAGGTTCCTTTACTGAAACAAGTACTTACTTTAAGAAGAGAATAGCAATTTTCTAAAACAATACATATATATAAATCAATCCCACACAATAACGAATTGAACCAAGGTGAAAAAAGAGAGGTTATCTGTAGGGCCTCTCTTTTTTATCTTGGAATATAAAAAAACAACCTCTCAATAAACAATAAATCATTTACGATATGAATAGCATATGCATTATTAGTTTACATAATCCATCTTATCCGTATTGAAAAAGGATCTTCAAGTTGCAAAATCATTTTTTCGTTGGAACCTAATAAATAAGGACATTTACTTCTTCTAAGGACAAACTATAAAATGTTATAATTTTACAAGTTTGTGCTTTTAAAAAATTATAACAATAAGGAGCAAGCAAAAATGAAAATAAAAAAGATTTTTATGTCCTTAGTTTTAGCGTTCATAATGGTTATTTCTGTGTATGGAGAAGTATCCGCAGCATCTAAAACTGTATATTTAAACGGTTCTGGACCAGTATATTCAGGTTGGATAAAAGGTAAAGGTAAAATGACTATAGCTGTTACTAATTATAATAATTTAAATGTAGGCTATGATGTATTTGATACCAAGGGGAACGTTATTGCTAATGGTACAATTACGGATAAGTATGCTATTGGTAGAAAAATCCAAAGTAATGGTCGCTCTTACCGAATACGATTACGTTGTCAAGAGCCTTGGTGGAATGATACAAAATGTTGGGCGGAAGCATCGATTTACGATGTAAAGGGGTAGCCTCAGGATTTTGACAATTTACAACGTTAAGGATAAAAACGCTGTTATTATCGCATGCATACTATATACAAATCCAGTTAACATAATGTCAATTATCGGCAAAAAAGGGTTGGGTACCTTTTAGATACCCAACCCCTTTTTCCTTAGCATTGTCGGGTATAACCAACATCATTTAGCAAGTAATATAGACTTAGCGTATGTTTTCAGCTTTTTGTTGATAGGATCCAACTCTCAACTACAATTCCTAAAATCACCACATTAAAACGTGGACATTTTCATGAGTTTCTTTCATATATTAATATAAGGAGAAAAAAGGAGGGGCGAGTACAAATTAATTAAATCACTTAACCCCACTTAAACGTTTTTTGAAATCGTTGATTGATTGGTAATACCTTTCAACGGCAGCCGAATTATTAACAATAATTCCACAACTTGGACACTGAATATTTGCATTCCTAGCAACAATTTTCTCAGATTTGATCTTAAATGTCTTTTTACAATATCTACACTCAAGAATGGTGAATATATCAAGCATTTATATTCCCTCCTATCGCCCCTTATATAAATTGTATTCGACCAGAAAAAGAAAAATAACGTATTAAGACATTTATTGGCTAACGAAAGATCAAGTTTCCAGTTCAGGTATAAGAAATTCACCAAACCTGGAAAGGTTTTAATTTATCATAATCTCTTAAAACGTTAAAAAATAAAATGAATAAATTTTAATGTTTTGAGCAAACTACTCAAGATACGTAAAGTATCACCCTTAAAACCTAGAAACATAACAGAAAAACCTACTGACTCCAAGCAGTAGGTTTTTTATACTGTATACCATATACAACCTTAGTTAACATAATGATTGTTACTGGAAGTATTAAGAAAAGCATACAAGTACTTTTATAATACATGCTTAACGTAAAGAACCCGAATAGAAGTATTAAAATCCTATTCGGGTTCTTTGTATGGATGAGCATTGTTTTACGAGTGTTTTACGAGTTTTGCGTAAGACCTTTCTTTTTTCTCCTCAGTATCGTAGTAATAATAAATAGGGACCCAGCTATAATAATTAAAGTAATCTTCCATTCTTGCAAAGCCTCTACTCCAAGCGTTGAAGCTATTAATCCTAAAACTGCTAAGAAAAACATTATTTCTAGAAATAATACTAAAGCCTTCATTCGAATCATCCCTTCTTTTTCTCCTTCATAATATCCCATCTTATAATCCATACGGACAGATTGTATAAAAGTTCCACATATAATGTCTCTATAAGTATATCCTTTAAGAAACAGCGTATATCATATTCATTTTTAGTTTACATAATCTACATTATCGCCAGTAAAAAACATTAGCCTCCTAGCAACCTGTTATATTTAATTTCACATGATGCCATTTCAATGTAATTTTTTCCCTTTATATTCATTTGGCTGAATAAAACAAGTTCTCTATTTCATACAGGTCTATAGAAAGGGAACAAGACTATCTTATAACTTGTTCTCTCATCTTCAGTATTGTTCAAAACAAAGGGAGGACTTTTTATGTCATTTGAAAGTGGAAAAAATAATAAAGAAAGAAAATATAACTATGATGAGAAAAACAACAATCAAAATAAAAAGGATAAAAAAAAGGCACGAGTCCTAGAAGGACCCATGCGTATCGATGTAGATGAAGTAGAAGATCCCTTACTTGAAGAATTACAAGGGTTAATCGGGGAATCAATTTTAATCGTTACAGAATCTGATCAGCTTAACTTATTTGGTCAAGCATTTAGACCTATATTTTGTGGTACTGTCCTTGCTGTTGAACAAGGAGCTGTCACTTTATTCCCTGTCAATATCAAGATGGTCACTGCTCCATTTTTTCAGTTTCCAATACCCTTAAGTATCCCCTTAGAAAAAATCGCACACTTCACACCTAATTTTGATTGTAATGCGAGAATACCGCTTACATAATCGTTATTTGAGGAAGTAAAGAAAGTACAAATCCGTTATTGACCACTAATATTTAGCTTTTTCTCAATTGTTTTCTTACGAAAAAAAGATAAATTTAGTCCTGCAATTCTAATGACGAATTGCTATTTAATTGAGAGTGAGAGCAAACTTAGTATTTACAAGATAAAAAACCTTATTATATCAAGCGTTTATAGCAGTTTTCGTTGTTGCCGGATTAAGAAACAACGAAATACATAAAAAATAGCCCTAAAAAAAGGGCTGTTGGAAAATCTAGGAACATGCACGACTTTATTTACTATGCAGGAAGAAGTGAGCCAAGTAGATCGATAATAGCCTGTACAACGGATCCTAAGAAACCGAGCAGTGCAGTAACTACTCCTTGTAAGGCATCTCCGAGTAGGGAAACAAGCGCACTAATCAAATCAATCAAACTTGTTAGAAGAGCTTGAATAAGTTGAATCAAATTGTCTATCATACTATTCACCCCGCTTCCTCATATGGAATATACTATATTTTATTCAAATAAAGACGAAGGCGAAATGGACAAGTATCTAATTATAAAAGAAACCGATTATTTTCTCTCATTTAGCATATATGGAATAATATGAAAATCGAAAAACCCCCATTCTTTGGAAATTATCATCTTTAGATGAATTTTTAGCCTCCAGGCTAATGATTTTTTCTACGAAAAAAAGATAAAATTAGTCTTGCAATTCTATCGACGAATTGCTATTTAAATAGAGTGAGAAGGGCCAAGTTAAAGAATGTTATTATATCAACGTTTATAAAAGGTAGGGTGTACGAAAAAAGCGACACCTAAAAAATGTAAGATATAACAATTAAAAAAAAGCAAGAGGCAATAAAAAAAGGATCTACAATTATAGATCCTTTTTTTATCTTATTTAACATTGTTTCAATCAATCTAAAGTATAATTAAATATAAGGAATTTGTTGGAATATATAATCTCTTAAAATTAATAAAATATAGATATCAAGTTACTTATTGAAAGTTTTTTTAACAATACTTTCTTTTACTATGATTGAAGAATATAAAATAGGAAGGAGAAATAATATGTCTAAAAACTCCAATATTAACAATTTCAAAGAAGAACAACAGCAAGAAATTAAAGCTATTTACGAAATAATCGCTGAAATGGAATCTGCATTTAATCAACATGATGCAGATAAATTAGATCGTAATTTTACTCAAAACGCCTCATGGGTCAATGTTATGGGATCTCGTCTATCTAGCTGGAAACAAATCAATGAAACACACAAAATTCTCTTAGAAGGCCCACTCAGTAACTCATATGCACGTTACAAGGTTGAAAACATCCAATTTCTTCGCCCAGAAGTAGCTATTGCACACATTCTCCAATATCCTACAACCTCTGAAGGAAAAGTGATAGAAAACCAGCAATGTAGCCTAGCTATCTATGTGATGGTTAAAGAACAAGAGACATGGCAAATTGCTGCAGGACAAAATACATTTATCCAAGAAACCCCTAAAGTTGATTCGTAATTCAAAATATAAGTGTATACCCTATACATCCTTAGTTAACATAATCTACCTTACAGGTAGAAATAATAACAATTCCAAGCACAGAGCATATAATAAAAGTAAGTTCCATAAATACGTCAAAATAGGGTTGTCACGAAAGAAAAAACAGAGAAGTCCCGTAGCAACTTCTCTGTTTTTTGACGTTTTAATGAATACCTTATGCATTATTAGTTTAGTCGGGTAAGCAGG
>NZ_JALAMS010000020.1:112703-233270 GCF_026790145.1 Priestia endophytica | reverse complement strand
GACGTTGAGTACCGACGTTGTGAAGAGACTTGACCGTGACCAAGTAAATGAAATGACATTTAGCTAAGAACAAAGGAGCTCATATGAGCTCCCTTTTTATTCGCTACTTAATCCTTGTTCAAGGGTTGAAAGCATCTCTTCTTGATCCTCGCGATTTGAATGTTCCCAAATGATTTCAAATAAAACACCAAGACCAGGAAGCATTTTTTCTTCCTTACTTTCGATTGCATCTTTAATTGTTGCTTCAAGCTCTTGTTGAGAATTACCGGATACATTCGATATAATAGCATTGCGCAAGTTTAAATCCATTCTTTATCACCTCGTTACATTGTAATGAACAGTTTTATTATTTTCAGGTGAAAGGAATTATATGTATTGTTAGCATACTTTTAGAAGCAGACATTGAATCAGCAACAAATGCTGTAGAAGGAGATATATTGTGAAACGAATTGACTCAGTAAAAAATCCGCGTATAAAAGCGTGGAAGAAGTTAAAAACACGAAAAGAGCGAGAAAAAGAAGGCCTTTTTCTCGTTGAAGGCTATCATATTGTTGAAGAAGCTTTAAAGCACGGTGTTCGCGAACTCATTATGAGTGAAGACATTGCACTTCCAAGCCATTGGGATGTGAAGGAATGTGAAGTGTATATTGTTCCTAGTTCACTTATTAGAGAAATAGCGGATACTGAAACAACACAAGGAATCCTAGCGGTTTGTGAAATGAGAGAAGAAGATAAAGGGGAAACTGCCGAAAAAATTTTATTAATTGATGGTATTCAAGACCCTGGAAACTTAGGGACGATTATTAGAACAGCAGAAGCATCTGGTATTGAGCTTGTTGTATTAGGAAAAGGAACAGTAGACCTTTATAACGGGAAAACAATTCGTTCTACACAAGGTGCTCTATTTCATGTGCCAATTATTAGGGAAGACCTTGATGCATTTATTTCTGCGCTTAAGGAAAGAGAAGTCCCCGTGTATGGTACATCTTTGAAAAACGCTTTACCATATCGTGAAGTTGAAAAAAGTGAAAAGTTTGCTATTCTGCTTGGGAATGAAGGAAGTGGTGTAAAGGAAGAATATTTAGAGATGACAACTCAAAACCTTTACATTCCGATTATCGGGAAAAGTGAATCGTTAAACGTAGCAGTTGCAGCAGGCATTGTCCTTTATCATTTCGTTTAATCCTTTGTTGCATCCTGCATATGTTTTACCTATAATAGTTCTATAAGAAATAAAATATAGCTGTAAAAACAATGACAGAGAATAGTAGCTTATGTTTCACAATCAGGGAGAAGATGCCGTGACTGAAAGCATTTTTATGGAGAAACGAAGTGAACGTTCACCTCTCGAGTTGGCACTGGGACCATTTAATTTTAAATGTAAAAGTGTACCGGTAAAATGCCGTTATTGAAATAAAGTTGAATGATATCTTTATGATACATTAACAAGGGTGGTACCGCGATCAAACCTCGTCCCTTTCTAGGGATGGGGTTTTTTATTGTTGTTTTTTAGAATACAGCACAGAAGTTAAAAGGAGGATGTTAGTTCATGAAAGAACGTTTGCAAGAGCTGAAAGAAGAAGCGTTAGGAAAAGTGGAAAGCGCACAGAATTTAAAAGAAGTCAATGACGTTCGCGTTGCATATTTGGGAAAAAAAGGTCCTATTACAGAAGTTCTTCGCGGCATGGGGAAGCTGTCAGCAGAGGAGCGTCCTGTTATTGGATCATTAGCAAACGAAGTACGTGAAGAAATTGCCTCTCAAATTGCGGCAAAACAAGCTCGTCTAGAAGAGGAAGAAGTAGAGCGTCAACTCGCTTCAGAAACAATTGATGTAACATTACCTGGGCGTCCTGTGAAAACAGGAAATCATCATCCGCTTACGGCTGTTATTGAAGAAATGGAAGATCTATTCCTTGGGATGGGTTACAGCATTGCAGAAGGTCCTGAAGTTGAAAAAGATTACTATAACTTTGAAGCTTTAAATTTACCAAAGGGTCATCCTGCTCGCGATATGCAAGATACGTTTTACATTACAGAGGATACGCTGCTCCGCACGCATACATCTTCTGTTCAGGCTCGTACAATGGTTGCATGTGAAGGCAAGGGTCCTGTTAAAATTATTTGCCCTGGTAAAGTGTATCGTCGTGACAATGATGATGCAACACATTCACATCAGTTTACACAAATTGAAGGGCTTGTTGTTGATAAAGACATTCGTATGAGTGATTTAAAAGGAACGCTTGAAGTATTTGCGAAAAAAATGTTTGGAGAAGAGCGTGAAATTCGTCTTCGTCCAAGTTTCTTCCCGTTCACAGAGCCATCTGTAGAAGTTGATGTTTCTTGTTTCAAATGTTCTGGTAAAGGGTGTAACGTTTGTAAGAAAACAGGCTGGATTGAGATCCTAGGAGCAGGTATGGTGCATCCAAACGTACTTGAAATGGCTGGCTTTGACTCAAAAGAGTATCAAGGATTTGCATTTGGAATTGGTGCAGAGCGTATCGCCATGCTGCGCTACGGAATTGAAGATATTCGTGAATTCTATACAAACGACGTTCGATTCACAACACAATTTAAAAGAGCATAAGAGGAGGTTCTAATATGTTTGTATCTTATCGTTGGTTAGAGCAATATATTGATTTAGAAGGAATTGATCCAAACGAATTAGCAGAGAAAATTACCCGCACAGGAATTGAAGTAGAAGGCGTAGAAACGTTAAACAAAGGAATCAAAGGCGTTGTTGTTGGTCATGTTTTAGAATGTGAGCAGCATCCAAATGCTGATAAATTAAATAAATGTCTTGTTGATGTTGGAGAAGAAGAACCTGTACAAATTATTTGTGGTGCTCCAAATGTTGCTAAAGGACAAAAGGTAGCAGTAGCAAAAGTTGGCGCTGTGCTACCAGGAAATTTCAAAATTAAAAAAGCAAAGCTTCGTGGTGAAGCATCCCATGGTATGATTTGTTCTCTTCAAGAGCTTGGTATTGAAGGTAAGCTTGTTCCAAAAGAATACCAAGAAGGCATCTTTGTATTTGCAGATGATGCGGAAGTAGGGCGCGATGCACTTGAGCTTTTAAATCTTGATGACCATGTTCTTGAGCTTGGCTTAACGCCAAACCGTGCGGATTGCTTAAACATGCTTGGAGTTGCATACGAAGTTGGAGCTATCTTAGATAACGAAGTGAAATACCCAAGCGTTGAGCTTCAAGAAAGCAGTGAAAAAGCAGAAGACTATATTAGAGTAAACGTGGAAGCAAAAGAAGATAATCCACTTTATATTGCCCGCATTATTAAAAATGTAAAGATTGGACCATCTCCATTATGGATGCAAACACGTCTAATGGCAGCTGGAATTCGTCCGCATAACAATGTTGTTGATATTACAAACTACGTTCTTTTAGAATATGGGCAACCTCTTCATGCCTTTGACTATGATCGACTTGGTTCAAAAGAAATTCTCGTTCGTCATGCTGTAGAAGGAGAAAAAATTACAACGTTAGATGATCAAGAAAGAACGTTAAAAGGGGATCATCTTGTTATCACAAACGGAGAAACGCCAATTGCTCTTGCTGGAGTAATGGGGGGAGCGGACTCTGAAGTGAAAGATGATACAATAAATGTCTTGTTAGAATCTGCTTACTTTGCTGGTTTGAGCATTCGTAAATGTTCTAAAGACCACGGTCTTCGAAGTGAAGCAAGTGCTCGTTATGAAAAAGGAATTGATCCAAATCGCGTTCGTTCGGCTTCTGAGCGTGCAGCAGCTCTTATTGCTGAGTATGCAGGTGGAGAAGTAGTAAGCGGAGTTGTTGAGGCAAATACGTTAGATGCCGAGCCGAAAAGAGTAGACGTTACTCTTGCTAAAATTAATGGTGTACTTGGAACAGAGCTTACATCTGATGAAGTAACAAGCATCTTTAATCGCCTTCGCTTTGAAGCTGTTACAGATGGAGAACAGATTTCTGTAACAGTTCCAACTCGTCGTGGAGATATTACGATTAGCGAAGACTTAATTGAAGAAGTTGCTCGTTTATATGGATATGATCATATTCCTACAACACTTCCTGTTGGGGAATCAACGCCAGGACAGTTAACAAGTTATCAAGAAAAACGCCGTCGTGTCCGCCGCTATCTTGAAGGAGCAGGAATGCTTCAAGCCATTACGTATGCTTTAACAAGTGAAGAAAAAGCCGAGCAGTTTGCACTTGAAGTGTCAAAATATGTTCGTCTTGCTATGCCAATGAGTGAAGAGCGTTCAACGCTGCGTTTAAGCCTTATTCCACATTTGTTAGAAGTTGTAAAACACAATATTGCTCGTCAGCTTGATTCTGTTGCTCTATACGAAACAAGCTCTGTTTTCCTTTCAAAAGAAAATCAAGATTTACCAACTGAAAGAGAACATTTAGCAGGTGCTGTTTCAGGGCTTTGGCATATGCATATGTGGCAAGGGGAGAAAAAGGTTGTTGATTTCTTCACTGTAAAAGGGATTTTAGAAGGGCTATTTGATGTTCTTGGACTAGCAGAACGCATCGAGTTCCAAGCAAGTAAGCATGACGGAATGCATCCAGGTCGAACAGCAGCTATTTCATTAGATGGAAAAGAAATTGGGATTATTGGTCAAGTTCATCCTCACACAGCAAAACGCTATGATGTTCGTGAAACATATGTATTTGAACTTGATTTACAAACGCTTCTTTCAGCAGATGTTGAGGATGTTGTTTATGAAACAATTCCGCGCTTCCCATCTATTACTCGTGATATTGCTCTTGTGGTTGATAAAGGTATTTCAGCTGGTAAGCTAGAGCAAGAAATCCGTGGTACGGGTGGTAATCTATTGAAAGATGTAAAAGTTTTCGACCTTTATGAAGGTGAGCACGTTGAAGAAGGTAAAAAGTCAATTGCTTTCTCTCTACGTTACTTAGATCCAGAGCGCACGTTAACAGATGAAGAAGTAACTTCAACACATGAAAAAGTATTAGAAGCTCTTCATACTAAATTTGATGCATCACTACGTTCTTAAGTTAGAAAAAGGGAGAAGTCTTTGACTTCTCTCTTTTTATTTCTCTGAAAATCAATTTCTTGACCTGGTAAATTTTGATCCTGTATAGTTGTTGAAAAGTTATGTTGTAAAGAATATTAAGAGTATTTACTTAAAAGTTCTACATTTTTAAAATAGAAAATACATTAAGAGTGTGGCACAATGACAGTAAATGTTTATAATGAAGAAGTAAAAGAGTGTCATAGAATTTTTTACATAAGGAAGCTATTTTACAAGAAATGGTGTTTCCTTCTTCATATCATCCGTGTTATGATATAGAATAGGATTTTTGTGGGAACGGAGGATCTTTTGTGTCAAAACGGAGAAGAAATCGAACAACGGTCGACATATATGGGCAACAGTATAATATAATAGGTGATGAAAGTACAAGCCATGTACGCCTTGTCGCTTCGATCGTTGATGATAAGATGAGAGAAATTAACTTAAAGAACCCACAACTAGATATTAATAAACTAGCGGTCTTAACAGCTGTAAATGTTGTGAACGATTATATAAAATTAAAAGAAGAAGTTGAAAGATTAGAAGAGGAACTCATAAATAAGAAGGAATGAAGAACTATGCTCGTCGATATTATAGTGTTAATAATGTTATGCTACGGGTTTTTAATTGGCTTAAAGAGAGGATTAATTCTACAAGTAATTCGTCTTGTTAGCATTGTTCTTTCCATTTTCGTAGCTTACATGTACCATGAAGCTCTTGCTGAAAAACTTCAGCTATGGATTCCGTATCCGTCTGTTGAAGGAGGAAATGCTGTATCTCTTCTTGTACAAAGTTCTTATACAGAAGAGCTATTTTACCGGATCATCTCATTTGCCATTCTTTTCTTTTTGACAAATTTGGTGATTCATATTATTGGCTCGCTCTTTGATTTTGTAGCGCAGCTTCCGATATTGCGTCATTTTAATAAATGGGCAGGAGCCATCCTTGGATTTGTAGAGATTTATGTAATTGTTTTTATTGTATTGTATATTATCGCACTGCTTCCTGTCGGCGGTATACAAGCACAAGTTCAAAACTCATCTCTTGCAGGGATTATTGTAAATCACACTCCATATCTCTCTGATATGATTCCAGAGCTATGGGGGAAAGATATATAAAAAAGCTTGGCGATTTTTCGTCGAGCTTTTTTATGTGCTTTTGTAGAGAGAGAAAGAAGAAAGGGTAGAAGAAGATGGTTAGCCTTGTAAAATGAGCTTCTTCGCTTTCATAAGCAAAATACGATATGATAATAAAGTTAATATGCTTCTAGGCTATAAGGAGGCAGAGATTGTACTTTTTAAAAAAACTTTGTATCATCTTCAATAGAAGAACGTATAAGAAGTGGGTGCGAAAATGAATAAAAAAGAGATTATTAAACTTTTGGAAAAGATTGCTGTATATATGGAGTTAAAAGGAGATAATGCATTTAAAATTTCGGCCTTTAGAAAGGCGGCAGGTGCACTTGAGAATGATGAGCGCAGCTTGAGTGAAATTGAAAGCTTCACCTCTCTTGCAGGCATTGGAAAAGGAACTAGTGCTGTTATTGAAGAGTATATTCAAGATGGACAATCTACTGTGCTAGAAGAGTTAAAAAAAGAAGTTCCAGAAGGATTAATTCCTCTTCTTGATTTGCCAGGATTAGGCGGGAAAAAGATTGCAAAGCTTTATCAACAGCTGAATGTTACGGATATGGTAACATTAAAGGCTGCCTGTGAAGAAGGAAAAGTACAGGAACTTAGCGGCTTCGGTAAAAAAACAGAGGAGAAAATTCTTGTTGCAATCGAGGAATATGGGACACGTCCTGAACGATTGCCACTTGCTATTATGTTACCACTTGTGGAAAAAATCGAAGAAACGCTTGCTGATATGAAAGGCATTATTCGTTTCTCACGAGCAGGCAGCGTACGCCGTATGAGAGAAACAGTGAAAGACTTAGATTTTATTATTTCTACAGAAGAGCCGTCTCTTGTTCGTGATAGCTTACTCGCAATGCCGTCTATTAAAGAAGTAATTGCAAGTGGAAATACGAAAGTATCGGTTGTGCTTGAAGATGTTTATGATATATCTGTTGATTTTCGTCTTGTAGAAGACAAGGCATTTCCAACAACGCTTCATCATTTTACAGGCTCAAAAGATCATAACGTAAGAATGAGACAGCTTGCGAAAGAACGTGGAGAGAAAATTAGTGAATATGGTGTTGAGAATATAGAAACAGGAGAAGTCCGTACGTTTTCATCTGAAGAAGAGTTTTATAACTACTTTAACTTGCCGTTTATTTTACCTGAAATGCGTGAAGATGGAACAGAAGTAGATAAGCTAACGAAAGAAGATCGCTTTATTTCTCTTCAAGACATAAAAGGAGACGTGCACATGCATTCCACATGGAGTGATGGCGCATACTCTATCGAAGAAATGGTGGAAGCATGCCGTGCAAGAGGCTATGAGTACATGGCAATTACTGACCATTCCCAATATTTAAAAGTGGCAAATGGGCTAACACCAGAACGAATTCGTAAACAGCGAGAAGAAATTAAGAAGCTAAATGAAAAATATGATGATTTCACAATCCTTTCAGGAATTGAGATGGATATTCTTCCTGATGGTACGTTAGATTATGATGATGAAATTCTACAGGAAATGGATATTGTTATTGCTTCTATCCATTCAAGTTTTTCTCAGTCTCGAGAAGTTATTATGGAGCGATTAAAAACAGCTCTTAATAGTCATCATGTCGATATTATTGCACATCCAACAGGAAGACTTATTGGACGAAGAGACGGATATGACGTTGATATGGATTTGTTAATTGAGCTTGCTCACGAAACAAATACAGCACTTGAACTCAATGCAAATCCACATCGCTTAGACCTTGCTTCTCATCATTTGAAAAAAGCACAAGAGCAAGGAGTAAAGCTTGTAATTAATACAGATGCACATAATCTGGACATGCTTGAAGATATGAAAGTTGGGGTGTCGACAGCTGTAAAAGGCTGGATTCGCAAAGAGAGCGTTATTAACACATATCCTTTAGAAGAATTGAGAGCATTTTTAAAACGCAACGATTAATACAAGGAAAGCAAAGGTTTAAAAGGAGTGAACATGTTTGCAAGCGCGCATTTTAAAAACATTAGAGTTCGATAAAATTAAAGAAGGTCTGTTGAAACATGCAGCATCTTCACTAGGACGAGAGAAAGTAGAGAGTCTTCGCCCGTCCATAAGTTTCATAGAAGTAGAAGCTTGGCAAAACGCAACTGATGAGGCCGCTCAAGTGCTTCGTGTGAAAGGAAATGTTCCACTTGGCGGTATCCATGATATAAAAGCAAGTGCTAAAAGAGCAGAGATCGGTGGAACACTTTCAGCAAGTGAACTACTGGAAATCTCAAGCACAATTTATGCAACAAGACAGCTTTCAATATTTATGGAAAGTTTAGAAGAGAATACAGACCTTTCATTACCTATTTTGAAAGGGTATATTGAAGGTTTTATTATCTTAACAGATCTTGAGCGAACAATTGAGAACAGCATTGATGATAATGGGACAGTGTTAGACGGAGCGAGTGAAAAACTGCGAGGATTACGCCAAAAACTGCGCTCTACAGAAGCGCGTGTTCGTCAAAAGCTAGAGCAAATGACGCGTTCCTCTTCTGCGACAAAAATGCTTTCAGACGCAATTATAACGATTCGTAATGATCGCTATGTGCTTCCGGTTAAACAAGAATATCGCGGAGCATATGGAGGAATTATTCACGATCAATCTTCCTCAGGAGCAACGTTATTTATTGAGCCACAAGCAATTGTAAACTTAAACAATGAGCTTCAAGCGGCCCGAGTAGAAGAAAAGCGTGAGATTGAGCGTATTCTTGCACAAATTACGGCAGAAGTAGCAGAAGTTGCTCGCGAGCTTTCTGTTAACGTTGATATGCTAGCAGAAATTGATTTTATGTTTACAAAAGGGCAGTACAGCCACAAATTAAAAGGTTCAAAACCAAAGCTTAATGAAGAAGGATATATTAATCTGAAAAAAGCACGTCATCCCTTAATTACTGCAGAAGATGTTGTAGCAAACGATATTGAGCTTGGAGGAGAGTACCCGAGCATCGTTATTACAGGTCCAAATACAGGAGGAAAAACGGTAACGTTAAAAACAGTTGGGTTGTTTACACTTATGGCACAAGCAGGTCTTCAAATCCCGGCTTTGGATGGTTCTGAAGTAGCGGTCTTTGAAAATGTATTTGCTGACATTGGAGACGAACAGTCTATTGAGCAAAGCTTGAGTACGTTTTCTTCTCATATGGTGAATATCGTTAACATTTTAAAAGGTGTTGATAATAAGAGTCTTGTATTATTTGATGAGCTTGGTGCTGGAACAGATCCTCAGGAAGGAGCGGCACTTGCTATCTCTATCTTAGATGAAGTATACAATAGAGGAGCACGTGTTATAGCGACAACTCATTATCCTGAACTGAAGGCGTACGGATATAATCGAAAAGGAGTAATGAATGCAAGCGTTGAGTTCGATGTGGAAACACTTCGTCCGACATATAAACTACTTTTAGGGGTTCCAGGAAGAAGCAATGCATTTGAGATTTCACGCCGATTAGGTCTTTCAGAAGAAGTTATTAACGAAGCAAAGGGATATATTGGAGCAGATACAAATAAGGTAGAAAATATGATTGCTTCACTCGAGGATAGCCGAAAAAAAGCTGAAAGTGAAAAGGAAGAAGCTGCTTTATTTAGGAAAGAGGCAGAACAGCTTCATCGTGAACTGCAGGATCAAATTATAGAATTTAACAATGAAAGAGACAAACTGCTTGAGCAAGCTGAACAAAAAGCAGCAAAGGCAGTGGAGGAAGCACGGGCCGAAGCGGAGAATATTATTAAAGACCTGCGCAAAATGCGCCTTAATCAACAAAGTGGAATAAAAGAACATGAGCTAATTCAAGCGAGAAAAGATCTTGAAGAAGCGGTTCCAACATTAAGAAAAGGCACGAAAGCGGCACCGAAACCGAAGAAGGTAGAAAGAAAGCTTTCTCCAGGGGATGAAGTGAAAGTATCAACATTCGGTCAAAAAGGAACGCTATTAGACAAAGTATCAGATACAGAGTGGGAAGTACAGCTTGGTATTATGAAAATGAAAGTAAAAGAGTCAAACTTAGAGTTTATTAGTTCTCCAAAAGCTGTAGAAACAAGACCACTCGCAACAGTAAAAGGCAAAGATTATCATGTGAAGCTTGAGCTTGACCTTCGCGGAGAACGGTTTGAAAATGCTATTCAGCGCGTTGAAAAGTATATTGATGATGCACTTCTTGCTGGGTATCCACGTGTTTCTATTATTCATGGAAAAGGAACAGGGGCTTTAAGAACAGGTGTGCAAGACTACTTGAAAAATCATCGTTTCGTCAAAAGCATTCGTTTTGGGGAAGCATCAGAAGGCGGCTCTGGAGTGACCGTTGCTGAACTAAAATAAGGGAGTGAGAGCCGCTGTGAAGGAATTTTGGGAGAATCCTTATGTATTAACAGCAGCGAACTATAGCGTTGTTATTTTATGCATTGTTCTAGCTCTTGTCATCTTTGAACTTGTGACAAGTTATAAAAACTGGGAGGAAATTCAGCGTGGAAATCTAGCCGTTGCTATGGCTACGGGTGGGAAAATCTTTGGCGTAGCAAATGTTTTTCAAGGCTCAATTAGCCAGCACAATACGCTGTTTGTAATGGTTGGCTGGGGAGTTTTTGGCTTTATTCTTCTATTAATTAGCTATTTTATTTTTGAATTTCTTACACCAAAATTCAAGATTGATCATGAAATTGCGCAAGACAACAGAGCCGTTGGGTTTATATCGATGGTCATTTCAATTGGAATGTCGTTTGTTATTTCAGCTGGAATAGGGTGATAAACAATGGAGAAGCTAGCCAAACTTTTGCTTATTCTTTGCGGTTTATTTATGACAATTGGGATTATTTATATAGTGTTTATTGCATAAAACAAGAGAAGAAACATTTTGATGTTTCTTCTCTTGTTTTTCTTTGAAAGTCTTTTCTTTTTAGGGATCCTCATTGTATAATGAACATAGTGTGCGTAATAAATGCGAAACTGGGGAGGTATTTTTTGTGCTTCAAGCATCCGAAAAACCGTGGTTGATTCACTATCCGCCTGAAATACCGGCAGAAATCACTCTTGGTGAAGCGACGCTTGTATCGCTATTTCAAAAAGCAGCAAAAGAATTTCAAGAAAATCCCGCTATTCACTTTCTAGGAAAAACCCTTTCGTTTAAAGAGCTAGCTGCCCAAACTGATCAACTTTCTTGCTATTTTTATGAGATAGGAGTTCGTAAAGGTGATCGAGTGGCTATTATGCTACCAAACTGTCCTCAAACTGTAATCGCCTTTAATGCCGTATTACAATTAGGAGCAGTTGTTGTACTTATTAACCCGCTTTATACAGAAAGAGAACTATCCTACCAACTCCAAGATTCAGGCGCAAGGTTCCTTATTACGCTAGATTTGTTATATTCAAAAGGTTTTAAGATGAAAACGCTAACAAAAATAGAACATCTCATTATAACATCCATCAAAGATTACTTGCCTTTTCCAAAAAATCTTCTTTATCCATATCTCCAAAAAAAGACTCAAAAAACCGTCCAACACATAAAAGAAGACAGCGATACGCATAAATGGTCCACCATTTTAAAAACAAAAATAGCAAGTTCGGTAAAAGAAGAAGTGTATAGCGAAGATTTAGCTCTTTTACAATATACAGGAGGAACAACAGGTTTTCCGAAAGGAGTAATGCTGACACATCAAAACTTAGTCGCTAATACGAAGATGTGTACAACATGGCTTTACAAATGTGAAAGAGGAAATGAAAGAATTTTAGGCGTTTTGCCCTTTTTTCACGTGTATGGATTAACAACAGTGCTTGTTTTATCTCTACTAGAAGGATATGAAATGGTTCTTTTACCAAAATTTGAAATAAAAGAGGTATTAAAAACAATTGATAAGAGAAAGCCAACGCTATTTCCTGGAGCTCCCACAATTTATGTTGGACTGCTTAATAATGCTAGTTTACCAAAATATGATCTTTCCTCGATTAAAGCTTGTATAAGTGGTTCTTCACCACTTCCTGCTTATGTTCAGGAAAAGTTTGAGGACCTTACAGGAGGGAAGCTTGTAGAAGGTTATGGACTAACAGAAAGTTCTCCTGTGACACATGCTAATTTCCTCTGGGGAAAAAGAAAACAAGGAAGTGTTGGTGTACCTTGGCCAAATACGGATGCTAAAATTGTTTCGCTTGAAACAGGGGAATCTTTACCATGTGGTGAAATAGGAGAGATTGCTGTAAAAGGGCCTCAAGTGATGAAAGGATACTGGCATCAAGAAGAAGAAACAAAACAAGTGTTGAAAGATGGGTGGCTTTTTACAGGAGACTTAGGCTATTTTGATGAAGACGGCTATTTCTACATTGTGGATCGAAAAAAAGATATGATTATTGCGAGTGGATATAATATTTACCCTCGTGAAGTAGAAGAAGTGCTATACGCGTATTCAAAAGTAAAAGAAGCCGTTGTTATTGGCATCCCTGACTTATACAGAGGAGAAACGGTCAAAGCTTTTGTTGTATTAAAAGATGGTGTATCATGTTCAGAAAAAGAACTTGATAAGTATGTACGTTTGTCTCTTGCTTCCTATAAAGTTCCAAAGGTCTATGAGTTCAGAAAAGAATTACCTAAAACAGCTGTTGGGAAAATCTTAAGGCGTGTTTTGATAGAAGAAGAAAGACAAGAATAGATAGTGTTTTCCCTTCAAACCAAATTTCACGATAATTCTGTTGACAGGTTTGTCGGGATATTTTAAGATGATATTATGAATGAATAACCATTCATTTTATTCAATCGAACAAAATGATAATCAATTGTACAGAATATGGTGTACTCTGTTGGTAATTAATGAAGCAAGGGAGCAAACAATATGAATCGAAATAGACCAAAATTCAAACAAATTTTAGATGCAGCAGTTGTCGTCATTGCCGAACACGGCTATCATAGCTCTCAAGTATCTAAGATTGCTAAACAAGCAGGGGTAGCAGACGGAACTATTTATCTCTATTTTAAAAATAAGGAAGATATCCTCATATCCCTTTTTCAAGAGAAAATGGGGCAATTTATTGAAAGAATTCAAGAGGATATTCAAAAAGAAGAAACAGCTTCCGAAAAGCTTTTCTTTTTAATTCAGCGTCACATTACGTTTCTTTCGGAAGATCAACACTTAGCAGCTGTAACTCAGCTTGAACTTCGCCAAACAAACCGCGATATAAGAAACCAAATTAACGAAGTTCTAAAAGGCTACCTTCAAATCATTGATGAAATTTTAGAAAGCGGCATTGAGAGCGGTGAGTTCCAAGAAGAACTAGATGCTCGTCTTGCTCGTCAAATGATTTTTGGAACAATTGATGAAGTTGTGACAACATGGGTGATGAATGAGTATAAGTACGACATTACAGAACTTATTCCAAAAGTCCATAAGCTTCTACTTCATGGTGGTAAAAGATAAAGATTGCGCTATAGGAGGGATATGATGGCTTACGTTCAAATGAACAAAAATCAGCACGTCACAACTCTTACGCTAAATAAACCAAAAGCAAATGCTTTATCAACAGCTCTTTTAAAAGAGCTTTGGAATACTTTTTCGTTACTTGAAACAGATGATGAAACACGCGTTATTGTACTTCGAGGAGAAGGAAAGTTTTTTTGTGCAGGAGCGGATATTAAAGAATTCACAGCACTGCAAAAAAGTGAAGATTATGAGTCTCTTGCTCGCTTTGGGCAGAAGCTTATGAACAAGATTGAAACATACCCCAAGCCAGTTATTGCGGCTATTCATGGAGCAGCCTTAGGCGGAGGTCTTGAACTGGCAATGGGGTGTCATATGAGGTTTGTTGCAGCAGAAGCCCGCTTAGGACTTCCAGAGCTTACACTTGGGATTATTCCCGGATTCGCTGGAACGCAGCGACTTCCAAGGCTTGTCGGAGTAGGAAAAGCATGTGAAATGATGTTAACAGGTCAATCGATTTCTGGAAGTGAAGCTGTTCGCATAGGTCTAGCAAACGAGGCGTTTGAAGAAAATGAGCTTTTTCAAAAAGTAGCAGAGCTTGCTGGGCAAATGGCAAGAAAAAGTCCTATGACTATTAAAGCAGTTTTGCATCTTTTACAATATGCTAAAGATGCCCGCTATGAAGAAGGAATAGAAGAAGAAGCAAGGAAATTTAAAGAAGTATTCGGTTCAGAGGACGCTTCAGAAGGGATTGCTGCTTTTTTAGAAAAAAGAAAGCCATTCTTCCAAGGTAAATAATCTTAATATTCAGTAAAGGGGTGGAGTTATGAATATTTTTGTGTTAATGAAGCGTACGTTTGATACAGAAGAAAAGATTTCACTTGATGGAGGAGAGATTATTGAGGATGGAGCAGAGTTCATTATTAATCCTTATGATGAATATGCAATAGAAGAAGCAATCTCTTTAAAAGAAAAACATGGAGGAGAAGTGACGGTTGTAACACTGGGGAACGAAGATGCTCAAAAAGAACTGCGAACGGCGCTTGCAATGGGCTGTGATAAAGCCGTGCTCATTGATACAGAAGATGAAATGGAAAGCGAAGATGAATATACCACATCCATTATTTTAGCCTCTTATTTAAAAGAACAGCAATGTGATTTGATTATTGGTGGAAATGTTGCTATTGACGGAGGAAGTGGACAGGTTTGTCCACGAGTCGCAGAGCTTTTAAATATTGCCTGTGTTACAACTATCACAAGTATTGAAATCCAGGGGAATGATGTGGAAATAATAAGGGACGTAGAAGGAGATGAAGAAAAAATTCAAGCAGCTCTACCGCTTGTTGTAACAGCTCAACAAGGACTAAATGAACCGCGCTATCCGTCTTTACCTGGTATTATGAAGGCCAAAAAGAAGCCACTTGAAGAAATTGAATTAGATGATCTAGAAATAGAGGAAGAAATAGAAGCCAAAACAAAGGTTGTTGAACGGTTTTTACCACCTGAAAAAGAAGGAGGCAAAATACTTCAAGGTGAATCACACGAACAGGTGAAAGAGCTTGTTCATCTATTATACTCAGAAGCAAAAGTGCTTTAAAAAAGGAGGAATAGCTATGGCTCGCAAAGTATTGGCATTGGCGGAATTTAAAGGCAGAGAAGTCAGAAGTGTATCGTACGAAGCGATTGCAGCAGCACGCATGATTGCAGATGGCGGAGAAGTTGTTGTGGGAGCAGTTGGAGAAGACATTGCTCGCCATATGTCTTCATTTTTTCACTATGGTGGAGATCGTGTAGTTTTTATTGAAAACGCTAACTTAAAAACATATACGCTTGATGGTTTCTCCCAATGTTTTCAGGCCCTCTTAGAGGAGGAAGAACCAGAAGCAATTATTATAGGCCATACTTCTCAAGGGAAAGAGGTTGCTCCAAAGCTTGCAGCAAAGTTTGAGAGTGGTTTAATTTCTGATATAACAGATATTGAAGTTGTGGGTGAAAACGTTATTCTAACGCGTCCTATCTACTCAGGAAAAGCTTTTGAGAAACGCATCCTTACTGACACCCCTTTATTTTTCACAATTCGACCAAATAATATCGAAAAGCTTGCAGCGGACCCAGGAAGAGATGGAGAAACAAAAGAAGTTGCAGAACCATCTCTAGATTTACGTACAGTTGTAAAAGAAGTTATGCAAAAAGCGACGAGCGGAGTAGATCTTTCAGAAGCAAAAGTGATTGTAGCTGGAGGACGGGGTGTAAAAAGCGAGGAAGGGTTTAAGCCATTACAAGAACTTGCTGATGTGCTAGGTGGAGCAGTTGGAGCTTCAAGAGGGGCATGTGATGCAGAATATTGTGATTACTCGCTTCAAATTGGACAGACGGGAAAAGTTGTTACACCTGATTTGTATATTGCATGTGGCTTATCTGGCGCTATTCAACACTTAGCAGGTATGTCTAATTCAAAAGTAATTGTAGCTATCAATAAAGACCCAGAAGCAAATATTTTCAATGTAGCAGACTATGGGATCGTCGGAGACTTGTTTGAAATCATTCCGCTTTTAATCGAGGAGTGTGAAAAATTAAAAGTAGAAAAGAGCTAAAGGCGACACTCTGTCGCCTTTTCCGTGTTTTTTATGAAAAATGCTGTTTTTAAATGATTCCTTAGGGTATAACTATGTAATAGGAAAGACATGACGAAACAAATAAATGGCACTCCCATTTTAATGATGTTATACTGTGAATATCTTAAAAGAAGTTACTTAGGTATAGGAGGAATTTTTAATGGCAATTACACATGCAACAGATCAAAACTTTACTGCTGAAACAAATGAAGGGGTAGTACTTGTTGACTTTTGGGCACCATGGTGCGGACCTTGTAAAATGATTGCTCCAGTTCTTGAAGAACTTGATTCAGATATGGGCGACAAAGTAAAAATCGTAAAGCTTGACGTAGATGAAAACCAAGAAACAGCAGGAAAATTTGGTGTAATGAGTATCCCAACTTTACTTGTTATGAAAGACGGAGAACAAGTTGACAAAATCGTTGGTTTCCAACCAAAAGAAGCACTTGCTGAAGCATTAAACAAACATCTATAAGCTTTAAAAAGGGCGCCTGCTTTTTGCAGGTGCTTTTCTTATGACAAAAAGAAAAAGGGGGGACGTTATGAACGCAATCATAAAAGAAAAGCTAGCGATTCTTCCAGATCAGCCTGGCTGTTACTTGATGAAGGATAAGGACGATACTGTTATTTATGTTGGAAAAGCAAAAGTATTAAAAAATAGAGTACGCTCATACTTTACCGGAAGTCATGATGGAAAAACGCTTCGTCTTGTGAACGCTATTGTTGATTTTGAATATATCGTCACGTCTTCCAACATTGAAGCGCTTATTTTAGAAATGAACTTAATTAAGAAGTACGATCCAAAATATAATGTTATGCTAAAAGATGATAAAGGCTATCCATTTATTAAAATTAGCAATGAGCGCCATCCACGTTTATTTATCACAAGAAAAGTAAAAAAAGATGGAGGCAAATATTTTGGACCTTATCCAAACGTTCAAGCAGCAAATGAGACAAAGAGGCTTTTAGATCGTTTATATCCACTCCGGAAATGTTCTACTATTCCAGACCGAGTTTGTCTTTATCATCATATTGGCCAATGTTTGGCTCCCTGTGTTTATGAAGTGACAAAGGAGCAAAATAAGGAGCTTGTAGACGAGATTACAAAGTTTTTGAACGGCGGATTCAAGCATGTTAAAGAAGAACTGACTGAAAAGATGATGAACGCATCAGAAAATCTAGAGTTTGAACGTGCACAGGAATATCGAGATCAAATTTCCCATATTGAAGCAACAATGGAAAAGCAAAAAATGATGTTTAACGACTTTGTCAATCGAGATGTTTTCGGCTATTCCTATGATAAGGGATGGATGTGTGTCCAAGTTTTCTTTATTCGCCAAGGAAAACTAATTGAACGTGATGTTTCCATGTTTCCTTTTTACGGTGACCCTGAAGAAGATTTTCTCACTTTTTTAGGACAGTTTTATCAGCAGTCTAACCATGTAAAACCAAAGGAAGTGCTTCTTCCTGAGCATGTTGATTGTGAAATAGTGGAGCGTCTTTTAGAAATCAAAGCACACTGTCCTCAAAAAGGAAAAAAGAAAGATTTACTGAACCTAGCCAATAAGAACGCTAAGATTGCTTTGAAAGAAAAATTTTGGCTTATTGAACGTGATGAAGAACGGACAATTAAAGCAATTGAAAATCTTGGTGAGAAACTAAATATTGCTATGCCAAATAGAATCGAAGCATTTGATAACTCAAACATTCAAGGAACAGATCCTGTATCAGCAATGGTCGTATTTGTCGATGGAAAACCGTATAAGAAAGAATATCGAAAATATAAAATTCGAACTGTTGAAGGTCCAAATGACTATGATTCCATGCGTGAAGTTGTGCGACGAAGATATAGTCGTGTATTAAAAGACAATCTTCCGCTTCCAGATTTAATTGTGATTGATGGAGGGAAAGGACAAATTGCGGCTGCAGAGGACGTACTTGAAAATGAACTTGGATTGTTTGTTCCTGTTGCAGGTCTTGTAAAAGATAATAAGCACCGAACATCAAACATTATGATAGGAAAGCCTTTAGAAGTAGTGCCTCTTGAAAGGAACAGCCAAGAGTTTTATTTACTGCAGCGCATTCAAGATGAGGTGCACCGCTTTGCGATTACTTTTCATCGACAAGTTCGCTCAAAATCTTCTTTTCAATCTGTTCTTGACGATATTAAAGGGGTTGGCGCAAAGCGAAAGAAAATGCTGCTTACTCACTTTGGATCTTTAAAGAAATTAAAAGAAGCTAGCATAGAAGAAATCCAAGGAGCAGGGATACCAAAAGATACAGCAACTGCGATTTATAGCGCTCTTCGCGAAGAAAACGAAAAAAGTGATTGAAAACTTTTTAAATATTTGATAAGCTAAAAAAGATTTTAAAAACTGTATAATCACTTCAATATTACTGAGGTGAAGATAGAGGTGCGGATTTTAAGAGTATATAGCAGGAGGAAAATGAGTTCCGTTGATTGTTATAGAAAGGAAAATCTGCCGAAGTGGAAGCTAGCTCATCATAGCTTTTGCTGGTTTTGCATTGAATAAATGTAAGACTGTCAAGATCACAATCTTGGAGGGCTATCTCACACATTGCGCAAATATAGATATTTTGAAAAAGCAATGAGAGATTCTCTCATTGCTTTTTTTTATTGCGTTCGCCCTACTTACGAGTAAACCATTTGTGTGAAAAAACGAACTGAGGAGAGGTTTTAGAAAAATGGGCTTAGTTGTTCAAAAATTTGGAGGAACTTCCGTAGGATCTAGCGAGAGAATTCAAAATGTAGCAAATCGAGTTATTGAGGAGAAAGCAGCAGGTAATGACGTTGTTGTTGTTGTATCTGCAATGGGAAAAACAACGGATGAGCTTGTTTCATTATCGAAAGAGCTCAATGAAAACCCAAGTAAGCGGGAAATGGATATGCTTTTAACAACAGGAGAACAGATTACCATTTCTCTTCTTTCTATGGCTCTTCAAGCGAAAGGTTATGATGCTGTTTCTTTAACAGGTTGGCAAGCTGGAATGAAGACAGAAGAGGTACATGGAAATGCTCGAATTACCAATATTGAAACCGTTCGAATCAAACAATATCTCAAAGAAAATAAAATTGTCGTTGTTGCGGGATTCCAAGGGATTACAGAGAACAATGAGATTACAACATTAGGTAGAGGTGGCTCTGATACAACTGCGGTGGCACTTGCTGCAGCTCTTGAAGCAGAAAAATGTGATATTTACACAGATGTAACAGGAGTCTATACGACAGATCCTCGTTATGTTAAAGGGGCGAGAAAACTTAACTCGATTTCTTATGATGAAATGTTAGAACTTGCCAATCTAGGAGCAGGGGTTCTTCATCCAAGAGCTGTTGAGTTTGCTAAAAATTATGAAGTAAAGCTTGAAGTTCGGTCAAGTTTAGAAAAAGAACATGGAACAATTATTAAGGAGGAAGCAGAGATGGAAGATAATTTATTAGTAAGAGGAATTGCATTTGAGGACAATATTTCCCGAGTTACGGTTATTGGCATGGAGGACGACATTTATACCCTTCCTTCTATCTTCTCGCTCCTTGCTAAACATCATATTAATGTAGACATTATTGTTCAAAGCGTTACGTCTGCTAAGTCAGCAGTATCATTTTCCGTAAAAACAGAGGAACTTCAACGTACATTAAGTGTTTTAGAAGCTCAAAAAAGATATCTGCAATATGAAGAAGTTGAGCATGAAAATGGACTTTCAAAAGTCTCTATTGTTGGTTCTGGAATGGTTTCAAATCCTGGGGTAGCTGCGAAAATGTTTGAGGTACTTCAAGATAGTAAAGTTCAAGTGAAAATGGTTAGCACGTCTGAGATTAAAGTTTCAACAGTCATTGTGCAAAAAGATATGGTAAAAGCTGTCGAAGCTCTTCATGAAACATTTGAGTTAACAAATGAACGTGTAGGTAAATAAAAAAGGAGGACTCGTTTAGCGAGTTCTCCTTTTCTATACTAGAATATCTCTTCTGTCATAAACGATGGAAAGAACGACCTTATTACGATGTTTTTTCCATTGTTCAGCTTCTGCTGTATATCCTTTTTGAGCTTGAATTTGTTCAGCTAGAAATCCAGCCTCAAGTTGGAAAGAGCATGTTTCTTTATTATGTAAACGGCGTTCAACGCTAGGTCCGCTAAGTTCAAATTCGAGTGAGCTTCTTTGTTCTTTTTTTAGAGTAAGAGTGCCCCATCCTGCACGAATAAAAAAAGTTTGAAGATCTGCTAGGGACGGCTGTGGATAAACACGTGCAATATTCTTACCAGCCCAATAGGAAATATTATCTGTTTCCTTTCCTAAAATATCTGGTAAAACAATATCTCGCAGCAGTTCATAACCAAATAAAGGAATGGTTTCTTCATGTGTAACAGCAGATGGCCTTTCCTCTTCTTTTTCCACTTCTTCTAAACTATCTAACTCTTGTTTTTCTCGTTGCTCCATACCGATACCTCACTTTCTTTTCCATTATAAATGATTTTTTACGATTTATATAGTTTGTGTAAGAAAAAAGTAGCTTTTCCCGGTTTTAGAAGTGAAAATCACCTACAACAATTCTTGACGCTTACATTATGGGGGAGTACAATAAATTTGTCACATTTGTTTCACAATTTATAATTTGTTGAAAAATGCAAGGGGTTTCATTTTTCAACAAATTAGACTACAACAAAAGGATGGGGAGCTTGGGTCTATTGGACTACACATGTTTTCTATTTCACAAGGGGGGTTTAGATATTGGAAGCAACAAAAGAATTTTATTATCGTAGGTTACACTCATTACTGGGTGTAATACCGATCGGGATTTTCCTTATCCAGCATCTTGTTGTTAACCACTTTGCAACAAGAAGCCCAGAGGCATTTAACACTGCCGCACACTTCATGGAAAAACTACCGTTTCGCTATTTATTGGAGATCTTTGTGATTTTCTTACCAATTATCTTTCATGCTGTTTATGGGTTATACATTGCCTTTACAGCCAAGAACAATGCGAACAGATATGGATTCTTTAGAAACTGGATGTTTGTTCTTCAACGTGTTACAGGTGTTATTACACTTATCTTTATTACATGGCACGTATGGGAAACACGTATTCAAGCTATGAGAGGTACCGAAGTTAACTATGATATGATGGCAAACATCCTATCAAGCCCGGTTTCACTTGCTTTTTATCTTATTGGTGTTATTTCTACTATTTTTCATTTTGCTAACGGCTTATGGTCATTTAGCGTTAGCTGGGGTTTAACAGTAACTCCTCGTTCTCAAAGAATTGCAACATATGTGACGATTGGCGTATTTTTTGCTCTTACAATTGTAGGTGTCCGCGCCATCCTAGCGTTCACTTAATTTATTCATATCTCAAAGGAGTGAGTTACGATGAGTAACGGAAAAATTATTGTTGTCGGCGGTGGACTCGCTGGTTTAATGGCAACAATTAAAATTGCGGAATCTGGTAAGAAAGTAGACTTGTTTTCTATCGTTCCAGTGAAGCGTTCTCATTCAGTTTGTGCGCAAGGTGGAATAAACGGAGCCGTAAATACAAAAGGTGAGGGAGATTCGCCATGGGAGCACTTTGACGATACAGTTTATGGTGGAGACTTTTTAGCAAATCAGCCTCCCGTTAAAGCAATGTGTGAAGCAGCACCTGGAATTATTCATTTATTAGACCGTATGGGAGTTATGTTTAACCGTACACCAGAAGGATTGCTTGATTTCCGCCGCTTTGGAGGTACACAGCATCATAGAACAGCTTTTGCTGGCGCAACAACAGGACAGCAACTTTTATATGCACTTGATGAGCAAGTTCGTCGTTATGAAGTAGCAGGTCTTGTAACTAAATATGAAGGATTTGAATTCCTAGGGGCCGTTATTGATGATGAAGGAACCTGTAGAGGGATTACCGCTCAGAATTTGCAATCAATGGAGATTGGTTCATACAAAGCAGATGCGGTAATTATGGCAACGGGTGGACCTGGAATAGTATTTGGTAAATCAACAAACTCCATGATCAATACAGGATCAGCAGCTTCAATTGTTTATCAACAAGGAGTACATTATGCAAACGGTGAGTTTATTCAAATTCATCCAACCGCGATTCCAGGAGATGATAAACTTCGTCTTATGAGTGAATCAGCGCGTGGTGAAGGTGGTCGTGTTTGGACATATAAAGACGGAAAGCCTTGGTACTTCCTTGAGGAGAAATATCCGGCATATGGAAACCTAGTTCCGCGTGATATCGCAACTCGTGAGATTTTTGATGTTTGTGTTAACCAAAAACTGGGTGTTAATGGAGAGAACATGGTATATCTTGATCTTTCTCATAAAGATGCGAAAGAACTAGATATTAAGCTTGGTGGAATTATTGAGATTTATGAAAAATTCATGGGTGATGATCCACGTAAAGTACCAATGAAGATCTTCCCTGCCGTTCACTACTCAATGGGTGGCCTTTGGGTGGATTATGATCAAATGACAAATATTCCTGGTCTTTTTGCAGCTGGTGAATGTGATTATTCTCAGCACGGTGGAAACCGCTTAGGTGCAAACTCTCTACTTTCAGCTATTTACGGTGGTATGGTTGCAGGACCAAACGCAGTAAAATACATTGAAGGTCTTAACAAATGGACAGATTCTATAGAATCTTCACTTTATGATAAACATGTAAAAGAACAAGAACAAAAATGGCAAAACATTCTTTCTCTAGATGGAAAAGAAAATGCTTATGTTCTTCATAAAGAACTTGGAGAATGGATGACTGATAACGTAACAGTTGTACGTTATAACGATAAATTGTTGAAAACAGATGATAAAATTCAAGAGCTTCTTGAACGCTATCAGAATATTAATATTAATGATACAGCAAAATGGAGTAACCAAGGAGCGGCATTTACGCGTCAGCTAGCAAATATGCTTCAACTTGCTCGTGTTATTACACTTGGTGCTTATAACCGTAATGAAAGTCGCGGAGCACATTATAAACCAGACTTCCCAGAACGTAATGATGAAGAATTCCTAAAAACAACGATGGCAACTTTTGTAGATCGTGAGTCAGCACCTAACTTTTCTTATGAAGATGTAGATGTGTCATTAATCAAGCCGCGTAAGCGTGATTATTCACAAAAGAAAGATAGTGGATCAGCATCCTCTAAAAAAAAAGAGGGGGTTAGTGGGAAATGACTGAGACAAAAACAAAAACCATTAAGTTGATTATTACACGCCAAGATTCACCGGAAACAGCTCCATATGACGAGGAATTTGAGATTGAGTATCGTCCAAATATGAACGTTATTTCAGCTCTAATGGAAATTCGTCGAAATCCAGTAAATTCAAAAGGTGAGCATACAACACCAATTAACTGGGATATGAACTGTTTAGAAGAGGTTTGTGGAGCATGCTCAATGGTTATTAACGGACGCCCTCGTCAATCTTGTACAGCGTTAGTTGATAAGCTTGAACAACCGATTCGACTCAAGCCAATGAAAACTTTCCCTGTTGTGAGGGATCTACAAGTCGACCGTAGTCGCATGTTTGATTCGTTGAAAAAAGTAAAAGCATGGGTACCAATTGATGGAACTTACGATTTAGGGCCGGGACCACGTATGCCAGAGAAGAAACGTCAATGGGCATACGAACTCTCAAAATGTATGACTTGTGGAGTATGCTTAGAAGCTTGTCCAAATGTAAACAGTAAATCAAATTTCATTGGACCTGCTCCATTATCGCAAGTTCGCTTATTCAATGCACATCCGACTGGAGCAATGAATAAACATGAACGACTTGATGCTCTAATGGAAGATGGAGGACTTTCAAATTGCGGTAACTCACAAAACTGCGTAAAGTCTTGTCCAAAAGGTATTCCATTAACAACATCAATTGCTGCTTTAAACAGAGACACTACTCTTCGCTCTTTCCGAAAGTTTTTTGGAAGCGATGCAGAATAAAAAGAAACCTCTCCATACTGGAGAGGTTTCTTTTCATCAAAGGAGGAAGATGAATGAAGAAGCCGAGTTATATTAACAATATAGAGACTTGGAAGCACGATTTTACCTTTAATAGAGAGATTCGAGTTCGCTTTTGTGAGACAGATATGTTTGGTCACATGAATAATACCGTTCCTTTCCTCTATTTTGAAGAAGCCCGAACAACTTTTTTTCAACATATTGGTTTTATGGAAATATGGAAGAAGCCTGATAGTGAAACAATGCCAGTTGTTGCTGATTTACAGTGTGATTTTGTTCAGCAAGTCTTCTTTGGAGAAGGGCTTAGAGTAAAAACGAAAATTGAGCATACTGGACGTTCATCTGTTGATTTACACTATGTCGGGATAAATGAAAAAGAGGAAATTTGCTTCACAGGACGAGGTGCTCTTGTACAGGTCTCCAAAAGAACAGGTAAATCTGTTCCATGGACAGAGGAGCAACTTGAGAAATTAAAACCTTATCAATCGAAAAAAAGTGAATAAAATATAGCATAACTTGCGAATTCTAGGAACCGCTTTATCCTTTTTTACATAGTATATCGTGACTAACTTACACCCATCCGATAGTTCGACTCTGGATCAGGCAAGGAGGGTTACATTGAAGGATAAAGAATTTCCACCTAAACCGTTACTTACAAAGAGAGAACGAGAGGTTTTTGAACTTCTAGTACAGGACAAAACAACGAAAGAGATCGCAAGTGAGCTGTTTATTAGTGAAAAGACGGTTCGCAATCATATTTCTAACGCAATGCAAAAGCTGGGCGTTAAAGGGCGTTCTCAAGCTGTCGTTGAACTTCTTCGCATGGGAGAACTCGAGTTATAACATGTGGCCGACTATCAGTAAAAGATAGTCGGTTTTGTTTTCTAGCGAAATGAAAGATTATCACAGTCAAAAAAGGGAAGTAGAAAAAGAAAGAAATATAGGGGGAGAAAGAAATGTACAATAAAATTCTTGCAGCCGTAGATGGCTCAAAACAGGCTAAAGAAGCGCTTGGGAAAGCGTTTTCTATTGCTTCTTGTTATCGTACACCACTGCAAATTCTTCATGTGAAAGAAGGGGATGATAAAACTAAAACATATTGGTATAAACGCTCTAATTTAAACAAGCTAGAAGACAGGCAAGAATTTCTTCGTGAAATTGATACTATGGCTGCAAAGTATAACATTACTCATAAGGTTCATTTTAGAGTTGGAAATCCTGCTGAAGAAATTATTCGTCATGCAAATGAGAACAATATTGAACTTATTGTGGTAGGAAGTAGAGGATTTAATAGATTTCAAAAAGTAGTGCTTGGTAGCGTTAGTTCTAGAATAATAGAAAAAGCCTCCTGTTCCGTTCTCCTTGTGAAATAAGAGAAGGGATGAGGCTTCTCCTATTCTTCAACTGAATTCTTTATTGAAAAATGAGCCAACTTCCTCTATCATTGTAGTTAATTAGAAAACTCATACAAGAAAAAATTTTTACATAAATCAAAAAAAGTAGCAGATAGAGAACTATCCTAGCATACTGCACATAAGGGGAGTCATCATCACAGCTAAGTTTGTTTGGGGTGAGATAGTGATTCCACTATGTATGTTTTGCTAGGGAGAGTTCTTCTTTCATTTTAAAGACAATTTCATATTGTAAACAGGAAGGTACATAGCTTTAAAGCCTATGTTGAAAAGGGAAGCCAGTGAAAATCTGGCACGGTGCCCGCCACTGTAAAAGGGAGTTCTATTACAACGTGTCACTGAATTTTTTTGGGAAGACGTAGTAGAACGATTACCTTGAGTCAGGAGACCTGCCTTAGCTGTTTGCTTCATTTGAAACCTACGGGACATAGGAAGAAGTGCTAATCCATTGTGCAAACTCGTGTACAGGTATGCATTTTACATCTCTTTCTCGTAGAGGTGTTTTTTTTATGCGTTTTTTGAGAAAACGATTTTAACGAGGGAGTTGGTATGGATGACAACGTGGAATTTAAATGAAACAAAGCACCATGTCTTAATTTGTAATGGTGGAACGTGTATGAAAAAGGGCGGAGAAGAAGTAACGGTTGCTATTCGAGATGAAATTGAAAAACTTGGGGCAGATGCTCAAATTCATACAACAAGAACGCGATGTAATGGACGATGTAAAGATGGATGTGTAGCAATTGTATACCCTGAAGGAGTTTGGTATAAAGAAATGACACCAGAGCTTGGAAGAGAGATGGTAAGAGAGCATCTCTTAGATGGGAATAAGCTTGAAAACTCTATCATCTACACATATGAGGAAGGATTTAAAGCTCCTGAAAATTTCTCATCACCAAAAGGAATTTCAAAAGAGAAAGTGAAATAACTGTTTTCGAAAGAATTGCATCATTCGAAAAACTTGTGGTAGGAGGAAAAAATATGAGTGGTAAATTGCTTATCGTCGGATTTGGGCCAGGGAATTTTGAACATATTACAGAGCGAGCGAAAGAGGCACTTCAAGAAAGTGACATGATTATTGGCTATAAAACATATGTGGAACTTATCCAAGGGTTGTTGTCAAATCAACAGGTTATTAGTACTGGAATGACTGAGGAAGTGACAAGAGCCCAAGAAGCAGTGAAGCAAGCTGAGCAAGGGAAAAAAGTAGCTGTGATCTCGAGTGGAGATGCGGGAGTATATGGAATGGCTGGCCTTGTGTATGAAGTGCTTGTTGAAAAAGGTTGGTCAAGAAAAGACGGAGTGGAAATTGAAATTATTCCTGGTATCTCTGCGATTAACTCTTGTGCTTCATTATTAGGAGCCCCTGTTATGCATGATGCGTGCACAATAAGCCTAAGCGACCATTTAACACCATGGACACTTATTGAAAAAAGAATTGAAGCTGCGGCATCTGCTGATTTTGTTATTGCTCTTTATAACCCAAAAAGCGGAAGAAGAACCCGTCAAATTGCGGAAGCACAGCGTATCCTGCTTCAATATAGATCACCAGATACTCCTGTTGGCCTTGTGAAAAGCGCATATCGAGATCGTCAGAATATTGTAATTACCAATTTAAAAGAGATGCTTGAACATGAAATTGGAATGCTAACAACTGTTATTATTGGAAACTCTTCAACATTTCTCTATGATGATTTGATGATTACCCCACGTGGCTATCAACGTAAATATACGCTAAATGAAACAAAACAGCCGCTAAAACCTCATCAACGTTTGAAAAAAGAGGCAGAGCCATGGGCACTTTCCCAAGAAGAAGCAGCACCAGCAGTGGAAGAGAAGGCAGCAGAAAAAGTTGAGAAAGTTAAAGAAGTAGAGAAAATTTCTTCAAGAGAAATTGCGGAGAAAGCTCTTAGTCTTGTGACAGGAAAAGAAGAGCAAACAACATTTGAAAAAGTAACGGCTAAGATGGAATCCATCTTCGAACTTGCTGTAAGCCCAGGGCTTGTAAGTAAAAAGTTTACACCAGTTCAGCTCACCACAATTGCTGAAGTTGCAGGCGAAAAAGGGTCAATTGAATATACACCAGATCATCAAATTCGTCTTGAAGTACCGACTGCTGAACCAGAAAAAATAACAAAGAGACTTAGCGAAGTAGGTCTACTCCTTGCTCCTGTTGGAGACGTTTTAACAATGAAGGCGTGTGACTTCTGCGATGGGGAGAAAAAAGATTCCATTCCATATGCAGAAGAACTTCAAGAAAGACTTGGCGGAGTGAATATGCCAAAAGTTACAAAAATCGGGTTCAACGGCTGTGGTATGGCTTGCTACAGAGCTGTACAAGATGACATAGGAATTGTATATCGAAAAGGAAAGTTTGATTTGTTTCTTGGGGCGAAGACAGTAGGCCGATCAGCACATTCTGGACAGCCTGTTGCAGAAGGAATTTCTCCTGAAAAGATTGTTGATGTTGTTGAAGGAATTGTTGATGAGTATAGAGAAAAGGGTCATCCGAATGAGTCGTTCTTTAAATTCTTTAAACGTGTAAAAGAAGTCGGTGGTTTTATTTACCAAGATGTAACACCCAAAATTAAAATTGAGCCAGCTCCTTGTGGAGACTAGGAAAATAGAGGAGGAAAACAAATGGAAGCTGTATTATTTATTGGACACGGAAGTCGTGACTTTGAAGGGAATGAAGAAGTACGTCAATTTGTAGAGAAAATGAGGACTCTTTTGCCAGAGACGTTGTTAGTAGAAACAAGCTTCTTGGAATTTGAGCGTCCAACAATTGCAGATGGAATTGATACCTGTATAGAAAAAGGGGCACATCATGTTATTTTAATTCCAATCATGCTTCTTCCTGCTGGCCATTCTAAAATTCACATTCCAGGAGCGATTGATGAAGCGAAAGAAAAGTATCCAAACACGAAATTTACATATGGCAGACCAATTGGTATTCATGAAGAAACGTTTGAAATTTTAAATACAAGATTAAAAGAGTCTGGGGAAAATTTAGAAAGTCCTGGAGAAGAAACAGCGGTTATCTTACTTGGGCGCGGTGGAAGCGATGCTGACGCGAACAGCGAGCTTTATAAAATTACGCGTCTTCTTTGGGAGAAAACAAACTATAAACTTGTTGAAACATCCTTTATGGGTGTAACAGATCCTTTGATTGAACAAGGAGTAGAACGCTGTATTAAGCTTGGAGCAAAGAAAATTGTTGTGCTTCCATACTTCCTTTTTACAGGAATTTTAATTAAACGTCTTGAAAAACTTGTTGAAGGATTTAAAGAAAAATATCCAGAAGTTGAATTTAAGCTCGCTCAATATTTTGGCCTTCATCCAAAGCTTCAAACGATTTTGAAAGATAGAGTTGAGGAAGCGCTTGAAGGTGAAGTGAAAATGAATTGTGATACCTGTCTTTACAGAATTGAAGCAATGGAGCATATTGATCACCACCACCATCATGATCACGACCATGACCATGGGCATCATCACCATGAGGATGACGAAAAAGCTGGTGTTTTAAAATGATTTTATTTATTGCTGGAACAAGTGATGCAAGAGAGCTTGCTATCCGGATTAGTGAGGAAGGCTATCCTCTTTTGGCAACGGTTGTAACAGAAAATGCCGCGATTGAATTAGAGCGAGCGCACTTATCTGTTCAAGTAGGTAGATTAGATGCAGCCGAGATTACAAAACTAATAGAAGAAAAAGGGATGAGCGCTATTGTCGATGGGAGCCATCCTTTTGCAGAAGAAGCATCTAAAAACGCAATGAGAGCAGCTGAGGAGGCTCAAATTCCATACTTCCGCTATGAACGTGAGTCTCAAACATTTCAATATGACAAGCTAACGTTTGTTAATGATTATGAGGAGGCGGCTGAAGAAGCAGCAAAAAGAAAAGGCGTTGTAATGCTTACAACAGGCAGCAAGACCCTTGCTACCTTTACAAAAAAGCTACTGCCAATTGAAGACATTCGTTTGATTGCGCGAATGCTGCCTCGAAAAGATAATATGGAAAAGTGTGAAGAGCTTGGCCTCCCTCAAAAGAACATTGTTGCCATTCAAGGTCCTTTTACAAAAGAATTTGATCAAGCATTATATAAGCAGTATGGCGTTACACTTATGGTGACAAAAGAGAGTGGGAAGGTAGGGTCTGTAGATGAAAAGCTTAGTGCCGCAAGAGAGCTTGGAATCGAAACTATTATGATTCGAAGACCACGTATTGAGTACAAAGAAGTATATAGTGATTTTCCGAGTATTCTAGAAGCGTTAAAGAAAACGGTTCAACTACAAAAACATTAAAGGAGCGTTAATTATGGACTTTCGTACAGATTTTAAACCAATTACAGTACAGCCTCAAATGATTGAAGGAAGAAGTTTTGAAATGATTACAGAGGAGTTAGGGGAGCATCATTTCACAGAAGAACAATACCCAATTGTTCAACGTATTATTCACGCTTCAGCAGATTTCGAGCTTGGAAGAAGCGTTCTTTTCCATCCAGATGCAGTTAGATCAGGTGTTGCAGCCATCAGAAGCGGTAAACAAGTTGTAGCAGACGTGCAGATGGTCCAAGTGGGAACAAACAAGCCTCGCCTCCAGAAGTTTGGAAGTGATGTGCACGTTTATATTTCTGATGAAGATGTTATGGAAGAAGCAAAACGATTAGATACAACGCGTGCTATCATTTCAATGCGCAAAGCTATTCAACATGCTGAAGGCGGTATATTTGCTATCGGAAATGCTCCAACAGCTTTACTTGAACTTATTCGTCTTATTAAAGAAGGAGAAGCAAAGCCAGGGCTCGTTATTGGAATGCCTGTAGGATTTGTGTCTGCAGCAGAGTCCAAAGAGGAGCTTGCAAAACTTGATATTCCGTTCATTACAAACATTGGACGAAAGGGCGGAAGTACAGTTACTGTTGCTGCATTAAACGCGATTTCAATTTTAGCAGATCAGGTGTAATTGTGATGAAAGCTAAAAAAGAAGATAAACCACTTCGAGAAGGGTATACAACAGGTTCTTGTGCAACAGCTGCAACAAAAGCGGCCCTTCTTTCTCTTATCACAGGTGAAGTGCAAAAGGAGGCAACCATCAAGCTTCCAATGGGGCGAATTGTGACCTTTTCAATGGAACAATGTGAAGTCAAAGAAAATATGGGATTCGCTGAAATTATTAAAGATGCAGGAGATGACCCGGATGCAACGCACGGCGCTCGTATTCAATCAACAGTAACATGGAAAGATACACCAGGCATTGAACTTGACGGCGGGGTTGGGGTTGGACGAGTCACAAAACCAGGATTGCCTGTCCCAGTTGGTGAAGCGGCTATTAATCCTGTTCCACGTAAAATGCTTTATAGCGTAGCGGAGGAAGTTTTAAAAGAGCATGGTTCAAATAGAGGAATTAAAATCATCATTTCAGTTCCTGATGGAGAAGAGATGGCCAAAAAAACGCTTAACGGTCGTCTAGGTATCCTTGGGGGTATTTCTATTCTAGGAACAAGAGGAATTGTTGTTCCTTTTTCAACAGCTGCTTATAAAGCAAGTATTGTACAGGCTATTAGCGTTGCTAAAACAAGTGGATGTGATCATCTTGTTATTACAACAGGTGGACGCAGTGAGAAATATGGGATGAAAGAATATCCGGATCTTCCTGAAGAAGCATTTGTGGAGATGGGAGACTTTGTCGGATTCACTCTCAAACAGTGCAAACGCCAAGGAATTAAGCATGTTTCAATGGTTGGAATGATGGGCAAGTTCTCAAAAGTTGCCCAAGGTGTGATGATGGTACATTCCAAAAGTGCTCCTGTTGATTTTAACTTTTTAGCTGATATTGCAGAGCGCGTTGGGGGAGACGAAGAGCTCTTAGAAAGTATCCGTAATGCAAACACGGCTTCTCAAGTTGGTGATCTTATGGTGGAAAGAAATTTGCCTCATTTCTTTGATAGTTTATGTGAAAATTGCTGTCGTTCGGGTTTAAGAGAAGTGGGCGGCGGAATGAAGATTGAAACTTCTCTTTATACGTTCAAAGGAGCGTTTCTTGGAAAGGCGGTTTATGATGAAAGGTAATATAAAGCTTATTGGCATTGGAGATGAAGGGAGAGCAAGTTTGCTCCCCCTTTATGAAACATTTATTAAACAAAGTGCTGTATTAGTTGGAGGGGAAAGACAGCTTAAGTTCTTCCCTGATTATAGCGGTGAAAAAGTTGTGATAAAAGGTGGACTTAAAAACTTAGTTGATATGCTGCAAAGTGAGGAACGAGAAGTTGTTGTGCTTGCTTCAGGAGATCCCCTTTTCTATGGAATTGGTGGCTATCTTTCCAAAAAGATAGACGTAAACATTTATCCATACTTAAGTTCCGTGCAGCTTGCTTTCTCAAGAATGGGAGAAAAATGGCAAAGTGCAAAACTTCTAAGTGTTCATGGGAGAGATATGCTAGGGCTTGCACAAAAGATTGATGGTGAAGACCTTGTAGCTCTTTTAACAGATGAAAAAAATTCTCCTTCTGAAATTGCAAAATATTTGCTCTCTTTTAATATGACAGAGTATGAAATGTTTGTCGGCGAGCACCTTGGTGGAGAAGAAGAAAGATGTAGAACTTTAACGCTCGAAGAAGCAACTGATACCGAGTTTGCATCTTTAAACGTTGTGATTTTAAAAAGAATGAAAAAAGGACCATCTTGGTCATTTGGAATTCATGACGAAGAGTTTATTCAGCGTAAACCTGAAAAAGGTTTAATTACAAAAAAAGAGATTCGTACGCTAAGTCTAGGTGCTCTTGGTCTAAAAAAAGATAGCATTGTTTGGGATATTGGAACATGTACAGGCTCAGTAGCAATTGAAGCTGCTCGTATTGCTAAAGACGGGAAAGTATTCGCTATTGAAAAAAACGAAGGCGATTACCAAAACTGTTTGGAAAATATGAAAAAGTTTCGTACAGATTTCACAGTTATCCACGATAAGGCTCCGAACGGCTTAGAGACATTTGATAATCCTGATGCTGTTTTTATTGGTGGAACAGCAGGGGGAATGAAAAATATTTTAAAACAGTGTTGTGAACGCCTGAACGAAGGCGGTCAGATTGTGCTAAATGCTGTAACAATTGAAAATTTAGGAGAAGCTGTATCCACTTTTAAAGAAAATGGCTACTCCGTAGACATTACACTTGCTCAAGTTTCAAGAAGTAAGCCAATTTTAAACTTAACTCGTTTTGATGCTCTAAACCCCATCTATATTATTAGCGCTCGTCGTGAAGAAGGAGAAAAATGATGATAGGAACATTATACGGTCTTGGTGTAGGACCAGGAGATCCAGAACTTATTACAGTAAAAGCATTCAGAAAGCTAAAAGAAACAGATGTTATTGCTTATCCGAAGAAAAGAAAAGGAAGTAAAAGCTATGCACATCGCATTGTTGAAGCATATTTCAATCCAAGTGAAAAAGAAATGCTTGGGCTTGTATTTCCAATGACAAAAGATAAAGAGATTCTTCAAAAGAAATGGAGCGAAACAACGGAAACGGTATTTGCTGAGCTTCAGCAAGGAAAAGACGTTGCTTTTGTAACAGAAGGTGATCCTCTTTTATATAGTACATTTATTCATATGATGAAACTGATGAAAGAACGCCACCCAGAAGTCCAAATTGAAACAGTACCAGGTATCTCTTCTATTAATGGTGCGGCTTCACGTCTTGGTCTGCCGCTTGCAGATGGTGATGAACATGTAGCAATTGTTCCTGCTCGAGAAGACTATGAAGAAATGAAAAAAGTGCTTCTTGAAAACGACTGTATTGTATTTATTAAAGTCGCAAAAGTAATTGATTTTATGATTCCGTTATTAAAAGAACTGAATTTATTACATAAAGCATCTGTTGTAACGAAAGTAACGTCAGAGGAAGAAATCGTATGGAATATTGAAGAATTAGAAGGCGTAGAACTTGAATACTTAACATTAATGGTGGTGCGAAAATGAAGCTATTTATTATCGGAGCAGGACCAGGAGATCCGGATTTAATTACAGTAAAAGGTTTAAAACTACTTCAGGAAGCAGATGTTGTACTTTATGCTGATTCGCTTGTAAATGAAGAGCTTGTAAATAAGGCAAAAGAAGGCGCAGAAGTATTGAAAACAGCTGGCATGCATCTAGAAGAAATGGTTGACCTTATGGTAGATCGACTAAGTGAAGGAAAGAAAGTTGTGCGTGTTCATACAGGAGATCCTGCTGTCTATGGAGCAATTATGGAACAAGTTGCACTATTAAAAGAGCGTGACGTTGAAGTTGAAATCATTCCAGGAGTTAGCTCTGTATTTGCCTCAGCAGCAGCTGTTGGAGCTGAGCTTACCATCCCAGATTTAACTCAGACGGTTATCCTTACAAGAGCAGAAGGAAGAACCCCAGTTCCAGAGTTTGAGAAACTAAAAGATTTAGCAAAGCATCAGTGTACAATTGCGTTATTTTTAAGTGCGACATTAACAAAGAAAGTGATTAAAGAGCTGCTTAGCGCTGGATGGAGTGAAGATACTCCTGTTGCTGTAGTATACAAAGCAACATGGCCAGACCAAAAGATCGTACGCACAACGCTTGTTAATCTTGATGAAGACATGAAGAAAAATGGCATTCGTAAGCAAGCTATGATTCTAGCTGGCTGGGCTTTAGATGAACATATTCATAAAAAAGATTATCGTTCAAAGCTTTATGATAAGACATTTACACATGGATTTAGAAAGGGGCTTCCATCATGATTGCATTGCAAGAAGGTGAAGTACCAGCTGTCACTCAACAAGGAGATTATGCTGTTGTTGCTATCACAAAGCACGGAGTTGAGCTTGCTCGAAAGCTCGGCTCCTCTTTTCAAAATTCTGACGTGTACTATATGAGCAAGTTTGAAAAAGGGGATGAAGAAGATAAGGGCATTCAGCTTTTCTCAGGAAGCGTTCGCTTGTTACTTCCAGCTCTTTTTCAACAATATAAAGGGATTATTATTATTATCTCACTTGGTGCGGTTGTTCGCATGATTGCGCCTCTTTTAAAAGATAAAAAAACCGACCCAGGTGTTGTTGTTGTAGATGATAAAGGAGAAAACGTCATCAGCGTTCTTTCTGGTCATATCGGAGGAGCAAATGAGTTAACAAGAGAGATTGCAGCTCTTTTAAAAGCTCATCCTGTTATTACAACTGCATCTGACGTACAAAAAACAATTCCTGTTGACTTATTTGGGAAACGTTTTGGCTGGGTGTGGGATTCAGCTGAGAAGTTAACGCCTGTTAGCGCTTCTGTTGTAAATGAAGAAAAAGTAGCTGTAATTCAAGAGAGTGGAGAAAAAGGATGGTGGCATTACGATACACCAATTCCTGGAAATATTAACTCCTACTCTTCAATTGAGGAAGCGGAAAAAGACGGTTTTCAAGCTGCGCTTGTTGTAACACATCGCTTATTAAAAGAAGAGGAAAAACACGTATTAGATAATGGTGTTCTTTATAGACCTAAAAATATTGTGCTTGGCATGGGCTGCAACAGAGGCACTTCTGCTTCTGAAATTGAGAGCGTCATGTTAGAAACGCTTGAAGAACTACAATTTTCAGTAAAAAGTGTCAAAGCTATTAGCACAATTGATCTAAAAAAAGATGAAGAAGGATTACTTCAAGTAGCTAAAAAATATGGATTAGAGTTTTCATACTACACACCAGAAAAATTAAATGAAGTGGAAATTAAGAATCCTTCTGAAACAGTTTTTAAATATACAGGTGCATATGGAGTAAGTGAGCCTGCAGCTCTTTTAAAAAGCGGAGCATCTGAGCTGTATCTTGAAAAGAAAAAAAGTGGGAACGTTACGATATCTGTTGCCGTTATCCCATATAACTAAGAGGGGGAAACAACATGGTGCAACGCCGACTTGTTGTGGCAGGTACAGGAAGCGGAGTTGGGAAAACGACGCTTACAATCGGTCTTATGGCAGCATTTAAAAAGAAAGGATACACTGTACAAGGTTTCAAGTGTGGTCCTGATTATATTGATCCAACGTACCATACAGCAGTAACAGGGAGAGTATCGCGAAATATTGATAGTTGGATGCTTCCCCATGACACAGTGAAAGAAATTGTAAAACGCAATAGCAAGGATGCTGATATTTCAATTATTGAAGGAGTAATGGGCTTTTATGATGGAAAAAGTCCCCTTGATAATAGAGGAACAACGGCTGAGATTAGTGTTTTAACAGATAGCCCTGTTTTACTTGTTGTCAACTGTGCAAGTATGGCAAGAAGTGCTGCAGCTATTGTGAAAGGTTTTCAAATGATGTGGGAAGAACCAAACATTGTCAGTGTTATTGCTAACAATGTTGGAAGTGAAGGACACTATAAGTTAGTAAAAAAAGCAATTGAGCAAGAGTGTAAAATTCCAGTAGTTGGATATGTAAAGCGAAACGAAAGCTTATCTATTCCAGAGCGACACCTAGGACTTGTGCCGTCTATTGAAAGAGGGGAGCTTCATTCTTATTTTAATGAACTTGGAGACTTAATTTCTGAAACAGTTGATTTAGAAGCATTATATACATTAGCGGAAACAGAAGTTCTAGATGTAGAAAATCCTAAACTAGTAGCAAAAGATCCTGTGGTGAAAATTGCAGTTGCAAGAGATAAAGCTTTTAATTTTTATTATGAAGAAAACGTGGAACTGTTAAAAGCAAATGGAGCAGAAATCGTAGAATTCTCACCGTTAAATGGAGAGAGCGTTCCAAGCGATGTTCAAGGGCTTTATATTGGCGGAGGCTTTCCAGAAGAGTTTGCAAACGAGCTTTCTTCACAAGAGCAGGTAAAAGAGTCCTTCAAAGACGCAATAAACTCAGGAATGCCAACGCTTGCTGAGTGTGGAGGGTTTATGTTTCTAGCAGATTCAATCGAAACAACGAACGGAGAAATACATAAGATGGTTGGTGTTGTTCCTGGGCGTGTCAAAATGCAAAAGAAACGAGCAGCACTTGGTTATCGGGAGATTAGGGGAAGTGAAGGGAATTATCTATTAGATGGGGGTCTTGAAGCAAAAGGACACGAGTTTCATTACTCAACATTTGAAGGTGATGAAGAATTTACTCCAGCTTATGAGACAAAAGGAATGAGAGGTATTAAAAAAGAGGGATATATGAAAGGAAATCTTCTTGCCGGATACACTCATTTTCATTTTGGGTCATGCCCTCAGATGGTTAAAAAATGGATTGCAAAATGCGAGGGGTACAAAGGATGAACAAGAAAGCTCTTTCAATTATGTTTCAAGGAACTCATTCAGATGCAGGCAAAAGCGCAATTGCAACTGCTTTTTGTCGAATCTTTTTCCAAGACGGATATAAAACAGCTCCCTTTAAGTCTCAAAATATGGCCCTGAATTCTTATATAACAGTAGATGGCAAGGAAATTGGTAGAGCTCAAGGCGTACAAGCAGAAGCAGCAGGAGTTACTGCAACAACCGATATGAATCCTATTTTAATCAAACCAACGAGAGATTCTGAATCGCAAATTGTTGTACATGGAAAGCCGTATAAAAATATGAAAGCAATGGCATATAGACAAGAGTTTTTCGAGACAGGCCTTGGATTAATTAAAGAGTCATTTAAAAGTTTAAAAGGAACCTATGAAAGAATTGTGATTGAAGGAGCTGGAAGTCCGGCTGAAGTTAATTTAAATGATCGAGAGCTTGTGAACATGCGAGTTGCAGCCATTGCAGAATCTCCTGTTGTGCTTATCGGCGATATCGAAAAGGGAGGAGTATTTGCAAGTCTTGTTGGAACACTCCAACTTTTAAGTGAGAAAGACCGTGAACGGGTTATTGGTGTTGTAATTAACAAGTTCAGAGGTGATGTATCACTGCTTACTCCTGGTCTTGAATGGTTTGAAGAATATACAAGAACCCCTGTTTTAGGCGTTATTCCATATATGCCCAACCTAAATATTGATGCGGAAGATTCTGTTGTTCTATCTCGTTATTCTCAGGTGAAAAACCTTGAAAAAGTAATTGATATTGCTGTTATTCAATATCCAAGAATCTCAAATTTTACAGACGTAGATCCTTTTTTTGTTGAGGAAGACTGCCACGTTCGGTTTGTAACAAAACTTGAACAGCTGCAGAATCCAGATCTTATTATCTTGCCAGGCAGTAAAAATACGGTTGAGGACTATCTATTTCTAGAAGAAACAGGTCTTTCGGGACGCTTAAAAGAGCTCTTTGCAAGAAATGAAACAGTTATTGTTGGGATTTGTGGAGGATACCAAATGCTTGGCGAGAAAATCTTTGATCCTTTTCATATTGAATCACCTCATGAGGAAGTTACATCACTTGATTTTATTCCTCTTCATACAACAATTAGAGAAGAAAAGAAAACGATTCTTTCAGAAGGAATGCTAAATTTTCAACATGAAAAGATGCCTGTAAAAGGATATGAGATTCATATGGGCACATCAATGTTTACAAAAGAAGTGGATTGTCTTATTCAATTAGAAAATGGGGAAGATGGCTGTTATTTTGAGGAAGAAAAAGTCATTGGAACGTATTTTCACGGTATTTTTCATAACGATTCTTTTAGAACAGCTTTATTAAACAGTATACGAGCACAAAAAGGGCATCCTCCTCTTTTAGAGCGACCATCGTTTAATAAAATGAGAGAAGAAGCCTTTGACTTACTTGCTGATCATGTGCGAAAACACGTGAACATGGAATATATTCAGTCTAAAATGGTCGAATTTTCTCAAAAAGAAACGAATTCAGAGAAGTTTTCGGTATAATTTGATGTAACCGCAAATATAAGGAGGAAAAACTATGAGTGCTGGTACTGTTTACCTTGTTGGAGCAGGACCTGGAGATCCGAAGCTTATTACAATTCATGGATTAGAGTGCATCCAAAAAGCTGATGTCATTTTATATGATCGTTTAGTTAGTGAAGAGCTTCTAAAACATGCAAAAGAAGGAGCAGAGCTCATCTTCTGTGGTAAGCTCCCAGGGAAACATGGGAAAATTCAAGATGATATTCATCGAACTCTAGTTGAGAAGGCAGAGCAAGGAAAGACTGTCACACGTTTAAAAGGCGGCGATCCTTTTATTTTTGGGCGTGGGGGAGAAGAAGCAGAAGTACTTGCTAAAAGAGATATCCCTTTTGAAATTATTCCTGGTATTACCTCAGGTATTGCAGCTCCTGCTTATGCAGGAATTCCGGTCACATACAAAGATAAAGCAACGTCGTTTGCTATTGTTACAGGTCATGGACGAGAAGAAAAAGGGCAGGATACTCTAAATTGGGAGGCGCTCGCAAAAGGGATAGATACGATTGCCTTTTACATGGGAGTAGGTAACTTACCACACATCGTTTACAAGCTTACGGAACATGGACGGAGTAAAGAGACTCCTGTTGCTATTATTCATAAAGGAACAACACAAGAGCAGCGCACTGTTGTTGGTACCTTAGCAACAATAGAAGAAATGGCTAAGGTTGAGAATGTGAAGCATCCTTCTATGATTATTGTGGGAGAGGTTGTAGACATTCGTGAAAAAATTCAATGGTTTAACGAAAAAGGAGAGAAAACAACTTATGACAACACTATTTGATAACTTACAAAAAAGACGTGCACTCCGCGATCACGATGGTCGTCCTGTTGAAGATGAAAAGCTTGAAAAGATTTTAGAAGCTGCAACATGGGCTCCTAATGACCGTATGCGTGAGCCATGGACATTTTATGTTATTAAAGGGGAAGCGAAAAAGAGATATGAAGAGCTTGCATATACATATTTAGAAGAGCGTTTTCCAACAAAACCTCATCTTGTTGAAAGTTCAATGAAGAGTGTTAAAAACACACCTGTTCATATTGTTGTAACAGCAGACGTTGTTGAAGGAGATGAAGAAGCAACTGGTGACAACGTATATGGAGTATGCTGCGCAATTAATTCAATGTGGTTAGCAGCGGAAGAGCTTGGTTTAGGTTTTGTATGGAGAACAAGAGGTGTAGGCCTTATTCGCGACGAACGTCTTTACGAATTTATTGGAGCACCTGAAGGAAAACAAATTGTAGGCAACCTTTTTATCGGCTATCCAACAGAAGAATCGCTTGGTAAGCTGAAAGATAAAAAGCGAACAGACTATTCTGAGAAAACCGTTTGGTTGTAAGGAGGAGTTTTATGGCTTCAAAGGAAAGAGGCTTATGCCTTGTTTACACAGGGGATGGAAAAGGGAAGACAACAGCTTCTTTAGGACTTGCTGTGCGTGCAACAGGCCGAGGTCAGCGCGTGCTGATGGTTCAATTTATTAAATCTCCTCAACGTACGTATGGAGAAAAGATTATCTTTGATAAGCTTGGAATTGAAATGCATCAAACAGGTGTGGGATTCACATGGACGAAAACTCCAGAAGAGCATAGAGAGGCTTTAAAGAAAGCATGGGCTTTTACGAAAGAGAAAGTCATGTCAGAACAATATGACGTTGTGATTCTTGATGAAATTCATAATGCCCTTTCTATTACGAAGTTTCCGATTGATGATGTTTTACCACTTCAAGAGGTGCTTGAGCTTATAGAAAATCGACCGCAAGGCATGCATCTTATCTTAACAGGTCGTTCAGCTCGGGAAGAAGTAATTGAAGCTGCTGATTTAGTCAGCGAAATTAAACCTATAAAGCACTACTATGAAGAAGGAATTCCAGCTGTTAAAGGGCTCGAATTTTGAAGAAGGCTCTAGTTTCTCATAGGAAACTAGAGCTTGTTTTTTTATGAAAAGGAAATTGTAGGTCAAAAGAAAGGGATTATTGGAGAAACAATAGACATTTCTAATGAACTGAGTTAACATTTTCATCATAATCTTTTTGATAAGCGAGGCAACGTCTATGGCTAAACGAAGGAAACATCATGAGACAATAGCTGAACTAGAGCGGTCTCTTCGATATATGTCTGTTATTATCAAGCAAAAAGGTCGCGAAATCTTAAATGACTACAACATCACTCCTCCACAATTTGTGGCTCTTCAGTGGCTGTTTGATTCAGGTGAAATGACAATCGGAGATCTTTCTAGCAAAATGTATTTAGCATGCAGTACAACGACAGACTTAATTGACCGAATGGAGAAAACAGGTCTTGTCACAAGAGCAAAAGATGAACAAGACCGGCGTATTGTTCGCGTTGTTCTGCTTGAACGTGGTAAGAAGCTCATTGAAGAAGTGATAGCGAAAAGGCAAAATTACTTAGCGGAGGTTGTTTGTGAGTATGATCGCGCTGAAGTAGAGCTTCTTTGTGAAAATTTGCAGAAGCTTCATAAGGAGATGAGTAGCGAATGAATCGGCCAATTGGGGTAATTGATTCAGGAGTTGGTGGTTTAACAGTTGCAAAAGAAATTATGAGACAGTTACCGAAAGAGCAAATTATTTATATGGGAGATACAGCTCGATGTCCGTACGGTCCTCGACCTGAAGAGGAAGTGCGTGCTTTTACATGGGAACTGACAAATTATTTACTTCGATTTGATATTAAAATGCTCGTTATCGCCTGCAATACAGCAACAGCAGTTGTGTTAAAGGAGATTAGCGAGACTCTAAATATTCCTGTCATCGGCGTTATTGAACCAGGAGCTCGTGCTGCATTAAAAGCAACAAGCAATCATAATATCGGTGTTATTGGAACAAATGGTACAGTGAAAAGTAAGGCTTATGAACAAGCTTTAAAAAGACTTCATCATAACGCACGTGTGAAAAGCTTAGCATGTCCTTTATTTGTGCCCCTTGTTGAAAGCGGGGATTTCGAAGGAAATGAAGCAAGAGAAATTGTTTTTCAAACGTTAAAACCCCTCTATCAGACGGAAATTGATATATTGATTTTAGGCTGTACACATTATCCAATTTTAAAGGAGCTTATTAAAGAAGCGATGGGAGATCGTGTTGCACTCATCAGTTCTGGAGAAGAGACAGCAATTGAGGTAAGCACCATTTTGTCATTTCGTAATGAACTGCACACGGAAAAACGTGAAAAAGAACATGTATTTTTTACGACAGGGAATGCTTCGCTTTTTGAGCTTATTGCGTCAAAATGGTTTGACCATCCTATTCAAAACGTTCAGCATATTGATTTAACGAAAGTGAACTAATCATTAGTTCACTTTTTTCTTTTAAAAAAGAAAAAAGTGAGCGGTCTAATTTGATTAGCAGCTCGTATACATAATAGTACAAACTGTCTTAGGAGGGAAAGGTATGTCCAAAATAAAAATAACGGCGGTTTCTACTATGCTTGCGACATCAATGCTTTTAACGGGGTGCGGCTTGTTTGGAGGAGAAGATGTAGCAGAGGAAATTGATCCACCACAAGACGTTGAGTACACGAAAGACAATCAAAAAATAAAAGAAGAAGCAAAAGAAACAACTAAAGAAAAGGAGAGTAAAAAAGCAGAAGAAACATTAACAAGAGAAGTGTATTTAATCGACAAAAATGGTTTTGTTGTTCCTCAAACAATTGATGTGCCAAAAGCAGATGCAGCAGCTGCTGAAATTATAGAATATCTTGTTGTAGGAGGACCAATTGATCAAATGCTTCCAAACGGTTTTAGAGCTGTTCTCCCTGCTGGAACAGAAGTTAAGAGCGTCAATTTGAAAGAAAATGGTACACTTGTTGTTGACTTCTCTCCAGAATTTAAGGAGTATAAAGCAGAAGATGAAAGCCGGATTTTGCAATCTTTAACATGGACGCTAACACAGTTTGATGCTGTTAAGAATGTACAGTTTCAAATTAATGGCTATGATCAAAAAGAAATGCCTGTTAATAAGACCCCTATTAGTGAGGAATTGACAAGAGCAGACGGCATTAACATGCAAACAGAAGGAATTACAGATATGACAAGCACATCTTCTGCTACTCTTTACTATTTATCACAAAATGCTGATGGAACATATTATGTTCCGGTAACAAAGCGTCTCGATCTAGGGAAGACAGATGAGGAGCGTTTTACAGCTGTTGTTGGTAGTTTAATAAATGATGTACCAAAAGGGCTTGTAGGTGATTTTAATAATGAAGCAGCACTTGTAGCGAAGCCAGAGTACGAAGATGGAACAGTAACGCTAACATTTAATAAAGCTCTTTTAAATTCTGCAGAAAAGGGCCAGCTTTCTAAACATGTGGTAGATGCCCTAGCTCTTTCCCTTACAGAACAAAAAGGGGTTGAAAATGTCTCTATTGAAGTAAAAGGACAAAAGAATATAACAGTAGATTCTGGTCAAAAATTAACAGAAGAAGTTTCCCGTCCTGAAAATATAAATGCAGAGGCATTTTAAATATGATTTCGTGTTAAGAATAGTTTTTGATATACTGTAATAAAAAAGAGGTCTTTAGAGGCCTCTTTTACTTTTTACTTTTGAAGGGGATTACCCTTTTACATAGATTTTAAAGGAGGAAACATTTTGCGTATTGACGGAAGGGCGAAAGACGAAATAAGAGAAGTTAAAATTGAGAAAGACTACATAAAGCATCCAGAAGGGTCTGTACTTATTAGCGTTGGGGATACGAAAGTAATTTGTTCAGCTACAATTGATGATAGAGTACCTCCTTTTATGAGAGGAAAAGGAAAAGGATGGATTAATGCGGAGTACGCTATGCTTCCACGAGCAACAAATCAGCGCAATATCCGTGAATCTTCAAAAGGAAAAGTATCAGGTCGTACAATGGAAATACAGCGTTTAATTGGGCGAGCTTTACGAGCGGTCGTTGATTTAGAAGCATTAGGTGAGCGTACAGTGTGGCTTGACTGTGATGTTATTCAAGCAGATGGCGGGACAAGAACAGCTGCGATTACAGGTGCGTTTGTGGCAATGGCTTTAGCCCTTGGACGAGCTGTCAAAGAAGAGAAACTTACCAATTACCCAATCCGTGATTATCTAGCAGCAACGTCTGTTGGAGTTGACGTTGAACATGGAACAATTTTAGATTTAAACTATGAAGAAGATTCCAATATTGATGTTGATATGAATATTGTTATGACAAGTAAAGGCCAATTTGTAGAGCTTCAAGGAACAGGAGAAGAAGCAACTTTTTCAAAAGAGCAGTTTGATGAAATGCTTGAACTTGCTTCAAAAGGAATTTCTGATCTTGTTGCAGTACAGAAAGAAGCGTTAAGTGAGTTTTCACATCTTCTAGAAAGTGAAGGTGAAGAGAAATGAAAAAAATTTTAATTGCCACAAAAAATAAAGGGAAAGTGGCCGAATTTGCTGCTCTTTTTGAAAAGAAAGGCTACAGTGTGCAATCGCTTCTTGATTTAGAAGGAGACCTTGATGTTGAGGAAACAGGCACAACATTTGAAGAAAATGCGATTTTAAAAGCTGAAGAGATTTCGAAATTGTTGGATTGTCCTGTTGTTGCAGACGACTCTGGACTTGAAGTTGATGCTTTAAACGGAGAACCTGGCGTATATTCAGCACGCTATGCAGGTCTTGAAAAAAGTGATGAGAAAAACATTGATAAAGTATTAGAAAAATTAGAAGGTATACCTGAGTCAGAGCGAACAGCACGTTTTCAATGTGCCCTAGCATTTGCTTTGCCAGGAAAAGACACCGTTGTTGTGAGAGGGAATTGCGAAGGTACTATTACGCATGAAAGAGTAGGAGAGCAGGGATTTGGGTATGACCCAATATTTTATGTACCATCTCTGCAAAAAACGCTTGCAGAACTCCCAAAAGAAGAAAAAAATAAAATAAGTCATCGAGCAAAGGCACTTCAAAAGCTAGAAGAGGTAATAGATGGAATATTGTAGAGGAGGAGAGAAATATGCGTGTGCTTATCGTAAGCGATAGTCATGGCCTAACAGAGGAACTGCATACAATTAAAAATCGTCATAAAGATGTCAATGCTTTTGTTCACTGCGGGGATTCTGAGCTTCAAGCAGATTCAAGAGAAATGGAAGGGTTTCTTGCTGTACGTGGAAATTGTGATTATGACGAACGATATGAAAATGAAGAAACGTTAAATATAGGAGAAGATCTTCTTTACGTAACACATGGTCATCTATATAATGTGAAAATGACACTTATGAATTTAACATACCGAGCTAAAGAGCGGGATGCTAAAGTTGTCTGCTTTGGACATTCTCATATTGCAGGAGCCGAGAAGATTGATCAGACGTTATTTATTAATCCAGGAAGTATTCGCCTACCGAATCGAAGAAAAGAGCGTACATATGCCATCCTCCAGTATGAAGAAAATAAAGCAACTGTAAATTTTTACGATCATGAAGGAAATGAAATAAAAGACTTAACAAATTCATTTTCTCTATAGTATAATTAGAGAGAGAGAAATAATTCATTTTCTCTCTCTAAATTTTTTGGGAAAATGGTTGACTTTATGTTTTTTAGAGCGTATAATAAAACTTGTCTTAAGAGTTCAATACATATTATAATATGTCCCAGTAGCTCAGCTGGATAGAGCAACGCCCTTCTAAGGCGTCGGTCGGGAGTTCGAATCTCTCCTGGGATGTCTACTTAAAAAACGTTGATTTTATGCGTATTATTACGTTATAAAACAACGTTTTTTTGTTGTTAAAATAAGCGTAAATTGAAATATCCGTTGGACTAAGCACTTTCGTACGTTGGTATTACAGTAACTTTTCGTTACCGTTAAATCCCGTTACGGAGGTGTTTTTTTATTGGGAAAAAAATTTATTGGGAAAAGGAGTCCGACGTATAAAGGAAGTTTCCAACGTTCAAATGGAACTAATCATTCTGATTATGAACCAAGTATTCAGTATACCTTAGAAGAATCCTTAGAAATCTTTATTAATGCAAAAATTGCGGAGGGCGTGCGTCCTAGGACTATTCAAGATTATAAGCAACATATTAAGTACCTTAAACAGTTTCTAGGGAAGCGTTTTGAGTTTAAATATATTAACGATTTAGACGCAAATATTATAAGGGCGTACATTACCTACTTACGTGATGAAAAGAAGTCTTATGAGGGTGTAAAAGGACGTGAAAAAGATTGTGGTCTATCAATTAATACGATAAATATGCGTTTAAGAACCCTACGCACAATGTGTCGTTTTTGGTATTTAGAAGGCATGATTGCCAGTAATCCAATGGAGAATATTAAATCTATTCGACAAGACCAAGAAGAAGAGGTAAAGGGTTTTAGTGATGAAGAAATTCATAAAATTTTAAATTCCTTTAACGAACGGAACTACGCAGAATGGCGTGACAAGATTCTTATCTTATTATTGTTGGACACGGGATTGAGAATAAATGAAGCCATAAGTCTAACCATAGACAAGATAGATTTCAAAGTATTTAGCTTATCAATTCCCTCTTCCAATGCCAAAAACCGAAAAGGTCGTGAAGTTCCTATAAGTCGTGAAGTCCTTAAGAAAGTAAGAAAGTTACATGAAGAATCTGTTGAATACTTTGGACCCCACAAAGGGATATTTATGAATGCTTATGGTGAACCGTTGAAAGCAGACGCTGTTAGACGCCGTTTCCATCGCTTAGGTAAGAGATTAGGTATTCAGAAGTTACATCCCCACCGCTTTAGACATACTTTTATAAGAAACTATATTTTAAATGGGGGAGATATATTTACACTGCAAAAAATTGTTGACCATTCGGATATTAAAACAACTAGAAAATACATCCAGATGGAAGAAGGACATATTAAAGAACAGCATAATAAGTTTTCTCCCGTAAGACGTTATTTATCAAAAAATAAATATTTGAATTAAAAAGAAAAAGCCACGCGTTCGCACCGCGTGACCTGAAAACACCTATTTAACTAAATACGGATAACCGTCTTAGCTACTTACATATATTAACGAAAAAAATTAGTATATGCAAGGCTTATTAAGTAATGCCTTTTTTAGCAGCTATGCAGGTTTTCCCGTCGTGGATTGCCGACTAATACGACGATAATATAACCTTGATAGGTTTGCCCTTGCCGACGCAATAAGAAGGGATAGGACACTTATAAGCGTTCCCTATTACGTTTTGTGTCTGAAAGGTGAAAGCTACCGTTAAGTGCTGAACGAAGGAAGGGTAGACCGTTTACGGACGGTGTAGGACAAGCTATAAGTAACCATAACTCTTTCCTAGTCCTCCAAAGTGAGAGGGAAGGGATTAACTAATCGAAAAGCCAAAGCGTAAGATTAGAGAGACGGTAAACCTGCTAGGGCTACTTGTTGCAGTAAGTTTGTTATGAAGAGATTCTAACGATTAATAGGGCGACAAAACGGATATCTTAACTTGACGCACAATCAAGGTTTTATTGCGAATCGGCTACTTCTTATGATTGATGTTAATTTTTTATCATCTTTCATAAGGTAGCCAATTTTTCGTCCAAGCCGTTTTCCTTACTTTCAGCTAATCAAGCAAAGGAAAAACCAATAAGTCAATACAAAACTTAAAGTAATCACGTTCCCTATTGAGTTTTGTATTCAACAATATACGCCATTGAAAGATGTAGAAATCTTACGGCATAAAGTGATTCTGGTTTTTATGTAGCTAGCATGATAGATAGGATATATAATGTAATATATATCTTAATTGGAAATATAAAACTCTTGGGGGCTACTATTATGGACAGACTGGACGAGATTTCTTTATCAAAAATTGCTACTGTGCTAAATAAACAAACAATAGTACATACTGATAGCAATTCTATGTGGGAGAGAATTTTATCAAACTCAGGGCAAAGCCAATTGTATTATGAATTTAGCAGGTTTTTAAATCCCTACTCCTATAATAATAATTGGAAAAATTATAATCGACACTTTGAAGAATTTTTCTCAGCGATTAATAGTATTCTAAAAATCATATATTCTAAGGGGAAAAATATTGAGGAGTTTAGTTTATTCATTGGTTCAATAATAGAGGAAGTTCGTGTTGAAAATATCTTTGAAGATAATATAGGAGACGTTATATACGAGAAGTGTCGTCATTATGATTTAAGTGGATTTTTTGGGGAAAGTTCTGATGATGAATGTATTAAATTAATTAAGGAAGAGTCAAGAGAAGACTTCCAAACATTACTTAAGAGTCTGCATGTTTTAAATTTTGATATCACATATTCAAAGGGAGGATTGAAACTAATACCGTTTACTGAACAGTCTAACCAAGTTTCTAGAAATCCTTCACTTTTAGATGAATGGTTAAACAAAAATTATCCTTCAATTGCAGAAATGTATCAAGAAGCTATCAATAATTACTCGTCTGGAGAATCAGTTTCATGTATATCTAATTGTCGGAATATTATAACTGGATTGTTTAGTCATTTTAAAGATAATGGTAGTAAATCATGGATTAGAGGATTGCAAAAACTAAGTACAGATACTAACATTGAAAATGTTAAAGTAGCTAATAATATAATGCAAGGTAGTGCAAATAAAAATATTCCGTTTGAAACGGATAATGAATTTAATTATCCACGATTTAAACTATTTTATCAGTTGTATTCATTAACATCTGATTTAGGTTCTCACAGTACTGAGGCACCGAAAATTGATGGAGTTTTATGTCCCGAGAATACTACCATGAATGACGCTTTACTATGCTTAAGAATGACTGAGGATATTTTAATTTGGGTTATAGAACGTTTAAAACAATACGAACAAAATTAAAAAGATAACCGAGATAAAAATAATAAAATGACCTAAAAGGAAGTATTTGATGGAAAAAGAATGGATACCAGTTATTAGTGCAGCTATTGGGGGATTAGTAGCAATAGTAGTTGTTTTTATTAATCAGACAATGGAACATTTAAGATGGAAAGAAAACTTAAAGAGAAAAGGACAAGATAAGTATCTTGATAAAAAAATTGAGACTCTCCATGACTCAATTGTTGATTTCTTTCAGTTAGCAAGTGAAGCCCTTAGACTTTCGAAGTTATTTGGAAAAGGTGCAGGATATCAGATAGAGGAGACAAGGATGTTAGATAAAGCAGTAAGAACAAGAATTGCTTTGATATCTCCATATATAGAAAAAGATTTAGAATACAGAGTTGATACGTTGTATGAGTGTTTAACAGCAATTAGGCTAATCCTTAATAAAGAAATTGAGGGAACTAAAAAAGATATTGAGACAAATCTTTTATGGTTAAATGAAGAATTACATTTCTTGAATGAAGATTTAGGAAATATAATGCAAGAATTTCATGAGAAAGAGGAAAAAGAAAAGAAAACTAACATGAAGATGTGGGGATTTACCTTATCTATTGCATTAAATATTTGCCTTTTAATCTACGTATTCGTATAGGTGGATGTACATCATATTTTTGAAATATTGAATGCAGGGAGAAGCTGATATATAAATAGTAAGTAGTATTAGTAGTAATAAGAGGTGTCTTACTATATATAAACAATCTATATTCCTTATTAGATAAGAAGAACCTATTGTCATTATACATAGGTTCTTTTTTTTATATCTAAAAATTGATAGTTCCTCCTTCTTGCTTTTAATCATCCATTAGAATAACTAATTAATCCTATTCTTTGTTAGAAGGGATAATAAAGTCCTATTTCCCAAACCACCAGTTTTGAATTTCTAAAATAACTTTTGTAATATAATGGTAGTTAAAATGATTTATAATAAGTTATAATTTGGTAAAGGACATTCCATAATTAATAGAAAGGAAGGAAAAAACTAATGGATAATACTTCAGTTAAATACAATGAGGATGCTAAAGACATACAAAACAGATTAAATACTTTAATTGAGTCCATGATTCACAAAGTTCAAGGGATGGGCAAACTAGACTTAGAACCTGAAAAAATCAAGCATTATCATTTTATGATGGGAATTCTTACTGATTTGAGGATACTAGATGAACAAATCAATAATTACTTTAAAAAGAAGGAAAGTTAAATGCTGTGATAGAAAAATGTTAAAAACATTGATGTAATAGGGTTTCTAACATTAATTAATCACATCAACATTATTCTATATATTATTGGGATTAAGTTCCTACAAGTGCGACGTAACTTTGTCACAAAATGGTCGGGATTGCTATATCCCTTGCATAAGAGGTCATAGGGCTGTTTTAAATTCTTCCCCAGTCGATTTATATCAATAGATATTAAAACTTCACTACGGGCGTATATGAACTTTTCTTAGGGTATTACAATAAAAAGGTGTATTGTGGTTCAAATAATTCATACGGGGGACTAGTTATGGAAAATTACGAAACGGAACTAAAAGAGATACTAGCGTCAGTAAATGAAACGTCTGCATTGATGGAAGAGAATAATGTTAAATTAGATAATATTGATGAATTGGTTGAAAGCAACGCTAAGAAAGCCGAAAACATTCTTGCTATATTGGAGGAAACGAGTAAGGATTTAGCCAGATTGGAAGCGACAGTTGATAGTTTAGACAAAGACACTTTGAAGAAGTTTAAACAAAAGGAAGAAATTATAGAGGTTTTAAATCGTATCGATGACACGTTAGAAAGCCGTCTGAAGTCAAAATAAGGCGTCCGGTGGGCATATCTTAGTTACTGGTATCAATAACAATCTTTGTGACCTAATTATATACTGTATTTAAAGATGAATAGATAGTTATAATAAACACGTATTCTTACATCACAAGTTAAAGGAAACAGCCGTTTGTTATTGGCAATTTATCGTGATGAAGGATGTTGATATAGCAGGATTTTGTGATAATTATTAATCACACTTGTTTTCTTACCCTTTGGTACTCTTAATCAATTACAATAATTCCCTACAAGTGTGACGTAATTCCGTCACAAAATTGTTGGAACTTCTATAACCCTTGGGAGAGTAGGGATGGGGTCACTCTATGTAAAAATGTAACGGAAATTTAATATAAATAGCACTTGTATCGGAAGCCTTTAGAATGCCTTATATACTACAAGAGGTAATAACGATAATAACTGTAATAACAAAACAAGAAGTTAATTAAGTTCTTTAAGAAAAAGGCGTAAGCCTTGACGGAGTCAACAAAGGATAAGTCTATTCTTTGTTTAAAGAACCAAAAAGATATTATGCCTAACGGCATTACTCACTTCGTTCGTAACTATTAGATATTACACTAGAGATTGTTCTATTGTTTTAATAACAAGATAGTAATAAAGATACTACATAAAGATTTTAACTAGGGAGGGCGTGTGTGCGTTCTCCTTTTTCAAATAATCCTAATTTATATGAACAGATACCCTATTGGACAACCCAGCCCGTTCGGTAGGGATATTTGTTTAATATTAAGTACCTGATACACGTTTCATGCGTACCTTCCTCGGTGATATACTACATGGACATTTGTAATCATATGTAAATCTCTCCTTTCAAAGCAGAAAGAACCTCCTTCCGTTAATTCGGTTGGAGGCTTTTTTTTATTCTTTTTTATCTGAAAATGTCACAAAGCTGCTTCTTTTGTTCCAATACTAAGCGAACGAGAGAGATTAAACTTCACGATAACATTTTAAATGTGAACAATTTATGACACCTACAACATTACACTTGTAATTTTACCTTTTACTTCGCTTATAGAGTAGGAAGAACTTGCTTACCTTTTTTATTTACTTTGAAAGGTAACAAAATGCTTAAATTTATACAAAAAAGGAGTTAGATAAATGGACAAAAATGAGTTCAGATTGCGAGGGAAAGTCGTTCAAATGGCTAGAAATTTAAAGAACGTCAATAGTAATGAGTTTGCCAAGAAAGTAGACATTAACCCTACAACCTTTTACGCACTAGAAGAAGAAGCCCGAAGCATTTCACCGTTAAATCAAATTCGTATCCGTAGAGGACTAAATGAAATTGGAGTTAGTGACGCACAAATCGCGTGTATTCAGATAATTGTAGAACACGACGAAGGGAGGTTTGATGAATGAAAAAAGACGCAAAGTTAGATGAGAAACAACGTCGAATATTAGACGATTATTTCCGTCGTTCCGTTGATGGTGAAACTATGGAACAAATTGCAAAGTCACACGGCATTACCAGAAAGACATTATGGAGTTGGAAGGAGACTCATGAAGGTAAGCAATTATACAACGATTTTCAAAAAGAACTTTCGAGAGACGCACTTCCTAAGTATTATGCAGTTTTAAAAGAGAAGGCATTAAGTGGTTCTTACAAGCACATGGAATTGTATGCAAAGATTCATAACTTACTAGCACCACAAAAACAAGAAGTTGTTACCAAGAACCACACTATTGAAGAACATTCACCAATTTTACAGAACGAAATGGATGAGATAAAAGGCATGTTGAACGATATGCCGTCTATCAGACGAGTTAAGTAATTGTTGAAAATTAATATTCAAAAAGGAGAGATTTTATAAATGGGATTGTTTAAAGGAAACGGGGTAAAGAAAGTTACTAAATTAGTAACTAAAGGCGAAGAACGACGCATTAAGCTTCAGGAGAAGGTTAGGAGATTAAAAGAAGATATTGAATTATTGTATCAAGCTGTTCAGGACGATTTCAACAAAGCCATTCTTAATGATGGTGAACCAGATAAGAAGTTATCAAAAGACTTGGATAAGGCTAGGGAGGAATTAAAAACAGCACAATTTCATCTTTCACAAATCGACGAAGTAGTTAAAGCAGAATTAGGAAAAGCAAAAGAAACTATTGATAAAGAACGTAAGGAGTTCAAAGCTGATAAAAGTGAAGAATTTCGTAAAATCTTTGATGAATTGAACGAAATGAAACTAGCTTATCTTAATAAGATTGTTGAATATAGCAAAACGAAACAAGCTTACACTTCGGAGTATTGGGACACCTTCCGAAATGTTGAAGACCTTGTAGGACTTCGACGACATGACCCACGCGACGACTTTCATATTCCATTTGGACAAAGCTACCAAACAGAACGACACTACAACCCTATGGTCTACAATGACGAGTTACGGGAAGCACTGGGCGGAAAAATTCATGGGTTAACTGAAAGAAACAAAGACAAATACAAGAAGTAGATGAAGAAGAAACCAGACGGGGAACAAACAGTAATTATTCCCCGTCACATATGAATTGGGATTATTTGAAAGCAGGAGGATAACGCGTTGAAAGAGATAACTCGGTTAAACGGTGTAGATATTGTCACATGGTCATTATTTATCTACTTAGGGTTTTCTATCATTTTGTAAATCGGAGGTTTTTAAATGGCAAAGTACACCATTGCAGATTCATTAAGAGGACGTATTGAAGCAGACTTAGACAAGTGTATGAAGTGGAACGACATTGCGGAAGAGAATGCCGTAGAAATTGGCGTAGTGTGTTCTGTGTTTGGTACTAAGCGAGTGAGAGAAAGCCAGAACGGCGAAATTGTCCGTTACTGGAACGGTATGCGGGTAACAGACGGTAAACCTTCTCCCATTAACACGTACCACATTTCGGAGTTAGAGAAGTAAAGAGAATATACAGAACAAAGGGAGTTTTTGAAATGGGGAAATTAATAATCAACAAACAATGGCGTTCATTCATTTTTGTAAATGATGGGGGAGAAATGACAAGTCGATTATGTACTAAGTGCAAGCAATTAAAATCGGTTAACTGTTTTGGAAAGAATAAGGCAGGATTCGCTGGGAAACGTCCCGATTGTCTTTCCTGTATGTCTAAATACAAAGCCGAAGGATATAAGAAAGATAACTATGATAAACAGTCAATTATCTATCACCGTTACCGTGCAAAGAAGCACGGCCTTGCTTCTACAATGACGGTGGAACTAAAGAGAAAGGCACTAGCTGAACAAGGTGAAAGATGTATGTTAAGTCATTCAGAAGAAATAGTAGTGGAACATTTTATCCCTTTATCATGGGGAACGGGATTAGGTGACGATTATAGAAACGTTGTCTATATGGAAAAGGGCTTAAACGCTTCAAAAGGAAATAAGAATCCTTTTATATGGATTAAGTCACAACCGCATGATATACAACGGAGATTCTACAACGAATTAGTTCCATTACTTGCAGAACGCAACGGAATGACAGCGAAAGAGTACGAGAACTTTGTAAATAAATGCTATGAGGAATATATCAATAACAACTAGGAGGAACTGACGCATAAAACATTACAATGAAGCCTTAAAAAGAGGTCAGAAAGTTAGAATGCTGCGAGATGAAATTCTATCACTATTTGTTAAGGGAATTCAAGGTATCAACGATATAGGCACACTTGAAGCCATCAAAAAGGAGTTGGAAGAGACGTGTTAAAAGTTACGCTTTTTGTACATGAGGAATCACGCACTATTGTATCTAAGAAGTGCGGTAATTGTGGTGAAGTTAAGTTGAATGAGGACTTTACTAATCCAAATGGGAAAGCACTTTATGTAGCAGTTTGCAAAGACTGCGAAGAACAAAAACAACAACAAGGAGAGGATAAGTAATGGATAAACAAATGATGATTTCAGAACTAAAAGAAAAGGCACTTGATGGAGATGAAAAAGCACTGGGGGAATATAACGAATATGTAAATCGTGGGGAAGCACCTAGAATTGCAGTACAAACTAAATTTAAATTTTCACTAGAAACATTGTCTCTTATGACGGCAGGGTATGAAGCAGAATCAGAAAAACGTGGTGAAGATTTAGAAACTAGTATGTTCGGTAAAAAAGAGATTGACCCAACTAAATTTCATGAAGTTATTAATAATCCTATCGCAAAAATATCTAGCGGTTATGCCCTTCGTGAACAAGTGAAGGCGGAACGTATTGCAAAGAGTAAGGAAGTAACAGCTAATACGAGACAGAAGTCACAAGAGATGTATGAGAATACTAAGCAGTCTAAAACGTTTGGTGAAATGCTTAGTTCACCGTTTGAGAAAATTTCAAATAGCTATAAGTAATAATTCTAATTAATGGGGAGGATTGTAGATGTCAAAAATAGAGATAGATTATGAAAAGATAGATAAGTTACTGGGTATAAACCCAAATGAACCTATTGAACCAACAGAAACAACGGAAGAAGATTTTTATAGTTTCTTAGAGAACTTTCCCGTTCCCCCACATATTGAAATACTGGAACTAATGCAGGAAAAAGGAATAACGGAAGGACATCCTATGTATAGGGAATTAATGGAAAAAGTAGAGTCAGCCCTTACTTATAAATTGGAAGCAAAGAAGAATCGAGGTTGGACACACCTTAAGTATAGAGTTCCAGTAACAAGGGAGGAATATGTAGTAGATTGGCATATGATTCTTGAAGAATGGAGAAAATTAATTCCCAAAGAGTATAGCCATTTAAAAGAGAAATTAAAATACAATCATTTATAAAGGACGGTTATTCCCGTTCTTTTTATTTACATAAGGCTTTAATTGAATAATTACACGTTAGCTGTTACGGATTCACGTATTATAGCTAGGTCAAATAAATCATACGGGGATATTCAATTAATAGGATATTGAAAATTAATATTCAAAACATGGGAAGGGTTAACGCCTTTCCCCTTTTCTTTTTGAAAAAAAAAATAATGATTTAGTTAAACCGAGGCTATATACCATTTCTTATTGTTAGAGAGAAGCCCTACGGTGCAATTATATTTTCCTTTACGACTTAGTGCCTTACTAAATGCAATTCTTGTTAGATATAATTAAGCACTCTAAAAAATGCCACGATATTAACGTTATAGAAATGGTTAGCTTAACGGATAGCTTACCCGTTAGGAACGTCCCCTTTATATTGAGTACGATATAGAGAGGATAGGAAGACGGTAAACGTTAGCTTAACCGTTAGTAGCGGACTATATGAAAGGTTATTTTAAAGGGAGAGGATAATGTAAGGAACGCTAGGATACGTTCATATGGCATACTCTAATATCTCCTATAACGTACTCTAGACGTAACGCCTTGTAAATCTACTGTATGTGTACTGTCAAGTGTGAGACCTTGACGCACAAAGGATATGGCTATATCATGGCTATTCCTCTCATATATCCCCGTGTAATAAGGCGTTGCTATTCCAGTGTTTCTATTGTATGAAAATTACACATGGTTAGTAACAATTAGCGTACGTAAACTATATGTGTATTAACTGAACGTTTGTAAAATGTTATTTATATATTTACGAACGCTAAAAGAAAGGAATATTTAACGTTTTAGAATTGTCCATAAACGTATACTTTATCGAACACATAGATTTATTATTATCCATTCATGACCAATATTTAATTTGAATAAAATTCAATTAATTACTTTTTATGGTATATTATTTGTAGGTGATAATTTAGTAATTATTGATTAAGAAATTGGTTGTAAAGGGAGGAGGATAATAATATGTCTGGTTGGTTTTTATTTTGGACTTGTATTATTATGTTTTTTTCAATATTTGGTGGAACCTATGGAGGATATAGGTACAAAAGAAGAAAAAAGAAAGAAGAGGAACAGAAAGGTTAACGAAGTTAAAATCATTTTGATTAGACCTAACAAATAAGAAGTCGTTATCCAAATTTGATAACGGCTTTTTAAAATTTCATAATTTTACGGACATGAGATGTTTATAAAGATTGGCTAACATAAAATAGATAACAATAAAGGGATAAAGGACGCTTTAAGGAAGGAGTTTACTAAGGGCAACTAAATTAATTAATAATGTTAAGTGCAATTATTAAAGTAAAACAAATATAAAGGCGTTAACTGTATAGCTTCTTATTCATCTTTATATTTATATGTATATCCTTAATATCCTTTTTTATTGGAAGATAAATAAGAGTGCTTAGGATGGAAAGTAAAATAGGACAGAAGGTTATAGGAGTCCCCTATGGCACGGGTGACGCACCCCTTCTTTCTTCTAGTCTTGTAAATTACATATACATACCTCATTTTTAAAAGTCGGGGAACGTTACTCCTCCAGTATCTTCACATAATCTATCACAAATATAAAAAGGGGGGTATCAAGGATTTACGATTCATGAATTATTGAAAATCGCTGCAAAAAATTTTCTAGCAATTTTTAAAACCTCAAAATGTTACCTCCAAATATTTATATGCCCTTTTAGAATCCTAAAATAAATTGTCACAAATCCCTACTTTCTTTTCCAACTATAAGTAGAAGGTATTTAGAGAGGGGAAAGACAATGAAGAAAATTATAGAAGTAAATCGAGACCAAATTCATCTAATAACTAAAACAGAACGTCTGGAACGAGTGTATAAGAAAGGAACGCGTTACTACATAATAGCCCTAGAAGAAGCTTGGGATAGATATTTAGACCTTTCCGAGTTAGAAGGAGAAGACGCATTTCGAGTTATGTACAATAACCCTAGTATGTACTTTCTTGTAGGAAAGAAAATAGACAAGTTTACAAAGGCATGGAGTAAGAAAGGATTAACCAGAGAGGATTTTACTTCTATTTTTTGGGCTACAGCGTGGAAGGTAACGGAAGAACATACATTTCGAGATGATTATTTCTTATATGAAAAGATTCCAAAGGCTTTAGAAGGTGCAGGTATAGACTATGTTCGGTCATGTTTAAATACAGATAAGAGAAAGGCAAGTCACGATACAGTAAGTTATAAAGATTCCACTTCTTACAGATTCGAAGGGGATGTAGAAACAAACATTCTAATTGAACAATACTGTAACGATATAGAGAGGGCACTACTACACACCTATTTAGAATCCCCTACAATATCCTACGCAGAACTAGGAAGGTTACATGGTATCAATCATCATCAAAAAGTAAAGAGAATATTAGAGAATTCACTAAATAAGTTAAGGACGGCTATGTTAGAGTAGTTGCCCTTTTTTTATTAGAGTATTGAATATTGTAAGGAGGGATAGGACGTATAACACGTATATACCGTATATGTATCCCCGTTTTGTTTTACGTTATATAGATTCGAGATAATTGCACATTTTCGCACAAGAAGGAAAAAAAATATAAAGGAAAATAATATATTAAGATGGATAAAGTTACTTTCAGAATAAGGAAAGCTTAACGTTATGGAAATTATTACATTTATATTATAATGAAAACCTAATACATAGGGGGGATTATACATATGAAAAAACAATACGAAGTAACATTCAAAATGGTTAACGGTGAAGTTGGACATTTAATAGAAGAAACTTCTCTTATACGTGCCAGAAATTCTATTAAAGACCACTTTGAAGATGGGGGAGATAGCCCTGTTCTGGCGTTGACGGATGACTTAGTAATTGTTAAGGCAAATGTTCAATACTTTCTAGTAAAAGAATACAGTGAAGAATAAATGTATCTAAAAATATAGGTTATATATATAACTTCTTTGTATAAGAGATTGGTCAAAAGACGTTTTTCTTATTGGAGTAACGTCTTTTCTTATACTAGGTATGATGGAACTTTAAAAAATAGCTTCTTCTTATATTGTTTTGATTGTAAGGAGATTAGAATGTTATTAAATTTATTAACCTAGATATTATCTATTTATATTGGTACTAAAACACTTATATATTAAGGAGTAAAGACAGTGCTTACACAACAGAAATTTTTTGAGTTATTAGAAAAGGGTAGAGAAGATAATGGTTGGGACTATAAACAAGATATAAAATTAAAGCCAAAGGAAGCTTTCTATGAAATGTTAAAAGATATTTTAGCATTTTCTAATAGTAGTGGAGGAGGATATCTATTACTAGGAATTGAAGATGAATCCCATGAGTTGGTAGGTGTGTCAGAACGCTTAGATGAGGCTGATTTGGGAAATAAAATTCAAACTACTCTCGGTTATTCACTGAATGTACAGTTGTTTTATTTTGAATATTTAACGGGTGACGAGGAGAAAAAAACATTGGGCATTTTGTATATCCCAGAGTCTGAGAGGATAAATGTAGCACATAAGAATCTTACCGGACAGAAAGGGGTAATTGTACAAGAAGGTATTCCGTATGTACGCAGAGATACAAAAAGTACCGCACCTATTGGTGATGACTATGAGAAACTATTACAGAAAGTTAAAGCGAAAGGCGAATATAAGTTTAAGGAGTATGACCTTAAGATATTGGAAAGAAATAAAGGTTACTCCAATCACTATGGTATAAAGATAAGAGAATATGTCAGAGGAGATTTTGAATTTACTACTAACGAATTCTCTTCCAAAATCCAAGAGATTTATCATTATCAAACAAAGTACAATAAATTAGAATTCGGACTTATAGTAGGATTCGAGGAAAACAAGATAGATGACTACTTTGAAGGAAAAGCCTTTCCAAATTTAGAACAAATATTAAGAATTACAAAAATATTTGATTTGCCGTCAGATTTCTTTTTTAAAAAGACTTTAAACCAACGTTCTCCAATATGGGAGAATCCAATGGTAAGCTACTGTATCATTAATAAAGTGAAGCAAAAGCGTAAACTTTTCTTTATTAATAAGAATGATTTTTTTGAGGACGTCCTATGGAGTTTCTGTAAACAATTTCTCCTTTTTATTGATTGGCTAGATTCCGATATACCTGAGAGACAGAAAGATAAGAATGGGGAAGAGGAACTGACAAACCTATTCTCATATAAAAAGTATGATTTCCTATATGAATCCTTATCTGAGTGGAATGAACAACAAATTATAGAATATAAGGAACATATGGAGGTGCAAAACTACAAAGTACTAGAGTATCTTAGAATTGATAAAGATGATGAAGCTAAATTTGAAAGTGGTCTTATGCGAGAAGAGATTGTTATGGATAACTTTATTCAATTAGGTGATGAGTTAATTTGTAGGTTAATTAATGAATGCATTAAAGAAATTGAGATTAATTCTGATGAGATAAAGGTATATCTTCACTTTATAGAAGAGATAAGAAACAAAGAAATAAAGGGAAGAAGTTATGACTTAAATGATTTGTCATTAGAATTAGTAAGTCAAAAATAATACTCTCTTTTAAGTGGATTAACGTTCCAATAACTAATAATAAACCTTTACTGATAAGATAAGATATATTAGAATAAAAGAAGACGTGTGACGAAAGGAAAATTCCACGTGTGAAAGATTAGAATTATACATCGGATATAAAACACATTTCAATATATTAAATTGTTATAAAATTAACGTTTCTTAGATAGGATTAAGCTTATAAATTATTTATATTTATAGCAACGCCCTTCTAAGGCGTCGGTCGGGAGTTCGAATCTCTCCTGGGATGTCTACTTTTTTTTTGTTTGAAATTTTAAGATTTAGGACTATTAGATGAAAGTGTAATTTTTTGTTTACTGGATGTCGCATCGGGTACAAAACAAATAAGTAAGAAAATAGTGAAAAAATTGAAAAAAACGAAAGGAGGAGTTACAAATGGCAGACAAAAACAACAATAACAAAATGTCTTATGAAGAAGCAGGTCGCAAAGGCTGAGAAAAAACAACCCAAAATCATGATAAAGAGGAAATCCGATGCTGCCTATCCTAGCAAGAGTTTAACTTTTTTTAGTAAAATGATTTTCTCATAGTGATTTTGCTGGAATTTTTAGTTTTCCCTCTTTTTTTAAGTGGTAATAAATATACTACAATCATAAAAAAATAGGAGGGGAATAAATGCCTAGACCAAAGGTGAAACATACTGAAGAATACTTAGACATAAAGGCAGGACGGTTTCGGATTTACTTTTATAAACGCTATAAACTTATCACTACAGTAAATGATCTTTTAATTGGTTTATTTTTTGGAGTAGGGAGTGTGCTTAATTTATTCACTGTCACATCTATATATGGAAAATCACTCTATATATGTGGAAGCGTTTTACTTGGTAGCCGACCTATATTAAGAAATTATGCATGATACATCGCTTAGAAATGAGATGAAGCAGAAAGAATCTTATAATCCATATGATAAAAATAAGTAAAATCTTATACGGAAATGTGAACTCCGCATGTGTTGAGAAGAAATTTGAGAAGGTATACTCTTCTCTAAGTTTCTGCTATTACTTATGGAGAAGCGAAAATATTAAAAGTTCAATGCAAACCACTCTTCTTAATAAGAGTGGTTACTCGTTATTTTTAAGATATAATTCGATAAGATGTTATAAAACTATATATCTTAGTTATATTGACACGCTGAGTTGTTTTTACCAATTAGATACATAAAAAATAAAATTATGGTAAATATGAACTGGTTTTATCAATTAAAATAAAGGATTTATAAAATATTTTTAAAAATTGAGATTACTAATAGCACAGTGATGTAAACGGATACAATGATTAATCGGTAGAAAAGGTGTAAAAAAAATTCAAGAAAACACCTTGACGCTTCTTAAAATAGGGCGTAGTATATAGTTCAAATAAAGAATTCAGAAAGTTTTCAATTAGCTTAATAGTTGGCGAATTGAAAACTAACATATATAAAGCGACGAAGAGGATAAGTAATCTTAAGAGAGAATCTTTCACAGAGAGCCGGGGTAGCTGGAAGCCGGTAGATTTACTTAAGATGAACTCACCTCAGAGTGTTAGTCTGAAATAGTTAGAGTAAGGCTAACCGGGTGGTTGACACACAGACACTCGTTATTAAAACGAATGCTTGAAAGAAGCATTCATGAGGCAGCGCAAATTTGCTGTAAATAAGGGTGGTACCGCGTAAAGTAAAGTCTTTTCGCCCCTTAAGCCTTGTAGGGAAGGCTTATATTGGGGATGAAAAGGCTTTTTTATTTTATCTAAAACTTTAAAATTCAATTATCGTTTGGAAAGGATGGGGAAAAGTGGGAGCCGAAATGAGAATGCAAGAACCAGTAAGCTTAAAAGCAGAAATGACAGGTGCAGAACTGCTTATTGAAGCCTTAAAAAAAGAAAATGTGGAAGTTCTTTTTGGATATCCTGGTGGTGCAGTACTTCCTCTATACGACAAACTTTACGATTCTGGTCTCTTTCATGTTTTAGCAAAACATGAGCAAGGAGGAATTCATGCGGCAGAAGGATATGCAAGAGTATCTGGAAAACCGGGAGTTGTAATTGCTACATCAGGACCTGGGGCAACAAATATTGTGACAGGGCTTGCGGATGCGATGATCGATTCATTACCGCTCGTTGTTTTCACAGGGCAAGTTGCTTCAACCGTAATTGGATCGGATGCTTTCCAAGAAGCAGATGTGTTGGGAATTACAATGCCAATTACAAAGTACAGCTATCAAGTGCGAGATCCAAAAGACTTTCCAAGAATTGTGAAAGAAGCTTTTCATATCGCGACAACAGGTCGACCAGGGCCAGTGCTCATTGACATTCCAAAAGACATGAATACAGCTATAGCTCGAATGGAAGAAGATGAACCACTTAATTTACCTGGTTACCAACCAACATATGAACCAAACGCTTTTCAGGTAAGAAAGTTATTGGAAGCTATTGAATCAGCGAAAAAGCCTGTTATTTTGGCAGGTGCAGGAGTTTTACATGCGAAAGCAAATCGAGAATTGTTAGAATTTGCAGAAAAATACGAATTACCTGTAATTCATACATTGCTTGGTTTAGGAGGTTTCCCGTTTGATCATAAGTTAAGTCTCGGTTGGGCTGGAATGCATGGGAACTATACAGCGAACATGGCAATCTATGAAAGTGACTTACTTATTAGCATTGGAGCACGATTTGATGATCGAGTAACAGGAAACTTAAATCATTTTGCTCCAAATGCAACTGTAGCTCATATTGATATTGATCCAGCTGAAATTGGAAAAAATGTGCCAACAAAAATTCCAATTGTTGGTGATGCTAGAGCTGTTCTACAAGAACTGCTTGCACAGCAGGGGAAAAAAGGCGATTACACAGAATGGTTTGCCTGTTTGAGGGAACGACAAATTGAGAATCCACTTTGGTACGAAGAAAGTAAAGACGATCTAAAACCACAAAAAGTAATTGAAATGGTTCATGAAATAACGAATGGCGATGCTATTGTTACAACAGATGTTGGTCAACATCAGATGTGGGCTGCACAGTTTTATCCATTTAAAAAGCCAAATCGTCTTGTAACTTCAGGTGGTCTTGGAACAATGGGATTTGGATTACCAGCAGCAATTGGAGCACAGCTTGCAGAAAAAGATACAACGGTTGTTGCTTTTCTAGGTGACGGTGGTTTTCAAATGACGCTACAGGAACTTGGTGTAATTCGTGAATTAAACCTTCCTGTAAAAGTTATTATTTTAAACAACAAATCACTAGGAATGGTAAGACAATGGCAGGAAATCTTTTATGAAGAAAGATATTCACACTCGCTTATTCCGAATCAGCCAAACATTGTAAAACTTGCTGAAGCTTATGACATTAAAGGTTATGAAGCATCAACAGAAGAAGAAGTGAAAAAAGTATTGCAAGAAGCTTTTTCACACGATGAACCAGCTGTATTAAACATTCATATTGCTCCTGGCGAGAATGTTTACCCAATGGTAGCGCCTGGAAAAGGACTTCATGAAATGGTAGGTGTGAAACCATGAAAAGAATCATTACAACAACTGTATTAAACAGAGCTGGTGTACTAAATCGTATTACTGGGTTGTTTACAAAAAGAAATTTTAATATTGAGAGTATTTCTGTTGGTCATACTGAAACAAGTGATATTTCAAGGATGACATTTGTTGTTCATGTTGAAGATGATAAAGCAGCAGAACAAGTAACAAAGCAGCTGCACAAACAAATTGATGTACTAAAAGTACATGACATTACAAATCAAGCTGCTGTTGCAAGAGAGCTTGCTCTCATTAAAGTAACATCTCCAGTAGCAATGCGAAATGAGATGTACGCTTTAATTGAACCTTTCAGGGCCACAATTATTGATGTGAGCCGTGATAGTGTCATTATTCAAGCAACAGGAACATCTGAAAAAATCGAAGCGATTATTGATCTCTTAAAGCCATATGGCGTAAAAGAAGTAACAAGAACAGGGACAATCGCCTTAAAACGAGGAACGCAAAAAACTTCTTCGTCAGAAAAAGTTACATCAATCTTGTAATGTATAAATCTATTAATGATTAATATACAAAATATAAAAATTAGAGGAGAGATTTTAAATGACTAAAGTTTATTACAATGGAGACGCAAACGATCAATTATTACAAGGTAAAAAAGTAGCAATCATCGGTTATGGTTCACAAGGTCATGCACATGCACAAAACTTACGCGACAGCGGTATTGACGTAGTTATTGGTTTACGCCAAGGGAAATCATGGGACCAAGCAGTTGAAGATGGCTTTAACGTTTACTCTGTAAGAGAAGCAGCAGATCAAGCTGATTTAATCATGATTCTTCTTCCAGATGAACTTCAACCAAAAGTATATAATGAAGAAATTGCTCCAGTATTACGTGAAGGCCAAAGCCTATTTTTTGCTCATGGATTTAATGTTCACTTCACTCAAATCGTACCACCAAGCTATGTAGACGTTGCTCTTGCTGCACCAAAAGGACCTGGTCATCTTGTTCGTCGTACGTATACAGAAGGTGCTGGAGTTCCTGGCTTAATTGCAGTTTGGCAAGATGTAACAGGCCAAGCAAAAGACGTAGCTCTTGCATATGCAAAAGGAATTGGAGCTGCTCGTGCAGGTGTTCTTGAAACAACGTTCCAAGAAGAAACAGAAACAGATCTTTTCGGTGAGCAAGCTGTTCTTTGCGGAGGACTAACAGCTCTTGTAAAAGCTGGGTTTGAAACATTAGTAGAAGCTGGATACCAACCAGAAGTAGCATACTTTGAGTGTCTACATGAGTTAAAACTAATCGTTGACCTTATGTATGAAGGTGGATTAGAAGGTATGCGCTACTCAATCTCTGATACAGCACAATGGGGTGACTTTGTAACAGGACCACGTATTGTTGATGATCGTGTAAAAGGTGAAATGAAAAAAGTTCTTGAAGACATTCAATCTGGTAAATTTGCAAGAGAGTGGATCCTAGAAAATCAATCAAATCGTGCTGTATTTAACTCAACAAATCGTCGTGAAAACGAACATCTCATCGAGGAGGTTGGCGCAAAACTTCGTGATATGATGCCATTTGTTAAGCAATCACAAAAACGAAAAGAAGCGGTGATGACAAGTGAACAAAATTAAAATCTTTGATACAACACTTCGAGACGGAGAGCAGTCACCAGGCGTAAATTTAAACTTCCAAGAAAAAATGGAAATTGCTCGCCAGCTAGAGAAATATGGTGTTGATATTATTGAAGCTGGTTTTCCAGCTGCTTCGAAAGGTGACTTTCAATCTGTTCGCGAGATTGCTAATACAATTAAAGGTTGTTCTGTAACAGGGCTAGCTCGAGCTGTGAAAAGTGATATTGACACAGCTTGGGAAGCACTAAAGGGCAGTGAGGAGCCAAGGTTGCATGTTTTTATTGCAACCTCTCCTATCCATATGGCTTACAAGTTTAATAAGAAGCCAGAAGAAATTGTTGAGATTGCCGTTGAGATGGTGAAATATGCTTCGAGATTCTTCCCTGTTATTCAATGGTCAGCTGAAGATGCTTCTAGAAGTGAGCTTCCGTTTTTAGCTCATATTACAGAGGAAGTCATTAAAGCAGGAGCAAATGTTGTTAACCTTCCTGATACAGTTGGTTATACAACACCGAAAGAATATGGAGCAATGTTTTCATATTTAAAAGAAAACGTACCAAACATCCATAAAGTAGATCTTTCAACACACTGTCATGATGACTTAGGAATGGCAGTTGCCAATTCATTAGCTGCGGTTGAGAATGGTGCTACACAAATTGAGGGAGCAATTAATGGGATTGGTGAAAGAGCTGGAAATGCAGCAATTGAAGAGGTAGCAGTTGCTCTTCATACACGTAAAGATTTCTATCAATCTTATACTAATATTACGCTTTCTGAGACGAAACGCACAAGTGATTTGGTAAGTAAGCTGACAGGGATGGCTATTCCTGCTAACAAAGCTGTTGTTGGTCGAAATGCTTTTGCACATGAATCTGGTATTCACCAAGATGGCTTCTTGAAAAATCGTTCAACGTACGAGATTATTTCTCCAGAGCTTGTTGGTGTACAGCAAAAAGAAGTAGTACTTGGCAAACATTCTGGGCGTCATGCATTTAGAACACATCTAATGGATCTTGGCTTTACGCTACAAGATAACCAGATTGATAGCTTGTTCGAAAAGTTCAAAGACTTAGCGGATAAGAAGAAAGATGTAACAGATGATGATTTGTTCTCTCTTGTACTACAAAAAACAGTGAACAGTGATGAACTTTATAAACTAGATTCATTACAAGTACAGTATGGAAGCCACAACATCCCAACAGCTACGATTACGCTGACGAAGAATGATGGGGAATCTGTTCAGGAAGCTGCAACAGGAAGCGGAAGTGTTGAAGCTATCTATAATACTCTTAACCGATGTGTTGATAGTGAATTAAAACTGCTTGACTATCGTCTTCAATCTATTAATGGCGGACCTGATGCTCTTGCAGAAGTCTTCGTTAAAATTGAAGGAAATGGTGTTGAAGCGAGTGGACGCGGTCTTGCATATGACGTATTAGAATCATCTGCAAAAGCTTACTTAAATGCAATTAATCGCATGATTACGATTCAAGAATATCGAAAAGAAACAAAGCAAGAAGTAATGTAGGAACAGGAAGGGAGGAACTGCCGTGAAAAAGACAATCGCTGTTTTGCAAGGAGACGGTGTTGGAAAAGAAGTAACAGCAGGAGCAGTAAATGTATTAAAGGTGATTGCTGATCGGTTTGATCATGAGTTTCACTTTGAATACGGTCTAATCGGAGGGGAAGCTATTGATCAACAAGGTGTTCCACTTCCAGATGAGACAATTACTCTTTGTAAAAACTCTGATGCCATTTTGCTAGGCGCAGTTGGGGGCGAAAAGTGGAACAGTATTCCACGCCATCTTCGTCCTGAACAAGGGTTATTAAAAATTAGAAAAGAGCTTGATGTTTATGCAAATCTTCGTCCTGTGACAGTTCAAGGAGCTCTAGCAGATAGCTCACCATTGAAGCGTGAGTATGTAGAAGGCGTAGATTGCATGATTGTAAGAGAGCTAACAGGTGGCTTATACTTCGGCCGTCCGAGTGAAAGAGTTGAGCGAGATGGAGAAGAAGCAGTAGTTGATACGCTCTTTTATAAACGTAGCGAAATTGAGCGTATTTTACGCAGTGCTTTTGAAATGGCTCAAAAGAGAAATGGTCGTGTAACATCAGTGGATAAAGCAAACGTGCTTGAGTCAAGTCGTTTGTGGAGAGAAATCGCAGAAGAGGTCGCAAAAGATTATGAAGACGTAAAGCTTGAACATATGCTTGTTGATGCAGCAGCAATGCAGCTTATTCGTAATCCAAAATATTTTGATGTTCTTGTAACAGAAAATCTATTTGGCGATATTTTGAGTGATGAAGCTTCAATGCTTGCTGGTTCGCTAGGGATGTTACCATCAGCCAGTCTTTCGAGTGATGGAGCTTCAATTTATGAACCTGTCCATGGTTCAGCTCCTGATATCGCAGGTCAAAATAAAGCAAATCCGATTGCGGCTATTTTATCTGCAGCAATGCTTCTTCGTCATTCATTTGATCTTCATCAAGAAGCAGACAAAATTGAAGATGCTGTTGAGAGCGTGTTAGCACAAGGCTATCGAACACCTGATATTGCAGATGGTGAAGAAAGTGTCTCAACGGACAAAATGGTCGATGTCATTATTGAGGCAATTCAAGCCCCAATAGCAAATTAAAAGGAATAATCTTTTATAAAACGTTTCCTACCATTATAGTAGGAAACGTTTTTCAAAAAGATGTTAAGGAGATGAAAATTATGACACCACAAACGATTATTGATAAAGTTTGGAATAACCATGTTGTACATCAAGAGGGAAACAATCCAGCTCTTCTTTATATCGATCTACATTTAATCCACGAAGTTACTTCCCCGCAAGCTTTTGAGGGATTAAGACTAACAGGACGCAAGGTGCGTCGCCCTGAGCGAACATTTGCCACAATGGATCATAATGTCCCAACTGTCAATCGTTTCAACATTACAGATGAAATTGCGAAAAAGCAAATTGATACGCTAGCTTCTAACTGTAAAGAGTTCGGTATTCGCCTTGCAGATTTGAAAAGTAAAGACCAAGGAATTGTCCATGTCATTGGTCCAGAGCTTGGCTTAACACAGCCAGGTAAAACGATTGTATGTGGAGATAGTCATACATCAACACATGGAGCATTTGGAGCTCTTGCCTTTGGTATTGGAACAAGCGAAGTTGAGCACGTTTTAGCAACCCAATCTTTATGGCAAAAGAAACCTAAAACACTTAATGTCCATGTAAAAGGACCAAAACCAGCAGCTGTATCTGCAAAAGATATTATTTTAGCTATTATTCAAAAATACGGTGTTCGTTTTGGGACAGGTTACATTATTGAATTCACTGGGGAAGCAATTAAGGGACTTTCAATGGAAGAGCGTATGACAATCTGCAATATGTCCATTGAAGCTGGAGCAAAAGCAGGTTTAATTAGTCCTGATGAAACAACAGTTGAATATCTTCGTGGACGTCCATATTGTCCACAAGGGGAAGAGTTTGAAAAGGTAGCTAAAGAGTGGCTTTCATTAGCTTCTGATGAAGGAGCAGTATATGATGACACAATTGAGCTTGATGCACCAAGCCTTGAACCTGTTGTAACATGGGGCACAAACCCAGCAATGAGCTCGTTTGTAACAGGCAACGTACCGAAGCTTGAAGAGGTTGCAAATGAAAATGAACGTGAAAATTTAAGAAGAGCTCTTGAATATATGGGGTTAACACCAGGTATGCCAATTACAGATATTCCAGTTCAGCATGTTTTCATCGGCTCCTGTACGAACTCTCGCTTGTCAGATCTAAGACAGGCTGCAAACCTTATTAAAGGAAAGAAAGTATCTAATCAGGTTACGGCAATTGTTGTCCCTGGTTCTCAAAAAGTAAAGGAAGCAGCAGAACAAGAAGGATTAGACCAGGTTTTTAAAGAGGCAGGTTTTGAATGGAGAGAGTCAGGCTGCAGCATGTGCTTAGGCATGAATCCAGACCTTGTTCCAGAAGGAGAGCACTGTGCTTCAACATCAAATCGTAACTTTGAAGGTCGTCAAGGTAAGAATGCAAGAACACACTTAGTCAGCCCTGAAATGGCAGCTGCCGCAGCTCTTCATGGTCGTTTTGTTGACGTGAGAAATCTAAGAGAAGAAGCATTAGTATAAGGAGGAGAAAACGATGAACCCATTTACAACACATGAAGGAAAAGTAGCTGGTCTTAATCGAGCAAACGTTGATACAGATCAAATTATTCCTAAACAATTTTTAAAACGTATTGAACGCAGTGGTTTTGGACAGTTTGCTTTCTTTGACTGGCGTTACAACCGAGACGGTTCTTTAAATCCAGACTTTGAGCTTAACCAGCCACAAAATGAAGGAACAAGCATTTTAGTTTCTCATGAAAATTTTGGTTGCGGATCTTCCCGTGAGCACGCACCATGGGCCCTTCTTGATTATGGATACAAAGTAGTCGTAGCCCCGTCTTTTGCTGATATCTTTTATCAAAACTGTTTGAAAAACGGTATTGTACCAATTCCACTTACAGTAGAAGAAACAGAGTATTTACTCGAGGAATCTAAAAATGCGGACTATACATGCACAGTTGATTTAGAACAGCAAACAATCTACGATAATAAAGGGTTTAAAGCAACGTTTGACATTGACTCTCACTGGAAGAAGATGTTAATTAACGGTTGGGATGAGATTGACCATACGCTTTTACTTGAAGAGAAAATTTTAGCTTTTGAAGAACGTCGTTAAACAGCTTTTATTTGTTCTTTTTATTGTTCCTTGCTACACTGTTACATAAAGTAACGCTTTCTACTGTAAAATAAACAAAAAGTAGAATTAGCTTAAATGAAGTGATAAGCAACTGCTTATCACTTCTATGTAACGGAATAAATTTTATAAAGCGAGGAATGGATATATCCATGAGATCACCTGATGAAGACAAAATGATTTTGTTTCCTAATTTAACAGAGCGATTAATTGAAAAAGCCACTTCTTTAATGAAGGAAGAAGATTTTCAAGCTGCGCTATCGCTTTTCTTGCAAGGATTAGAACTTGAAGAAGAGAATGAGCAAATGCAATATGGTGCAGTTGTATGCTTTTTTGAAATGGGGAACTTAACGGAAGCTAAGTCATATTGTAAGAAGCTTCTTCATGGAGCTACGGACAATTATTATGAAGTTTTACAAATTTATTTAACAATCCTTGTTCAACAAAGTGATTATGCAGAAGCTTTTTCTTTTGTTGAAGCTCTTTTACAAGAACAGGATGTTCCTACCCCATATGCCCAACACTTCAAACATTTAATGTCGTTTTGTGAGGCTCAAATGAACGGCGCAGAGACAACGACAAATACTGCACAATCTGAAGTTTTCCCAAACCTTTCATTATATAAGGAAGAAAAACAACTTTTGCTTCTTCAAGATATCAAAGGAATGAACCTTGCCTACTTTGAAAAAGAGCTTAATGAAGCTTTAATACACAGCAGCGTTCATCCATACGTGAAAAGTGCTTTGTTAAATGAAATTGTGAATCAAAAGGTTCAAGGAAAGTGGAAGGTACAAAAGTTTTCACATCAAAATACATATGATACACAAGATTTAGAGAACTTGCTCCGTCACCCTTTTATTGGGGAAGTAGAAAAAAGACTTGAAGATGAACTTTTTCACCATAATCCGACATTGTATCAAATGGTTACAGATGTCTGGAAACGATATCTTTTTGTGGTTTTTCCGTTTATTCCGACAGAAAAAGAAGATCTCTGGGCATGTGGCCTTCATTTGCTTCTTCTAGAGATTGGAAACGTTGAGACCGCAAAAGAAGAAGTAATGGAGCTTTATAATGTAAATGAACTAGACTTGAAAAAGATTATGAATCATTTGAAAGAAGTGGAAACCTACACAACGGTAGAATAATGTTGAAACCATAATATCCTATGGTATAATATAGTGGTCGTAAAGTGTACATCTATTTAACGTATAGATTTAAACTTTTGAAAGTTCCTACCATACACTCTGTAGGATATTCGCTAGACAGTGAGGAATAGACAGCCTACTGTCTACTTTAATGAAATGAAAATAAGCTTTGGAGGGAAACATACATGTCTGCAAAATGGGAAAAACAAGAAGGAAATCAAGGAGTTTTAACTGTTGAAGTTGAAGCTGACCAATTCAATGCTGCACTTGATAAAGCATTCCAAAAAGTTGTGAAACAGGTAAACATTCCTGGATTCCGTAAAGGAAAAGTACCTCGTAGTCTTTTCGAACAACGCTTTGGTGTTGAATCTCTTTATCAAGATGCTTTAGATATCATTTTACCAGAAGCATACGGAAGCGCGATCGAAGAAGCAGGAATTGAGCCTGTAGACCGTCCAGAAATCGATGTTGACCAAATTGGTAAAGGTCAAGCCCTAATCTTTAAAGCAAACGTAACTGTAAAACCAGAAGTGAAACTTGGAGACTACAAAGGTCTTGAAGTAGAAAAAGTGGATACAGAAGTTACTGATGAAGATGTAGACGCTGAAATCAAAACTCTTCAAGAACGTCAAGCTGAGCTTGTAGTGAAAGAAGAAGGAAAAGTTGAAGAAGGCGATACAGCTGTTATCGATTTCGAAGGTTTCGTTAATGACGAAGCATTTGAAGGTGGAAAAGGTGAAAACTATTCACTTGAAATCGGTTCTGGTTCATTCATCCCTGGCTTTGAAGAGCAATTAGTTGGTCTTGAAGCGGGAGCAGAAAAAGACGTTAAAGTAACGTTCCCAGAAGAGTACCATGCTGAAGATTTAGCTGGTAAAGAAGCAACTTTCAAAGTGAAAGTTCACGAAATCAAAGCAAAAGAACTTCCAGAGCTTGATGATGAGTTCGCTAAAGACGTTGATGAAGAAGTTGAATCACTTCAACAACTTAAAGACAAAACAAAAGAAAATCTTGCTGAGCAAAAGAAAAACGAAGCAGAAGCAACTGTTCGTGATACACTAGTAGAAAAAGCTGCAGACAATGCAGAAGTTGACATTCCAGAAGCAATGTTCGAAACAGAACTTGGTCGCATGATGCAAGAATTCGAACAACGTCTTCAAATGCAAGGTTTAAACCTTGACCTTTACTACCAATTCTCTGGTCAAGATGAACAAGCTCTTCGTGAGCAAATGAAAGCTGATGCTGAAAAACGCGTGAAAATGAACTTAACATTAGAAGCAATCGCAAAAGCTGAAAACCTTGAAGTATCAGACGAAGAAGTAGAAAAAGAAATCAATACAATGGCTGAAAGCTACAACATGCCTGCTGAAAACATCAAAAACATGCTTGGTGGATCAACTGAAGGTTTAAAACAAGATCTTCAAATCCGCAAAGCGATCGATTTCCTTGTAGAAAACAGCAAAACTGTTGCATAATAAAAAGTAAGTAAAAGCAAGGCACGATTTTCTCGTGCCTTGCTTTATAAAAATAAAGACCCTTTTAAAGAACTTTTAGCAATAAGAAGGAATCCATACGCATATCATAACGTTAACAAAATTATCAACATGCTACATATCAGAGGTCTGATTAGGAAAGTCTAATAATTACTTACATAACGAGTGTTTTTGTATTCAAACTGCAGAGTTTTATGGTAAAATGCAGTAAAAACTCTCACTAGCAGCAAAAGTTGTCTTTTAGTCAGCTAAGAAATGGGTTTATCCTTCTGTTTTGTTCTTTTAGGCTTCTTAAAACTTATTTCTCGCATTTTACTCACACGTGTGTTACAGTGCGTACATAGCGCAGAAGGCTCGGAAGCTGGAAGGTGTGTTTATTAAACAATATAAGGGGTGACACGATGTTTAAGTTTAACGAAGAAAAGGGACAACTAAAATGCTCTTTCTGTGGTAAAACACAAGACCAAGTTCGTAAGCTTGTTGCAGGTCCTGGAGTTTACATTTGTGACGAATGTATTGAACTTTGTACTGAAATCGTGGAAGAAGAGCTAGGCACGGAAGAAGAAGTAGAGTTCAAAGATGTTCCAAAACCGAAAGAGATTTGCGATATTTTAGACGAATATGTAATCGGCCAAGATGCTGCGAAACGCTCTTTATCTGTAGCCGTTTACAATCACTATAAACGAGTAAATTCAAATAGCAAGATTGATGACATTGAACTTGCTAAAAGTAATATTGCAATGATTGGACCAACAGGAAGTGGTAAAACACTTCTAGCACAAACGCTTGCTCGTATTTTAAATGTTCCATTTGCAATTGCTGACGCAACATCATTAACAGAAGCTGGATATGTAGGGGAAGATGTAGAAAACATCTTACTAAAACTTATCCAAGCAGCTGACTATGACGTTGAGCGTGCTGAAAAAGGAATCATCTATATTGATGAGATTGATAAAGTAGCTCGTAAATCAGAAAATCCGTCAATTACACGTGACGTATCTGGTGAAGGTGTACAACAAGCTCTTCTTAAAATTTTAGAAGGCACAGTTGCGAGCGTTCCACCACAAGGTGGCCGTAAGCATCCACACCAAGAGTTCATTCAAATTGATACAACAAATATTCTTTTCATCTGTGGTGGTGCATTTGACGGAATTGAACCAATTATTAAGCGTCGTTTAGGCAAGAAAGTTATTGGATTCGGTTCTGAAGCGAAAAAACCTGAAGCAGAACAAAAAGATCTTCTAACAAGCGTATTGCCAGAAGATTTACTGAAATTTGGATTAATTCCAGAATTTATCGGTCGTCTTCCGGTTATTGCAAGTCTTGAACAACTTGATGAAGGCGCACTCGTTGAAATTTTAACAAAACCAAAAAATGCTCTTGTGAAGCAGTATCAAAAAATGCTTGAACTTGATCATGTTAATCTTGAGTTCGAAGATGAAGCATTGAAAGAAATTGCTCGCAAAGCAATTGAACGTAAAACAGGTGCTCGTGGACTTCGTTCAATTATTGAAGGCTTAATGCTTGATGTAATGTTTGACCTTCCTTCACGTGAAGACATTGATAAATGTGTCATTACAGGTGAAGCTGTTCGTGAAGAAGGTGAGCCAAAACTTGTTTTAAAGGATGGTTCAACAGTTCAAAAAGGTAGCAAAACATCAGCTTAATAAAGAGAAGAAAGCTTTTTAGCTTACTTTTTTGTTATAAAACGAAGAAGAGGAATTCCAACTCATTTGGAATTCCTCTTCTTTTTTTCAATTTAAACGGTTTATTCCAACTTTGACAAGGAGATACTAGCATGTAAACTTACAAAACATGCAGGAGGTCACTTTATGAGTTGGACAAATATCATTATCCTTGTACAGCTGTTTTTTGGCATTATTATTGGGCTGTACTTTTGGAGCTTATTGCGCAATCAACGTACACAAAAAGTGTCCATTGATCGGGAATCCAAAAAAGAAATGGAACAGTTAAGGAGACTTCGCTCTATTTCTTTAACAGAACCGCTAGCAGAACGAGTAAGACCTGCTACTTTTAAAGACATTGTTGGTCAAGAAGACGGCATTCGTTCACTAAAAGCTGCCCTATGCGGTCCAAATCCACAGCATGTTATTATATATGGCCCTCCTGGAGTGGGGAAAACGGCTGCGGCTCGCCTCGTATTAGAAGAAGCAAAAAAGAATACAAAGTCACCGTTCAAGCAAGATGCTGTTTTCGTTGAACTTGATGCTACAACAGCACGCTTTGACGAGCGGGGAATTGCAGATCCTCTTATTGGTTCTGTTCATGACCCCATTTATCAAGGAGCAGGGGCGATGGGACAAGCGGGGATTCCTCAACCAAAACAAGGAGCTGTTACTCACGCTCACGGAGGCATGTTGTTCATTGATGAGATTGGGGAACTTCATTCAATTCAAATGAATAAAATGCTAAAAGTGCTAGAAGATCGAAAAGTATTTTTAGAAAGTGCGTATTATAGTGAAGAAAATACTCAAATTCCAACACATATTCATGATATCTTTCAAAATGGATTACCGGCTGACTTTCGTCTAGTTGGAGCCACAACTAGAACACCTGATGAAATTCCTCCGGCAATACGTTCTCGCTGTTTAGAAATTTTCTTTAGAGAGCTTGAAAAAAGTGAAGTTGAAACGGTAGCCAAAAAGGCTGCAGATAAAGTTGGGATGCCAATTAGTGAATATTCCTTATCGCTATTAGCTACATATGCAAGAAACGGGCGTGAAGCTGTTAATATGATTCAAATTGCAGCAGGAGTGGCTATTTCTGCTGATAAGAAAGAAATTGAAGATAGCGATATGGAATGGGTTATTCATTCAAGTCAAATGTCCCCACGCCTTGATCCAAAGATAGGGCAAAAAGAGCAAGTTGGAATTGTGAATGGACTTGCAGTGTACGGTCCGAATTCTGGTGCTTTGTTAGACATTGAAGTGACGGCACTAAAAAGCAAAGATAAAGGAAAAATCAATATTACAGGAATTGTTGAAGAAGAAAGCATTGGAGGAAGCGGAAAATCGATTCGTCGCAAAAGTATGGCGAGAAGTTCCATTGAAAATGTTATTACGGTTCTCCGTACAATGGGGATGGAAGAAAGTGAATACGATATTCACGTAAACTTTCCAGGAGGAATTCCTATTGATGGGCCTTCAGCTGGTATTGCGATGGCTACGGGAATCTATTCGGCCATTTACAATGTTCCTGTTAAGCATACGATAGCAATGACAGGAGAAATTGGTCTTCACGGGAAAGTAAAGCCAATTGGTGGCGTTGTCGCAAAAGTGAAAGCTGCAAAGCAGGCAGGAGTGGAAACAGTCATTATTCCAAAGGAAAACATGAACTCACTTTTAGAAGAAATAAAGGGGATTGAAATTATCCCAGTTACACACATTAAAGAAGTTCTAGCTCTAACATTAGTTAAAACGGCTCATCCTCTTTTGAATCGCGAAGAAGATGTGTCACTTCCAAAACGTGAATCAATGTAAAAAAACAGGCTTTGTCCCTAAAAGGATAAAGCCTGTTTTTCTGAAAATAAGAAGAGATGTTTTACATGTTCTCCATAAGAAAGGCTCACAATAAGGAAGAGACAATGTTTTAGATTAGACAATGTTTTTTAAATAAGATAGAATTGTTGAAAGACTATACGTATTGAATTTTCGGTTAATTTTATGGAGAAAAAATATTTTTTATTACACTAATGTAGTAAATAGTGGAATAAAGTGAAGGCTTTCTTCCTATAATACAAGACTCTCCTTTAACCGAATAGCTTAGATGGAGGTGTAGAAAAGTGGCAATCAAACAAACAACAACAGTTCCGCTTCTGCCACTAAGAGGCTTGCTTGTATATCCAACAATGGTTCTTCATTTAGATGTTGGTCGAGATAAATCTGTGCAAGCTTTAGAAACAGCGATGATAGAAGATCACTTCATTTTTCTTGTTTCACAAAAGGAAATGGGTATTGATGAACCAACAGAAGAAGATTTTTATCATACAGGAACACTAGCGAAAATTAAGCAAATGTTAAAACTCCCAAATGGAACGATGCGCGTTCTCGTAGAAGGATTAAACAGAGCGAAAATTGTATCTTTTAAGCAGGAAGAAAAGATGTTTTCTGTAGATATTGAGCAGTACACCGAGGAGCATGAAAAAACTTCAGAAGATGAAGCTTTAATGAGAACGTTGCTACAGTATTTTGAGCAATACATAAAATTGTCTAAAAAAGTATCTCAGGAAACACTTGCAACAGTAACAGATATTGATGAGCCTGGACGTCTCGCTGATATTATCACGTCACATCTTCCTGTTAAAGTTGAGCAAAAACAGGAAATTCTAGAAATGCTTGATGTTAAAGAACGGTTAGAAAAAGTTATTGAATATATTAATAACGAACAAGAAGTTTTACAGCTTGAGAAGAAAATTAGTCAGCGTGTTAAAAAATCAATGGAGCGTACTCAAAAGGAATATTATCTTCGAGAACAAATGAAGGCAATTCAAAAGGAACTTGGAGATAAGGACGGAAAGACGGCTGAAGTGTCTTCATTGCTTGAGAAAATTGAAAAAGCCGGTATGACAGATCATATTAAAGAGGTTGCTTTAAAAGAGCTTGATCGATATGAAAAAGTACCTGCAAGTTCTGCTGAAAGCTCTGTAATTAGAAACTATATTGAATGGCTCATTTCACTACCTTGGACAAAAGAAACAGAAGATATTTTAAATATTAAACGAGCAGAAAAAATATTAGATGACGAGCATTATGGACTTGAAAAAGTGAAAGAACGCGTGCTGGAATACTTGGCTGTTCAGCAGTTGACAAAATCATTAAGAGGTCCAATTCTCTGTTTATCAGGACCGCCTGGAGTTGGGAAAACATCGCTTGCTAGATCAATCGCTACTTCTCTTAACCGTCAGTTTGTTAGAGCCTCTCTTGGCGGTGTACGCGATGAGTCAGAAATTAGGGGGCATCGACGCACATATGTTGGAGCAATGCCTGGTCGTATTATTCAAGGGATGAAGAAGGCAGGAACAATCAACCCGGTTTTCTTGCTCGATGAAATTGACAAAATGTCGAATGACTTCCGTGGTGACCCTTCATCAGCTCTTTTAGAAGTACTGGATCCGGAGCAAAATAATACGTTCAGTGACCACTATATTGAGGAAACTTATGATTTATCTAATGTCCTTTTCATTGCTACAGCAAATAATTTAGCAACAATTCCAGGTCCGCTTCGTGATCGGATGGAAATTATTGATATTGCTGGTTATACAGAGCTAGAAAAGTTAGAAATCGCGAAGCGTCATCTTTTCCCAAAACAACTAAAAGAGCACGGATTAGGAAAAAACCAGCTTAATATAAAAGACGAAGCTTTTCTAAAAATTATTCGCATGTATACGAGAGAAGCGGGAGTTCGTAGCCTTGAGCGAACATTAGCCTCAATTTGCCGAAAAGCAGCAAAACAAATTGTTGGAGAAGAGAGAAAAAGAATTACGGTTACGCCAAAAACGCTTGAGGATTTCTTAGGGAAACCACGTTTCCGCTATGGACAAATTGAAGAAGAAGACCAAGTTGGCGTTGCAACAGGTCTTGCTTATACAACGGTTGGTGGAGATACACTTTCTATTGAAGTAAGTGCTGCTCCTGGTAAAGGAAAATTAATTTTAACAGGGAAACTTGGCGATGTAATGAAAGAATCGGCACAAGCTGCTTTTAGCTATATTCGCTCACGAGCAGACGAGCTAGGAGTTGACCCTTCATTTCATGAAAAGTTAGATATTCATGTTCACGTTCCAGAAGGAGCTGTGCCAAAGGATGGCCCTTCAGCAGGTATTACGATGGCTACTGCTCTTATTTCAGCTTTAACAGACAATCCTGTTAGAAAAGAAGTAGGAATGACAGGTGAGATTACACTTCGAGGACGCGTGCTTCCAATCGGAGGGTTAAAGGAAAAGACGCTTAGTGCTCATAGAGCCGGTTTGACAAAAGTATTGATTCCACGTGATAATGAGAAGGACATTGAGGAAATTCCAGAAAGCGTGCGGGAGCACCTTGAAATTGTTCCAGTTTCTCATTTGGATGAGGTGCTAAAGCACGCATTAGTAGGAGAGAGTTTATGAAAGTAAAAAACGCAGAGATTGTGATAAGTGCTGTAAAACCAGCACAGTACCCCGTTGGCCATCTTCCTGAGATTGCACTTGCAGGGCGTTCAAATGTGGGGAAATCATCTTTTATCAATAAAATGCTGAATCGTAAAAATTTAGCGCGTACATCTTCAAAGCCAGGTAAAACCCAAACGTTAAATTTCTATAATATTGATGACATTCTACATTTTGTAGATGTTCCAGGTTATGGATATGCTCGCGTTTCAAAAACAGAGCGCGCAGCATGGGGTAAAATGATTGAAACGTATCTAACAAACCGAGAACAGCTTAAAGCTGTTGTACTTATCGTAGATGTACGTCATAAGCCAACTCAAGATGATATTATGATGTATGATTTTCTAAAGCATTTCGGACTTTCCGTTATTATCATTGCTACAAAAGCTGATAAGATACCAAAAGGAAAGTGGCAAAAGCATTTAAAAATTGTAAAAGATACGCTGGAGCTTGAAGAGGGCGATGAAATGATTTTATTCTCTTCGGAAACGGCTCAAGGAAAAGACACGGCGTGGAATGCTATTAAAAGCTTTCTATAAAAACGTCTGCTTTTACGAGAAAACAAGCATATTATGTGATGGAATTTTATATTATACAAGAGACCCTTTAGAAAATTAAAGGGTCTCTTGTATAATTTTTTTCTTTTGTAAAACAATAAAGAAAAAGGAAAAATAATGCTATGCGAAGAAGATAGTAACAAAGCTTCTCATAAATGCTAGCGCTTTCTATTAACAATCAAAAAAGTTGAGAATTTAAGAAAGTGTGCTAAACTAATTACATAATAAGAAATATTACTTTGTAATCATTTTAAATAATGTTCACATTTTGTATGAAAAGAGCTAAAGGAAACATGTTATAATAAGTAAAGGATAATACGAGCATTACGTTAAGGGGGTACAGAAAAGAATGCACATTATTGCAATCGGCTTAAATTATCGAACAGCCCCTGTTGAAATTCGCGAAAAGGTAAGTTTTAACGATAGTGAACTGTCTGAAGCGATGCGTGTTCTTAAAGAGCAAAAGAGCGTTTTAGAAAACGTAATTGTGTCAACATGCAATCGGACAGAAATCTATGCAGTTGTTGATCAGTTGCATACAGGGCGTTATTATGTAAAAGCTTTTTTAGCTGAATGGTTTAATATAAGTAAAGAGGAACTTTCTCCATATTTAACAATATACGAGCATGATGCTGCGATTGAGCATTTATATCGTGTTGTTAGCGGGTTAGATTCAATGGTTTTAGGTGAAACTCAAATTCTTGGTCAAGTTCGTTCAAGCTTTTTAACAGCTCAAGGACAAGGAGCAACAGGAACGGTATTTAATCAGCTTTTTAAAGAAGCTGTGACACTTGCAAAACGAGCACATCACTACACAGATATTGGTGCAAATGCTGTGTCTGTTAGCTATGCAGCTGTTGAACTTGGGAAAAAGATATTTGGTAATCTGTCACAAAAGCACGTCCTTATTTTAGGGGCTGGTAAAATGGGCGAGCTTGCTGCTAAAAATTTATCTGGCAGTGGGGTTGGCAATGTGACGGTTATTAATCGTACAAAGGAAAAAGCAGAAGCCTTAGCACAGCGTTTTGAAGGAAATGCAAGAAGTTTTGAAGACCTTGCAGGTGCCTTGCTTGAAGCGGATATCGTCATTAGTTCAACATCAGCAACAGAATATGTTATTACTAAAGAGACGATGAAAGAAGTAGAAAAGTTGCGCAAAGGTCGCCCGATTTTTATGGTAGATATTGCTGTTCCGCGCGATTTAGATCCGTCTCTTAGCGAACTAGAAACAGTTTTCTTATATGATATTGATGATTTAGAGGGTATTGTGGAAGCAAACCTGCAAGAACGTCAAAAGGCAGCTGAGACAATTGAAATTATGATTGAAGCAGCTGTTGTAGAATTTAAAACATGGATTGGAACGCTTGGTGTTGTTCCTGTCATTTCAGCACTTCGTCAAAAAGCGCTCAATATCCAAAGTGAAACAATGAAAAGCATTGAGCGAAAGCTTCCAAATTTGACAGAACGTGAGCGGAAAGTATTAAATAAACATACAAAAAGCATTATTAATCAGCTGCTGAAAGATCCAATTTTAAGCGCGAAAGAGCTTGCTGGTCAGAAAGGTGCAGAAGAGTCACTTCAGTTATTTATGAAGATTTTTGATATTGAACATATGGTACAAGATGAACGTACTATTGAAAAGAAGGTAGAAAAAGCGCCCCTTGCTCATGAAATTGTACATCCGTCATAAGAAAGGATTGTTAAATGGTAGAAATCAATTTAACAAGAATTTATGAGCTTGTTGTCGTACTTTATGCTATAAGTGTGCTATTATATTTTATCGATTTTTTACTTAACAACCGGAAGGCGAATCGAACAGCCTTCTGGTTGCTTGCTATTGTCTGGGTGTTACAAACGTTTTTTCTCCTGTTCAGAATGATAGAAACAGGAAGATTTCCCATCTTAACGATATTTGAAGGGATCTATTTTTATGCATGGGTACTTATTACACTCTCTCTTCTTATCAATCGCTTTTTGAGAGTGGATTTTCTTGTGTTCTTCACAAATGTAATTGGTTTTTTTGTGATGGCGTTACATACTTTTGTACCTATGCGAGACTATTCTACTGTTCAAGGAGAACGCCTAGTTTCAGAGTTATTAATTTTTCATATTACAATGGCAATTTTGTCGTATGGGGCATTCTCGATTTCTTTTGTTTTTTCATCACTTTATGTTCTGCAATATCATCTCTTGAAAAAGAAAAAGTGGGGGAAACGGCTGATAAGGCTTGGAGATTTATCAAGACTTGATCATCTCTCTTATCTTTTAAATGTTGTTGCTCTTCCGCTCTTGCTCCTCTCTCTTCTTTTGGGCATTATGTGGGCTTATATGAAACTTGATCAGTTTCATTGGTATGACGTAAAAGTACTTGGTTCTTTTCTTGTACTTATTGTCTATAGCGTCTATCTTTATGTAAGAATAAGTAGGGGACAGCAAGGAAAATCAATGGCCTTTTGGAATATGGCTTCATTTTTAATTTTACTAATAAACTTCTTTTTATTTGGAAGTTTATCTAACTTTCATTTTTGGAACTCGTAGTAGGAGGATTTTATGCGGAAAATTGTTGTTGGCTCAAGAAAAAGTAAATTAGCATTAACACAAACAAAGTGGGTGATTGAACAGCTGAAAAAGCTTGGTGGAAACTATGACTTTGAAATTAAAGAGATTGTAACACGAGGCGACCAAATTTTAGATGTAACATTATCTAAAGTAGGGGGAAAAGGTCTTTTTGTGAAAGAAATTGAGCAATCAATGTTAAATAAAGAAATTGATTTCGCTGTTCATAGCATGAAGGACATGCCAGCTGTTCTTCCAGATGGACTTACAATTGGCTGCATTCCGGTTCGTGAAGACCATCGTGATGCATTCATTTCAAAAACTGGCGAAGGGCTAGCAAATATTAAAGAAAAAGCTATTATCGGCACAAGTAGCTTAAGACGCGGAGCGCAAATTTTGTCCTATCGTCCAGACCTTGAAATTAAATGGATTCGTGGAAATATTGATACACGGTTAGGAAAGCTAAAAAGTGAAGACTATGATGCAATTGTGCTTGCTGCAGCAGGATTAAAGCGTATGGGCTGGTCTGATGATGTTGTAAGTGAATATATGGATGAAGAAGTTTGTGTTCCTGCAATTGGTCAAGGTGCTTTAGCGATTGAATGTCGAGAAGATGATCAAGAACTAATAGATCTTCTTCACAAGTTAGATGATTATAAAACAAGTGTAACCGTTACAGCAGAGCGTGTTTTTCTTCATAAGATGGAAGGCGGCTGTCAAGTTCCGATTGCAGGTTACGCTACACTTGAAGGCGAAGAAGTTGTATTAACAGCTCTTGTTGCTTCACCAGACGGGAAACAAATGTATAAAGAGCGTGTTGTCGGTAATAATCCAACAGAGGTAGGACATGAAGCTGCTCGCATTTTATCAAGTCAAGGTGCAAAAAAGTTAATTGATAAAGTCAAAGAGGAGCTTGGTGAGTCGTGATGGACTCAGCTCCTCTTTTTGGTAAACGCATTTTAATTACGCGCCCAAAAGAGCAGAGTGCTCCATTTGTTCGGTTAATTGAACAGTATGGGGGAACACCGCTTGTAGTGCCTCTTTTAAAAATTCGCCATGTAAAAAATAAAGAAAAAGTAAAAGAAACGCTGAGACATGTACATGAATATCAATGGCTTGTTTTTACAAGCCAAAATGGAGTCTCCATTTTTTTTGATTTGTTAAAAGATCCATCTGTTAACCAAAAAATAAAGAGTACAGCAAAGATAGCGGTAGTTGGAGACAAGACAGAAAAGGTACTAAAAGAACATGGATATTCTTCCATTTTAAAACCTTCTGTGTTTACAGGAGAAGCTCTTTTAGAAGAACTTTTAAAAGTTGTGCCAAAGGAAGAGAAAATTCTCTTTGTTCGTGGAAATCTAGCGAAAGACACTATCCCTAAAGGACTAAAAGAGCAAGGATTAGAAGTAGAGACCATAACAGTATATGAAACAGTGGCTGACAAGGACAAGCAGAAAGAGCTTGATTTTCTTGTGAAAGAAGAGCAAATGGATGCTATTACTTTTATGAGCCCATCAGCCGTCAACGCGTTTTGTGAATTGGTTCCATACGCACAAAAGGAAAACGGTCGGAACCTGCCGCTTGTGTGTGTTGGAGATGTAACAGGAAAAAGAGCAGAAGCATGCGGTTTTTCTGAGCGCCATATTGCGCACAGGGCTTCTGTAGATGGTATGATGAAAGTATTAATACATTATTTTTCAAAAAAAGGGAGTGACTAGACGTGGAACAGCTTATGTTTGATCGTCATCGTCGTTTACGTAGTTCAGAAAATATGCGAGCTTTAGTTCGTGAAAATCATCTTCGTCCAGAAGATTTTATTTATCCAATTTTTGTTGTAGAAGGAGAAAACATTAGAAGTGAAGTTTCTTCAATGCCTGACGTGTATCATGTTTCTCTTGATCATTTAAACAAAGAAATAGAGGAACTTGTTGAACTTGGTGTTTTATCTGTAATGGTTTTTGGAGTTCCAGCTCATAAAGATGAAGTTGGCTCACAAGCATATGATGAGTACGGAATTGTTCAAAAAGCTATTTCTCAAATTAAAGAAAACTTCCCTGAAATGGTTGTTATTGCAGATACTTGTCTTTGTCAATATACAGATCACGGACATTGTGGCGTTATTGAAGGCGGGAAAATCTTAAACGATCCAACACTTGATCTTTTAGCAAGAACGGCTGTTAGCCAAGCAAAAGCGGGAGCAGATATTATTGCACCATCAAATATGATGGATGGATTTGTAGCGGCAATCCGTCAGGGCCTTGATGAAGAAGGATTTGAAGATGTGCCAATCATGTCATATGCTGTGAAATACTCTTCTGCTTTTTACGGTCCGTTCCGTGATGCGGCGCATTCTACACCACAATTTGGTGACCGTAAAACATATCAAATGGATCCAGCAAATCGTACAGAAGCTATTCGTGAAGCTCAGTCAGATGTTGATGAGGATGCAGATTTCCTTATCGTTAAGCCAGCGTTATCTTACTTAGATATTGTCCGTGATGTAAAAGACAGATTTAACGTACCTGTTGTAGCGTACAATGTAAGTGGTGAGTACTCAATGGTCAAAGCTGCTGCTGCAAACGGCTGGGTAAATGAACGCGATATTGTACTTGAAAAGTTGATTAGTATGAAGCGAGCAGGAGCAGACTTAATTGTTACGTATCATGCAAAAGATGCATCAAGATGGTTGCGTGAAAAAAACTAGTGAATTGAAGGGAGAGCACATTAAATGAGAAGTTATGAAAAATCAAAAGCTGCATTTTTAGAAGCTCAGCAACTTATGCCTGGCGGGGTGAACAGCCCTGTTCGTGCGTTTAAATCAGTAAACATGGATCCGATTTTTATAGAACGTGGAAAAGGCTCGAAAATTTATGATATTGATGGTAACGAATATATTGATTATGTGTTATCATGGGGGCCTTTAATTCATGGTCATTCAAACGATCGTGTTATTGAAGCTTTAAAGAAAGTAACTGAAGCAGGGACAAGCTTTGGTGCACCAACGCTTGTGGAAAATGAGCTTGCAAAAGTTGTAATTGAGCGCGTGCCATCGATTGAAATTGTGCGCATGGTGAGTTCAGGAACAGAAGCAACGATGAGTGCACTTCGTCTAGCACGTGGTTACACAAATCGAAATAAGATTTTAAAGTTTGAAGGTTGTTATCATGGCCACGGAGACTCTCTTTTAATTAAAGCAGGCTCAGGTGTAGCAACATTAGGTTTACCAGACAGTCCTGGTGTGCCAGAAGGTATTGCCCAAAATACAATCACTGTTCCATATAATGATATAGAGAGCGTTCGTTATGCATTTGAACAGTTTGGAGAGGATATTGCAGGGGTAATTGTTGAACCTGTAGCAGGAAATATGGGCGTTGTTCCTCCTGTTGAAGGTTTTTTAGAAGGGCTTCGTAATATTACAAATGAATATGGCTCCCTTTTAATTTTTGATGAAGTTATGACAGGATTCCGGGTTGATTATAATTGTGCTCAAGGATATTACGGTGTGACACCTGATTTGACTTGTCTTGGAAAAGTAATTGGCGGAGGTCTGCCTGTTGGTGCATATGGTGGGAAAGCTGAGATTATGGAAAGAGTAGCTCCGAGCGGTCCAATCTATCAAGCAGGAACACTTTCAGGAAATCCATTAGCTATGACAGGTGGTTATGAAACTTTAACACAGCTCACTCCTCTTTCATATGAACAATTTAAGCGCAAAGCAGATCGTCTTGAAGAAGGTCTTGTGAGCGCTGCTAAAAAGTATGATATTCCTTTTACAGCAAACCGTGCAGGCTCAATGATTGGCTTTTTCTTCACAAATGAAGAAGTTATTAACTACGAAACGGCTAAAACGTCTAATCTTGAGTATTTTGCAACATATTATAGAGAAATGGCAAATGAAGGTGTCTTCCTTCCTCCTTCTCAGTTTGAAGGAATGTTTTTATCAACAGCACATAGCGATGGAGACATTGAAAAAACAATTGAAGCAGCAGAAAAAGCATTTTCACGAATTCGTGGATAAAAGACAAAAGGACGGCCTTATAGGCTGTCCTTTTGTTTTGACTTTTGCAGTGTAATAAGAATTTCTTGTAATAGCTCTTCTTTTCTGTCAGACTCTGGAGTAGGAGCAGGCTCTTCCTCCTTTTTCTTTTTAAACCGCTCAATACCTTTAACAAAAAGAAAAATAGCAAACGCAACAATAAAGAAATCTACAACATTTTGAATAAATACCCCATAGGCTACAGTGGCATCACCAATCTTTACACTTAATCCTTTAAAGTCATATCCGCCCAAGATGATTCCTACAAGTGGCATAATAATGCTATCTACAAGAGAAGAAACAATCTTCCCAAAAGCAGCTCCAATTACAACAGCAACAGCTAGGTCTAGTACATTTCCTTTTAAAGCGAACTTTTTAAATTCTGTCCACATCATAAAACACTCCCTTCTTTTTTAGGTTAGTTTCTCCCGATAAGGGTAAAATTACTAAGATCAAAGGAGTATTCTAAACGGATACGTCCAGTGATAACTATTGTCTTCTTAATCTTAAACTATGTAAGTAAAAGAAAACGTCATGAAAATGTTAAACAAAAGTAAAGGATAAATCAAGTCTATACGTAAATTCTTTATAAAGGGTGATCGAAATGGACAAACAAAAATTAGAAAATATAATAATTGAATTGAAGAAAGAATTTAACATAAAAAACTATGAATTAACCGAAAGAGAAAAGGATTTGATTCATGCCAGAATGATAGGATTGATTACGGAAAAAGAAATGAAAAAGAGAATTTTGAAAATATACGGGATTCCAATTCATGATGTTTAGAAAGAGGACAAGCGGGAACAGTTATGATGCACAACCTATTTCTTAAAACTTTCCATGAACTTAACTAGAGCCGTTTTCATTACGAAAAGGGCTTCTTTTTATGTGAAAAAAGAGCAGTGGAAGGGTTAGGGGTATCTTTTAGTCATAAATATACCTTTTACTCATACATCTATAAAGACAAATGATTTTCATCTTATGCGCTAAGAAGCGTGAAATAGCAACAAGGAAAGTATCAAATGGTGAAACGAGCCGTATGGCTTTTATCTTATTGAATGGGGAATTGAAAGGAGGAACAGACATTGTCAAAGGACAATCTGTCTTGCCTACGTTTTTCTGTAGAGGAATCTGTTTATTTTCGTTCTGATCAGGAAGTAGATCAGCTTTTATCTATTTCTTTATCTCCTGATGTAGCAACTAATGAACTTGGAAATCAAGTATCCATTTATGGAGCACTAATGCTTGTAGGAGAATATGTACAAAAAGAAGGGGAAAGCTCTATTCGTGACCAAGCAGAAGGGCGAATGATTGAAGCCATTGAGTTAAGAGAAGATGGCATTACAACATTTGCTCATCGTTTTCCAATTGACATTACGATTCCACGAGATAGAATATCGAGCTTAGAAGAGCTTTATGTTGATGTTGAGAGTTTTGATTATGATTTGTTTGATCAACGTTCTTTAAAGCTAACAGCCGATATTTGCATTATAGGTATTGAGGATGCCACAGCAGAACCACAGCAGTCAGCTCCGCAGGATGAGGGTAGTTTGGAGGAAGAAAGCAAATTAGATGATGAGCTTGTATATGAGCCATTGTATCGTTCTGCTCCAAGCGAAGAGGAAGTAGAAAAAGAAGAGGATGAATGGACAGAAAGAATTACAAATAGCTCACGATCTATTCAGAATCCTTATCAATTTCCAGAAGATGAACGAGAAGAAGAGGAAGAAGATATAAGTGAAATTGAGGAACCATTTGAAGTAGAAGTAAAGAGAGAAAAAAAAGAGGAAAAAGAAGAAGCTCCTGTATTTGAGCCTTTGCAGTTGAGCAAAGAAGATTCTCCTGCTGAAGAAAACAATATTGCAGAACCCCATCAAGAAAGACCGGTTTCCTCTGAAAAGGTGGAAGAGAAGAAGGTAACTGTTGAAAGCAGTTCACCAGCGGCTGTTACATCTGTAAGGGAAGAAGTTGAGACGAAAGAGTCGGAAACAACTCATCGTAAGGACAATGCGTTGTACTTAGCAGACCTAGATGAGGAAAGACCACTTTCAGAAGCTGACCTCCTTGAGAAAGTAGAAGAGAAGGAAGCTGTTGAAAGCAGTTCACCGACGGTTGTTACATCTACAAGGGAAGAAGATGAGCCAAAAGAACCGAAAGCTCACCGTAAAGAAAATACGCTTTATTTAACAGAGCTGTTTGATAGAGAAGAGCAGGAAACGAAAACGTGCGTTAAAATGTGTATTGTTCAAGAAGGAGATTCACTTGAGCAAATTGCAGGGCGTTACGATCTGCCTGTTCATCAGCTTGTACAGGCAAACAATCTAGAAGATGAACAAGACGTAACAGAAGGTCAGGTTTTAACAATTCCTGTCTGAGTGAATTAAAGGAAGAAAGAGAGTGGGGCAAGAATGGAAAATAGTCTAAGAGCATATGGGCCCCTTCTACAGCAATATGGCTTACAGGCAAACTATATTGAAGACTATGGCAAAGTGAAAAAAGTATTTACGTCAAAAGGAGTATTTGCGCTTAAAAGGCTATCCTCCTCTTGGCGTAATCCCCATTTTGTTCAGAAGATGAAAAAGCTACAAAAAAATGGGTTTACAAAGCTTGTGCCTGTTTATCCAACGTTAGAAGGCCAGTACTTTTCCAAAGAAGTGTCAGAACAGTTTTATTTGACACATTGGTTTCTGAACGAACGGAGAGAAGAACAGGATTCATTGCCATATAAGCTGTTTCGAGAGCTTGCTGAGCTTCATACCTTTTCATCTTATGAAGAGAAAATCGATATAAAAGAAAAAGAAAAACATTATGAAGAGCTTGTCTCACGATGGAACGAAAGAGAAACAGCTATGGCAACATATGTAGAACAAAGTGAAAAGGAGGTATATATGTCTCCTTTTCAGCTATATTTTTGTACCTTTTACTACGAAATGACAAGGTCGCTTACATTTGCAAAAGAACAATTTGAGAAATGGTATGAGACCGCAAAAGAGGAAGAAAAAACCCGTTTAGTAATTAATCATGGTAAGGTTTCTACAAAACATTTTGTTTATGATGAGAATGAAAATGGTTATTTTATTAACTTTGAAGAAGCGAGAGAAGGTTCACCTGTATATGATTTAGCAGATTTCTATTATCGCTCTTTAAAAACATATCCTCTTCAAAATCTAGATGTTTATGAGTGGTTTGAGAACTATGAAAACCATTTTCCTTTAAATGAGACGGAGAAACGGTTATTTTGTGCATATTTAGCTTTCCCTGAACGTTTCTACAAAGCATTTGAAAGATATCAGCAGAACAATAATAATGAGCAATATCATGTTAAGATGCTTATGGAAAGCTACTGGCATATGAAAAATGTTGAAACACTTGTTACAAAAATTGTAGAAGTTGAAAAACAAAAAGAAATGGCAGAACTAGCCTCTGAACAAGAGGGCTAGTTCTTTTTTAAATCCATTCAAAATAAATTGATAATAGAATAGCTATGAAAATCAACAGAAGAAAAACGTCTAGGATAGATGGGAAAACAATTGTACGTACCGCTTGAAAAACAGTGAGCGGAATAATAAATTGAGAACAAACGGCTCCTGCATTCTGGGCCCACTTCTTTAATGAATAAGAATTGAAACGTTGCTTCAAATTTCTCATCTCCTTACGATAACAGATGTTTTTACACTATATGTTGAACACTTAGGCAATGTGCCTAAAGAAGAAAAGTGAAAAATGCGGAATAAAAGTGAAAAAAGATGGAGAAGCTTATTGACGATTTATAATTTTTTTGTATAGTATATAGAAGTAAACGAAATTAATGCTAAAACAGTGCGCAGGAAGAGTATAACGAAAGATGCTTCAAGAGAGAGAGACTATATGCTGAGAAGTTTCTTAAGCAATCGCGTTAGAAAGTCACCTGCAAGTTGCTTTTTTGAACGGCTCTGTCCTATTAGAAAAAGTCGGCGAAAAGCCGTTATCTTTTCAAGTGCAAAAGCGCCCAAAGTGTGGCGTTTTTTGAAAAAAGGTGGTACCGCGAACTTCACTCCTTTCGTCCTTTTCAAGATGGAAGGAGTTTTTTGTATGCATTTTTGCATACTATTTATTTTACTTTAGCTGGAGGGAATAAAATGTCAGAACAAGAAAACACGATGCCGACAAAGTATGATCCGCAAAAGATAGAAGAAGGCCGTTATCAATATTGGTTAGAAGGGAAGTTTTTTGAAGCAAAAGATGACAAAAATAAGCCACCATACACAATTGTCATTCCACCGCCAAACGTAACAGGAAAGCTTCATTTAGGTCATGCATGGGATACAACATTACAAGATATTTTAACACGTATGAAAAGAATGCAAGGTTATGATGTACTATGGCTTCCAGGGATGGACCATGCCGGAATTGCGACACAAGCTAAAGTGGAAGCGAAGCTACGTGAAGAAGGCAAGTCTCGCTATGATTTAGGGCGTGAGAAATTCGTAGAAGAAACGTGGAAATGGAAGGAAGAATACGCAGCACATATTCGTACACAATGGTCAAAATTAGGGCTTGGTTTAGACTACTCTAAAGAGCGTTTTACATTAGATGAAGGTTTATCAAAAGCTGTTCGTCAAGTGTTTGTTAGCCTTTATAATAAAGGACTTATTTACCGCGGGGAATATATTATCAACTGGGATCCTGCAACAAAAACGGCTCTTTCAGATATTGAAGTTATTTATAAAGATGTACAAGGGGCGTTTTATCATATGCGTTATCCTCTTGCAGATGGTTCTGGGCATATTGAAATTGCAACAACTCGTCCGGAAACAATGCTTGGTGACACAGCAATTGCTGTTCATCCTGAAGACGAACGCTATAAGCATCTTATTGGTAAAAAAGCAATTCTACCAATTGTAGGCCGTGAGATTGAAATTGTTGGCGATGACTATGTTGACATGGAGTTTGGTTCAGGAGCTGTTAAAATTACACCTGCACACGATCCGAACGACTTTGAAATTGGAAACCGTCATAATCTTGAACGCATTCTTGTTATGAATCAAGATGGTACGATGAATGAGAAAGCTTTGAAGTATGAAGGAATGGACCGCTTTGAGTGTCGAAAAGCAATCGTAAAAGATCTGCAAGAAGAAGGCGTTCTATTTGAAATTGAAGAGCATCTTCACTCTGTAGGTCATAGTGAAAGAAGTGGAGCAGTTGTTGAACCATATCTTTCAACACAATGGTTTGTAAAAATGCAGCCTTTAGCAGATGCAGCTGTAGAACTTCAAGAGAAAGAAAACAAAGTAAACTTTGTGCCAAACCGTTTTGAAAAAACATATTTACGCTGGATGGAAAATATTCGTGATTGGTGTATTTCACGTCAGCTTTGGTGGGGACACCGCATTCCAGCTTGGTATCATAAAGAAACAGGTGAAGTATATGTTGGAGAAGAAGCTCCAGCAGAGATTGAAAACTGGGAACAAGATAACGACGTATTAGATACATGGTTTTCTTCTGCTCTTTGGCCTTTCTCAACAATGGGTTGGCCAGAAGAAACAGAAGACTTTAAACGTTACTATCCAACAGCAGCGCTTGTAACAGGGTATGACATTATTTTCTTCTGGGTATCTCGTATGATTTTCCAAGGTGTTGAGTTCACAGGTGAACGTCCATTTAAAGATGTCCTTATTCACGGTCTTGTACGTGATGCTGAAGGCCGTAAAATGAGTAAGTCATTAGGTAATGGTGTTGATCCAATGGACGTTATTGCGAAATACGGAGCAGATTCACTTCGCTTTTTCCTTTCAACAGGAAGTTCCCCTGGCCAAGACTTACGTTTTAGCTTTGAAAAAGTAGAGTCAACGTGGAACTTTGCAAATAAAATTTGGAATGCATCACGTTTTGCTCTAATGAATATGAACGGAATTAAATATGAAGAACTGGATTTATCAGGCGAAAAATCAGTAGCAGATAAATGGATCTTAACACGCTTAAATGAAACAATTGAGAGTGTGACAAGCCTTGCTGATCGCTACGAATTTGGTGAAGTTGGCCGTGCATTATATAACTTCATTTGGGATGATTTCTGTGATTGGTATATTGAAATGGCGAAGCTTCCGCTTTACGGAGAGGATGAAGAGGCTAAGAAAACAACTCGTTCTGTTTTAGCGTATGTATTGGATCAAACAATGCGTCTTCTACATCCGTTTATGCCGTTTATTACCGAGGAAATTTGGCAGAACTTGCCGCATAAAGGCGAATCAATTACAACAGCAAGCTGGCCTACAGTAAAAGAAGAATTAACAAACAAAGAAGCTGCTGGGGAAATGAATCTTCTTGTTGATATTATTCGTTCTGTTCGTAATATTCGTGCAGAAGTAAATACGCCAATGAGCAAACAAATTAAGCTGCTTATTAAAGCAAATAGTGCAGACATTAAAGAGAAACTTTCAAAAAATAAGGCGTATATTGAGCGTTTCTGTAACCCAAGTGAGCTTACAATCGATGTAGACTTAACAGCTCCTGATAAAGCAATGACAGCTGTTGTGACAGGGGCAGAGCTTATTTTGCCGCTTGAAGGACTTATTAACATTGAAGAAGAAATTGCTCGTTTAGAAAAAGAGCTAGAAAAGCTTAATAAAGAAGTAGATCGCGTTCAAAAGAAATTAAGCAATGAACGTTTTGTGAGCAAGGCACCAGAACAAGTTGTAGAAGAAGAACGCCAAAAAGAGAAAGACTATGTAGAGAAAAGAGAAATTGTGAAAAAACGTATTGAAGAAATTAAGGGATAATCAGAAGACGAATCTTTTTTAAGATTCGTCTTTCCTATACATGAAAGGAAAGAAGAGAATGATTTCTACATATGATGAAGCACGTAACTGGATTCATGGAAGACTTCAGTTTGGCATTAAGCCTGGCTTAGAGAGAATGAGCTGGATGTTAGAAAAGCTAGGAAGCCCTCATGAGCACCTGCAGGCAATTCATATTGCAGGTACAAATGGAAAAGGCTCTACGCTTTCTTATTTGCGTGAGATGCTTTGTGCAGGAGGATATACTGTTGGAACATTCACTTCTCCATACATTGAGACCTTTAATGAGCGGATTAGCGTAAATGGCAAGCCAATACGAGACGAAGAGCTTGTTCATCTTGTAAATGAGGTAAAAGATGTAGTAGAGAGCTTAAATGAGACGAACTTTGGAGAAGCTACAGAATTTGAAGTTATTACAGTGATGGCTTTTTACTATTTTGGAAAAGTGAATAAACAAGACTTTGTTATTTTTGAAACAGGTCTTGGGGGACGTCTTGATTCTACAAATGTATTGAATCCGATTGCTACTATTATTACAAACATTGGATTCGATCATATGAATATTTTAGGAAACACAATTGAAGAAATTGCAGGAGAAAAAGCAGGTATTATTAAAAGAAATATCCCGCTTTTTACTGCTGTTGAGCAAAACGGCGCGCTTAATGTCATCCAACAGAAGGCCAAAGCTGAAAATGCACCTGTTTACGTGCTTGAAAGAGATTTTTACACTTCTTCTCTAGAAGCTGACGAGTTAAGTGAAAGATTTCAATTTTCCGGATTTGATATTGTTCTTTCAAACGTTAAGCTGTCGATGCTTGGTGCTCATCAAGTGAAAAATGCAGCTTTAGCTCTTGCAGCACTTCTCTATTTAAAGCAAACAGGACTTTTAAATATAGAAGGTAACAAGATATATGAAGGATTAAAACGAACAGCATGGCTTGGACGTTTTGAACAAATAAGCCAAAATCCACTTATTTTTCTAGATGGTGCTCATAACATTCAAGGGATTGAGAGTCTTGTTTCAACGGTGAAACGTCATTATAAGGAATATAATGTTCACGTTGTGTTTTCATGTTTAAAAGATAAAGAAGCTACAGAACTTGTTACAAGACTTGAGGAAATCGCAACAAGCATTATATTTACGACATTTGATTTTCCAAGAGCAGACAATCCAGAACATATAGCGGCTGTTAGTCAACATAGTTCAAAAGTGATAGAAATGGATTTTAAAAAAGCGATTGAAAAAGGGAAACAAAATCTCACAAAAGAGAAAGATCTTCTTCTTATAACAGGTTCCCTTTATTTTATTTCAGAAGTTCGAAACTATCTTCTGTCGTAAGGAAAGGAAAAAGAGAGCTCTAAAAAGAGTTCTCTTTTTTTATGTATTAACTTACAGCGGAGTCTTTCAAAATTTACTAGCTTAGTATAAAATAGGAGGTGTAAAGTCTTGGTTATAAAGGGGAAAAACAAGTTATATAGAACTAGGTCTAAAGACCTTTTGATGTGAAGGGCGTTGTTAGTTTACATGCACGTTGTTAGGTATGTATAAAGAGCAACATAGTGAATGTGGAAAAAACTAATGATTCTGAAAAAATAAAGAGATAGGACAGAGGTAGGTGTTCTAGTGAGATTCACTAAAAAGGGAAGGAAAATCTTTTTATTTTTATTACTTTTTGTTCTTTCGTGCATTGTTATTTCACAGGGAAGCGTATGGGCTTATGAAAAAATCATGGGTTCAAACACATCGTTTGCAAAAGGAACAAAAATAGCAGGCATCTCAATTGGTGGTCTTTCTTATGAGAAAGCATATGAAAAGGTTAATAATAAAGTTAAGGAGTGGCAACAAAGTGGCCATCTTACTTTTTCATATGATAAAGAAGAAGTGCTACTCGACCGATCAGTCGTTGTTTTTCATCTTAAAGAATCACTGAAACGTTCTGAAACTCAGAAGAATGAGTCTTTAATTGTTGATATCAACAAGGATAAGTTATATGGAGATCTTTATAATCATGTCACAGCTGAAGATCAAAAGAAAGTAAATAAAAAAAGTCTTGAAAAAACGATAGCGGACCAAAGCCAACGTTTAGCTACAAAGACGTTATTTGTGTTGCAATCCTATATAAAAGAACCAGAACCTTTAGAAGAGACCGTAGTAGCTGAAGTTGAACGACCATTATCAAAAGAAAGTAAAGAAAATCTTTCACAACTATTTGGATCTTCTTCTTCATGGACAGTTGGCAGCAAGGACGAATTTTCATTTAATTATGCCGTTCTGACTCAATATGAGGAAAGCTTTTTACAAGAAAGTAGGGAAGTGCTCACTTCCTCTCTCTACGAAGCTATGTTACATACCGATTTTACAATCACAGAACGACATATAAGCACTACAAGGCAGAATCATGTTCCTCTTGGATATGAAGCTTATGTTTCACTTGGAAAAGAAGACTTAACTTTCGAAAATCCTCATTCAACTTCCTATGTTATCACTGTTAAGGTTGTGGATAATAAGCTTATTACGACAGTAAGTGGAAAGGAATTAAAAAAGAAAATTGTAGTAAAAGAGAGAAGGAAAGAGACATATCCTCCTCGAACAATTGTAGAGTATGATCCGCTTTTGAATGTTAATGAAAGCCGTATTGAACGAACAGGAAAACAGGGGGAGAGTATTGAAGTTGTAAGATACATAACAAATGGCAAAGAAGATCAGGTTATTGAAGTGATGAACGATGATTATTACCCGCCTGTTTTTTCTAAAGAAGTTAGAGGTCCAAAAGAAGAGAGGGATGGAAACCGTACTGAATAAAATCTCCTCTTCTTGTGAATTCTCGCTGTAGACAAGAGCATACTAGAAAGAAAAAGGAGTATGCTTTTTATGAATAAATTTAAGCTTTTGACTTTAAAAACAGATCAAGGTTTTTCTCTTTTCGGGATTATTGTGATTGTTTTCATTCTTGCAATATTTGCATCATTTCTAATCCCTAGCATTGGAGAATGGTTTTCAAATCAATAGAAAAACGGATGAGGTTTCCATTTGAAAGATTAAAAATCTTTAGATGGGATGATCGGAAAATGACAATCATTACGATTTATCTATTTTGTTCAGGTTTAGTTTTAGGCTCTTTTTTTAATGTTGTTGGATTAAGACTTCCTATTGGGAAATCTTTAATTTATCCATCATCAAGCTGTCCTTCATGTCGCTCAAGGCTAAAGGTAATAGAGCTTATTCCCGTTATTTCATACATATGGCAAAAAGGAAGCTGCAGAGTGTGTAAATATAAGATATCAGCTCTTTATCCAACTATTGAGCTCAGTACTGCTGTGCTTTTTTCCATTGCTCCTTTTATAACAAATGGATTTGGAGAAGGTTTGTTATATATAACGCTCTCTTCTTTATTAATAATGGTCATTGTGTCAGACCTTTCTTATATGGTTATACCGAATTCACTTCTTTTATTTTTCTTACCTATCCTCATTTTGGAACAATGGTATTTCTCCCTTGCTTCTTTTTCACATATGGCAATAGGAGGAATACTTGGTTATCTTGTTCTGCTTGCTATTCTCCTCCTTAGCAGAGGTGGTATGGGGGGAGGGGATGTGAAATTATTTGGTGTTATCGGTCTTGTTCTAGGGATAAAAGGGGTATTTCTTTCTTTATTTCTTGCTGTCTTGTTTGGAGCATGTGGTGCAGTTATTGGGATGATGATTGGAAGAGTTCAAAAAGGGAAGCCATTTCCTTTTGGCCCCTATATTGCGTTTGGAACGTTTATTGTATATATGAAAGGTGATCAGTTATTTAGTTGGTATATGGGATTTTTCATTTAATGATAGATGGAGTAATAATTGTTTAATATACAACGAGCTAGAATCATATTACTCTAGGTCTTTGCATGATGACTTTTGTAGGGATAGGTGTGTGAACAGCATGAAATTTCGTTTTTTTCAAAAAAACAAGCTGGTTAACATTGTAATCAAAGATTATGAAATAAGAGTGCTTCAGACAAACAAAGAAAATGCCTTTGAACAGCCAATCTATCATACGATTGCTTTGAAAAGGGGAATTGTAGAAAAAGGGAGAATTAAGGATTATGTAAAGCTACAAGCAATTTTACAAAAACATTTAAAAGAGTGGAAAATGCAAAAACAGCTTGTTCATTTTACAGTTCCCGATGATCTTGTTGTCCTAAAGGAAGTTATTCTTCCATTTGAAATGGATAAAAATGAAGAAAAAGAGTACATATTGCAAGAATTAAAAGACGATATCCCGTTTGAAGATCCTATGATCGACTATTTTTATAAAGAAGAAATGGAAGAAGAAAAAAAAGTTATTGTTTTTGCAACACCTGAAAAAGAGCTTATTGATTATGTAGCGCTCTTAGAAGAAACAAATTTAAAACCAATTGGAGCTAGCGTTTCATCCATTGCTTTGTACAGGCTTTTTTATCATCTCGATTTAGCAGGTGATGGAGTCTTTATGCTTATGAATATTGATTTAGAAGGAGTACAGATTGCGACTTTCGAAAAACATCAACCTGTATTTTTGAAATTTTTATCTTTTTACGAGTGGATGGAATACTGGAAGAACGAGGAGAACGCTTTTATTTGGAAAGGCACTGACAGTGAGTTTAACGACTATATGAATCAGTTAATAGAAGGATTGATTAGTGTGTATACATCAAGTGAAATAACGCTTGGGAAGAAAATAAATGGTGTACTGATTAGTGGGCATCACCCAGCTTTTAGCTCCCTTCATAAAAAGCTTCAACAATCATTACATGTGAAGGTATCTCATATTCAAAAAGACGCTTTATTTCTTCATGACCGAGTTGGGGTCCCTGAGAGTGGCTATGTTCCATTTGGTCTTGCACTTAGAGAGGTGCACTTATGATAGGAGATGTGAATTTCTTACCTGAGAAAGAACCGCGTAACATAGCTCCATTGTTTCTCTTTCTAATACTTATTTTTCTTGCTATTGGAGTTCTTCTTTTTGGATATATTCAATATCAAGAAAAGAAAGAAAATATTAGCAGTACAGAAGCAGAAATCACAAAAGTAAAAGAAACGAGAGAATCTTTAAATGTGCCAAGCTGGATCGGAGAGTATCATGATTTGAAAAATGCAGTGGATTGGAGTGAGAGTAAAAAAGGAGACCTTAACCTTCTATTAACGAGCTTAGTTGAAGAGCTTCCTCAAAATGGTTATATCGAGCAATTTTATCTAGACGACTATAACGTGCTTTCATTAGAAATTCAGCTTGAGAATCATCGTGATGCAGCTTTTTATTTACAAAACTTAAAAGATTCATCACTTGTTGAGAAAGCGAACCTTTTGTCTATTGATACATCTAATGTTACAGAAGAAGTGGAGATGCAAGATGGGGAACTATCAACATATCAAGCAACATATTCTCTCATTATAGACTTAGAGAAGCTTAAAAAACAGAGTGAAAAGCAAGAGGAGACAGAATAAATGGTATGGTCTGTAAAGAAAAAACACGTATTGATATTAAGTATTTGTTTTCTTGTTTTATTCTCCCTCATTTTTTGGCTTTATCATCACTACTATGCTCCTCTTGAACTTAAAGAAGAAGTAAAGGCAGAGACGTTAAAGAAAGAGCAAGCATATACTAACAAGCTGAAAATAGAAAGTGAAGGAAAAGAAGTTACCGCAAAAGATGCCTATAATTTACAAAAAACTATTCCGATTGACGTGAACTTACAAGACATTTTACTTTCAATAGAAAAAGCAGAGCTAAAAGCGAACATAACAATCGTTGATATGGCTTTTGGAAAAGATGAAATCATAAAGAAACAGCGCGAGAAAAATCAAAGCTTAGAAGACTATGAAAGATGGAATGAGCATAAGCGAGAGGTTGGAAATATGCCTCTGCATATGCCAGGAAATCTAAAGGGTCAAAGCATTGAAGTGACATTCGAAGCTTCAACATATGAAGAAGCGCTAAGCTTTCTAAATGAGTTTAATAAAAGTGAGCGTGGAGTTGCGATTGAAGGGCTATCATTTCAACCTGCTAAAAGTGAGGAGAACGTCGAGCTTTCAGATGAGGAAAGTGAAAGTACAACTGAGCAGGTGCCACAGTATGTGCTTAGCTTCACAGCTTTTTATTATCCGTCATTAACTAATATGCCAACTAAACCGAGTGAACTCAGCACTCCTGATAGTGAAGGGAAAACAACGCCTTTTAAAAATGAATAATACAAAGAAGAACAACACATATTGTCGAAAGAAACTACGAGCAAGGCGACAAATGTCTTGTTCTTTTTTTATTTTAATGTGATAGGGTTGGTGTAGGTTTTAAGGAGACGGTACTATTCTAACGTACAATCATGGAATAACAGGGTGGTGAAATGGTGGACAAGCAATCCTCAGATAAAATATTAGTTAAAATTAATGGAAAGAAACAAGAAGCAACGTTAAGTAAAAAACAGAATAATAAAAAGACGTTTTCATGGGTGCTTCCAGAAACAGAAAAGGAAATATCAGCATCTGCGGAGGAATCAAACATTGTTCCGCTCAAAAAGGTAGATCGCTATAAACAGGAAAGAAACAAGAAGCTTATTAAAAGGAAATCTTCTTTTCCACCAGGGAAAAAACCGTTCTGGTTTAAGATAATAGGAATTGTGGCATGTGCTTGTCTAGTAGGAATAGGTCTTGGTTTGTTTAGCGTAAATATGCTAACAGCAACGGAAGAGAAGACGCCTAAACAAGAGAAAACAGCACAAGCAAAAGAAGGAAAAGATTCTGAACCAAAAGAAGCGGTCAGTTCAAATAGTGAGGAAAAAAAGACAGAACAGAAAGAGGAAAAGAAATCTTCTTTTACGATTAACCTTGATGCTTTTATTGTGCAAGCAGGTGTTTTCTCTACAAAAGAGGCTGCTGAAAAAGAAGGGAGAAAGCTATCTGTACCTGTTGAAGTTATAAAGCAAAATGATAAATTCACTCTTATAGCAGGAATTTCACCAACTTTGAGCGAAGCGAGAGCTCTTGGTAAAAGCATAGAGGAACAGGGCGTATCTGTATATGCTAAAAAGTACGAAGGATCTTTGCAAGCGAAAGAGATTGCTGATAAAGATGGAGAGCATCTTACAACGCTTCTTCAGACGGCCATTGCTCAATCTTCAAAAGCAGTTGAGGGAGAGGAAGTGGAACAAGAAGCTTTAAAGGAACTTAAAACACAGCTTGGTACGCTTTCAAAGAAAGATGACTTGAAAGAATATACAGCTTCTCTTAGCAGCCTTGAAAAAAGTATTGAAGTACCGTTAACAAAAGAAGGTGGAGAAGGGATGCAAAAAAACCTTTTAAAAGTAATTGCTAAACTTTCGTAAAGATCTCTTTGAATTAAAAGGGGTCTTTTTATTATGAACAAATTGTGATTGCTCCCTCTCTTTGTTAAAATGAGAATGTATCTCTCTACTCAATCATAAACGCAAAGGAGTTTCCACAATGAAAACAGCATTGGTATTAGCTTTTAATTCTCCACGTCGTCGTCAACTTCTACAAGAAGCAGGCCTTGTATTTACTATTCGTCCAAGTACAATTGAAGAGCATATGGATCAAACATTTCCTCCTTCGCAGGTTGTTACAGACCTTGCAGCTCAAAAAGCTGAATCTGTTCCAAAGAATGATGAGGAAGTTGTTCTTGGTGCAGATACAATTGTAACTATAGACGGAAAAATTCTCGGTAAGCCGTCTAATGAAGAAGAAGCTTTTAAGACACTTCGCTTTCTCTCTGGCAGAACTCATGAAGTTTTTACAGGAGTTGCGCTTGTAAAAGGAAAAGAGACGTCAACCTTTTATAGTCGTACAGAGGTAACTTTTTATGAGTTAACAGATGAAGAAATAATGCGCTACATTGGGACAGGAGAACCAATGGACAAAGCAGGGGCATATGGTATTCAAGGAAAAGGAGCTTTGTTTGTTAAAGAAATTAGCGGTGATTATTATGCTGTAGTTGGTCTGCCACTCTCAAAGACGGTGCGAGAATTAAAGAAACTTGGGGTTTCCCTTCCACAATAAAAAGGAGGGAATACAAGTGAAAAAAGAATGGATTATGATTCAAGACTTTCCGGATGATGAAAGGCCTAGAGAACGCCTTTTATCGTTTGGCGCAAGTCATTTATCTAACAACGAACTTTTGGCAATCTTGCTTCGCACAGGAACAAAAGAGGAATCTGTGCTTCAACTTGCCAATCGAATTTTACACAAATATGACGGATTGCATCTTATGAATCAAGCTACTGTTGAAGAACTTACAAGTATTAAAGGTATTGGGATGGCTAAAGCCATTCAGATTATAGCAGCACTTGAAGTTGGAAGAAGAGTAGCGAATCTACATGTGACAGATCGATATGTTGTAAGAAGCCCTGAAGATGGCGCAAACTACGTTATGGAAGAAATGCGTCATTTATCACAGGAGCATTTTGTTTGCCTCTTTTTAAATACGAAAAATCAAGTTCTTCTAAAAAAGACCATCTTCATTGGTAGTTTGAACTCCTCAATTGTTCATCCACGTGACATCTTCAGAGAGGCGTTACGCCGCTCAGCAGCTTCAATTATTTGTATTCATAATCATCCATCAGGAAGTCCTGAACCAAGTAAAGAAGATATAGAAGTAACCAAAAGGCTGAAAGAATGTGGAATTTTGATGGGAATCGACATTCTTGATCATATTATTCTCGGTGATCGTAAATTTGTTAGCTTAAGAGAGAAAGGTTATGTGTAACAAAATTTTGTTTCATACGTTAATAGTAAGGAAGCAGGGTTTTTTTGTTATTATTAGCAATCAAAACTAGAAAAACAGGGACAAGATTACTCTACCTTTTTTATTATGATTACGTTATAATAAAAGGCATGGATTTTTTGAGAAAGTCTTGAAAAAATACTGTTTTTGTCGAAGATTACCTTTTGATGACAGAATCCATTTTTACATTGACATATGCTCTTGGACTCGACACAATAAAGATTGTTGGTTTTTTATAACATTCTTTGTATGAGTAACAATAGAACTAGACTTTTAGTGAATAAAAACAAAAAGTCCTATATCAATTAAAAATAATAGATAAAACTTTGTGATATTTGAGAGAGAAAGGGAGATACACATTATGTTTGGAATTGGTACACGTGACCTTGGAATCGATTTAGGGACGGCTAACACATTAGTATATGTAAAAGGAAAAGGAATTGTTGTTCGTGAACCATCGGTTGTAGCGCTACAAACAGATTCAAGAGACATCGTTGCAGTTGGTAACGATGCTAAAAATATGATTGGACGTACACCTGGAAATGTCATTGCTCTTCGTCCGATGAAAGACGGCGTTATTGCTGATTATGAAACAACAGCAACAATGATGAAGTATTATATCAAACAAGCACAGAAAAATAAGAGTGTTTTTTCAGGTAAGCCATATGTCATGATTTGCGTTCCTTCTGGGATTACAGCAGTTGAAAAACGCGCTGTTATTGATGCAACTCGTCAAGCAGGTGCACGTGATGCTTACACAATTGAAGAGCCATTTGCTGCTGCAATTGGAGCGAATTTACCAGTATGGGAGCCAACTGGTAGTATGGTAGTAGATATCGGTGGAGGTACAACAGAAGTTGCTATCATTTCACTTGGTGGGATTGTAACAAGTCAATCTATTCGCATTGCTGGCGATGAGATGGACGAAGCTATTATTCAGTATATTCGCAAAAACTACAATCTTATGATTGGAGAACGTACAGCAGAAGCAATGAAAGTAGAAATCGGCTCTGCAAGTACACCAGAAGATGTAGAAAATATGGAAATTCGTGGTCGAGATCTTTTAACAGGATTACCAAAAACAATTGAGATTTCTGCAGATGAAATTGCAGACGCTCTTAAAGATACTGTACAAGCAATTATTGATTCTGTAAAAAGCACGCTTGAGCAAACTCCTCCAGAGCTTGCAGCAGATATCATGGATCGTGGAATTGTTCTAACAGGTGGTGGAGCGCTTCTTCGTAACCTAGATAAAATGATTAGTGATGAAACAAGTATGCCTGTTGTTATTGCAGAAGATCCACTTGACTGTGTAGCTATCGGAACAGGAAAAGCTTTAGAACATATTGATCTATTTAAAAACAGAGCAGAGTCCAAGCGATAAGATTAGAGGTGTAACGTCATGCCACAATTTTTCTTCAATAAAAGATTGATTGTGTTACTAGTAAGTATCATTATTCTCGTGGCATTGATTGGTTTTTCTTTAAACGGACGTAAAACGATCACATGGCCAGAGCAATTTGTTAAGGATACAGTTGGACTGGTACAGTCAACGGCCCATAAGCCGGCTCAGTATGTTGCCGATTTCTTTGGAAGCATCGAAGATCTCAAAAATACATATGAGGAAAACAAAGTACTAAAAAAGAATCTTGATAAATATATGCAGCTCGAAGCAGATGTGAAAGATTTAGAGCGGAAGAACAAAGAGCTTAATGAGCGACTTGATAAAGATTCAACACTACGTGATTACGATCCAATTAATGCTACGGTCATTGCAAGAAGTCCTGATCGATGGAATGAAGCGATTTCAATTGATCGCGGAAAAGTTCATGGAGTCGAAAATGATATGGCTGTTATGACATCAAGCGGTTTAATTGGACGCGTCGTAGATGCATCACAGTTTACATCAACAGTGCAACTACTAAGCTCTCAAGATCGAACAAACCGCGCTTCTGTTACAATCCAAGGATCTAAAAATGTAAATGGTCTTATTTCAGGATACGATCAAAAACGTGAAGCATTGATTCTAACAGGTATTCCTCATAGCGCGAAGATAAAAGAAAAGCAAAAAGTCATTACGTCTGGGTATTCAGGTGTTTTCCCTCAAGGACGTATTGTTGGAGAAATTAGCGATATTGAATCAGATAACTATGGGCTAACAAAAACAGCATATGTAAAACCTGCAGCTGATTTTAAAGATATCCAAGATGTGACTGTATTAAAACGAGTAGAACCTTCTCCACAGAAATCACTTGATGAGGAGGAAGAAGAGTGATTCGTTACTTCCTTCCCATCGTTGTTTCTGTAGTGTTTATTGCTGATAGTTTATTCGTGAACTTTTTTGCTAATCAATCTTGGTTTCATCAATGGATTTTATCACCGAAACTGACGCTTATTGTGTTACTTTTAGCGACGATTTACATAAATCCGAAAAAAGGAATTCAGTATGCGTTCTTTTTCGGTCTTTTGTATGACATCGTGTATACAGACTTGTTAGGTGTTTATATGTTCGGGATGCCTGCAATTTGCTATATTGTATCCAAGCTGTTAAAAGTTTTTCAAACAAATGTTGTCATCATTACGATTTTAACAATTGTGGGGATTACGCTGTTAGAGTTTTACGTTTACGAGATTAACAGTATGATTGGTTTGACGCATATGTCTATGGACCGCTTCCTAACATATCGCCTTTATCCGACACTAATCTTAAACCTTGTTTTTGTGGTTCTTCTAGCGTACCCATTAAAAAAACAGTTTGAAAAAGTAGCTTATAAGCTAACAGATTAACAGTTGCGTATAAAGAGGAATTTAACTAGCCCTTGTCGAAATAAACATTCGTTGAGGTGAACGTTGTGAAGAAACAAAATGTAATTATAAAAGGAACAAAAGATGGATTAACGTTGCATCTCGATGATACGTGTTCGTTTCACGATGTGCTAAATGAATTGGAGCGAAAACTGTCTTCGAATCAATACGGAGGACACAATCAACTTGTGTCTGTTCAATTAAGAGTAGGAAACAGATATTTAACGCCCGATCAAGAAGAACAAATAAAGTCACTCGTTCGGAGTAAAAATCATCTTGTAGTAGAGAGCATTGAATCAAACGTCGTGTCAAAAGAAGAAGCATTAAAAATTAAGCAGCAAAATGAAATTGTTTCAGTAGCAAGAGTCGTACGCTCAGGACAAGTCTTGCACGTTGAAGGAGATCTTCTTTTAATTGGAGATGTTAATCCCGGTGGAACAGTCATTGCTGGAGGAAATATTTTTGTGCTTGGTGTATTAAAAGGCATTGCACATGCCGGCTATTATGGAAATGATCAAGCTGTTATTGCAGCTTCTAAAATGGAACCAACACAGCTCCGCATTTGTGAAGCTTTTAGTCGTGCAGAGGAAGCCGATAAAAATGAAGAACATGATATGGAGTGTGCGTATCTTGATGAAGACAAGCGCATTGTCATTGAACGCTCACAGCTTATGTCTCATCTTCGCCCTAATTTGACACGCTTAGAAAGGAGAAGTTGACATTGGGAGAGGCTATTGTTGTTACGTCAGGAAAAGGCGGCGTTGGAAAAACAACGACGTCTGCTAACTTAGGAACCGCACTCGCCCTAACTGGTAAGCGGGTTTGCCTAGTCGATACAGATATCGGTTTGCGCAATTTAGACGTTATTATGGGGTTAGAGAACCGCATTATCTATGATTTAGTAGATGTTGTGAACGGTCGCTGTACGCCTCAAAAGGCGCTTATTAAGGATAAGCGTTTTGAATGTTTATATTTGTTGCCTGCTGCTCAAACGAGTGATAAAACGGCCGTAACACCGGAGCAGATGAAAGAACTTATTACAGAACTAAAGCAAGACTATGATTACATTATTATTGACTGTCCTGCTGGAATTGAACAAGGATATAAAAATGCCGTTTCTGGAGCAGATAAGGCTCTTGTTGTTACAACACCTGAAATTTCATCTGTTCGTGATGCGGATCGTATTATTGGATTGTTAGAGAAAGAAGACATCGAATCTCCAAAGCTTGTAATTAACCGTATTCGCAGTCATATGATGAAAAATGGAGATACGTTAGATGTTGATGAAATTGTCTCATTGCTGGCTATTGATTTAATTGGCATTATTGCGGATGATGAAGATGTTATCAAAGCATCCAATAATGGTGAACCAATTGCCATGGACCCATCAAGCAAAGCAGCGATTTCTTATCGTAATATCGCAAGACGTATTTTAGGAGAGTCTGTACCGCTTCAATCTCTAGATGAAACCAAACAAGGTGTTTTTTCTAAAATTAAGAAATTCTTCGGCGTGCGTTAGTTTATATAATATATGATCAAAAAGCTAGAGCTCTTTCAAAAGCTCTAGCTTTTTTATTTTGTCATAACCTCACAGGACAAGTCATACATTTGTTACAAATGACTTGAAGGATTGGTGAGAAGCGATGAATCGACGTGTCCAAGAAGTTCGTAAGCGAATAGCCGATCGGCGAAAAAATGGAGGAAAAGAAGAGAAGCCGCAAAGGAAGTTTTCATACGATGATTTAATTTCAGATGAGGAAAACTACAGTGGAGAACGATTTCCGACTTATGAATACAATCCAGAAAGCAAAGAACACCATCCGTTATTCTCTCCTCAGTGGTTTCTATTTAAGCTGTTAACTTCTTTCTGTCTTGTTTTAATTGTTGCTATTCTTTTTAGAAATCCAGCAGTACAGCTCGACGGAGCAAGAGCTTTTGTAGAAGATACGATGGAGGAAAGTTTTCAGTTTGCTAAAATGTCTGCTTGGTATGAAGAGAAGTTTGGTGAACCTCTCGCTCTCATTCCAAAATCTGTAGGAGAAGAGCCGACAGAGGAAGCAAACTCTCAGTACGTTGTGCCAGCATCAGGGAATGTTGTTGAAACATTTGCAAGCTCAAAAAAAGGGGTAACCGTTGAAACAGGAAGTCAAACAGCGGTGCAAGCTATGGATGCAGGATTTGTTAAAAGCATTGAAGAGAAAAAAGGTTTTGGAAATACAGTTTCAATTCAGCATGCTGACGGATCAGAGTCGTGGTATAGCGGGCTTGCAAATATTGATGTAAAAACGTTTGATTTTATTGAAAAAGGACAGGTTATTGGAAAAGTGAAGGCAGAAGGGGACGATAAAAAAGGAAGCTATGGATTTGCTCTTTATAAAGATGGTAAATTTATGGACCCTAGTAAGGTGATCTCCTTTGAATAACTTTCTTCATCTTTTTCGCTCAACGCATATCCATCCGCTTCTTTGGGCTATCTTAGCAATAGGGATCATGACAGGTCATATCTATGACCTTATCCTCTTATTTTCATTAGTATTATTACATGAGCTTGGGCACGTTTTTGCCGCTAGCTTTTTTTCATGGAAAATCAAAAAAATTATGCTCTTTCCATTTGGAGGAGTAGCTGAAATTGATGAATATGGAAACAGACCGCTTTATCAAGAAGTGATTGTCATTCTGAGCGGGCCGTTTGTTCACCTTATTTTAATGTTAGGATCTTTTATTGCTCTTTCGTCTTCTCTTATTACACAGGAATTTTATGAACAGTTTATGTTTCAAAACGTTCTTTTACTTTGTTTTAATTTGCTTCCGATTTATCCGCTTGACGGGGGAAAACTCATGTTTGTTTCGTTTAGTCTTTTTGATTCTTTTCAAAAGTCCTTTGAAAAAACGCTTCGTATTTCAGCTGTTTTTCTATCGTGCATTGCGGTAGTCGCTCTTTTTCTTTATTCTACTCATCTGCATCTTTGGATGGTGTTGTGCTATCTATGTTATAGCCTTTATTATGAATGGAAACAAAGGGACTATCTTTATATTCGTTTCCTTCTTGATCGATACTATGGCAAAGGGGAAACAATCCTTGATCTTTCCCCACTTGCCGTAAATGGGGGAGAAAAGATTTATCATATTATTCGTAGGTTTAAAAGAGGACAAAAACATATCATTATTGTGGAGGAAAAAGAAGGAAGAAAGCAACTGGATGAAAATGAGCTTCTTCATGCTTATTTTGTAGATAAGCGCATTAATGATTCTATTGATGAGCTTGTTGCCTTTTATTAAAAAGAGGGTGAAAAGGAAAGTAACAGACAAACATGTTACTTTCCTTTTTGTTATGGTAAAATCCAACTACATAAGAGATAACGAAAGGGATTTGGACATATGACAGCAAAATTGATAATTGAAACGGCAACAAATCTTCATAAGATAGCTCATTTACAGGATAGCCAAGTACAGGCTTTTTATATTGAAGAACAAAAAGCTATCCACTATGTTGGCAATATTTATGTTGGACGTGTGAAAAAAGTTGTAAAAGGGATGGACGCTGCTTTTGTAGATATTGGAGGAGAAAAAAACGGATATTTACATAAAAGTGAAGTGTTTCTTGATGAGCACGAAATGTTTACAGAACGTATAAAAGAAGGACAAAAAATTCTCGTACAAGTAAGCAAAGAAGAAAGAGGAACAAAGGGACCTAAGTTGACAACGTTTATTGAATTTTCAAGCTCGTACGTTGTTTATTTTCCTTATAGCGGATACGTAGCTGTTTCAAAAAAGATAGCGGAAAAAGAAAAGTGGACAAGCTTTGGGGAGAGCATTGTAGAAGGATCGGAAGGGCTTCTCTTACGAAGCGCCATTGAAGGAGTGTCTCCTAGCAAAATAGAACAAGAAATTGTTACTCTTAGAAAAGAAGCGGAGGGAGTTATCGGGGAACTCCAAGCGGAAGGACCAGTACCTCGAGTTGTTTACCAAAGGGAAGATTTTATTACAAATATGATAAAAAAGGCAAAAGTGGACAGGCTTGAGCTTATTGTTGATTCGTTTGAAATGAAAAAAAAGCTTCAAGCTTCTTTTCCAGAAGCAACAGTTATTTTTCAACGTGAGAAAGAGAGCCTTTTTGACATATACCACCTTCAAAAAGAGCTTGAAAAAGCACTGCAAAAAACGGTCTGGCTTCCAAGCGGTGGTTCATTAGTTATTGAAGAAACAGAGGCGATGACAGTTATTGATGTAAATACAAGCAGGTTTGTAGGAAAAACGTCTCAAGCTCAGACTATTTTAGAGACAAATCTTGAAGCAGCAAAAGAAGTGGCTCGACAACTTCGCCTTCGCAATCTTGGAGGCATTATTATGATTGATTTTATTAACATGAAAAACAAAGAAGATGGAGAAAAAGTGTTACAAAAGCTAAAAACAGAAACAGAACAAGATCCAGTAAGGACGCTTATTTTTGGTTTTACAAGACTTGGGTTAGTAGAGGTGACACGTAAAAAAGAGCGAGATAGCTTGCAGCATCTTTTCCTAAAAGATTGTGATGTTTGTAAAACAATGGGAAAATATAAAAATGAGAAAAAAACGTTGAATGATATAGAAGGGGAACTGCTTTCATATAAAGAAGAGGCAGCATGGATAGAACTTTCTCCTTTGCTTTCATTTAACAAGGAAGAGATGGAAAAATGGAAAGAAGAGCAGGAGATAGAACTTTACCTAACAGAAGGAGGAGAACTTACGCCATTTTACCGTCTTCGTCATATCGGTTCAAGAGAAGAAGTGGAGCAGAGAATAAAAGAAAATAAGGTTGAATTTCTATTTTAAAAAAGAAGGGTAAAACCTTCTTTTTTTACTTAGTATCTTCTCGTGAACAAAATGAACAAAAAGGATATTAAGAATTTAAAGCTCAATAATTTGGAAACGATTACATTCAGAATTTTTTAATTTATACTATTTTTAGTGATGAACTATCGTTTTTAAGGGGAATTTTTGAGAGACAAAGGGGGAGAAAATATGTTAGCTACGCTTGGATTTTTAATGATCGCCGTCTTTATGTATCTGATCATTACGAAACGAATGTCAGCTATGGTTGCACTTATTATTATTCCAATCTTGTTTGCAATAATTGGGGGATTTGCAGCAGGGTTAGGCGATATGATGCTTGCAGGGGTAGAGCAAGTAGCACCAACAGGTGTTATGCTGATGTTTGCTATTTTATACTTTGGAATTATGATTGATGCTGGTTTGTTTGATCCACTTGTATCTACAATCCTGAAAATTGTAAAGGGAGATCCAGTAAAGATTGTCATGGGAACAGCTATTCTTTCCATGCTTATTGCATTAGATGGAGATGGAACAACAACATATATGATTACAGTTTCAGCAATGCTGCCGCTTTATACAAGACTTGGAATGAATCCGTTAATCCTAACCTGTGTTGCTATGCTTTCATTTAGCTTTATGAATATGTCTCCATGGGGTGGACCTACAGCTCGTGCAGTAAGTGCCCTTCAGCTTGATGTGGCAGACGTCTTTTTACCACTTGTTCCAGTAATGATTTCAGCAGCACTATGGACACTATTTACAGCTTATATTTTAGGGAAGAAAGAGAAAAAACGCTTAGGTGTTATCGACATCGACTATTCACAAAATCTAGCTTTTAACCAGCAGAGCGCTGCTGTAGATATTGGAGCAGACGATACCTCTATTAAACGTCCAAAGCTTTTATATGTAAACTTAGCTCTAACAATTGCTCTATTAGTATGTTTAGTGATGGGTGTACTTCCACTTGCAACTTTATTTATGATTGCTTTTGTTGTTGCGCTTATGATTAACTATCCAAAATTTGATGATCAAAAAGAACGGATTTCCAATCATGCAGGAAACGTCCTTGCAGTTGTTGGCTTAGTATTTGCTTCAGGAATTTTTACAGGAATTCTTTCAGGAACAGAGATGGTTGATGCAATGGCAAATGCGCTTGTTTCTGTTATTCCTGAATCATTAGGTTCATTTTTTCCTGTCATTACAGCATTAACTAGTTTGCCGTTTACGTATTTTATGGCAAACGATCCGTACTACTACGGAGTGTTACCGATTTTAGCAGAAACGGCTTCAGCTTACGGTGTAGATCCTGTTGAAATGGCTCGTGCTTCTGTTTTAGGGCAGCCAATTCACGCGATGAGTCCACTTATGGCTTCTGCATATTTATTAGTAGGAATGGCGAAAGTAGAATTTGGAGATCACCAAAAGTTTTACTTTAAATGGGCACTGGGTGGCTGTCTTGTGATGATTGCTGTAGCTCTTGTTACAGGGATCATCACCTTCTAAAAAAACTGCAGCATCTGCTGCAGTTTTTTCTTGTGTAAAATTTGGAATGACTTCATTAGAGAATATGATTGACATAGGGAGAAGAAATATAGTATTATTTTCTATGTGATTATTGTAGCACCCGTGCTACAACCGCGCAGAACAGGTTTTAAAGTCCATTGTGACACCTGGGATGGCGAGTCTGAGTCTTACAGGGAGGTGCAGAGAATGTACGCTATTATTGAAACTGGTGGTAAACAAGTTAAAGTTGAAGAAGGTCAAGCTATCTACATTGAAAAACTTAACGTAGAGCAAGACGAAACAGTAACTTTCGACAAAGTACTATTAGTAGGTGGGGACAACGTTAAAGTTGGAGCTCCTTACGTTGATGGTGCAACAGTTAGCGCTAAAGTTGAAAAACAAGGTCGCGCTAAAAAGATTACTGTATTCAAATACAAAGCTAAGAAAAACTACAGCCGTAAACAAGGTCACCGTCAACCTTACACAAAAGTTGTTATTGATAAAATCAATGCATAAGGAATGGTTGCATGGTTAAAGTAGTTCTTTCTCGTAATGAAGCAGGTCATATTACTTCTTTTGAAATAAGTGGACACGCAGAATTTGCGGAACACGGTAAAGATTTAGTATGCGCCGCTGTTACAGCTGTGTCATTTGGGACAGTAAACGCGATTATTTCTTTATGTGATACAATGCCAGGCCTTGAACAAGGTGAGGACGGCGGTTATCTTAACTGCCTCATTCCTGAAGACTTAGAAGAGGATGTTGCTCGCAACGTTCAGCTCCTTCTCGAAGGAATGGTTGTTTCACTTGAAACAATCGAGCGTGATTATGGACAATATATAAACATTGTATCTCAATAAAGAGGAGGTGGAACATATGCTAAGATTAGATCTTCAGTTTTTCGCATCGAAAAAAGGGGTAGGTAGTACAAAGAACGGTCGTGACTCTATCTCTAAACGCCTTGGTGCTAAACGTGCAGATGGTCAATTTGTAACTGGTGGTTCTATCCTTTACCGTCAACGCGGTACAAAAATCTATCCAGGTGCAAACGTTTCTCGTGGTGGAGACGATACTCTTTTCGCGAAAATCGATGGTATCGTAAAATTCGAGCGTTATGGACGTGACCGTAAAAAAGTGAGCGTTTATCCAGTAGCGCAAGAAGCTTAAAACGTAATCGTACACAAAAAGAAAACTCTAACCAAGATTGGTTAGAGTTTTTCTTTTTGTTGAGACATATTGCTAGGGTTGTGCTCATAGACTAGATAATTTGCTATAATGCATATATGGTCTGTTTTGTTTTCTTTGCTGTTGAAAGAAGAACAAAGCATGTTTTAAGGTTAGGGGTTGGAAAATGAGTAAAGAGTGGGATGTTGTTGAACTTTTAAAGCATGCACGCCATGACTGGCTAAATAGGCTGCAGCTCATTAAGGGAAATTTATCATTGAATCGTCTTGACCGTGTCCAACAAACGATTGAAGAGATTATTGCCATCTCTAAAAATGAATCAAAGCTAACGAGTACAGGGGCACATAAGTTGACTGCGCTTCTTTTAACATATGGGTTTAGAGAAACGGTTTTAAAGCTCGATATCGAAGTGAACGGCGAAGTGTGTGATTTATCTCCTTATGATGAAGAGCTTACAGATTGGTGTGAATCGCTTTTTTATGTACTAGAAAATGTAGTAAATAAAGAAAGTAATCATCACCTTGATGTTTCTTTTTATCTTGAAGAAGGTCCATCATTGTTTTTTGATTTCAGTGGCATAATAGAGAATGAAAAAAAGATAGAAGAATGGTTATCAAAAGAAACGTTAACCATGTTTAATATAGCTTGCTACAAAATAGCAAAAGATGAATTGACGGTTCAGCTTGTTATGAATGAAAAGCAACACAGCAATTCATAAAAAGTAAGAACGTGATATAGGGAACGGAGTGAAAATGAAATGTTTGTCGATCAGGTCAAAGTCTACGTAAGAGGTGGAGACGGCGGAAATGGAATGGTTGCTTTCCGTCGCGAGAAGTATGTACCAAATGGAGGACCAGCAGGTGGTGATGGTGGTAAAGGAGCAGACGTTGTCTTTGAAGTTGAAGAAGGACTTCGTACACTAATGGATTTCCGTTATAAGCGCCATTTTAAAGCAAAACATGGTGAAAACGGAATGCCTAAAAACCAACACGGTCGTAATGCAGAGCCACTTGTTGTAAAGGTCCCGCCTGGCACTGTTGTAAAAGATGATGATACAGGTGAAGTTATCGCGGATTTAACAGAGCATGGTCAGCGTGCTGTCATTGCAAAAGGTGGTCGTAGCGGACGCGGAAATACGCGATTCGCAACACCGGCAAACCCAGCACCAGAGCTTTCTGAGAAAGGGGAACCAGGTCAAGAGCGCTATATTGTGATGGAGCTTAAAGTGCTAGCAGATGTCGGTCTTGTAGGCTTCCCAAGCGTTGGGAAATCAACCCTTCTTTCTATTGTATCTGCGGCAAAGCCTAAAATTGCTGCTTATCATTTTACAACAATTGCACCTAACTTAGGTGTGGTAGAAACAGAAGATAATCGTAGCTTTGTGATGGCTGACTTGCCTGGGCTTATTGAAGGGGCACATGAGGGAGTAGGACTTGGTCATCAGTTCCTTCGCCATATCGAGCGTACAAGAGTTATTGTGCACGTGATTGATATGTCTGGCATGGAAGGCAGAGATCCTTATGAAGACTACGTTACAATTAACAAGGAGCTTAAGGAATATAATCTTCGTTTAACAGAGCGTCCTCAAGTTGTTGTAGCAAATAAAATGGACGTGCCTGAAGCAGAAGAGAACTTAAAAGCGTTTCAGGAGAAAGTTGGCGAAGAAGTAAAAGTTATTCCAATTTCAGCTATTGCACGTAAAGGACTTCGTGATCTTTTATTCACAGTTGCTGATCTTCTTGAAACAACACCAGAGTTTCCTCTTTATAGTGAAGAAGAGCTTGCAAATCAACATGTTATGTACAAGTTCCAAGAGGAAGATAAAGAGTTCCATCTTACACGTGATAGTGAAGGAGCTTATGTACTTTCAGGTGAGAAGATTGAGAAACTATTCAAGATGACAGACTTCTCAAGAGATGAATCTGTACGCCGTTTTGCTCGTCAGCTTCGAGGCATGGGTGTTGATGAAGCATTGCGTGAACGTGGAGCGCAAGATGGGGATATTGTAAAACTTCTTGAATATGAATTTGAATTCTTAGAGTAGATGGTAAAAGGGAACAGAGAGGGGAGTTCTCGTTGAAGAAAATCGATCAGAAATTTTATTTAGTTCGGGAGGATGTCTTACCAGAAGCAATGAAGAAGACGCTTGATGCAAAACTTCTGCTTGAACGTGGAAAGGCGGACTCAATTGCTGACGCTGTACAGCTTGTTGATTTAAGTCGCAGCGCTTACTACAAGTATAGAGAAACGGTATTTCCGTTTCATACTATGGTGAAAGAACGTATCATCTCGCTTTTCTTCCACTTGGAAGACCGCTCTGGTACTCTTTCACATCTATTAGGTCTTGTTGCTTCAAGCGGGTGTAATGTATTAACAATTCACCAGACTATTCCACTGCAAGGGCGTGCAAATGTAACCCTTTCACTAGATGTTTCTGGTTTAAAAACAGATCTAGAAGACCTTCTTTCAAGATTGCGGGCATTGGAATTTGTTGATAAAGTAGATGTATTAGGCTCGGGAGCTTAATAAAAACAGCTTGACGATCAATCAAGCTGTTTTCTTTACATATTAAATTTTGAAAAATAAAAAAATAAAGACATAGGAGAGAGAACTGTGAAGAAAGTTGGATATTTAGGACCAGAAGCAACATTTACACATATTGCCGTAGAATCTGTTTTCAAACAGATAACCTCACATCCGTATCGCACCATTCCTTCGTGCATTGATGGCGTAACAGACAGAGAAGTAGATTATGCGGTTGTTCCGTTAGAAAATGCTCTTGAAGGCTCCGTAAACTTAACACTCGATTATTTAATCCATGAAAAACGTCTGCCAATTGTAGGAGAGATTGTGCTGCCGATTCGTCAACATTTTATGGTGCATCCTAAATATATAGATGAGTGGCAAAATGTTGAAGGCGTGTATTCACACCCACATGCAATTGCTCAATGTCATAAATTTCTTCATGATACATTTCGCAACACACCTCTACATGAAGTAACATCAACGGCCTATGCAGCAAAACATGTTTATGAAAAAGAAGATGAGAAGATAGGGGCAATTGCAAACGAGTTTGCGGCGAAAAAATATGGATTACAAATTGTCAAAAAAGATGTGCATGACTATGATCATAACACAACGCGTTTTCTCATTTTAAATCAAGAAAATGCCCCACTAGAACAAACACTTTTAGAACATAACGGTTATAAAACAACGCTGATGATTACACTATCTGAAAACCCAGCAGGAGCCCTACACCGCGTGTTGTCTGCTTTTTCTTGGCGTAATCTTAACTTATCAAAAATTGAATCACGTCCAATGAAAACAGGACTTGGGAATTATTTCTTTATTATCGATATCGAGCAAAAGCTTGATGATGTATTGATCCCTGGAGCAATTGCTGAAATTGAGGCATTAGGGTGTAATGTAACCCTTTTAGGAAGCTATCCTTACTACATTATCAAATAGGAACCTAGTACAGCTTAGGAGCCTTTTAGCTATAAAGAAAAGAACGCTTGTAGTTCCAAGCGTTCTTTTTTCTGTAGCTAAAAGTATTTTATTCTTCGACTAAAATACCTGCCTTACGCAAAGCGTCACACGCTTCATCAAGCTGTTTTGAGGAATCAGCTTCAACTGTGTGAAGGTGACCGCCTTTTGTTAGTTCAAGCAAGAAAGCAGCTTTCGCTGAGCGGATTTTATCAATAAAGTTCGCGACATCTTTACGATTGCGAAGACCAAGCGAAGCCGTAAGCTCTCCATAAACAGAATGTTCAACAATTACATCTTTTACTGTGACACCATGGTCAACAAGGAGAAGGAGCTCGCGTTCCGATTCGTCTGGACCGTGTTTACAAGCAATAATACGCGTTTGTTTTTGCTCTGCTTGTGTTCTCGACATATAAAGATAGCCTTGACTTGTTGCCATAATAGGCTCGTTTCGCGCTTTTAATAGCGAGATGTCTTGTACGATAACTTGTCTACTCACATTTGTACGTTTTGATAGGTCACTGCCTGTTAACGGAGCGTTCGAATCTTTTAACCATTGAAGCAAAAGATCTCGTCTTTTTTCCCCTAAAATCTTTTTTTGTTCATCCTTCATTTTTGAACTCCTTTATGAGGTTGTTAATAATTTTAAGCAGCCTGTAAAAGCTTTAATGTCTTCAATCGTTGTTGAAGTGCCAAATGAAATACGAAAGAGTTGTTTACTTTCATGAGTGTTTTTTCCCATTGCCATCATATATGGGGAAGGTTCCTGCTGTCCAACAAGACAAGCGCTTCCTGTTGAAATGGCAATATTGTACTTATTGCACCATAGCATAACATACTGACCTTCTAAGCTCTCCATCTTCATTCCAACGATAGAAGGAAGAGCATCAGGAGGGCTTATAATTTCAGCTGATACAGGAATATGATTGATAAGCTCTCTTCTTAAGTTTACATGACTGTTATAGGTATCCGCCAATATTTTCTTTTGTTCCTGCGCAGCAACAGTAAACCCAACAATACTTGGCACATCAATCGTACCATGCTGCTTTACTTTAGGAATCTCTTTAGAAAGATAAAGAGCACCAGTTCCTTTTGGCCCGTATATTTTATGACTTGCGATAGATAAGCTTGTAATGTGCATATCTCTTACATTAATAGGAAGCTTTAAGAAAGATTGAACTCCATCACAGTGGAAAGGAATATTATATATTTTAGCAATCTCTCCAATTTCTTTTACAGGATGAACCGTTCCGAGCTCATGATTGACGTGTTGAATGGCGATAAGACATGTCTCATCTGTAATACATTCATGCAAGTTTTCAAGATTAATCGTTCCATCTTCTCTAATGGATACATAAGAGATATCATATCCTTCTTCTTCTAGTGTATCCCAAAGATTCAGAAGTGACGAATGTTCGAGCTTTGAAGTAATAATGTGTTTTTTAGAGGGGGGAGAACTCCCTAATATACTCCTAACAGCAAGCTGGTTACTATCAGACCCACCGTTTGTAAAATATATTTCTTCCTCGCTAGCTTGGATATAAGAAGCGAGTTCGGATTTACACATTTTTACCATTTCTTTCGCTTTTGTTCCTTCATCATGAAGGCTATTTGTATTTCCAAAAAATTTTTCAGCACTTTCACAATAAGCTTGGAGCGCGTTTTTACTTATTGGTGTTGTTGCAGCATAGTCTAAATAAATCATTTTTGTTTCTCCTTTATAAAAATCAAAGTCTTGTATTTTATTAAATAATATGTAAATATAGGTGTCAAGACACATGTAAAGTTGAGGGGTAGTGATTATGATATATGATGTCATTTTGATTGGAAGTGGCCTTGCAACACTTGTGACAGCAGCGAAGTTATCAGATAACAAAAAGATCCTTGTTATCACAAAGGATGAATTGAAACAAAGCAGTTCTAGTCTTGCACAAGGTGGAATTGCTGCTGTTATGTCACCTGATGATCATTGGAAGTATCACTATGAAGATACTTTAAAAGCTGGTCATTATTACAATGATAAGGAAGCTGTTTCTATGCTCGTTAGAAGAGCTCAAACCGAAATAAACATCCTAATAAATGAAGGAATGACCTTTGACAAAGAGAATGGCCAAGTGGCTTTAGGTATGGAAGGCGCGCATAGCAAGCGACGTATTTTGCATGCTGGTGGTGATGCAACAGGGAGAGAGCTTGTTCGCCATTTCCGAAAAAAAGTAGGTGGTCAATCAAATATAACAATCGTAGAACACGAGCCTGTTCATACATTACATATTGAGGATGGGTATTGTATTGGTGTGTTCACCGAAAAAAATCATTATTACGGCCGCCATACTGTACTAGCTTCAGGTGGATGTGGAGGTCTTTATCGTTTTAGCTCAAATCCAGATGAAAACAGAGGAGACGGAATAGCTCTTGCTTACCGTGCAGGTGCTACATTAAAAGATCTTGAATTTATCCAATTTCATCCTACTCTTCTTCATAGAGATGGAAAAGCATTTGGCCTAGTTTCAGAAGCTGTAAGAGGAGAAGGCGGAAAGCTTATAGATGAAAACGGAAAGGCTGTTATGGATCATCATCCCCTAAAGGATTTAGCACCTCGTGATATTGTTGCACAAACAATTGATATGAAGTTGAAAAAGGGAAGCAAAGTATTTTTAGATATTACAAATATCTCAAACTTCCCAGAACGCTTTCCAACCATTCATAACAATTGTGTAAAAGCATTTGGATATCAGCCTTCCTTACTTCCTGTCGCTCCTGGGGCGCATTTTCAACTAGGTGGAATTGCTGTAAATGAAAATAGCGAATCATCCATTCCTAATCTTTATGCAATTGGAGAAGTTGCATGTACAGGAGTTCACGGAGCAAATCGACTGGCAAGTAATTCTTTATTAGAGATTCTTGTTTATGGAAGTCGCTTAGCTGCTCATTTAAACAATGAAGGAGAAGGCAATATTCAAGGAAGCTTTTTTACACCACTCAAACCGAAAAAAACAATAAAAATAACCTTGCCATCTATTCAAGAGATTCAAAGAAACCATGAAGAGGGAGCTGGGATTGTTCGGTGTAGGGAAGAACTGGAAAGATGCATGAATTGGTGTGCTCAATATCTAGAAAAAGTGTTAGAAGAAAAGCTGCACCTTTATGAGCGAGATGCAATCGAAAAAATCAATATGCTTAGAACAAGCTTTCTTATTTTCTCGGCTGCTTTGGAACGCCGAGAAAGTTTAGGAGTGCATATGCGGAGTGATACAAAAGAGATAGGTCAGCGAGAATTTATCGGATAGGAGATAGAATCATGAATGAGTTAAAAGTGAAAGAAAAGTTAACTGGATTTTTAATGGAAGATATTGGATGTGAGGATCTAACGACTAGCTCTCTTCCAAATAAGGATCAGTGGATTCAAGGTCATTTTATTTCAAAAGAGGACGGTCTTTTTGCAGGAGAAGAAATTATTAAGTTAGGTTTTTCATTGATTAGTAAGGATGCGGAAGTGATTCTTTTTAAACATGATGGTGATCGCGTCATGAAGGGAGATATTATCGCTTCTGTTGAAGGGACTTTTTCAACACTTATGGCTGGGGAGCGAGTAATTTTGAATCTTGTGCAGCGAATGAGTGGAATTGCGACAATGACAAATGAATTTGTACATGTTCTTGATGGCTCAGGAATCCGGATTTGCGATACAAGAAAAGTTATGCCAGGTTTAAAAATATTTGATAAATACGCTGTGACATGCGGGGGGGGCTATAATCATCGCTTTGGTCTTTATGATGGAGTGATGTTAAAAGACAACCATGTAGCTGCCATAGGATCAACAGGAGCTGCAATTAGAGAAGTTCGAGGGCGAGTTGGTCATATGGTTCGTATAGAAGTAGAAATTGAAACAGAAGAAGCGCTTCTCGAAGCAGTAGAGGCGAAAGCAGATATCATTATGTTTGATAATCGTTCTCCAGAAGAAATTAAGAGCTGGATGAGGCACGTTCCAGAAGATATTGTTACGGAAGTTTCGGGAGGCATTACGCTCGAAAATATTCATCAGTATAGAGAAACAGGTGTGAACTATATTTCAATCGGTGCATTAACACATTCTGTTTCAGGGCTTGATATTAGCTTTAATATTGCCTCGCAGAAGGAAGGGGAAGGAAAATGAGCATTTTAGCGGGTTTTGAAGAGAAACTATCGATCATTCCACAAAAATATAAGGAACAAGATGAGAAAGAACTTATTGCAATTGTTAAGCGAGTAAAGAAAAACCTTGGCGATAGATTGTTTATTCTCGGTCACCACTATCAAAAAGATGAAGTTATCCAGTTTGCCGATGTGACAGGAGATTCTCTTGCCCTATCAAGAGTCGCTTCAGAACAGACAAAAGCAGACTACATCGTTTTTTGCGGCGTGCATTTTATGGCTGAAACCGCTGATATTTTAACAAGTCCTCACCAGCAGGTAATTTTACCTGATATGCAAGCAGGCTGTTCGATGGCCGATATGGCAAACCTTCAACAAACAGAAGTAGCATGGTCATATCTTACTGAACAGTTTGGAGACACGATTGTGCCGCTCACATATGTAAACTCAACAGCTGAGATTAAATCATTTGTTGGCGAAAATGATGGAGCAACGTTAACAAGTTCAAATGCGGCCAAAATTGTGCAGTGGGCGCTCGGTAAAAAAGAACGAATTTTATTTCTCCCTGATCAGCATCTCGGAAGAAATACAGCGTACGAGTTAGGTATTTCACTAGAAGAGATGGCTGTATGGGATCCAATTCAAGGAAAGCTTGAATATGAAGGTAATTATGAAGACATCAAAATTATTTTATGGAAAGGGCACTGCTCTGTTCATCAAAACTTCACAGTGAAAAATATTGAAGCATTGAGAGCAACACATAGCGATATTAATATTCTTGTTCATCCTGAATGTTGTTATGAGGTTGTTCAAGCCTCGGACTATTCGGGCTCAACTTCTTTTATTATTGATAAAATTAATGAAGCTGAAAAAGGATCAAAGTGGGCGATTGGTACGGAAATGAACCTTGTTAAACGATTGATTGATAACAACCCTGACAAACAAATTATGTCCTTGAATCCTTATATGTGTCCATGTTTAACAATGAATCGAATTGACTTACCACACCTTGCATGGGCGCTTGAGAGTATTGAGGATAACAAGCCAATCAATATTATAAAAGTTCCTGAAGAAGTGCAAAATGGAGCATTAGCAGCTATTGGAAGAATGCTCTAATATAAGAAAAGGATGAGCTCTTATGTGAGAAAATGAGCTCATCCTTTTTAATGTTTTTCCACCTTATGAATAAATGTTTTTTTACAAGCATATGTTGTGAGGAAGTCTGAATTAGCAAGACACCCAGTCTGAATATACATTGTAAAGATATTGTTGCAGGAGGGGAAAAACGTTGAAAATCCATATCGTCCAAAAAGGGGATACCCTTTGGAAAATTGCAAAGAAATATGGAGTTGATTTTGAAGAAATTAAAGAAGTCAATTCACAGTTAAGCAACCCTGATATGATTATGCCAGGAATGAAGATTAAGGTGCCAACAAATAGTGTACAAATTAAAAATGAAATGCAAAATATGGACCATCCGTATAAAGAAATGCCGCAAAAACAACTTCCAATAACAGAGATTGATACAGATGAACAAATGCCACAGCAACCGCAGCAACAGATGCCACAACAATCTTATAATGAACTCCCAATGATACCACAACAGTCTTATAATGAACTCCCAATGATACCACAACAGCCTTATAATGGCCCTTATAATGGAGCACCAATGATGCCGCAACAGCCGAATAATATGAACATGCCGCCTAAAAAAGAAATGCCAATGATGCCGCCAAAGGAGATGCCTTCTTCTCCTAAAAAAGAAATGCCAATGATGCCGCCGAAAGAGATGCCTTCTTCTCCTAAAAAGGAAATGCCCAAAATGCCGAAGATGCCAAAGATGAAACCGATGTTTCCTGAGATTGACGTCAACAATTATTACAACCTAAATGTTCAACTTCCGGCACAAGAAAAACCGAAAAAAGAA
>NZ_JALAMS010000020.1:0-112639 GCF_026790145.1 Priestia endophytica | reverse complement strand
AAGAAAAACCGAAAAAAGAAATGCCGAAAAAAGAAGAGCCAAAGAAAGAAGAGCCGAAAAAGGAAGAGCCAAAGAAAAAAGAGCCAAAGAAAGAAATGCCTAAAAAAGAAGAGGCGATTGAAATTCCAAAAGTAGAGCCGATGCCAATACTCGATTTTGAAGAATCTTATGAGGACAATGAAAGCTTCGAAATGCCAATGATGAACCAACAGATGCCAGTGATGCCGCAAATGCCGATGCAACATTGCATGCCGGTGCCGTTAACACCAGTAATGCCAGGATGCGGATTTAATTATATACCATGTTATAACCCATGCATGCCGCCGATGCCTGTTCACATGCCAATGAATGCTCCGTATCCGAATACACCATATCCGTATGAACATCAAATGCCTAATATGGGAATGCATTATATGGAGGATGAAAATGATAATGACAGTGATGAATACGTAATGGGAGCACAGCATGATTACATGCCGATGCCACAGCACTACCACCATCCTGTTCAAAATCCATATATGCCAATGCACCACATGCCTGTTCAAAATCCATATATGCCAATGCACCACATGCCTGTTCAAAATCCATATATGCCAATGCCTCACTATGGAGAACAGATGGGAATGCCGTATCACGATCCAAACGAACAGATGCATCAATACGGCATGATGCACGCTCAACAGGAGGATTGTGGGTGTGGTGGTATGTCACAGCCTTATTATCCACAGCCGCAAAGTGAACAAGGATATTACCCACAAAATTTTGCCAATATGGGATATGAGCAGCCAATGCCACAATCGCCAGACCATCAAATGTTCGGTATGCCTCGTTATGAGGAAGACGATGATTAATAATAGGAAATTAGAAAAAGGCGAGATCGTTTACGATCGCCTTTTTCTCTATCTTTTAAAAAAGAAGGGAATCGAAGTTGAAAAAGTAAATCGTATTAGGCCTCATGTTTTGAAATTAGAGTCCAAAACAGGAAGATATGTAATGAAGAGGTACAAAGAAAAGGAAAAGATTATTCACACTTATAACTTATTACAAGAAGCTTCAAAAAAGTCTTTCACCAAAAGTATAAATTTTATTCCTTATCCTGATGGAACGCTCACCTTTTCATATGAGGGAGCGTATTGGGCACTTATGAACTATAGAGAAGGACGAGCGCTTAATTATTATAAGAGAAGCGAGCGAAAGGAAGCACTTAGCCTTTTAAGCTCTTTTCATAACAGCACAAAGGCAAACAATACGTACAATCTTGCACCTTTATTACTTGAGGAGATATGGGAAAAGAGACTCTCTTACTTCGAGCAGAACTCCACTTTTCTTCATCAAAGAGAGCGAGAAGACATTCTATATGATGGAGCTTTTCTTCTTGGAAAAATACGAGAAACTTCATTGATTCACCCTTCTCTACAAGCAATTAATCATGGTGATGTTGCTTCACATAACTTTTTAAAAAGTGCAGATATGGTGCGTTTAATTGATTTTGACCGTGTCCACTATGATTCTGTCTTCTATGATTATTTACAATTGACAAGGCGTTTTTTATGTTATACAAATGCTTCTCTAACTCCTTTATTCCTACATAATGAGCTTCTTTCATGGTTTAGAGAGCCTCGCTTCCTATATGCTTTGCTCTATCAAGATGATCTTTTCAAAGCATGGCCAAAACTTCTTCAAAAAAGCAATCGAAATGAAATAGAAAAATCCCTTATTTTAAATAAATCAAGGAAGAGAATGCTTATGCCACAAATTCAGTTTTTTCTTAGCAGGATTCGGTGAATCTGTACAAATGGATAAAGATATTAAAAGAGGAGAAGCTATAACTAGATTGTTTTTAAAAGTTTTTAAAGAGGTGAAGATACGATGAATCGAACCTATCAAAGCGCACTTCTTCTTTTAAGCTTGTCACTTTTTCTATTTGTAGGTTCACAAGCTTTAGCCAAAAATGGTGAAGGTGAGAAAATGACCATTTTATTAGAACGCATCTATGTAGATGGAGTAACAGAAGAAGAGATTATAGAAGTTAATAGTGAAAATAGAGAAGGAATGTATGACAAATTCAAAAGCTGGGAGCTTATTGACGAGCAAGATGATCAAGTGGTTTTTCAAAAAGAAGTGGATGATATCTCACCGCTTTTAAAAGAGAACGGATATATTGGGATGGACAGAGAAGGAATTCTCTCTATTTATGAAGGTGAACCACACCAGAAATCAACGCGGGTTATTCAATCGTTTTTTCAACTTGATGTAGAAATGATGCAAAGCTTTGATTATAAAAAGCTAGAAGATGGTATTCGAATTCAAACGAAAGAGCAATACACAGCATTGCTTAATTTTTATAAAACCTTCTCCAAAAAAACAACAGCAACAAAAACAGGGTAGTGAAAGACACTGCCCTGTTTTTTGTTGTTTGAAACTACGCTAATATTATGAAGTTATGATAAAATAGAACACAGTGAATGTTAGCTCACACGGACGCACGAGCTCTCAATTTGTTAAAGGAGAGGAATTTTTTGTTTGACTATATTAAAGGATATGTAACATACCTTAATCCTGAATATGTAACGGTAGAAAACGGAGGGATAGGATATCAGATTTTTACCCCAAATCCGTTTTTATTCCAAATTAACGAGATGGAGGAAATTACGGTATATACGTACCATCACGTACGTGAAGATATAAGCGCGCTTTTTGGTTTTTTATCGCGCCAAGATAAAGATTTATTCAAAAAGCTCCTTAGCGTCTCAGGAATTGGGCCGAAGGGAGCGCTTGCTGTCCTTGCTTCAGGTGATACGGCAGGGCTTATTCGAGCGGTAGAAGAAGAAAATGAAAAGTTTCTGGTGAAATTTCCTGGCGTTGGTAAGAAAACGGCTCGCCAGATGATTTTAGATTTAAAAGGAAAGCTAAATGATCTAGCTACAGACGAAACGTTTACACTATTCACTCATGAAAAACATGAGCAAAGAACAGAAAATGAAAAAGCAATGGAAGAAGCAAAAGAAGCGCTTAAAGTACTTGGATATGCAGAACGTGAAATCAATAAAGTACTGCCAACACTTGCAGGAGAGAATTTAGCGACGGATCAATACATTAAGAAAGCATTGCAAAAGCTTTTAAAATAAAGGGTGATTAAATGGACGAAAGAATTGTGACAGGAGATGCTTTGAACGAAGAAGCGCTCGTGGAATATAGCTTACGCCCACAAACTTTACAGCAGTATATTGGACAAGATAAGGTGAAAAGTCATCTATCGGTTTTTATTAAAGCGGCGAAAATGAGGGAAGAAACACTCGATCATGTTTTGTTATATGGTCCACCTGGTCTCGGTAAAACAACACTTGCAGCCATTATTGCAAACGAGATGGGCGTAAATTTACGGACAACTTCAGGTCCTGCAATTGAACGCCCAGGAGATCTTGCGGCTGTATTAACGAGTCTTGAGCCAGGAGATGTTTTGTTTATTGATGAGATTCATCGTCTTCATCGTTCAATTGAAGAAGTTCTTTACCCAGCGATGGAAGATTTCTGTTTAGACATCGTTATTGGAAAAGGGCCAAGCGCTCGTTCTGTAAGGCTTGATTTACCGCCGTTTACGCTCGTTGGCGCCACAACAAGAGCTGGGCTTCTTTCAGCACCTTTACGCGATCGTTTTGGTGTATTAAGCAGATTAGAATATTATAAGGAAGAAGATTTACAAAATATTATTGTGCGTACAGCTCAAATCTTTGATGTGGAAATGGATCCACAGGCTGCTACCGAGATTGCAAGACGGTCAAGAGGAACACCCCGAATTGCTAACCGTCTATTAAGACGTGTTCGAGACTTTGCCCAAGTCGAAGGGGAAGGTGTAATCACAAAAGAGCTGGCAGATACGTCTTTAGAGCTTCTGCAAGTAGACCGTTTAGGCCTCGATAATATTGACCATAAATTATTAATGGGGATTATTGAAAAATTCCGGGGAGGGCCTGTTGGTCTTGATACCATTTCCGCTACAATTGGAGAGGAAGCTCATACGATTGAAGATGTGTATGAGCCCTACTTGCTTCAAATTGGTTTTTTACAGCGAACTCCGCGTGGACGCATTGTAACAAATTTAGTTTATGAACATTTTGGAATTGAGGTTAATGAATAGTGGGCGAAATTGCAAAGTTATTAATGGGTGCTGGAGCAGTTTTACTTTTGCTTGGGATACTGATACAATTTATCGGCAAGCTTCCCGGAGATATCTTGATTAAAAAGGGAAATACAACATTTTATTTTCCGATTGTAACATGCATTATTGTCAGCGTTATTTTATCGCTCGTTTTTTTCGTGATTAATCGATTAAAATGAATATGTAATATAATAGGAACAGGTGAAAGAGATGAAAGTAGATTTATTTGATTTCCACTTACCAGAAGAGTTAATTGCGCAAACTCCATTGAAAGAGCGCGATAAGTCACGCTTAATGGTATTAGATAAAAAAACAGGTGAGCTTGCTCATGATCACTTTTACAATATTGGAGACTACTTACAAGAGGGAGACTGTCTTGTTTTAAATGATACAAGAGTATTGCCTGCTCGGCTTTTTGGCACGAAAGAAGAAACAGGTGCAAATATCGAAGTTCTTCTTTTGAAACAGGAAGAAGGCGATGTATGGGAAACGCTTGTAAAACCAGCAAAACGTGTGAGAAAAGGGACAGTTATTACGTTTGGGGATGGTCGTTTGAAGGCCATTTGCCAAGAAGAAATGGATCAAGGCGGAAGAATGCTAGAGTTTCACTATGAAGGCATTTTTTATGAAGTATTAGAAAGCCTTGGAGAAATGCCTCTTCCTCCATATATTAAAGAACGTCTAGAAGACCGTGAACGATATCAAACTGTTTATGCTCGTGAGCAAGGTTCTGCGGCGGCTCCAACAGCTGGCTTGCATTTCACTGAAAATTTGATTGAACAATTGAAAGAAAAAGGAGTTCATATTGCGTTTATTACGCTTCATGTTGGTCTTGGCACGTTCCGACCTGTAAGTGCTGAAGATTTAGAAGAACATGATATGCATGCTGAATTTTATCAGATGACAGAAGGAACAGCTGCTCTTTTAAACAATGTAAAAGAGCAGGGAGGACGCATTGTGTCTGTTGGTACAACGTCAACTCGTACACTTGAAACAATTGCTTCTAAACACGACGGTCAGTTTGTAGCTTCTTCTGGATGGACGAGCATTTTTATCTTTCCAGGCTATGAGTTTAAAGGGATTGATGGTATGATTACAAACTTCCATCTTCCAAAGTCAACGCTTATTATGCTTATTAGTGCACTTGCAGGGAGAGAAAATGTTCTTCATGCTTACAATAAGGCAGTTGAAGAGAAATATCGTTTCTTTAGCTTTGGTGATGCAATGTTTATTCGATAAAACTTAAAAAGGGAACTTTTGATGAGAAAGGAAAACAGCAATGACAGCAATAAGATATGAACATATAAAAACATGTAAGCAAACAGGAGCGCGTCTTGGCCGTGTGCATACGCCACACGGAACTTTCGAGACGCCAACTTTTATGCCTGTTGGAACACTTGCAACTGTAAAAACAATGTCACCTGAAGAGTTAAAACAAATGGGAGCAGGTATCATTTTAAGCAACACATACCACCTTTGGCTTCGTCCTGGACATGAAATTGTCAAAAAAGCAGGTGGTCTTCATAAGTTCATGAATTGGGATCGTCCAATTTTGACAGATTCAGGTGGTTTCCAAGTGTTTAGTTTAAGTGAATTCCGCAAGATTCAAGAAGAAGGAGTTCATTTCCGTAATCATCTAAGTGGTGAAAAACTTTTCTTATCACCAGAAGGTGCGATGGAGATTCAAAATGCTTTAGGTTCTGATATTATGATGGCTTTTGATGAATGCCCTCCATACCCGGCTTCATATGAATATATGAAGAAGTCTGTTGAACGTACAAGCCGTTGGGCTGAGCGTTGTCTTGAGGCCCATGCTAGACCAAATGATCAAGGGTTATTTGGAATTGTTCAAGGGGGAGAATATGAAGAACTTCGTAAACAAAGTGCGAAAGATTTGATTTCTCTTGATTTCCCGGGTTACGCTATAGGAGGTTTGTCTGTTGGTGAACCGAAAGATGTAATGAATCGCGTACTTGAATTTACAACACCTCTTCTCCCAACTGATAAACCTCGTTATTTAATGGGAGTAGGATCGCCTGATTCACTTGTAGATGGTGCTATTCGAGGCGTTGATATGTTTGACTGTGTTTTACCAACACGTATTGCCCGTAATGGAACTCTCATGACAAGCGAAGGTCGTCTTGTTGTACGTAACGCGAAGTTTGCTGAGGATTTCAGACCAATTGATGAAAATTGTGATTGCTATACATGCCAAAATTACTCAAGAGCATATATTCGTCACTTAATTCGTTCGAATGAAACATTTGGTCTTCGATTAACGTCTTACCATAATCTCTATTTTCTGCTAAAATTAATGGAACAAGTTCGTCAAGCAATCCGCGAAGACAGACTTGGAGATTTCCGAGACGAATTCTTTGAACAATATGGATTTAATAAACCAAACGCTAAAAACTTCTAGGGAACAGCAGGTTACTTCTATAACTAGAGATTGCCTGTTCAAGAATATACTTTCAAGGAGGAAACACCATGCAAATTCTAAATACCATTTGGCCCCTTTTATTGATGTTTGTTATCTTCTACTTCTTGCTGATTCGCCCTCAGCAAAAGCGCCAAAGAGCTGTACAAAACATGCAGTCTGAACTTAAAAAAGGCGATCGTATTGTAACAATCGGAGGCCTTCACGGTTCAATTGATGCAATTGATGAGAACAAAATTGTTGTGAAAAGCCTAGACGGTTCAAAACTAACATTTGATCGTCAAGCAATTCGTGAAGTAACACAAGTTAAACAAGAAGTAACAAATTCATAAAAAAAGCGCAGCCTTAAGGCTGCGCTTTTTATGTTTTATTTGTAGCAATATTTACTCCAATGATGCCACCAAAGCAAGCCGCAACGAGAAAGCCTCCATGATAAAGAAGTTGAAGAAGAGAAAACTGTTCATCATAGCCTAAGAACTGAAGAAGAAAGACGAGGCATGAAAATAAAAGGGCAGTAGCGCCTCCTAAGAGCCAGCCTTTTTCTCCCCCTGATTTTCCGGAAATAAAACCGCCAATAAAAAAAGCGATAAACGAAAGAGCGGTGATTATCCACTGAAGTGAATCTTCTGCAATCGTTGTAAATTTAAGGAGAAAAGCAAACACAATGCTTGTTAAAAAGGCAATCATAAAAATCGCAATAACCCCTTTTAAGATGGCTTGCGGTATTCCTGACCTCTCCATATAAAGCCTCCTTTAATAAAAGTATTCTAGTACGAGCATATTCAGGTGAAAGGGAATTTAGAATTCATGTTTCAGCAGAAAAGGTACAAACTATAAAAAACAGTTGGAAAGGATCGAAAAGATGGAACTTCTTTTACTTGTTGGTCGAACTGTTCTTCTTTACTTAGTCATTGTGTTTATCTTCAGGCTAATGGGAAAGAGAGAAATTGGTGAACTTAGCATTCTAGATTTAGTGGTCTTTCTAATGATTGCAGAAATAGCTGTTATAGCAATTGAAGACACAGAGTCTCCACTCCTTAACAACTTTCTTCCAATGGCAACGTTAACAGTTCTTCAAATCGGATTTGCAGTCTGGGCTCTTAAAAATCAGCATATCCGGAGAATTCTAGATGGCAGAGCTTCTATTATTATTGAAAATGGTCAAATCAGGGAGAGAGAGATGAAAAAGCAGCGTTATAATTTTAACGATTTGCTTATTCAACTTCGTGAAAAAGATATTTCAAATATTGAAGATGTAGAATTTGCAATTCTAGAAACCTCAGGAAAACTCTCCGTAATTAAGAAAGATCAAGATGTGAAATCACTTACTCTTCCTCTAATATTAGATGGGATTATTCAATTTGATCATTTAGAGCGATCAGGCAAAGATCTGTCATGGCTTCAAAAAGAAATGGGGAAAAGAGGATATAGCAGTTTTGAAAAAATTTCGTACTGCAGTTTTAATCAGGGGAAGTTTTACATTGATGAAAAAGACATAGAAACACACTAAACATTTAGCGTTTAGTGTGTTTTTTAATGAACCGAAGCGGAGAAAATCGCCTTAGTTCTTCTTGACTTACAAGCCTAAATCCTTTCAGAAGAATAATGTAGATAAAACTAAGCACAATGATGGAAAAGATTGTTCGTAATGAAAGTGAAACAGATGAGGGAATAGTTTCGTATATATAGTGCCCTGCAACCCCTGTTATCACCATTACAATAAAGCTTTTTATATAATCTCTTATATATACAACAAAAGAGATTGCCTTTATAACAGTTGCAAGATGAAGAAATGTAACAATAGTCATTCCCGCCATAATGCCTAATGCTGCTCCTTTGATGCCAAAATGAGGCTGTGTTGCAATCGCAAAAATAAGGCTAAGCTTAGCAATCGCTCCAATAAGGCTGTTAATCATGGCGGCTTGAGCCAAATTTAAGGCTTGAAGCGTTGCTTGAAGGGGCCCTTGTAAGTAATAGAAAATAAACAAAGGGGCCATAATTTGAATAAAAAAGGCACCATTTACTGTACCATACATAAGCAGCATAATCGGTTGGGCAAAAACGTATAAAACAACAACAGAAAGTCCACCAGTTAGAAAAGATAAGCGTAGTGCTTGATGAAGGCGGTATTGAATAAGTCTGTTTTTATTTTCTGCTGCTGCTTCACTAATAGCAGGAACAAGTGATGTTGAGAGCGAGTTTGTAATAAAGGATGGAAGCATAAGAACAGGAAGAGCAAAACCTGCTAACATCCCATATTGTTTTGTAGCAAGAGCCGTGGCGACTCCTGCAATGGCAAGTGAATGCGTAACAACAATGGGCTCTAGAAACCAAGAAAGGGAGCCAATCATCCTACCACCTGTTGTAGGAAGTGCAATTTTCAATAAATCATAAAGAGGCTCTTTTCCACCTTTCAGAGTATGAAAGAAACGCTTTCGCACCTTTATTCGCTTTTTCTTCTTAAATGTGTATACCATATAGAGAAGAGATGCAAGTTCTCCAAATACCGAAGAAAGCATAGCTCCTGCTGCTGCGTATTCTACTCCATATGGGGCGAAGAGAGTAATACAGAATGCTACGAGCGTAATGCGGACAACTTGCTCAATAATTTGTGAATAAGCAGCAGGTCGCATTTGCTGTCTTCCTTGAAAATAACCACGAATAACGGCTGAGACAGCAATAATAGGAATCACTGGGATAATGGCCATTAGTGGGTAATAGGTTCTTTCATCTGTTAAAAGGGTTTGAGCAATTGCTGGAGCAAAAAATAGCATAGCAGTTGTAAAAATAAGACTAATGCTAAGAGTGATGGAGAGTGAGACAACAAGTACTTTCTTGATTCGTGCTCTATCTCCCTTAATCTCTGCTTCTGCAACCAGTTTTGAAATCGCAACGGGTAGTCCAAGTTGTGTAATGGTGATGGCTAAGATAAATGTGGGCACTGCCATCATATATAAACCAACGCCTTCTTCACCGATGAGTCGAGCAATGACAATTCTGTTAACAAATCCTAATATTTTAGTTATAAAGCCTGCGATGATAAGGATTATTGTGCCTTGTAAAAATTTTGACATATATTCGCCTGCCTTCTCAAACGAATTAATATTGTATACAATAAAACATATGCAATATAATAGGCCAAGCATGACAAGTATGAGGAAATCTTTTTAGATATTAAAGATAAAGTAAAGGTAGGAGAATGCGAGCATGGGACAAGCTGTTAGTAGAACGTCGCGAAGATTAGTAGAACCTGCTATGAGAAGCAAGATGGAAGAATTTCGACTTTTCGGCTATGAAGAGGTAACAGAAGAAATTGTTTGGCAGTTTCTTCAGCAAAAGAAGTGGAAGAACCGAAAAATCGAAGAATTGAAGCTTTATGAACTTGTGAATGATATTCTTGCTGTGAAAATATCTGAAGTGATGAACTTTATGACAATCGAAGTATTCAAGAATGATCGTTCTAAAAAAGGACTTGAAGATATTTCAGACCTTTTGTAAATAAAGCTTGTTTGACACTTTATAATCTATCGAACATAATAGGAATGTTGAGTAAATTTTGCTTTAAATATTCATTTTTTGTAATGTTTGGTACTGATTAGAAAATCATCATGTTTTTTTTACATAACGAAGGAGGATTTTAAACTCATGGTAAAGAGAGGTCGGATTGTCGCTTTCTTTCTTTTGGTTATTTTGTTGTTTAGTACCATGGGATCGACAGTCAATGGGATTGCCAACCGTATTAACTTAGGATTGGATCTACAAGGTGGTTTCGAAGTTCTCTATGACGTCAAGCCAATTGATGGTCAGAAACTGACAAAAGACACCCTAGAAAGCGCGGCAAGTGCGCTTGAAGAGCGTGTTAATGCACTCGGTGTTAGCGAACCGAATATTCAAATTGAAGGAGATCATCGCATACGTGTTCAGCTCGCGGGCGTAAAAGATCAGAATGAAGCACGGGATTTGCTTTCAACGCAGGCGAACTTAACGTTTCGAGATGTGAATGACAAAGTTCTTCTTAACGGTTCTGAAATTGAAGGTGCCAAACAAGCATATACGCAAAATAATCAGCCTAACGTAGTGCTGACGCTGAAGAATCCGAAAAAGTTTGGAGAAATTACGCAAGAGCTATCGCAAAAAGCTGCGACTCGTGAAAACTTACTTGTGATTTGGCTTGATTATGAAAAAGGCAAGGATTCCTATAAAGCCGAAAGCCAAAAGCAAGATCCAAAATATTTATCAGCAGCAAGTGTAAATCAGAAGCTAAGTCAAAAGGAAGTAACGATTGAAGGCGGCTTTGATATTAAGGAAGCTCAAAATTTAGCAAAGCTCATTAATGCTGGTGCTCTTCCAGTTCAGCTTAAAGAAGTATATTCAACGTCCGTTGGAGCTCAGTTTGGTCAAACAGCTCTTGAAACAACGGTGTATGCTGGAATAATTGGTATTGGGCTTGTGTTCTTGTTCATGCTAGCGTTCTATCGCTTCCCAGGATTTATTGCTTGTATTACATTAGCGATTTACGTTTTCCTTATTCTACTCGTATACGATTGGATGGGAGCTGTTTTAACACTGCCAGGAATCGCGGCGCTTGTTCTGAACGTTGGGATGGCCGTTGATGCGAACATTATTACGTATGAGCGAATTAAAGACGAAATTAAGCGTGGCCGCTCAATACCTTCCGCTTACAAAGCAGGTAACAGACGCTCGCTTATCACTATTTTTGACGCAAACATTACGACTCTTTTAGCAGGAGCAGTTCTTTTCTATTTTGGGACAAGTTCTGTTCAAGGTTTTGCAACAATGCTTATTGTCGGGATTTTAATTAGTTTTATTACATGCGTATATGGTACACGTTTATTCTTAGGATTATGGGTGAACAGCCGCGCATTAAATAAAAAACCAAGAATTTTTGGTGTTAATCCAAAAGATATTGAAGATTTATCTGAGGATAAAGGAAATCATTTTCCAAAGACAAAGTTTGATAAAGTGGACTTTGTTAAACATAGTAAAAAGTTTTTCACGCTCTCTATTGTGATTACTATTGCTGGAATTATTCTGCTTTCCACAATGAAGTTGAATCTTGGAATTGATTTTGCAAGCGGTACGCGTGTTGATATTAAAGCTGATTCTGCTTTAACACAGCAAGAGGTTACAAAAGAATTAGCTGAGATTAATATGGAAACAGAGGATATTACCCTTTCAGGTCAAAATAATGAACGTGCAACAGCACAATTCAAAGGAGCTTTAAGTAAAGACGAAATTGCTAAGATTAAAGACCATTTTGATGAGAAATACGGAACAGAACCAAGCATCAGTACGGTTTCTCCAACAATTGGCCGAGAGCTTGCTAAAAATGCCCTTTACGCGGTCTTAATTGCATCGCTTGGAATTATAATTTACGTATCCATTCGTTTCGAATGGAAGATGGCACTTGCCGCTGTTATTGCGTTGCTTCATGATGCATTTGTTATCATTACGCTCTTTAGCTTATTCCAGCTGGAGGTTGATGTAACATTCATCGCTGCCGTTCTGACTATTATTGGGTATTCAATCAATGATACAATCGTATCGTTTGACAGAATACGGGAAAATATGGGGATTTTCAAACCGAAAACAAGTAAAGAGCTTGCAAATATCGTGAACTTAAGTTTACGAGAAACATTTACTCGTTCTATTAACACAATCGTAACGGTTGTTATTACTGTCATTGCTCTTCTTATTTTTGGAAGTGAATCAATTCAGAACTTCTCTATTGCTCTTTTAATTGGGTTAATCATTGGAGCTTATTCTTCACTATTTATTGCTTCTCAGCTATGGTTAGTGTGGAAGAAAAAAGAAATGAAAAAAGGTCCAAAAAAGAAGATAGAAAAAGAAGACACTCTTTAATAGAAAAAGAGCTAAGGAATTTTCCTTAGCTCTTTTTTTTGCTTTTAAGGTCGTTCATTGCCGGACTCTCTTTCCTCTAGTATAATGTATGAGGTTAAGGGGTGAAAAGGAAATGTTACATTCAAAAAAGCGATGGAGAGTACAGGAAACAGACGCTGCAAAGGCAGAGGAGTTAGCAAATCAGCTCTCTGTTTCACCACTTGTTGCCTCTCTTTTGATAAATAGAGATATTACAACAGTAGACGAAGCAAGACACTTTTTATATTTAACAGATGAAAATATGCATGATCCATATCTTTTAAAAGATATGGACATTGTTGTTGAACGCATTCAGCGCGCTATTCGGGATGAAGAAAAAATTATGATTTATGGAGATTACGATGCGGACGGAGTAAGTAGTACCTCTGTTATGTTAACAGCGCTTAGAACGCTTGGAGCTCACGTTGATTTTTATATTCCAAATCGTTTTACAGAAGGATATGGCCCAAATGAAGGAGCTTTCCGTCATATTGGTGAGCAAGGATATACGCTCGTTATCACGGTTGATACAGGAATCTCAGGTGTAAACGAAGCTGACGTTGCCGAAGAGTGCGGCTTTGATCTTATTATTACAGATCATCATGAACCAGGCCCAGAGCTTCCAAAAGCTTTTGCTATTATTCACCCAAAACTTTCTGAACGGTATCCTTTTAAAGAGCTAGCAGGAGTAGGGGTTGCTCTGAAAATTGGTCAAGCTCTTTTAGGAGAAATAAGCCCTGCCCTTGTAGAGCTTGCAGCAATTGGAACTGTAGCAGATTTAGTTCCTTTGCAAGATGAAAATCGTTACATTGTTCAAAAGGGGCTTCACTATCTAAGACATACAAATCGCCCAGGAATAAAAGCTCTTTTGAACGTTTGTGGAGTAAACCAGAAGGAAATTACAGAGGAAACGATTGGGTTTGCCATTGGTCCTCGTATTAATGCTATTGGACGTCTAGACCAAGCAGATCCAGCTGTGCACCTTTTAATGACCACAGATCAAGAAGAAGCAGAAAACCTCGCGGAAGAAATTGATCAATGCAATCAAGAACGAAGAAATATCGTAAAAGAGATTACGGATCAAGCGATTGAAATGGTAAAAACACAGTTTCCTCCAGAGGAGAATGCAGTTCTTGTACTTGCAAAAGAAGGATGGAATCCTGGCGTTATTGGTATTGTTGCTTCAAGACTTGTAAACGAGTTTTATCGTCCAACAATTGTGCTTGGTATAGATGAAGAGGGGAAAATCGCTAAAGGCTCTGCAAGAAGCATCGAAGGGTTCGATCTTTTTGCTAACTTATCAAAATGTCGTAATATTTTACCTCATTTTGGAGGACATCCCATGGCAGCTGGAATGACCTTAGAGCTAGAAAATGTGCCCTTTTTACGCGAAAAAATGAACAAATTCGGTCACGAGCTCCTCAGTGAAGAAGACTTTATTCCAGCAGTGAATATTGATGTGAATGCTTCCCTTGATGAAATTACAACAGAGTCTATTGAGGAATTAAATAAGCTTGCCCCTTTTGGTGTTAGCAATCCAAAACCAAAAGTTCTTATTAAGGATGTCCCGATTTCCTCAATGCGCAAAATTGGAGCGGATAAAACTCATCTGAAAGTTGTTGTAGGAGATTCAGACTGCTCGCTTGACGGAGTTGGATTTGGACTTGGCTATCTTCATGACAGAATATCGCCGCTTGCTCATGTTTCTCTAGTAGGGGAGCTTACCATCAACGAATGGAACAATCGACGTAAGCCACAAATTATGCTTGAAGATGCTTCTGTAGAAGAATGGCAGCTTTTTGATGTAAGAGGAGTTCGGAAAGTATCAACGTTTTTAGCCGACTATATTACAAGAGATATGCTTCTTATTGCATTTAACGAAAAGACGGTTCAAAAAGAAGAGTTTGCTTCATATATTGATCAAGTGAGACTTATAAACTCAACAGAGTACATCAAAGAGCTACAAGGTTATGAAGGAGACATTGTTTTATTGGACGTTCCTCCTTCATTAACGATTTTAAAAACATTAATGAGCGGATGTAAACCAGCTCGAGTGTATATGCTATTTTTAACAGAGGAAGATCATTTCTTAAATACAGTCCCAACCCGAGACCATTTTAAATGGTATTATGGCTTCCTTTTTAAAAAAGGACCGTTTGATCTTAAACGATATAAACAAGATCTTGCCCTCCACAAAGGATGGTCAAAGGAAACGATTGACTTTATGTCACAGGTGTTTTTTGAGCTGGAATTTGCTACAATAGAAAATGGTGTGATTTCTTTAGTGCAACATACACCAAAACGTGATTTAATAGAGTCTGTCACTTATAAAAAGAAACAAGAACAACTAAAAGTGGAAAAAGAGTTAATTTACCGTTCCTACGGTGAATTGAAAGAGCTTTTTGAGCATTTTAGAAAAAGCTCTGTGATCAATGAGGAGGAAATAAGCTAATGGATTTCAAAAAATATATTACCATTGTCCCTGATTACCCAAAGAAAGGTATTCAGTTTAAGGATATTACAACACTTATGGACAATGGCGACGTGTATCGTGCAGCAACAGACGAGATCGTCAAATATGCAAAAGAGAAAGAAATTGATGTGATCGTGGGACCTGAAGCTCGCGGTTTTATCATTGGATGCCCTGTGTCATATGCAATGGGCAAGGGATTTGTTCCTGTTCGTAAAGAAGGAAAACTTCCTCGTGAAGTTGTTAAAGTTGACTATGGTTTAGAATATGGAAACGACGTTTTAACAATGCATAAAGATGCTATTAAGCCTGGACAGCGTGTCCTAATTACAGATGACCTTTTAGCAACAGGGGGCACAATTGAGGCAACAATCAAACTTATTGAGCAACTAGGTGGGGTTGTAGCAGGGATTGCTTTCTTAATTGAGTTAACGTACCTAGATGGCCGTAAGAAGTTAGACGGTTATGATGTATTCACTTTAATGCAATATTCTGGTGAATAAATAAGAAAAGAGTGCCCCTTGGTGCTCTTTTTTTCTTTAATGACTTTACATCTTTGAAAATTTTGATGATAATAGTTACAATATTAATCAAATTGTCATTTTAGGTAGAAATGTGGCGCTCAAAAAGAGAGAAGGCGTAAAACATCTTCTAACCTTTGTCAAAAGTTTAAAATAAAAAGGTGATTGCATGGCAAATGAACAAGTGCTAACAGCGGAACAAGTCATTGACAATGCAGCAAAATATTTAGTAGGTGAAGACTTACTATTTGTTGAAAAAGCATACCAATTTGCAAAAGAGGCTCATCAGCATCAGTATCGAAAATCAGGTGAGCCTTATATTATTCATCCGATCCAAGTAGCGGGTATTCTCGTTGATTTAGATATGGATCCGTCAACAGTAGCGGCTGGCTTTTTACATGATGTTGTAGAAGATACAGAAGTTACTCTTGAAGAAATTGAAAAAGCTTTTACAGCAGAAGTTGCAATGCTTGTTGATGGCGTAACAAAGCTTGGGAAAATTAAATATAAATCGAAAGAAGAACAGCAAGCAGAGAATCATCGCAAAATGTTTGTAGCAATGGCGCAGGATATCCGCGTCATTTTAATTAAGCTTGCAGACCGTCTTCATAATATGAGAACGTTGAAGCACCTTCCACAAGAAAAACAACGCCGCATTTCTAATGAAACGCTGGAGATTTTTGCACCGCTTGCTCATCGATTAGGGATTTCAAAAATCAAATGGGAGTTAGAAGATACGTCTCTTCGCTACCTAAACCCGCAACAGTACTATCGTATTGTAAACTTGATGAAAAAGAAACGTGCAGAACGTGAAGAATATTTAGAAGAAGTTATCGGTGAAGTTCGAGCACAAGTTGAAGATGTGAAGATTAAAGCTGAAATTTCTGGGCGCCCAAAGCATATTTACTCAATTTACCGAAAAATGGCGCTTCAAAATAAACAGTTTAATGAAATATATGATCTTTTGGCTGTCCGCATTATCGTTAACAGTATTAAAGACTGTTATGCTGTGTTAGGTATTATTCATACATGTTATAAACCAATGCCAGGACGGTTTAAAGATTATATTGCCATGCCAAAACCAAATATGTATCAGTCTTTGCATACAACTGTTATTGGACCAAAAGGTGATCCGCTTGAAGTTCAAATCCGTACGAGTGAAATGCATAATATTGCTGAGTACGGGATTGCCGCACACTGGGCGTACAAGGAAGGTAAAGCAGTTGGTGAAGGCTCTTCGTTTGAAGAGAAATTAACATGGTTTAGAGAAATCTTAGAGTTTCAAAATGAATCAACAAATGCAGAAGAATTTATGGAATCTCTAAAGCTGGACCTTTTTGCTGATATGGTATATATTTTCACACCAAAAGGAGACGTCATTGAGCTTCCTTCAGGGTCTGTTCCAATTGACTTTTCTTATCGAATTCACTCAGAGATTGGGAACAAAACGATTGGTGCTAAAGTAAATGGTAAGATGGTGACGCTTGATTATCAGCTGAAAACAGGCGATATTATCGAGATTTTAACATCTAAGCATTCTTATGGGCCAAGCCAAGACTGGCTTAAGCTTGCTAAAACAACACAAGCTAAAAATAAAATTCGCCAGTTTTTCAAGAAACAGCAGCGTGAAGAAAACATTGAAAAAGGACGCGAGCTTGTTGAGAAAGAAATTCGTCAAATGGAGTTTGACTTGAAAGAAGTTCTAACAGCTGAAAACTTAAAGCGTGTTACAGAAAAATTTAATTTTTCAAACGAAGAAGATATGTATGCAGCTGTTGGATACAATGGGATTACCGCTTTACAAGTTGCTAACCGACTTACAGACAAATGGCGTAAACAACGTGATTTAGAGCAGCAAGAAGCAGCTTTGAAAGAAACGGTTGAAGAAGTGAACAGAACGAACAAAGTTCAAAAGAAGAAAAGACGCGATTCGGGTGTACGGGTAAAAGGCGTCGATAATTTGCTTGTCCGCATCTCAAAGTGCTGTAATCCTGTTCCAGGGGACGAGATTGTTGGATTTATTACAAAAGGCCGGGGTGTCTCTGTACACCGTGACGACTGTCCGAACGTGCACGTAGAAGAAGCGCAAGAGCGACTTATTCCTGTTGAATGGGAATCAGATATCAAAGAAGGTCGCGAATTCAATGTTGAGATTGAAATTTCAGGTTATGATCGTGCGGGCTTATTAAATGAAGTGCTTCAAACGGTAAATGAGAGCAAAACAAATATTTCCGCCGTTTCTGGCAAGTCTGACCGTAATAAGATGGCAAGTATTCATATGTCACTGGCGATTACAAACATTAGTCATCTTCATAAAGTAGTCGAAAAAATTAAGCATATTCCAGACATCTACTCTGTTCGTCGGATTATGCATTAAACAAGGAGTTTCGGGATGAAAGTAGTATTACAACGAGCAAAAGATGCTAAAGTAACAGTAGAAGGTGCGACAGTTGGAGCAATAAGTAAAGGACTTGTTCTTTTAGTTGGTGTTACACATGAAGATACAGAAGAAGACGTAAAGTACTTAGCTGAAAAAATTCCTAACCTTCGTATTTTTGAAGATGAAAGTGAAAAAATGAATTTATCGCTTTTAGATGTTGAAGGAGCTATTTTATCTGTTTCGCAGTTTACACTCTACGGCGATTGTCGAAAAGGTCGTCGTCCAAACTTTATGGGAGCGGCTAAACCAGACAAAGCTGAACTTCTTTATGAAAAGTTTAATGGAGCACTTAGAGAAAAAGGAATCATTGTAGAAACGGGAACGTTTGGAGCAATGATGGACGTTTCATTTACAAATGATGGACCTGTAACACTTATTTTAGAAAGTAAAGACAAATAGGAAAAATCCTATTTGTCTTTTTTAATGAAAATAAGCTGCTAGTCCTTCTGAAATAGAGGAGGCCATTTTTCTTTGAAAATCAGAGGAAGTAATCGTTTCTTCTTCTTTTCCATTACTCAAAAAGCCGAGTTCAAGGAGAATGGAAGGTTGCTCATTTTCTCGAAGTACAAAGTAATCACCAAAGCGTGTCTTTCCATCTTTTAATGGGGAATTTTTTACAATCCCTTCATGGATTGTATGAGCTGCACTTGGACTTTCATAATAGTACGTAATAAGCCCGTTAATAGAAGGATTCTTATGGCTATTGTAGTGCAGACTAACAAATAAGTCTGCTTCATTTCGATTAGCTAAAGCAACGCGTTCTTTTAAAGATACTGTTTTGTCACTTGTTCTAGTTAGAATAACATGGGCCCCATGAGTTTCAAGTGTCTGTTTTAAAAGAAGAGCTGTGTTGAGATTAAGCGTTTTTTCATATGTTCCAAATTTCCCTGTTGTTCCTCTGTCATCTCCGCCATGACCAGGATCGATAATAATGGTTTTACCTGAAAGAGCGTCATACGGAATAGTGGGTGATGTTGATGCTTGAGCTTTCCCGTCAAGAAGAGGTGTCATTTCTTTTAAATAAACATTTGATACCCATCCTTTCTTTCCATTCAAAAGTTGAACGTACGACCAGCTTATATCACGTTTAATAAGTGATAAGATATCTCCATTGTGAACAACAGTTACAATGGAATGATCTGTGCTTGGTCCACTTCGAACGTTAAGTGTACTTGCATTAACTGTTAAAAACTCACTTTGTGCCTCAATTGGCTTTTCAACGTTTAGCGTCAAGGAGCAAAAGCCAAGAATAAGGGCTAAAAGAAACAGTCGTCTTAATTTACTCAATCAAACACGCCTCCATTTTTTAAACTCCACATCATATTCTTTTCATTTGTATAAATTCCTGTTAAAAAAGGAAAAATAGAAAGAGTATTTATTCGACATAGAAAAGAGGGGTTTGATGAAATTTAGCGAACATGGAGAGCGGAAGTTTGGATATCATCAGTCATTACACGATATTAATTATCATGAGAAATCACTTGAAAATAACCCACTTTACGTAGGAATGGAGTTTGGGGTCACACCACGAGAAATTCAGAAGTTAAAAAGCCATTTAGAGCGCTCATAAAATTGAAAGGTTCTTGACAATCTTCCTGTTCCTTCGTAATATAGAAGACAATTGCTAGTTTACGAAAAAACAATATTATATATTGCCGTTGATGGAGAAAAGTAGCTATAATCCCACAAGAAAAGAGAGAAAATGCCTTGGGCTGAAAGCATTTTTACTTGCTGTATAGTGAACGAACACTTCTGAGGTTTCACTTTGAAAAGAGTTATTCTTAGTAGGAGATGAACGCATAATTTTTGCGTTATAAAATAGAGTGGGAGCCCAATATGGCTTCAACTAGGGTGGTACCACGAAAATACTTTCGTCCCTACATATATGTAGGGGGTTGAAGGTATTTTTTTTATGGATTTTATAAAGGAGGAACAAAAATGAGCATTGATATCCCAAGAGGAACCCAAGATATTTTGCCAGGAACAGTTGAGAAATGGCAGTATATTGAACAGAAAGCAAGAGAAATTTGCCGTGCGTTTCGTTATCAAGAAATTCGCACGCCAATGTTTGAACATACAGAATTGTTTAAACGCGGAGTAGGGGATACAACAGATGTTGTTCAAAAAGAAATGTATACGTTTGAAGACAGAGGTGGGCGCAGCATTACGCTAAGACCAGAAGGTACAGCAGCTGTTGTACGTTCATTTGTAGAGAACAAAATGTTTGGAAATCCAACACAACCTATTAAACTTTTCTATACTGGTCCAATGTTTCGCTATGAGCGTCCACAGGCAGGTCGTTTCCGTCAGTTCGTTCAGTTTGGAGTAGAAGCAATCGGAAGCAATGATCCAAGCATTGATGCAGAAGTATTGTCGCTTGTGATGAATTTCTATCAATCGCTTGGATTGAAGAAACTGAAGCTTGTTTTAAATAGCCTTGGAGATACAGAAAGTAGAATGGCTCATAGAGATGCGCTTATTAATCACTTCAAACCAAGAATTAACGAGTTTTGTTCAGACTGTCAAAATCGTCTTGAAACAAACCCACTTCGTATTCTTGATTGTAAGAAAGATCGCAATCATGAGCTTATGAAGACAGCTCCATCTATTCTTGATTATCTAAATGATTACTCAAAAGAATATTTTGAAAAGGTACAGCAATACTTAACAGACTTACATATTCCGTTTGAGGTAGATGCAAATCTTGTTAGAGGCCTGGACTATTACAATCACACAGCATTTGAAGTAATGAGCGAAGCAGAAGGCTTTGGCGCTATTACAACGCTATGTGGAGGAGGTCGTTACAACGGTTTATCCGAGCAAATTGGGGGACCTGAAGCTCCTGGGATTGGATTTGCCCTAAGTATTGAGCGTCTTCTAGCAGCTCTTGAAGCAGAATCTGTTGAGCTTCCAATCGAGCAAGGTATTGACTGCTACGTTGTTACACTTGGCGATAAAGCAAAAGATAAGTCTGTTTCACTTGTAAATGATCTTCGCCTAAGCGGAGTTGCAGCGGAGAAAGACTATCAAGATAAAAAAGTAAAAGCACAATTTAAAGCAGCTGATCGACTTAGTGCAAAATATGTTGCAGTCCTTGGAGATGATGAGCTTGAGCAAAATGTTATCAATGTAAAGAACATGGAAACAGGTGAACAAGAAGAAGTTTCGCTTTCGTCATTTGTTTCATATGTGAAAGAAAAATTATTATAGGGGGAATTAAGATGACAAAAAGATCATACTTTTGCGGAGAAGTAACTGAAAAAGCTATTGGCGAAAAAGTACACTTAAAAGGTTGGGTACAAACGCGCCGTGACTTAGGCGGGCTAATTTTTATTGATTTACGCGACCGCACGGGGATTGTACAAGTTGTATTTAATCCAGATCTTTCGAAAGAAGCGCTTCAAACGGCTGAAGGCATCCGAAGCGAGTTTGTCCTACATGTAGAAGGTGAAGTTGTTGCACGTGCAGCCAATACAGTAAACGAGAACCTTGCAACAGGAAAAATCGAAGTTCACGTTCAAAATGTTGAAGTTATTAACAAATCTAAAACACCTCCTTTTGCAATTGATAACAAAGTGGAAGTTTCAGAAGATGTTCGATTAAAATATCGTTATTTAGACCTTCGTCGTCCTGTTATGTTTGAAACGTTCAAAATGCGTCATCAAACAACAAAAGCTATACGTTCATTTTTAGATGATCAAGGTTTCTTAGATGTTGAAACACCAATGCTTACAAATGATACACCTGAAGGAGCGCGAAGCTACCTTGTTCCAAGTCGCGTGCATCCTGGTGAATTTTATGCACTGCCACAGTCTCCACAGCTTTTTAAACAGCTTCTAATGGTTGGCGGCATTGAACGCTATTACCAAATTGCGCGCTGTTTCCGAGATGAAGACTTACGTGCAGATCGTCAGCCAGAATTCACACAAGTGGATATTGAAATGTCATTCCTAGAAATCAACGACATTATCGAACTTGGTGAACAAATGATGAAGAAAGTGATGAAGGAAGTAAAAGGACTTGATATTCCAACACCATTCCCTCGTCTTTCATATGAAGAAGCAATGAATCGTTTTGGTTCTGACAAACCTGATACGCGCTTTGAGATGGAGTTCATTAATATGGGTGAGCTTGCTGCAGATTGTGGTTTTAAAGTATTTAAGAGTGCAATTGAAAATGGTGGAGCTGTAAAAGCTCTTAATGTAAAAGGAGCAGCTTCTAAATATTCTCGTAAAGACATTGATGGCTTAACAGAGTATGCAGCTCGCTATGGTGCAAAAGGTCTTGCATGGCTAAAAGTAGAAGATGAAATTAAAGGGCCAATTGCTAAATTCTTCAGTGATGAAGAAAAAGAACAAATTATCAAACTAGCTGAAGCAGAACAAGGAGATTTATTGCTGTTTGTCGCTGACAAATCATCTGTTGTTGCAAGTGCACTCGGTGCTCTCCGTCTAAAACTAGGAAAAGACCTTGAGCTTATTGATGAAAGCAAATTTAATTTCCTTTGGGTAACAGATTGGCCACTTCTTGAGTATGATGATGAAGAAGGACGCTATTTTGCAGCGCATCATCCATTTACAATGCCTGTTCGTGAAGACGTGGAGAAACTTGAAACAGCTCCTGAAGAAGTAAAAGCACAAGCATATGACCTTGTTCTAAATGGATATGAGCTTGGCGGAGGATCACTTCGAATTTATGAACGAGATATTCAAGAGAAGATGTTCAAGGCACTTGGAATGAAAGAAGAAGATGCACAAGAACAGTTCGGTTTCTTGATGGAAGCTTTCGAATATGGAACACCTCCACATGGTGGAATTGCACTTGGTCTTGATCGCCTTGTTATGCTTCTAGCAGGACGTACAAACTTGCGTGATACAATTGCTTTCCCGAAAACAACAAGTGCAAGCTGTCCATTAACAAATGCTCCAGGACCTGTCAATGAAGCACAGCTTGAGGAATTATCGTTAAAAAGTACCGCTAAAAAAGAAGACTAATTTGCGAGCGTCAACTCTTGCAAAGGGTCATTCTATGTGATACTATACTAATACATTAACAGTCCTGATGTGTTCGTCTCATTGCCTGTTGTTTTGACCGAACAGCTATACATTAGGGAGCTTGAAGTTTTTAACTGGAGTACATGCCTTTCATAAGGACGTACAAAGGTTAGATCAGAGCACCCACCTGCCGAGAGCGGGTTCAAAACTTAGGAACTTAAGGACGGCACGATTGGGACATGTAACTTAACCTATTCAACCCTATGCAATTTAGTTGCATAGGGTTTTCTCATGAATTAGACAAGATGTTATAATAACACTGCTAACTTGACTAATATAAATAACGGAGTGTGAAATACATGCTACACCAGTTTTCTCGTAATGAATTAGCAATTGGAAAAGAAGGACTAGAAACATTAAAAAACAGTACTGTTGCTGTGCTTGGTGTTGGTGGCGTTGGGTCATTTGCAGCTGAAGCACTAGCACGTACAGGCGTTGGAAAAATCGTGCTTGTGGATAAGGACGATGTGGACATTACAAACGTTAACCGCCAAATTCATGCGCTCTTGTCAACAGTAGGGCAACCAAAGGTAGACTTAATGGCGGCACGTATTCACGACATTAATAAAGAATGCGAAGTCGTGAGTTTGAAAATGTTTTATACAGAGGAAACATACGAAGAGTTTTTTGCTCATAATTTGGATTATGTTATCGATGCCTCTGATACCATTTCATATAAGATTCATCTTATGAAAGAGTGCTTAAAACGAAACATTCCGATCATTTCAAGCATGGGAGCTGCAAATAAAACAGATCCAACAAGATTCCGTATTGCAGACATTTCAAAAACACATACAGACCCAATGGCAAAAGTCATTCGCACACGTTTACGAAAAGAACGAATTCATAAAGGGATTAAAGTTGTCTTTTCAGACGAAAGACCAATTGTCATCCGTGATGAAGTGAAAAAATATGTAGGAAAAGAAGACGCGAAGATTCGTAAGGCCCAAATGCCACCTTCTTCAAATGCTTTTGTTCCATCTGTAGCAGGGCTCATTATGGGAGGACATGTTATTAACGATCTTTTAAAAGATATTAAAATTAAGCGTGTTGGTGACGAATAAGCCAGGGGAACCCCTGGCTTATTTTTTATATCCTTTTTTAGAGAGTTCTTCTTCACTCCACTCCCAAAGGAGCTGGGCTAGATAAGGATCTTTAGCTCTTTTTGAAACACGGGCAGGTTTCTGTTTATAAAAGTAGCCTCCTGTTACGTCATCAACTTCAGCACTTTTAGCAAGATAGAGAGCTGTCTCTGCTCCTTTATCAGGAGATTGAAAGAAAGGATTTAATACTTTATAAACGCTTTTTCCAAATCCAGTAGAGCGGTTAATTCCTAAGTTTGTGCTCACTGCTCCTGGGTGAAGAGCATTTACTGTAATATCAGTATGTGAGAGACGTTTAGCTAGCTCTTTTGTAAATAAGATATTGGCGAGTTTAGATTGCCCGTATCCTTTCATAACACTGTAATTAGTTTCTAAATTCATATCTTCAAAGTGAATTCGTCCCCATTTATGGGCACCAGAGGAGACGTTAACAATCCTTGCTTTTTGAGCAGCTTTTAAAGAATCTAAAAGAAGAAGGGTCAACAGAAAATGTCCAAGATGATTAACACCAAGCTGTGCTTCATATCCTTCTTTTGTTACTTTTCTTTTCAGAGAAATAACGCCAGCATTATTTACAAGAACATCTAGCACTCCCCATTTGTTTGTAAACTGTTCGACAAAGTGGGATATACTATCAAAGTCTTCCAAATCACAAAGTAAAAGTTCGATATGAGAAGCTCCGCTTTTTTCCTTTGCTAGTCGAAGCGCTTCTTCTCCGCGCTGTTGATTGCGACAAGCCATTACAACATGTATGTTTTCTTTTGCTAAACCGACTGTTGTTGAAAGCCCCATGCCAGAATTTGCACCTGTTACAACAGCTATCTTTCTTTTCATATTCATCTCCTTCTTACTTCTTTATTTTATTATTAATATTAGCATACACTTGGCTCAAAGCTTGCTCATATTTTCCGGTATGCTTTGGTTTATAATACTGTGCTCTAATAAGTGAATCAGGCAAGTATTGCTGATTTACCCAACCTGATTGAGCATCATGAGGATACTTGTATTCAACGCCGCGGCCGAGTTTTCCAGCTCCTTTATAATGCGCATCTTTTAGATGGAGAGGAATTTCCCCGCTTTTTCCGTTTTTTACATCCTCAATTGCCTTATCAAGTGCTTTGTAAGCTGAGTTTGATTTAGGAGAAAGACACAAGTCAACAACAGCATTCGCAAGCGGAATGCGTGCTTCTGGAAAACCGAGCCGCTCAGATGCTTCAATGGCGGAAAGGGTACGTGCTCCTGCCTGTGGGTTGGCAAGTCCAACATCTTCATAGGCAATAACGAGCAATCTTCTGTTTAAGCTTTCCAAATCACCTGCCACAATAAGGCGAGCAAGATAGTGAAGAGCTGCGTTTACATCACTGCCTCGAATGGATTTTTGAAAAGCAGACAAAACATCATAGTGAGCGTCACCATCTTTATCGTGAACGAGCGCTTTTTTTTGAAGGCATTCTTCTGCAACATCAAGGGTAATTTCAATTTCTCCTTGTTCATTTTGTTTTGTTGAGAGAGCAGCGAGTTCAAGTGCTGAAAGGGTTGCTCGAACATCACCATTTGAAGCTGTTGAAAAATGTTCCAATGCTTCATCAGTAATTATAATTTTCTCTTTACCAAGGCCTTTTTCTTTATCTTCAATTGCTCGTGTTACGGCAAGTTTGATTTCTTGTGAAGAAAGCGGTGTAACCTCAAAGATTTGACAGCGGCTTCTTATTGCTGGATTTATAGCATGATATGGATTGCTCGTTGTTGCTCCAATTAAAATAATCTGTCCGTTCTCTAAAAAAGGAAGCAAATAATCTTGCTTTCCTTTATCAAGTCTATGGACTTCATCAAGAAGTAAAATGACACTTCCAGACATTTTAGCTTCTTCTGCTACAATGGCTAGGTCTTTTTTTGCGTGTACAACGGCATTAAGCTGTCGAAATGGCTTTTTAGTACTTCGAGCTATTGCTGTAGCAATCGTTGTTTTCCCTGTTCCAGGGGGGCCATAAAGAATCATGGAGCGAAGCTGATTTGCTTCAACCATACGACGAATGATTTTCCCTTCTCCAACAAGCTGTTCTTGTCCGATCACTTCGTCAATGGAAGAAGGGCGCATTCTGTAAGCTAATGGGTTGTGATTCATTAAACAATCTCTCCTAATTAAAATGTATTTTGATCCCTTCTCATATAAGGGTCTAAAACATGCACGATATCTTCATAATATGCTATAATGTCAAAGGTTGAAGGCTATAATGAAATAGTATAAAATATATTATTTACATTAACATATTACATTAGCTTAATCATATTAGTTTGTTTATATTGTTTTTTAGTTAAAGATGTGAATCGTTTATAGATAAAAAGAACAAGTGTATATATTAGTGAATTATGAAGGGGTGCTGAATTTGAAAATTTCAACAAAAGGACGTTACGGCTTAACAATTATGATTGAATTAGCAAAAAATCATGGTGAAGGTCCAATCTCGTTAAAAAGTATTGCAAAAGCACATGACTTATCAGAGCACTATCTAGAGCAGCTTATTTCCCCTCTTCGCAATGCGCGACTTGTGAAAAGTATTCGCGGAGCGTATGGTGGCTATTTACTTGCCAAGGAGCCAGGAGATATTACAGCTGGAGATATTATTTCCGTTCTTGAAGGACCAATTAGCCCTGTAGAAGGAATTGAACAGGAAGAGCCAGCAAAGCGAGAGTTATGGTTGCGAATTCGTGATGCTGTGAAAGAAGTGCTTGAAAACACAACGCTTGAAGATTTAGCAAATCACAGCGAAGATGGCGATAATGACGCCTATATGTTTTATATTTAGGAAACTGTTTTTAAGGGAGTGAACCGGAGTGGAAAAAATTTATATCGATCATGCGGCAACATCGCCTCTTCATCCTTCTGTCATTAAAGTTGTAACGGAAGCTATGCAAACAACGTTTGGGAATCCTTCAAGCATTCATTCATTTGGAAGAGAAAGTAGGCATTTGCTTGATGAATCACGCCAAACAATGGCAAGTAGCATTGGAGCAAAACCAGATGAGATTATCTTTACAAGCGGTGGAACGGAAGCGGACAACCTTGCTATTATTGGTACAGCTTTGCATAACAAAGATAAAGGGATGCACATTATTACAACAGAAATTGAGCACCATGCTGTTCTCCATGCCTGTGAATATCTTGAAAAGCAAGGGTTTCGCGTAACTTACTTGCCTGTTGATAATAAAGGAAGAGTAAGCATTGAAGACATTAAAGCAGCGCTTACAGATGAAACTATTCTTGTGTCGATTATGATGGGAAATAATGAGGTAGGGACAATGGAGCCTATTGAAGCTATTGGCGCTCTACTGAAAAACCATCAAGCTTTTTTCCATACTGATGCAGTACAAGCCTATGGTGTTGTTCCTTTCCGAGTAGATGAGCTTGGTGTTGATTTACTGTCGGTTTCTTCTCATAAAATTAATGGACCAAAAGGGCTTGGCTTTTTATATGTCAGAAATAGCGTTTCTTTTACACCGCTTTTATATGGTGGGGAACAAGAGCGTAAGCGAAGAGCTGGTACAGAAAATGTTCCAAGTATTGTTGGGTTTGCAGAAGCAGTGAAAATTGCGATGGACACGTTAGAAAGACGAACAGAGCAGTATAATGAATGGAAAAGATTGTTTATTGATACACTTGTAAAAGAAGAGGTACAGTTTGAAGTGAACGGAAATCCACAATTTTCATTGCCTCATATTTTAAATGTGTCATTTGAAGGAGTAAATATTGAGTCCTTGCTTGTTAATCTTGATTTAGCAGGAATTTCAGCTTCGAGTGGTTCAGCATGTACGGCAGGATCGATTGAACCTTCCCACGTTTTAGTGTCACTATTTGGAAAAGGTTCAGAACGTGTTACATCTTCAGTCCGATTTAGCTTTGGGCTTGGAAATACAACCGAGCAAATTGCTCGCGCAGCGTGTGAGACAGCTGCTATAGTAAAGAGATTAAAAATATAACGGAGGAAGAGAAAAAAATGAATAAAGCACCAAAAGATACCCGTGTTGTCGTTGGAATGAGCGGTGGCGTTGATTCTTCTGTTGCGGCTCTTCTTTTAAAAGAGCAAGGCTATGATGTCATCGGCATTTTTATGAAAAACTGGGATGACACAGACGAATTTGGAGTTTGCACAGCAACAGAAGATTACAATGATGTCATTCGAGTCTGTAATCAAATTGGCATTCCATATTATGCGGTCAACTTTGAAAAACAGTATTGGGACAAAGTATTTACGTACTTTTTAGAAGAATATAAAGCAGGACGTACACCAAACCCTGATGTTATGTGTAATAAGGAAATTAAATTTAAAGCTTTCCTTGATCACGCAATGACCCTTGGAGCAGATTATTTAGCAACAGGTCACTATGCGCGCGTTGCTTATCGTGATGGGGAATACAAAATGTTGCGTGGCATTGATGAAAACAAAGACCAAACGTACTTTTTGAATCAGCTTACACAAGAGCAACTTTCAAAAGTGCTATTTCCAATTGGTGAACTTGAAAAATCACGTGTGCGCGAAATTGCAAAAGAAGCTGAGCTTGCAACAGCAACGAAGAAAGATAGCACAGGTATTTGTTTCATTGGAGAGCGTAACTTTAAAGAGTTCCTAGGTCAATATTTACCAGCACAGCCTGGTGAAATGCGTACGTTAAGCGGGGAAGTAAAAGGCAAACATGACGGCTTAATGTATTATACAATTGGCCAACGTCAAGGTTTAGGTATTGGTGGAAGCGGCGAACCTTGGTTTGTTGTTGGAAAAGATCTTGAAAAAAATATTCTTTATGTTGATCAAGGCTTTCATAATGATCTTCTTTACTCTCATTCTCTTATTGCCACAAATGTCAGTTGGGTAAGTGATAAGGAAATGGGTGATGAGTTAACATGTACGGCGAAATTCCGCTATCGTCAAAACGATTATGGAGTAAAAGTGGAAAAGATTGATGAAAATCATATTCGCGTTGTGTTTGATGAGCCTGTTCGTGCAATAACGCCAGGACAAGCTGTTGTACTCTACAATGGAGACGAATGTCTCGGTGGTGCAACAATTGATGAAGTGTACAAAGAAAGTGAACGACTAACTTACGTATAACAACAAGCCCTAGCCTTTTAAAGGCTAGGGCTATTGTGTATGATAGACATATGGATTTAGAAACTATAGGTATTTACATAAATTTTATTTGGAGTGAAAAATAGTGGGCGATTTAAATGCAAAAGGAATTCAATATATGCAAGAAGGTAAGCTAGAGGAAGCAGCTAAAGCTTTTACAGAAGCAATTGAAAAAGAACCAGGAAACGCGGTTTCTTATATTAATTTTGGTAACTTGCTTGGAGCTGTTGGAGAAAATGAGCGAGCTTTGCGTTTTTTTGATAAAGCACTTGAGCTTGATGAAACAGCAGGAACAGCACATTACGGGGCAGGAACGATTTACTTTGAAGGCGAACAGTTCCAAAAGGCACGTGTAGAGTTTCAAAAAGCGCTTCAAAAAGGGGTAGATTCAAGTGATGTTCACTTTATGCTTGGTTTAACATTCATGAATGAAGATCAAGTGAAACTGGCGCTTCCGTATTTACAGAGAGCAGTTGAATTAAACGAAGAAGATATAGAAGCAAAATTTCAATATGGTTTGTGCTTAGCACGTCTTGAAATGGTAGATGAGGCAATCCAACAATTTTCAAGCGTTATTGAAAAAGATAAAAACCATGCTGATGCTTACTATAACTTAGGTGTTGGTTATGCCTATAAAGAAGATGGAGAAAAGGCATTAGAAATGCTGGACCGGGCGCTTGAAATTGATGAAGGTCACCTGCTTGCAGGCAATGCAAAACGAATTTTAACACAGTCCGAATAGAGGGGGTGTGTGCCATGCAGGAAGAGTTAAAAAATGTTGTAGACAAGAGTGATGACCGTCCATTTGTGAAGGGAAAGATTTCAGCAACTATTTTTCATAATGAGGATAACTTATATACGGTAGCTAAAATTTCGGTTGGAGAAACGAATGTTCATATTAGTGATGACAACCTTACTGTCACCGGTTATCTTCCTCCTTTACATGAAGGAGAACGATATACATTTTATGGACAGTTAAAAGAACATCCACGTTTTGGATGGCAGTTTCAAGCGGATATGTTTCAAAAAGAGCTTCCACATTCAAGAGAAGGCGTTATCTCTTATCTTTCAAGTGACCTATTTAAAGGAATCGGAAAAAAAACAGCTGAAAAAATTGTGGATACACTAGGAGACCAAGCTATTTTACGTATTCTTCAAGATCGTGAGAATTTGCGAGGTGTAGCAAATCTATCAAGTGAAAAAGCTGATGCTCTTTATGAAGCGCTTGTCGAAAACCGTGGTTTAGAAGATGTTATGATCAAGCTTTCTCAATATGGATTTGGCCCTCAGCTTTCCATGAAAATTTTCCAAATGTATAAGCATGAAGCGCTACAGATTATTAATGAAAATCCATATCAGCTTGTGGAGGATATTGACGGGATTGGCTTTAAACGGGCAGATGAGCTTGGAGGAAAACTAGGTATTAAAGGAGCTCATCCAGATCGGATTCGAGCGGGACTTGCTTTTGTAGTTGAAAAACAATGTGTACAAGATGGGCATACGTATTTATCTCAAACACAGCTTTTTGATTGGACTGTTGAACTTCTACGTTCAGATGAGGAAATCAAGATAGAGGATTTAGAACAAGGTCTCGCGGCATTAACAAAAGAAAAGAAGCTTTTTGTAAAAGAAGAAAGAATCTACATTCCATCCCTCTACTATGCGGAAAAAGGAATAGTGAACGTTATTGAGGATATTTTAGCTCAAACTCAGTACGAAGATCAATTCCCAGAGTCGGAGTTTCTCCTAGCGCTTGGTGAACTTGAAGAACGCTTAGATATCCAATATGCGCCGTCTCAGCGTGAAGCAATTCAAAAAGCGCTGATGTCACCAATGATGGTTCTCACAGGAGGCCCTGGAACAGGAAAAACAACGGTTATTAAAGGAATTGTTGAACTGTATGCTGAGCTTCATGGCTGCTCTCTTGATCCAACTAGCTATAAAAAAGATGAACCTTTTCCAGTTCTTCTTGTAGCACCAACAGGTAGAGCCGCAAAGCGGATGAGCGAAGCAACAGGGTTACCTGCTGTTACAATTCATCGACTTTTAAAATGGAATGGACAAGAAGGATTTGATCATGATGAAGAAGATCCAATTAAAGGGCGTCTTCTCATTGTTGATGAAGTCTCAATGGTAGATACGTGGCTCGCCCATCAGCTTTTCCGTGCTCTTCCAGAAGATATGCAAGTAGTTCTTGTTGGAGATGAAGATCAGCTTCCATCAGTTGGTCCTGGGCAAGTATTAACAGACTTGCTAACATCAGATATTGTACCCGTTGTTCGGCTTGTGGATATTTACAGACAAGAGGAAGGGTCTTCAATTATTGAACTTGCTCATATGATTAAAGATGGAAAAATGCCTGATGATATTCGCAAGCCACAAGGAGATCGATCCTTTCTAACCTGTCATCAAGGACAAATTACCGAAGTTGTCAAACAAGTATGTCAGAATGCGATTAAGAAGGGATTTACAGCTCGGGATATTCAAGTGTTAGCTCCTATGTATAAAGGAAATGCAGGAATTGATCATCTCAATGTGGCCCTTCAAGAGCTTTTTAACCCTTCGTCACATAAAAGACGAGAAATTCAGTATGGAAGTGTTTCATATCGCGTTGGAGATAAAGTATTGCAGCTTGTGAATCAGCCAGAAAGCAATGTATTTAATGGAGACATCGGAGAAATTGTATCTGTTTTTTACGCAAAAGAAAATACAGAAAAACAAGATATGCTTGTTATTTCTTTTGATGGAAATGAAGTATCATATACAAAAGCAGATTTTAACCAAATTACTCATGCCTATTGCTGCTCTATTCATAAATCCCAAGGAAGCGAATTTCCAATCGTTGTACTGCCTGTTGTAAGAAGCTATTATAGAATGTTAAAACGCAATCTAATTTATACAGCTATCACTAGAAGTAAACAGTTTCTTATTCTATGTGGGGAAGAAGAAGCATTGAAAATTGGAATAAGTCGAGCTGATGATGGTAAAAGACAAACAACTTTAGCTTCGTTCTTAAAAGCAGACGAGCAAGAGTGGGATGAGAATGAAGCTCCTTTCATGAAAGATGCAATGATTGGGATGGAAAACGTTACCCCATATGATTTTATGGAAGTAGATTGAAAAAAGTCCACAAGGAAGGGGAAACTTCTTTGTGGACTTTTTTATGAAAAATTATTTAATAAAAGAGACACGAGTAGCCCAAGCGAAGTAATAAGTCCTGTTGTTGAACCGCTATCATCATATGCTTCAGGCATCATTGTTGAAGCGACCATTGCAATAATTCCGCCTCCGGCAAATGCGGCAATACTAGCCATAACAGCTTCAGAAGCACCATCAAGAAAGAAATATCCTGACCATGACGCAAAGGTGGAAATAGCAAGAACGGCAATCCATAAAATTAAGATTTTCCGCTTGGAGTATCCGTTATCTTTCATGCCTGCTGTGCTTGAAAGCCCTTCAGGAATATTGCTAATAAAGATGGCAATAACGAGCAGAAAACTTACAGAGTGTCCCTCTAAAAGACTTGCTCCAATCATAATGGATTCTGGTATTGCATCGATAATGGTTCCGATAAAGATAGCAATACCGCCGCTTGTAGCTGCATTTTGTTCTGATTGTTTCCGTTCTGCGGCTCCTTTTCGGGAAACCATATAATTGCAAAAAGTAAAAGTAACAGCTCCTGCTATAAACCCAATGCTTGTTGGAAGCACTCCACCGCTATTGAGGGACTCACCGAGAAGCTCATATGCCGCAGCTCCAATTAAGACACCTGTCCCAAAGGCCATAATATAACCAATTATCTTTTTTTGAATAGGAAGAAGCATCGCAGCTAGCGCGCCGATTAAAACTGCAGAACCTGAAATTCCGCCCCACATTGCTGCATTCCACATATAAATTGACCTCCCCTCAATGTACGAATACCCTGTAATCTTAGAGATAAACGGCTAGAGAGTGCTAAAAGAAATAGAACAAGTACATTTTTATTTTTTTAGGTTACCCTTGTAACATTAAAACATAACGAAATAATCCATATGAATGGAAAAGGTTACAGTACATGATTTTACCCAAATTCCATAACCTAAATGTAATCGAAGAAATAACTTAGGTGTTCAGGTTCTTCTGTTATGTAGTATGTTTTTCCATTATGGTGGAAACAATGGATAACACTTATAAACGAACAAAGAGGTGTTGTACATTGTTACGCTGTCCAAATTGTCAAAGTATTGATGTTGGGAAAATTGGAGTCAATCAATATTACTGCTGGGGCTGCTTCATTGAGATGACAATTTCAAAAGGGAAAATTAATACACATCAAGTTGAAGAAGATGGGAGCTTAAGTTCACTCGATGACTTGTTTTCAGATGAAGATCGAACAATTAATTTTTAATTTGGAGGAGTCGACATGAACAAAGTTTTTTCTTCTGTCCTTGCTTTAGGTGTTGGCTTATATGCATATAATCGTGTTACAGATGGTCAAAGCGATCTTTTTTCAAAACGAAATATGAAAAAAATGCGCAAGCGCGTTATGAAAAATTTTTCTTAACTAAAGCCTTTTGAATCAAAATGATTCAAAAGGCTTTTCTTTTGTGCATGTTTTTTTTCATTTAATCAAAACTATAGTTTGAAGGGAGGGAAGATATGATGAAAGCTGTATCTTTTCGCTGGCTTTATCGATTAAGTGTTTTATTACTACTGTTTTTAACGCTGTTTATCTTTTTTAAATTACAACATATATGGATGCCACTTTTATTTATGTTATTAAAAGTACTGTCTCCATTTATTGTAGCAGCACTTATTACATATTTGCTTCATCCAACAGTCGAGAAATTGCATAAAAGCGGGATTCAAAGACCTCTTGCTCTTTTTATTATTTACTTGCTCTTTTTTGGAGGAGTTGGATATGGACTTTATAAGGGAATTCCACTTTTTCTTGTTCAGGTAATGGAAGTGGGCGACCAGCTTCCTCTTTTTGTAGGAACATACAAGGAATGGGTAAGTGAAGTTCATTACCATACATCTTCCTTACCAGACGGTATTCATACAAAAATTGAGGGAGCAATTGATGATACAGAAAAAATGCTTGAAGGGATATTAAATCGAATTGCAGACAGTATTCGCTCTGCTTTTAGTATGTTTTTTCTTCTCATCCTCATCCCTTTTATTGCTTTTTATATGTTGAAAGACTTTGATAAAATAAAGCACTTTGTTTTTATCCTCACTCCTGCAAAATGGAGAGATAAAGGAAAGAGTTTTCTTAAAGATGTAGACCATTCCCTAGGGAGTTACTTAAGAGGTCAATTTCTTGTCTGTTTTATTATTGGAGCATGTGCAACAATCCTTTTATGGATTTTTCATATGCCGTACCCCTTTTTTCTTGGGACAATTATTGGTGTTACAAACATCATTCCATATTTCGGACCTGTTATTGGAGCGATTCCATCTGCTGTTATTGCTCTTACGATCTCAGTGAAAATGGTCATAATTGTAGTTATTATTATCTTCGTGCTGCAATTTTTAGAAGGCAATGTATTGTCTCCTCTTATTGTCGGGAAATCCTTGCACATTCACCCGCTTCTCATTATGCTAGCTCTTTTACTTGGAGGAGAAATTGGAGGGGTATTAGGATTAATTTTAGCTGTCCCGCTGTTAGCTATATTGAAAGTAACAATCACTTATATGAGATCCCCCTCTCCAAGTGATTGACAACCACATGGAAAGTTGTCTATAATAGCGCCATAATGGTTATAATATATAACAAAACGATGATGGAAAGAGTATGCTAAAGCCCGCTTACAAAGAGAGGAATATTCAAGGCTGTAAAATGTTCCAAGCGAAGAGTAGCAGAAAGCTAATCCGGAGTGTAGGCTTATAAACCTATCGTGCAGGCTACGTTAGTGCTCTATCGAGGTGACGAACGAAAGAGTTCGTAATCAGGGTGGTACCGCGAGTAATGCTCTCGTCCCTGCTATTAATGAGGGATTAGGGCTTTTTTTGTGTTTTCATTTACATAGTATACAAGGAGGAATTAGCATGAAAAAGCTAAGTTCAGCTGAAGTTCGCCAAATGTTTTTAGACTTTTTTAAAGAGAAGGGACACAGCGTTGAACCAAGTGCATCACTTGTGCCGCACGAGGATCCGACGCTGCTTTGGATCAACAGTGGGGTTGCTACTTTAAAGAAATATTTTGATGGTCGCGTTATTCCAGATAACCCTCGCATTTGTAATGCCCAAAAAGCAATCCGTACAAACGATATTGAAAATGTAGGGAAAACAGCACGTCACCATACTTTCTTTGAAATGTTAGGTAATTTCTCAATTGGGGAATACTTTAAAGAAGAAGCAATTGAATGGGCATGGGAGTTTCTAACAAGTGAAAACTGGATTGGATTCCAGCCAGAAAAGCTTTCTGTAACAGTTCACCCTGAAGACCATGAAGCTTTTGATTACTGGAAAGATAAAATTGGAGTACCTGAAGAGCGCATCATTCGTTTAGAAGGGAACTTCTGGGATATTGGAGAAGGCCCTAGTGGACCAAATACGGAAATTTTTTATGACCGTGGACCAGAATATGGTAATGATGAAAGTGATCCAGAACTATATCCAGGTGGGGAAAACGAGCGTTACTTAGAAGTATGGAACCTTGTGTTCTCTCAATTTAATCACAATCCAGATGGCACATACACACCACTTCCAAAGAAAAATATTGATACAGGTATGGGTCTTGAGCGTATGTGCTCAATCATCCAAGAAACAAAAACAAACTTTGAGACTGATTTATTCACGCCAATCATTAATGCAACAGAACAGATTTCAGGCTTGAAATACGGTGAGAATACAGATCATGATGTAGCGTTCAAAGTAGTTGCAGACCACGTTCGTACTGTAGCATTTGCTGTTGGAGATGGAGCTCTTCCATCAAATGAAGGCCGTGGTTATGTATTACGTCGTTTATTACGTCGTGCTGTCCGTTATGCAAAACAAATTAATATTAACCGTCCATTCATGTATGAGCTTGTTCCAACAGTTGCTGAAATTATGGTTGATTTCTATCCAGAAGTAAAGGAAAAAAGCGAATTCATTCAAAAAGTGATGAAAACAGAAGAAGATCGTTTCCATGAAACACTTCATGAAGGATTAGCAATCTTAAATGACGTCATTGCTAAAGAAAAAGAAAAAGATAGTACAGTCATTTCTGGTGAAGATGCGTTCCGTCTTTATGACACATATGGTTTCCCAATTGAGCTTACAGAAGAATATGCTGAAGAACATAACATGACAATCGATTATGAAGGCTTCAAAGCAGAAATGGAAGCACAGCGTACAAGAGCGCGTGAAGCACGTCAAGATGTGGGCTCAATGAAAGTTCAAGATGCACTTCTTGGGGATGTTAAAGAAGAAAGTACGTTTGTTGGTTATAGTCAAGAAAGCCTTCATACAGCTGTATCAGTTATTATTCAAGATGGTGAACTTGTGGAGGAAGCATCAAGTGGCGAAGTTCAAATAATGCTAAATGAAACGCCATTTTATGCAGAAAGCGGTGGACAAGTAGCTGACAAAGGAACAATCACAGGAGAAGGTGTAAAAGCTCTTGTCAAAGATGTTCAAAAAGCGCCAAATGGACAAAACCTTCACACAGTAGAAGTTGTAGAAGGAACACTAACAAAAGGTCAAGCCGTTTTAGCAGAAATTTCGACTGATAAACGCAACAGTATCGTGAAAAACCATACAGCAACACATCTTCTTCATCAAGCATTAAAAGATGTATTAGGTGAGCACGTAAACCAAGCAGGTTCTCTTGTAACACAAGATCGTCTTCGTTTTGACTTTACACACTTTGGTCAAATTCAACCTGAAGAGATTGAAAAAATTGAAACAATTGTTAATGAAAAAGTATGGGAAAGTATTCCTGTAACTATTTCAAACAAATCGCTTAATGAAGCGAAGAAAATGGGGGCAATGGCTTTATTCGGAGAGAAGTATGGTGATATTGTACGCGTTGTTCAAGTTGGCGATTATAGTCTTGAACTTTGCGGCGGTTGTCATGTTGAGAACACTTCTTCCATCGGTATTTTCAAAATTGTTTCAGAGTCAGGAATTGGAGCAGGAACACGTCGTATTGAAGCTGTAACAGGTCAAGCTGCTTACAAAGTGATGAATGAGCAAGTATCACTGTTACATCAAGCAGCAAGTGTGCTAAAAGCAAATCCTCGCGATGTTGTAACGCGTGTAGAAGGACTAAAAGACGAAATTCGTACACTACAACGTGAAAACGAATCTCTTGCAGCAAAGCTTGGAAACATTGAAGCAGGGAACTTAATCAATGAAGTGGAAGAAGTAAACGGTGTGAAAGTGATTGCTCATAGCGTTAATGGAGCAGACATGAATAACTTGCGTACGATGGTAGATGACTTGAAGAACAAAATTGGGACAGGTATTGTAGTCTTAGCTTCTGCTCAAAATGAAAAAGTAAATATTATTGCAGGAGTTACAAAAGACTTAATTTCGAACGGCTATCATGCTGGTAAGCTTGTTAAAGAAGTTGCTGCTGTATGTGGTGGCGGCGGTGGTGGACGCCCAGACATGGCTCAGGCAGGCGGGAAAGACCCAAGTAAAATTCAAGATGCTTTGTCCGCAGCGAAACAGTGGATAAAATCCGTTTAATTCATAGTACTTTTCGTGTACAATGAAAATAAGCATTAAAACTGTTTCTTTTGTTGACGATGAGTGAGGTGGAAAAAATGAGTTCATTTGATCGAACGATGAAATTTGATTTTCATGAAGACCCAGTAGACACAAACGTAAATGAAGTGCTTTTTACGGTTTATGAGGCACTAAAAGAAAAAGGCTACAACCCAATTAATCAAATTGTCGGTTATTTGCTATCTGGGGACCCAGCTTACATTCCAAGACATAAGGATGCACGTAACATTATTCGCAAGCTTGAACGAGATGAATTAATTGAAGAGCTTGTGAAATCCTATTTAAAGAACCACCGAGAGGAAGCGTAAATTGCGAACATTAGGATTAGACGTTGGTACAAGAACAATTGGTGTGGCAGCAAGTGATGCAATGGGATGGACAGCTCAGGGGATTGAAACAATTAAGTTCCCAGAAAACCAGCTGAACAAAGCATTGCCACGCTTGGAAGAACTTATTAAAGAACACGAGGTAAGCAAAATTATCGTTGGATTACCTAAAAATATGAATAATACAATTGGTCCAAGAGGTGAAGCTTGCCTTTCCTTTGCAGAAAAGCTAAAATCAACATTTGACCTTGAAGTTGAAATGTGGGACGAGCGTCTTTCAACAATGGCTGCACAGCGCATGCTTATTTCTGCTGATGTAAGCCGTAAAAAGCGTAAACAAGTAATTGATAAGATGGCAGCTGTCGTTATTCTGCAAGGTTATTTAGATAGCAAGCAATTTTAAAAAATATAATGAGGTGACAAAATGGATCACGGAGAACAACATATCACAGTAATTGACGAAAATGGAGACGAGCAGCTTTGTGAGGTTATTACAACATTCCACTCTGATCAGTTCAACAAAGCGTACGTTCTTTATTCTCCAATTGCTCAATCAGAAGAAGAAGGCGAAGTAATCGTTCATGCATCTAGCTTCATTCCAAATGGAGAAGGCGAAGATGGCGAACTTCAGCCAATCGAAACTGAAGAAGAATGGAACATGCTTGAAGAAGTGCTATATGCACTTGATTCAGAAGAAGAGTAAAAAAGTAAAAGTCGCTTCCTAAGCTTAGGAAGCGGCTTTTTTATGTGCCATAATTTGTATCTTGAGCAGAACAGAGTAAATTTAAGCATAAAGAAAAATTATGCAAGAAGGGAGAGGTGTTTTTTGTCTAATATTGGCGAAAAATAGTTAAAGATGTAGTATAATTAATCGCGGAAAGGGAGGAGTGACGATTGGCACGAAAAAATAAACCGATTGATTTTTCACAAACGTTAATGCAGCAACAAAATGAAGCTAAAAAAGTGCGCAAAGCGGTTTTGTGGGTGTTGTCGATTTTATTTGTTTTATTCGTTGGTTTAGCGCTTGGGCTTTATATTTATATTCACTCAGCTCTAAGCCCTGTAGACGAAGAAAACAAGAAAGAAATTATTGTGTCTGTGCCAACAGGCTCAACAGTTTCTACAATTGCTCACACGCTAGAAGATAAAGATTTAATAAAAAACGCTACTGTGTTTCGCTACTATGCTAAGTTTTCTAACTTAAATGACTTCCAAGCAGGAAACTATGAGTTCACAAAGGCAATGAGTCCAAAAGAGATGATTAATCGCCTGCAAGAAGGAAAAGTATCAAACAAAGCAACTGTTAAAATTACTGTTCCAGAAGGTCGTCAGCTTGATGAAATTTCTACTCTTATTTCAAAGGGAACGAAGTTCTCAAAAGAGGAAATAGAGCAAAAGTTAGATGATAAAGCTTTCATTAACAATATGAAAAAGAAATATCCGGATTTAGTTACATCTGAGATTGATAACGCAAAGATTAAGCATCCTCTAGAAGGCTATTTATATCCTGCTACATACTCTTTTTATAAGAAAGATGTTCCATTAGAGGAAATTCTAGAAGCGATGATTAAAAAAACAAACAATGTGATTGCTCCATATCAACCAGAGATTAAAAAACAAAAAACGACGGTTCATAAAATATTAACAATGGCATCTCTTGTCGAAGAAGAAGCAACAGACCAAACCGATCGCAAAAAGATAGCGAGCGTATTTTATAATCGACTAGAAAAGGATATGCGTCTTCAAACAGATCCAACTGTTCTTTACTCACTAGGAAGTCATAAAGATCGAGTACTTTATAAAGATTTGGAAGTGGACTCACCTTACAATACGTATAAGGTAAAAGGTTTAACACCGGGACCAATTGCAAATGCTGGGAAAGAATCGATTGAGGCTGCTTTATCTCCTGAACAAACGGATTATGTATATTTCTTAGCAACAGAAAGTGGAGAGGTCATCTTTACAAAAACGCTTGAAGAACATAACAAGGAAAAAGAAAAGCATATTACAGAAGAACGTTTTCAAAAATAAATACGACAAAAAAGGTTGTGAATCTTTCACAGCCTTTTTTGTGAGAAAGATTATTTTCGTAGTATAAAGGTTTACTCTATAGGGGAAAACCTTTATAATATTAGAATTGTAGTTCTATATCAATCAACAGGACTGAAATGATCGGAGGAAAGACAAGTGCTTTCTCATGAAATAAACGCTTATATTGAAAATCTAGTTCCAAAAAGAGATGATTTGTTCCTAGAAATGGAGCAGTATGCTTTAGAAAATCACGTTCCAATTATGGAGCTTGTTAGCATTGAGTCTCTTCTGCAAGTTTTACGCCTTTATCAGCCAAAACGCATTTTAGAAATTGGCACAGCAATTGGCTATTCGTCTTTAAGAATGGCAAAAGAGCTTGGAGCAGAGGTTGTAACAATAGAACGTAATGAAGAGCGATACAAGCAAGCAAAACGCTTTTTAGCTCAATCAGATCAACAAGAAAATATTACCCTTATCTTTGGTGATGCTTTAGAAGCTGTGGAAAAAGCAAACGCCAAAGCACCTTATGATGTCATTTTTATCGATGCGGCCAAAGGTCAATATAAGCGTTTTTTTGACGCTTATACACCAATACTTTCTGAACGAGGAATTGTTGTCAGTGATAACGTGCTCTTTAAAGGATATGTAACAGGAGAAATCCAAGCTGAAACACGTCGTAAGCGAAGTTTGATTAAGAAGATAAATGACTATAATGAATGGTTAATGGGTCATTCAGATTTCCAAACGGCAATATTACCAATTGGAGATGGAATCGCAATTAGTACACAAAAGAGGTGAAACACGTGAAGAAACCGGAGATTTTACTTACTCCCACATGTGTTGGGGACATTGAGAGATTAGCTTTAGCAGGAGCGGATGCTTTTTTAATTGGGGAGGCTCGTTACGGTTTACGCTTAGCAGGAGAATTTAAGCGTGAAGACGTTGTAGAAGCTATCAACGTTGCTCATCGGCTTCATAAGAAAGTGTACGTAGCTATGAATGCTATTTTTCATAATGACAAAGTAGATGAATTAAAAAACTATATTTTGTTTTTACAAGATGCAGGTGTTGATGCCATTGTTTATGGTGATCCAGCTGTCTTAATGACAGCACGTGAAGTAGCTCCAACTATGACTCTTCATTGGAGTACGGAAACAACAGGAACAAACTGGTATGTTTGTAACTATTGGGGACGCAAAGGCTCAAAACGTGCTGTTTTGGCGCGAGAGCTAAACATGGATGCTATTGTGGAAATTAAAGAAAATGCAGATGTAGAAATCGAAGTTCAGGTTCATGGAATGACATGCATGTTCCAATCAAAACGCCCGCTTTTAGGTCACTATTTCTTGTATCAAGAAAAAGCGATGGAAATTGAAAATCGAAAAGGTACTAAAAATATGTTTTTGTTAGATAAAGAACGTGGAAATAAGTATCCGATTTTTGAAGATGAAAATGGAACACATATTATGAGTCCAAATGATGTTTGTATTATTGATGAACTTGAAGAAATGATAGATGCAGGCGTTGATTCGTTTAAAATTGACGGGATTTTAAAATCTATCGATTACCTTGTAGATGTCACAAAGAAATATCGTCAAGCTATTGACTTATGTGTTGAAAATCGAGAGAAATATGAAGACATTAAGGAAACATTATTAGAAGATTTAGAAGCAATTCAGCCGAAAAATCGTATGCTTGATACAGGATTTTTCTTTAAAGAAACCGTTTATTAAAGAGGAGTGAAGAGGGAATGGCAATTAAAGTAGCCGAGGTTGTAGATGGAAAACGCGTTATTACTAAAAAACCAGAACTGCTTGCTCCAGCGGGGAATTTAGAAAAATTAAAAGTAGCCGTTCATTACGGAGCAGATGCGGTTTTTATCGGTGGACGTGAATATGGCCTCCGTTCAAATGCAGATAACTTCTCAATGGAAGAAATGGCTGAAGGGGCGGCTTTTGCACGGAAATATGGAGCACGCATCTATGTTACAACAAATATTTATGCACATAATGAGAACATCGATGGTCTTGAAGAGTATCTAGAAGGTCTTAACAAAGCAGGAGTAGCAGGTATTATCGTTGCTGATCCACTCATTATTGAAACCTGTCGTAGGGTAGCTCCATCACTTGAAGTACATTTAAGTACCCAGCAGTCGCTTGCTAACTGGAAAGCTGTCCAGTTTTGGAAAGAAGAAGGATTAGAGCGCGTTGTACTTGCTCGGGAAACAAGTGCAGAAGAAATTCGTGAGATGAAAGAAAAAGTAGATATTGAAATTGAATCGTTTATCCACGGTGCAATGTGTATTGCTTATTCTGGTCGATGTGTATTAAGCAATCATATGACAGCGCGGGATTCAAATCGTGGTGGTTGCTGTCAGTCATGTCGCTGGGACTATGGCTTATTCGAAATGGATGAAAATAACGAAGAAGCTCCTTTGTTTAACGAGGGAGATGCTCCATTTGCAATGAGTCCAAAAGACTTGAATTTAATTCAATCTATCCCTAAAATGATTGAGATGGGCATCGATAGTTTGAAAATTGAAGGACGTATGAAATCTATTCACTACGTTGCAACCGTTGTAACAGTTTATCGCAAAGTTATTGATGCTTACTGTGCAGATCCTGACAATTTTACAATTCAAGAAGAATGGCTAAGAGAGCTTAATAAATGTGCAAATAGAGAGACAGCAACAGCTTTCTTTGAAGGCGTACCAGGACACGAAGAGCAGATGTTTGGAGAGCATAGCAAAACAACAACACATGATTTCTGTGGACTTGTGCTTGATTATAATGAAGAAACGAAAATGGTGACTTTGCAACAACGTAATTTCTTCAAACGTGGACAAGAAGTCGAGTTTTTTGGACCAGAGAGTGGGACATTTACAACAGTTGTAGAGCAAATTTGGGATGAAAAAGGCAATGAGCTTGATGCAGCTAGACACCCATTGCAAATTGTTCAATTTAAAGTAGAACAACCCCTTTACCCATACAACATGATGCGGAAGGAGATTTAAAATGGGGAAAAAACCAGTTGTTATTGGAATTGCAGGAGGCTCAGGCTCAGGCAAGACGACCGTAACAAAAGCAATTTATGAACATTTTCAAGGGCATTCTATTATGCTTTTAGAACAAGACTTCTATTATAAGGATCAAAGCAGTGTACCGCTTGAGCAGCGTTTGCAAACCAATTATGATCATCCACTTGCTTTTGATAATGATCTTTTAGTAGAACAGCTTGAAAGTCTTCTTCGCTACGAGAGTATTGAAAAGCCTGTATATGACTATACAATGCATACTCGTTCTGAAGAAATCATTATTGAAGAACCAAAAGATGTAATTATTGTAGAAGGAATTCTTGTACTAGAAGATGACCGCCTGCGTGACTTAATGGATATTAAACTTTATGTTGACACTGATGCGGATTTACGAATTGTGCGTCGTCTTCTACGTGACATTAAAGAACGTGGTCGCTCACTGGAATCTGTTATTGATCAATACGTACAAGTTGTTCGTCCAATGCACAACCAGTTCATAGAACCAACAAAACGATATGCAGATATCATTGTGCCAGAAGGTGGACAAAACCATGTCGCAATTGATTTGATGTGTACTAAGATTCAAACAATTCTTGAACAAAATGCTATTTTATAATACGATATGGTAGATAACATTTAAAACGTATTTGTATAGAGAAGATGCATATGATAAACGATAAGAATGAAGAATGGCGCCTAATAGGCGCCATTTCACAAATTTTCTTTCTTATAGTACATAGCCTGTTTATTTACAAGCATCTCTTTACAAAGTAGAGACACGCTTATATATGAAGGAGTGAAGAGTTATGGCAACGGAAAAAGAATATCCAATGACTCAAGAAGGGAAAGAAAAGCTTGAGACGGAGTTAGAGCAACTGAAAACAGTAAAACGTAAAGAAGTTGTAGAGAGAATTAAAATTGCACGTAGTTTTGGAGATCTTTCAGAGAACTCAGAGTACGATGCTGCAAAAGATGAGCAAGCTTTCGTTGAAGGTCGCATTTCAACTCTTGAAACAATGATTCGTAACGCTAAGATTATTGAAGGAGACGAAAATTCTTCAACAGTCTCTCTTGGTAAAACGATTACATTTGTAGAGCAACCTGATGGAGATGAAGAACAATATACAATTGTAGGAAGCGCAGAAGCAGATCCATTTGAAGGCCGCATTTCTAACGATTCTCCAATTGCAAAAGCGCTTATGGGCAAACACATTGGTGATGAAGTTCTTGTTCAAACACCAGGTGGAGAGATGCTTGTTAAGATTACAGCTGTAAATTAATAAAAAAATGATTGAAATAAGAACACCTCGTCGACAATTGTAACGAGGTGTTTTTTTATGAAACCATATAAACGAATGAAAAAATTAGCTTTTATCCTCTTATGTTTTATGCTTATTCTTGTAGCACGTCTTGCACAAATACAGCTTATTCAAACAGAATCTTTTTCACGTCATCATATTAATTTAATAGAAGCAAGTGTAAGACAGCGTACTCAAGAAATGGTAATTGATGATGGAAGAGGAAAATTTGTAGATCAAAATGGAGAGCCGCTTACACACCATTCTTCATTATCTCTTGTTATGTTTCCTTTTTTAAAAGAATTGAAGTGGCCAAGTGATAAGGTGGCGTCCTTTGTTGGTATGTCTGAATATGCGCTCAAAGACAAGTTAAACAAAGCAAGTGAGCCTGTTGTCATTGAGAAAGAAATCACAGAAACTGAAATGAAAAGCATCAATAGTTTAAAGATTCCTGGCCTTTTTGCTGTTCCTCTTCAAAAGGATGACGGAGGACATTTTGCAGAACATTTAATTGGTTTAACAGGACAAAACAGAGATCTCCTTGTCGAACGTTATGATGAGAGACTAAAAGAAGGCGAACTTTCTACTCAAACGTCTGTTGGTATTACAGGACTGCAGTCAGCTTTTGATGAATTTTTAATTCAGGAAGAGGAGTCGAAGCTTCTCTATCATGTAGATCGGCAAGGAAACCCTTTGTTTGGCTTAAACGTAAAGTATACAGGAGCTCCTAATCCTTTTTATCCTGTTAAAGTGAAAACAACGCTCAATAAAGAAAAGCAAAGTGCAGTGGAGAGAATTGTAGACAGCAGCGGTTTGAAGCAAGGTGGAGCAGTTCTTGTGAATATTGAAAATAATACTGTTGAAGCACTTGTAAGCCGCCCTGAGATTAATGAGGTCAAGCCTTATGGAGATGGTGGAGTTTATAACCGTATGCTTATTCCTTATACCCCTGGATCTGTTTTCAAAACCGTTATTGCGGCTGCAGCTCTTGAACAATTACCAAACGTGGAAAACCGAACATTTAACTGTTCAACAAATATTTACGGAAAAAAAGCTCAAAAAGATCAAGGCACATTATCTTTTCACGATAGTTTTGCAGAAAGCTGTAATGCCACATTTGGACAGCTCGGAAAAGACATAACGGCAAAAGACGAGCATATGATAGAAACGTATGCTAAAAAGCTAGGATTAACAACGAAGGCAGGATGGAGCGGGGAAGTGTTTCATCTTCAAAACTTTGCACAGCTTCCAGAAGAGAAAAAGGGGATGGTGTGGACAGATAATACGACTAAAAGTCCAAATGCGATTTCCCAAACATCAATCGGACAGCTGAATGTCAAAGCTTCACCATTAGAGCTTGCAAACATGATGGCGACTATTGGACGTGGAGGGAAGGCATATGAAGTGAGAGCGGTTGATAAGATTCAATATAAAAATGGAAATACGCTCTTCTCCTTTCCAAAACAAGAGTTAGAAGGTGGTGGGATTAAGAAAGAAACGGCTGAAAAGCTTCAAACGCTTCTTACTGGTGTTGTAGAGGAAGAGAAAGGAACAGGACGTCGCTTTGCTTCTCTTCCATATGAAGTAGCTGGAAAATCGGGTACTGCACAAATTAGTGATAAAAAAGCGCTTGTTAATAAGTGGTTTGCTGGCTATTTTCCAAGGGAAAATCCAAAGTATGCTCTTGTGGTCGTTGATTTATCTGTAAAAGATGAAGAGGCTAAAACAAATGGTGTATTTTATGATATAGTAAACAATGTGTATGAGCTCGATCAACAGAGTGAACGTAAATGAAATATTACAATTATGCTTCAACTTATTAAAAACCGTTCATGAAGCAGGAATATAATGTTACAATAATTCATTATGTAATGAAGATGGAGGAAAGCAACAAATGGAAAATAGACGATCACAAAGACACGATAAAAATCGTAAAATGAATCGCGTTTATAACGTGCTTATTGCTGTTGTGGCTGTCTTAATTGTCCTTATTGCTGGAACAATGTTTATGAATGGGAAAGACGATAAGCAAAGTACTACAGCGAATAGTGACCAAAAGTCAGCAAACGTTCAAAACGATAAGAGCAATAGTGACGAAGATAACGCAGAGCAAAATAAAGATAATGAATCATCAGATGATTCTTCAACAAGTGATAGTGAAGATGAAGCAACAGATGATTCTTCAGCAAGTGATAGTGAAGATGAAGATCAAGTAGCAACAAACGATGATGAAGACGAATCATCAAATGATGCAGAAGAAGAAAAATCTTCAAAAGAAGATGATGAAACAGCAACAAAAGAGGACGATAACGAAGACGAAAAAGAAGATTCTTCATCAGCCGATTCAAGTAAGGAAGAAATTAAAGAAAATAAAGAAAAAGAAGCAGGAAGTCATACAGCATCATATGACAAAGGTTCTTCTGATTGGAATGCACAGCTTCAAGCTGTAAGTGGAGCAACAGGTGTTTCAACAGATGATATGACAGTTCTTTGGTTAGGACGTAATCCTGGTGGAACTGTTGGAAGTGAATCACAAGCAACAATCAAATCCAAATCAACTGGTGAACAATATAAAGTTCAAATCCGCTGGGTTGAAGGTGAAGGCTGGCAGCCGATTGGAACAGAAAAAGTAAACTAATAGAAATAGCGCAGGAGTATTCCTGCGCTATTTTTTAAATTTAAAATGAACAACCGCTGTATAAAGGCGAGCACCTGTCTCAGGGTGAACGATTGTTTGATGTCCAACATGATGTACTTCTAGAAAAATAGCTCGGTTATTTTCAATTTGCTCATTGATTTTTGATTCGAGTTTTTCGATGCTTGTCTCCTCAAAAAATTCGACTTTATCTTGAATCATTTGTAGCTGTAACCCCATCCACTCTTCACCTCCTGTTTGGTCAGTACGTTTCTTTATTTTAGCATGTGTTTTAGGAAGAAATATAGCGACTTCCTCTTTATAATGTTAGAATAAGCACTATATGCAAAATTTGTTGAAGGAAAGAGGTTAAAAAATGAAAATCGCAATTATTGGAGCAATGGAAGAAGAAGTGACAATCTTACGAGAAAAATTAACAGACCGCGATGTAACGGTTATTGCAGGCTGTGAATATACAACAGGAAAATATGAAGGAAAAGAAATTATCTTACTAAAATCAGGTATTGGAAAAGTAACCGCAGCTTTATCAACAGCTGTTTTACTTGAAAGATTCAAGCCTGATTATATTATTAATACAGGCTCTGCTGGTGGTTTCAATCCAGAGCTAAACGTTGGAGACGTTGTTATTTCTTCAGAAGTTCGCCATCATGATGTAGATGTAACCATCTTCAACTATGAATATGGTCAAGTGCCAAATATGCCTGCAGCATTTTTACCAGATGAGAAGCTTGTTGCTGTAGCAGAGAAAAGTGCGGAAGAAATCCAAGGCATGAAGATTGTTACAGGACTTATTGCAACAGGAGACTCATTTATGAACGATGCTGATCGCGTAGAGTTTGTGCGTTCTAAATTTCCAGCGCTTCAAGCAGCTGAAATGGAAGCTGCCGCTGTTGCTCAAGTTTGTCATCAGTTCGGAGCACCGTTTGTTATTATTCGTTCTCTTTCAGATATTGCTGGAAAAGAATCAAATATTTCATTTGATCAGTATTTACCAAAAGCAGCGAAAAACTCTGCAGACCTTATTTTGAGAATGGTTGAAAAAATCTAATGTCAAAGTTGCCAACAGTGGTGGATATTGCTATCATTTCACACGTATATTCTATGTTATAGTAGAAATAGAGAAATTACGTGGGGTGATTTGATTTGAAAACAAATACAGCACGTCAAGTACGAGCGAAAATTGAAGATTATACACGTTTTATTTATATTTTACTCGCATTGAGCGGATTCTTATATATTGGCACTTTAATTAGCAATCATGAACACCATGGTGGCACAATGACAATTATGATGAGTGGAACTTTTATACTTCTACTCGTTTCTTTTCTATTTAGTTACAAAGTCAAAAAGCTGCGTAGCTCTTTAGAAGAATAAAAAACAGCCTTGAAATTAATCAAGGCTGTTTTTCTTTTTCTTCTTTTCTTTTTCGGCACGATAAAATTCATGAAACATCTTCATTAGAGCTCTCTTCTCAATTCGTGATACATAACTCCTTGAAATTCCGAGCTCTTTTGCAATTTCACGCTGTGTTTTCTCTTTCTTTAAATCAAGTCCGAATCGTCCAACGATCACTTCTCGCTCTCTGTCGTCCAGAATATCGATATATTCACGAATCTTTTCAAGTTCCATATTAAGCTGAATCGTTTCAATTACGTCGTCTGCTTCAGATTTTAACACATCAATTAAAGAAATTTCGTTTCCTTCCTTATCTTGCCCGATTGGATCATGAAGAGAAACATCTTTCTTCGTTTTCTTTAGAGCACGGAGATGCATTAAGATTTCATTTTCAATACATCTAGCAGCATATGTCGCAAGTTTCGTTCCTTTGCCTTGTGAATAGCTCTCAATTGCTTTAATAAGCCCGATTGTTCCAATAGAGATAAGATCTTCTGAGTCTTCTCCTGTATTTTCAAATTTCTTTACTATATGTGCCACAAGACGTAAGTTATGTTCAATTAACATATTGCGAGCATGTGCGTCCCCTTGCTCCATAAGCAGTAAGTATTTTTTTTCTTCTTGCGGCGAGAGAGGTTGTGGAAAAGCGTTGTTCTTAACGTAGGAAACAAGGAAAACGAGCTCTTTAACAAAGTAACCTAAAGTCGTAAAAAAGCCGGGCATCATACCACCTCCGTAGAAATTACCACCATTGTAACGATACTTTATTTATATGTGACAGGAGCCTAGTTTGTGTCTGTACAATGTCCTTTTAAGGGGCTTGGAACTCTCTAAAGAGATATGTCTAGAAAAAAGTTAAAAAGTGTTTAAAATAGAAAAATAAGGTTAAGGTAGTAGTTTATAGTATGAGTATAGTTAAAAAAACGTACATAATTTATACCTGATTTTAAGAAGAGAACGTAATACGTTATAAGCTAGTTAATAAATTTTGTATAATGTTCTATGATTAAGGGATCAATCATGATTATAATAAATACAGAGAAACTTATACCATACTTTGGAAGGAAGGGTACGATGTTTCAAAAAATAGAAGCAAAAGTTCGAGGGGTTTTTATGGCAACAGAGAAGGGATCATTTATTACGGAAGAACGAGCAGAAGTACAGGTGGAATTTGGAGGAATTCCTGGGGATCTTCATTTTGGTTTAACGAAGAAAGCTGGAGAAAGAGAGCCAATGTATGAAAAGGGAACAGAGATCTTTAACCGAAGACAAATTTCTATCGTTTCAGCTGAAGAATGTGCGGAAGTGGCGCAATTATTGAAAATTGAGGAAGTGCGTCCTGAATGGCTTGGAGCAAACCTTATTGTTGAAGGAATCGATGATTTTACACTTTTAAAAGAAGGAAGCCGCATTGTTTTTCCTAGCGGAGCAGCTTTACTTTGTGAAGGGGTCAATCATCCTTGTATCCATCCAGGAAAGGTTATTCAAAGTCAATATCCCGAAAAAAAGATAGCCGGAAAATTTGTAAAAATGGCTTATGATAGAAGAGGAATCGTTTGTATTGTAGAAAAACCAGGCATAATAAAAAAGGGAGACAAGGCAGTTATTCATTCTTATGAACCTTTTAAAGGGAAAGTTGAACTTTCAAATTAGAATAGAGCCAAAATATACATATATGCCTACACGAACTCCATTCCTGTACATAGTATAAAATAAAGAGGTGAATGTACATGTATGGGTATGGAGGGTGCTCGCCATACTGTGGTAGTTATACTCCATATGGAGGAGGCTATGGAGGCGGGGGCTGGGCTTTTGCCTTGATTATCATTCTTGTAGTCATTTTGCTTATTTTCGGTGGATTCTATTATTTTGGATACTTTTTTTATTTATTCATTATTGTAAGAAACAAATAAACATTGTACGCTAAGTTGTGTTATACTTTTTTAAGTTTGAAGTTACTAATCATTAGAACGGATAAAATCACTACGAGAAACATGAAAAGGTGCCCTGGAATCATTTTGTGAAACAAAAAAGAAAATGTGATTAGACAGCCTGCTGCTGTAATAGGAAGACCTGTAAAATATCCGTTGTTTTCTGAAATGTTAAAGCGTGCGAGGCGCATAGCACTGCAGGCTACATAAAAAATTGTAAAAAGAGTGCCAGGTGTTCCATATTCATGTAATACTCCTTGATAAACAAGTAAAGCTGGTGCGATTCCAAATGAAATAATGTCACACATGGAGTCTAGTTGTTTACCAAATTCAGATTCAACACCAAATTTCCGAGCAACCATGCCGTCAAATCTGTCAGCAAATGCAGCAAGAAAAATGAGAAACAAGCTTAATCGAAATTCATGATGAAAAATAGAGATAAGAGCAAAAGTTCCTAAAGACAGATTTATTAACGTTAAACAATTTGCAGAATGGGTCTTAAGCTTTTTTAAAGTATGATCAAGATAATCTAATAAAAACAAATTTTTCACTCCTTAAAGAGCTGACTCATAAAAAATAAAGAAATTATACAGATAAAATTATTGTAAGTCTAAAAAGTAGGATAGTAAAGAAAAACAGTGGGAAAAATTGTGATAGAGAGGAAATTTATGAAAAAAATCCTTTATCAATCTTTTATAGAATTAACAAATAAACCTTTTACTTCAAAGTTAATAGAGCGTTTTTCGTGCTCTCCATTTAGCAGAAAATTCATTCGATCATATGCAAAACTTTATAATGTTAAACAGGAAGAAATGAGCAAGGAACTTAGTGAATACGGAACGCTACACGAACTTTTTACTAGAAAGCTAAAAGATCAAGCTCGCCCATTTTCTTTACAAAAAGAGGTGATTATTAGTCCTGTAGATGGGGAAATCGAACAATACGGTACTTTAACAAATAAGACAGAAATGATTGTAAAAGAAAAGCCGTATTCTGTAAAAGAGCTTGTTGGAAATGAGTATGAACTGCAAAAGTATATAGGCGGTACTTATTTTATCCTATATTTGAGTCCGAGTGACTATCATCGAATTCATAGTCCGGCTGATGCCGATATTATTAAGACATGGACTCTTGGAAATAAGTCATATCCAGTAAATCAGCTTGGTTTAAAATACGGCAAAGCACCGTTAGTGAAAAATTATCGCAAGTTAACAGAACTTGCTTACAATGAGCATCGTTTTTTATTAGTAAAAGTTGGAGCAATGTTTGTAAATAGCATTACAATGACTCATGATGAGAAGTCTATTAACAAAGGAGACGAAATTGCGTATTTTTCGTTCGGCTCAACTGTCATTTTACTTTTTGAAAAAGATTCTTTTGTAACAGATGAATCGATTCAAAAAGGTCAAAAAGTGAAGGTTGGCCAAACGCTCGGTCGATTTCAATCGTGAAGTAATAACTTAGGAAGAAATTTTGATTTTAGCATGAAGAGAACGTCTTTCAATTTCTTTTTCGATAAGCTTAATAAATTCAGGACTTAATTTTAATTCATTTGCTTTGCAATATGATTCAACTAATACCTTATCTGACAGCTTTTCCACTCCTGTCACCTCCTATAGTATGAGAGCATTTTCAAAAAAAGACTTTATCGTTTAAAAAAAATTAGGTTGTTCTATATAAACGTTTTCAGGCATAGATAAGTAGGTTATGTGAATTTGTGTAACCTTAATCTATCATGTTTTAAATGTTAGAACAATCGTTCCGTTATCCACAAAAAAGAGTGGATAAGTTGTGGGTATAATGTTCGTAACTTTTAAGATTGTTGAAAAAACAGGATGTATAGTGTGTATAAAGTTATCCACAAATTTGAAGTAGCTTGAATTTTGTCGAAAAGTTTTTTGGGTATTAATGGATATTGTCGAAGCGTTTGTTTTCTTGTTAGTTGTCTTGTGAGTTGAAGGAATAAGAAGAAAAAGATGATTTGCTCTTTAAAGTAGGGCAGTATATTGAGTATAATAGCAAAATGGAAGTGAACTAGTCGTTAAAGGTGTGATAAGCTGTGTTAAAGTTATTTTTGCCAGATCAGCATGTGAAAAGTGTATTTGAAATAAAACCTGAAGATTTAAAAGAAAGAGGAGTTAAAGGGATTATTACAGATTTAGATAATACCCTTGTTGAATGGGATCGACCTGATGCAACTCCGAAACTTATTGAATGGTTTGAAAACATGCAGCAACATAATATTCAAGTAACTATTGTTTCTAATAATGTAGAAAAACGAGTTCGCCTTTTCTCAGATCCGCTTGGCATTCCGTTTATTTATAAAGCGCGTAAGCCAATGGGACGAGCATTTAAAAAAGCAATTCGGAACATGGATGTAAACCGCAATGAAATCGTTGTAATTGGAGATCAGCTAATGACAGATGTCCTAGGTGGAAATCGTATGAAGTTATATACCATTCTTGTTGTTCCAGTTGCTCAAACAGACGGATTTTTCACAAAATTTAACCGTCAAATGGAACGAAGAATTTTAACATGGATGAAGAAAAAAGGCATGATAAATTGGGAGGAATAATTAGGTGAGTGAACAAGAAATGTACTGCGTAGGGTGCGGTGTTGATATCCAAACAGAAGATCCAAAAAAGCTAGGGTACACGCCGCCATCTGCACTTGAGAAAGAGCAAATTATTTGTCAACGCTGTTTCCGTTTGAAACATTATAATGAAATTCAAGATGTTTCCTTAACAGATGACGATTTCTTAAAAATCCTTCATGGAATTGGAGAATCAGATGGCCTGATCGTTAAAATTGTAGACATTTTTGATTTTAATGGGAGCTGGATTTCTGGGCTGCAGCGTTTTGTTGGCAATAATGATGTATTGTTAATTGGTAATAAAGTTGACTTGCTTCCGAAGTCTGTAAAACAAAACAAAGTAATTAACTGGATGAAAAAAGAAGCAAAAGAAAATGGCTTAAAACCTATTGATGTTTGCTTAATTAGTGCTGTAAAAGGACAAGGTGTTGAGGATGTAGCTCAAATTATAGATCGTTATCGTAATGGAAAAGATGTGTATGTTGTAGGGTGTACAAATGTTGGAAAGTCAACATTTATTAATAACATCTTAAAACAATTTAGCGGAGAAGACAATGTTATTACAACATCTCAGTATCCAGGAACAACGCTTGACTTAATTGAAATTCCGCTTGATGATGGCTCAACGCTATATGATACACCAGGAATTATTAACCATCATCAAATGGCTCACTATGTTGATAAACGTGACTTGAAAATTATTATGCCAAAAAAAGAAATCAAGCCAAAAGTATTCCAGCTTAATGAGGAACAAACGCTCTTTTTTGGTGGGCTTTCTCGTTTTGACTATGTGAGCGGTGGAAGACGCTCCTTTACGTGCTACATTCCGAGTGAGCTTCATATTCATCGTACAAAGCTTGAGAAAGCAGACAAGCTATATGAAGATCACGCAGGAGAAATGCTAACACCACCTCGTCGTGAGCAGCTTGATGAATTCCCAGAGCTTGTTGCACATTCATTTACGATTAAAGAGCCAAAAATAGATGTTGTTTTCTCTGGACTTGGCTGGGTAACAATAAACGATCCGGGAGCTAAAATTGTTGCTCATGCACCTAAGGGCGTTGGTGTATTTGTTCGTCCATCATTAATTTAAGGGCAAGGGGGATACGGTACGTATGAAAGAACTCTACAGTGTTATTGGTTATCCAATCGGGCATTCGCTGTCTCCACATATGCAAAATGCTGTACTGGATCATCATTCTATTGACGGTTATTATCATGCGTTTGAGATAGCACCAGAGAAGGTTGAAGAAGGAATAAAAGGTCTGAAAGCATTAAATATAAAAGGATTTAATGTCACAATTCCATATAAAGTGAAAGTGATGGATTTCCTTGATGAAATTGATGAATTGGCACGTGAAATTGGAGCCGTAAATACGGTTGTCAATGAAAATGGTCGCTATGTTGGGTATAATACAGATGGTGATGGTTATCTTCAATCGCTTTTAACATTTTTAGAGCGACCGTCGCTTCAAGACCAAAGTGTGCTTATTTTAGGCGCTGGAGGTGCAGCAAGAGCACTTCTCTTTACTATTGCAGCAAAAGGTCAAGCGAATTGCATCGACATAGCAAATCGCACGCTTTCTAAAGCACAAGAGCTTATCACTTCTTGTCCAATTGATAATGAGGGAACAGTTTTATCAATAACAGAAGCAGAAGAAAACCTTGGACGTTATGATATTATCATTAATACGACTGCTGTTGGAATGAGTCCAAATATTGAGGAGAGTCCACTTTCTCTTCAACATGTAAAAAAAGGCGCAACAGTTAGTGATATTATATATAACCCACTTGAAACAAAGCTCCTGCGTGAAGCTAAAGAACGTGGAGCTTTAGCCCATACAGGTATAGGAATGTTTGTTATGCAAGGTGCACTTGCTTTTGAAAAGTGGACAGGAGTGCAGCCAAATGTAAAAGTGATGGAAGATGTTGTTTTACGTCATCTACAAAAGAAGTAAAGATGTTACAGGAGGAATATAATGTTAACTGGGAAACAAAAACGTTTTTTACGTTCAAAAGCACACCATCTTAACCCTATTTTTCAAGTAGGAAAAAGTGGTGTTAATGATAATATGATTACTCAAATTGAAGATGCTTTAGAAGCGCGTGAGCTTTTAAAGGTAAGTGTTCTTCAAAACTGTTTAGAAGATCGTGATACAGTAGCAGACAAGCTAAGCAAAGGTACACATGCTGAGCTTGTACAAGTGATTGGAAATACGATTGTTCTTTATAAGGAATCAACAGAAAACAAACAAATTTCTTTACCATAAAGATGAAAGGAGGTAGCGAGTATGAAAAAAGTGGGAATATTAGGAGGAACTTTTAATCCGCCGCATCTAGGGCATCTTATTATTGCCAATGAGGCATTAGAACAATACCAGCTTGATGAGGTATGGTTTATGCCTTCATACTCCCCTCCTCATAAAGAAAAAAAGAAGGTTACGGATTCAAAACACCGCTTGAGAATGACTGAACTAGCAATTGAAGACAATCCTTGTTTTAAATTGCAGCCGATTGAGTTTGAAAAAGAAGGAACGTCCTATACTTTTGAGACAATGAAGCTTTTAAAAGACCGGTATCAAGAGGAACAGTTTTATTTTATTATTGGTGGAGATATGGTTGAATACTTGCCAAAGTGGTATAACATTGAGGAGCTGCTAGAGCTCGTCACATTTATAGGGGTGAAAAGACCTCATCATACGATAAGCACACCATATTCTATTTTAGAAGCAGACGTTCCTCAAATTGAGATTTCATCAAGCCTTATTCGCGAGAAATACGAGAAGCAGAAGAGCATTCGCTATTTTGTTCCAGAAAATGTCCGAAACTACATAGAGGAGCAGGGGTTGTATGAATCGTAAAGAAGCGTTAGAAATCGTAAAAGAACAGCTGAACGAAGCTCGCTATACTCATACAGTTGGCGTAATGGAAACAGCCATTAAGCTTGCTGAGAAATATGGGGAGGATGTAAAGAAGGCTGAACTTGCAGCTATTTTTCATGATTACGCAAAGTTTCGTCCTAAAGATGAAATGAAAGAAATTATTATAGAGCAAAATATGAGTAAAGATTTATTAGAGCATCATCACTCACTTTGGCATGCGCCAGTTGGTGCTTATCTTGTTCAAAAAGAAGTGGGAATAGAAGATGAAGCTGTTTTACGTGCTATTGAGTATCACACGTATGGACGTCCAAACATGACAATGCTCGAGAAGATTGTATATGTTGCGGATTACATTGAACCAGGCCGTAGTTTCCCTGGTGTTGAGGAAGTAAGACAGTCTGCTGAGAACAGCTTGGATGAAGCTTTGTTTTTATGTCTTAGAAATACCATTGTATTTCTAATTGGACGCAAACAGCCAATCTACCCAATGACAATTAACACATACAATAGTGTAGTACAATGAGGAGGTCATTGATATGAAAGAACTAGAACTACTATCTCTTGTTGCGAAAGCAGCAGATGACAAAAGAGCTGAAGACGTAATAGCTCTAGATATGAAAGGAATTTCTCTTGTTGCTGACTACTTTATGATCTGTCACGGAAATTCAGATCGTCAAGTTCAAGCAATTGCGCGAGAAATTAAAGAACAAGCAAACGAGCATGAAATTGAAGTGAAACGTCTTGAAGGATTTAACGAAGCTCGCTGGATTTTAATTGATTTAGGAGATGTTGTAGCTCATGTCTTCCATAAAGACGAACGCGGCTATTATAATCTAGAGCGCCTTTGGGGCGATGCACCGCTTGTTTCTCTTGGAGAAGAATCAAAATAATGAGTTATGAGCGCTTTGCTTCTATCTATGATGAGCTAATGAGCGATGCTCCTTATGATAAATGGGTGGAATATACGAAAAGCGAAATAAGTAAAGCAGGATTACAATCTCCAAAAATCCTAGATTTAGGGTGTGGAACAGGGGCTATGCTACTTCAATTTGCAAAACATGATTTATATGCAGTTGGCGTGGATCTCTCAGATGAGATGCTTATGATGGCTAAGCAAAAACTAGAAAAAAACAGCATTAAACCAGAGCTTTTCCAACAAGATATGAGCGAGTTAGATCTCGGTCAAATGTTTAACTGTATTGTAATTTACTGTGATTCTCTTAATTATTTACAAGATGAAGAACGTGTAAGACAAACCTTTAAGCAAGCGTATAGTCACCTTGAAGAGGGAGGACTTCTTCTTTTCGACGTTCATTCTATCTTTAAAATAGACGAGCTTTTTATTGGTCAAACATTTGCTTATGATGGAATAGAGAATGCTTACATTTGGAACAGTTTTGAAGGAGAATATCCTCACTCTGTCGTTCATGAGCTCACTTTTTTTGCTTGGAATGAGAATAAACAGGCATATGATCGCTTTGAAGAAGAACACTATCAGCGCACATTTTCCATTTCTCAATATATGCAGTGGGGAAAAGAAGCTGGTTTCACCTCTATGGAAGTGAGTAGTGATTTTAAAAATTGCCCTCCTTCTGAAGAAAGTGAACGTCTTTTCTTTTCATTTAAGAAGTGAATAGAAAAAACCTACCAATTTATTGTTGGTAGGTTTTTTATTTTTAGAAGGAATATTGCTTTAGAGCGCGAATTATTTATTGAATTGATAGCCGACTTTTTCTAAATCTTCGTCGTATTTTGTGTGTGTTTGTTGAAATACCTTATTGAACATCTCTCCAACATGTTCCTCAAGCACTTTGATTCCTTCGCCAGTAACGCCACCTTTTACACATACTTTCTCTTGAAGAGTTGGTAATGTATAGAGATTTGTTTCTAACAACTTCCCAAACCCCACAACCATTTCACTGATCATTTTTGTTGCTTGATCTTTTGTAATTTCTGTTTCTTCAACAGCAGAGTCAATAAATCTCTGCAGTAAATAACTAAAGAAAGCAGGACCACAGCTTACAATATCAGATGAAACACGAGTAATATTATTTTCAATTGATAAAGGTGTCGATATTTTTGATAATAAGTGATCTAAAAATAAGCGATAATGCTGTTTACAACTTTCACCATACGTGACAAGAGAAACACCGCTGAACGCTCGATTTGTAATGCTTGGAATAATCCGAGCTACTTGGCAATCTACAAGCTCCTCAAGCTGTTTAACAGAAATAGGGCTTGTAATAGATATAAGACAATGATGTGGCTTTAATAATGGACGTACTTTTTCTAAAAGGGGGTGAATATCCAATGGTTTCACACATAGAAAAATAATATTTGATTTATGAATGACTTCTGAAGCATCTGAAGCTACATGTAAGGAAGGATAGCTCTTTTGTAAACTTTCGGCTTTTGCAAGAGTTCGATTTGTAATGGTAATGTCAGAAGGATTTGCAGCGTTTGACTCAATAACAGACTCGATTAAAATACGCCCCATGTTTCCTGTTCCGATAAATCCAATATTCATCACTTCATCTCTCCTTCAAAACTTTATCTCCTAAACGATATGTGATAATCCCTTGTCTTATGAATATGTGTTAAAAAGGAGTGGACCGAATGGAATGGTTACGAACCCATAAATGGTTGTCTGCTATTTGTGGAGGTCTTGTTTGTCTGCTTCTCTTGTTGTCTATTGTGTTAGGTGGAGACAAAGAAGCGAAAAAACCAGCAACAGGCAGTGAAAGCCTAGTGTTTTCGAAAGAAGAGAAAAATGAAGAGCATCAAAAGAAAGAGGAAGCTGAATTTCCGATTGTAATTGATGTAAAAGGGAGCGTGCAAAACCCAGGTATCTATACAATGGAAGATGGAGAAAGAATTGATGATGCCATTAATAAAGCAGGTGGATTTACAAAAAATGCAGAAGTAACAGCTGTTAATCTAGCTCAAAAAGTAGCTGACGAGATGGTTGTTTACGTTCCTTCTGAAGGTGAGAAAGAATTAACTTCTATTCCGGTTGGAGGAACTGATACAGAGGAGAGCGCCCTTATCAACATCAACAATGCTCAAAGTGAAGAATTGCAAAAGTTAAACGGTGTGGGCCCTTCAAAAGCAGAGGCAATTATTGCTTATAGAGAAGAAAATGGTCCATTTAAAGCTCCTGAAGACATTATGAATGTTAGTGGATTTGGAGAGAAATCATTTGAAAAAATAAAAGAACAAATTACTGTATAACGAGAAGTATATCAACAATTGAAAAGGCTGTTGACGTTTCTCAACTTTTCTCGCTACACTTATAGAAAGAACTTGTATAACGAGAAAGTAGGGAAAGAGATGGAACGAATTTCATGGCACCAATACTTTATGGCTCAAAGCCACTTATTAGCCTCTAGAAGCACCTGTGAGCGCTTGTCTGTTGGGGCAACAATTGTTAGAGATACGCGCATTATTGCAGGCGGATATAACGGATCGATTAGCGGTGGGGTTCATTGTGTTGATGAAGGATGCTACGTTATAGACGGTCACTGTGTACGAACGATTCATGCCGAAATGAACGCTATCATTCAATGTGCAAAATTTGGAGTGAAGACAGAGGGAGCAGATATTTATGTAACACATTTTCCTTGTCTAAACTGCTGCAAAGGAATTATTCAAGCTGGCATCAGCACGGTGTATTACGCAAATGATTACAAAAACCACCCTCATGCTGTCGAGCTTTTTGAACAGTCAGGTGTAAAAACTGAAAAGGTAGAATTTGATACGAGCTCATTAAATAGTTATAACGACGAGCAGCTAGCATTTATTCAAGAGTTATTGCAAAAAGCTGATGAAAAAGAACAAAAAGAGCTACTTGAAAAAGCAAAAAAACTTTTTGCGGCAAAATTTTAATATAACCTTGATAAAAGGAGGAGAGAGCATTTTTCTCCTCCTTTTTAAAAGAAAGGAGTTTTTGTGAAAGGACAGTGGATTTATGTATCGTTGTTTGTAAGTCTAGCTCTTTTTATTAGCCGTTTTTATAATGAAATCACCCTTTATATAGTGTTTATAATGGTTAGTATCTTTGTTATAAAAAGAACAAGCTCCACGACTGCTGTGATTTGTTTCCTCGCTTTTTTTCTTACTATTTTTTATTACTTCTATACTGAAAGTAGAAATAACTCTGTTCTTTCTACTCATCAGACGACTTTCAACGGAAAGCTTTCTTCTATTCCTCGTATAAACGGTAATTTTCTTTCTTTTTCTTTTCAAACAGAACAAGGTGAAACAGTTCAGTCTTATTACAAAATAAGAAATGAACAGGAGCAAAAGTTACTAAAACAGTTAAGGGTAGGAATGAATTGTAGGGTAGAAGGTGCATTAGAAATTCCGAAGCAAAATCGAAATCCAGGCCTTTTTAATTACAGAGAATATTTATATTTTCAAAGAATCCATTGGACAATGACTGTAAGCGACATCCAAGAATGTCAGTATCAACAAAGAACGATATTTTTTGCTGGGCTAAGACAATCAGGAATCCAACGTATGAACACACATATTAGCCCACCTCTTAATGCATTCGTTAATGCACTTGTTTTCGGGAGTCGGGAAGACTTTAATGAAGAAACAATTATGTTATATGAAACACAAGGAGTTGTACACCTTTTGGCCATTTCAGGTTTGCATGTTGGTCTTTTAGTTGGGGGAGCCTTTTTAATTTTACTTCGTCTTGGTTTAACAAGAGAGCATAGTGCACTCTTTCTCCTTTTTACTTTACCAATATATAGTATATTAACAGGAGCTTCTCCATCTGTTGTAAGATCAGTTGTGATGAGTATGATTGTGCTCTTTTTATATATAATAGGATGGAGACGTAAGCTGAGTGGGGTTGATGTTCTAGCTCTCTGTTTTCTAGCCCTTACAATAAATTCCCCATATGCTGTATTTAATGCAGGTTTCCAATTATCTTTTGTTGTTACCTTTTTTATATTATTATCACATCGTATTATCTCCAAATCCTCTCACTTTCTATGGCAGCTTATTGCTCTATCCCTCATAGCTCAGCTCGCTTCCATTCCTCTTTTACTTTATCATTTCTATGAATTTTCGCTTTTAAGTTTTTTCTTAAATCTTTTTTTTGTACCTTTTTTCTCTTTTATACTGCTGCCAGCAAGTCTTTTTCTTTTTTTTACAAGTGGAATAGTGCCTGTTATTCCTCAAGCTGTTGAAACCGTTACCCTCTTCTTTGTGGAATGGAGTACAGAACTGCTTCGCAGCGCAGGGAATGTTCATTTTTCAATCATTACAACAGGAAAGCTGAATGCATGGCAGTTTTGTCTTCTTTATGTAGTTATCTTTTACGTTTGCTTTCAAATTGAAAAAGCACAAAGATTAAAAGATATCCTACCTTCTTCATTACTTCTTGTGATTTGTTTAAGTTTTTACTGTTTTATGCCTTACATAAATCCAAACGGAGAGGTTTCAGTCATTGATGTTGGGCAAGGAGACAGCATTTTAATTCAGCTCCCATTTCGCAAAGCCGTTTATTTAATTGATACAGGGGGCTCGATTTCATTTCAACAAGAAGAATGGGAGAAGCGCCAAACAACATTTAGCGTCGGAAAAGACATTGTTCATCCATACTTAAAATCAAAGGGTATTACTTCAATTACTAAACTTATCATAACGCACGGAGATCATGATCATGGAGGAAGCGCATTAGAGTTGTTAGATCTTGTAGACGTAAAAGAACTTGTTCTTGGAAAGAAAAAATTGTTTTCAGAGCTTGAACAAGAATTGGTAAGAGAAACTATGAAGAGAGGTACTCCATTAACTCTTGTAGGAAGTGGCGATGTTTGGAAAGAAGGAGAACATACTTTTAATGTGCTCGCTCCTTTTGGAATGGAGGAGGATACAAATGAGCAGTCAATCGTTATATATACAGTATTCAGAAATCAACGTTGGCTTTTTACAGGAGATTTAGGTGAGGAAGGAGAGCGAAAATTAATAGAAACGTTCCCTGCTTTGGAAGTTGATGTTCTAAAAGTCGGACATCATGGTAGCAAAACTTCAACATCTACCTTTTTTCTAGAGAAGATACAACCTTCTTACGGACTAGTTTCAGCAGGAGAAGATAATCGTTATAATCACCCGCATCATGAAGTTTTAGAACGCTTAGAACAAAATCATGTGAAAATTTTTAGAACAGATAAACAAGGTGCACTTATTTACCGTTTTTCAAGGAAAGCTGGAACGTTTCAGACGACTTTACCATAGTATGTAGTACAATATAAAAAGCCTCAAGCCGCTGTACATTTACAACGGCTTGAGATGTTTTAGAAATAGAAGCGTTTTCAATTTTTAAGATGCAAAGTAATCAATTAGAGTGCCAATAATAAATATGGTTGCAAAGAAGCCAAAAGAAACAACAAAACCAACAGCTGAATCAACAGCGTCATTTCGCTTACTTTGAACACTTTGTTCAAATTTATTCATTGTACCCCCTCCTAATTTAAGTATAAACATTAAATTGGAAAAAATCTACACCTTTCTCACATACCGAGCTTCCACGTTTAGAAAGAGTTGTCACAAATACTTTCCCTGCAAAAGGTCATGATATGTAGTAAGAATTCTCATTAACTAAAAAGTAACCTAGGGCTTTTCGGTTAATGTTTACTATAGATTTGAGAGCACCTTTTTGAGGTGCTCTCACTTAGTTTATGCAAGAATATTGTAACAGTTGTCAATTTAAAAGGACAAAGCTAAGATAGAAGGAGACGTAGAAAATAAGGGAGACAAAAGTGTGAAAGTACAAGAACTAAAAGAAATAAAGTCACTATCACCGGTTTATTTGCTACAGGGAATTAATTCCTTCTTATTGAAGGATGCAAAGCAGAAAATCATTGAAAAAACACTTACAGAGGAAGAGCAGGAATTTAATTTAGCCTCATTTGATTTAGAGGAAACACCAATTGAAACGGTTATAGAAGATGCGGAAACATTGCCCTTTTTAGGGGAAAAAAGAGTGGTTATAGCAGAAAATGCGACCTTTTTGACAGCAGAAAAGCAAAAAGTTGAGCATAATGTAGATGTTCTTATCCGCTATTTAGAAGAACCTGCACCGTTCAGTGTTCTTATTATTGTAGCACCTTACGAGAAATTGGACGAGCGAAAGAAAGTAACGAAGAAGCTAAAAACGAAAAGCACTCATCTTGAAGCAAATGAATTAACAGAAGGTGAGCTTAAAAACTGGGTTAAAGCAGAAGTAGCAAAGGCTGGACTAACCATAACGGATGAAGCTCTTGCGGAATTTATAGAGCTAACAGGGATGAAGCTAACAATTGTACATATGGAGCTTGCAAAACTCCTCTTATATGGGGAGGAAATTACAGAAGAGCTTGTTCATCAGCTTGTTTCAAAGTCGCTTGAACAAAATGTATTCGCGCTAGTTGAAGCATTCATTCATGGCCGAACTGTTGACACTATTACAATTTACAGAGATTTACTTCGTAATAATGAGGAGCCAATTAAGATTTTGGCTTTGCTTGTATCGCAAATCCGACTTGTTTATCACTCAAAGCGCTTATCGAATCAAGGCTACGGTCAAAAACAAATTAGTCAAGCTTTAAAAGTTCATCCTTTCCGAGTTAAATTAGCTATTGGACAAGGTCGAAGCTTCTCTACAGATCATCTTCTGAATTTGTTAAAAGATTTAGCACGAGCTGATTTCGAGATGAAAACAGGAAAAATGGATAAAGCTCTTTTACTTGAGCTTTTGTTTATGAAAAAATATGAAGCCTAAAAAAACCCCCAACACGAATGTTGGGGTTTTTTTACAATTATGCAGAGATGCTGTTTAATTGTTTTGCTAGACGAGATTTTTGACGAGCAGCCGCGTTTTTATGGATGATTCCTTTACGTGCAGCTTTGTCAATTTTTTTAGATGCTGTTGCATAAGCAGCTTTAGCGTTGTCAGCGTCTTGGTTAGTAACAAGAGCTTCGAAGTTTTTCACTGCAGTACGCATAGCAGATTTAATTTGTGCATTATGAACACGACGAGCGTCGTTTGTTTTAACACGTTTAATAGCAGATTTGATATTAGCCAATCTTTTCACCTCCTAGAAAGATAAAAATCGAGGTTTAACCGCTCGATGTTATTGCAATAAGAACAAGTGATATTCTATCAAACACCGCATTAGAATGCAATAGAAAGAAAAATGGAAAGAAAGAAATTTATTTAAAAAAGGGTTTCAAACTGTAAAAAGGGTGTCTTAAAAAAGGAGGAGAAGTGCATGAACAGATTCTAATAGGTGAAACTATCCATATGATTCGCAAGAAGGAGGAAAAAAAGTGAGCGAAAAATTAGATTTAAGTAAATATGGAGTCAGAACGGATTTAGCTATTGAAGAACATGAGATGCTTGTCCAAGAACGAGAAACAAAAGCAAATGTTAAAGAAAGTGAAGGTGCAATAGAAGGAGTTATTATCAAAGAAAGAGAAGATGGCGGCGTAAAAATTACCTCTGTAGAGATTACAGAAGAAGGCGCTGAAAAAATGGGGAAGAAGAAAGGGCAATATTTGACACTTGAAACAGTTGGAATTCGTAATCAAGATACAGAACTTCAGGAAGAAATGGAGAGGGTATTTGCTAAAGAGTTTCATCATTTCTTAGAAGGAATTGGAGTCACAAAGGAAATGAGCTGTCTTATCGTTGGTTTAGGAAACCGAAATGTTACTCCTGATGCGCTTGGTCCTCTTGTAACAGAAAATCTCGTCATTACACGTCACTTATTTAAAATCGAGCCTGAAAGTGTTGAAGAAGGATTTAGATCAGTAAGTGCGCTAACTCCAGGAGTGATGGGGGTGACGGGAATTGAAACAAGTGACATTATTGACGGAGTTATAAAAAAGGTAAATCCTGATTTTGTTGTGGCTATTGATGCACTTGCTGCACGTTCTCTTGAAAGAGTGAATGCAACCATTCAGATTGCTGATAGCGGGATTCATCCAGGCTCTGGAGTTGGCAACAAACGAAAAGAGCTTAGCTATGAGACGCTTGGTATTCCTGTAATTGCAATCGGCATTCCAACGGTTGTAGATGCTGTTTCTATTACAAGCGATACAATTGATTTTATCTTAAAGCATTTAGGGCGCGAACAAAGTGAACAAGGAAAACCGTCTAAATCGCTTGTTCCAGCTGGTATGACATTTGGAGAAAAAAGAACGTTAACAGATGAAGATTTGCCAAGTGAACAAGAAAGACAAACGTATATGGGAGTTGTAGGGACACTTGAAGAAGAAGAGAAACGTCGCCTTATTCATGAAGTTCTTTCTCCACTTGGGCACAATTTAATGGTCACCCCAAAGGAAGTAGATTCTTTTATTGGATCAATGGCTAATGTATTAGCAGGTGGACTGAATGCGGCTTTACATGAAAAGATTGATCAAGAAAACTTCGGCTCATATACCCATTAAAAATCTATGAGATGTTCTACTCTTTCTATTTCTCACATAGTTATGATAGAGAAAATGAGAGAGTAGAACATTTTGGTATGTTTAAGGTGTTAACACCCTGCTATCCTCTCATGCTTTTGTATGAAAAAACCGTTGATTAGTCATAATGGAAAGTAAATCACAAAAAGTGGGGGCGAAAAAATGTTTCGTTTTTTTATAAAATGTTTTTTTATCACGCTTTTGCTTGCTTTTGGGGTATTAGTTGGAATGCAGGTGTCTAATGAAGGGCTTATCAAAATGAAGGGCTATGATGATCCTAACTTCTCAAACGCTTTAACCGTAGAGAAAAACGACCGAGGATATGCAGAAGCCGAAGTGTTAGGAGAGAATGTAGAGCTTCTTGACATTGAAGAGAAGCAAAGAATGCTTGAAGAACGAAAAGCATTCAACATCTTTTCTTCTACAGGTCAGCATCTATCAAAAATGGTAAAAGGCGGAGTTGATGCCTTTTTTAATTTTATTGATGGAATTGTATAAGATGCAAAACAGTGCACCCTACGTTGAATAAGATTGAATCTTTACCAATACACTGTTATAATTTATGCTAGTGTATTGTGTAGTTTAGTAGGAGTGTGGATACGTATGGATAAACAAGCAAAGCTAGAGCGTCAGTCACGCATTCGAAACTTTTCCATTATTGCTCATATTGATCATGGAAAATCGACGCTAGCAGACCGGATTCTAGAGAAAACGAATGCGCTGTCACAGCGTGAAATGAAGCAACAACTTTTAGATTCAATGGATTTAGAACGTGAACGCGGGATTACAATTAAGTTGAATGCCGTTCAGTTAACATATAAAGCTAGCGATGGTGAGGAGTATATCTTCCATTTAATCGACACGCCTGGACACGTCGATTTTACATATGAAGTATCGCGAAGCCTAGCTGCTTGTGAAGGGGCCATTCTTGTTGTAGATGCAGCACAGGGAATTGAAGCTCAAACGTTAGCGAACGTTTATTTAGCACTTGATAACGATCTTGAAATTTTACCTGTTATTAATAAAATTGATTTGCCAAGTGCAGAGCCTGAGCGCGTTCGCCAAGAAGTAGAAGATGTAATTGGTTTAGATGCATCAGAAGCTGTTCTTGCTTCCGCAAAAGCGGGAATCGGAATCGAAGAAATTTTAGAAGAAATCGTTAAAAAAGTTCCTGCACCAACAGGAGATCCGTTCGGTCCGTTACAAGCTCTTATCTTTGATTCATTATACGACCCCTACAGAGGGGTTGTTGCCTACATCCGAATCGTAGAAGGTTCTGTTAAAGTAGGAGACAAAATTAAAATGATGGCAACAGGCAAGGAATTTGAAGTAACAGAGCTTGGAGTTTTTAATCCAAAACCTATTGCAAAAGATGAGCTAAGCGTTGGGGACGTAGGATTCTTGACAGCAGCCATTAAAAATGTAGGAGATACACGCGTAGGGGATACGATTACTCACGTGAAAAACGGGGCATCGGAACCTCTTCCAGGTTACCGTCGCTTAAAGCCAATGGTGTTCTGTGGGCTTTATCCTGTTGATTCTGCAAGATACAACGACCTTCGTGATGCGCTTGAGAAGCTTGAATTAAATGACTCAGCGCTAGAATTTGAGCCTGAAACATCACAAGCGTTAGGGTTTGGTTTCCGATGTGGATTTTTAGGACTTCTTCATATGGAAATCATTCAGGAGCGTATTGAGCGTGAATTTAACATTGATTTAATTACAACAGCGCCAAGCGTAATTTATGAAGTGCATACAACAAGTGATGAGCGTTTAACCATTGACAACCCATCTAATATGCCTGATGCGCAGAAAATCAATCATGTTGAAGAGCCTTATGTGAAAGCAACAATTATGGTTCCGAACGATTATGTCGGTCCAGTTATGGAACTTTGTCAACGTAAACGTGGTGATTTCATTGATATGCAATACTTGGATGAAAACCGAGTGAACGTTGTATATGAAATTCCACTTTCTGAAATTGTTTATGATTTCTTTGATCAGCTTAAGTCAAATACAAAAGGTTATGCTTCATTTGACTATGAGTTGATTGGATATAAAGAATCTAAGCTTGTGAAGATGGATATTTTGTTAAACGGTGAAAATGTTGATGCTCTATCCTTTATCGTGCATAGAGACTTTGCATATGAACGTGGAAAAGTCATCGTTGAAAAACTGAAAAAATTAATTCCTCGCCAGCAGTTTGAAGTTCCAATTCAAGCTGCCATTGGTCAAAAGATTGTAGCTCGTTCAAACATTAAAGCAATTCGTAAAAACGTATTGTCTAAATGTTACGGAGGAGATATTTCTCGTAAGCGTAAGCTGTTAGAGAAACAAAAAGAAGGTAAGAAGAGAATGAAACAAATCGGATCTGTTGAAGTACCACAAGAAGCTTTCATGGCTGTACTTCAAATGGACGAAGACGATAAATAAGAAAGACGAATACCGCAGAGCCTGCTCTGCGGTATTCGCTATGTTTTAATCATATAAAGAGGTGAAACCGTATGATTCACGCTGCATACTTGCATATTCCGTTTTGTCATCACATTTGTCACTACTGTGATTTTAATAAAGTCTTTTTTGAAAATCAGCCTGTTGAACAATATTTAGAAGCTGTAAATAAAGAGATGCAAAAAACAATGGAAAACTTTCCAACAGATTATTTTAAAACGATCTTTGTTGGAGGAGGAACACCAACAGCTTTAACAGGAGAGCAGCTTGAAGTGTTTTTACAAGGAGTAAAAAAATACTTACCGTTTGATGAAGAAACAGAGTATACATTTGAGGCAAATCCAAATGAATTAACAGTAGAAAAGCTTCAACTGATGAAAAAGTATGGAGTAAATAGATTAAGCATCGGTGTACAAACATTTAACGAAGAGCTTTTAAAAAAAATTGGGCGTGTGCATACTAACAGTCAAGTTGAACAAGTTATTGCACAAGCAAAAGAGCATGGGTTTCATAATATAAGCATTGATCTCATGTATAACTTACCAGGTCAAACAATGGAAGACTTTAAGCAGTCTATTGAAAAAGCCGTTTCACTTAATGTTCCTCACATCTCTTCTTACTCACTTATTGTAGAACCGAAGACTGTATTCTATAATTTGCATCGAAAAGGAAAGCTTCACTTGCTTCCTCAAGAAAAAGAAGCTGAAATGTATGAATACTTAATGGATACACTAGCAAGTGAAGGATATGAGCAATATGAAATTAGTAATTTTGCGAAAAAGGGCTTTGAAAGCAAACATAATTTAACGTATTGGGAGAATAACGAATATTTTGGAATAGGTGCTGGTGCACATGGGTATATGAATGAGGTACGCCGAGCGAATGCAGGACCTTTAAAAAAATATATTCATGCTGTGGAAGAAAAAGGACATGCTTATATTGAAGAGCATAAAGTAACAGAAGCTGAAAAGATGGAAGAGGAAATGTTTCTTGGGTTAAGAAAAGGCGAGGGCGTGAACAAAGCCATTTTCGAAACAAAGTTTTCTCGGTCAATGGGTAGCATTTTCTATGAACAGATTGAAGATTTGAAAAAGAGAGGGCTTCTTGAAGAAGATGAACAACGCGTATTTCTAACTCGTCAAGGAAAACTTCTTGGTAACGAAGTTTTTTCACAATTTATTGGTGTTATCTAAATTATTGACAGCCACAATCTGATTTGGTAACTTAATAATAGATTTAGCACTCATCTAACTAGAGTGCTAACAGAGGTGATGTCAAGTGCTTACAATGCGTCAATTATTGATTCTACAAGCAATTGTTGATGACTTTGTTCAGTCTGCTCAGCCAATTGGATCAAGAACTCTTTCTAAGAAAGATACTATTCAATTTAGTTCTGCAACGATTCGTAATGAAATGGCGGACTTAGAGGAGCTTGGATTTATTGAAAAGACCCACAGCTCATCTGGGCGGGTTCCAAGTGAGAAGGGCTATCGCTATTATGTTGATCATCTGCTGTCTCCACAGCTTTTAACAGGATCAGAGATGAAAGTTGTTAAATCACTTTTTGCTGAGCAAGTTTTTGAACTTGAAAAAGTAGTTCAAAATGCAGCAACAATTCTTTCAGAGATGACGAATTTAACGTCCATTGCTTTAGGACCTAGTGCAGTGAGTCACAAAGTACGTCAGCTCCAAATTTTACCTCTTTCAGAAGGAATGGCTGTTGCAATTATTGTAACGGATACAGGATATGTAGAAAGTAAAACTATTACATTACCTTCTGCTGTTCACTCAAGCGATTTAGAAAAGATGGTAAATATTTTAAATGAACGACTTGTTGATGTTCCAATTAGTGAATTGCATGATAAGATTTACAAAGAAGTTGCTACTCTGTTAAAATCGCACTTGGAAAACTACGAAGAAACAATCGAAATGCTTGATGGTATTTTGACGTTTCCAAGTTCTCAAAAGATTTATATTGGGGGCAAAACTAATATTTTGACACAGCCTGAATTTCACGATGTGTCTAAAATGCGTTCTCTGCTTGAAGTGATGGAAAAAGGAGATCCTTTTTATCCTTTACTTCACACAGATGAAGCAGGGATTCAGGTGAAAATAGGTCGTGAAATTAATATGGCCCAAATGGATGAATGCAGTTTAATTACTGCCACGTATTCTATAAAAGCTCAGCAGTTTGGCACAATTGCTATCTTAGGGCCAACAAGAATGCCGTATGGACGTATTATTAGCTTGTTACAGCTTATTACAAGTGACCTTTCTAAAGCATTAACACACTTGTATCAAAAAGAGTAACAAGGGAAATATTGATAAAAGTTATTTTAGCCATTAGAGGGAGGTGAACAGGCATGTCAAACGAAAAAAACGTAATCAATGAAGAAGTAGAAGCTAAAGATGAAGTACAAGAGGATATTGAAGCTGAAGCAAACGAATCTCAGCCTGTTGAAGGACAGGAAGAGGGCATTGAAGAACAAGAAGCTGAAGAAAGCGAAGTTGAAGAGCTTAAACGTAAGCTTGAAGAGCAAGAAAACCGCTATCTTCGTTTACAAGCTGACTTCGATAACTCACGTCGTCGTGCTAAGCTTGATCTAGAAGCAGAGCGTAAGTATCGTGCTCAAAGTTTAGCAGAAGACATTTTACCTGCTCTTGATAACTTTGACAGAGCGCTTAGCGTTGAAACAGACGACGAGCAAACACAGTCTATTCTAAAAGGAATGACAATGGTGTACAATCAGCTTGTTGAAGCGCTGAAGAAAGAAGGCGTAGAGGCAATTGAAGCTGTTGGGCAACCATTTGATCCATATCAGCATCAAGCAATTATGCAAGTTTCGGATGATTCTTTTGATTCAAACGTTGTAGTAGAAGAACTACAAAAAGGATACAAATTGAAAGATCGCATCATTCGACCTGCAATGGTAAAAGTAAACGAATAAAAACTTACATATTTCAAGGAGGGAATCTTAAGTGAGTAAGATTATTGGTATTGACTTAGGAACGACAAACTCATGTGTTGCAGTATTAGAAGGTGGGGAACCAAAAGTAATCCCTAATCCAGAAGGTGGACGTACAACTCCATCTGTTATCGCGTTTAAAAATGGTGAGCGTCAAGTAGGGGAAGTTGCAAAACGTCAAGCAATTACAAACCCTAACACAATCATCTCAATCAAACGTCATATGGGTACAGATCATAAAGTGGAAGTAGAAGGAAAAGAATATACTCCACAAGAGCTTTCAGCTGTTATTCTTCAGTATTTAAAATCATATGCAGAAGACTATCTTGGCGAGCCTGTAACAAAAGCTGTTATCACAGTACCTGCTTATTTTAACGATGCAGAGCGTCAAGCAACAAAAGATGCTGGTAAAATTGCTGGGCTTGAAGTTGAGCGTATCATCAATGAGCCAACAGCAGCAGCTCTTTCTTACGGCTTAGAAAAAACAGACGAAGATCAAACTGTTTTAGTATATGACCTTGGTGGCGGTACTTTTGACGTATCTATTCTTGAATTAGGAGATGGCGTTTTCGAAGTACGTTCAACAGCGGGTGACAACCGTCTTGGTGGAGATGACTTTGACCAAGTAATCATTGATCACTTAGTAGAAGAATTCAAAAAAGAAAACGGCATTGACCTTTCTAAAGATAAAATGGCTCTACAACGTCTAAAAGACGCTGCAGAAAAAGCGAAAAAAGATCTTTCAGGTGTATCTTCAACACAAATTTCTCTACCATTCATCACAGCTGGAGAAGCAGGTCCACTTCACTTAGAGCTTACATTAAGCCGCGCTAAGTTCGAAGAGCTTTCAGCACACCTTGTAGAGAAAACAATGGGTCCTGTTCGTCAAGCAATTAAAGATGCTGGCGTTACAAAAAATGAAATTAATAAAGTTATTCTTGTTGGTGGTTCAACTCGTATCCCAGCTGTTCAAGAAGCAATTCAAAAAGAAGTTGGTCAAGAGCCACATAAAGGTGTAAACCCTGACGAAGTTGTAGCACTTGGTGCAGCTGTTCAAGGTGGAGTTTTAACAGGTGATGTTAAAGACGTTGTTTTACTTGACGTAACACCACTTTCACTTGGAATTGAAACAATGGGTGGCGTGTTCACAAAACTTATTGAGCGTAATACAACAATTCCAACAAGCAAATCACAAGTGTTCTCAACAGCTGCTGATAACCAAACAGCTGTAGATATCCACGTACTACAAGGTGAGCGTCCAATGTCTGCTGACAATAAAACATTAGGTCGTTTCCAATTATCAGATATTCCAGCAGCACCACGCGGAGTACCACAAATTGAAGTATCATTTGATATTGATAAGAATGGTATCGTAAACGTAAGTGCAAAAGACCTTGGTACAGGTAAAGAACAAAACATCACAATCAAGTCTTCTTCAGGTCTTTCTGATGAAGAAGTAGAACGCATGGTAAAAGAAGCAGAAGAAAATGCGGATGCTGATGCAAAACGTAAAGAAGAAATTGAATTACGTAATGAAGCAGATCAACTTGTTTTCACAACTGAGAAAACATTAAAAGATCTTGAAGGTAAAGTTGATGAAGCTGAAGTAACGAAAGCTAATGAAGCAAAAGACGCTCTAAAAGCTGCAATTGAGAAAAACGAACTTGAAGAAATCAAAGCGAAGAAAGATGAACTTCAAGAAATCGTTCAAGCTTTAACAATGAAGCTTTATGAGCAAGCACAACAAGCACAGCAGCAAGCTGGTGGCGATGCTTCTTCAGCTCAAGACGATAACGTTGTTGACGCTGAGTATGAAGAAGTAAAAGACGACAAAGAAAGCAAATAAGAGTGTGATTGAAAAGTCAAAGTCAGGCTTGCCTTGACTTTGGCTTTTTTTTTGAGATAGGAATTAGAATAAAAGGAACCATTTAATCATCACAAAAGAGGTTTTTTTAATGTTGCCACTATGTTTGTTTTGGTGATACAATTACCTCTATGTGAAGAATCGGGAGTGAGAACGAATGAGTAAAAGAGATTATTATGAAGTACTTGGAGTAGGGAAATCTGCTACCAAAGATGAAATTAAAAAATCGTATCGTAAGCTCTCAAAAAAGTATCATCCGGACATTAACAAAGATGCGGATGCACCTGAAAAATTTAAGGAAATTAAAGAAGCTTACGAAGTATTAAGTGATGATCAGAAGCGTGCCCACTATGATCAATTCGGCCATACCGATCCAAACCAAGGTGGATTTGGCGGCGGAGGAGACTTCAGCGGCGGGTTCGGCTTTGAGGATATTTTTAGCTCGTTTTTCGGTGGCGGTGGAGGCAGACGTCGTGATCCAAACGCCCCTCGACAAGGAGCAGATTTACAATATACAATGACGCTTTCTTTTGAAGAAGCAGCATTTGGAAAAGATACAACAATTGAGATTCCGCGCGAAGAAACGTGTGACACATGTGATGGAAGCGGTGCTAAACCAGGATCGAAAGTTGACACATGCTCACACTGTAACGGAAGCGGTCAGTTAAATGTCGAACAAAATACACCATTTGGTCGCATTGTTAATCGTCGTGTTTGTCATCATTGTAATGGAAGCGGAAAAATTATTCGTGATAAATGTTCAACATGTCATGGAGCAGGGAAAGTTAAAAAACAGAAGAAAATCAGCGTGAAAATTCCAGCAGGCGTTGATGATGGTCAGCAGCTGCGTGTTGCAGGTCAAGGTGAACCAGGGGTGAACGGTGGGCCTCCAGGAGATTTATTTGTTGTATTCTCAATTCGTGGGCATGAATTTTTTGAGCGCGAGGGAGACGACATTTATTGTGAAATGCCAATCACATTTTCACAAGCAGCACTTGGTGATGAAGTAGAAGTACCAACACTGCATGGAAAAGTAAAACTTAAAGTACCAGCAGGAACCCAAACAGGTACAAACTTCCGACTTCGCGGTAAAGGTGTGCCTAATGTGCGCGGATATGGCCAAGGAGATCAACATGTTGTTATTCTTGTTATTACGCCAACAAAATTGTCTGAAAAGCAAAAAGAGCTTCTCCGCGATTTTGCTGAAGAGAGTGGCGAAACAGTTGATGAACATGAAAATTCATTCTTTGACCGTGTGAAACGCGCGTTCAAAGGTGAATAATATAAAAATAAAAGAGAATTTAGAATGGAATGGAGTTGGTAGATATGAAATGGTCTGAAATTTGTATTCATACAACGAATGAAGCAATTGAACCGATTTCGAATATTTTACATGAAGCAGGTGCAAGTGGGGTCGTAATTGAAGACCCTACGGATTTAGTGAAGGAGTATGATACAACTTTTGGTGAAATCTACCAACTCAATTCTGAAGATTATCCAGATGACGGGGTTATTGTAAAAGCCTATTTACCTCTAAATAGTTTTCTTCCTGAGACAGTAGATGGCATTAAAGAGTCTATTAATGGTCTTTTATCTTATAATTTTGATCTTGGCCTGAATAAAGTGACAATTAGTGAAGTTCATGAAGAAGAATGGGCAACAGCTTGGAAAAAGTATTATCACCCAGTAAAAATCTCACAGCGTTTTACTATTGTGCCAACGTGGGAAGACTATGAGCCAGTAAGTACAGATGAACTTATTATTGAATTGGATCCAGGGATGGCTTTTGGAACGGGAACACATCCAACAACAGTTATGTCTCTTCAAGCACTTGAAGCAACAGTTCAAAAAGATGATACGGTAATTGATGTTGGAACAGGTTCTGGTGTATTAAGTATTGGAGCAGCCCTTCTTGAAGCTTCGCATGTGCGAGCGTATGATTTAGATGAAGTAGCGGTGAAATCAGCACGTGAAAACATTGAGCTAAACAGTGTGAATGAAGTCGTAACAGTTGGTCAAAACAACTTACTGAATGGTGTGGAAGGACAAGCTGATATTATTGTGGCCAATATTTTAGCTGAAATTATCGTTCGTTTTGTTGACGATGCTTATAAGCTTGTGAAAAACGGCGGTACGTTTATTACATCAGGTATTATTATGAACAAGAAAGAAGAAGTGAAAGAAGCATTAACAAAAGCAGGCTTCCTTATTGAAGAAGTTATGGTGATGGAAGACTGGGTAGCGATTATTGCGAAGAAAGAACAGTAAGTGGTGTAAATATGCAGCGATATTTCGTAGAAAAACACGTTGATAATAAATTTGAGATTTGTGGAGAAGATGCTCGTCATATTGTAAAAGTGATGAGAATGACGAGCGGTGATAAAGTGCTTTGCTGTACGAAGGAAGGCAAAACAGCGCTAAGTATAATTACAGAGATAGCAAATGATTGTGTTCTTTTAGAGGTAGAAGAGTGGCAGGAAGAAGAAAAAGAGCTTCCTGTTTCCGTAACGATTGCGAACGGGCTGCCTAAAGGGGATAAGCTTGAGCTTGTTATCCAAAAGGGAACTGAGCTTGGTGCAGCCGAGTTTATCCCTTTCATTGCTGCTCGTTCAATTGTTAAATGGGATAGTAAGAAAGCTTCTAAAAAAGTAGAGCGTTTCAAAAAGATTGCAAAAGAAGCAGCAGAACAGTCACATCGTACTGTTGTTCCAAGTGTTGTTGAACCATGCTCATTGAATAAGCTTATAGAGGTTAGTGAGACGTATACACATAAGATTGTCGCGTATGAAGAAGAAGCAAAACGTGGTGAGAAAGCTAATTTTGCCTCCATTTTGTCACGTCTTCAAAAAGGCGATTCAATTATTATTGTTGTTGGGCCTGAGGGCGGTCTAACAGAGGAAGAAGTGGAAAAGTTAAGGCAAGCTAACTTTGTTCCATGCAGCTTTGGACCAAGAATATTACGTACAGAAACAGCTCCTTTTTATGCACTTTCTGCTGTTTCCTACGAGACTGAATTAATGAGGTGATTACAATGCCAAAAGTGGCATTCCATACATTAGGTTGTAAAGTAAACCATTACGAAACAGAAGCAATTTGGCAGCTTTTCCAAAATAACGGATATGAGCGCGTTGAATACGAGCAAACATCAGATGTATATGTTATCAATACCTGTACTGTGACGAATACTGGAGACAAAAAGAGTCGCCAAGTTATTCGTCGTGCCATTCGCAAAAATCCTGACGCAGTTATTTGTGTAACAGGATGCTATGCTCAAACATCACCAGCAGAAATTATGGCTATTCCTGGTGTTGATATTGTTGTGGGAACACAAGATCGTATTAAAATGCTTGAGTATATTGAACAATATAAAAAAGAGCGCCAACCAATTAACGGTGTAACAAATATTATGAGAAATCGTGTATATGAAGAGCTAGACGTACCGGCTTTCACAGACCGTACGCGTGCGTCATTAAAAATCCAAGAAGGATGTAATAACTTCTGTACGTTCTGTATCATCCCTTGGGCTCGTGGTCTTATGCGTTCTCGTGATCCAGAAGAAGTCATTCGTCAAGCTCAGCAGCTTGTTGATGCAGGTTATAAAGAGATTGTGTTAACAGGTATTCATACAGGTGGATATGGTGAAGATATGAAAGATTATAATCTTGCAGCTCTTCTTCGTGATTTAGAAGCGAGAGTAGCTGGATTAAAGAGAATTCGTATTTCATCTATTGAAGCAAGCCAGATTACAGATGAAGTAATTGACGTTTTAAACAACTCTAACATTGTTGTGCGTCATTTACATGTGCCTCTTCAGTCAGGATCTAACACTGTTTTAAAAAGAATGCGTCGTAAATATACAATGGAATTCTTCGGTGAAAGACTTGATCGCCTTCGTGAAGCTCTTCCTGGCGTTGCCATTACTTCTGACGTTATCGTTGGCTTCCCTGGTGAAACAGAAGAAGAATTTATGGAAACCTATAATTTTATTAAAGACTACAACTTCTCTGAGCTTCATGTTTTCCCATATTCAAAACGTACGGGAACACCAGCAGCTCGCATGGAAGATCAAATTGATGAAGAAATTAAAAATGAGCGAGTTCATCGCCTTATTGAACTTTCAGATCAGCTAGCAAAAGAATATGCTTCAAACTATGAAGGTGAAGTGTTAGAAGTTATCCCAGAAGAAGTGGATAAGGAAAACCCAGAAAGTGGCCTTTTCATTGGCTATACTGATAATTATTTGAAAGTAAAATTCCAAGCAACAGAAGATATGATTGGTAAACTCGTTCGTGTAAAGATTACGAAATCAGGATATCCATATAATGAAGGACAATTTCTTCGTGTTGTAGAAGATACGCTTACTTCTGAACATATAAAACTAAGCTCATAATAAAAACTCTGTGTCCATATTCTGGATACAGAGTTTTCTTTTCGTAAATATTGAATTCGACTCGTTTTTTTGTGGAGAAAATGATAGAATCAACAGGTACGGACAACTATAAGGTGCTTTGAAAGGAGCAAATATTATGTCAAAAGAGATTGCTAAAATGATTGATCATACACTGCTAAAAGCAGATGCTAAAAAAGAGGAAATTGAAAAGCTTTGTGAGGAAGCGAAAGAACATCATTTTGCTTCTGTGTGTGTTAACCCAACATGGGTAAGTTTATCTTCTTCTCTATTAGAAGGAACAGATGTAAAAGTATGTACAGTTATTGGTTTTCCACTTGGAGCTAACACGCCTGAAGTGAAAGCGTTTGAAGCCCAAAATGCTATCTCAAATGGAGCAATAGAAGTTGATATGGTCATTAACATTGGAGCTCTTAAAGATGGAAATGATCAAGAAGTAAAGCGTGATATTCAAGCAGTTGTTGAAGCATCAAAAGGTGTTCTTGTAAAAGTTATCATTGAAACTTGTCTATTAACAGAGGACGAAAAAATTCGTGCATGCAAACTTGCAGTTGAAGCAGGAGCGGACTATGTTAAGACGTCAACAGGATTCTCAACAGGCGGAGCAACTGTAGAAGACGTAGCATTAATGCGCAAAACAGTTGGACCAGACGTTGGTGTGAAAGCATCTGGGGGTGTACGTAATGCAGAAGGAGCAAAAGCAGTAATTGAAGCAGGAGCTACCCGTATTGGTGCAAGCTCAGGCATTGCCATTGTAAACGGATATACAGCAGATACTGATTATTAAGGAGGAGCGGCTTATGCCATACCTCCTTTTTTATGTTGGTCGGTAAGGACTTTTTCTCTCTCTAACATAAATAATCAATTTTATGAGTGGAAGAAATAAAGCTGCTAAAAAAATGTGAGAACCTAAGAAAAATAAGCGTAACAATTCTTCTTCTGTGAAAAATAGCATCGAGAGTATGTGATGAAATGCATAGAATAGCGGAAGAAAGATACTTGTTCCTAACGTGTTGATTAGTATATAAAATAAAGCCAAAAATTTTCCTTCCTTATTACTCCCAATACTTGCTACTAAAGGAAAGAGAGAGGTGCCAATACTAATTCCCCAAAGCAGAAAAAGAGAAGATTTAAAAGGTAAGGCTTGTTCTTTAATAGCCTCCAGCACAATTTCAAATAGAAATGTATGGGACTGAATAATTCCGCCTAATAATATTCCAATAATTGAACCAAGAAGTTCGTTTGATGACAAAGCATTCATAGAGTCTTGTACAAAAGTGAGGGGAAAAAGGGTATGTGAAAGCGACTTGCATCCACTTAGAGCGACTGTTAAACATCCTAATCCAAAGAGAATAACGCCAATTGAAAAACTTTTTCGAGATGATAACATAATAAGAAATGTACCGAGAAGTAAAAGTGGTAATACCAAATTTGAAACAGGAAAGAAGACGAAGCTAGGAATCCAAGCTCCAATGTTTGCTCCTAATGTAACAGATAGTGCTTTACGAAGGGGGAGAAATCTAGCTGAAACAAGCACAATGGCAATGATTATAACAACAGAACTGCTTTGAGTAATAAATGTAATAAGTATCCCTGTAAGGAAACTGTGTGCAGATGTTTTGGTAAGAAAGGAAAGCTGATTTCTTAAAGGTTGGTTCTCGAAATTTTGAAGTCCTATCTTTAAAAGAAGCATTCCAAAAAGAAAAATTGTCAAAAAAACAGCGAAAAAAGAAAGCACTTCAATCATAAATTTCACCTCTTCTCATTATAGTGAAAAGAGATGTTTTTCTATGCCAACTTTTTAGGACAGAAAAGACGTTATTTTCTCATTCAACTTATGTGCGAATACAGTTGACCTTTAAAATCATTTGTATTATAATTGCAAAAGACATGTTTTTTCACATGTAATTAATCGATGGTAGTGGTTTGTTCGGAGGGAGGGAAATAGAATGTCAAAAACGACCGTTCGTAAAAACGAATCGCTTGAAGATGCTCTTCGACGCTTTAAACGTCAAGTATCAAAAACTGGTACTTTGCAAGAAGCACGTAAGCGTGAATTCTATGAAAAGCCTAGCGTAAGACGCAAGAAAAAGTCTGAAGCTGCACGTAAACGTAAATTTTAAAAGAGGGTGTATTTATGAGTCTTCTCGATCGTTTAAATGATGATATGAAACAGGCGATGAGAGATAAAGACAAGCAAAAACTCTCTGTTATTCGTATGACCAAAGCAGCTCTTCAAAATGAGAGCATTAACAGTGGGTCACCTTTAACAGAAGATGATGAGTTAACCATTCTTTCTCGTGAGGTAAAGCAACGTAAAGAATCCCTCCATGAATTCGAACAGGCAGGTCGGGGCGACCTGGTTGAGAAAATAAACCACGAGCTTGCTATTTTAAAGCAGTATATGCCTGAACAGTTAACTGAAGAAGAAGTGGCTGAAATTGTGAAAAAAGCAATTGCCGACGTACAAGCTTCTTCTAAATCAGATATGGGAAAAGTAATGAGCGCTGTAATGCCGAAAGTAAAGGGCAAAGCAGACGGATCACTAGTAAATAAGCTCGTTCGTGAGCATCTTTCATAAAAGCATCTTACATTATGTAAGATGCTTTTTTCATTTGTAAAAATAAATTTAGAAAAGTGGGAACCTAAACAATGTTCATTCGTATATAAAGATAGCTAGAAGATATAATGGTAAAAAAGGGAGGTGAGCATTTGAAGAGAAAAGCCCTATTATTTTTCACCATTATTTTCTCTGTTCTTTCTTTCTTTTCTTTTACAAGTCAATCACAAGGGGCTTCAAAGAAAGTATACGTTATTCCACTTGAAAACGAAGTTGGAAAAGGAATGTATAAATTTTTAAATAGAGGACTTCATGAAGCAGAAAAGGCTGAAGCTGATTTAATTGTTATCAAAATGGACACACCTGGAGGAGCGGTTGATAGTGCTATTGATATTGGAAAGCGCTTTTCTAACGAAAAAATTCCAATCGTTACATTTGTAGATAATGAGGCCCTTTCGGCAGGAGCCTACATTGCATTAAACACAGATGAAATTTATATGACAAAATCCGCTGTTATGGGAGCCGCTGCACCTATTACAATGGATGGAAATACAGCAGGTAAAAAAGCACAATCACGCTGGAACGCTGCAATGGAATCTGCTGCAAACAGCTATGGAGTTGATTCAAAATATGCATTAGCAATGGCGGATGAATCTGTGAATGTACCTGAGTATGGAGCAGGGGAAGATAAATTGTTAACATTAACAGCTAAGAACGCACTCGAAGTTGGCTATTCAAAAGGAACAGAAGAGAATTTAGACAGTTTACTACAAAAGCTTGGTTATAGTGATGCTTCGATTACAACAGTTGATGAGTCCGTTTCCGAAAAGATTGCTCGCTTTGTAACAAATCCAATTATTGTACCTATTTTACTTTCAATAGGGAGTTTAGCCCTTATTATTGAGCTTTTTACGCCAACATTTGGATTAGCTGGATTTGTAGGAATTGTATCACTTCTATTATTTTTCTTTGGTCATATGATTGCCGGATTTGCAGGAATTGAAACAATCGTTCTCTTTATTATTGGGCTTGTTCTCCTCTTTTTAGAAGTTTTTCTACCTGGAGGCATTATTGGAATTATTGGTTTAGGCGCAATATTTACAAGTTTCTTTATGGCTACAATAAGTTACATGCTTATGGCTATTTCAATTGCGATTGCTGCTATTGTAGCGATTGGGGGGGCATTTATATTAATGAAGTTCTTTAAACGTAGATTAAATGGGTTCCGAAAGCTTGTGTTAAGTGATTCCACAAGCACTGAAAAAGGCTATATTTCAAGCCGGGATCGCAAAGATTTAATAGGACAGCAAGGGATTACAACAACGCCTCTCAGGCCGTCTGGAACCGTTCTTTTAAACGAAGAATATCTAGACGTCGTAACAGAGGGAGGCTACGTTGGTTCAGATATAAAAGTGAAAATTATAAAGGTAGAAGGCTCACGTATTGTTGTAAGACCCATCAAAGAAGAAATAGAGGAGGAATAAGATGGACATTACCGTACTTATTTTAATTGGATTAGGGATTATTCTATTAGGGGTTTTCTTCACCTTTGTTCCAGTAATGCTGTGGATTTCAGCATTAGCTGCAGGTGTGAGAGTGAGTATTTTTACTCTTGTAGGAATGAGGCTTCGCCGCGTTATTCCGTCACGCGTTGTGAATCCGTTAATTAAAGCAAAAAAAGCTGGGCTAGAAGTAACGATTAATCAGCTTGAAAGTCACTACTTAGCAGGTGGTAACGTTGACCGCGTTATTAACGCGCTAATTGCTGCACACCGTGCTAATATTGATTTAAGCTTTGAACGCTGTGCAGCTATTGATTTAGCTGGACGTGATGTTCTTGAAGCCGTACAGATGAGCGTTAATCCAAAAGTTATTGAAACGCCGTTTATTGCAGGGGTAGCGATGGATGGAATCGAAGTAAAAGCGAAAGCAAGAATAACGGTTCGTGCAAATATCGATCGCCTTGTTGGGGGAGCTGGAGAAGATACAGTGATTGCCCGCGTTGGTGAGGGGATTGTTAGTACAATTGGTTCACAAATAGATCATAAAAAGGTGCTTGAAAACCCGGACATGATTTCTCAAACTGTATTAAGTAAAGGGCTTGATTCAGGGACAGCATTTGAAATTCTATCGATTGATATTGCAGACATCGATATTGGCAAAAATATTGGGGCCGTTCTGCAAACAGATCAGGCTGAAGCAGATAAAAACATTGCGCAAGCCAAAGCAGAAGAGCGTCGTGCAATGGCCGTTGCTCAAGAGCAAGAAATGCGTGCACGTGTAGAAGAAATGCGTGCTAAAGTTGTTGAAGCGGAAGCGGAAGTTCCACTTGCAATGGCAGAAGCGCTTCGTTCAGGTAACATTGGTGTAATGGATTACATGAACATTAAGAATATTGACGCAGACACAGATATGCGTGATTCATTTGGCAAACTAACAAAAGACGATGATGAAGATCAATAAACAGTATAGTCATGGTTATGATGGAATGGAGGTGGAGAAGTGGATACACTCATTGACTTTCTGTTAAGTAATATCGTAATTGTGATTGCAGTTCTTGGCTTTATTTGGGGAATTATTCAAAAGGCGCTTGGAAAAACCGAAGAGCAGAGAGAACGACAACCTGTTGAAATGAAAGAAGAACAGAAAAGAGAGGTATCACAGCCACATCGTGTTGAAGAAACACACTCCGCTTTTGAGCGTGAAAGAGAAGAACAGCAGAAAAGACTTCGTGAAGCAAAAGAACGCTACAAGAGTGCTCTTAAAAGCGTTGAGAAAGCGTCTACTCTTTCCACTAAAACATGGAGCAAAAAGCCTAAAATAGGGCTTTCGAGGAAGAAAGCTGTTGAAGGAATGATTTGGTCTGAAATATTAGGTAAGCCAAGAGCAAAACGAAAACATAATTTACGGTGATAATTTCCCCCTTTTTTCATAAATATGAGATGAAAGGGGGTTCTTTTATGCCTAAAAAATGGAGACAGCACTTGGAGAGATGGATGACTCGACAAATGGAACTACCCCAAGATGTAACGATGGATTTGGCGCGTATTACGATGGTGGGCCATATCCACATTTACATAGAGAATCATAAAGGACTCTTAGCATTTTCAGATAAAGAAATTCGGATCCTCTTAAAGTATAACCAACTTATTATAAGAGGTGAAGATCTTGTTATAAAAGCGATTTTACCGGAAGAGATCATTGTAGAAGGGAAGATCGATCAAGTTCTTTATATTGATCAATAGGAGGTTCTTCATGAAAAATCAATGGCTGCATTTTTGGGTAGGAAAAATTCATTTAAAACTAACTGGTGAAGGTATTGAGCGATTTTTGAATGACTGTACAAGACAAGATATTTCAGTTCTTAACGTACAGTTTAAAAATGAAGGAGAAGTAAGAGCCACTTTTTTATTGAAAGATTTATCAAAAATTCGTACAATCATCCGCAAGCACCCTTGCAAAATTCACTTTACTAAAAGTGAGGGTGCTCCTTTTTGGCAAAAACGCTTGTTAAAAAACGTTGGGTTTGTATGTGGTACGCTCCTGTGCTTATTTGTCATCCTCTTTTTATCAAACATGGTGTGGAGTATAGAGATAAAAGGGGCTAACCCTAAAACAGAGCATGAGATTATGAAGAAATTGGACGAACTTGGCGTGAAAGTAGGAAAAAGTCAGTTTGCAATTGACGATCCTGAAACCCTTCAAAAAAAGATCACGGACGGCATCGAAGATATTACGTGGATTGGAGTTGAGCTACGGGGAACTTCTTATCATTTTCAAGTTGTAGAAAAAAAGGCTCCAAAAGAATCAAAAGGATCTTCGCCTCAAAATCTTATTGCGAAAAAGAAAGCGATTATTAACTATATGTTTGTTGAAAAAGGACAACCAATCGTAGAAGTGAATGAACATGTAGAAAAAGGACAAACTCTTGTTTCAGGCGTGATCGGAAATGAAAAAGAAAGCAAAGCCATCTCTGCCAAAGGGGAAATACTTGGTGAAGTATGGTATAAATCAACAGTAGAAGTGCCAATCAAAACAGAATTTGAAGTATTGACAGGAGAAAGCAAAACAAAACATTCAGTGAGCTTGTTTGGAGGGAAACTGCCGTTTTGGGGCTTTTTTGATGATGATTATAAAATGAAGAAAAAGGAGAAGATTGTAAAGCCTGTCTACTTTTTTAATTGGAAAACACCTTTAAAGTATGAAAAACAGGTAATTCGGGAAAACGAAAAAGTAACCCGTCAATATACAAAGAAAGAAGCTGTGAAACGAGGCCTCCAAATTGCTCGTGAAGATTTACTGAGCAAGGTTGATGGAGAGGTTAAGATCGTGGATGAAAATGTTTTGCACCAAACGACGGACAGTGGTAAAGTAAAATTAGTGGTTTATTACCAAGTAATAGAAAACATTGTTGGCACACAACCAATTATTCAAGGAGACTAAAGAATGGCAGAACAGCTAGTTACGATGAATTTACAGGTTGATAACCCAAATGAAGCTGTTGCTTTGTTTGGTACTCAAGATGCAAACTTACGACGTATTGAACAAGAAATGAATGTGTCTATTGTGACGCGCGGTGAAACGGTGAGCGTTTCAGGCGATGCGGAAGCAGTACAAGTAGTAGAAGAAGTACTAAAAAAACTGTTAGCCGTAATTAGAAAGAATATAACAATCTCAGAAAGAGATGTTGTATATGCCATTGAAATGGGTAAAAAAGGATCGCTTGAATTTTTTGTCGATCTTTATGAAGAAGAGATTGCTCGTAATGTAAAGGGAAAACCAATAAGAGTTAAAACGCTTGGACAAAGACACTACATTTCAGCAATGAAGCGAAATGATCTTGTATTTGGCATTGGACCAGCCGGAACGGGGAAAACATATTTAGCCGTTGTAATGGCTGTTAATGCTTTGAAAAATGGACATGTAAAACGCATTATTTTAACGAGACCCGCTGTTGAAGCTGGAGAAAGTTTAGGATTCCTGCCTGGTGATCTTAAGGAGAAAGTTGATCCTTATTTACGACCGTTGTATGACGCTCTTCACGATGTATTAGGAACAGAGCATACAGGTCGATTAATTGAGCGTGGGGTTATTGAAATTGCTCCTCTTGCTTACATGCGCGGCAGAACGCTTGACGATGCGTTTGTTATTTTAGATGAAGCTCAAAATACAACACAAGCACAGATGAAGATGTTTCTAACTCGCTTAGGATTTGGTTCTAAAATGGTTATTACAGGAGATATCTCTCAAGTTGACTTGCCAAAAGGAGTAAAGTCATCAGGTCTTGAAGCAGCTAAAACATTTTTAGCTTCCATCAAAGGCATCTCTTTTATATACTTAGAACAGTCTGATGTTGTCCGTCATCCGCTTGTTGGGAAAATTATTGAAGCCTATGACAAGCACAGCTAAGACCCTTCCCTAAGGATAGGGTCTTTTTTACATAATGAAGTACAGTACAGCGTTTGTTTTTACTTTAAAGGGGGAACAAGGTTGTGTTAAAGCTATGGAAACAAATGATGGAACAGTTGAATAAACTGAAATTCATCCAGATTGGTCTGTACGCCTTGTTAGGAATATTTCTATTTTCCATAATGTATAACAACGTAAAGCCAGAAGAGCTTGATTTACGAAAATTCACCATCTCAAAACAAACTGTGTACGCTCCTATTACGATAGAAGACAAGGAGAGTACAGAGAAAAAGCGTGAGGAAGCAAAGGAATCTGTTGCAGATGTATATACGTTAAAAACGGAATATGCCCAAAATCGAATAGACCTTGTAGAGTCCATTTTTAACGCTGTAGATGATTTCAAGAAACAAAACAAAGGAATTACGGATGAAGAAATTGTAGATGTTAAAAGTCAGCTCAAAGAGACGATGCCAAAGGAAGCTTCTCGAGGCTTATCAGAAGATGTATTTGAAACGCTTGTTAAAACTGATAAAGAACAGCTTTCAGCTGCTAAGGATACCATTATTACAGCTATCCATCAGACGATGAAAAATCGCGTCACTGTTCAAGATATTAGCAATAAACGCAAAGATACAGCAAATCAGCTTATGTATGCAAATGTTGATGATAATGTGAAAGAAGCGATGAGAGCTATTGCTGAATTTGCTGTTGTTCCTAATGTAGTTTATGATCCGAACAAAACAAAAGAAAATCGTCAAGAAGCATTGGAAAAAATCGACCCTGTTCGTATTAAGCAAGGCCAAATTCTTGTTGAAGAAGGTCAGCTTATTACCTCTGATATTTATCATCAGCTACAACTTGTGGGATTATTAGATAATAAGCATCTTATTCCACCGTTTGTTGGGCTTGGCTTGCTTGTCGTTATCATGATTAGTGCTATCGTATATTATTTAAAAGAATTTCATCAAAAGGCGTATCAGCCTCTTGTTCTTTATGTAATCGTAATGATGATTACGATTACAATCATAAAACTTGTTAGTTTATTTCAGGAACAAGAGATATCTGATCTGGGATATTTAGCTCCTGTCGCAACAGGAGGACTTTTATTAAGGCTTCTTTTAAATGAGAAGGTAGCTGTTATTTCAAGCATTGTTGTAGCTATTTGTGGGAGTATTATCTTTAATCAAGAAGTTACAAACGTTTTTAATATGCCAATGGCTCTTTATTTCCTTATTAGCTCTATAGCTGGTATCTTATTTATCAATCACCAGCAGCGGAGATCACAAATTTTACAAGCGGGTTTATTTATAGCTTTTATGAACATTGTGGCGATTTTTGCGATTGTATTTCTGAAAAATGGTCAGATTGATAATATGGAGGTTGGTTATTATAGCTTGATGGCCGTTTCTTCTGGTATTATATCTTCAGTCTTAACAATTGGAATTCTACCTTTTTTTGAAGCAGGATTTGGTATTTTATCAAGCATCAAGCTTATTGAGCTTTCAAATCCGAATCATCCGTTGTTAAGAAAAATCTTGACTGAAACACCAGGAACGTACCATCATAGCGTAATGGTAGCAAACTTAGCTGAAGCTGCTTGTGAAGCAATAGGAGCAAACGGGCTTTTAGCAAGGGTAGGCTCTTATTATCATGATATCGGAAAAACAAGGCGTCCTCACTATTTTATTGAAAATCAGATGAACATCAAGAATCCACATGACCGTCTACCTCCAGAGGTTAGTAAAAATATTATTATTGCACATGCTGTTGATGGAGCGGACATTTTACGGAAACACAAATTCCCAAGAGAATTTGTAGATATTGCCCGGGAGCATCACGGAACAACGTTGCTTAAATTTTTCTACTACAAAGCAGTAGAAAAAAGCGAAAAAGAAATATCTGAGTGCGAGTACCGTTATCCAGGTCCAAAAGCACAAACAAAAGAATCAGCAATTATTGGCATTGCGGATAGCGTTGAGGCTGCTGTAAGATCGATGTCAAATCCAACCCCTGAAAAAATTGAAAACTTAGTTTCAAATATTATTAAAGATCGACTTCAAGACGGACAGTTGAACGAATGTGATTTAACACTACGGGAGCTTGGAACTGTATCGAAAGCACTTTGTGAAACATTAAATGGTATTTTCCATTCGCGCATTGAATATCCGGATATGAAGAAAGAAAAGGAGAATGAAGATGACTCTAGCAGTTGATTTTATTGACGAAACAGGAAACGTAACGGAAGAACAAGAAACAAAAATTCACGGATTATTAAAGCTTGCAGCTCAAATGGAAGAAGTGAGCAATGCAGAACTGTCATTGACATTCGTAGACAATGACGCTATTCAAGATATCAATAGAGAGTATCGGGGGAAAGATAAGCCAACAGATGTAATCTCATTTGCTATGGAAGAAATGGGAGAAGGAGAGCTTGAAATTGTTGGTGAAGATTTACCACGAGCTTTAGGAGATATTATCATTTCGATTCCAAAAGCAGAGGAACAAGCAGAAGAATATGGTCATTCCTTTATGAGAGAGCTAGGGTTTTTAGCTGTGCATGGTTTCTTGCATTTATTAGGGTATGATCATGAAACAGAAGAAGAAGAGAAAGAGATGTTCACTAGACAAACAGAAATTTTAGAACGCTATGGGCTTACACGATAAACATTCGTTTCTCAAAAGCTTCTCTTATGCTTTCTCAGGGATAAAGACCTCTTTTCAAAGTGAGCTACATCTTAAAATCCACTCGTTCGCGGGAATCTTAGCTTTGGGCGGTGGTTTCTACTTCGGGATTACAAAAATAGAGTGGATTGTGATTATTCTTTTGATTATGGGAATGTTCAGTTTAGAAATGATGAATACAGCCATAGAGAAAACAGTCGATTTGGTTACAAGAGATTATCACCATCTTGCTAAAAAGGCAAAGGATATTGCTGCAGGAGCTGTGCTTGTGTATGCAATAGGAGCTGTGGTTATTGGCATAATTATTTTTTGGCCATATCTAGGAATTTAAAGTTGTGAGAGAAGATAGTTTTTGATAGTATTTATTTTACTACTGAGTGAATAGGGGAATGAATATGGATAAAATAGCGTTGATGGAAGAAGCCAAAAAAGCAAGAGAACTTGCTTATGCACCGTATTCAAAGTTCAAAGTTGGAGCTGCTTTGCTAACAGAAAACGGTGATGTATATAAAGGATGTAACATTGAAAATGCAGCGTACAGCTTATGTAACTGTGCGGAGCGAACGGCGCTGTTTAAAGCGTATTCAGATGGGAATAAACAATATACAGCACTTGCTGTAGTAGCAGACACAGATCGTCCTGTTTCCCCTTGTGGTGCATGTCGACAAGTTATCTCAGAACTGTGTCCAAGCGATATGAAAGTATATTTAACGAATTTAAAAGGCGACGTAGCAGAAATGACAGTAAGCGAACTGCTGCCAGGCGCATTTACAGCGGAGGATTTACATGAGTGAACAAAAGTTTAAATCAGGTTTCGTGTCAATTATCGGTAGACCAAACGTAGGGAAATCAACGTTTTTAAACAGAGTAATTGGCCAAAAGATTGCGATTATGAGTGACAAACCTCAAACAACCCGAAACAAAATTCAAGGAGTATATACAGACAACGATTCACAAGTCATTTTCATTGATACGCCAGGGATTCATAAACCAAAGCACAAACTTGGTGACTTTATGATGAAAGTGGCTCAAAATACGCTTCGTGAAGTTGACCTTGTTTTATTTATGATGAACGTTGAACAAGGTTTTGGGCGCGGCGATGAGTTTATTATCGAGCGTTTAAAGGAAACAAACACTCCTGTCTTTTTAGTGATGAATAAAATTGACCAAATTCATCCAGACGAGCTTTTTCCCCTTATTGAACAATATAAAGAACTTTACGATTTTAAAGAGATTATTCCAATTTCAGCATTGGAAGGAAACAATGTTGATACATTGCTAGAACAAGTAAAGCGCTATGTGCCAGAAGGTCCTCAATACTATCCAGCAGATCAGGTAACAGACCATCCTGAGCGTTTTATTATTAGCGAACTTATTCGTGAAAAGGCGCTTCATTTAACACGTGAAGAAATTCCTCATTCAATTGCTGTTGCGATTGAAGCAATTGAACGACGTGAAGGTGGAAATGCTGTTTATGTTAGCGCAACAGTTGTTGTTGAAAGATCTTCGCAAAAAGGGATTATCATTGGGAAACAAGGGAAAATGTTAAAAGAGATTGGAAAACGTGCTCGAGTAGATATTGAGAACTTGTTAGGATCTAAAGTATTTCTAGAGCTTTGGGTAAAGGTTCAAAAAGACTGGCGCAATCGTTCCACGCATCTTAGAGATTTTGGATTTAGAGCCGACGAATATTAAGTGGGGATTTACTAAATTTTGTGTTACATGATTTACTTTTGAAATGGCTATTCTAATCTTAAGCAACTTGAAATTGTAAGCCGATGATTAGGAGGGGTATTTCATGTTAAATCTTACCTGGAAAGTATTTGAGAACACAGGTAATATCGACGCTTATCTTCTTTTTAAGGAAATGGAAAAGAAGGTGGAAGAACCCACATCACAGACGGAACTGTCCGAGGATGATAATATAACAATGTTGTAGAGCGTTTGTGCTATAAACGAATAGGTGAGCGTATTGTTAAAAAAATGTGAAGGTATTGTCATTCGTGCAAATCATTATGGTGAAAGCAATAAAATTGTAACGCTTTTTACAAGAGAGCTAGGAAAAATCGGGGTTATGGCAAGAGGAGCTAAAAAGCCAAGCAGTCGCTTGTCAGCCCTTACACATCCATTTACTTATGGTAGTTTTTTAATACAAACTGGATCAGGATCAGGTATGGGAACTCTTAGTCAAGGAGAGATCATAGCCTCAATGCGAAGCATACGTGAAGATATCTTTTTAACCGCGTATGCTTCTTATGTTGTTGAATTAACGGACCGGGCAACAGAATCTAGAAAAAGCAATCCATTTTTATTTGAACTGCTTTTTCAAACTTTAACATATATTGATGAAGGATATGACAAAGATGTTCTTCTTTCTATTTATAAACTAAAAATGCTTGATGTATTAGGGATTGCACCACAGCTAAACAGATGTGCTATTTGCGGTGCAAGCGATGGCGTTTTTGCATTTTCTACAAAAGAGGGAGGACTACTTTGCCATCGTTGCTATGAACACGATCTGTATCATATTAAATTATCGCCTATGCTTGTTAAGCTGCTCCGTCTTTTTTATTATATGGACTTAAAAAGGTTGGGAAGTATTTCATTGAAAGAAGAAACGAAAAAAAGGCTCGCTTTTATTATTGATACGTACTATGCTGAATTATCTGGTTTAACGCTTAAATCTGAGCGTTTCTTAAAACAGATGGATTCTTTACGTGATACTTTTTCTGATGACGTAAATGAAAAATCATAATGCCACTTCTTATGAATTTATAGACTACCTAAGCATTTCCCTTTCATAACTGTTAAATTAGTATATAATAATGATAGTCGAGTATGGCATATATTGTTTTTTGAATTAAGGTGGTGATTAAGATCGAACTCAATCACAGACAAGAGCATATTTTACAAATTGTAAAAGATAACGGCCCCATTACAGGAGAACAGATTGCCGAACGTCTTAATTTGACGAGAGCAACGTTAAGACCAGATTTAGCAATTCTTACGATGGCAGGATACTTAGAAGCAAGACCCCGAGTAGGCTATTTCTATACGGGGAAAACCGGGTCACAGCTTCTAGCTGATAAAATTCGTAAAATAAAGGTAGAAGAATATCAGTCGATTCCTGTTGTTGTAAATGAATCTGTTTCAGTCTACGATGCGATCTGTACAATGTTTCTTGAAGATGTGGGAACGTTATTTGTAGTAGATAAAAGGTCTTATCTTGTAGGAGTTTTATCACGAAAAGATTTATTAAGAGCAAGCATGGGGAAACAGGAATTGAATTCGATTCCTGTTAATATTATTATGACAAGAATGCCTAATATCACCTATTGTCTTAGAGATGATTTACTTGTTGAAGTTGCAAAAGGTTTAATTGATAAACAAATTGACGCCGTCCCTGTTGTGAAAGATCATCCTGATGGATATGAAGTTGTCGGCAGAATAACGAAAACAAATATCACAAAACTTCTTGTTGCTTTAGCAGAAGATGATCAATAAAAATTTCATGAGTGAAAAAGGGGATGTAAATGTTGATGAATAATCCATTTATATATGTGCTATCAGACTCAGTAGGAGAAACAGCTGATTTAGTTGTGAAAGCAGCAACAAGTCAATTTCATCAATCAGAAGCGATCATCAAAAGAATTCCTTATGTAGAAGATTACGCAACATTATCCGAAGTAGTAGCACTTGCTAAGTTAAATGATGGCATTATTTGTTTCACGCTTGTAAAACCAAAAATGAGGGCTTTTCTTTTAAAAGAAGCAGAAGAAAATGGAGTTCCTGTATTTGATATTGTTGGTCCTTTAATCGATAAAATCCAGACATCTTACAAACTTCAGCCACGTTATGAGCCAGGGCTTGTTCGCAAGCTTGATGATGACTATTTCAAGAAAGTAGAAGCGATTGAGTTTGCGGTTAAATATGACGATGGACGAGATCCGCGCGGTATTTTAAAAGCTGATATTATTTTAGTTGGTGTTTCAAGAACGTCCAAAACGCCGCTTTCTCAATTTCTTGCCCATAAACGTTTGAAAGTAGCTAATGTGCCTATTGTTCCTGAAGTTGAGCCTCCTCAAGAGCTTTTCCAAGTTTCAGCTAAAAAATGTATCGGTTTAATGATCAGTCCAGAAAAGCTTAATAATATTCGACGAGAGCGTCTAAAATCTTTAGGCTTAAATGATGGAGCTATTTATGCAAATATCGAACGAATTAAAGAAGAGCTTGATTTCTTTGAAAAAGTCGCAGGGAAAATTGGCTGCCAAGTTATTGATGTATCAAATAAAGCTGTAGAAGAAACAGCAGGAGTTATTTTAAACAAATTATATAAGCGCTAAGAAGGCATTTAGTTTGTAATTGTCTATTCACTTCGTGTCTTCAACAGATGGACAACTTTGTAATTTCCTGTAGAAAATATTAATAATTTGTATTATAATAAAAAATTGTGATAAAAAGATTGGTTTTAGGTTTAGACTCCGTCTATAACGAATAAACTAGTGGTATGAAGCGAAACTTCCTAACATGGGATTTTTTCATTCTCAAGTGGGAATTCACCACGTATTCTGTATATAAATAGACGGAAAGAGAAAAAAGATTTTTAGAAGGATTCTCTGGAGGGATGTAGAATAGAGAAATATAGCCGTAGAAATTCCAGAGTTTTTGTCGATGGTGATGCTTGTCCAGTGAATAAGGAGATTGCGAAAATCGCCAAAATGTACGACCAAGACGTCCTATTTGTCGCTTCTTATGCACATATGAGAAAAGACGAAGGCCAAAATGAATGGAAGTATGTCGACAGCGAAGCAGAAGAAGTTGATCTCTATATTTTGAATATGGCCCAAAGAGGAGATATCGTCGTTACCCAAGATACAGGGCTTGCAAGTATGCTCATTGGGAAAGGTGTTTATGTTCTATCTCCACGTGGGAAATACTATAATAAAGAGGATATGGATCAAATTCTATTTTTTCGCTACGCATCTGCTAAAGAAAGACGTGCTGGACGTTACCCAAAAGGGGGGCCATCTTCCTTTAGTGAAAATGATCGTCAAAATTTCAAGGAATCCTTCATAAAATTATTGTCGAACCTTAAAGGAATTTAAAGATTTATGAAGAATATGAATTAAGGTGGAGCTGTTCGAAATGGGAGGAAAAATTCCTGAAGAAGTAATAGAACAGATTCGACGTTCCATTGACATTGTAGATGTTGTGGGCGACCATGTTCAGCTTAAAAAGCAAGGAAAAAACTATTTTGGTTTATGTCCTTTTCATGGTGAAAATACACCATCTTTTTCAGTTTCCCCTGACAAACAGATTTATCACTGCTTTGGCTGTGGGGCTGGTGGGAACGCCTTTTCTTTTTTGATGGATATTGATGGGCTTTCTTTTACAGAAGCTGTAACTAAGCTAGCTGGTAAAGTGGGAATTCAAGTTGAACAAACTAACAATTCCGAGACAAAAGAACAGCAGCCATCAAACAGAATGATAGAAGCTCATGAGCTTCTAAAGAAATTCTACCATCATTTACTCGTGAACACAAAAGAGGGTCAGGAAGCTTACGATTATTTACTTCAACGTGGTTTTACAGATGAGTTCATTAAACGTTTTGAGATAGGCTATACCATTAATTCTTGGGATTTTGCTGTTAAATTTCTAACAAAGCGTGGTTTTAATCTTGAGGAGATGGAGAAATGCGGTCTTCTCATTAAGAAAGATGATGGAAATGAATATTTTGATCGCTTTCGTAATCGGATTATGTTTCCAATCCACGACTTGCAAGGAAGAACAATCGCTTTTTCCGGAAGAATACTTGGGGAAGGACAGCCTAAATATTTAAACAGTCCAGAAACTCCTATCTTTTTAAAAAGCAAAACAATTTACAACTTTCATGCTGCTAAAAAAGCAATTCGAAAGCAAGAACAAGTATTGCTTTTTGAAGGTTATGCAGATGTTATTGCTGCAGTTGGAGCGGAATGTGAAAATTCTGTAGCCACAATGGGAACGTCTTTAACTGTAGAACAAGCGAAAATCATTCGCCGTAATGTAGAATCGGTTATTATCTGTTACGATGGAGATGGAGCAGGGATAGAAGCAACTGTTAAAGCTGCCTCAATTTTACAGGAAGTAGGGTGTCATGTGCAAGTTGCTCCCCTTCCAGATGGATATGATCCAGATCAGTATATCCAAGAGTTTGGAGCTTTGAAATTTAGGCAGAGCGTAATTGAGAATAGTTTAACATACACATCCTTTAAGCTACGATATTTGAAGAGAGGAAAAGATCTTCAAAACGAAGCAGAACGAATGCATTATATTGATTCCGCTCTTAAAGAAGTAAATACTTTAACAAAAGCAGTAGAAAAGGAGCATTATTTACGACAGTTAAGTGATGAGTTTTCTATTTCACTCTCTGCTTTAAAAGAGCAGGAACTTCAAATAAACAAAGTTCAGAAGCAAAAAAAGGATAATGCACAAGGAAATAGAAATAATATAGCTAGAAAGCTTTATACGCAAACGCAGTTATTACCATCTTATCAGAAAGCAGAGCGCTTTTTGCTGGCCTATATGCTTCGAGATGCTATTGTATCTTTACGTGTACAAAATGCGGTGCAAGGCAAGTTTAACGTTGATCTTCACCAAGCATTAGCAAACCATTTGTACGCTTTTTACGAAGAAGGCCACGAAGCTGATTTGAGCGTCTTTGTTCAGTATATATCAGATAAAGAACTAACTCGCTTAGTTTCTGAGCTTGCAATGATTCCACTTCAAGAAGAATTAACAGAACAAGTTTTTAACGATTATCTTTTTGAGATTTTGTCTAAGAAATCTGCTCATGATGAGATTCAAATGAAAAAGCAGGAGCAGATAGAAGCAGAACGCAGTAAAGATTACAGAAAAGCAGCAATGATTGCGAAAGAAATTTTAGAGATGACAAAAACTTTAAAAAAGCGATCATTATAAAATGCACCTTAACGTTTGATATAGTGTAAATATTGGAAGGAGGGGGCTAAATGGCTGAAAAGTCAGCTCGTTCTAAACAACTTGAACCTGAATTAACCCTCGATCAGGTAAAAGAGCAACTTTTGGAAAATGGTAAAAAACGAGGCGCACTAACATATGAGGATATCGCAGAACGCCTGTCAAGCTTTGAGTTAGAGTCGGAACAAATGGATGAATTCTATGAGTATCTTGGTGAACAAGGAATTGAAATTCATGGGGAAGCAGAAGAAACAGCAAGCGCTCCAAACATTCAAGATCTTGCTAAAGCTGAGGATTCAGAATTTGATTTAAATGACTTAAGTGTTCCTCCTGGAGTTAAAATCAATGATCCTGTACGTATGTACTTAAAAGAGATTGGTCGTGTTGATCTTCTTTCTGCTAAGGAAGAGATTGAGTTAGCTCATCGAATTGAAGAAGGAGACGAAGAAGCAAAGCGTCGCTTAGCTGAAGCAAACCTACGTCTTGTTGTTAGTATTGCAAAACGTTATGTTGGGCGAGGAATGCTCTTCTTAGACCTTATTCAAGAAGGAAACATGGGTCTTATTAAAGCGGTAGAAAAGTTCGATTACCGTAAAGGATTCAAATTTAGTACGTATGCAACATGGTGGATTCGTCAAGCAATTACTCGTGCTATTGCTGACCAAGCAAGAACAATCCGTATTCCAGTTCATATGGTTGAAACAATTAACAAGCTTATTCGCGTACAACGTCAGCTTCTTCAGGATTTAGGTCGTGAGCCAATTCCAGAAGAAATTGCTGAAGATATGGATTTAACACCTGAAAAAGTGCGTGAAATCTTAAAGATTGCTCAAGAGCCTGTATCACTTGAAACACCAATTGGTGAGGAAGATGATTCACATCTTGGTGACTTTATTGAAGATCAAGAAGCAACATCACCTTCTGAACATGCGGCATATGAGCTTTTAAAAGAACAACTTGAAGATGTTCTTGATACACTAACAGATCGTGAAGAAAATGTTCTGCGTTTACGTTTTGGTTTAGATGATGGCAGAACACGTACACTTGAAGAGGTTGGTAAAGTGTTTGGCGTAACACGCGAGCGTATTCGTCAGATTGAAGCGAAAGCTCTTCGTAAGCTTCGCCATCCTAGTCGTAGTAAACGTTTAAAAGATTTCCTTGAATAGAATACAGACAGCTTAGAAAAGGTAGTTTGCTTCTTTTGGGAGTAAACTATCTTTTTTAGCTATATGTTTGGTCATATTCTCTTTTTTAAAAAGGCTTTCAATGCTTCTTCTTGTTATTTTTACCATATTCTCTTCTTGACTTTTATTTTACTCAATTAGAAAACGATTTGCAAACTCTCTAAGCAAATATTTATTTACTCTTTACAATTATAATCGAAAGCGTAATCATTTTTGAAGAGAAAAGGAATAAAATAGATAAAAAGGACATGTAGAAAATAAAATTAATAATCTATACAAGTTTTTCTGAATTGTCCAAAAAGTTAGCGTTATCTTATTGGTAACCCTTTCAAAACATGCTGTTTTCAAGTAAAATAAAATTGTCTGTTGTAAGGAAGCTTGTCGCTACATATAAAGGGGAGGGAAGCGGATATGAATCGTAATCCACTTGTACCGTTTTTTTTCATCATGGCATTTGGCATTTTACTAATGGTCATCTTAGGCTTTAAAGGCAATGGAGATCAAAAAGAGCTTGCCCAGGAAAAGGAAGGTGGGGCAAAGCAGGAAGAAACAGCTGCAAGTCCAGAGGAAATATATAAGCAAACCTGTATTAGCTGCCATGGAGAGCAGTACCAAGGTGTATCAGGCCCAGCATTAAAAGGGGTTGGCGAGAAGCTTTCACAAGAGGAAGTTAAGAAGATTATTACACAAGGAAAAGGTGGTATGCCAGCAAACCTTGTTCCACAAGAAAAAGCAGATGAAATGGCAAAATGGGTTAGGAAGATAGAGTAGCAAGATAGAGTAGCTGATAACGCTCCTTTTACATTCAAAAGGGGCTTTTTTATGTTCTTTTTTTCTTTGAACTTGAAAGAGAGCGCTGAAATCTTTATTATGAGAGAAGAAAATAACATGAGTAGGTGACATGATTGACGACAGTTAAATTATCAAATCGTCTTAAGCAAGCGGTAGAATTTATTCCAAAAGGAGCCGTTATTGCTGATATTGGATCTGACCACGCATATCTACCTTGCTATGCGTATGAGATGGGATACATAAAAGGAGCCGTAGCTGGAGAAATTACGGACGGTCCGTTTCAGTCGGCTTTAAATCAAGTGAAAAATTTAGAGCTCAATGAGAAGATTAGCGTTCGAAAAGGGGACGGCCTTGAAGTGATCTCTAAAGGAGAAGTAGACTGTGTTGTAATAGCAGGAATGGGCGGTGCATTGATTACAAACATTCTAGAAGAGGGAAAACACAAATTAGAAGGCGTTACTCGTCTTGTTTTACAGCCTAATATTGGGGCAAGAAATGTTCGTAAATGGCTTATTAATAACGACTGGGAACTTAAAGGAGAACATATCCTTGAGGAAGATGGACACATTTATGAAGTGTTAATGGCAGAGAGAGGAAATCCTATGTCTCCATATGGTGACGCATTAGAAAAAGGCCTTTTGCTTGGACCTTTCTTACGTGAAGAGAAAAATGAAACATTTATAAAAAAGTGGATTCATGAAGAAAGCCACCTTGAACGGATTATTAAGCAGCTTGAAAAAAGCACTTTAACACAAGAAAACTTGAAAAGAAAAGGGGAAATGGAACAAGATTTAAAATCGATTAGGGAGGTTTTATAGTGGCAAAGGAAGTAAGCGGCCAAAAAATTATTGAAGTATTTGAATCATTTTCACCAAAGAACTTAGCGGTTGAAGGAGATAAAATTGGTCTTCAAATTGGAACGTTAAGCAAACCTGTAAAGCGTGTAATGGTTACATTAGATGTTATGGAAAATGTGGTAGATGAAGCAATTGAAAAAAAAGTGGATTTAATTATTGCTCACCACCCGCCAATCTTTCGACCTTTAAAAACAGTAACAACAGATGGAGCAACCGGAAGAATTGTAGAAAAATGTTTGAAACACGATATTGCTGTTTATGCTGCACATACAAACCTTGATGTGACAAAAGGCGGCGTGAATGATTTATTAGCAGATGCTCTAGGAATAAAAGATACGACCGTTCTTGTTCCAACGGGTGAAGAAGCATTGAAAAAGCTTGTTGTATTCGTTCCAAAAAGTCATGCTGATGAAGTAAGACATGCTCTTGGAACCTCAGGTGGGGGGCATATCGGTAACTACAGCCACTGTACATTCAATACAGAAGGAAAAGGAACGTTTCTTCCACTAGAAGGCACAGATCCTTATGTAGGGACAACTGGTGAACTTCATGAAGAAGAAGAAGTACGAATTGAAACAGTATTCAAAGCTTCAGATGAAAAGAATATTATACGAGCAATGAAAAAGACACATCCATATGAAGAAGTTGCTTATGACGTCTATGACCTTAGCCAAAAAGGAGAAGAGTACGGTTTAGGACGGATGGGCAAACTTGAAGAGGAAACAACGCTAGGGGAGTTTGCTGAGCGTGTTAAACGTGTCTTTGGTGTGAGTGGTCTTCGCGTTGTTGGAAATCTTCAAGACAAAGTACGTAAAGTAGCTGTTTTAGGCGGGGACGGTAATAAATATATGCATACAGCTAAATTTAAAGGTGCCGATGTTTATGTGACAGGAGATTTATATTTCCATGTTGCTCAAGATGCAATGAATGTAGGACTTAATGTTATTGATCCTGGTCATCATGTTGAGCAAATCATGAAACAAGGCGTTACAGACAAGTTAACAGCTCTGTTTAAGGACGAAAATATTCTATGTGAAGTATTTCCATCTGAAGAAGATACAAACCCATTTCAATTCATGTAAAAAAGGTGAGGCATTAATGCCTCACCTTTTTTAATTATGAGCGCGAAAGTTCCTGCGCTGGTTTTGGTTGTTTAACTTTTGGTAAAATTTTAGAAAGCGGAACTTTCTTTTCATTTTTCCATGTTGTTTCATCATGTTCATCGAACTGATCAATAAACTGAATAACTTCACGCACAATTGGAGTTGGCGTAGAAGCACCAGCTGTAACAGCAACTTTCTTAGCTCCTTTTAGCCAATCAATTTTAAGCTCTGAAAGATCTCCAATTCTATAAGCTGTTGTGCCAGCGATTTCTTCTGAAACTTGTGCTAGACGATTTGAGTTGTTACTTTTTGGATCTCCAACAACAATCGTTACATCTGCTTCACCAGCTTGTTCTGCCACAGCTTCTTGGCGAACTTGAGTAGCAAGACAAATTTCTTTATGCTGCTCAACGTGTGGGAATTTTTCTTGCACTTTTTCCATTACGTCTAATACATCCCATTGGCTCATTGTTGTTTGATTTGTAACAATGATTTTGTCGCTTTCAATATTCAAGCTTTTCACATCTTCAGCTTTTTCAACAAGATGGACGATATCAGGGGCAACACCAAGTGCTCCTTCTGGCTCTGGGTGATTTTTCTTTCCGATATAAATCACTTGATAGCCTTCTTTTTTCTTCGCGCGAATTAAATCATGCGTTCTTGTTACATCAGGGCAAGTAGCATCAATAGTTGTAAGCCCCTTTTCTTTCGCGCGTTTTTTAACTTCTGGAGATACACCGTGTGCTGTGAAAATGACAGTTCCATTTTCAATTCCTTCTAAAATCTCTAAACGGTTTGCTCCATCAAGCGTAATAATGCCGTCTTCCTCAAACGCATCTGTTACATGCTTGTTGTGTACAATCATCCCTAAAATATAAATGGGACGAGGTAGACTTTTATCTAAAGCGGCATTGCGGGCAATAACCATAGCGTCTACAACCCCATAACAATATCCGCGAGGTGCAATTTTAATTATTTCCATCATCAATCCTCCTCGTTAAACTAGAAAGAGCAGGTACTCTTGTTTCATTATAAAGGAGGATACTGCAGAATACAAAGAAAGAAATGTGGAAGAGCTAAGTTAAATATAAAGTTTGGGCTGGGAAGTTTTAGCCTTTGCTTTTGTTTGGTTAGAAGTTTTGGCACTTGCTTTTGTTTGAGTAGAATTTTTAGGTTGTTTTAATTTCTGAACCTTTTTTACTTCTTTTTTAACAACGGGCTCTTCAACATCACTTGGCGTTGATTGATCATCAGTGGTATTATCATCTTTAAGGGCTTTGTAAATTTTAAACATAGCCGGCACGTTTCTGACCATTGGTCCGTATTGCTGTACCATTGGTGTTACGCGCTCAGCAACACCTAAGACTTTTTGGACGTTCGTCATCACAGACGTTAGGTTGAACGCTTTCGGAGCGGCTGCGGCGTTTTGGACGCTAGACAGGCCAGCGTTTCGACCTAAAATTTTTGCTAAGATACCTCCGCCAGACGATGGTTGCGGCATGTTTGGTACCCCTCTTGTCATTTGAAAAGGGACCATTCCTCCTCGAGTCATTTGCGGTGGGAAAGATCGTCTAGGAAACAATGAATACACCTCCTTTAATAAACTTTCTATACTATATGCACAAAAAAGGGAGTTGCTTATTGAGAGGGACCTTAATGAAGATGTTTTTGAAGGGGAGTATAGACTTTATAAGCATACTCGCTTATAATCATATACAGTTTGCTTTAGGGTAAAAAGAAAAGGAGATTAACATGAAACAAACCAAATTTGAAAAATTCTCGTTTCAACCGTTTTTAATAGAGGCGATAAAGGATTTAAACTTTTATGAGCCAACTGAAATTCAGGAGCGTATCATTCCCTCTCTGTTAAATGGGGAAAGTGCGATTGGACAATCACAAACTGGAACAGGGAAGACACATGCATATTTACTTCCTATTTTAAATAAGATTAATCCGCATAAAGATCATGTACAAGCTGTGATTATGGCACCAACGCGTGAACTTGCTCTGCAAATTCACGAAGAAGTACAAAAAATTACGATCTTCACAGAAGAAGATGCGAAGATAACGTCTAAATGCTTAATTGGTGGAACAGACAAACAGCGTACAATTGAGAAGCTTAAGCAACAGCCACATATTGTTGTTGGAACACCAAGTCGTATTCATGATTTGATGCAAGAAGGAGCTCTTTCTGTTCGCCAAGTGGATACAATTGTAGTTGATGAAGCTGATCTTATGCTTGATCTTGGCTTTATTGAAGATGTAGACCGCATTGCAGCGGCTATGAAGGAAGATGTTCAAATCCTTGTTTTCTCAGCTACAATTCCTGAGAAACTTAAGCCATTCTTAAAGAAATACCTAGATAATCCACGCTATACACACGTTGCACCAAAACAGCTTACAGCAGCAAAGCTTGAGCATATTTTAGTTCCACAGCGTCATCGTGATAAAAAAGAGCTTGTTTATAATATGTTAACAAACCTTAATCCATATTTAGCAATCGTTTTTGCTAATACGAAGAAAAGTGCAGACGAGCTTGCAGACCACCTTTTAGAAAAAGGCCTAAAAGTAGCTCGTATTCATGGTGGCTTAGAGCCTCGTGAACGTAAACGCAGTATGAAGCAAATTCAAGACCTTCAGTATCAATACATTGTAGCTACAGACCTTGCAGCACGCGGAATTGATATTCAAGGAGTAAGTCATGTTATTAACTATGAAATTCCACAAGATTTAGACTTCTATGTGCACCGTGTTGGAAGAACGGCTCGTGCTGGTTATGATGGAACGGCCATTACAATCTATGAACAAGGTGACTATGAAGCACTTATGAGCTTAGAAAACAGAGGCATCGAGTTTGTGAACAAAGACTTAGAAAGAAATGAATGGGTTGAAGTTGATGATCGCAACAAGCGCCGCAAGCGTGTGAGACAAGAAGATGAAGTCGAAAAAACAGCTCATAAGTTCATCCGTAAACCAGCTAAAGTAAAACCAGGATACAAAAAGAAACGTCAGCGTGAGATTGATCGTTATGTAAAAAAACAAAAGCGAAATACGAGAAATGCACGTAAGAAATAAAGTAAGGAAAAGACGCTCTATGTAGCGTCTTTTTTGATTGAAATGCTGCTTTTATGATAAAATAAAGCGTACTAAATTAGGACGCGATGAAAAGCAGCTGAGAAATATTTACGTAGTGGAGGTAGCAATATGCTTAAGATAGGCTCACACGTTTCTATGAGCGGGAAAAAAATGCTATTAGGTTCTAGTGAAGAAGCATCTTCATATGGAGCTAATACATTTATGATTTATACAGGCGCGCCACAAAATACAAGGCGTAAAAAAATTGAAGAACTGAACATTGAAAAAGGTCATATTCATATGCGTGAAAATGGAATCGACAACATTATCGTCCATGCTCCGTATATTATTAATATTGGGAACACAAAAAACTCTGATACGTTCCAGCTAGGTGTTGATTTTCTACGTTCTGAAATTGAGCGTACAGCAGCGCTAGGGGCCCGTCAAATTGTTCTTCATCCAGGAGCACATGTTGGAGCCGGAAGTGAAGAAGGTATTTCACAAATCATTAAAGGTTTAAATACAGTGCTGACGGTAGAGCAAGATGTTCAAATTGCTCTAGAAACGATGGCTGGAAAGGGCTCTGAATGTGGACGTTCCTTTGAAGAAATCGCTAAAATCATTGATGGTGTTACACACAATGAAAAGCTTTCGGTTTGTTTTGACACATGTCATACACATGATGCTGGATATAACATTAAAGAAGACTTTGATGGAGTATTAGAGGAATTTGATAAGATTGTAGGAGTTGAACGCATTAAAGTTGTTCATCTTAACGACAGTAAAAATGAACAAGGAGCAGAAAAAGACCGCCATGAAAACATTGGTTTTGGGCATATCGGTTTTAAAGCGCTCCACTATGTTGCGAACCATCCTACACTCGCACATGTACCTAAGATTTTAGAAACTCCTTATGTTGGCGAAGATAAAAAAAATAAAAAGCCTCCATATAAAGTTGAGATCGAGATGCTTCGTTCAGGAGAATTTGATCCAGAGTTTAGAGAGAAATTGTTCCATTAAAATAAGCCAGGAGAACGACTACTGAGTTCCGGAGGGTTGTTCTCCTGATTATATGCATTACTTTGCGATTAGTTCTTGAATGAGCTGATTAATCTTACGTGCTGTTTGTTGATCTGTTACTCGTGCAATTTTTTTTATTAACTCTTTTCTTTCCTCTACATTAAAAATGTCAACTTTTTTTTCCTTCATAATATTAACAAGGGTAGCTGCCTGTGTATCCGTCAAGCTAACGTCATATTTTTTGCTATACTGCATTAGTTCTTTTACAGACATACGATTGATTTTATTGTTCACAATCTGTTTGAAAATACCCATTCAAAAGCCTCCTTATTCTCGTTGTTACAGTCTATGTTTATGAAGGGCAAACGTGTCTTAGTGCACAAAACGTGATTTCATAATGCATCCTAATAAAGTAAAGCCTTGGTTAATCAAAGAATCACAGAGAACTTTTGTGCATTTTAAGAAGTGGACCAAGAAGGGGGAGCCAAAGTTATTATGAAACAACATAAAAAAGAAAAGCTGTCACACTTTTTAATGCGCTATTTTTTAATTGTTATTGGAGCAGGTCTAGCTGCTGTTGCGATTGAGCTTTTTCTTGTTCCCAATGATATTATTGATGGTGGCGTTATTGGAGTATCGCTTATTTTGAGTCACCTTAATGCGGGAGCTATCCCATTTGTAAACTTTGCAACGCTCGTTATTATCATTAACCTGCCGTTTATGTATTCTGGGTACAAATATATTGGCAAAACATTCGTCTTCTCTTCAATTTTCGGAATTGTATGTCTAGCTGTTATTGAATCACAGCTTCACCATGTAGAGGCTTTTACAACACAGCCTATTTTAGCTACCGTTTTTGGAGGGCTCATTCTTGGTGCTGGAGTTGGATTAGTTATTCGAAATGGTGGTACAATGGATGGTACAGAAATTTTAGGTATCCTTTTAACGAAAAAACTGCCGTTTTCACTAGGTGAATTTGTAATGTTTGTGAACATTTTTATCTTTATTTGGGCTGGCTTTGTATATGGTCCTGAACAAGCGATGTATTCTGTAATGGCTTACTATATTGCATTTAAAACAATTGATACTGTTATACAAGGACTTGATGAAACAAAAGCTGTGATTATTGTATCTGATCATTATGCAGATGTTTCTGATGCGATCTTAGATCGTCTTGGCCGAGGAACAACAAAGTTAAAAGGAAAAGGTGGCTATACAGATGAAGATAAGGAAGTTATTTATGCTGTTGTAACACGTCTTGAGGTAACGAAGCTAAAAGCAATTGTACATGAAGTGGATCCAAAAGCCTTCATTACGATTATGAATACACAAGAAACAAAAGGAGCGCAGTTCAAGTCTGCCATCCACTAAAAAGGGCAGCCGCATCGATTTTGGAAAAAGATGTTGGCGTCTTTTTTTCTTTAAAAACCTTTGTATTTACAAAAATAGTGTGTTCCTGTATACTACATAAGTACCCAAATCGTAATGATTCTTATAAAAAGTATGGTGAAGAACATTGACTCAACAATATGCACTTGAAGTAAACGATATGTCCTTTCGATATGATCGAGAAACAGTGCTAGATAATATTAACTTAAAAGTGCCACAGGGCGCTTTTTTAGGGTTGGTTGGACCAAATGGTTCTGGAAAATCAACGCTTATCAAAAGTATTCTAGGATTGCAAAAACCTTATAAAGGTTCTATTAAACTGTTTGGAACAGATGTGAATAAATATAAAGACTGGAGTAAAATAGGGTTTGTCTCTCAAAAGGCAAACAGCTTTAACTCAGGCTTTCCTGCAACTGTTTTTGAAGTTGTCTCAACAGGACTTACATCAAAAATTGGTTTATTTAAATTTATGAAGAGCGAGCATAAAAAGAAGGTAGAAGAAGCAATCCGAGCTGTTGGAATGGAAGCTTTTATGAAACGTAATATTGGGGAGCTTTCAGGAGGGCAGCAGCAAAGGATTTTTATTGCGCGTGCCCTTGTAAGTGATCCTAATCTATTAATTTTAGATGAACCAACAGTTGGGGTAGATGCGTTGAATGTTCAAAACTTCTATGATTTACTTTCTTATCTCAATAAGGAAAAGGGAATCACGCTTTTACTTGTTACACATGATATTGGCACAATTACAGAAAAAGTTACTCATGTGGCTTGTTTAAATAAGCATCTTCATTTTCATGGAAAAACAGCAGAGTTTGAGAGTTTAAAAGATAAGGACCTGTCCGCACTTTATGGACATCACGTTCACGTTCTGTCTCATGAACATGGAGGACAACCGGTATGATCGCAAATTTATTTCAGTTTGAATTTTTACAAAATGCATTTATTACAGGGATATTAATTGGCTTTCTAGCGCCGCTTCTTGGTGCTTTTATCGTTGTAAGACGATTATCTCTTATCGCCGATGCGCTTAGTCATGTGACCCTTGCGGGGATTTCAGCAAGCTTGCTGTTAGAAAAAAAGCTTGGTTATCAGCTTAATCCTCTTTACTTTGGTATGATTTTTTCTGTAGCAGGTTCACTTTTTATTGAGAAACTGCGCGGCCTTTACCGTCACTACCAAGAGCTTGCTATTCCGATTATTCTATCAGGCGGAATTGGAATTAGTGTTATTTTCATTTCGCTTGCAGATGGCTTTAATAGCGATTTATTAAATTATTTATTCGGAAGCGTGAGTGCTGTAAGCCGAACAGATCTATGGACTATTGTGGGGGTTGCGATTGTTGTTACGCTTGCCATTATTATCTTTTATAAAGAGCTATTCATTTTATCATTTGATGAAGAGCATGCAAAAGCATCTGGCGTAAAAGCAAAAGCTATTCATTTTCTATTTATTGTCATGGTTGCTCTTGTTATTGCAGCAAGTATGAATATTGTTGGTATTCTGCTTGTGTCTGCTTTAATGACTCTTCCAGTTGCAGCAAGTATGCGATTAGCAACAGGGTTTAAGCAAACAATTATTTTATCAATCATTTTTGGAGAAGTTTCCGTAATTGGTGGACTCATTTCTTCATATTACTTAGACCTTGCTCCAGGTGGAGTCATCGTTGTAATTGCCATTCTTATTTTGTTAGGGTCTATTTTAGTAAAAAAAGGGTGGGGAAGAAAACATGAACATTGATGATGCAATACGGATTTTAAAAGATGAAGGATACAAACATACAGGAAAACGCGAAGATTTGCTTACACTGTTTGCTGAAACAGATAAGTACTTAACAGCAAAAGATGTGTTAGAGAATATGAAAGATGCGTATCCTGGATTGAGTTTTGATACCATTTATCGTAATTTATCTCTATTTACAGACTTGAATATTCTAGAAGTAACAGAGCTCGCTGGTGAGAAACACTTTCGCTTTCAGTGTGCTGCTGGCCACCATCATCATCACTTCATTTGTTTGGACTGTGGGAAAACAGAGAAACTTGCAGCATGTCCAATGACAATTGTGGATGATTCATTAGATGGTTTTCAAGTAACAGGTCATAAGTTTGAAGTTTATGGTAAATGTAAAAAATGTGCGGTATAAGAAAAGGGACAAGCCTAGCTTGTCCCTTTTTTTGTTTGTTAAAAAAATGGGAGGATAAACATGGCGATAAGGAGGGAAACAATTCCGACTCCAATGGCCCATGTACCAGCGCCCCTTGCACCTTTACGACGAGCGATAAACCCTAACACAATCCCTGCGATACTAAGGATAACCGGAAGGAAGAAAAACGAAAGAACAGAAAGGATAAGCCCTAAACGTCCATAGCCAATTCCTTCACGACCATTTTGGTTGCTACGATCTTGACTTCTATCAGTACGTTTTTGCTCAATATATCGTTCATTACGAACATCTCCGCCTAATTCTGCTGCTGTTTCTTCCATGAAGGGTTCTTCATATTCTCGGTCTTTATACGGTGTATCTAAATCTTTTCGATATTGGTCTTTCTCCATTGCAATCCCCGCTTTCTGTAATCTTGAATGCTCAAGATAACGTGTAATAAAGCTTGATGGATGAACTTATAAGAGATGGAGAGCCTCCCATAAGTAAGACACATTCTTCATTATCTCAACGAAGTATTTGCCTTATCAGCATAAAGCTGATTACTTATAGTATGGAGCAAATGCTCGTAATTATAGGAATTAAACTTTTCCATTTTTGGGACTATAGCTTGTATGCTACACTGTACATAAGGAGTGATAAAACGTGAGGAAAAAGCGATTTGGGATTGATATTGACGGAACTGTAACATCACCAGAAACATTTATACCGTACTTAAACGAAGCATTTCAGCTTACGTTAACAATTGATGATATTAAAGAATACGATTTGGTTCCATTTGTAAATGTAAGTAGGGAAGAGCTTGGCCAATGGTTTGAAGAGAATGAACGAGACATTTATAAAAATGCTCCATTAGCTCCATATGCAAAAGACATTTTAGCGGAATGGAAAGAGGACTACGAACTTTTTTACATAAGTGCACGACATGATAAGCTACTTGACGTAACAAAAGGGTGGTTTGATGAGAATGGAGTACATTTTCATCACATTGATTTAATTGGGTCACATGAAAAAGTGGAAACAGCTAAAAAATATGAGGTAGATGTCTTTTTTGAAGATAAGCATGATAATGCATGTGAAATAAGTGAGGAATGTGGAATTCCTGTTATTTTGTTTGATACACCATATAATAGGCTGCCTGTTCCTCAAAATGTTCATCGTGTAACAACATGGTATGAAGCAAAGGAACTTATTGATCAGTGGTTTGGAAAATAAAAAAAAGCGCCGTTTGGCGCTTTTTTTATACGTTTGCTTCTTCTTCTTGTTTTGCTGCTTTTTCTTTTGCGTAATGCTCTTCAGCAATTTTGTCGATTTCTTTTTTCAGTTCTTCAACCATTGTTTCTTCAGGAACTTTACGCACTGTTTTTCCTTTACGGAATAAAAGACCTTCACCACGTGCGCCAGCAATTCCGATGTCTGCTTCACGCGCTTCACCAGGTCCATTTACAGCACAACCAAGTACAGCAACCTTAATCGGTGCTTTAATTGTAGAAATATATTCTTCAACTTCATTTGCAATGCTGATAAGATCAATTTCAATTCGTCCACATGTAGGACAAGAAATTAATGTTGCAGCATTTGCAGCAAGACCAAATGATTTTAGAAGCTCACGAGCTACTTTGACTTCTTCAACAGGATCAGCACTTAGTGAGATACGAAGTGTGTTTCCAATCCCTTTTGAAAGAATAGCGCCAAGTCCAGCAGCACTTTTTACCGTTCCAGCAAACAGCGTACCTGACTCTGTAATACCTAGATGTAGAGGATAGTCAAAAGCTTTTGCTGCTTTTTCATATGCTTCAATTGCTAAGTTAACGTCTGACGCTTTCATAGACACGATAATATCATGGAAATCAAGGTCTTCTAAGATTTGAATATGATGAAGTGCACTTTCAACCATTCCATCTGCAGTAGGGTAGCCGTATTTATCTAAAATACGTTTTTCAAGAGAGCCAGCGTTAACGCCAATTCGAATTGGAACTCCACGTTCTTTTGCCGCTTTTACAACTGCTTCTACTTTCTCACGACGCCCGATGTTACCTGGGTTAATTCGGATTTTATCTGCTCCACCTTCAATGGCTTTAAGAGCTAATCTATAGTCGAAGTGAATGTCTACAACAAGAGGAATGTTGATACGTTTTTTAATTTCGCTAATAGCATTTGCCGCACGTTCGTCTGGACATGCTACACGAACAACTTGACAGCCTGCCTCTTCCAAACGTTTAATCTCTGCCACTGTTGCCTCGACATCGTGGGTTTTAGTTGTTGTCATACTTTGAATTATTACTTCATCGCTACCACCGATTGTCAAATGACCGACTTTAACAGGGCGAGTCTTCGTGCGATGTATGATTTCACTCACGTGTTAACATCTCCTTTTAGTAAAGTTCACATTTCAAACATTATTCCTTAATAAGAATAACGTGTTATTGAAAAAATAACTAGTAGTAAAAGTAAGTTGAATACATTTCTTTCTTCCGTGAATGGAAATACTACTAAGGAATGTGACTTTGTTCTTATATTTTAGCAATGAAAAGGGGAAATTGACAAGAAATATACTAAGAGGAGCTGTAAATTGGAAATTTGTACTTCTTTCCAACTTGAATATTCTCAGGTGAGAGATTATCGTTTAAGCGTCGAAAATCTTGGCTGATTTTCTCAATATTTAAATTGGAGTCTTCCTTTTGTAGTTGACTAATAATGGATAGTACAGTATCGCCCTGTTGGACCACAACAGTTTGATAATCTTGTTTTTCTGATTTTTGAACAGCTGCTGTTTCAACAGCTTGTGGAGAAGAGGCTTTCAGCGTTCCTACACTAATATCGTAATAAGCAACATACCCGATAAATAATACGATAAGAAGTACGCCTAGTTTTTCCATATATTCCTCCTTGCCTTTTGTACATACTCTTTTTAACTTATGTTAGAAAAACCATCATCATGATGAGAAAGAAGGAAAAGAAATGAATGATCAAAAAATTACTGTGATGCTTGGACTCCTTCCTTTTATAATGGTTCTTGGGAATTCTTCTTTAATACCAATCCTCCCTGAAATTCAGCAAAATCTTAACTTAAATGATACGCAAACAAGCTTTATTTTAAGTGCGTTTTCATTGCCAGCTGCGCTTGCTATTCCTTTTGTAGGCATCCTTTCTGACCGATATGGAAGAAGAAAACTCATTGTTCTATCACTTATATTAGTGATACTTGGAAGTTTGATTGCAGGAGTTAGTGAAATTGTAGGGTCTCAATATAGCTACTCCTTGCTTACGGTTGGGCGCATCATCCAAGGAGTGGGAGCGGCAGGTACTACGCCTTTAGCAATGGCATTAGCGGGTGATTTGTTCAGTGGTGACAGAAGAGCAAAAGTGCTAGGTATATTGGAAGTATATAATGGTATCGGAAAAGTAATTGCTCCTATTATTGGGGCTGTAATTGCTCTTATCGCTTGGTATGCGCTTTTTTTTCTTTTTCCACTAGTAGCTATTATTCCTCTTATAGGGGTTGCAAGATATGTGAAAGAAGAAAAACAGAAAAGCACGGTCTCTTTTTCAACTTATATTAAGAAGCTTGGGAAAGTTTTAAAACGAGAACAGCGCTGGCTGTATCCAATGTTTTTTTTAGGCGGTCTTTGTCTCTTCTTATTATTCGGCTCTCTTTACTATCTTTCCTTTCTTATTGAAGAAAAGTATAGGATGGATGGTTTTTTCAAAGGAACATCTTTTGCCATTCCACTAGGAGCGATGACAATTACTTCTTATTGGACAGGGAAAAGAATTAAGGAAGACAAGATTCTTATGGGGAAATTAATAATCGTTGGAATTACTTTTTTAATTTCTATGTTTTTTGTTATGGTTCTTTTTCATTCTCTTTCTGTATTGATGTTTTGTTTAACAATAGCACTTGGTGGATTAGGTTTTTTGCTTCCGTGTATTAATATGCTTGTCACTTCGTCAGTAAGAGATGAAGAGAGGGGATTTATTGTCTCAATATATGGTATGGTAAGATTTATAGGGGTTGCTCTAGGTCCTATTATTTTTGAAGTGTGGATGAGTGATGTGGAAACGATGTTTTATTACGCTTTTATGCTTATTGTAATAGCAAGCTTATGGGTGATGTTAAGAACGCGTATTCGTTCACCATTTCTACGGCAAAAGGTTATTAGATAAGAGAAAATAATGTATTGATTACACGAAAATATCAAGATTCTGTTGTCTTTTGGACCTGTTATCGTCCATACTTATAAAGAAGTTTCTTCCGTCGGAGAACAAAGGGAAAGCATCATGATGCTAAAGGAGGGGAAGCGGTGGAAGTAACGCTCCAAAAGCCAATTTTCGAATTTATTGGAGGTCTTGGCCTCTTTTTGTTTGCGATTACATATTTAGGAGAAGGGTTACAGAAATCAACAGGGGAGAGGCTTAGGAAAATCATTGATACGTTTACGAGCAATCCCATTATCGGTGTTTTTGCCGGAATGATTTCAACCATTCTTGTTCAAAGCAGTTCTGGAATGATTATTATTGTGCTTGGCTTAGTAAGTGCCAGATTTATGACATTAAGACAATCTATTGGTGTAATAATGGGATCAAATATTGGCACAACACTGACAGCTTTTATTATCGGTATCAATTTTAGTTCTTATTTTCTTCCTATACTAGCTATTGGCTCAATGCTTATTGTGTTTTTTTCTAGTAAGAAAGTTAACTATATAGGACAAGTTATCTTTGGGTTTGGTGCTTTGTTTCTTGGGTTAGAGCTTATGGGAGATGGTATGAAGGGAATTGTTTCTTTAAATGTATTTCAAGCCTTTGTTTTAAGTATGGGAAATAATCCTTTCTTTGGTGTAAGCATGGGAACGATTTTTACAGCTGTTGTCCAAAAATCAAGTGCTTCAATTGGGGTATTACAGGAACTGTATAAGCAAGGTTCTATTAGTTTAACAGCTGCACTTCCTGTTTTATTTGGTGCGAATATAGGTACGACTATTACGGTTGTTTTAGCCTCTTTAAGTGCTTCTGTTCTAGCGAAAAGAGCTGCTTTAACACATGTTTTATTAAATGCTTCAGGTACACTTATTTTTTTAGCTTTTCTGCCTGTTTTTACAGCACTTATATCCCTTGTTCAAGCCTATTTTCATATTAATGGAGCTATTACGATTGCTGTTGCACACGCTATTTTTAACATTGTTACCACACTAATTTGGCTCCCGTTTGTAGGTATTTTAGTATACTTAGTGACAAAAGCTCTTCCGGAGAGAAATGCTTTTCTAACTCAAGATCATGGATACCTTGACAGACAGTTTATTGAGCAAGCACCAACTGTCGCTCTAAATCAAGTGAAAAAAGAAATGATCGAAATGAGTCATCTTGCTTTAAAAAGTTTCACAGAAGCTCACAGTTATTTAGGAACAAGAGATCGCATGTATGCCCGAGAAGTCACAAATGTAATGGAAAGCTTAGAAGAAAAGGAAAGAAAGCTAAAAGCCTATTTTCTACTTCTATCTGAAAATGCTTTATCAACGCTTGAGAGTGAAGCTTACTTTAGACGTCAAGAAGAATTACATTATTTAAAAAGGATAGGAGCACATAGTGAAAATATTACAGAATTTGTAGATTACCAACTTGCTAACAAAGTTCTTTTTACAGAGGAGGCTGCTTTTGACTTAGAAGAAATGTTTCAAAGTACGTTAAAGGCTCTTTCTGGAATGATAAAAGCTTTAGAAAACAACGATATAAAGAGTGCCAGAAGCGTGCTTGAAATGGAAGATCAGATTGACAGAATGGAAAGGGTACTGCGCAAAAAGCATATTCTACGTTTAAATAAAGGAGAATGTTCAGGAGCAGCTGGTATCTTATTTGTGGATATTATTAATAATTTGGAGAGAATTGGAGACTATGCTGAAAAACTATCTCAGCACATTTTAGAACAAAACAATGCCTAATTGTTAAGGGTGAGAGTTGAATATAAAATAAAAGCTATCATCCTTAACTTTAACATTATTTTTTTTCTTGAAAAACGATTGACAAAAGCTTGTCTTGATGATAAATTAGATATTGTCCTATTTAATGTTCCACAGTAGCTCAGTGGTAGAGCTATCGGCTGTTAACCGATCGGTCGTAGGTTCGAATCCTACCTGTGGAGCCATTTGGCGGTGTAGCTCAGCTGGCTAGAGCGTACGGTTCATACCCGTGAGGTCGGGGGTTCGATCCCCTCCGCCGCTATT
>NZ_JALAMS010000019.1:0-13830 GCF_026790145.1 Priestia endophytica | reverse complement strand
ATGCCCCCTGCTTACCCGACTGAATAAAACATTATATTGTCTAATCAAATTAATATTAAACATAATGACCTTATAAAATGGGGAGTAACCCAAGATTTATAGGTGGCAACCATGGGTTGCGGGGGATAGCAACGATTATTATCTTTACTTTCAGCACTAGAATTAACAATAATGGACTATATATTACGAAAAGGTGATTACGTATATGATTTTTGGTCAGAGATTAAAAAAAGAGAGAATAAATAAGGGATGGTCTCAAGAAGAATTAGCTCAAAAACTTTTTGTCAGTCGTCAATCTGTCTCTAAGTGGGAAAATGGTCAGAACTATCCCAGTATCGAAATTATTATTAAAATAAGTGATCTTTTTAAGGTAACCATTGATGAATTATTAAGGAGTGATGAGGAATTGACAGAGAAAGTCATTAAAGATAGCAAGCAATTGGCGTATCCGAAGCTAAAATTTATGTTTGATGTATTATTTTTAATAGGTGTAATCTTTTGGGTAATTAAAATGGTGATCATTATTCTAAATAAATTTACTGCTTTAGATTTCACTTTTTATAATGGATGGTTTTTATGGAATTTTGGAGTTTTAATTTTAACAGTTGGTGCAGCGATTGGTTCTAGTATTGTAAAAGAAAAATATAAAGAGGATTAGAACAGTGGATGCCTTTGTAAGAAAAATGAGTTATCGGTAAAAGTATATGATTGCAATGTAACTATCAAAAAAGACATTACTCGTATCCAGTAATGTCTTTTTATTAACTTCTATGTTTGTTTAGGCTTTTGTAATAAATCTTTATCTAATACTTGGATAGAAAAAATATCTCATTTTGGGATACCTAACTGCTTCGCTTATCAGCGCTACTTTGATATAAAAGACCATATGAAATAGAAAATAAACCGGTAAAGGCGATTAACACTGTAACTAATTGTGATTGTGTAGCAACATATAAAAGGATGGAAAGAATAAGTAATATCCATCCAAGTATATGGATAACGAATGTATTCATTATCTTCACCTCTTCTTTTTACTTTATAGCTATTGCTTATAGTCATATGAAACTGTAATAATTACAAAAAAAGTGTAGCTTTGAAGTAAAGTTTGATTTATCCCCGTTCTATAACCTTGAATCTAAACAATAAAAAAGCCAATTCCTCTTAAGCTAAGCAGGGCATCGTCTTTTTTGCTGTTTAAAGAAATGCTTCATCTGTTCTCCATCAGATGGTGCCTCTTTTCCTTCTAAAACAATAAGAATATTCCGGTATTTCAGGGTTAAAATAAAGGAAACAAGTTTTGGCAAATGATTAATTTCGCATGTCCGTCCATTTGCAATTAGATAGATTTTACTTTCAATTGTTTGACATAGCTGGTAAAGCTCTAAAGTTTTCCTCAATGTAAATGTTGGAAGGTGGATCTTATAAGATATAATATGTTTCATTTTCTCATTTCTCCTTTCATAAATCGTCCTATTCTAATAATCTAATCCAATTATAAAGGATTTTGTAAGCGCTATCAACAATATAAATCTAAAATTGATAATAAAATACGTTTTTTCCTCTTTTGCTATCTATTAATTTATATCAATACTATCCAAAATAACTTATTAAAATTAACCTTTTTATATACTTGCGAAGAGTCCTACATTCTTTTTGATAGATTAAAATTTACTTGTTAATCTTTTAAATTTGCTAAGTAATAAACCTAGGAAGATAAAAACACTATATTCATACATATGATTGGGTTATAGTGAAATCATTTCAACTTTGGCGGAGCTAAAAGAAATAGGTCAGAAGGAGAAAAAAGCTATAGTGGAGGCTAAGGTTATTGTAGTTTTATTACCAGTACTCAATAGTTTACAAGCTCTTTTACCATTATTGCTGATATGTGATTAGCTCCTATGGTTTTTTAATTTTGCTAAGTAAATGTAAAAGCTGTTTTTTTTCCTTGTAATTCAAGTTGGAAAATTGTGATGCCTGAAAATGTTCTTGCTTTGGGACAATTTCATAAAAAACTCTTTTTCTTCCTTAGTCAATGAAAGATATTTTGTTTTCCATTCCTGTTCCCGTTTAATCAATCCCACCTCTTCCATTTTACTTAACAGTTGAGTAATGTTGCCTTTTGTAACAAAAAGCTTGTTTGCTAGTTCTTGTTAAGTCAAACGTTCATAGGAACCTACTTGAACTAAAATATCGAATTGGGCTGACGATAGCTTCCATATGGGCTCAATATAACACATCCTAAACAATTTAATGAAGCATTGCTATCCTTTTTGAATGACTAATTCTAAATGAATCTTTTTAATAGATGGAAGAGGGAGAATATAGGGGGTACTACATTTAGTGCCTCCTTTTCAATTCCCCCTAATTTTCGTATCAAATTAAGGGGGAAATCTATGTATCATAAAAATGTTTTTGATATTATAAAGGCTTCTCCCAAATTATAAATTACTCCACTCTGATTAATATACTTTTCAAGGAAGAATAGATGACTTAAGCTTGAATCTAGAATTTATGCTAGGAAAATGAACAGGGTTTACATTCTATTAAATTGGATAATAAACACTAAAGGATTATTCAATGATAGAAAGAGGTGTTAAATTTGGATTATCCTCTTAATAAAAATGAAGAATGGTTAGAATTTGATTTCCAAGATAAAAAAGAGATATCAGAAATAGCTAACAACATACCGGAAGGTGAAGATTGGCTAAAAGAAATAAATGAGTCTAATAAGAATAATTTAAAAATAGCTATCACTCCAGATTATCTCCATGTGAGAAGTTCATTAATTTATCATCAAAATTCCCAAAAAGAGAATGAGTATAAAGTGTTTCACTTTTATACTTGTAAAGATTTTTTTATTACGGTTGGCCTCGAGATGAACGAATCGAAACAAAAAAATCAAATGTTACATCGTATGCAGTTATCAAGGAATGGGGTAGAGAATTTTTGTATATTATTGAGTGAGATTACTAATCGTTTTTTAATAAGAATAGATGATTTCGAAGTCCGATTGAAAAACATTGTTGGGAAGTTGCAAAGAAATAATAATAAAAATAAATTAGATCAAATTTTTCGATATCGTCAGGAATTGATTACGTCAAAAAGTTTACTTATCCTAATGGAAGAATTAATTAACGCGATTGAAGAAACATTCCTTAATCAGGTGGTAAAAACTTTAGAATTTAATAGGGCGAGATTACGTATTAAAAGGGCAATGACGTTAGTTCAACATTATCAAGGAGAAATGGAGACGTTACTCCATTTAGAAGAAGCGATTTCTTCTTATAGGGGGAACGAAATTATGAAAACACTAACAGTTATTACAACTATTTTTACGCCAGTGATGGCCCTAGGAGCCCTTTGGGGAATGAATTTTAAACATATGCCAGAACTTGAATGGAAATTTGGATATTTAGGTTCTCTTATTTTGATTTTTGTTAGTACTATCGCTATTTACTTTTATTTGAGATTTAGAGGTTGGACTGGCGGGATCTTAAAGGAAAGAAAGAAAAAATCCCTATTTTGATAAATATGAAAGAAGGAAAACAGATACTATTAACCCTATCTGTCTTTGGTTTACCTCAATGCTAATGGTAGGGGTATCACCAGAAAATTAAAATAGCCTTATCTTAAAATGTCATTATTCAAGTCAAGAATAAACTGGCGGACAGGGTAGTCTACTAGCACTCTATGTTTTAAAATTGATAAAAAGATATAAACAATGAAAACCAAGCGTTAAAAGAGGCCTGAATTCTACAATGAGTGGGGGATTTACCCATAAAACAAAAGATAAATGTAAAATTCAGACCTGTCATCATATATTTAATGTCCTTCTAAAGTAGACCTTAAGGGTACCATAAGAGTTTGGTATCACTATCTAATGGTTGGGTTTTAATTTCAGTGCTTAAGTTGTTAAACCATTTACTTGAAATTTCTTCTTTTGCTAGATTTGCATGGTCATCATCTTCCCAAATTACATGGGAAAACCAAGCTCCAGTTGCCCATTCAAATTGTAGCTCAGCAAATGCAATCTTCGGGTGTTCAACTTGTGCGAAGTTCCCATTTATCGATGAAGCGACAGTAGATGCTTGCGGTAATAATTCATTTTCAATCTCTTCTTTTATAAAAGTATCTTCAAGTTGATTCCACATAACTAAACGGCCATCTATTTGATAAAAAACATCAAAAGAGGGTTGTTCCCCCATATTTACTAAGACAAAAGCACGGTCAACGGAGTTGTTAGTCACTTTAACCACATTTATGATAATATTTTGTGCCGTTTCCACCCAGAGATTCATTGCTTCTTCTTCTGGTGACTCTAAATAAAACTCAGATTTAAGTTCAGAAGCAGCAGCTTCCCTTTTATTCACATCTTCTACTTTCTTAAAAAAACGTTTAAAAAATCCCATTACATGCACAGCCCCCAATTCTATTAATAAAAAGGAATACAATTTTATTTAGATGTTCTCTTGGCTTCTTGAAATGACAATATGTCCTAATTGATTGACTTTCCTTACAATTCCTGTACTTTTCAATTCAAGAACACTTATTTCCCTTTAATTTCTTTATTGTAGCAAATATGGAAGGGGATTGATAATATAGTAATTTAATAAAAAAAGATAACCCCTTTGTTCTGTTGTTTTTTGGATATTAGCTCTATCCAATTGTATATAAAGGTATATATACTAGACATATAGAAAGAGAAGGAGGGAGAACGATGGCTCATAAAATTAGTGTAACTGGCTGTCCGACGAGCTTAATTCAAGACTATGGCAAGTACTTGACTTTTGATATGGAGGAAAAGGGAAGTCCGAATGCTCCAAAGGGCGTTCCTTTTCAGAGTAATGCAATTACCTATACCGTTGTTCTGAGTCAAAAACAATTTAAGAAATTAAACATAAACCAGGAGGGATTTTCTTAACAGCGTTTCCTTGTTCAAGGAGAGCCTTGTTTGGATATTCCGTTTGAGCAATGTGCAGGAGAGATAGGCGTCATCTGTATGCAGATACAAGAAATCAGGGACAAAGAGAAGAAACAAACAAAACAAACTCCTAAAAGGGGTTCAAGGGCTAAAAAACAAGAGGAAAGTCAACCTCAAGAAGAAAGTAAACAAGAGCAAGAGAAAAAGCCTCTCCTTGTTCCAAAGGGGACGAGAGACTGGATGTCCTTAGAGGAAATTAAGGTTCCAGAAACCTTTCTTCAATTTACACCAGGAATAGCAAAACAAAAGGCGGTAGAAGAAAGTATTGAGAAGAATGGAACTGTAGATAAACCGATTATCATTGATCCAGATACACACGAACTTTTAGATAGTTATAGTCGCTATTTTGTAGCCAAGAAAAAGAATTTAGATCGTGTTCCTGTACATTATTAAAAGTAAGCTATTATGATTAAAAACCATAAGGGGGAACTAATATGACAAAGGGAAATAAAATCAGTGATAAAAAGGAGTTGCCACAAGAACAAAGTGCAGAATTACTCAGAGTATTGAAAGCCCGTTTTGAGAAAAACATGAACCGTCATAAAGATATTGAATGGGCTAAAGTCCAAGCAAAGCTGGATGAGAATACTGAAAAACTTTGGTCTCTCAATGAAATGGAAAGCACTGACGGTGAACCAGATGTTGTGGATTATAATAAAGAGAAGGATGAATACATTTTTTGTGACTGTTCAGCAGAAACTCCTAAAGGCCGTAGAAGTGTTTGTTACGACCGTGAAGCGCTAGAGTCAAGAAAAAAACATAAGCCTGAAAATAATGCAATTGATATGGCAACTGCTATGGGCATAGAACTTTTGACTGAAGAACAATATCGAGCGTTGCAGAAACTTGAAAATTTCGATATGAAAACATCGAGTTGGGTGCAAACACCTATTGATATTAGAGAGCTCGGCGGTGCACTTTTTTGCGATCGTCGCTACGGTCACGTCTTCGTGTATCACAATGGAGCAGAATCCTACTATGCCGCCAGAGGTTTTCGTGGCTCGTTAAGGGTCTAAATTTTTTCCAGACAGCTAAATTCGAGAAACGGATCAACTAGAGAAAAGTTTTATCTCCATTCTTTAATTATTGGGAGCGATTATAGAGTACTAGAGTATTGTTGATACCCAAATAAATAGTTAGGAAAAAGTCCAGTAGATATTAATATCTACTGGACTTTTATTTCTTATAGCAAAGATTATGTTAACTAAACCTTTATATAGTATTCCTACATAAGAGTGGACATTTAACTAAAGGGGATTCCAAGCCCTAAATGTTTAATCGCTGATAAAGAAAGGAAGAATGTTACTGAGCGAACTTATCTAATAATCTTGATCTGTTGATCGCCATGTACGTCCGTCGTGATGCTTCAGTGAATTTATTATTTAGGAGAGAAACCCAATTTACTGTCAGCTTGATTAGGGATTGGACACTTAAAAGGTTTAGATTTTTTTTACAACATGCTAGTATATTAGCGCTAAAATGAATAGTCGTGTTAATTACGTTGGAGGAGATGATACCGTATGCCAAAATGGCACCCGCATCGCGAACAAATGAAATTACCTAAAGAATTTTCTGTTAATCCTTTGTATTCTCGTGAAGGAGAAGAAACTATCCCACGCCTGCGTATTCGCAACCAAGGCATGTTACCGGAAACGGCATATCAAATTATCCATGATGAAATTACCCTAGATGGGAGTGCTCGCCTCAATTTAGCTACATTCGTTACCACATGGATGGAGCCTGCCGCAGAGCGTTTATATGCTCAATCTTTTGATAAGAATATGATTGACAAAGATGAGTATCCGCAGACAGCAGCAATTGAGGAACGTTGTATACGTATTTTAGCAGATCTTTGGAATTCACCTCACCCAGATACTACGATGGGCGTTTCAACGACAGGTTCATCTGAAGCATGCATGCTTGGTGGACTTGCGTTAAAGCGACGTTGGCAAAAAGCACGAAAGAGCCAAGGTCTATCGACTGAACGTCCAAACATTGTGTTTAGTTCGGCTGTCCAAGTTGTTTGGGAGAAATTCGCAAATTATTGGGATGTGGAAGCACGTTATGTGAATATTAGTCCAGAGCATCCATACCTGGATCCGCAAGGGGTGCTCGATGCTGTAGACGAAAATACGATTGCTGTGGTGCCGATCCTCGGTGTAACTTATACCGGTCTTTATGAGCCGATCTCTGCCATTGCGAAAGCTTTGGATAATTTACAGGAAAAGACAGGTCTAGATATTCCCATTCATGTGGATGCTGCTTCAGGAGGATTTATTGCACCGTTTCTTCAACCAGATCTAGTCTGGGATTTTCGATTACCACGGGTAAAGTCCATCAATGTTTCGGGACATAAATATGGATTAGTCTATCCTGGACTCGGGTGGGTAATATGGAGGGAAAAAGAAGATCTACCCGAGGATCTTATCTTCAAAGTGTCGTATTTGGGAGGGAACATGCCGACCTTTGCTTTGAATTTCTCACGACCTGGTGCACAAGTACTCCTGCAATATTATAATTTTCTGCGTCTAGGAAAAGATGGATATTATGAGGTGCAAAAGAGCTCTCAAGAAACAGCGTGTTTTCTGAGTAAGGAGATCCAAGACATGGAACCATTTGAAGTGATTTCTGATGGTTCAGCAATTCCGGTATTGGCTTGGCAATTGAAAGATGAATACACATCAAAATGGACGCTTTATGACTTGTCTCGGCAATTACGTACGTATGGATGGCAAGTACCAGCTTATCCGTTACCTGCAGACATGGAAGAGGTAACCATTATGCGAGTTGTAGTTCGAAATGGATTTTCTAGGGATCTTGCTCATTTATTCTTGGTAAATCTTAAGCAAGCCGTTGAATATTTGAATTCTTTGGAGGGACCTATACGGAGGGATCCAGAAGACGATAAGGGTTTTCACCACTAGAGTGTAGTTGTTTTTATCCTTAGAAGTACTCCTAAAGATAAAAAATCATAAAGAAATATAGTAACGAGAGCACAGGGAGAGCCTGCATCAAAAGAATGCAGGCTTTTTTATATGCTACTGTCTATAACACTCATTATGTTAAACAAATTTCCTACAATCTGTTCATTAGGATTTCCCCATTTTTTAGTTACTTGTTTAACAGAGAAATCATTAAGTGGAAAAGGAATATCCTTAACTTTTCCTTCCTTAAATAAAGAGATGATCTCCTTATCTAATATGATGGGGTCAGATTCTTCTTTATAAACCTTGTTTGTTTTTTGAGTATTTGATTGCATAAAGCCAACACCTACTATACAAATCAATACTAAGATTAGAAGAAAACTTATCTTTTTCATACCATGGTTCCCTCCTTATTTGTCTGCTTATTAAGAAGGATCTCTTATTAACTGTAGAAAGAACTATCCAGGCAGCCTGAACGACCATAAGTAATGTATACAGCTATAAAAACCAAAATTATACAAATCACTAAGTAATCAACATGAAATATTTAAGATTTTCTATGTAAAAAGAATTGTAAGGGTCCGGCAAAGATTAAATAAGGAAGAAAAATGAGTGAAGCACAAATTGAGTACTATCAAGCTGTAGATCCAAGTATAAATCAATATTAAGATTTAACATAACCTTAAAAATAATAAACGGCCCATCAAAATATACATAAGCACAAAAGAGAGCAAGTTCGTTAGATCTGAACGAACTTGCTCTCCTTACTTTCTGACAGTGGTGTTATTTTAAAGTTTTTCCCCTCAATAAGTCCTGAAATGGTCTACTTTGATTAACGAATCCACATTTTGATACGTATCTATGCCTCTTTTTCCTTAATGCAGAGCATATACTTTAACAGTAAAGTTGGAGTTTGTTCCTGATGGATTTGCAATATAGAATGAACGATCGGTTTGTACATCGGTAGTGTTGCCACTATAAACATTAGACCAAATTGTTGGGTCAGTTCCTCCTGAAACATCTTTCATGACATTAAAATGCGTACCAGAATTGCCCCCTTCTACTACAAATTTTAATGCGTAAGTGCCTGCTGGTAGATTTTCAACGCTAAAGTTTCCACTAGACCGATTTTTCTGTCCTTCCTGAGGAGTTGATAATGAGGTAACAGCTGCTATTTGTGTCTCAGCTGCTTGTACCTTAATGGAATTTTCAGTCCCCACAGTGCTAGTTTTTATTGCTGCTGGTTCTGCTGCTGAAACTTGTCCAGAAACCCCTGCTAATGATAACATTGCGACTGTACCAACGACTAGCTTTTTCATTCTTTACCATCCTTTCTTTTACTTAAATTCCCATAAATGCGGATTCACTGGCATGTACCCTATTCATTAGGCAAGTAAACCCCTTTTATTATATTTTCACTTTTTTATCCAAAAAAATTTTAAGAAGTAAATATAACCTTCGCATCAAAACCGTTATAAATCAGCTTCTTCTTTAAGATAAGTGGAAAGAGGGAGTCTTAAAATAGTTTGAGTAAGCTTGTGCTTACACACTCTATGTCCCCCTTTTAATGATCTGTTAATACTTTTATTCCTTTGACTATATTCCAAAAGAAGAGATATACTCCAGTAATAATAAAAATAACATAAGTGACTGCAAACCCAATTCTTATTTGATCCCATCCACTAATTCCTCTCCATCCAGATCCAGCAAGACCGACCACTAAAATAATATAGGGAAACAAATGTAGCCATAATGACTTTTTTGCATGAACTTTTACATCCTTAGAAGCCATAAAATACACAATTAACGGGAATAAAAATGGTGCGGAAAATATACTAAAATAACATAATGATGATAAAATATTATTTCCTTTCATATGTTTCAATCCTCCTCTTCTTAAGATATATGGTACGCTCTATAATAAAACTTCTTGATAGTTTCATCTATTAGCCTCTACAAATATGACTATACGATACTAACCTTACATTATTTTAATCTTAATCTTACATAAACCTTAAAAGTTAGTGATTTTCGTTGTCTCTCTAATTATTATTGAAAGGGAAGACCTAAAAGGAACTAGTCAATATGTAATCTAATAGCTTGTAAATTTAGTCTTTATTTTGCTTACTCTTTATAATTTGTTTTGCGAAAAAACAAGCATTTATGAAGAAAATAGTAGTGCGATTCAAAGTTTAGAAGAACGGTACCATAAAGCATGGTTTTTAATATTAGCTTCTTTCATCTCTTGTGCAGTTGTAATCCCTTTATTTCTCCCCTCGGTTATAGGGTGCAATAAATTAAGAAAAGCAGTTCTCAAGAATTGCGCCCTAAACTTTCCTTTTTTCCATCATTAAATTTTAAGTTTCTTGGCTCAAAGTGCAATAATACTTATCTATAAGGTCCAATGGTGATAAAATCAAACAAATGGAGCCATGAAACCTTATATATGAAATTGGCTAATAACAAACATCGTAAAAAAAGTCATTAGAATAAAGGAGAAAGATATGAATGGCAGAATTAATTGATTGGAAAAATAGTGCTCGTGGGCATAAATTTATAGCTTCTTTTAGTGGAGGGAAGGATAGTGTTTTAGCTCTATATAAAGCAGTAAAGGTTGGAGAAGCGATTGGACTGATCGTCATGCTTGAGGAAGAAGGGAAACGTTCCAGATCTCATGGAATGCCTCCGGAACTTATACGTGCCCAAGCTAAATCTATAGGCTTGCCCGTATATACTGCAGCTGCAAGTTGGACAGATTATGAAAAAGTATTTATGCACCTTTTAGAAAAAGCTAAAAATCAAGGAGCAGAAGTTTTAGTAACTGGGGACTTAGATATGCCTGCTCATGGCTGTTGGCATGAAAAGGTAACGAAGAATGCCGGATTAAAGCTTGGAATGCCTTTATGGGAAATGAATCATCATAAAGCTGTCAAAGAGTTCATAAATCTAGGATTTGTAACAATCATTGTAACTGTTAATTTATCATTGGGAATGCGAGAGGACGATTTAGGGAGAATGCTAACCCATGAATACGTGGAGGAGCTTGAAGCTCGTGGTATTGACCCTTGTGGAGAAGGTGGAGAATTCCATACCACAGTAATAGATGGGCCCATTTTTAAACATCCTATTTCAGTTCGTAAATGTGAAATTATTAAGGACGGAGAATATGCTTTTTTGCCTTTGGAGCTAGATTGACTGATGGATATGGGTACCTTATAAGGTGCAAAATGGATGCACTTTCAACATTACGCAGTTATCTTAACTTCGGAGTGAGAAGTATTGCAACATCAATGATTCTCACTTCATTTACATGTATTCAATTTAAATATTAGTTTGCAAAATTATGATTATGTTTTGATGTCTTGTTCAGGTAGTGCACTTGTTAGGTTAAATACATTTATTCGCAACCTCCTCTCTGTTTTAACATTTTTAAAAAGTACCGAAAATGATGGTTTTTGAGTCGGTTCAGGGATAAGCGACTTTTCTCTATTAATTTCTTTTTATTTGACGTAATTTCTCATAATTAATTATCATAAATTTAAAAGTAAAAAAGAGCATACTAAGTAAATCTGCTCTTTTTCTTTTGCACTAAAAACTTTTCAGTACGATAACGATATCCTTTAATTGATATATTACTTGTATAAAAAATATCCTTCCATTTTTTAGAGTAATAGTATCAGTATGTCCAAGGTTTAGAGATGAATTAAAATTACCTTGAAGTTTTTGCACCAGAACCTTAATTATTCATCTTTCCTTTGAAGTAGAAAACATTTCTGGAAGAATTACAAATCTTGTTCCTTTAGATTGAAGTTGAGGAATGATTAGATCAAGAGCTTTCACAGAACCCTCTAATTTCGCTCCAGATGGCGCAGAATGTTGTAAGATTATCCTTCCAGGAAAAGCATTAGCAAATACTTTTTCAGTAATAGCCTCTGCACTGATTCCTTTCCAGTCTAATGTATCTATATTCCATTGAATAATCATAAATCTTTGCTCATTAGCCCATTTCAGATGCTCTTCATTGATAAAGCCATAAGGGGGACGGATGAATTTTGGAAAATATCCAATTAAATTTTGGAGCATTTCTCCTGTTTTTTGAATTTGATGATGATATTCTTCATTGCTTACCTTTACGAAATTGGGATGATCATACGAATGATTCCCGACTATATGTCCCTCTGCTGCTATTCTTTTTACAACATTAGGATACCTCTCAACATTTTCGCCTAATAAGAAAAAAGTAGCTTTAACATTATATTTTTTTAATTTATCTAATATGAGAGGAGTATGCACCAAATCTGGACCATCATCAAATGTGAGAGCAACTTCAGCTTTATTATACGGACCCGAAAATGCATAGGCATACTTCTCTACCCATGAAAAAGGTGTCCATGATCCTCTCACATTCTCTTTTAAGTAGGGAGTTGGGGTGAAGTTTCTAGAAAAAGAATGTATTTTATTCGTTTTAATGGAAGGATGGAATGTATTCCAACTTTGTGGGTAATGTGGTGCAGGGATTCTATACTGTGGATAATAATAAGAATATCCTTGAAAAGGGACTGGCATTCGTAGTCTATCTAGGGGATTAAAATAATTCATCATTGAAATACCTCCTAAGTTTACTATGTAGGATAAGCACCCAGCGCCTTGACATATTACTATGTTAGGTCTCCAAGTACTCTCCTCCAAACCGTACGTACACCTCTCGGTGTATACGGCTTTCCACTTGTCAATCTAGTTTCCCATTGTGAAGGGCGACATGGCAATCTTTACAGAGTGCAATTGTTTTTCTTTTTCTTGCAATCATAAAGTATTCCCACATTTTCTTGCCCTTTAGATCTTTTAATTTACGAACATGATGCATTTCTAGCTCCTTTTCTTCTTTACCACAATATTCACATTTGGTAGCTTGCAATCTATTTATAAGACTCGTAGTTCCACCAAACCTTAGTGTGTTAGGGAGTTCATCCATGTTCTTAACGCTTGTCAATCTCTTCACCTTTTTGAACCCCTTGTTATAGAAGTACATTACCTTTTGACCTTTCTTGGTTTCGTACTTGACACATAAGTCTCCATTTATACTGTATTTTGTGAAAGTTTTAGGTACTGATGTTTGATATTTACTACCTAATGTTTTCACAAAACTAAATTTCATAAAGTGATAGAATTTATGAAGGTTAGATACATTGTGTGCAAGTTTGTAATAATTGTATAATCCACGTATTTCTGCGTTATAAACGCTGAGGATTTCTACATCATCAAGGTCTTTTAAGTATGTTCTATGCCAAGACTTCCACTTTCCATCTAAAGTTATTTTTAGTGCACTATATTCCATTAGCTTCTTAATCCATATCTCTTTAGGCATATGAAGTTTACAGAGATAATTCATAGTTCGTTTTGTGTGTCCATTTTTGTCGGTACCTATGTGTGTACTTCTGGTAACTGTGATGTCGTATCCTAAAAATCTAGCCTTTTTTGAACTGTTTGTGATGCGTGTTTTCTCTTGAGATAAGTCTAGCTTTAGCTTACTTGTTAAGAACTCTTTTATGTCTTCTTTTATAGTTAAGCAATCTTGTTTGCTACCAATAACTCCGATTAAGAAATCATCAGCGTACCTGGTATACCGAAGTCTTTTGAAATTTTCATCCATTGGTTCTGTACATTGCGTATTTAAGGCTTTATTTCGTAATTCTTTATATACCTTTGGCTTTTTCGTCCACTGTAAGACTGTCCCAGCTTTCCTTCATGGCTTTTCTCATTCTGTACATTTTAGTTTCGAGGTACCTTAGTTCTTTAGTTTTAGCTCTCGCTTTCCCTTTATTGAACTTCTTTATATACTTTTCCATATAAACATCTAGTTCGTTTAGATATATGTTGGACAGAATAGGGCTAATGATTCCCCCTTGGAGACCTCCGAAAAAA
>NZ_JALAMS010000018.1:206971-498836 GCF_026790145.1 Priestia endophytica | reverse complement strand
TTTCGGAGGTCTCCAAGGAGGAATCTTATCTCCTTTATTATCAAACGTTTCCCTAAATGACTTGGACTGGTGGATAGCTGGTCAATGGGAATTTCTGAAAACCAAACATAAGTATATTCGTGGAAATAAGTATAAAGCCATGAAGAAGACAAACCTTAAACAAATGTTTATCGTAAGATATGCAGATGATTTTAAGATTTTCACCAACACTCATAAATCAGCTATCAGAATATACCATGCAGTCAAAGGATATCTGAAAGATAGATTAAACCTTGATATATCTCCCGAAAAATCTATGATAACTAATCTGAGAAGAAATAAATCTGAATTCCTTGGTTTTTCTTTAAAAGCTGTTAAAAAGAAAAACAGGTACGTTGCTTATACAAATGTTTCTGTTAAAAATAAACAAGAAATCAAAAGCAAAATTAAACAACGCATTAAAGAAATACAGAAATCTCCGATTTTAAAAAACATCTCAAATTACAACTCATATATTTTGGGAATACAAAACTACTATAAAATAGCCACTCATGTGAATACTGACTTCACAGAAATTGCTTATTGTCTTTCGAAAACCCTGTACAATCGTCTAAAGTCAACTGGAAAATGGGGTATACCAATTAATCCGAATGCGACTTACAAAAAATTTTACAAAAACCACTATAGTACATTTGAAATTGGAAATGTATACTTATACCCGATGGCTGATATCAAAACTCAGTGTGCTAGGAATTTCACACAAGAAAAGTGCAATTACACAAGTGTTGGAAGAAAATTGCTTGAACACAAGTATTTATCGGATATGGTGGCAAAAGAAATTAAACGCTTAGAGAATTCGACTACTGAATACAGTAGTCTTGAATATGCTGATAACAGAATTTCCAAGTACTCAATGCAAATGGGAAAATGTGCTTTAACAGATGAATTTCTATCAGCAGAAGAGGTACATTGTCATCACATCAAGCCTAGAAGTCTAGGTGGAACAGACTCTTTTAGCAACCTAGTGATACTCTCCAAGGAGTCGCACAAATTAATTCATGCGACTGATGAACAGACAATTGAACGATATATGGACAAACTTCTTTTGGATGGAAAACAATTGAAGAAACTCAACATGTATCGTAAGAAATGTAATTTAATTGCAATCGATTAATAACTATATGATGGAACGCCGTATGAGATGAAAGTCTCACGTACGGTGTGGCGGAGGGGAAAAGGTGGAGATAACTTCAAATCCTTACCTATTCCGTATCTTTTGGAGAGGTAAAAAAATATTATTACAGCAGGATCTCTTTTTTTATTCGTAGTTATCGGAAACAGCCACAGAACCAGAATCAAAAAATGTAAGTCCACGCACTCTCTCCCTAAGTTTAAAAGAGTTGGAAAACGAAGGTATTATTTCACGAAAAATATACGCAGAGATCACACCACATGTAGAATACTCTCTTACATACAAAGGAGAAACATTGCGCCCTATTTTTGAAGCAATGAAAGAATAGAGAAACGCTTGGGATGTGTTAGGTATAGGAAGCGTCTATGAGGATTGAACAAAAAGACTTTTTTACTCATCAAATGCGTTCTGCCGTTATTAAAGATGACGTACCTTATGAGTCTAAATTAATGAAGAAGCAGAATTTCTAGAGCGAGAAAAAGGTGGAAAATAACGTTACATATTAGAAAAAACAATAGAGCACTCCACCTTTATAAAAAGTTAGGCTTTAAAGTTAAAGGGATTTTACGAACTAACAAAGTAATATGTAATGAGTAAATTTCGGTCGTGAATGTACATAATAGTGTCTTAAAATACTAACAAATCATCTAAAATAAGAAGGTTTTTTACTAAAAGAGATGTAATATTAACAGTGCCTGACATTTCGATAACTTAGCATTAGAAAAGGAGAATCCAATGACAAACTTCCCACTACAGTTTTATCAGTTCAATACTTGGGCGAACGAGCAAATTTTTAAGCGTTTAAAAGAGCTTCCAGAAGAGACTTACCGTAAGGAAATTCAAAGCATCTTCCCGTCTCTTTCTCACGTCCTAGCGCATGTTTACCTTTCTGACCTTGGATGGTTTGATGTGTTCTTAGGAAAAGATTTGCAGCATGCATTAAACTTAGCAAGGGAACATAAAGAAGAGATGGAAGCAAAAAGCTTAGCAGAGATGGAGCAGCTTTGTACGGATTTATCAGAGCGCTACAAAACCTTTCTAAGCAAAGAAGACAACTTGCCAAAACAACTCAGGATCCAAAATCCAGCTGGTGGAGTGATGGAAACAACGGTAGGTGATCTCGTCCCTCATGTTGTGAATCATGGTACATATCACAGAGGAAACATTTCAGCGATGCTACGTCAAATGGGCCACGCTTCTGTGCCGACAGATTATGGGCTGTATTTGTTTTTATTCGCCCAAAAAGAAAAGTCCTCTTTCATATAAGAGGACTTTTCTAATATGTAATAGCTTTCTCCGCTTTCGCTTCTCCTGACATATCTTCTGAAAAAATAAAGATAGCGACAATTACAAACAGCATTCCGAGAAGATGAGAAATGCTTTATTTAAAGGTTTTGAGCTAATTCACACGTGATTATTATCTTCTAATCTTTATATTGAAGTGAGCAGTACTAAAATTATGACATTAACCTGAGAATTTTATTAACTATACTATAATTTAAAGAGGCTACTATGTATAAATAATACAAGGTATCTCTTATTATAATTATAAAATAGATTAAATTTAGTTAGTACAATATGTATATTTGATGTTTAACAATCGCGCCCGATTGTTGAAACAACTGGTTTAAATTTAATACACAGTTAGTTGTATTGCGACAAAATCATTTAACCTCTTCACATAAGGTAACGCACTGTTATATCCAGCAAGGATTCGTAATAAAAAAACAACCGAAATAATTCGATTGCTCTAAATTCTTAACCTATTCGTGATACTATCGAAGTAATTAAACCCTTTATCCGTTACCTCTGCATTTAATACATTCCCAAAGTTTGTATGACTAATTAAACCTTCGTTATACATTTCTTCGCAAATCTTAACGAAGTCTTCCGGAGTGACGTCGCAAGCGTCTGCAGAAGGCTCCTTATCGTTTAAGAGCGAAGTTAAAATTAATACTTTTCCGTTTATAACGTATAAATCTTCATTCATTTCGCACACCTCCTCGACTTAATATCCGTTAGAGGCTCTTGCTATATACGTTGATTTGCAAAAGTTAAAATTGATATTCGAATTTATTTTGCACGTCAAAAGTGCAATATTAAAGAAATAACATTTATTCATCTAAAAAATACAAATCTTTATACAAGAATTGCGCTCTTTTCATGAAGTCTTGGTTTCAAGGTAATATTAATAACAATCTTCCGCATTAGTCCCCTTTACTTTAAGTAAAACCCGCTGAAATCCTCGGATATACTGAGTGTTTTTTTGTAAATAATAAGATTGTTAAGTAATAAATTGAGGAGGAATTGTATGCAACAAGATCAACAAGCTAAAGAGAATTTGGATTCTATTATGAAACCGAAATTTTCCGGAACTGATGCACAAAAAGTTAAACAAGAAATTCAAAAAGATGTAAGCGAAGGCCAAGGAGCAATAACTTCCCGAGAAGCAGGAGCAATGCGTGATTAAAAAATCACTCAGAGTGGTTTTGTTCTGTTTCAAGATTAAACACGTTACATCTCTCATTTAGATTTGAACGAGATGCTGCAAATTTAATAATTAGGCAAGGTTGGTTTGAAAGACCACCTCAAGCGATTGGCCGTAAATATCTAGAAACAATCTGTACCATTTTTATAAAGGTGTTACTCCACAAACTGGCCCGATTGTTGAATAAGAAGTTAAAGGGTGATACATATTAGTCACGTATAATATGCATCACCCTTTATTTTCTAAGACTTTTTTCAATTTAGATCTTGATAAAATTTTACCAGGTAGATTCTCTTCTTTTTAAATCCTATTTAAGTCTAAATTTACATATTTATCTTCTCTTTCATATAATTATTTGTTACTTCAACTATGGTTTACTCGAATAAAAAGGAGAAAGAAACAGAGAATAAGGGAGAATTTTTAATACAGGATAAGAAAGGAGATGCGAAATGATGAAAAACAATATTCAAGTGTTACCTATCATTGCTTCTGTTGGTATTGGAGCAGCTGCTTACAGTATGATGACAGGACGTGGTGGGCAACTTCAAAATGTAATGCCACATATGTTAAACATGAACCCTCAAGGAAGCAATCAAATGATGGGACAACAAACGGGGCAACAAACAAATCAACAAAACCAATAATACATCTTTTACGCTTCCAATCTCCCTCCAAAGTTCGACATTTCCCTTCTTTCCTAACGGGGAAAGAAGAGAAAAAATCCTCTATTCCCCCTGAATAGAGGATTTTTTGCCCATGGTCACATTCTTCTCATAATAAGTATCATTAGCTTAATGATGTTTTAATCTTTCTCAACGCATATTCTGAAATTCTTATTAATGACAAAGTGACCTAATGACAACTTTCTCCCCCTAAAAACGATATACGCCTATTACAGAATCATTTTCCTCATTATGCCCTATTCAATTATAAAAAAATACAAATTCTAAATTCTTTAGGGAGGAAATATCTATTCACTCTTTATGAATTAATATATAATTGAATGTATAATAATTCATAAAGGAGCTGTTTATATGGGCTTAGTTCTTCAATCTACTAACCCTCATGATTACTTAATTTCTACCCCTGAAGTGAATTTCACGCATCCTTCTCTTATGAAAAAAGCAGATGAAATTTATGCAAATTCCACGGATAAGCTCCATTATGCTAAAGAAGCTTATGAATTTGTAAGAGATCACATCGCTCACTCATGGGATATCCGAAGTCACCGTGTGACAAGAACCGCTTCTGAAGTATTGGCGTATGGGGAAGGAATTTGCTATGCAAAGTCTAACTTACTCGCTGCCCTTCTTCGTGTAAAAGGGATTCCAACAGGCTTTTGCTACCAAAGACTCACATTGTTTGATACACCTGAAGATGGGTATTGTATTCATGCTTTAAATGCTGTGTATATTGATGCTGAAAACAAATGGATTCGCCTTGATTCGCGTGGAAACAAGCCTGGAGTGAATGCGCAGTTTTCCCTTTATGAAGAAAAGCTCGCCTTCCCTGTTCGTCCCCATTTGGATGAATTGGATTACCCAACAATTTATGTACATCCTCATGAGAAGACAATGAACATTTTAAAAGAACATAGCGATGGTAGAGAAATATACATGAATGGTTTACCGAAAAACATTTAAAAAATACGGCAGAGAGACACTCGAGTTTTTAAACATTGACATATCGGTATACAACGATTAGTATAAAAGACATGAATTCAATCGATATTTTCAAAGCACTTTCAAATGAGATACGTCTAGACATCTTGACGTGGTTAAAGGATCCTGAGAAACACTTTAATACGCCTTCTGCGTACATCGAAGAAAAAGGAGGCGTATGTGTTGGAGATATTCAAGAAAAAGCTAATTTATCTCAATCGACAATATCTCATTATTTATCGATGATGCAGAAGGCAAAATTATTACAATCAGAGCGTCATGGAAAATGGACGTATTATCGTCGTAATGAAGAAACAATCAAAGAATTAGAGAAATATGTGAGAGAGAAACTATAAAAGTTTTTTTCTCCGCTTTTCATTTCTATAATTCTAGATATATAATTATTTAATTATTAGGAAGGAGTATTATTATGCGCTATGTCATCTACATCATTGCTTTACTAGCTGGCGCTTCACTAAGTCTTGAAGGAGCCATTTATGGAGAGCTTGGCAAAGTGATTGGAGAGCTAGAAAGCAGCTTTTATAACTTTGCTGGTGGTTCTATCATCATGGGACTATTATGGATTTTCTTTGGAAAAGGAAAATTATCATATACAAGAGAGGCGCCGAAATGGACACTCGTTGGCGGGCTTTTGGGCCTTATATATTTAACTTCGATTGTGATTAGCGTCCCTTTTGTTGGAGTTGGCATTACAATGGTAGCGATTGTTATTGGCCAAATGGTCATGAGTATGTTTATTGAACACTTTGGCTGGCTTGGAAGTCAAAAAATAGCGGTCAACAAAGAAAAAGTTTTCGCTCTTATTTCGATGGTTATTGCCCTTATTTTAATTTACTAGGAGGTTTAAGCTATGGCAATTGCAATGGTTATTTTTACGTTAATCGGCGGAATCGTTCTAAGTGCTCAATCCTCTGTGAACGGAACACTTAGTCGAAAAGCTGGAACAATTGAAACCACTCTTTTCACTTTTATTACAGGTTCTCTATTTCTTGCTCTTATTATTTTATTCTTTGGTCAAGGAAACATTTTAGCGATTATGGAAGCGCCAAAATGGCAGCTAAGTGCCGTCTTTTTAGGTGTTGCTTATCTTTTATTAACTGTCATTGCAGTACCTCGAATTGGCGTTATCGCAACAAACATCGGAACAATTATCGGTCAGCTTATCACAGGTATGATTATTGACCATTTCGGCTGGTTCGGCGGTCTTGAAATTCATATTGATGGCAAACGTTTAGCTGCTTTAGCGTTTATGTTGCTTGCTTTATACTTTGTGTATAAAAGCAATAAACGTGTGAAACAAGAAAGAGTATAAAAAAAGGAGCGAATGCTTAGAAAAGCGTTCGTTCCTTTTTTATTTTAGTATGATTTTAGATACTGCTCTTCTAACAGTGGAATGCTATGCTTTTTCTTATGGTACGCTAAGATTTCCTTCCGGAGATTCGGATATAAAACAATCGTATGAAGCTCATCTAACGGTACCCACCTTACTCCTGTTTGGTTTTGGTCCCGTTTCTCCGGTAGCTTAGGATTTTCTCCCTCTCGTACCGAGCAGTCAAAAATGGTTGTTACCGAATGCACAGGACCATATTTATTATGATTTAAATGTGGAGCATACTCATAAAGAAAAGCTATTTCCCCAACTTCAATATCTATAGAAGCCTCTTCCCTTGCTTCCCGTTTCACGGCTTGTAAGAGCGACTCACCATGTTCTACGCCTCCACCAGGTAAATTGTAGTGAAGACCGTTTTCATCATGAAACTCAATTCAGAGAACCGCTTCATTTTTAATAATCAATGCGCTTCCTCTCACTCTTAGTGGATACATTACCTTCCCCCTGCTATTTCAATCTTTTACTCATGTTATACCAAACCGCTCCACCGTGAGCAGAATCTGATACACCTATGTTGTTGTATCCGTGTTTTTCATAGAACGAAATTAAATCTTCTTTACACGTAAGCGTAACCGTCTCACGAGTCCGTTTACGCGCTTCCTTTTCCAAATGAGCTAACAGCTTTGCTGAGATTCCTCGACTTTGGAAATCTGGATGGACTGCTAATCCTAGAATTGTCTGATGACCACCGAATGGAGGATTTGCCGTAATATCTTCAAACAAATCGTCTGTAATGAACTTTTGTTGGATTACAGGTCCATTCACTAATCCTGCAATTGTTCCGTCTTCTTCAGCGACAAAGAAACTGTCACGGATATGTTGGAGGCGCTGTTTTGTTGCCCCTGGAGTTGCTGCTTCTTCTTTGGAGAAACAGAGTTTTTCAATTTCAATGAGTCTTGGGAGATCTGATAGAGCAGCGTTTCTGATTTTTAGCATGTAGTGGTTCCTCCTAAAAATGTTAAAAATGGATATTACTATTTTATAATAGGATATATTTCTTTTCTATACAGAAAAACAGAGACAACTATTGTGTCTCTGTTTTTCCAAACCAAAATGTCTATTCTCTTTGTTATACCTAATCCTCATTGTTTACTGTTTAACTGCGTCCATTTCCATCATTCTCGATGTAGTTCCTTCAAGGTTATAGCACTCTACATAAGTATTTAAAGACCGCTTGATTCGGTCCACTACAAACCGATCACCATCAATATTGTTTTCTTTCAAGTTATAAAAGAGTTGTTTAATTCCTTCCTTCACTTCTTCATTATTAAACGTATAGTGCCCCGCAATATCTAAGATTTCCTCAGCAAGGTTTTCATCTTTAAAAATCTCGTCTACTGTTGCATCCTTTTGTTCACCAACCATCCACTTTCTCCATCGTTCACTTTTAATCGCATGTTCTAACAGGATGTTTCGGATATTAGACGTTTTACTAAAAAGACCTTCTTCTTTTAACTTTTCTTCCACTTTACTTAACGACAAGTAAGCTCTCGTTTCTTCTGTACCATATTGAGGAGCAACATTTGTTGCTGTAATTTGAGCTGGTAGGTGTGCTAGAAGAACATCATCCTCAATGTAATCTCCGTTATGTTCCTTCAAACCAACTCCGTACTTTTTAGCCACTTCAGCTAAATCTTTTGCATTTGAAAAGTTAAACGTTCCAACGTTCTCTGTTTTCTTTACAAGCGTACCTGTCTGTCCAACAATAAATGTTGGCTTTGGCAATCCTTTTCGTTCTAATTCGTTTGTAAGTTCAATGATAAAGGATTCATATGTTTCAGTAGACGTTAACCCGCCGTTTGTTTCTTCTGTTCCAACCTCGTAGCCAATTTCAGGGAGGTTCCTTTTTTGCCTTTCTTGCTCACAATATTCAATAAGTTCAACTGTTCGTTTTAACACTGTCTCGAGTGGAATGACTTTTCCCATTTCAAAAGGATCTTTCGTAGGATCAATGTGAAGTAAATCAAAACCAGCTTCAATATCTGCTACGTATGATTTCTTCCCTAGTTCCATTGCTGTTTCTTCATCTAAATGATCGTTTCTTTCCTTATCTCGTTGCCATGGACCCCCATGATCTCGGCATACATAATATAGACCGTTAAAACCAACTTGTTCAGCTGTTGAACGGATAGCTTTCATAAACGTTTGTTGATTCCATCCGTTCACATATCCTCCTCCAAGTTCTTCAGCGTCTACTTGGTTTCGGCTTGCGATAAATAAAAGGGGAAAATCTTTTTCTTTAGCAAGTTCAAAACTTGCACGAAGCAGACGACCTGACATTGGCCCAATACCTAACAACGTAGACCCTTTTCCTTCTTCCTGTAAGTCTAGCAAAATATCTACCGCTTTTTTAATTGGTAATTTAGTCATCTTTTACACTCCCCATTTATTTATTATTGTTCCTGAAGCTTTTGTTCTAACTTTTTAACAATTAGGTCTGCTTTTCTAATGGCATTTCCTGCTGTAACGCGTACAATTTGTTTTCCACTAAATCGTTCCTCTCCTTTAATCGACACATCTTTGGTTAGAATCACAAAGTCTGCTCCTTCAATATCTGTCTGTGTGATCTCACCTTCAATCCCTACAGAGCCTTGCGTTTCAACAGAAATGGTGTGCCCTCCTTCTTTAAACGCTTTTTCTAACGCTTCAGCTGCAAGATATGTGTGAGCAACTCCCGTTGGACAAGATGTAACAGCAACAATTTTCATTTCTTAATCACTCCTTTTTATTAATCAAACTCTAATTCAAAATCATCATCTTCTTTATATACAGATTGCTTTGTTGTACTTTCGACGCTTTGTTTAAAGAGCCCAACCATACAAGTTGTAACAGCTGTTCCTACAATAATGGCGATAATATAGCTTAATCGTCCTTCAACTACAGGTAAAACAATAAGTCCACCCCATGGAGCGAAATTAGATGCCCCAAGAAGCAAAGAAGTGACAGCTCCTGCTGCTCCTCCTACCATAATGGAGGAAATCACTCTTAAAGGATCAGCTGCGGCAAATGGAATGGCTCCTTCTGTAATACCAATGGCGCCCATAATATAAGCTGCTTTTCCTGCTTCACGTTCTTCGACGTTAAATTTGTTTTTAAATAAAGTAGAAGCAAGCGCTAAGCCAAGCGGTGGTGTACACCCTGCAACAGCTACGGCTGCTAGGAGCTGTGGATACGTATCCATTACGGCTACGGCGAAAAAGAAAGCCGTCTTATTAAAAGGACCTCCCATATCAAATGCCATCATTGCTCCTAAAATAATCCCTAGCATAATTTTGGAGCTGTCTTGCATGCCAAGTAGCCATTCGCTCAAAGCTTCCATCAAGTTTGCAACAGGTTGACCAATAAACAGGACTACAATCATTCCTGAAATGAACGTTCCTAAAAGAGGAATAATAAAGATTGGAATAACAGTTGCAACTGTTTTTGGTCCTTTGATTTTCTTTAAATAGTAAACAACAATTCCTGCCACAATCCCCGCGACCATTCCACCGAGAAAGCCGCCTCCTAGCTCATACGCAAGATACGCAGAAATAATCCCAGGTCCTAATCCTGCTCTGTCTACCATCGAGTACGCGATGAACCCACCTAATATGGCCACATAAAGAGATAAACCTGCTGTACCAACTTGGGCGAGTGCTCCTAAAAATCCTTTCTCAGGTACAGAAGCTTGCCCTGAAAGCATTACAGAAATGGCTAGCAATACACCTCCTGCGACCGTAAACGGAATCATATAAGAAACGCCTGTCAAAAGATGTTTTTTCATATTTTTCATTAATTCCACCATAATCATCTGCCCCCATTGCTCTTAGTATCTCTTTAGCTTTGAACAGCTTCCGTTAATAAGTCGTATAGATCTTCTTTAGAAGATGCTTGCAGCAAACTTGAACGGAATTCTTCATCAATTAACTTTCGGCTAATGTTTGCTAAGATTTTCAAATGAACGGTTCCTTCCTGCTCTTTTGGAACACCTATAAGGAAGACTAACTTTATTTCTTCTTCATTGTTATCCCACTGAATAAACGGCTGTGGACGGGCAAAGGCAACAAAAGGCCTTTTCACACTTTCTGATTTGCCATGCGGAATAGCGACCGAAAAGCCAATTGCTGTTGAACATTCTTCCTCCCTTTTTAAAACAGATTGCATATAGTGAGAAACCTGACTTACTTTCCCTAATTCATTAGCTTTTTGAGACAGAGAATAAATTAACTCTTCTTTATCTTTAAATGCTTCATCTACAACAAGCAGCTCTTTTTCAATCATCCTCTTTTCCTCCTAAAATGTGCAAAATATCGTCTTTACACCTCGCACGTTCCATCATTTGTAATATCCTTTTAGAATCCAACACTTGATAAAGCTCCCGTAGGATTGGTCTCATACTTTGCTTGTTTTCTACTTTCAAGACGATAAAAAACACAATGGAAACTTTACTTTTCCCCCACCTAATTGGCTCTTTGAGGGTTACAACGGAAATACAGGACTTTTGTACAAACTGATTTTCTCCATGAGGAATGGCCACCTTATTTCCTAAATCTGTCGAAGCCTTCTGCTCCCTGTTGTTCACAGATTCATAGAATTGATCTGTCACATAGCCTCTTTTTTGTAGACTTGTTGAGACAAATTCAATCACTTCATCTTTATTTATCATGTCTAGGTTGGTAAAAATCAAGTTGCGGTCAATAGCTTGAAGGAGTTTTTCATGTCGATGTCTGATTTGGTTTTCGTTTTGAAAAATATAATCAAGATAAAAACTATTAAGCTTCTTAGCATCGTTAACATCCATCATCGGAGAAACTAACACAACTTTCTTATTTATATTTTGAAGAGGAATTGTGGAGATGATGAAATCAATATCCAATGCTTCTACATTTACATCTAAAAGCTCTCTATATGAATAGATAGCGGTTACATAAATTTGGGGAACCATTCGTTTAATTCGATTAGCAATCAGCTGTGATGTTCCAACTCCGCCAGGACATACGACAATTACCTTTTTAATGCTAACGTTTCGTTCAAGCGCAGCTTGAAAGTGAATCATGAGAAAACTGACTTCGTGATCATTGAGCTTTAAACCCGTTTCTTTTTCAATAAAAGATCCTAAAAACCATGTAAATCCAAACATTGCTGAATAATTTTCTTTAATATCATCCAAAAGTGGATTTTGTACAATTAATCCGTGTTTTAATCGATATAACATTGGTTTTAGATGAATAAGAAGCCCATTGTATAATGTTTCATCATGAATGTTAGTTTCAAATGCTTCATCTGCCATCGTGCATAACTCTGTCACAAGCTTCTTTAACATATCTTGATAGTAAAGTTCAACATTTGCTCCAACATGACTTAAGCGTGCTCCTAAAATACTGCTATTTAAATATTGAATTTCTGACTGAGGAATTTCTGTGATGGATAATGAACTAAAAAGATGAAGGGCTTTTTGTACAACTCCATACGTACGCAGGGCATGAAATTCTTCTAACCTCAAGTCTTCTGTAGAAGTGACTGTAAAGCCATTTGAGATTCGGCTCAGCATAACCCCAACAAGCCTTGTTAAATGCTCATAATATTCTTCGTTAAATTTATAGCCAAGTTCTTCTTCAATGTACTGAATGATACACTGCGATTCTTTCATATCAGGAACCTCTACGGCTGTTTCATCATTATGCCGTCTTTAAATAAGGAGCAAAGAGCTTTGCGAATATCTTCTTCATTCCCTTTAATTTCTGTCCCCACATTCGATTTAACAAGGGATAAATGAAATGGTGCTAACCACTCTTTAATACATACAAGATCATTCGTAATCGAGCTTATACTTACAAAATATTTCTCTGCTAACTTTCTATAGCTGGTAGCGGTTTCATTATAGAACAGAGAAAAAAGGATTTCTTGTCGTCTTCCTTCAACAGATTCTTCTCTAGTCTTTTCTCTCTCTAAGTCGTAAAGCAATTTTTCATTATCTTCTCCAACAAGTTTAATTCCAACGCCTGCTTTTTTTGTTACTTTTGAAGAAAACGATTCTAGAAATAGATCAATAGCTTTCAAATCATTATGAAGGGTACGGCTCGAAACTTCGAGCTCCTTAGCAAACGATCCAACAGAACGATACTTCTTGCTTACAATCAATTTCTTCAACAGTATTTTTTGACGAGAAACTAACTCACTCACTTTGATCAACCCCAATCCGGATTGGTTATTCTTATAATAGCACTGTTGAAGCCTGTTGCATGTACCAAACAATTGCAAGGTAGTTGTTGAAAAAATGAAACAGCAAAAAAGAGCCATGTTGAAAAATAACATGGCTCTTAAAATATTCTTAATGACAGCTATAAAGATAAGCTCGGCATCACAATCTTTCCTTATTATCCACCGTGGCGACGCTGATACCGCCCACCTTCTACAATTTTCCGGCGGCTTCGTTCTCCGAGCGCTTCTTCTTCTCTGTCATATTCATTTGCTCTTCTTTCTTCATCATAATCCATGTATCGTTCGTCTGCTCTTCTTCTCTCATCATAATTCATGTATCGTTCGTCTGCTCTTCTTCTCTCATCATAATCCATGTATCGTTCGTCTGCTCTTCTTCTCTCATCATAATCCATGTATTGTTCGTCTACTCTTCTTCTCTCATCATAAGCAGGGTATGGTTCCTTTGGTCTTCTTCCCTTATCGTAAGCAGGATATGGTTCCTTTGAAACAGCAGCTTCTCTTCTCAAACTTTTCAAAGGATTCCTGAATAGTTGCAGTTTCTCTTTCCATCCTTGACCTTTTGCTTCATAACTTTCTCGAGGATGATCATAAGAAGAATGTCTTTGAGAATCCTTTTCCCCTTTTTTCAAAAATAAGCTTGTTAGTCCCCCAATAATTAATGTAAACAGAGCAACAAGGAGAAGTAAAAGGGAAGTTTCTCTCCATATACTTGTCGAATAAATTGACAACAATTTATCCACCAATGAAAGATTTGTTTGAAAGCTTTCCTTAATATTTAAACACCATCCAATAGTTAGAATGGCTGTTGGATACGTAGAATTTACTTTATACTTATGAGCTACAAAACCAAACGCTAAACCTACAATTACACCTAATAAGATTCCTAAAAGAAAGTATCCTATCCCAAAGCCAAGCAATAGCCAAATTGCACTATTACGGCTAAGGTACTCTCTTTTTACTCTCCATTTCTTTTTTTCTCCTGATATCATAACCATTAACACCATATATCCGACAAAAAACCAAGCTGTTTCATTGATTGGATTATCTCTATTCATAAAGAAGGCTGCAGCTAACGTAAGAACGTACGGTAACCCAAGCCACAGTAACACTTTGTCCAGTGGTCTCATCCAACTTACAAACATTTTATTTTTCTCTCCCTTCACCAATTCACCAAGGGAAATCTCTTCCCTTGGATAGCGAAATTAATTCCTAGACATATTACGAATGAACACTCTCATTAGTTTCAATTTATTTGTTGAAAAATAAGTATTTTTGACTTTTCTTTGGTGTATTAAGAAGGTCGCGTTTTGAACGGGAATGCTAATGAAAAATGTTATCTTAGTTATACACCATTAATTTCTCTCCTGTGATCCATATTATCATAATAAAAGTCGAGATATCTATAGACCTCGACTTTTATCCTTTATATACAAAATTATGTATTAAAACCCTCGACTGTGCCAACCACCTCTATGCATTCCGTTAATAAATCCGTGTAAAAAATCAGGGAGTTCAAATATGGCAAGGTAAGCAATGATGGTTAGTGTGATGGATATTTTTAGAAAATCGTATTTCGTCAATGGTGTCACCTTTTCAGTTAGTCTAGTTCTTTTACCTTCTCAATACTGACCAGGTATTAATATATGATATATTTTCCATTTAATCAATACTTTTATATAGCTCCTATAGATTATTCATACAAAAAGAAGCCTTCCCTTTTCCGTTAACTATATTTTTATTACTAAATCAAATTGATTCCTTTCAAGTCTCTCCTCCTTTAAAATAAAAGAAGAAACTGAAGAAATGAGGAAACAGCATGAGATGCGGATCAAAATGTTTCATTGTTGAAATAGAAGTCGGAGGAGAAAAACAAACAAAGTCAGTAACGGCTAAAACACCAATAGAAGCTAGAAAAACGATTAGAGGAGCCTACGGAACAAAAGCTCATATTTTATCGGTTATTGAAGATAAAAAGAAGAACCTTTGATTAAAAATCAAAGGTTCTCATTCGTTCCGTACTCTATTATCTATGTAACTCTGAATTCCTATACCATAAAGCCAATTATTCTCTAACATACTAGAGAAAATTCCTATCAACTATAAACAGGTCCTCTTTCACTCAATCCAAGCGCCTTCGATGTTGAAGTATGAATCTCTTTGAAAAGCTTTGGATTGTCCGCTAATGATAGTCCATATGACGGAACCATTTCCTTAATCTTTGGTTCCCAAGCATTTATTTCATCTGGGAAGCATCTTTTAATAACCTCAAGCATAACATGAACAGCGGTAGAGGCTCCTGGTGAAGCACCAAGCAATGCCGCAATTGAGCCGTCCGAGGCACTAACAACTTCCGTACCGAACTGAAGGGTTCCTTTGCCACCTGCTTCAGTGTCTTTAATCACTTGAACGCGCTGACCTGCGACAACGAGTTCCCAGTCTTCGCTTCTTGCTTCTGGAATAAACTCACGTAGTGATTCCATGCGTTTTTCTTTTGATAACATAACTTGACCGATTAAATATTTTGTTAGCGACATTTCTTTTACGCCTGCTGCTAACATTGTTAGCACATTATTTGGTTTCACAGAAGTAATCAAATCAAACATTGAGCCATTTTTTAAGAACTTTGGTGAGAACCCAGCAAATGGTCCAAACAGCAATGACTTTTTATTGTTAATATAGCGTGTATCAAGATGTGGAACAGACATTGGAGGAGCGCCAACTGGAGCTTTTCCATATACTTTCGCATGATGCTTTTCCACAACTTCCGGGTTGTTACAGACCATAAATAGTCCGCTTACAGGGAATCCTCCGATGCCTTTTCCTTCAGGGATACCTGATTTTTGGAGTAAGTGAAGACTTCCTCCACCACCGCCGATAAAGACAAATTTAGCGTTATGGCGTTCTGTTTTACCGCTTTCCATATTTTGAACTTTTACTTCCCATGAACCGTCTTTTTTACGATTAATATCTTCTACACCATGTTTATACTTCACATGAACGTTTTGATTTTTTAAATGATCAAACAGAATGCGTGTTAATGCTCCAAAGTTTACATCTGTTCCAGAATCAATCTTTGTCGCTGCAATTGGATCTGTTGATGTACGGCCTTCCATAATTAACGGAATCCACTTTTCGAGCTCTTCAGGATTATCAGAAAATTCCATCCCTTCAAATAGAGGATTTTTCGTCATGGCGTCGAAACGTTTCTTTAAGAACTCAACGTTTCTTCCTCCTTGCACTAGACTCATATGAGGCAATGGCATGATAAATTCCTGTGGATTTTTAATTAAACTTTTTTTCACAAGATAAGACCAAAACTGTCTTGAAATTTGGAATTGTTCATTAATACGAATTGCTTTACTAATATCTATAGATCCATCCGGTTTTTCGGATGTGTAATTAAGCTCACAAAGTGCCGCATGCCCTGTGCCAGCATTATTCCATTCATTAGAACTTTCTTCCCCTGTTTTTGCGAGCTTTTCAAATACTTTAATATTCCAACCTGGCGCTAATTCTTTTAGTATTGACCCTAATGTTGCACTCATAATACCAGCACCAATTAAAATAACGTCTGTTTGTTCCTGTCTGTTATTCATAATACCCTTCCTTATCCCCTTGTATTTGCAAAAAAGATGTAGTGACTCCTATCCAGGGATCACCAAACCCAAGCGCGACCTCGGAATACATCTTTCTTGTCTCGATGAAAACTTCCCCATATTTTATTATAGTAATTAACAGGTTAAAATATCCACCGTTATCTGATAATTATAAACTATTTAAAGGTTTAAAAAAAGGGTGAAAATGTATTCACTATAACTATTATTTGATTCAACTCTCTAAATCTTTATCCCTATTACTTATCTAACAACCCTCATTTCCCTTATTATTAAGGTTTTAGATGTGTTTTTTATAAAGTCGATGATTATCTTATAAGTAATATTCCCATAACCCAAGCCGACCTTTTGCTGGAATAAAGTTGTCCAACATTTTCATCCCCTCCACTTCCCAAGCATAATAACCAACCTCAAAATCACCTAAGAAATAGTCGTCTTCTGATACAATTCTTCCGTCTTCTAAAATGGCCCACGTTTCGTTATTTTCAACAACCTTCAAACAGTCTTTAAACTCGCACACCGCAATAATCATTCCTGTAGGGAGATTTTTTGTTGTGTAGCCGTGCGTATCCAGAAGCGAATGGATGGCTATACGGTTACAGGCTTCCCTATTTATTTTCTTACTTGTGTGAATAGCTAAGGGGCCACGGTAATTTGTTTTCCATGATCTCGTCTCATATGTAGCCTCTCTAAGAACAAAAAGGTTTGCTCACGGTTGAATCATTGATAAAACTTTCATTGTAATTGTCCTCCAACGTCCGAAATTCTACTTTTTCTCTAGAGTTTCCTTATGAAGTTATATTATGAGTACATAAGATTTAAAAGAGAAGATGAAGAGGTTTTAAAAATGATTAGAAGGAATGACATGTAGTTAACATTCTTTTTAGACACATTAATCATCACTATAGCAAGGTTATAAAGTCTTTCTATGGACTGCACGCTATAGTTCACAGAGACCTCTTATTCCACCAATCTCAACCTTCTTATATACAGGAAGAAGAAACAAGAAAAGAAACCGAATTCGTTATTCCCCAAGCGTTGACGCCACATCTACTCTTTCTTATACTGAAGTAACCGATTAAAAAGAAACAAGGTGAACTAGATGGATTTTAAAATTAACTTTTTATCATTTTATGTAATACAAGTAGAAGGAAAAGAAGAACAAGCATCTAAACAGTACAAGCATTTTCAAACGCTTGATACGGAAGAATATGAAGAAAGCTCAATTAAAGATTTTTTAGACGGCGAATTCAAGAAAATTGTAAAGCGCAAAGTAGATCGTCATCCAAAAGCTGAACAAGTCCCAACAAAGCTTGGCTATTTTATTGTTGAGCCAGGACATGATCTTGATTCAAACCCGAATTACAATTTATTTCACCGCACTCGTTTCGCCGCTACGAAAGAGGAATTTGAAGAAAACAGCGAACAGTTTATCAATGCTTATCTTGATACAGCTGCCGTTCGCGGAGGCGCATTTCTAGTTGTATCTGCTGTTCCAAGAAAATATTTTGATCATGCTTTTGTGTTTATTTTAAAGTGTGACTTCGAGCCAAAAGTAGCTTCTATTTCAGATGAATCCACCCTTATTCGTCATGTTGAAATGGCGATTACGACAAAAAATATGAAGTCGATTCAATACCCGTACATGCCTGAAGAAGGTATGGTCGAGGAAGGCGAGCTTGTCATTCACCAAGCTTCACATGCCCGCTATTTTGAGGACTTCTTAAAGTTCATCGACTACAACGAGCCAATGCCTGAAGTGATGAAAACACAAGTGATGGATATGGTGCGGGAACATGTCAGTGAAACGTTTGAAGCTGAAAGTGAAGAACACCAGCAGTTTGAATCAGATATGGAACTGTGGGCTGCAAGTGAAAAGCGGGAGATACAAGAACGGTTAGATACGCATCAAGTGATGGAAGCAGCTGCTCATATTGTCGAGCATACGCCTGAAGCTGAGTTAAAAATGAAGCTTGGCGAAACAGAAATTAAGGGGTTGCTAGCGGATTTCGGAGAGAATATTCATTTAGCGAAAGTTAATGGCCGTTATGTAGCGATTGTGGAAGCAGAATCCATTCTGTTTGAAAAAGGCGCTTCTCCGATTGAGTTTCATAAGCCGGATGATTTGCATGGGATTATTGAGAAAATCAACAATAAGCGATGGGAAGATTAAGGTTTATAAATTGTAAAGCAAGTTAACAACACTGTGTTTATGGGGTTTGTGAACATTTTGGTTACCCCACATAAAAACATTTTTAACCCATTATATAAATAAAGAAGTTTCAAATCCACCACACAACTCACATGTTTGTAGATATGTTTTTCAAGGCCCTTACGCGTATTAAATAGTAAACTGTTCAAGATCCACTTGATAAAAAATCTTCTTTTATTTTTAAAAATATTTAGCGTCTATTACTTAATTTTCGTCTTTACTTGCAATACCTGATTGTTTCTGTTACATTTAATAAGAATTATTTTTGTTCGGCGAAGATTGACAAGTTAACAACTTTCGTCTGAAGATTTGAGCAGGAATAGTAACACAATGTGTGCATAGCACACGAGGAGGCAACAATAATGGAACAAGGTAAAGTAAAGTGGTTTAACGCAGACAAAGGTTTTGGATTTATCGAACGTGAAAATGGAGACGATGTATTCGTACATTTCTCAGCAATCCAAGGCGAAGGCTTCAAATCTTTAGACGAAGGTCAAGCTGTAACTTTTGAAGTAGAACAAGGCCAACGCGGACCTCAAGCTACTAACGTTCAAAAAGCGTAATTAACCCAAACATACAAACAGACTCTACTCGTAGAGTCTGTTTTTTATTCCCCTAAAAACTTAAAACCCATAATAAAAACCCTACTCACGAATGAATAGGGCATATCGAAACAAGAATAGTAATTGGTAAAGCAAATGGTAAACTCAGTATAGCATAGTATCCTTACAATACCTAATTTTTTTACTATTTAGTGTTTTTTTATATGCAATTCAATAAAACCATTCTTTCTTGAGCTTCTGTTTATAATAGCAAGAAGATATTCTATGTATGATTTATTAAATGACACATTCATCTTCTCCTTTAATAGCCTCCAACCTTTGAAATTCTACTTTTTGTATAGAGTTTCCTGAGAGGATAATATTATAAGCAAAATAAAAAAAGGAAAAATCATTTATGTATCTTCTAACTCTTAGATAAAAACAACCTGGAAAATCTACGTTTTTGCTATAAGAAAAGCCTATGCGTCTCAAGAACTTTTCCAAATAGATACGAAATTAACACAGACCCCTTCCTGAAAAAACTTCTTTTAATTCCTTCTCTCAGCTAGAATTTCCCTCTCCCTACTTGCGCTGACGCTGGTCAAACTCGAAAAGCAGCATAATCCCCACTTTTTTGTGTCCAACTTATTGAATCGAATCCATAACCCTTAACAAAACAAGATTTTTTGCCATTCGACCTTACCTCTTTAACCTCTTCAAAGTAAGCGGATCAATAACACTTCTAATTTTTATATCATTTCCTGAAGAATCATCTCAAATTGATATTGGTTTAATCTCAATTTGAGATGTATAATAAAAACAAGAAAAGGAAAACGCTTTCAAAATTTAAACACTTTGTTACTTTTCATACTATAAGGAGGATTTAAAATGAGCCAAGCTGAAAGAAATTCAAAAGCGCAGAAATTAATTGAGCAACAAAAATTCAATGAGAAAGAAATTTCCAATATGACTGATCCACAAATTGAATATTATCACTGGCTCTATTTTGATGATTCTGTTTATGATTATATGTAACTAGAATATAAAATGAAAAAAAGCGGGAAACCATTGATCATTCAAGGTTTCCCGCTTTTATTTTGATCACTTTTAGAAATCATTTCTTGCAAACTTGTTCTTTGGTCATAAGTTTAACATCCTACTTCGTTTTCACTTTGAATAGGGACACTTCTACTGTTGCCCTATCACATCAAGATTTTTTGACTCAAAGTTATCAAGCAATGCACGCACTTCATCTGTTGACGCTGTGCTCATTAATTGATTTCTTAATTCACTTGCCCCTCTGAATCCACGAACATATATCTTAAAAAAGCGATGAAGAGCCTTGAACGGACGTAGCCCTAAGCTTGAATATTTATCATGAAGATCCAGATGCAATCTTAAGAGATCAAGTAATTCCTTGCTACTATGATCTTTCGGCTCCTTTTCAAAGGCAAATGGATTGGTGAAAATACCACGCCCAATCATAACTCCATCAATACCGTATTGATGAGCGAGCTTTAAGCCAGTTTGACGGTCAGGGATATCCCCATTGATTGTCAAGAGTGTATCTGGTGCCACCTCGTCACGAAGTTTCTTAATCTCCGGGATTAGCTCCCAATGAGCATCTACTTTGCTCATTTCATTTCTTGTACGCAGATGAATGGAAAGATTAACAATATCTTGTTTCAAGATATGTGTTAGCCAATCGTGCCATTCATCTACCTCTGCGTAACCAAGCCTTGTCTTTACACTAACGGGCAATCCTCCTGCTTTTGCTGCTTGTATTAAATCTGCCGCAACTTCCGGACGAAGAATAAGGCCACTTCCCTTCCCGTTCTTTGTTACATTAGGCACAGGACAGCCCATATTGATATCTATACCCTTATAGCCTAGTTCCGCCATACCAATACTCATTTGGCGAAAGTATTCAGGCTTGTCTCCCCATATATGGGCTACAATTGGTTGTTCATCCTCTGTAAAAGTCAAGCGTCCACGCACACTTTGCATCCCATCTGGGTGACAATAACTCTCCGTGTTTGTAAACTCTGTAAAAAACACATCAGGTCTAGCTGCTTCACTCACTACATGACGGAAAACAACATCCGTCACCTCTTCCATTGGTGCCAGTATAAAGAAAGGTCGTGGTAAATCACGCCAAAAATTGTCTTTCATATTCAAATTCCAATCCTCTCACTACGGGATACGGGGCCAACCCGCTATCCTAAAATTAAAAAGCAAGATGTCCCTGCTTCTTTTACACTTATACCATATTTAATCACTTTTTATCAATCTGATTGAACTGTTTATCTTAACAAAATCGGGGTTTGGATAGGAAATGTTTATTTTAACTAGCAAGAGCATTTTTTAATTAGACGGCTGCAATTACGAATCCGTCACGATTTCAACATCGTCTACCCCAAACTTTTAATTATCGTTAAAAGATTTCGGTTCTCAACCTGTCCAAATAACTCCTCCATTGCTTGATACACTTCCTCTACATCTTCCCAATTATTTATGACTGTGCTGTCTGAAAAAATACGCGTATATCTAGCTGTAGGCTGTTTTGATTTCACAGAAAAACTTACTCCCATTTCTTCGAGCTGCTTCACAAGTAACAACCGTTTCTCTGCAACTAAAGGTCCTAATTCTAAAATTAATTTTAGGCGGCCATCCTTTAATCGTTCAAACCAGTAAGTGAAAGTACTGTCATGCCACCACCATTTCATGCGTGTTGGACCATATACTTCCTCAAGGTCTCTAAAGACTGGAACAAGAAATGAAGCGTTATGATTCTGTATTTTATAATATTCTTCAGAAATCCCTCGATTCAGCACAAATTTAATAAAAGCATCCCTTGGGATCATTCGTTGTTTTGACCTAGTATCTAGAATGCTTTCTTCTATAAAGTCAACTTCGTAACAATCTTGCTCTTTCTCCTTTAAGTTTTCTATAGCAGCTGCAATTTGTGCTAATAACTCATTAAAACTGTCATTGTTATATAACTTTTCCATTCCCTCTACAATCTTTTGTTTATCAGCCCAATCATTTATAGATATTAACTCAGTATAGATTCTAGTATATTTTTTCCCTTCTAATTTTGCAGAAGGACGGAAAGACACACCTTGATCTTCAAGGGCATTTAATAACTGCAAACGATTTTCATAAGGAACTGGACCTACCTCTACATTAATTCTTTAGGTAATCATTCCAAGTCCGCTCAAACCAAATGATTAAACCATATCCTAGCCAATATCCTGCTTCCGGCTTCCCTACTATATCCTCAAAATCTAGCCACTCTGGAAGAATAAAGTTAGGAACTTTTATATGGGCATTATAAACTTCTTCAGGGAGTTCTTCTATATGGGCAAATGTTAGAAATGCCTGACGTAAAACATTACTTCCAATAGTGAAAATATAATCTATCGTCTTTTTCTTTTTTTCATAAATACGTTTTAAAGCAGATTGTTCATTCACTGATAGCTCATCGATCTGAATGTATAATTCTCTAAACCGTGGTTGTTTTCGTGACTCCTGGTGTTGGCTCACAAATAAAAGATCAATAGCATTTTGATTCATTTGATACACTTTAAGTGCCATTTCTATTGATTCTCCATCTTCAACTAATTCTTCGCGTAAGATTGCTGTATAGTAGCTAAGGAAATCATGGATATTATCCGCTATTACTTCATGATTTAACTCTAGATGTTGAGTGATAATATCCATTACATCATGATAATCTAATGACCAATAATCGGGGTGTGAAGGTGCATAACTTGCTAGGGTAAGGTATATGGGTACTATTGTGTAATCACTATACTGAGTTTTTATGTAGTCCAAGTAATCCTTTAGCTGATTCTCTGACTCTGAAGCGTGGAACTTATTTTCTATAATAAGAACTACCTTAAGTGACAGAAGTTCTACTAAGAGATCGATAAATCTTCCTGTAGATGTTTTTACTTCACGATAAACTACTGCATCTGTTAAAGAAGAATAGAGAAATGATAAGTAATTTATAGTTTCTAACTTTTCTTCATTCTCACTTCTTGTAATTAAACGTGATAATAGTTTTTTATAAAAAAACTACCAAACTGATGATTTTCATCTGGATCTATTAACCACCTTAAAACATTTGAGTGGCGAATTTCAAAATGGCTCACCCTTAGTACCTTTAGAGGGTTAAATTGATGAAACTTCCTATGTAAATTTGCAAATTCCTTTGAGTGTTCAAGTTGTGCAATTGATTCGAATGTGTAACTCATATGTAATCCTCCGGTTAGAAACTCCCAAACTAAAGCTGTTTTATCGTTTTAATTTTTAATAATCTATTTATTATCCTCATTTATCATACCTTACAAAATAAAGTTTTGTACTCTTTTATAATTCAATATCTTTAAAAAATGTGTTTATAGCATAAAACTATAGAAATTTTTAACCTCTACGCTGGCAGCGTAGAAGTTAGTATAAAAGAGCTAGCTCTTATCTTTTTTAATCATTATATAAAAAGATTATCTACTCGATTAGCTGTCTCCATAATTATCCCTCCTTAAATATATAAGTGTTTTAATCTTAATAAATTTACTTCTTACATACAAAACTTCAATTTACATAAGGTAACAAAATCTATACTTTCTGTATAAGGATGACTCAAAAGGCTTTTTTTATTATCTCCCTCTATGGACCCTTGTTATTACTCACTTTATACAGGGAAGTATTGATAAATAATTAAGGGATAACAGCAGTGATTAGAAGGCACTATCATAAAGAAGAAAACAGTAAAAAGGATTTTCTTAGTTTTTTTTAGAAGAATAATGATAATAATTACACTTTATTGACGTTATTAATATAAGTTCATTACTTGTTCATTCGTGGTTCTGCTATCTATAATTGTAAATAATTTTCTATTAAAACATAAAAATGCTATTATCATGGGCTTTCTTGACTCTGTACATAAAAATTTAACATGTGCCTTTTAATCATTTATTCTATAAATGATCCTTATGTCCCTTCTCATATGGAGGAGCAAGTTTCTAAATAAGATATTTTACCCCTAAGCGATTTAACAGTCTCTACTATTGCAGAGAAATTCAGAATCGATATTTCTACTACCCCTACGCTTCTTTCAGTATCAAACGAAAAGGTCATCATTTTATGTTTCTAGATACTGAACTTCCAAAAATTCAGTTCAAATTACTTTTCTTCCACGAACTGTGTCATATTATCCGACACACAGAAGAATAAGATTCTATCCCTCCCTTAAAAAATTGTAGAAATGGGAAGCAAAAAACCGCTTAAAATATACCATAATCCCCCATCATATGGTACATTATGTTAAGAAGAGGGGTATTTATTATACCTCTAAATTATTTGATATTCCTATTGAAACATATAAGGAACGATTGTTAATTTATCTGAACGAAAGAATTACAAGCAGGGGCATATATTTACACAGTTATCCCCTGCCCTATCTTGTTATTAATTCTTTATCTTTTTACTGGTAAATTTAAAATTAAGTTCCTTTTGTATGCATTTTTATCTTTTTTATAAAAAAAGCAGTATACATAAGGTTGAGTTAGTTTAATAGATGAAATTTCTAGTGTTACCTTTAGATTTAAGGATATAGAACTTAAAGGAGAGATAAAGATGATTTTTGTAGGTGGTATACATGGTGTTGGGAAGACATACTTATGTACTCAATTAAGCCAAGAGCATCAACTCTTACACTATTCTGCTAGCACTATTATATCTAGAGAAAAAAATGAATGTTTTACAAGAGATAAGAGAATAAGTCGTATTTCCACTAATCAAGATTTCTTGAAAATAGGTTTAAATAAATTGGGGATCGCTAATAAAGACTTTCTTCTAGACGGTCATTTTTGTTTAATCGACAAAGATAGAAGTATAGTTAAAATTCCAGAGGCAACATTCTTTTCTTTATCCCCAAAAGCAATTGTTACTGTTACAAATTCTATAGACAAAGTAATCTCAAATTTAAAGAGTAGAGATGATCAGGATTATGATGCCCAATTCCTTAATGATTTTCAAAAAGAAGAGATTAATTATTCAAGAGAAATAGCATCAAAACTAGATGTCCCTTTTTATATTTATAATCCTTTAAAACCAACTCAAGAAATTTTTGATTTTATAAATAATGTTCTTATGGAGAACAAGATCGATAAATTCATTTTGAAAGGCAGGACTTGCTAATGAATATGGATAAGTTCTTAAAACATGATTATTTTAGAAATATTAATTTAAACGATCGTTTCTTCGATAGTCTAAAGAATGATTATAAAGAATTTGAGGATTGGTTTAATTCTAAAAAAGAGAATAAGGCTTACTATTTTGAAACAGAAGAAGGTATTCAGGCTTTTTTATATCTTAAAATTGAGGAAGAAGAATTATCGCTGTTTTCTCCACCTTTACCTAGAAAAAAGAGAATCAAGATAGGAACCTTAAAAATCAATCCGCATGGTACTAAACTTGGAGAAAGGTTCATTAAAAAAACCATTGATTATGCTGTTGCGAATAGTATTGATGAGTTATACGTAACAGTATTTCCCAAACATAAAGTTTTAGTTGATTTATTGGAAAAATACGGATTTAAGACTAGAGCTAATAATCACAGGGACAATGGTACTGAACAAGTAATGATAAAAGATTTATATAATCCTCAAGGTGGTTTACTCGAAAGGTATCCTTTGGTTAAGACGAACAATCAATCAAGTTGGTTATTAAGTATCTATCCGCGTTATCACACTCTACTATTTCCAGATTCAATATTAAATAATGAGAGCTATAATTTAATAGATGATGTGTCCCATACTAATAGCATTGAAAAAATATATATCTGTTATATGAAAGGTGCTTTGAAAATGCGTATTGGGGATGCTATTGTAATATATAGAACAAAAGACGAGAAGGGACCTGCTGAGTATAGATCAGTAGCAACGTCTGTATGTATATTACAAGAGAGAAAAACAAAAAAAGATTTTGTTGACTTTGATGACTATTATCAATATTGTAAAAGAAATACTGTATTTACAGATGAAGAATTACATAATTTATATAAAAAAGAGAACTTTATTGTTTTAAAGATGACTTATAACTTAGCCATGACGAAGAAACTTATAAGAAAATCTTTAATAGAGGATTGTGGTTTAGAGCGAAATATTCGCTGGGGGCTATTACCTTTATCTCAATTCCAGTTCAATAAGATTATGAAATTAGGTGGTATAAATGAAAGTCTTATTATCGATTAAGCCTGAGTATGCTGAAAAGATTTTTAATGGAGAGAAAATATATGAGTATAGAAGAAGTATTTTTAAAAGAAAAGATATTGATACAGTAGTAGTATACAGCACAAAGCCTGAAGGAAAAATAGTAGGTGAATTTCTAATCGATCAAATCATAACTGAAGAAATAGAGAGTCTATGGGAGAAAACAGAATCCCATTCAGGAATAAGCTATGACTTTTTCAGAAGCTATTTTCACGATAAAGAAAAAGGCTTTGCTATAAAAATAAAAAAAACTACAAAGTACGAAAAACCTTTATCCCCTTATGATTTTGATGAAAATTTTAGGGCTCCTCAATCTTTTTGTTATATAAATTAATTTTATTATTTTTTCTTAATAATAAAATTCAAGGGCTTGTTATTTTCTACGAGCTCTTCTTAAGCTTTATAAGCTATGATACGAACTCATCTCCCCTTTAGGAGTTAAACCCTTACAAGTATTGTAATAAAAGAGAATAAAGGCTTATCACTAATTTAAGGCCACACAATTAAGTTATTTTAAGGGGAACTTCTGATGGATTTTTTTAGAAAAGAAAAGTCCCAAAAAGCAAAATCAGGTTACACATGGTCTTTTATAACTGAAATCGGCATTGACGCAGCAACCAGAAAAAGGAAACAATCAACAAGGTAAGGCTTTGCTACAAAGAAAGATACAGAAAAATCCTACAATGAATTCATGAGTGAGTTTCAAAAGGCATTTATATGAATTTAAAAAATACGACCATAAAAGAATGGTTAGAATTAAGAAAAGAAATAAGGGAATACAGGTGTATAGGCGATAAAAAATTTAACCTTAAAGAACAATGTCTTGTAAATGTGGGAAGAACCATAAGAGTATTTTTTATTAAGAAAATATATAAATACTAAGGTTATCCGCCTTATCAGTCGTTATTCTGCTTAACATGTAGTTTTTTACGACCTCTCCCCCCTAATTAACAGGCACTTAAATCTATTATATCTAGTTCACTTTGACTTTGCACCTTGCAGGACCCTTAAATACCTCCCTAACATGCCACTCGATAAAATCTTCTTGCGGTTGATACAACGGATGAATTGGCCGTCTAATCTTTTGTCCATGAAACCTCATTAACCAATCTTCAAATCCATGGGTGCCATGTGCTTGAGCAGCAACCAATAACTCGTTATTCTTTGAAAAAGTAAACACCCCGCGATCAAATAGCTTATGATGCATCGAACATAATGCAATTCCATTGTTCTCCACATCAGGTCCGCCCGCTTGATGCCATTTAATATGAGCTGCTTCCACACCTACTAGGCTATGACCAAGGCGTACATTAAACCCACAAATGGCACAGCTATACTCATAAGCTTGAAGTATTTTCTCTCTGAATTTCGGATCCCTTTTTCTCTTTAAATAAGTCTCAAATTCTAGCCCAACCGCTCTTAATATATCTTCATGAATAGTGTCCGGAAAATGTTCATTGAGTAAAAATTGAGCAATTTCTTGAATCAATGTGCGGTCCGTTTTTAAAAGTTCATGGACGCTTTCCTTAAAGCCGCCAATTAAGTTAATCTGCAGCAAAGATTTGTCTGTAAAACTACGCTTATCAACTTCTTCACTCAATTCCCATATCTCATCTCCGGCCAAACGAACAAAAGGTTGCTCAGGATGATATGAATAGCGGGGAGGACCAAATTCTATAAGTAGTTCCTTTAAAGGTAACTTCACTTCACTATAAGGTAACTGCAATTGTTTCCGGGATTGCAATTGACCCAATGCATATAGAATGAGTAATGGCTTATGTGGAGCACGCTGATCTTCTTTTTTCCAAATCTTTAAATGTTTTATTTTCTCTAGAAGTTCTTCTCTAGTCATAATATCTTCCTATCTTTTGTTCGTATATTAAAACATAGTTTAGCCGAATATATATTAATGGTCGAAAGTATTTATAGATGCTATAGTCCACCTATTTTTTCAAATCTAATGTACTGTATAGTGGGACTCTGAGAATTTGTAATAGCCCCAATTATGTAATTTCTATTCAGTATATCTAAATTATCAAAATTACCTAATTTTACGTGTACAGTTTATATTATACAATAAAAAAGAGAGTCTCATTGGAGAGACCTCTTCTATTTATCATTGCCCGTGCTTCACCAACAGCTTTCTATTACTAAAAAACCTTGAAAGGCATATAGCCAACCAAGGTTTTAATTAATCACATTTTGTAAACTATTAACACTTTGATTAATATCCATTCTGTTTAATGCTCTTTCAACGACTTGGTTATAAATAGAATGGTATCCTCTATGCCTAGACATTGGACTTATATCGTCATCTGGTATTCTTAAGAAAATTCCATTTGATGCGTCATCAAAATTCATTCCGATTTTTTTTATAATCTCGTTCTTTTTCATTTCAGAAGGAATAATATGCTGTGCTTGATACCCACTCCATTTCCCTGAACGTTTAAGTCCCATCTCTTGCAACATATTTTTCCCTAACTTGGTAGAGTTTCCTCCAGTTACAACTCCAACTTTACCAGAAATCAGTCTATTAGCATTATCTATATTCTTATGCTTTTCCGATTCATACCGTTTTACCTCACCTGTTTCCTTGTTCCACTTCAAGTGAGTCTGTTCGCTTAATGGTTTACCTTTGAGAACCACTTTAGCACCTTTACCTGTCCATTTGACAAACCCTCCACCTAAAACACTAGCAGCTGCTATAGCACGATCCGATGTATCTAATTTCTTTCCAGTAAAGTATTGTTTTCCAGTACGGGCCTCATCAGCGGCTTTAGCACCACCTAAAAAGGGAATAAAATCAAATGCAAAAGAAGCTGCTTGTCCATTGGTTAAGTTTGTATCAATGAATTGCCGTTTCATAGGGTCCTTAATGTGTTTATCTTGAGCTAATCCCATTCCCCAACGCAAGGCATCAGGGCTAGGCACCTTATGATTTTTAACCGCTTCTAAGATCTCCGTCTCATAATTATTCTTAGCCTTTACCCTTACATTCTTCGACTTAGGGAACAATGTATCATAAGAGTACAATTCACCTTTTTTGTACCTAGCCATTAATTGACCGGTAGCAGGTGTGATCCTTCCTTGATAAGAAATGAATCGCTTAGATGTTACATCAAATCCTACTTTTGATAAAGCATGTAATACTATATTAGAAGGCATAAGGATGGCGTTCATTACCATATCCATTTCCTTTAAGCCTTGAGCGGTCTTCTGAATATGCTGGACGGTTTCTCCTAATCCTTCTGAATACTTCCTTATGTCATGCTCTAGTTCTTGTTGAAGAGCTTCCAACTCTCCTGTCCATACACCACTCAATTCTGATAAGGCACCAGATAAAGAGTAACTAAGCTGTCCAGGAATGACATCGATCTTAGACTTAGCCTGCATGGTTTTTTGCGCTAACTGTTCAAGGTCCTTAAAATTTGCCTTTATATCCACGATTGTATCGAATTCCTCCATTTCTGTCATCTATACTTTCCTTATTTTACATGAAATAGAATACTAAATTGGTATAAATTGAGCGATTTATAAAATATAGGAAAATAATCATATAGGAAAAAATACATAGCAAAAGTGCTCTTCAAAAGAGGAATCTCTATTCTTGATTTTTGTCACACTTGAAGTTTTCAAGTCCCTCCCTCAATTATTTCAAGTTTTTTTAACCTATAGTGATAATCTACTTTCATAAACGCATCCTCTTCAAAACTGACTCCACCAACTTTCAACCAAATATTCTTCTGGCATTTCGTTTCATTTCTTCTACTATAAACATTTTGTTTTCCTTCTCTTAGGCATAAAAAGGAGCAGGCTATACAGCATGCTCTTTGAAGTAACTTCTCATAATCTATCATTCTTCCCAGTTGTCAATTGCTTCTTGGAAGCTGTCTTGTAAATATTCATTAAAAGTTGTATATCTTTCTATTTCTTCTTTGGTTATACTGCTCCATCGAATAACCTTATGTTCATCTACTGTGCTGAGACAGTAGACAAACTCATCAACATTCTCTATCACAATATACTTTTTGGCTAAACCCTGTTTTCTACGCCGCTTTGTTTGTTCAATAACAGATGAACCGTCTGTTTCTCCCTCAACACCAAGTATATCAACTCCACAAATGCCTCCAGAACCATACTTTTTAACGTATTCTCTATATTGACGTGGAAAATTCACTCCTAGCCTATTTTCTGCCTCTGTTATAGCATCTTCTGAAACTTCTCCAAAAAAATCACTTTCTTTATCATATTCGTTTATCATTTGTAAAATTTTAAGATTCATAGATCATTTACCTCATGTGAGATTTTTCAAATGCCGTTTCGAGGTATTTATTTAAAATGCCCCTCTAGAAAATCAATATCAATTCTGTCAACCTTAATTTGTACTCTCTTATGATTGTACTGCCACATTTCATTAACTATTTCATCTTCCAGACCTAATTCAAATCCTATGTTAATCGTCTTCTTCTCACAATCTACAATACCTTTAATATGGTAGGCAAAGCTTTCCTCAATATTGAAAAGTCCATATTTCAAACTCCTATCCTCCTGGATGTCTAAATCATTCAAAATAATTAAGGAAAGAGATAGTGGATACAGCACGCCTTTTTTCGGTTCAAATGAAATACCAGACGGCATGAACCCTGTTATCTCTGCACTATTTATTTCTACTGTTACTTCTTCTTCGATATGTGGATTGAAGTTTTTTACTAATGCATTGTATAGCACTACATGGTCACCTTCTTGTTACTGAATTTTCACAAAGATAAGAAGCGCTCCTTCTAATGTAGAATTCATTAGTTATAATATAAAAAAGTGCATTTTTTTTATCATTTATAGTCATTCAACTACTCCTACAAACAGTAATAGGATGGCTATAATCTTATCAAGAATCAACAGAAACCGTTTCTTCAAACGATATCCCAAGATAACGATACTTTATGTAAACTTTATGGATTGCTTTATTATGCAGGGCACTGACTCCATAAAGTTTATCATTTTTGTTATCCGAATCCTTCTCTCGATCAGAGAAAGATGTTTTGGTTGGAATGGTTACATCCTTTATATTTGTGAATCCAAACTCTCTTGCTTCTTTACTATGGAAATCTTCAGTTATGACCAATCCTTTGAAATCGTTACTAACCTGCACCTTAGCTTCTATAGGTTTTTCATTATTGTTGACTGAGACATTTAATATCTTCATTTTGCTAAATCCTGTGTTGCCAATTCCGACAACAACCGATTTTTGACTTTGACTTATACCTAATGTATTTACTTCTATAGGCGGATTAAACTTTATAAAGCTATAGAAACCAACGGCAGCTATTACTATAACCAATGCGAAAATCCAACGTTTCTTTTTCAAGTCGTACTCTCCCTTCAAACTTATCTAGAATTTTATACATTAACTTGCTATCCAAGTTTTCTGTTCTCTATTTCTTGCCAGCAAGTCTCCTTATTAAGGTAACGTTCTTATAAAAAATATAAAAACAGCCACTCCATCGAGAAAAGGCTGTTTTTGTTATTTCATTAACCCCCAATAATTAAAGAAGGTAAAAGCTTCTATTAGCCCACTCACTTCAAAACTTCTATTCAATCAGAATACGTTTCTCCTTTTTCCAAGTCCAAAATATGATTGTTTATCGAGACCGTATGATTATTTATCCACTTCACATCAGCATGATCCATTCTATAATCGTCGTAAACTGTTTTCTCAAACCATAGTGGACCATCTAATTTTCCTAACACATCAAACGACGTTGTGGCTCCACCATTGATAAGGTAAAATTCTATTTTATAGTTGTGATCAGGAGAATGGGTTGTTTCAAACAAGTCCTCTGCGATAAACAACACACGAAGTACTCCAAGAAAGAGAATGAGGGAAAGCAATGATGAGAATATAAAAGTAAATATACTTCTTACTCTTGACCACTTATTTGTTTTATCTTCAAATCCGAAAAGCCCAAAAATAAAGGCTATTAGGGCAAATATCCAAAGAATATAAGTAGGAGGAGCTACTGACTAATTTGAAAAAACTAAGCTCAATGAAAATATTAAACATATTAAACATAAATAAAAAGACCATAAATTGTATCTTCTTGCCATAAAAACTTCCTTTCGTTATATTACCTTATTCAATACTCATTTTCCCTAGCTAAATAAACTTATATACATATAATACCATAAAAGTAAATTTTACCTTTCATTAATATAGTTATAGCCTTTACAATTAACCTCCTGCACTTTTTACTACAACCAGTCCCCCCTTTTTTTAAGCATAAAAAAGGAGCCGGCGTAATACCTTGCCTTGTAATTGAGAAAATGATTTTATTAGGGGTTTTACATTTTGCTAGAAACGACATCGTTAAAGCAGCTACTGTTTTTATTGGAGCGACATTGAATGCTACTGCTCTTGTATTGGCTGTAAAGCAGCAAAAACAGAAAGAGTCTGAACAAACTACATAACTCTTTTAAAAAGAGACTTCGGTCTCTTTTTTTATTCTCCTAGGTAAAGCTAACTTTACTTTATGTAAATATATATTTACTTTTTGTAATAAAATGGTATAATTTATTTATATGAAGAAAGCAGGAGGCCTGCCTGTGTTAATAAATAGAGTGAGAGAATATCGAGTAGTGCGCGATATTACACAAAAAGAGTTAGCCTCAGCTGTTTTAATCACTCGTCAATCTTTAATTGCGATTGAGAAACAGAAATTTAATCCAAGTTTAGAACTTGCTTTAAGACTTTGTAAATTCTTTGATTGTAAAGTAGAAGATCTTTTTGAGTTAGTTGATGTGGAGGAGGATCAATAATGAAGAAAGCATTCAACTTAATCGGAACTTTTGCAGCAATATTTATTTGTACCCAAATATTTACTTACTTCGAAATGAACGGATATACGTGGAACAAGAGTGATTTTATAGATTTACTTCTTTGGTTTTTTGGCGTTATGATTGCTTATAGTGCCCTTGTTTTTTTATTTCTAAGCATTAAAAAACCAAGCTCCAAACGGAAAGAACCTGATAGTGATGAGAGAACAGAAAAGATGCACTTTAAGTTCACTGGTTTTCTTTTTATTATTTCTAATGGTATCTTGTTAATTGGTTCAATGCTCATAAAATTCACAGGACAAAGCTCCATTCCGATAAATTATATTACTTTTTTTGCGTTTATTGTTCTATTCATTAATCTTTTTTTAGCTCCTATAGTCATTAAAAACTATAAAAAACAAGGAAGCGCCGCTCCCTTGTTTTTTATGTTCTTTTATAGGAGTAATTATTATGCTCTCCTCTCTATCCTATATCAAGATTTTCCCCATGTATCTCCATCACCATTTTTTTAAATTCTTCCTCTGTGATTTTTCCCGTAAATCTCCGACGAATGAGTTCAACTTCTTCCTCTGTAAACTCCAACCCTTCTACTGCAAAATTTGCTTTTACATTCCCCATTGCCCGATCAAAATCAAAGTCTTCATTTCTATCCATTACTCATTCCCCCCTTGTCAAAATATATGTATATGGTATCTCTTCTATATTCTAATATCTCCCATCTAAAAGGAAAAGGGCTATTCACAGCCGTTCTTTAATTTCATAAAGTTTTGCTTGAATTTTCATTTCCCTTCTTTCTCCAAGGAAGTAAACTTTCTTTATTATAAAACTTGTAACCAAGACACTTTTGCTGCATTCCCCCCACATTTCTAAGACCTTTCTCCTCCTTCCCAATCCAGACCTTGTTGAGAACGCAAGAAACAGGTATGATAGAGCCTGGAGTAAATACATATGATATAAGAAAAGCAGTTATTGTGGAGGGGTTTATTGTGGTTTTAGAGATACCAGAGAGAATTAATTTGTACAAAGAACTGAGGACACAGGCAAAGAAAAATCCGAAAAAAGTCATTTTAGAGGATTTAAACGGTGCTTTAACATATAAGAAAGTTTTATTAAGCGTAAATGTTTTAAGCCAGAAAATCTTACAAGCAACAAATGGGGAAGAAAGAGTTGGTCTTTTCCTACCGAATGTTACAGGGCAAGCCATTGCGCTATTTTCCCTGTTTAAAAACGGGCAAGTCCCGTGTATCTTGAATTTTTCAATGGGCGCACAAAGCTTATTGGATTGTATTGAGACAACTTCTTTGAAAACGGTAATTACCTCAAAAACGTTTATCAAAGTGGCGGGACTTAGTATGGTCATTGAGGAAATGGAGAAGAAAGTACATATTGTTTATGTAGAAGATTTAAAAGACAATCTTGCCCTTTCACATAAAATCAAAGGGTTTCTCGAAACAAAAATATCTTGCCCTGTAAAAGCTTCCAAAGAAGAAGTGATTCTGTTTACGTCAGGGACCGAAAGCAAGCCAAAAGGCGTTGTTTTGTCGCACCGCAATGTATACGCCAACATTAAGCAAGCGCTTGAAGTGATTGATATTACGGAAGACGATAAGATTTTCAATCCGCTTCCACTCTTTCATTCTTTCGGAATGACGGTGTGCATTATTTTGCCGCTTATTTTTAATATAAAAGCGTTTCTTTATCCGTCACCGCTTCATTATAAAGAAATTCCGAAAATGATTAAGAAGCATAAGAGCACGATTACGATTGCGACAAATACGTTCTTTGATCAGTATGCCAAATATGCGGAGCCGGACGATTTTGCATCATTAAAATATGTAATTGCTGGTGGAGAGAAATTAAAAGAAGACGTGTTCGAAACGTATAAAAAGAAATTCTCGATTGAAATTCTGCAAGGCTACGGGGCAACCGAAACGTCTCCCATTATTGCGCTAAACACGCCAACGTACAATAAATTCGGCAGCGTTGGAAAGATTCTTCCTTTAATGGATGCCAAAATTGAGAAAGTTGAAGGCATTACAGAAGGCGGAAACTTGCTTGTGAAAGGGCCTAACGTTATGAAAGGCTATATGATTCATAATGAAGGATTCATTCCAAGTAGTGAATGGTACAACACAGGTGATATTGCGAAAATTGATGAGGAAGGCTATCTCCATATCCTCTCTCGCTTAAAACGTTTCTCCAAAATCGCTGGTGAAATGGTGTCACTTAACGGAGTTGAGGATCTAGCTTTCCAATGTTTTGGTGACTCCAATTTCTATGCGGTCAGCGTTCAGGATAAGCGAAAGGGAGAGAAAATCATTCTCTTTACTACAGTTCAAAATGTCGATAGCAAAGAGCTGCGGAAATTTATTAAGAGTAAAAAAGTCTCTTCTCTCTATATCCCGACTCAAGTTCATACGATTGATTCAGTACCGTTGCTTGGAAGCGGGAAAGCGGATTATCGGCAGTTGGAAGAGATGGCGGCTAAGCTGTAAGACAATGTAAAGAAGTTGAATAAAACCCCTCACTAGCTGTTTTTTGATTAGTGAGGGATTTTTCAATTGATTTAGCTTTATTCTCGTTGACTTATGTAGAAATTTTTTAGGTCTTAAAGAGAAAAGGGACTCTAATTTAGAGTCCCTTTTCTCTTTAGTTCATTAATGTGCTGCTCTCTTCTGTTGAAATCCAAGGAATAAGAAGCAAGTCATCAACGCTACCGCAGCAACAATCATAACCCCCATAAAGCCTAAAGCAGCCATAAATACATCTTCTCCAGGGTAAGAAGGTTTTAAAGTAATGAATTCATATAACCCATACATACCTAATAGGACATAGAAGCTACTTCCGATACTAGCCATTGTGAGTCGACTTTTCTTAGAACCAACCCAAGCTGCACTAAACGTTGCCCACGCTAAAATGCATGCTAAGGTCCCTAATCCAAAAATCACAAGATGAAGATAAGGAATATAGATTTCTGTAATCATAAGGGTAAAAATCAACAAAGCTACAATAGCTGTCATCAAAGTATTCCATAGAAACAATACAATACCGCTTGAATATGGATTATGAAACCAAGATTTTCGTTGTAGACTTTTTACCAATCTGCTTTCTTGTTTTACCAAAGAAAGTACTTTTCCTCTAAAGACTAATAAAAACATGATTCCAATCATGCCTAGTAAAAAAATCGAGCTAATACCCAATTTCATCACCGTCCTAAATATAATTTGATGATACTTGGTATATGTACTAACTAACACTACAGGAATTAACTTGGCCCTTCGTAATCAAAGCGGGGTAAAGCATTATAGTTTATGTTAAAATGTACCACAAATGTATAATACCACAAAAAAATATTTAATGTATTATTCATTTGTTCCTTAATTCAAGGAAATTATCCGTTTTTTTACAGTAATTTGATAATAACAACTTTTGTCTTATGCTTAAGAACAGGTAAATTATATCTCCTATTTCCTAAGTTTGATAATTAGTTCTAGTCTCTCAAAAATTCTATACTTATTCTATCAACTTTAATTTCAACATTTTTCCCTTGTAACTCCGGATAATCCAAGAAATATTCATCTTCATCGCTTAAAACTATTCCTGCATCAATTGAGTCTTCGTTTAGAGTCCCTCTGATACAGTATTCATAACCTGAATTTATACGCTTTAATCCTTTTTCCTTATCTTCAATTTCATTTATTACTAATTCATCCAAGATAGTGAACCCTATTAATACGGGGTATACCTTCCCTTCTTCAATTTGATAGGGACAAATGAAAGAGAAACCTGTAAATTCAACTCCTTCAACCTGTAATGTTACTTCCTCTTCAATTATTGGATCTAATTTCTTAACAAGAGCCATGTATCTCATTTTAAAAACCTCTTTTCTAATCTACTGGATTTATCAATGGAATATTTTTCTATTAATAGTCTTCCAGATTTTTTTACCACTTTGAGTGTGGTATGTAGTAATATCCCCTTTATTGTTAGTACCTACAAACTCGAATTTCGCTCTACCACTCTTACTACTATTCCCCATAAACCTAACATATCCTGTACGTACTTCACCTTTATAGTTATACTCTACCTTTATTCCTTTATCAATTACTTCTCTGGCACCTTTCAGATATTCATCAGCATTCCTATAAAGATCTCCAAACTCTCCTCCATGCTTATCAAAGTGACCCTCGAGTTTCTCCCTATCCCCAAATTTTGATGGAATCTTAGATACGCTTTTTCCATTAGTATCCTTTTTATCTCTTTGTTTTTTTCTTGTAATTCTTTATTTAATTTGTTCCTAATTACAGTGCCATCCTTCTTGTTAACTTTGAAATAATTCTGATTCTCCCACCCTTTATCCCCTGTTTTTTTCCATATCTTTTTAGTCAAAGCCGGCGCTTTCTCTAACCCTTTTTTTATAGCTGACTTAACTACTTTTTTCACGCCTGAAGCAGGATTCACGATAAAAGTACCGACTATCGCCGCTGTTTCTATGGGAGTACCATCAAGAGCCTCATCAATATCAAGTTCCGTTACTCCACCTATCCTATCTTTCGGAACCTCATCAACTTCTGTAAAAACTTGTTTACCTGTTTTAGTTATATGCTCCCAAATAATTTGTCCATTAGCATATACATGGTATTTTCCACTTTGCTTCGCTTCTATCTCATCATAAACTTGAACAGTTTTTACAGGTTTTAAGTTTCCAGGATTATTGATCTTATTGTTTACAATATCAATAGTCCAATTCTCAGAATTATAACGCCCTATAAGCTCGTCTGTTCTAGGAGCAACAACTCCTCCATAAGACATCTTACGAGTTGGCTTATCTATAAGACCAGCCCATGCAAAAGCTTTCTGAACCAAATAAGATGGGAAGAGGATAGCATTCATAGCTTCGTCCGCTTTTTTTAGATCTTGAGAAGTTTTAGAAACATGATTATATACTTTTCCTAGTTCTTCCCCATAATCTCGAATACTTTTCTCTAATTCTTGCTGCAGACCCTCTAGCTCTCCATTCCATACTCCGCTTAGTTCAGAAAGGGCTCCTGACAAAGAAAAACTAAGCTGGCCTGGAATTGCATCTATTTTAGCCTTAGCATTTTTTGTTTTTTGTATAATTTTCTGTAGATCTTCAAAATTCGCCTGTATGTTTCCCATAACAGAACTCCCTTTTCCATTTTTACCATACTATAACATTTTACATAAACATAAATGGAAATAGGGACCAAAACGGGAATTTCATAAAAAACGAATAAAGTTTACCAGTCCAAAAGTTCCTGTTATCTCGTCATCATAGAAATCCAACGTAACTTTAGAACTACAAGAGAAGAAATTATGTATAGAGATTATTTTTATTTTAAAAGTTGAACATCTAAGATAGATACATCTCATTCGATATGTGATCAAGGATTCACATATCTCTTCTTCCTACTCCTCTGTCCTATTGTGGAGCTTTCTCAACCAATCTTACAACAGGCTTATATGTTTTCCCTGCCACTTCAATATCTTCTCGAAAAGCTTCCATAACAAGAATTGTACATACCCTGTTCTCAGGTCCTGCACATGCTCGTACAATATCTCCTGGTTGAATATCTAAATGGCGCAATGCTTTTGGAATGTGCCAATTATATTTTTTAGGATGTACTTTTATTGTATTTTCTGTCCTATGTTTAATATGAAAACCGCTAATTGTATTATTATCCTTCAATGCCAAATCTCCTTTGAATATTGTTTCTATGCCTTATTTTAGCATAAACTTGTAGTTTTGAACTAAAAGCAACATTGATTTTTTTCCATATCATTAAATAATTAAAAAATTTATAAATCTAAAAAACTAGGAACAAAGGATGTCTAATGACATCTTTGTCCCTAGTTTCTGTTCACTCTTTAACCACATGTGTTATCAGTTATTTTTTACTGGTGGATATACATTTTAAAAATCAAATGTTACATTTTCAATTTCTCTGTTAACTTTAATTAAACTTTCAACTTGGATTTCACTTAACTTTACGTGTTCGTTCGCACTAATTGTTTCTAGAATACTAAATAGACCTTTTCCAATTTTTTTTATTGTTTCTTCCTTAAATAACGCTTTCGAATACTCAATTTCAAACAAAATCTCTTCTTTTTCACACGTTACAAAAAGAGAAAAGTCGAATTTAGATATATTATTATGATATTCTATCGGAATTAATTGAATATCACCCATCATTTGTCTATCTTTCGGCGTTTCTTGAACAGCTATCACTGTAGAAAAAATAGGTGTTGTTCCTTTTTCCCGCTTTATATTTAAGTCTTCTAGCAACATATCAAATTGATAATCCTGATGGTCATAAATTTCTAATAAATTATCCTTTACTTCATTCAAGAAAGACTCAAAAGTCATATGGTCTTTTGGAAAACTTCTGACTGGTAAAGTATTAACAAACATACCTATAACTTGTTTGGTATCAGCATGTGTTCTACCTAATATTGGCATACCTATAATATTTTCCTGTTGGTTAGTATACTTGGACAATAAAATACTATAAGATGCTATCATTAACATATTTATGGTTACATTGTATTTTTGACATAAGTCTTCTAGTTTTTGTTTTAAATCTACTCCGCTTGAAATAGAGTAACTATCGCCTTCAAAATTTTGAAATTCCGGTCTAGGATAGTCTGTAGGCATACTCAAAGTAGGAATTTTCCCACTAAGTGCCTTCTTCCAATATTCTTTTTGTTTAGATATCTCATCAGAATTGAGAAATTTATTTTGCCAATCAGCAAAATCCTTATACTGAATTTTTTGATTTTCTAGATTCTGACCTTCATATAACTTCGTAAGTTCATTTATCAAAATATTAATTGAATAACCATCAGAAATTATGTGATGCATATCAAGTAGAAAAACATGTTCATTAGGAGCAACTTTGATCAGCTTCATTCTTACCAATGGCGCAGTGTCTAGGTCAAATGGTTTTATAAAGTCTTTTAGCAATCTTTTTACCGTAGAATCCTCGTCATATTCATCAAAGGTTATATCTTCCTCTAGAACAGAGTAATTTATATCAACTTTGGAGTCTTCATGGATAATTTGTTTTGGTTCATCATCTACTATTTCAAAAGAAGTCCTTAGTGATTCATGGCGTTTTATCACTTTATCTACTGCTAGTTTAAACTTCTCAATTTCAATATCGCCTACTAATAAAGTTGCCCTAGGCATGTTGTAAGCAGTTCCTGACTTGTCCATTTGATTTATTGTAAATATTCGTTTTTGTGCTGCAGAAAGATCATAGTACGGTCTTTTTTTGATCTGCTCTAGAGGAGTATAAAGATTTTGAGCGATATTTTTAACATACGATCCCATTGCTTTAATGGTTGGTGCTTTGAAAGACTCTCTTAAAGGAATATCTACACCAAATTTTTTATAAATCCCTACAGTTACTTCCATTAATTTCAAAGAGTTACCACCTAATTCGAAAAACACATCATTTATACCTATTGAATTTAATTTAAGTATGTCAGCCCATATCTCTAATATTCCTTGTTCTACATCATCAGTAGGGGAATAAGAATCGTTAGAAATCATAATCTCCTTACTTATTTTCGGCAATTTCTTCACATCTAATTTCCCGTTAGGTGTTAGTGGAATATTATCCAATTTAACATAAACTGCTGGAAGCATATAGTAAGGAACTTTACGAGTAATATACTCTCTAATACCTGCTTCATTCCCCTTATCTTCCAATACGATATAAGCAAAAAGTTCATTTTCACCATCTTGTTTACTATTCGGTATTACTACTGCATCTTTTACTGAATGATACTGCTTCAACACCTGTTCAATCTCATTCAACTCTACACGATATCCACGAATTTTGACCTGAGTATCACTTCTCCCTAGATATTCAATAGTACCTTCATTTGTTACTCTACCTAAATCTCCTGTTCTATATATCCTTTTTCCCTCTCCAAGTAAAGGAATCCTTATGAACTTCTCTTTATTTAATTGTTCATTATTTAGATAACCTTCTGTTAAACCTTCACCTGCAATACATATTTCTCCCCAAACTCCAATCGGTAAATTCCGATTATTATGATTTAAAATAAATACTTGGGTATTATCAATAGGGACACCAATAATAGATTCAGTAGCGGCAAAATTATCTCCCTCTAAGTCCATTACTTTGGCTATTGAACCTATCGTACTTTCTGTTGGTCCATAATGGTTCATTATTTTAGTCTTAGGGTAGACATGATGGAATTGTTTAATATCATTAAGCTGAATCTTTTCTCCACCTAACACTAGTAATCTCAAACTTAAAAAGTTCTTACTTTTCTCCAACAAACTATCACTAACTAGTTGTCTGAACAAAGAGGGTGTAATTTTTATATAATCAATCTTATTATTCGCTAGGTAATTATATAAGTTAATCGGGATTGAATAACATTCTCGTGATATTAAATGAAGTTCTGCTCCATTTAATATTGAAGAATATAAACTCGTATATCCTAAATCAAAAGCAAAAGAAGAGAGCAATGCTGTTTTATCGTTCTGTGTTATTGAACCCGCTCTTGTAAACCAAGAGATATAATTCATAATACTTCTATTTTTAACAGGTACTCCTTTAGGTATCCCAGTAGTTCCAGATGTATAGATTATATATAAGTTATCATTAGACTCACATCTGTTTGGAGGGTTAGACTTGTCCTTAGAATATAAATTTTCATCTTCTAAGAGCCAAACTAAGTAAGGCATATTGTGAGATTTCAATATATGAGATTGTGCTAGAAGGCCTATTGAATTACTTGATTTCACAATTGTATGGACACGCTCATCTGGAAAATGTGGATCAATAGGAACATAAGTAGCACCCGCTTTTATTATTCCTAGGATACCAACAATCATCTCTATAGATGGTTCAGCCATAATACTTACAACTTTATTTGGGCCTGCTCCCATTTCAGTAAGACTATGTGCTAATTGGTTTGCCCTCTCATTTAATTCTTCATAGGAAAGTGTGCCTTGTGTCGTAACTACCGCTGTATTGTCACCATAATCCCTCACTTTTTCCTCAAAAACTTGTTTCACGGTTTTGCCATGAGGAAACGACAGCTGAGTATGATTCATAATTTTCATTACGTTTATTTCACGATCAGTAAGTACTTCTATATCGCCAATTTTCATTGAACTATCCATTGATATACATTCTAAAATATTTAAAAAGTGATCCACCATATTGTTGATAGTTTCTAAATAAAATAAATCCTGACTATACTCCAATGTACAATATAGTTCTGCCCCACTTTCCGTTACTTTTAGTTCTAAATCAAATTTCGTAGTATCTGACACAGAATCGTAAGGCTTTATTATAAAATTATCAATGTTTACTTTTGCTGCATCTACATTTTCAAATGCAAACATAACATCAAACAATGGATTACGATTCAAACTGTGCTCAATATTTAATTCGTCTACTAACATTTCAAACGGGAAATCTTGATTCTCCAACCCATTTAGAGTCTGTTCAGCAACTTGGCTTATAAATTGATCTATCGTTAAATCTTTCTTAGGTCTATTTCGTAGCGGCAGTGTATTAACAAACATTCCTACAATATGCTCTAGTTGAAAATGCGACCTTCCAGCCACTGGTGTGCCTATTACAATATCTTCTCGCCCACTATGTTTAGATAGCATAATATTTAGTGCAGATAGTAGTATCGAGTATATTGTTACATTTTTCTTTTTTGCAAAACGATCTAACTTATCTCTTAGCTCATTCTCTAATGTAAAGGTTACATGTCCACCTTTAGAAGTAAATTCTTCCGGTCTGGCTTTATCTGTAGGTAGATTCAGTAATGGCACTTCATCTAAATATTGACTGAGCCAGTAATTCCGTTGATTATTTAATGCTCCTCTATTTATAATACGATTCTGCCAATTAGCAAAATCTTTATACTGTACACTTAATTCAGGTAGAATATTTCCTTTATATAGTTCAGAGAACTCCCTCATTAATATGGCGACGGAAACCCCGTCTGAGATAATATGGTGCATATCATAAATTAAAACATGCTTTTGAGACGTTATTTCCATAATTGCTGCCCTAAATAAGGATGAACTACTCAAATCAAATGGTCTAATAAAATCATGAATGGCTTGGTCAATTTCCTCTTCACTTAAGTAAAAGTGTTCTAAACTCCAATTCACGTTTTTGTGGATTTTTTGTACAATATGACCGTTCATTTGTAGAAACGATGTTCTTAAGCTTTCATGGCGCTCTATTAGTTGTTTAAACGATTTTTCGATTAATTTCTTATCTATTGTTCCTTCTAATATGAAAGCTCCATAAATGTTATATTTGGTACTACTTCTATTTAAATAATCTAATATATACATTCTTTTTTGGGATGAAGAAACCTCATAGTACTCCCTTTTTTCAAGAACTTTTAACGTTTCTGGTGAGCTGTAATCACTAATATAATTGTTGATGTATGCTGATAGTTCTAAGATTGTCGGTTTTTCAAAAATTTGTTTTAATGGAACCTCTACTCCAAATTCTCTTTGTATCTCTGAAACAAGTGTAATAGCTTTAAGTGACTGACCTCCAATTTCAAAAAAGTTTTGATTAATCCCAACATTATCAAATCCTAGGATACTTCTCCAAATTTCAACTAATTTACGTTCATTAGCGTTAGTAGGTTCAACAATCTTATTTACATCCTCAAACTCAATCTCCATATTAGCAAGCATTTTACGATCTATTTTTCCATTAGGATTTAACGGAAATCTTTCTAATTTTACAAAGAATGACGGAACCATGAATTCCGGAAGTTTTGTTTGTAACCACGTTTGTATATCTGTTTTCGGTATATTTTGGCTACCATTGTTAACGTAATACATGACAAGGTAATTCTCGTTGTTAACAGATTGTTTTTTTACAATAACTGAATCTATAGCTTCTTTGAAAGAACTCATTGTAGCTTCAATCTCTTCGATATTAACACGATGCCCTCGAATTTTGGTTTGATCATCTTTTCTTCCTAGTACCTCAATATTACCATCTGGAAGAATTCGACCTAGATCGCCTGTTTTATATAATTTTTCACTTCTTTTTGAATAATAAGGATCTTGAATAAACTTTTCCTTTGTCATCTCAGGTTTGTTTAAGTAACCTCTTGCTAATGGGATACCTCCAATATAAATTTCACCCTTCACACCCCGAGGCAATAGATGTAGGTGGTTATCAAGTATATAGATTCGTCTATTTGCTAGTGGTTTACCAACGGGAATAAAACTCAATGCTCCGCTCCTACTTCCTTTACCAGATACTTTGTACAAAGTACTAGTCATGGCCGTTTCAGCTGGCCCGTAAGCATTTAACAAAACAACATCTTCTAAAGGAAGTTCTTCCCACAACCTCACTTTTTCAGCTGTCATTTGTTCTCCTCCAACAATGACTATCTTTAAGTTACATGTAGGAATTATTTTTGGATTTCCGTTCCATGCTTTCGTTACTTCTCCCCAATAAGAAGTTGGCAAATTCACTACTGACAAATCTAATTCTGCGCATTTCTGAGAAAATTCAATAGGTGTCCATATTTCCTTATCACGAAAAACTAGACAACTTCCACTCGCTAATGTCGAAAATATTTGTTCTAATGAAATATCAAAACTAATAGACGAAAATTGTAAAACACGATCATTTGTTGTGAGAGTAAGTCTTTTAATCATATCTAATGAATGACTTACTACAGCTTCATGAGGCATCATAACACCTTTTGGTTTCCCTGAAGATCCCGATGTATAAATGACATATGCTAGATTAGAAGGTTTAACCTTAGTAGCTGGGAGATGCTCAGATTCTTGTATTATATCCTTCCATTCCATATCTATATACACTATCTCACCGCTAAAGTCTGATATCTTTTGCTTGAGGCTTACTTCACTCAACAAGACTGGCACATTGGCATCGGCTAACATCAAATCAACTCTACTACTAGGATAATCTGAATCTATTGGTAGAAATGCTCCTCCGGCTTTTAATATCCCTAAAATACATACAGCCATCTTAGTTGATCTCTCAATGTATATTCCTACTGGCTTATCAGGTTCTATTCCCATTTCAACTAATTTGTGGGCAAGTTTATTTGAAAGTATATCCAATTCCTTATAGGTTAAGCTTTCCCCATTTTGAATAACTGCTGTAGCATCTGGCCGTTCCGTAGCTTGAATGGCAAACAAATCATGATAACAATAGTTTTTGGGATATTCCATATCTGTCTGATTATAAGCAGTAAGTATATGAGATTGTTCATCATGATTAATCATCGAAATATCATTTATTTTTTGTACATTAGCTTCTATTAACATTGATAAAATATTAACGAGATGAGTGAGTATTTGATTTGCCTCTTGTTCATTTAGAAAATGACGATTATAAAGCAACTTCAAATGTAATTCTGGTTGTAGATTGCAATAAACCACTATAGGATAATCCATTTGTTCTTCCACACGTACTGATTCAACATTTAAAGATCCAACGCCCTCTTTTAACATCTCATCAAAAGGATAGTTTTCAACAATTACAATACTCTCATATAAGTCAAACAGTGCAGAGTTCCTTGGTAGATCCACCCAACTACGTATATCAGCAAGTGATGAATATTCGTACTCCCGCATCTCTGCTTGGCTTTTTTGTAATTTCTTCAACCAAGTTACCGTATCTGAGTTAGCATCCAAAAGCACCCTAAAAGGAAGAGTATTCATAAAACAACCTATGATATTTTCTGAACCTTTGAGATCAGCAGGTCTACCGGAAGACGTAATTCCAAACGCAATATCAGTTTCTTCAGAATATCGATTTAACAGAATAGCCCATGATCCTTGAATAACGGTATTTAAGGTTACTCCATTACGCTTTGAAAAGTCTTTGATCTTTTGTGCTATCTCGTCAGATAAATTGTGTCGTACTGTTCCAAATGAAGGTGAGGTCTCAGATATATCTTTACTAGGAAAAATATTATTAAAACGAACGGGTGTATTAAAACCCTTTAAAGTATTTTCCCAATATTCTTTTGCCTTAGTGTTATCCTGTTGACGCAACCACTTTATATATTCACCATAAGGTAGCGCTTCTCCTAAATCTATTTTCTCGCCCTTACAATAAGATTCATACAGCTGGCCTATTTCTGTAAAAAGAATGCTATTGCACCATCCGTCTAGCTGAAGATGATGATGTGTCCATACTACATCATAGAGGGAATCTCCCCGTTTAATTACAGTGATTCTCATAAGTGGTGGTTTATCTAAATCAAACCCTTTTTTTCGGTCATCTTCAATCACGGTTTCTAGTCTTATATTAGTATCTTTATGTGCACTTTCTGACCAATCTATGAATTCAAAAGGAACTTCTAAGTTGTTATGAATTACCTGCAAAGGCTCCTCTACATCTTCCCAATGATAAGAAGTCCTTAAACTTTCATGGCGATTAAGTATCGTCTTCCATACATCTTTGAAAACCGAAACATTCAAATGAGAATTAATCGTAAATACAGTTTGCTCTAATGTTACTGTCGATTCTGGAGTGTAAAGATGATGAAATACCATACTCTTCTGAACTGGAGATAATGGATAAACATTATCTAAAGGACCAAATTTTTCATTTAGTACATCAATTTTTTCTTGTCTTAGGGATACTAACGGAAAATCAGATGGTGTGTTCTGTATATTTCCTTTTTCTTTGCTATGGCTAATGAATTTTCCCAAATGCAAAATATAACTATTTAATAAATCTTCAATTGTTTCTTTTTGATGAAAATTAGTACTATATTTCCACTCAATCTTCAATCTACCATCTATAACCATACACTCAATGTCAAGAAGGTGACTTCGACTGCCGTTTGCCTCTCGGTTATTTCCAATATTCACATTATCTATCTCGAATAAGTCTTGCTTTTTAAAAATTTGTTCAGACTGTCCTAAATAATTAAAACTGATTTGTGCTCTATTACGTGAAATAAGTTGGTCACGTATGAGAGATTCGCCAAGATAGTAAAGAACTTCGTATCCTATACCACCATTTGGAACACTGCGATAACGTTCTTTTATTTGTTTCATTACTTGATTTAAGTTTGTTCCTTTATCCAAATCACCTAATATGATTGGATATACACATGTGAACCAACCCACTGTACGCGATAAATCATGCTCCTGTAACAACTTATTTCTCCCGTGTCCCTCTAAATCAACTAAAGTTTTTCCACACCATTTATGAAGGGTTTGAGATAAGGTTATTAATAAAATATCATCTATTCTTGTATTAAATGATTGTATTGAACCGCGGAGCAAATAATCGGTATCTTTCTTGGACAACAAAGTTGATACTGTCCTTGAAGACGCTTCAGTATTAGAACCAATGTTCATATCTGTCGGAATATCATTTATTTCTTGTGATATTTGACTATTCCAATAATTGAATTCATTTTCTAACTCCTGAGATTGAGCATATTCTGTTAGTTTGGTTGACCAATACTTATAAGATGCGCTTTTTGGAGGCAACACGACTGTACTATTAGATTTTAACTGTTCATAAATGTCCTGCAAATCTTCTAATAATACTCTCCATGAATAACCGTCTACAATTAAATGATGGGAAGTTATAAATAATTTACTTTTTTGTTTTTTCCCAAAATCGAAAAAAGCTGCTTTTAATAAAGGGCCCTCTGTAATATTAAGACTTGACTGTAAGTTATTAACGATTTCATCCATGTCTAAGTTATGGTTATTCATATCGTACACATGAAATGAAATAGAAAGTTCTGTATCATCTGTATAAACCTGCTTCCACTTTTCACCATTCTTTTCGTATCGAAGTCTCAAACTATCATGATAAGCAGCAAGTTGTGCAAAACTCTTCTCTAAATAAGAAATATTTATGGGGGCTTTTACATCTAATACGATCGATTGATTCCAATGATTATAGTTTTCCAACGGCTGATTGAAAAACCATTCTTGGATAGGAGTAAGCGGAACTTCTCCTGAAATTAGTTCTGTATTCTCGTCTTGCTCCTTATTAAGTACATGAATAACTTTTGCCAATTCAGAAATTGTCTGATGTTGAAATATTTGATTCACTGTCATTTCTATGCTCTTTTGCCGTGCCCTGCCTACAACTTGAATGCTTAAAATGGAATCGCCACCAAGTTCAAAGAAACTCTTTTTTGTACTTATATCACTTTGACTAATTCCAAGGACTGAAGACCATATTTCCACTAAATCCTCTTCTACTTCATTGATGGGAGAGGTGTATTCACAGCTAGCATCTATTAAAGGGTAAGGTAATTTTGTACGATCAATCTTACCTACAGATGTTAATGGTAATTTTTCTAAATTAATAAAATGTAAAGGTATCATATAGTCTGGTAGCCATTCTGATAAGTAAGCAACTATATCCTCTTTCACTACATAATCGTTTGAAACAATGTAAGCACACAGTTCCTTGTTACCTCTTAAATTATTAATGTCTACAACGAGTGAATTTTCAATTTGCTCATGTTGCAAAAGCAAACTATTTATTTCATTCAATTCAACTCTATAACCTCTAATCTTCACCTGATGATCTGCTCTGCCGAGAAACTCAACTTTCCCATTTGGTAACCATCTTGCTATATCTCCTGTTTTATACATTAATCCATCTGGTTGGAACGGATTCTGCAAAAAATTTTGCTCTGTTTTGCTTAATAAGTTTAAGTACCCCATTGAAACACCAAAGCCCGAAATATACAACTCTCCAGGGATTCCTACAGGGTTAAGATTCATATCTTTATCCATTATATAACATTTAACATTCGATATAGGGCTACCTAGTGTAACGTCGTCTTCTGTACACTTTTCACTTAATGCATCTACTGTAGTCTCGACTGGCCCATAGTTATTATAAACCTCATATCCTTTTTGAAGCAGTTCATTTTTAAGAGCATTTTCTAATTTCTCTCCACCAAGGATAACCGTTTTTAAACTTGGTAATTTACAATCATTAAGTAGTAATTCTTTCACCATTGTTGGGATAAAATTAATAATATTTATCTCGTTATCATTCACATATTTGCAGAAATCAACCGGATTCATAATTAAATCTTTTTCAGCTATATATAACGTAGAGCCAAATGATAATGATCCAAAAATATCTTCAATACTCGGATCAAATATATAATTGGTTAATTGCAGTAAATTCTTCCCGTCATCCATCTCGTATGTTTTCCCAAACCACTCAATTACGTTAATTACATTTTTATTACTTACCATAACACCTTTTGGATTTCCCGTTGTTCCAGATGTATACAACACGGTAAATAGATCTGACAAGCTATAGGTTAGTTTTGGGCTGGATGTATCTTCAGAAAAGTTGTTCTTATCATTCATTGATATTACATTCATGTGGTTAAAAGTGTGTAAATATTTCACTTTTTGTAAGGTCTCTTCATTAGTAAGGAGCATAGTAGAATTGCTATCGTTTAACATATACGATATTCTTTCAGAAGGAAAATCAGGGTCTATTGGCATGTAGGCTGCTCCTGCCTTAATTATAGCAAGTATCCCCACTATCATATCTAAAGAAGGCGTTGTCATAATACTAACAACATCACCATTTTGTACTCCATTTCTAATAAGAGTATGTGATAAGGCATTTGATAAATGATTTAATTCTGCATAAGTAAGGGAGTGGTCTTTATAAACTGCAGCTATTTGATGAGGTGTCTTCGTTGTTTGCTGTTCAATTAACTGACTAATAGTTAGCTCAGATTTCAACGGTCTGTCCGTATTGTTGAATTTATGGAGAATTTCCCTTTTTTCGGCAGTAGAAATAATTTCAATTTGATCGAGAATTTTATCCTGTACTACTTGTTCTGCAATTAATAAAAAGTAGTTTGCTAATTGTGCTATAAAAGACGACTCAAACTTTCGTTCATCATAAGTAAAATCTATCTCAATATCCTCTTTGCTAATTGTAACGCTGATTGTCAATCCATAATTCGTCATTTCAAAAGAAGAATAAGAATTAAAGCTTATATTTTTTTGTTGACTCATAACAATATCGTCAAGAGGATAATTTTCTACAACAATAATCGAATCAAACAAATTTGGTACGTCTTTCAACTCGGAACATTTTTTTATTTCCGTTAAGGGGTATTTACTATATCTTTCCCATTCAAAAAGATTTTTGTTAACTGATTTAACGAGATTTACAGCCCTTTCCCCACTTGATCTCTTTACTCTTAATGGTAAAGTATTAATAAACAGTCCTACAATCTCTTCAACTCCTGAAAAAGTATCTGCTCTTCCAGATAAAGTTGTCCCAAAAACTACATCGTTGGTATTGTTATATTTTTGTAGTACTAACCCCCACGTTGTATATATAAATGATGCTAATGTTACCTCATGTTTCTTTGTAAACTCCTCGATTTTACTTTTAGAAAGTTTAATACTTTGATGGTAATCGTTTCTGACAATATTACTTCCTGTTTTTTCCGCACCCATTATAATGGGTGTATTATAACCTTTAAGGTATTCTTCCCAAAATGATTTTTGTTCCTCAACATCTTGTTTTTTTAAATACTTCAGAAAATCTTTATATTTCTTTTTGATAGGAAAATTAGTTTGTCCTGATGTACTTAGATTTTGATAAGCTTGTAAAAATTCTTTCAAAATAATTCCATTGCTCCACCCATCATATAATATGTGGTGGTGACTTATAATCATTTTATAAGCACTGGATTCAATTCGGCACAAATGAATTCTAAATGGAACATCTGTAAGTTCAAACTTATTTTGTATATCTTCATTTTTTATATTTTCAATTAGCTTATTTTCATCCTCAACATCACACTTTTGAAAGTTGTGAAAAATAATTTCAGGTTTATGTTCCTTTAAGACGATTTGAACAGGCTCTTGGACGTTTTCCCATCTAAATATCGTACGCAGTTGCTCATTAGTTTTAACAACAATATCCCATGCTTCCTGAAAAATTGACAAGTCTATTTCACCTGAAATATCTAAAGTAATTTGTTCAAAATATTCTTCGCTTTCCGGGTCTTTAATAGCATGAAACAGGATTCCCCTTTGTGTTGGTGTCAAACTAAGAATATCTTCCACGTTTTTCTTTTCTAATTTTGTCACTAGTCAATTCCCCCTAATAACTAAATTTACTTTTGCTCCTTGACTCTTCCTCTTGCATGATTTGGCCTCTTTCCATCTTTATAAGCTGATCAGCAACATTAAAATAGCGGTCATCATGTGTAATGGCTATAATACATTTCCCTTTCTTTTTTAATTCGGGAAGAAGGTTCGTATAAAAAAAGTGCCTAAATCCAGGATCTTGATCGGCTGCCCACTCATCGAACAAATAAATTTCTTTGTCCTCAAGATAGCTAATAAGTAGAGCAATTCGCTTTCTTTGTCCTGTTGAAAGCTTTGTAGTACTGAGCTTTCCACCTCTAACATCAACCTTTTCTTCTATATCTAATATGTTCAAGTATTCCTTAATAGCGGCTTCTTCTTTACTACAATCAATCCCATAAATCCTTTGAAATAAATAGTAGTCACTGAATATTGCAGCGTATAACGCACTCAATTCCTCTGTATCAACCTCTTGATTATTCACCTTTATCTTTCCTCTTGTAGGAGAATAAAGACCTGAGATAAGTTTTGCTAAAGTAGACTTACCGCTTCCATTCCCTCCTGTAATAAAGGTTATCTGTCCTGATTTAAACTCACAGGTTATGGGCCCTACTTCAAATGAGTCTCCGTCACTACTTTCATACGTATATTCAACACTATCAACATTCAACTTCACATTGGAAGCACTTTGAAATTTATCTATTGATCTACTAACTCGACTTTCCGGGTTGTCCAACTGGTTAGAAAAGTTGTTAATACGTTTCCAGTTAATTTTCATTTGAATTGCGTTAGGTATAGCGTTAAGTATGCTGTGTATAGGTCCTGTCATATAAAGAAATACAAAAACATAGCTTCTAAGGAGTTCACTTTGCACATTACTAAATAGGAGTGGAAATAAGAAAGTAATAGCTCCAATTACTACAACAAATAACAGCTCTCCTATAATAAAAACATTAGCAAACTTAAGGCCTCCCTTTGTTCGCTTAATGTTGTATTGATGACAAGTACCTTCCATATCGTTTCTAAACGCAATTCTTTTATTTTTATCGATATTTAACTCTTTAAATCCCCCTGTTAGATCATTAATAAATTTAAAGAATATGTTCTGTATGTTCCTTGTTTGCTCCCACAATTTATTTGCAGATTGTCCGGCAAAGTAATAGAAAGTTGCTGCAACAAGTATGACTCCTATTGATAATAGTAATCCATAGATGTTAATGACCCCGAGGTATACTAAACAACAAACTAACGTAATTGAATCTGTAATACCAGTAATAATAGATGGAGCATGATTACTTATTGATTCAGTATCATTATTTAATGTTGATTGGATTTTTTCTGTTTCCATCTTTTCTACTGTCTCGTAGGGAGTGTTTAGAATCTTATCTAACAATTCAGTTCTTTTTTGATAAATGAAATGGTTTGTAAGAGTTATTAAATGGGTTCGAACAACCTTCTGAGTCAAAACATACACAAAGATTCCCAAGCCAAAATAGATAGCTAATTTAGTTCTAGAGTGATCGGTTTGGTTTAATGATTCATTTATTATGAATATAACTACCGCATTTCCAAAACCACTTATAACACTTAATATCAAAAGAGAAAAGAAATTTTTATTGTTCTTTTTTGAAGGAAATATGATTGTTAAAGATAAATATAGACAAAATAGAACACTTCCTATAAAGATAGCAATAGTAGCAAATTTCATTGTGACAGGTGCCCAAACATCGATAAATCCCCAATCAACCCCATTAAAGAAAACTGAAGGAAAAGCCATAATTGCATAGATTTCTAAGAGCAAGAATACTAATGTAGCAGAAGGAACACCAAGCCTCTTCATTCTGGATGCTTCAAGAACTCTCTCTTTTCTTATCAATTGCATAATAAAAGTAAATAAGAAGTAACAGGTGCTAACTATAAAAGGAATAAGGAATAATAGAAGCGTAAATGAGAAAGCATCTACTGTTTTATAAATATCTTTAGTTTCCATTACTGCTTCTTTTTCTAAAAGTATATCTAGTGATCCTTGTCCTATATTTTGTACTATATCTGAGTTTATATTAGCCATTACAGCTACACCTAATTCTTCACCAGGACGGAATACTGCAAATGAGGAGAAGTTAGGATTACTACCTGTATGCGAAAACTCACCACTACCTTTTTGAGCAACCTCCCATCCCCCAGCATAAGAAGTTCCATCACTTGAAGGAGGGATAGACCTATTCGGTATATGTGTTTCTTTTATTGATTGCTCAATGTTCGGTGTTGTATCAAGAGTCCCTAATTGTAACTTTAACCATTTAGCCATATCTACTCCATTAGAGGTAAAGTATCCTGCTGGAGTGTTCCCTCTATAAGTAGGTGCATCAAACTTAAGTGGCTTTAGAAAACCCATTTTGTAGCCTTGCGCCATCTCTTTTTCGTGTACTTTATTTCCAACTAAAAAAGTATTATCTAATCCAAGAGTCCCCAAAATACTGTTATCCATATACGTTTCAAATGACTGCCCTGTAACCTCTTGAATGACTAACCCTAAAATATTATAGTTCATACTAGCATACTCAAAACTTTCACCTGGATATGTGTTAAGTTTTTGATTCCTTAGATGTTTAACTGTAGTTTCCAGAGCTGTATCCTTCGTAGATTCAGGTATGTCTTTCACAGTAGGAAAAGGTATGCCACTTGTATGAAATAGAAGTTGATTTATAGTTATGTCCACTTCTCTATCAACCTTTTCCCCCTTATATTCACCTTCATATTTCATATCAAACCATGGTAGATACTTCTTTACAGGATCATCTAATTTAATTTTCCCCTGCTCGGCTAGTTGATGTACAGCTAAAGAGGTAAAGGCTTTACTGTTTGATCCAATTTCAAATAACGTATTTTTTGTAACAGGCGTTTTTGTTTCCACATTCGCATAACCAAAACCTTTTTGATAAATTACGTTCTTACCATGAACAATTACTATAGACAAACCCGGAATCTTACCTTCATCCATTTGCTCCTCTATAAAAGAATCCAGACGTTTCTCATGTATTGCATAATTATCAGCAGCCTTAACTCCCTGATATGGAACAATTGATAAGGTATGAAAAAGAAAAACGAGAAAGATTATAAACACCTTTAACTTCATTATTATCTATCCTTTCTCATTCCATATTGAATATACTTTCAAGATCCTTATTAGAAAGGTCAATAGTATCGAAGTCAGATGGTGTAAAATCTCTATTATCAATAGAGCAACAGTGTGAAATTATCTCATTCAATTCCTTTACGTATTTTTCAATGAATTTACGAATTGATGTAGATTTGAACTTTTTACGACTATAAGTAAACAAGAATATAAGCTTTTTATTGAATACATAGCTATTAATGTCTATTAAACTATCGAGCTCGTTAATCTTACTATTTTCTGCGCCCGATTCTTCCTCTGTAAAATTAAATAACTTATTAGAGAAGATAGAATCAAAATCACCAAGATAATTGAAACGAATTAACTTTTTAGGATGAAAGTTCATTTCTTCAGATAAATATTTTAGTACCCCATGACTCATTCCTTTATTTGGAACATTGCGGAGTTGTTCTTTTAAGTTCTTAATGTTATCTCGTAAATTATCTTCTTTAACGTTTAATACAACCGGATAGAGGCTAGTAAACCATCCTACTGTATTAGACACATCAATCTTTTCTGAAATTTCTTCACGACCATGCCCCTCTATTTCTATTACTACATCTTCTTCACGTATATATTTCGATAAAGCAGTTGATAGGGCAATTATCATTAATTCAGAAGCTTTCGTATTGTAGGTTTCATTTGCCCTATTTAATAATTGAAAAGTAGTACTCTCTGCTAAACTCTCGGTTACGATCTCACAATCCTCTAATAAATCTTTACCTAGGTTAAAATCATTTATTTGTTGATTGTATGCTTTACTTGTGTAAACTCCACTCCAGTATGCTTTTTCTTCTTGCGATACGTTTTCACTATATAATTTTAAATGTGAAGCCCACTCTTGAATATTATTACTAACTTGCGGTAAAAAAGCTTTTTTACCACTTTCAAGTTGCTTATGAACTTTATAAATCTCTTCCAGAATGATCCTCCATGAAACTCCATCAACAGCTATATGATGTGCTATAAGAAGAATCTTCACGTTCTGGTTTCCTAATTGAAAGATGAGCACTTTAAACAGAAAGTCTTTCGTAATATCTATAGTTTTTTTCGCTATTTCTCCAATTTCTACTACTCTTTTCATTTGCATATCCACAGACAAATCTTTTAAATTATGAGTTTCAATATCTAGTTTTTGTTCTATATAATTATCATTAAAATAGAAGGTGTTTTTTTTCTCATCATAATTTAATCGGAAGGAATCATGTCTATTTGCAACATATTGTATAGCTGGTATTAATAATTGCATGTTTTCTGTACTTGTTAAGTTTAATAGTACAGATTGTGTATAGTGATTAATGTTGTCTAATTGTCTCTCAAGAAACCAAGAATGAGCTGGAAGTGGTAACAACTCTCCATAACATGGGGAAGAATTATAATTTAAACTCTTCTTAGTTTTTTCTAAATGTAATAACATATCTTTCATAATTGGGTTTGCTAAAATGTCCTTTATTTTTATTGCTAACCCTTTTTCACTTAACTTAGAAGATAGTTGTATGGCTTTGATAGAATCTCCACCTAAGTAGTAAAAATTATCTGTCATTTCAACATTTTCTACATTTAATATGTCGCAGACAGTATTTAAAAAGGCCTCACTACTCTCTATATTATTAGAGGTATTGTTACTGTAGTTCTTAACCTTTGGCAATGCTTGTCTATCTACCTTTCCATTTACAGTGAGCGGTATTTCGTCTAGTTGTATATAATAAGAAGGAATCATATACGTAGGTAAACGTGTCTCTAAAAACTCAACTAAATCAGCAGAGGATAACTGAGACTTTGCAGTAAAATAGGCACACAGATATCTATAATGGTTTTGATCTTCAAAATCGATCACTACAGTATCTTTTATTTCGGGATACTGTAGTAGTAGGTTTTCTATTTCAGCTCTTTCAATTCTAAATCCTTGAAGTTTAATTTGATCATCTTCTCTGCCCAAATACTCTACTGTGTATAAATCAATGAATTTAGCTAAATCACCTGTTTTATACATACGATTGTTATCAGAAAAAGGATTATTTATAAAACGTTCTTCTGTTAATTCACTCCTATTTAAGTATCCTTTAGAGACTCCAACACCTGATATATATATTTCTCCTTTCTCTCCCATTGGCACAGGCTGAAGGTTAGAATCTAGGAGGTATATTTGAGTATTTTGTATTGGTTTTCCAATGGGGACAGAAGTTCCTTTATCTTGAACAACGTTAAATTCATGAATCATACATCCTACTACAGTTTCACTTGGTCCATATTCGTTAAATATTTTAGCAGAGGGTCCGAACTTTTTTTGAATTGCTATTGCCAAACTTGTAGAAAAATTTTCTCCTCCTACAATCATTGTTTTTATAGTTGAGTAGTTTGTATCTAAATCTAATAAAAGTGTCAAATGTGAGGGTGTTAATTTAATTATGGTTGCTTTTTTATCTTTAATAACCTGATGTAATACATATTCATCCTCATTTTGTGGATAAATAACAATTTGATTACCAGATATCAGCGGAGGAAATATTGATGTTATTGTAAGGTCAAACGAAATAGAAGAGTACAAAGGAAAAACCTCTTTATTAAACCCAATATACTCTTTTACAGCCCAAGTAGTATAGTTAACCAAACCTTGGTGAGTCACCATAGTTCCTTTTGGTTTCCCAGTAGATCCAGAAGTGTAAATGATATATGCAAGATCCTGAGAATCCACACTTACATGTAAATTTTCAGCGTTTCCTATGTAAATTTCTTTTGAATTTACATTAACTATATTGATTTGTTCAGAAATGTCCAATTTATCTACATTTAGGTTAGTTAGTATAAAAGATAACTTAGAATCTTCTATCATATAGTTAATCCGTTTAGACGGAAATGTAAAATCGATGGGTAGATAAGCGCTCCCTGTTTTAAGGACAGCTATAATTCCTATGATGGTTTCTATTGAATGTTTCATTAGAATACCTATTATATTGTTACGGGTAACACCTGACTTAATCAAATATCTCGCGAGTTGATTTGATTTACAATTTAATTCTCTATAAGTGATTTTCTCTCCTTTCATATCTAATGCTACTTCTTCTGGAGAGGCCTTAACTTGTCTTTCAAACAGCTCATAAATTGTTTTACTTTGTGGATATTTCACTACCGTCTCATTATATTCATGCAACATTTTATTCTTTATCAAATGTGGAATAACTTCAATGTCATTAATAGTTTTTTGAGGTGAATCAATTATTTGATCTATAATAAAGAGTATAGATTTGAACATCATATCTATCTGAGTATCACTATATTTATGAACTTTATAATCTAAATCCAAATTAAATATGCCCTCAGACCATGATCTAATAACCATTTGTAAATCATATATTTGTTTACCATTATAAAGTTCTTTATTTTCTATCTGTAATCCGTCTAAGTTCGTTGGAAGGTTTGTGTTATAGTAATTAATGCATGTCCCGAAAAGGTCACCATATGCTTTTTTCTTAAGTTCCAAATCTTGAACGAGTAAATCATATGGGTACTTTTGGTTAAAGTAGCAATGAGTCAAATTTCTATTTATATCTATGAAAAACTCTTCAATAGATAAGTAATCTTCTATTGTGTATCTAAAAGGCATAGTACTAGCTACCATTCCCACAATATCCTTCTCTTTCTTACCAAAACGATTTAATACAGGCATTCCTATCGTTATATCACGTTCTCTCGCTGTTTTATGCATATATATATAATAAAGGGCTACAAAGAAAGAGTATTCAGAAACACCTATTTTTTGTACGAATCTCTTTATCTTTTCAGATTGATTATATGAGAGCTCGTATGACCGCCTCCTTCCTTCAGCGCTACTTAATTCTATTTTTTCATTTCTGTCTGGTAGCGGAGTAAACTTGTTATTCCAAAATTTTTTATTTCTAAAAAAAAGTTTAGATGAGATATATTCTTTTTCCTTTTCTAAAAAATAGTTATATTCCGTTCGATTTGGCGGAGAGACGATCACATTGTTAGTAAGATTCACATAATGTTCTGCTATATCTTTAGTCATTATATTCATTGACCATCCATCGGAAACTATATGATGAACCTTTATAAAGTATCCGCTCTCCTTACTATCTTTAAGAGTAAATATATGAAATTCGTATAAATCACTATCATATAAATTAAAGGGAATACTAGATTGCTGCTTGACCCACTGATCTAATTCTTCATCATTATTAAACTCATGAAGTGGAAAAGAAGAATGTTGATATTCTTTAATGTATTGATTTATATTGTCTTCTTTTTCTATAAAACGATGACGTATCCCACTGTTAGTTTCTATAAAAAAATTTATTGAGGAGCTAAGGGAAGTAAAATCTACTTTCCCTTTAATTTTAACTACTCCTCCAATATTGTGAACTGATTGACCTGGATTAATTTTCTCTATATACCATATCCTTTTTTGAGGATGTGATAGGTGAAAAAGTTCTCGTTCTTTCATATCATCACCACATTTCTAAAATTAGTTAGGGGACAAGTTGATTTTTTTATTCGTATTCATCATTTTTTCTATTAGGTAACTCTCTATTCCCTTCCATTTAAATCCATTCATTTCTAATAACATATTATTTTTTTTAGAAGTAATGTGAAATATTGTTTCATTTATATCCTCGTTAAAAGATAAGTCACTTCCAATACCATGTAATTGTAGATTGTCAAGGTGGAATCTATATTTTGCTTCGTTTTCTTTATCAAATATATAGTCAATAAAATTTTCAAGAGACGTTTCTTTAACGTCAAAATTCGAATCGAGTGCCGTTAATATATCCGAAAAGCTAATATGTTCAGGATTATATAGGTGGAATGTTTCATTCATTTAAATTTTTCCAAAAGGAATCTATATCATCCCCTCCGGGAAATCTACAAGACATTCCTATAATTGCAATCTCCAATCCATTCTCATTCCCTCTTTCTTGATCTTCTTTTCAGTAATCTATCTCTAGAACTTTCACGTATAAGTGCTCTATTTGGTTCGTCTCCTCTTTCTTTTTCCTCCTCCTGTTCATACAGCTCCTTTGCTAACGAGTAAATGGTATCGTATCGGAAAAGAGTAACGATATTTATCTCCATATTTAACTCTTCCTTCAATTTTTCATTTACTTGGACTACATTTAAGGAGTTCCCACCCAATTCGAAGAAATGATCATGCCGGCTGATTTCTTCAAGACATAATACTTCCCTCCATACTCTAGAAATAATTTTCTCAATTTCTGTAGAAGGAGATTCATATTCTAGTTCTGAAGCAAGGTATTTTTCATCCTTTCTCTCCATCAAGTATTTTAAATCCAACTTATCGTTACTCATCAAGGGCATTTTATCTAGTCTTACAAAATACGCAGGAATCATATAATCGGGTAAATTCTCCTTTAAAAATGTTCGGAGAGTTGTACTAGATATATTTTCTTTTGACGTTACATACGCACATAAAAAATAATCGTTTTGATTTGAATTTTTTTTGGCTACGACTGCTGCTTCAACAATATTAGGATGTTCAAGTAAGACCGTTCTAACTTCGTTTGGCTCAATTCGTATGCCTTTTATTTTAACTTGCTGATCTAACCGTCCAACATACTCAATATCTCCATTCGGAAGCCATTTCGCTAGATCCCCAGTACGATACATTCTTTCTTCTACAGGATTGAATGGATTTAGAATGAATTTATTCTTTGTCAGATCTTCTTTACCAATATATCCTCTACCAACTCCACTACCTGCAATACATAACTCTCCTATTACACCGATAGGTACCGGAGAAAAATTTTTATCAACAATATAGGTTTTATAATTTCTCAAAGGCTTTCCAATAGGAATGGAGGCTTCGTTATCTTTTTTGCAAGTATAATAGGTTGCATTGACGGCTGTTTCTGTTGGTCCATAAATATTTATTAAATCTCCGATGTTGCAATTTTCCAACAACTCATAGCATGTTTTCTTTGGTAGTACTTCTCCTCCTAGTATTACCAATTTCAAAAAGTAGTGAGCATCGATCCATTTCATAAAAACACTTATATGACTAGGAACTGTATCTAAAACGTCTATTTTATTTTGGACAATATAATTCCATAGTTCTTCTGGATGAGCTATTACCTGATTCTCTGGTATAAATAATATCCCCCCTGATACCAACGGAAGGAAAATTTGCTGAACAGCGGCATCAAAATTAAACTTTGCTAATAACAGATGATGTAAACCAGGTTCTATAGGTAAACTATCTTTTAATCCCTCTAGTTGATTAACAATATTTTGATGTTCTATCATTACACCTTTTGGATTACCTGTTGTTCCTGATGTATATATCACATAGGCTAAATCACTAGGTTCGTTCATAAAGTTTAATCTACTGTTATCTTCAGCTACATAAGTTTTAGGATTTAATTCTAAAACCTTAGTATCTATTAAAAACTGTTTAGATGAACTATTTTCTGCAAGTACAAACTTACATCCGCTATCTTTCATAAGATACTTAGTATGCTCTTCTGGAAACTTTGGATCGATAGGAAGGTATGCTCCTCCAGCCTTGAGTATACTAAGTATGCCAACTATCGATTCAACGTTAGGGAGAGAACTAATTCCTATCACATTTTCCCTCTCTACGCCTTGCTTTCTTAGATATCGTGCCAATTGATTTGATTTCCTATCTAATTCACTAAAACTAATGCTTTGTCCATTGTATACAAGTGCTGTAGCATTTGGTGTATTCATACATTGTCTTTCAAATAGTTCTTGAAGAGAGCTACATTTATAATACGAATGTGTATTGTTAAAATCAGTTAATAGTTTATATTCTTCTTCTGAAGATAGAATATTTATATTTTTTATTTTTTCATCTGCATTTTCAGTCACCTTGTTGAGCAATTGACCAAAATGATGAGCTAAACTCTCTACTGTTTCTCTTTTAAAGAGCTGTGATGCATACTTGAACTTTATCTCCATTTTTCCTTCTTGAACATACACATCAATAGACATATCAAATTGAGACATTCCACTATCTAAAGGGTAGTTGGAGTAATTTAAAAGCCCGTTTTCATCTACACCATCTTCCAATTCAATATTCTCCAAAGAGAATATAATATCAAACAATGGGTTTCTTCCTGTTTGCCTTGATATTTTTAACCGATCTACTAACAATTCAAAAGGATAATCTTCATATTTTATGCTCTTAATTACGTTTTCCTTTACATCTTCTAAAAGATGTGTGAACGACTGATTTTCATCAAGATGGTTTCTGAGGGCTAAAGTATTTACAAACATACCTACTATATTCTCCAAACCCGAATGAAATCTGCCTGCTGTTGGCGTACCAATTGTAATGTCATTCTCTCCGGTATATTTATAAATTAATACATTTAAAGCTGTTAACATTAACGTATACAGAGTAGTTCTATTATCTACCGCTAGTTGTTTCAGCCTATATGCTAATTGAGGTTCTATATTTAATAGTAATTGGTCTCCTAAAAGATCTGGGGTTGCAGGACGAAGATAGTCTGTGTTTAGTCCTGAGGTGGGATTATAATCATTAAATTTATTTAACCAGTATTGTTCACTTTCTTTAAATTTCTCTGTTTGTACATAACTTTCTTGCCACACTGCATAGTCTTTGTATGTTAAATTTTGCTCAGTTTTTATAGATTGATGATTATTGTAGTAATTTATAAAATCTTGCATAACAATTTTCATTGAAATACCATCAAAAACTATGTGGTGAACATCAGTGAATAAAAGATGTTTATTTCCACTCAATCGTATTATTTTCACTCGAAATACAGGGCCACTTTCTAAATCAAAAGGTTTAATGAATTCTTTGAGTTGATTGTCTAAATTCCCCTCAAAGTTTTCTATAAATTCTATATCAATAGTAATCTCTTGGTTAATTTTTTGAACAAGATTCGCGTTCTTAAATGAAAAAGAGGTTCTTAACGCTTCATGTTTACTTACCATAAATCGAAGAGACTTTGTTAGTAAACTTTTTTCTATCTGTCCTTTTAAAATAGTTGCTGAAGGTAAGTTGTATGCAGTAGATTCTTTATTTAGTTGCCATAATACAAATAGCCTTTTTTGCTGAAAAGATACTGGATAATAATCTCTCGGGGCAGTCCTAGAAATGCTTTGTATTTCTTGGTGTCTTTCATTACTTGCTAAATCTGCTAGCCCTTTTATCGTCGGATTACTAAAAATATCACTTATTTGCAAATCTATTCCCAACTTATGATTAACTTTTAAAATGATAGAAGCTGCCTTTAAAGAATGTCCTCCTAATTCAAAAAAATCATCCATAGAGCCTATGTTCTTTACTCCCAGGATTTCTTCCCAAATTTCAGCAATATAAATTTCCGTTCTCGTTTCAGGTGCAGTATATAATAAATTATTTGTAATTTTAATGTTTGGCGTTGGGAGACTCTTTCTATCTACTTTTCCATTCTGATTTAATGGAAGCTTTTCCATACGAGTAAAATATGAAGGCACCATAAACTCTGGAATGTTCTCCAGTAAGAACTTTCTCAAACTTGGATAAGAGAGAGGCTTTGATGATGTAAAATAAGCACTTAGCGCCTTTGAACCAGATGCATCGTCTATAGCAATCACTACTGCTTCATCCACATCTTGGTGCTTTGTTAAGTAGTTTTCAACCTCACTTACTTCTATACGATATCCTCTAATTTTTGTTAGATTATCTTGTCTTCCAATAAACTCAATGTTTCCATCTGGTAACCATCGAGCTAGATCTCCTGTTTTATAAGCACTTTTTCCTGTACCTAAAGGAAATTCACTAAATTTTTCGTTGTTTAACGTTGGGGAATTATTATAACCTAATGAAACACCCGCCCCGCTAATTAGCACTTCTCCTACAACACCTAGTGGTAAAAGATTCATGTTTTTATCTACAATAAATAACTCCGTATTGGTTATAGGTTTTCCTATAGGAATATTTGTTTTTTGTATATCTTGGGTATTAATTCGATAAGAGCATGCTATATCAGTGCATTCTGTTGGTCCATAAGTATTCACTAACTCACATTTATTTTCACTGTGTTCAAGTAAAGGTTTGATTTTCTTAGTGTTAATAGATTCTCCTCCAAGAAAAGCATACCTTAAAGAAGTTAACCTAGAAAAGTTGGTTTCTTCATTATAAGAGACGATAGGATAAAAGCCACTTGGTGTACAATTTATAATTGTAATTTTACTTTTTTGAATATAGTTAGACATATTGTTATAGTCATAGGCACCTGGTTCGAATATATGTAAACAACCGCCTAAAACTAAGGGGGCAAAGATGTTTTTATGAGAAGTGTCAAAACTTATAGGAGCAATCAACAAAATATTATCATTCTGGTTCATATCAAATTCTTCTGTATACCAAGTTAACAGATTCAAAAAGGAATCTTTTTTAATCATCACTCCTTTAGGTTCACCTGTACTACCAGAAGTATATAGAACGTACATTAAACCATGAGGTGAGACATTCACCACTGGATTTTTTTCTGCTTCAGCATCCGAACTTTCATTTAAAACTTTGTCTATATCGCAATGTTTTACATTTAAAGTTAAGTTATTTAAATCACTACTTTTTTTCACAAGATAACTTAGCTTAGAATTATAAATTAACGATTTTATACGTTCATTTGGATAATTAGGATCTATTGGCATATAAGCTGCACCAGTTTTTAAAATACCTAAAGTCACGATAGGGAGCTCTAAACACCTATCTAAAACTAGACCTACTATACAGCCTTCCTTCACTCCCTCTTTTATTAACCTATTTGCTAATATATTTGCTTTATTGTTTAACTCTTGATATGTCATTTCCTTGTCTTTAAAGACTACTGCCACGGATTTAGGATTTTTCAAAACTTGTGATTCGAACATTTCGATTACTGTATTACGAGATACAGTTCGACTTGTGTCATTAAATATATGACTCATCATTTCTTTTTCTTGAGGCGATGTGATTTCAATACTATAAATATTCCGATTAGGATTCTCAACAACTGCTTGAAAAAATCTATTCAACTGCTTACACAGTCTATCAATGCTTTCCCTACTATTTCCTTTATATTCAATATTGCAACTAATTTCTACTTCATTAATATCAAATTGAAAAGAAGTGTCCGGATAAATCGAAGTATCTATGTGACTGCTGTTGATATTTTTTAGACTTACAATTGTGCGCGGACTTGCATGTAATCCTATATGCTCCTTTACTGTACTAATTGATACATGTTGGTTATTGTTAGAATTATAAATTTCCTCTTTAATAGATAACAAAAGGTCTTTAACTGTCATTTTTTCTTCAATTTTACTTCGAAGGATTAACAATTGATTATGCGTAGTTGTGCTACCAGGTGAATTTACTACAGGAGTACCGATACAAATATCGTTGGAACGTGTATATATAGACAAAAGATATTTTATCCCACACATTAGAAGTATATATATGCCGTATTCGGAGTGGTTACTCATTTTCATTAGTCCCGCAGAAATGTTTGCAGGCATTGTATATCGGAATTCACCTGCTTCATTCGTATAATTTGAATTTCGATAATATGAAAAACTACTCATATTAATATCGTCTGTAAGTTTATTAAGCCAATATCTTTCTCCGTCATTGAACTTTTGACTGGTATCGAAGGATGTACTATTCATAACAATCTTCTCCTCTAACAATTTTTTGATTAATATAATCTATCACTTCAAAAAATTTATCGTTGATAAAAAAATGCCCCCCTTGAAATCTACAAATTTGCATTTTCTTAGTTGTGAAATTGGACCATCTCATCATTTCTTCCTTTGTCATGTTATCTTCTGTGCCATACATTACAGTAATGTTAGATGTTATTTTACTGTTCATTGATTCAAACTTATATTCTTCAATTAATTTAAAGTCCGCTCTTAAAATGGGAATGAATATATCCATCAACTGTTTATTTTCAAATACTTCTCTAGGCGTTCCATTTAACTTTTTCAATTCTTTTCTAAACTTCAAATCAGGTAAATTATGTATCTTACGCATTCTAATCATATCTGGAGGTTTAATACCTGATATAAACATATCAAGGGGTGGTTTATAACCATTTTCAATCAAATTTCTACACACTTCATATGCAATTAATCCACCCATACTATGACCAAAAAACATATAATCATTGTCATCTAGCTGTGAACTTATTAATTTACATATATCAGTTACAGCTTCATTCATGTCATTGTAAAAAGGTTCATTAAACCTTTTTCCTCTACCAGCGTAATGTATAGGTTTTAAATCAAAATTTGCAGATAAAGGTTTTTTCCATTCGTGAAATATAGAACCAGATCCGCCAGCGTAAGGAAAGCAAAAAAATGTGATTTTATTCATAGCAATGCACCCGCACTTCAAATTTAATGTTGTTTATGAACAAATATTTCGTGGAATTTTAATGTAATGTAGCACTACTTACCCTTCCTTTTATTCCAAAAAGGGATTCGTCCTTGAATATCATCTATGACTGATGAAAATCCTGGTGCTGAAGCTAAAAAGAAACCTGTGCAATGATGTGCATTTCGATAATCAGCATCCTTCAGAAGTATCAAATGTGCTTTTTTAATATTGTAGTGTGGAACAGCTGGAAACAAGTGGTGTACTAAATGATAGGAGTTTCTATGAGGATGTAATATGAACCGTTCAAACCAATTTCCAAAAGAGTTTCTAGAAGCAAATATCTCTTCATCAGACTCAAGACCGGCATGTTCGGCCATTTCGGCCCAATATTTTAAAATTTGAAAAGTAGTCAGAAACGGTATAACCCAATATAATATGAACTCTTGCCAAAAACCAAAATAGATGGAAGCTACTATAATAATTCCCCAGTATGCAAGACGAATAATTCGGTCTAAATTAGATTCTTCTTTTACATAAGCAGTCACCTTTATCATGCCAATTAAGTAGTTAGGTACATGTACTAGGAATAAAGGTTTTAATATATGCTTAACAAAAAAAGTAATTTTATTTTTAGGCGGTGAGTCTAATCCTACTATATGATACCTTTGTTTGTCAGGATCAATATCACTCCATAAAAATCTGTGATGGTTCATATGGCTTTTACAATAAGCATCATAAGAAATTAGTATTGGAAAAGCTGCAAATAAACTTGCTATCCATTTATTCAAATGTTTATTTCTAAAAAGCATTTTATGACTAGACTCATGCATCATGATATCTAAACCCCGCATCCGACTACCAATGATTACAATACTAACTAGATACATTAGAATATGGGGAATCATATAATTTAAAATAATAGCTAGAGAGATGATAAACCAATCTAATCCTATAGCGAAGAAATTGTACCAATTGTTTTTCTCTTGTAAATCACGAATTCCTCCTATAATCTCTTTTGAAAATGAGTGTTTTTTTATAGGTTTAGGCAATTCTTTTTCCATATCCACAGATATATTGTCCATTTTATATCTCCTTTTTAATTTTAATGATTCAGTGAATACCAAGAAATCTTAAATTCATTACAATATTCTAACTATCAGTATCTATATTATGACTAGAGTTATCATTAAACACCTCATCTACAAGAGAAACTATGGGATAAATACTTTGCTCAATATTGGATAAAATATGTGTTTGAACATTGTTTTTTATATTTACAGAAGAATGCATTCTTACTCCTGGATCAAATCCTAAAATAGCATATTTCAAAATCTCATCTTTTTCTGTCATAATCCAAACACCATATCCATACGAAGTAGAGTCATTGCTTTTAACATGCGGTGTTAATAATGTATTAAGATAATCTGAACTAAGTAATTCTCCTCCCATAAGAGCTTTCCAAAAAAGTGATAAATCTTCAACCGTTGTAAACGCTCCTCCGTCTGGCCCTCCTACAACAGGAACAGAATAAATGTTCGTTCTCCAAGACCCACTCTCTTTATCATCAATGTAACCTAAAGCTGTATTTGGAGGTAACTGATCCATTCGATAATAACCTGAATTTGTCATTCCACAAACTTTAAAAATATGATTCTTTATATACTCTGAAAATGATACACCTGCTAATTTCTCTACTAATAGTCCTAGAACAATAAAACCTGAATTGCTATAAGAGAACTTAGTACCAGGTTCAAATTTCATTTTATGATCTTGGAACATGGGTAAGAAAGCATTAGGAGAAGTAATAGAATACATGGGAATTTCTCGCCATAGTTCCTCAAAATCTTCCATTACTTCCTCATCAAAGTAATCCGGAATACCTGACGTATGCGTTAATAGATGGTGAATTGTGATATCTGGAGAAAAGTTGGGAAACTCGATATCTAAACAGTCTTTCAGATAAGTATCAAATGTCAATTTACCATCCTCAACAAGCCTAGATATAGCAACAGATGTAAAAATTTTACACCCAGAAGCCATAGCAAATATGGTACTAGGGTTAATAGCTAATTTTTCATTTCTGTTAGCATATCCAAAACCTTCTTTTAAAAAGACACCATGTTTATTTTCAATCAAAACTGAACCCGAAAAGGGGAGTTCTTCACTATTTTCCAATATAATTCCTTTAATATAATTTAAGATTTTCATCATTCCTCCCTCTCCTATTATTTTCTTTTAATACAAATTAATGTTAACTTAGTAATAAACAATATGCAATAAAATTCAGAAAAAACTGATATTAAAAAATAGCATCTCATCTTGGAATTTTAATCATTCATAATATATGATAATTAACTTCATTATTCTATATTTAAAATTTATCCTCTATTATAAGAAAGGAAAACATACATGAAAAATGCAAAGCTTATTATCATCCCACTTGGAAATCGTTTAGAAAATACTTTTTTACAACAGAAGTTGAATTCCTTACCAAAATATGAAAGAGACAAAATTAGCGCTTATCACAATTGGGAAGATAGACAACGTTCCTTGTTAGCCCAACTTTATATCCGTAAATATTTTACTGAATTATTAAATACTACTGATTTCTTAATTAAAAGAACAGAAAAGGGGCGTCCTTACTTATCGTCTCCACAACTATTTAACGGAGATTTTAATTTCTCTCATTCCTCTGATAAAATTCTTTGTGGTATCTCAACCCATGGAAAAATCGGAGTAGATATAGAAAAAAAACAGTTAATAGACTTATCAATAACTAAATATTGTTTTACTCAGGAAGAAGTCTTATATTATAAAGATTTAAGATTTGAAGAACGCTTATCTTTTTTCTTTAAAGTTTGGACTTTGAAGGAAGCCTTTGTTAAAACAACTGGGGAGGGTATGAGTACTCAATTTTCTGACTTTGGTTTTGATATGGATAACTGGGAAAAAGGAAAAATCATGTTAAGAAATCAAAGCAAAGTAAGTTCTAATACTTTTCACTTCAAGTCACTCAAATTCCATAATGATTTTTTCATTGGGGTGTGCAGTAACGAGATAGAGAATTTAAACCCTATAGAATTGCAAAAAATAGACCGATTTAAAGTATTTTAAAAATGTATTTTTCATAGAGTTTATAAACCTTTGATATAGAAAACCCTGTTTCTTTTTCTAACACTACTGTAACACGTTATGCCTAATTTATTCCTTACCTCTCTGTACATCTTGTATAAAGATGCCCACTTGAATCCAACAGAGCCGACCATATAAAATAAAAGACAGCACAATTATTAAATATATATAAGCTGGTTTCCTTAATCATATAAAGACCTCTGAATTTTATAGTAACAGATCTCAATATGGTTCCTATTTCAACACAAACTTCAGTTTTTTAATATATTAACTTTTAAACCTTAAACCCCTTTTACCTGTAGGAGAACTTAAAAGGAGAGAAAATGTCTTGGATTAATCTATTATTAGATGGAAAGTTTTTAATACGTTTTCCGTGACGTTATTAGTGTCATGCTTATTATCTTTTCTATATATGATTCGCTCAGTTGAAACAAGTGTTAATGACTACAAATTAGCGCAAGGATTTATATTATGGTTATTCGTTTATGGTCTTTATGTAGGCGCCGTTATTTTAATTTATGCTACTCTTGTTTCTGTTCTTATTGAAGTTTTATGGAATAAATTTAATCTGAACTCATTCACTTATATTATACTGCATGGATTAGTAGGAGCTTTAACAGGTGGAGTGGTTTCCAAAAGTGCATTAGTTGTTCTATGTATTGCTGGCATAGCCATACTGTATGCGCTTATTGACTATTGGCAAATGACTCAAGGGGATGAGAGCCGTTCTATAAAATACATTTTGCTTGTTTCTCTACTTCCTATTGTCTGTTCTGCTATTTACTTTGCAACTATTTCAGAGCCCCTACCTCCATTTACAGCAGAGGATGCAATAGAATCAGCAATAGATGATCATTCTATTACAAGCAAATTCCCTCATAAAATTGGTACAGTAGACTCCAAAGAGAAAGGATACCATATTACAAGAGAAACAAGGGCTAAGAAAATTAAAAGAAATACATACTCGGTTAGATTTATAGAAAAATGGAGCAAAGACGGAGAAAGTGGAAAATTTGGAACTTCTCATGAAACTCATTGACACTTCATGCTATTTCAGGAGAGGAACCACCATATTATAATGAATAATTTTACTTCAGCAAAAAGCAAGTAATAAGAGCATATTTTACTTTTCTCAACCCAGGCTCTTATTACTTGCTTTCTTATCATTACCCTGCAATTTCAGCCCCGCTAAAAACTCCACTAACATTCCCATCCACAATAATACAATGACCACCAAACATATCTCCATCAGAAAAATAGATCGTAAAATCACCATAGGGATCAACAGATATGCTTGTGACCTTTATACAATTTATAAACATTTCTTTTGTAATTTCCTCTACCTCTGCCTCATCGTCTCCTTGCAGCCAGTCATTTGCGAGTTCAACCAACTCTTCAGCAGCATACATTCTAACCTTTCGATCCCATTCATTCTGTTCGTTGAAAAGTGTATGAGCTGTTTCTAAAGCAGACTTCATTATAGGGGAATCTTCATTCCAGTCAAAATAAAGATAACACTCCTCGTCATTCCAAGAGGTGCGCTTTTCGAAAAGTTTAACACCTTTCTCAAGGGTAAACTCTCCTAATATTTCATCATGATAATAAACAGGCTTTTTTGCTTCTTCTAATAGATGTTCCAACTCATTATCCTTATATGCTGGGTCTAAGAGGTCGACAAGCATCATTGCATTTTCCCCCCTGCGAACTTGTAATTTTACAATTGTATAGGCTTCTATCATCTTTCTTGTTTCTTGCCATTCTTTATCATCTGCTAACCACTGAAGCCGTATCTCTTCCTTTTTAGGGGGGTTATCATTATGTAAGGTCTTCCACGCAATTAACTCAATGGATGCTGTCCACATCACATCATTCCCTGCTCTTCCCGCACTAGTTCCTAATGCTCCTGTCACAGCAGCTATTTCAATGACTTCTTCTGAGAATCCACTTTGGAATCTACTAATCTCGCTTGCTTTACTCAATTTAATATACATTCCTTTCTATATAATCAACTTCTACCTTAACTACCCTGTGATGTTCACGTTCCATTATTAACAATCCTTAGTCACTTATGTATTACTCTGCACGGGAATTATAATCAACCTTTACTTCCCTTAATCCTTTTAAGACACGTCTAATTCTTTGAGATAAATCATTAACTTCACCTAACGATAACTCTCCAATAGCTTCTTCTAACGGAAACGAGCTTAGCCGCTTTGTAGTTCCTTCAACTGTTCCGACAAATACTTTTTCGTGTGTCATAACAATCTCGCCAATAGCCGTATCAACAATAACATCTTCTACTTTACCTAAATTATCGAATTCATTCGCTAATCTTGCTGCAGCATATCGATATCCTCTATTTTATTCTAAAAATTCTTCATAAAATTCTTTAATCGTATAGAACAATTCATCATACTCCCAATTTCCCATAAACTTGCCTCCATCGTTTAGTTGTAGTTAGTACATAAAATAAAATCAAACTTCCCTGAGCTATGTACCTCACCGCTATACGCAAAGTGATAAATAAGAATAATAGAGTTATATGTTTTTTTAAGTTCGCTGTATTTCTTAACTTTAGGAATAATGACTTCCTCGTATGATATGCCTTCCAACAGCTTAGAAATATCTTTGCTGCTCTCTCCTAACCATTCCACTTCAAAGAAATCTTCGTCTGTTTCATACTGGTTAATATGAAAACCCCTAAAAAATGGAGAAGGAATAGAATCTCCATCCTCGTTATATTTCAAAGCAACATATTCCTCTAAGTCTCTTTCTCCCTTAAGATTTCCTAGCCATATTGAAATACTTCCTTGTTTCTCCATGAAATACACTCCTGTTTTAAAGAGTTTGTTAGTGTTTTGTTTCATTAATTTTCACCTAGGTGATTTCTGGTTGTTGCTCACATTCTATTAACTTTAAATTCACTTTGAACATCTCTCCAACTTCTATAACAATTCGACTCCAAGTTGCTTAAAAAACTTTATCTTTACTTTCTCCATTCCTTTTATACGAATAATCAAATCTCGCTCTCTTTTGCGTATTTCTGTAACATTGAGGAACTCTCCATCAAAAACCGAATAATCTTTATATGTAATACTAATAGTGCACACTTTTCGATAAACATCTAGCGTAAACACCAATTTAAAATTGTTGTTATCTTCATATACATACAAAAGAATACCAGCACGTATATCATCCCCTACGCTTACTGGTTCATCTTGAAAAAATTCAAGTAATTCATACTCATCATATTGAATAAACATTTCCATTCCCTTTCTAAACTTCTTTCACTTTGTTATTCTTGCTTCTCCTCTCTATTTATAGGAAGAGCGGGTTTAGGATAGGAAGCTTTTTTATCATCTATTAGAGCTATGTATGTTTTAATATCAATTAATACATACTTATCTCCATTTCCACCAAATATCTCTTAAAAAATAAACAGCAGGTAAATCAATCCCACGCTTATTCTCTTTTTCATCAACCACAAACCAATTAGTATCATCCATCCATGCTTCTTCATATTGTTCTGGACGGAACTCATTATCTTCATCAGTTAAGGCTACAAACAAATCTGTAAACTTCACTATGTTTTTGGTAGGATGAAGTCTTCCACTCATCCAAAATCCTTCACCTTCTATATTTGTGATTTCTCCTATGTATTCGTCGATATAATAAAGCTTCATAATTAATACTTAATTCCCTCCGCGTTTTCTCCATATTTGTTAATCTCTGTCCATGCTTCTCTTAACCATAGCATCTGCTCTTTTAACTGTTCCTCACTTATCCTTTCATATTTCCTATCACACTTAAAAACTTCCTGGGCCCAAGCCAGTAGTATCTTCATAAACTCTATCGTTTCTATTGCACAAATAACTTCCTCTTCCCCATCAGGAAATAGGCTCTCGAATAAAGCGAAATTTTCATATGCTCGAATTATACTTGTATTTCCTCCTCCTTTGTACATCTCTTCTTCTCCTGTTAGGACTTTTAAATAAGCAATAAACTTCTCTTCAATATCATTAAAGTTTGCTAAAATATCTGATCCCAATGAAATTTCAATAAGAAAGCTGTTTTCTAAATGACTTTGGGATAAGTCGATAATGATGCGTTCCCTTTTCTCTTTAAATCTATATTTATATTTTGACATAGTAACTCTCCTGTAATTTTAAAAATTGTAATGTTAACGCCCTAATTCAAAATAAAAGAACCAGAGATGAAATGATGTTCTAGTCTCTGGTTCCCTTGTTTATCATCTTTAAATGGAATTATGAAGAGATGCTCGATCACACTTTTCAAACAAAGTTCAAACATCTTTAACTTTTGGTACTTAACCTAAATACTCATTTTCCTAATTTTATAATTTAGACATTCAACATCTTAAGAATTTTATCTCGATGTTTAGTTAAAACAGGACAGAGTTGGATAACCCCTTGTCCCCCTTCAATCTCTTCCACAGGCTCCCCTTTACTGCAGAAATAGCAATGGATTTCATCAGCAGAAAAGTGGTAATGAAATACACCTTCATTGACGGCTACGTACTGAGCACCGTTGAAACTAAATCCAACTTGCCCTTGCTCATTATATTCTAATTGCAAGCCTTGAAGATCGTCTTCACTTTCTTGTAAGACTTCATCTTCTTTCACTTCTTGAATTACATTCATGATAGATTCAGGAGAAAAATCACAGCGATGAGCATAGATGATCGCTTCCTCATCCTCTTCTTCTACTTTTGTCATCAGATGAGCTTCACACGAACAGATTGGACAGGAAGTAGCCTTCTCCTTTTCTTCATCATCAATATACATCAAGCTATAGGATTCCTGAAGAATATATTTATACCCGCTATCTACTATGTATGGAATAACAACTTCTACTGGTTTTAACTTAGGATCAAATTCAGCAGACTGACTCGTCATATATTCACTAGATAAAATCAATTCAAATTGAAGTTGATTCTCTTCGTCCATTCCTAAAAAATCATGTGCGTATTTATCAAATACACTAAAATAGTTTTGTAAATCTAACATTTTATCACCTTTAGTTCCTTTTAAAGTTTCCTTCTCTTCGTTTTTATTTATCTTATGAGCCAAGCGAGGCCTTCAACGGAGAAGAAATAAAAAGCAGGACAGGGATCACTGCTTTTTGTAATTCTATCATAATTGAAGCAACTTTCTTTAGCAATACCACGCTTAGCTGATGATTATAAAGTGTACGCACTAATAAAAAAACAAGGAGAAACCACAAATTTTTATCTGATTTCTCCTTCTATATCTACCTATTTAACAACATTCTCCTTTGTTCTCTCCACAACAAACCAAGGATTAACTAACTCCTCTTTATTATACAAGAGCGGCGTTCCATCTTGTTTTGTAACTCTTCCTCCTGCTTCTTCAACAATTGCATGTCCTGCAGCTGTATCCCATTCCATTGTTGGAGCAAAGCGTGGATAAACGTCTGCTTTTCCTTCTGCAACTAAGCAAAACTTTAAGGAACTTCCGGCAGAAACAATATTTACTTCTTCCGCTTCTTTTTCTAGTTCTTTTACAAATTGTTTTGTATCTTCTGACATATGTGAGCGGCTAGCAACTACATTTAAGCCTTTTCTTTCTTGTGCTAACGGTAACTTTTCTGCTTTTTCTTGGAATGATTCTGCTTCTTTTGCGAGTACTTCTTTACAATTTTCTAGCTTATAAGCCCCAAACCCTTTCTTCGCAAAATAAACCGTATCCCAAACCGGAACGTAAATGACACCAATGAGCGGAACATTTTTATGTACAAGCGCAATATTAACGGTAAACTCTCCGTTTCGTTTAACAAACTCTTTCGTTCCGTCTAGTGGGTCGACTACCCAAAAGTAATCCCACTCTTTTCGCTCATGATAAGGAAGATGTGTACCTTCTTCACTTAGGAGTGGAATTGTTGGATGCTCTTTTTGAAGAGAAGCTGCGATCACTTCATGTGATTTTTTATCCGCTAAGGTTAGCGGTGAGTCGTCAGCTTTTGTTTCTAGTGCAATGTCTTCTGAATCGTATACACCTAAAATTTCAGTTCCCGCGTTTGTTGCAATACGGATAAGGTTGAGTAAATTTACTTCATCTTCTTTTTTATGAGGCATTGTATTTGACTCCTTTCATGTAAATCAGTCTATCTTTCTAGTTTACTAAAAATGTGGTTATCTTTTTAGATAAATTTGATAAATAGGAAAATAAATACTAATGTCAGGCCTACTATTCCTATGAACGACATGACTTTAATATAGCGAATAGCAGCGGGTGTTGGCCCAGGATTTTCTTGATACATCCATCTTTTCCCGAATAATAAGCTTTCTTCTGGATCGAAGTAACTCCAAATAAGAACAGCATACAGGGGGATAAAGAGAATAAAGCTCAGAATAACGCCAGCCAATATATCCACCTCCAGCAAAGCTTTAAATAATCATACGGTTAACGTAGTCAACAGTTCCGTACTGGACAAAATAAAAAGCAAGGAAGATGCACTTCCTTGCTTTTTTTATATTCAAGACTTCAACATTTCTTCACTCACCGAAAAGTCATACTCATAGCACGTATAATAAAGCTCCACAATCTCTTCATGCGACGGCACTCTAGGATTATTCCCCGGGCTTCCGCTCGCTAATGCATCCGTCGCCATTTTAGCTACAACTTTTTGGAACTTTTCTTTATCAATGCCCCATTTCTCCATATTCGGAATATTGAGCTCAGAGCAAAGTAATTTGATTTTATAAATCACTAAATCTGCCAGTCTCTCATCCTGAAATGCTTTTGATTCTGGATAAAGAAGGCGCCCAATCACCGCTAGTTTCTCTGTTGCCTCTTCTTTTGTAAATTCCAATAGGGCAGGAAGCAGCATCGCATTTGAGATCCCATGCGGAACATGAAATAGGGCACCAATAGGACGAGACATGCCGTGAACAAGCGTTACAGAGGCATTTGTAAAAGCAAGACCTGCTTTCATTGACGCTGTTGCCATTTTCTCGCGTGCTTCCATGTCTTCTCCATTGTCATAGGCTCTTTTAATATACGTTAAAATATCTTCAATCGCTGAAAGAGCTAAGTTATCAGTCAGCGGCTGTGACCTCTTAGAAAGGTACGCTTCTATCGCATGACAAAGGGCGTCTATGCCTGTTGCAGCTGTAACAGAAGATGGTGTAGATCGTGTTAGGACTGGATCTACAATGGCGACTTTTGGAAGAAAAGCAGGATGTTTAATCATCATTTTAATATCTTCTTGTGTATTTGTAATAACCGTTACGTTTGTAACTTCTGAACCTGTGCCAGCTGTTGTTGGAATCGTGATAAGTGGGAGCGGTTCTTTTGTAAGAGCAGAGGTGCTGTGAAGATAGTCGTTAATTCCTCCCCCGTTTGTGGCAAGAACAGCAACGGCTTTAGCGGCGTCAATGCAACTTCCTCCGCCAATGGCAATTACAACATCGCATTTTTCTTTCACACAAATATCAAGGGCTTCTTTCACATGAGAGTCTGTAGGCTCTGAATTCACATCTAAGTAAGAAGAGTACGTAACGTTTGCCCTTTCTAATAAATCCGTGCATTTTCCGACATGACCGATTTTCTCCATAATCCGGTCACTAATTAAAAGCGCCCTCTTCCCATATGTAGCAACTTCATCTCCGAGCTGCTTTAAAGCGTCTCTTCCATAAAAAACAGACTCTGGCATGCTAAACTTTGAATACGTTTTCATTTTTTATCCTCCTTGCATGTTCTTATTGTAGTAAGGAAGTTTTTACAATCTAAGATGCAAGGTTCTCTATCTCTATTGTAATACAACCCTTCTCCCCTTTTCTAGCACAAATAAAAAGACAACTCTTTACCGAGTTGTCTTCACTGTACTTGAAAGATAAAATACACAATCATAATCGTCTGGAGAGCACCTTTTACAACAATGCTGCTTAAAAATCCGATAAGTGAACCATATCCTACCTTCATTGCGTCTCCTATGCTTTTTCTATGTACGAGAAGTTCTGCAATGACCGCTCCTAAAAACGGTCCAGCAACAATGCCGACAACAGGAATCACAAATGGTCCAACGAGAAGACCAATCGTACTTCCCCATATCCCTGCTTTTGAACCGCCATAGCGCTTAACTCCAACTAAGTTGGAAAAGTAATCGGCAACAAAAAGCAAGATAACGAACATTGCTTGAATAATCCAAAATAGAATCGAAAACTGTTCAAAGCTGAAAAACAGACCATATAAAAGATACCCCGCTATAATAAACAAGACGCTTGGGATAATCGGATAAATTAATCCTACATATGCGACTATAAATACAAGACTAACAACAATCCAGCCTAAAATATCGATAAAAACCACTCCTACTGCAAAATGTCATGTGATATTTAATCATACCCTAGTATAGCAGAAATAAGCAATTCCTTTTAGCGAAAACTTCTTCGCTTGGTATATAATGGAGGTAGTTTAAGGATAGAATGGAGCTTAAAAAATGACAGTGGAAACAACCATTATCGAAACACTTAAGGAAATTGAAAAGAATTACAATGTAAAAGTGCTCTATGCTTGTGAATCTGGCAGCAGAGCGTGGGGGTTTCCTTCTAAAGATAGCGACTTTGACGTCAGGTTTATTTATGTTCATCCCCCCCATGATTATTTAGTGATTGATCCAATGGGCGTTGGCAAAAGACGAGACGTGATAGAGCTTCCTATTAATGATAAATTAGACGTTGTCGGCTGGGAGCTTACAAAAGCGCTCAAGCTATTTCGAAAAGGAAATCCCCCTCTTCTAGAATGGATAAATTCAGGGATTGTCTATTATGAGAAGTTTTCAACGATGAAGCAAATTCGTGAGCTAGTAGACGAGATTTTCCTTCCAACGTCAGCGATCTATCATTATTTAAATATGGCAAGAAAGAATTTTAAGGAGTTTCTACAAGGAGATACAGTAAAAATCAAAAAATACTTTTACGTCCTTCGCCCCATTCTTGCGTCACGCTGGATTGAACAATTTAACGAGTTTCCTCCGTTAGAATTTCAAGAGTTGTTAGATGGAGTAGTGCCAGATGGTGAAATTAAAGAGGAAATCACCGTTCTTCTTCAGCGGAAGATGGCTGGAGATGAGCTTGATTTAGAGCCTAAAATTCACGTTATTAATGATTTTCTATCTTATGAATTAGAGAGTTTAGAAGCGTATGCGAAAAGCTTGGATTTGAAAGTTGAGGATCCTACACCTAAGCTGAATGCTGTATTTAAAAATACGCTACAGGAAGTGTGGCATTCTTAAGAAAACAAAAAAGCATCCATTAGGTAATGGATGCTTTTTCATCTTGCCTTTTCTAGGCTAACCAATCGAGATAATCATCAATAAGTTGCTGTAAATCATGTAGAAAAAGACTTACATGATAACCATCACATACAGCATGATGAACTCGTATTGAGATAGGCAGTAATGTTTGATTGCCGTTAGAAGCATATTTTCCACATGTAATAATAGGCAGAAGATAATCTTCCCCATTAAATAAGTTTAATTCAAACGATGAAAAGTTCACCCATGGGATTGAAGAGATTGAGAACGTATGGGGTGGGACATTTTCTTTTACCCATAATCCTTTTTGATGACCGAATACGTTCAGATCAGACTCATAACTTTTATAAAAAGTGGAGAAGTCAGAAGAATAATCAGTCCAGAGCGCAGAAAAAGTCCCAGCATCTTTATGGAAAACCGTATAATTTGGGACAACTTCATCCCAATATCCGAGAATTCCTTTTTCATTAAAAGTTGTTCTAAATTCTCTATGCTTGTTGACGATTCGCGTCACCATATAAATAAACGCAGGATAAAATTTAATCTTCTTATCTTTTAATGCCGCTAATAATTCCGTCACATCTAAGTTCGCTGTTAGATTGAAAGAACATTTTGCTCCACTCATATAGTGATGGAAATGCTCTTTTCTATTCCAATTTTCAATATCAATTTGATGAAAGTTCATGACTCTTCCTCCTAAAATATAATTTTTAATTTTAGGAGGCTAATTTCTCTGATTTTTTCATATTTTTCACTCCATCATTTACTTTAGGAACATTCATGAGATCGTTTGTAGAAAGGATCTCATGCGGTTATTATACAAAGACAGAAGGTTTGAAGCAACCTACAAAAAAAGTGGATGAAGCCTAGTGCTTCATCCACTTTTTTTCTACTTCATTCTTATACTTCTTCTCCATTTGTTGCAATTACCTGTTTGTACCAATCAAACGACTTTTTCTTTGAACGTTCTAATGTGCCGTTTCCTTCGTTATCACGATCAACGTAAATGAAGCCATAGCGTTTTTTCATTTCTCCTGTTGTGAAAGAAACTAAGTCAATACATCCCCACGGAGTATAGCCCATTAAGTCAACACCATCAAGCTCAACTGCTTTTTTCATTTCTTTAATATGTGCTCCTAAATAATCAATGCGATAGTCATCATCGCAAGTACCGTCTTCATTCTTCACATCAATGGCACCAAATCCATTTTCAACAATGAATAATGGAAGCTCATATCTTTCATATAGCATATTCAATGAATAGCGTAAACCAACAGGGTCAATCTGCCAACCCCAGTCAGATGCTTTGACATGAGGGTTCTTCACGCTAGCGCTTGATCCTGCTATGTTTGTTGGATCAATTTCATTTACTCCAGTTTTCACAGCGTCTGACATATAATAGCTAAAGCCGATATAGTCTACTGTTCCTTCTGCAAGAATTTCCGCGTCACCAGGCTCCATTTTAATGTTGTAGCCTTTTCTCTCCCACTCTTTTAACGCATAAGCTCCGTAATGGCCGCGGCAATGGACATCAGCAAAGAGCCAGCGGTCATGCATAGATTCGACTTGCAGCATCATATCATCTGGATTACAAGAGTACGGATAAATCGGCACCATTGCCACCATGCATCCTACTTGAAGATCAGGGCTAATGTTGCGAGCTGCTTTCACAGCAAGTGCGCTTGCAACAAGCTCATGGTGAACAGCTTGGTACATCACTTCTTCAGGATTTTCGCCTTCTTCACATTTAACCCCAGAGCATGTCCATAAGAAAATTGGGTTTGATGTGTTCTTTTGGTTGTTGATTTCATTGAACGTCATCCAATACTTTACTTTATCTTTGTAACGTTCCATTACTGTTGTTGCATAATGCACGAAGAAACCGATTACGTCACGGCTGCGCCATCCACCATATTCTTTTGCAAGATGATACGGCATTTCAAAGTGGCTTAATGTGACAACAGGTTCGATCCCATGCTTTAATAGTTCATCAAATAAATCGTCATAAAACTTTAAGCCGTCTTCATTTGGCTCCAGCTCGTCACCTTTAGGGAAAATACGTGACCATGCAATACTAGTACGGAAGCATTTAAAACCCATCTCCGCAAATAGGGCAATATCTTCTTTATAATTCTCGTAAAAGTTGATGCCTTCATGGTTTGGATAATATTTTCCTTCTACAATACCGTCCGTAATTTCACGCGGCACACCGTGCGCACCTGCCGTCATTACATCAGCAACACTTGGTCCTTTTCCGCCTTTATTCCAACCGCCTTCAATTTGGTGAGCAGCAACGGCTCCGCCCCATAAAAAGTTTTCTTTGAATGCCATGTTGTTTTCCTCCCTTTATAAAAACAAAACGAATCCTTTTCTAAGTGATTCCGTTTTTTTAATTGTGAAATGTTATACTTTAATAATAGAACAACGCTACTTTTAATGAAATGGCTTACAGTAACTTTGAAATGCCGTTTTAATTTTAATGAATAATAAGCACATATTTTTGGAATGCCGTTTTGAAAACGATTAACTTTCACATATAGAAGGAATGTTGCACAATGATTATTTCGAATAAACTTGAATCAATGGACTCTTTATCAAAATCAGAAGAAATATTAGCGAAATTTATTCTCCAGGAGAAAGAAAATATTGAAAGTCTCTCAACAAAAGATTTAGCAAAAGCTACCTATACTTCCCCTTCAACAGCTGTTCGCTTGTCTAAAAAATTAGGCTTTAGCGGGTGGAATGAATTAAAAGAAAAATATCTTGAAGAGCTTCACTATTTGAATCAGCACTTTTCTAACATTGATCCAAACTATCCATTTGATACAAATGATACGTTTATAAATGTGGCTGCGAAAATTGGACATCTTGCCTCAGAATCAATTGAAGATACGCTGTCCCTTTTAAAGCATACAGAGCTACAAAAAGCTGTTGAACTTCTTCACAAAGCACAGCATATTAGCATCTACGGGATTAGCAACTCCCTTATTATGGCATATGATTTCAAACATAAAATGCTTCGTATTAACAAGTATGTTGACATTATGAGTGTACCTGAAGAGCAACCATTTGTAGCATCCAATTCGACGCCTCAGCATGCGGCAATCTTAATTTCCTATTCTGGAGAAACAGAAGAAGTTTTAAAAATCGCGAACATTTTAAAAAGAAACCGCACTCCTATTATTTCTCTCACAAGTATTGGAGAAAACAGCTTAAGAAAGCTCTCGGATTGTGCCATGTCCATTTCAACGCGTGAAAAACTTTATTCGAAAATCGCTACATATTCTACAAATAACTCGATTCATCTCCTCTTAGATATTTTATATTCATGCCTTTTTAAAATGGACTATGATCGCAATTTAGAATATAAAACAAACGTTTCAAAAAATGTTGATGAACGCGTATCAAGCAGCACGCTATTAAAAGAAGAATAATGTTTCACTAAAAACCGGTATTCTTTATAGAAGGACACCGGTTTTCGCCTATTGACAAAGAATTCCTTTTAGTTTAGTATTTAAGTAAATACTTAATTAACTAAATACCGAAGAAAGGACTCACCTTATGAACAACGCATTTAAAGCTCTCGCTGATGGGACCCGTCGTAAAATTTTATCTCTCTTAAAAGAAAGAGATATGACAGCTGGAGAAATTGCAGAACAATTTAATATGTCAAAGCCTAGCATTTCTCAGCACTTAAAAATCTTGAAAAATGCCGACCTTGTTTCAGATGAAAAAAAAGGTCAGTATGTTGTGTATTCTTTAAATGCGACTGTTTTCCAAGAACTTGTGAGCTGGGCCCTTGATTTTGTTGAAAAAGGAGATGAAAAGAAATGAAAAAACACGTCTTCCCTCTTATCATTATGTCACTTTCCATCTTATGTTGGGTGATCCTCTACAATAAGCTACCCTCTCAAATTCCGATGCAGTGGGGAGTTGATGGAACTGTAAATTCTTACGCACCTAAGCTACAAGCAGCGTTTACTCACAATGGAATCTTGATGTTCTTGTATGCGGTTTTAGTGCTTTCCCCTAAAATGGATCCTCGGAAACAAAACTATCAAAAGTTTTCACGCTCGTATCGAATTATCACGCTTGCTATTATGTTGGTTTTGTTTCTTCTTAATATTTCCGTTCTTCTTGCAAGCCTTGGATATAACTTAAATGTTACAACAATTACTCCTATCCTTGTTGGTATTTTGTTTATTATTTTAGGAAACTACATGCAAACGGTAAAACCTAACTTTTTTATTGGGATTAGAACTGCTTGGACACTCAGCAATGAGCAAGTATGGAGAAAAACACACAGACTTGGTTCAAAACTGTTTATCCTAGGAGGTCTTTTATTCTTCGTAACTCCGTTTGTTCCAGAACAACTGTTATTTCCTCTGATTATCTCTATTATTCTTGCTGTTGTTCTTATTCCAACTCTCTATTCATATGTTCAGTATCGGAAAATGACAGAATAACACTTTGCCACAACAAAAAACCGCTCTACTAATATAGTAGAAGCAGTTTTTTATTGTGGCATTAGCTTAATTTGTGTTCAAGCCTCCACCATTTAATCCTTCTTTAATATATCCGTTTACTTGACTATTTGCCAATAAACCGATATGAGTGATGCCATAAAGTTGAATGTTTCTTGCTCCTTGTAATCGAGAAAGACTAGGAAGAACAATTCCATCATTTATGCTGTAGATTGAAGTATATAAGATTTTTTGGTTAGGATCTGTACCTGGCAATGCTACTGAAGAAGATAGACCGTTAGCTCCACCTAAAGTAACAACATTCTCAATTTTGTCCCCGCCACCAAGATACTTGATGTAATAAAGCGTATTTGCTCCTCCCATGCTATGAGCTACAATATCAACTTTATCTGATCCTGTTTCTCTTAGAACGCGATCAATGTACGTTGCAAGCTGTGGTCCGTTTGTGGAGTTAGAACCTGCTTTGTTGTAGAAATCAATGGCATAGAACTGACTTCTATCCCATCCTTGCAATCTTAAATAGTTTTCAATACTGAAGAAATTATAAGAAGCTCCTCCAATACCATGTACAAATACAACTGGATTGTGAGCAGACTGGGCTTTAGCACTTGATGGTTGAACACCAATAAAAGATAGAAAGAGTGCAAAAGATAGAACTGCTGCCATAATGACCTTTTTCATGCATAAACCTCCTAAAATTATGTAACAAAGATAATTATATACAATACTCCTAATTTTGTTAATATATTTTTCAAAAAAAGGGCAATATTCCCTATCAAAAATTTAATATTATTAAAGACTTAATGCTAATGATAGAAAAATATTATTAACACCTTCAACCAATCCACAAAAAAAGCGCCCTAAGTTTTTCAACTTAGAACGCTTCACTCCGTAACTATCTTAAAATCGAATAACACCGGCAATTCTTCCAATTGTAATAAAAACAAAGCACCATAAGAAAGCACCAATGGCCACAAATAAGAGATATGTTTTTAAATTCATCCGGGTAATGCCTGAAAAGTAGCATGTCACATGGCGCACACCCGGAATAAAGTAGCCAAGGATAAGCGAATATGGCCCATATTTCTTCATCCATGTTTCCACTTTATCCATTCGTTTTTCTTTTAAACCAACCCACTTTCCATACTTATCAATAAAAGGACGACCTGCTTTTCTTCCAATAAGGTAGCTAATTATCATTCCTAATAGAGCACCTGTAAAACTAATAACAATAGCAAGTTCATAGTTGAGCGTACCAACATGTGTAAAGTACCCAATGAGCGTCATTAATACTTCATCAGGAATGGGTAAACCCACAATTCCGAGCGTAAGCATCAAAAAAACAGCAATATAGCCATAGTGTGTAATAAGATGCTCGACTAGTTCCATCCTTGCATCTCCACGTTTTCAGGGGCTTGGCTCTTGAAATGTGGGAATTTGACTCGACTTACCATAAGATAAGCAAGAATACACGTCCCAATGGCTAGAATCACTGGGTTATGTACAAAACTTAGCACAACAAGACAAATCGCAGCGAATGGAGCAGGCATTCCAATAAATGTTGATAGTTTGCTTTGTTCAGCATTAAAACGGGCAAGACGAAGCATTCCACAAACACTGAAAGCAAGTGCACATAAAAGACCGATAAGCGGCAGCTCATATAATGACACACTGTAGGCAAGCATTGATGGCGCAACGCTAAATGTGACAAGATCAGCTAAAGAATCCAGCTCTTTGCCGATTTCTGAAACAACATTAAGCTTGCGGGCAGCTAGACCATCAAAAAGATCAAAAAACATTCCTGTAAAAATCAGCATAACAGCTGAATGAACGTGGTGAAATAATAAAGAGTGAATAGCTAAAATTCCACAAATAAAATTTCCGATTGTAATCATGTTGGGTATATAAATCAAAGCGTAGTTAAACCTCCAGTACTATTCTCTATGTAATGTACCTTTTTTCTGAGTTGTTTCATTTTCTTCTTTAATAACTTCATTAATTTTTTCCATTGTTCGTGTCATATGTGTTAAATCATCTAAGTTCACTTTTGAATAATAGTTCTTAATAAGCTTTATGTCCAATTCTTGGAGCAAAGAGACATACTTTTCTCCATTTTCTCCTAATGATATAAAAGATTCTCGCTTATTTTGTGGGTTGACCGCTCGTATAATCATTTTATTTTGTTCAAGTTTTGAGAGAACTTGACTTACAGCACTTTTCGTAATACCGAACGAATGAGCAATTTCGTTTGCTGTTACGTTTAAATGCTTAGCTATATAAGCTAAGATGAGATCTTGCTGCATTGTTAAGTCAAACTGATCAATTTTTTTCGTCTCATTAGCAATTAATACTCCAAACTCTTCAAAGGCATCGTTCATTTGTTTAATAATCTTTTGATACTCCGACAACACTTTTTTACGCTCCTTTTATAACGCTATTTTCATTACTTTTTAGCAAAATGCTAGAGAAGTAATTTCTTCCGCAATTAGTTAAGTTAACTTAATCAATTATAAAAGTAGTTCGATTGTAATGTCAAATTTTTCAGGAACGCATATTAGCATACCATATAAAAAGACCTTGTGCTTAGTTTATGGAAATTTATATACATTTCTATACGGTTTTTCATTTTTTGTTGTTCTCTAAATTCAAATGATATTTAAAAAATGAGTTGACAGTAAAGAATATCTCTCTTATAGTTAAGTTAACTTAACTTTTGTTAATTAATTCCTTTATAATGCTCTTAAACTTATCTCAAATATGGCCCCCTAATAAGAGTCGAAGAAGAAGGCGAAGAAGTTTCTCTTTTGAAAGAAGTAATTTATGGAGGGAAATTTGTAGATGCCTAAGAAAAGGTATAGAAACCTAGGCTTTGCAGACTAGCTTTTTCTAGAACAGATTGAACAAAAATCTTGTAATCTATCCTTACTATCTTAAACTTTGGACCCTCTCATCATCCTTTTTCTGTTAGAATATGAAGATATAGGTTTTACTATATATAAAATTCATCAAGAAAGCAGGTCATATATGAGCACAGTACAAAATCATTCAAAGATTGAAAAAGAAGAGCTAAATTTAAAAGACGCTGTTTTTGTTTTTGCCTCTTTTACTTTAATGGGCGTAGCAGCGATCACACTGTTAATTATTTTTGATGTTTTGACGCTAGATCAATTTTTATCATTTCATAACCCCGCTACACTTATGACCATGACGATTACAACAACGATAGGACTTATCTTATTTGGTATTCTTTTAACAATTTTAATTCCTTCTCATTACATTGATAATCAGAATAAGCAATACCAAACATCTTCTATATCAGCACTACTTTCTCTTTTTCTTTTTGGATCATTGTTTGAAGAGCTTTTATTTAGAGGGATTGTTCAAAATTTACTTCTTCTTTATATAGAAGAAAGCTGGGGCGGGATTTTTATTACTTCTCTTCTATTTTTAGCTCTTCATGTTCAATATTTTAAAAAGCCTCTTATGCTTTTTAATATTTTATTACCAAGTCTTGCATTTGGTTGGGTATATGTGAAAACAAGTAATATTTTAGCACCAATCATCGCCCACTTTTTTCTTAATTTTGTCATCACCATTCTCTTTAAGTATCGAATTCTAAAATTAAAATCCTAAACAACAAAGACTCAAAGCTAAAAGCTCTGAGTCTTTGTTGTTACTCTATTAAAAAACTTAAGATAACACAATAGAATCACCAAGAAACGTTGTTAAGAGTGATTTCAACTCTTTTTTCTTCTCTTCGCTAAGCTTGCGGGTTGGAGCTAATACATCTGTTGACACTTCTATCCCTCTTAAACGAATGGCTTCTTTGGCAACATTCATAAAGGGCGAGTCTAATTTATATAAAAGCGGTAAAGGAGCAAGTTGACGATGAAGCTCAATCGCTTTTTCGTAGTCTCCTGTTTGAAAAGCTCTATAAATTCCAACAGATAGTTCTGGAGCAAAACTTGCTGAGAGCGGAATTGAGCCATCTCCTCCTAAAGCTAGCGTATTAAATAAGTGATCATCATACCCTGAGAAAACGACAAAATTAGGTTTCTCTTTTTTCACTTTTAAAATGAGTTCTCTTGTATGCCCTACAGCGTCAACGGTATCTTTAATTCCAACGATATTTGGATGTGCTTGAGCTAGCTTCAACACTAAATCAGGAGATAGATCTGTTCCTGTTAATGAAGGAAAGTTATATAGCATGATGGGGAGATCTACATTTTGCGCAATTTCACTATAATGCTCAAAAAGACCTTCTTCAGTTAAGGGCCAATAATAAGGGTTAATAACAACAATACCGTCAGCTCCCTTTTCTTGTGCATGAACGCTCAAAGAAATCGTCTCCATTGTGCTTGACGTGCCTGTACCAATCAGAACGGGAACACGACCGTTTACATAAGGAATCACAAACTCCGCTACTTCTCTTCTTAGCCCTGCTGACATTTGACTAAATTCCCCTCCAGAACCTAAAAAGAAAAGTCCATCAACATTTGATTCAATTAAGAAATCAATTAGGTTTTTCATTCCTTTTTCATCAATGCGTCCATCTTCATATAAAATAGTTGGAATTGGTGGGATAATCCCTTTGAATATTGGATTTGCCTTCACTGCAACCTCTCCTTTCATCTTTATATAAAACGCTTTCATTTTAGATTTTCTGGATGTTTTTTTATCGTATCACATCCCATGCTTTTTTAGTTATTTATTTGCATTTTGGTTATATTTTGCGAATTAAAATATCCACTACTTCACTCTCTTATGAGTTGTTTGAAGTAGTGGGTATTCAAAATATAATTTAACTCCTCTAAGGTGCATTTTCGTGCTTTTCTTTTCTTGTTGCCTTTTATTTCTAAAAAAAACTCTCTGCTTTTTCTTTAAACTTATAAAAAAATAGAGGCACTTCCTCTTCCTTTAAACCAATAAAAAGATTATGAGCAACGTTCAGATAATACCATTTTTGCTTTTCGTATCCCCGTTTAAAGTGTATCCACACTTCCTCTCCTTGCTCTTTGTAGTCTTTTTGTAGCGAATGTAAATTTGATAATTTATCAGCTGCAATAAGAGCTTTTACAAGTAATGACCCGCTTTTTGCCACGGCAATTGTATGAGCTTTACGCTCTTCCCAGCTTTTAGACTTATCTTCCGTATGAGCCCCAACAAGAGATGCTACTTCTTTTCCAAAAAGAGCCTTAATGTCATCTAATGTGGCCTCTGTATCTTCAACCGTATCGTGAAGAAGACCCGCGATTACAACACTTTCTGGCAAGTTTGCTTCTTCTAATATTTTACTCACCTCGATAGGGTGAACAATATACGGAAGGGAACTTCCTTTTCTTTTTTGTTCTCCATGCATTTTGGTTGCAAATGCTAGCGCTTTTTCTTTTGCATTCATCCCATCACCTCTTGGCGTCCTGTTGTTTTTATCATATGTGATATTGATGGAAAAACCAAACGTTAATACAATAAAAGAAGCGGCTGCTAATGCAGCAACCGCTTCTCTTATTTGTGCTTCTTCTCAGTCGAAGAAGAATCCTTTGTACGGTGCTTTCTTTTTTCGTCTTTCTGATCTAGTTCAACCTCTTCAAGTGGAATATGATCGACGTTTTGTTGGCTTTCAAATTTGTCTAACTCTGTTCGGTCTTTTACTTCGGATTCTTTTGAAGGTTCATTTTTTATCCGTTCTTCTTCTTTATAATCATTATGTCTCGTTTTCGCCATTTTTTCTTCCTCCCTTTTTTGAAGTATTCTATTATATTTTCTTTCGTATTTTCGTAGATAGTTGTACTTTTTCTTTAACCTTACTAGGAGAAATTCAAACACGGCGTGAAAAACGGTTATGTAAGCGGAAGCTCTATTTTAATATATGCTCCACCTTCTTTATGATTATAAGCCTCAATTTCTCCGCTGTGATTTTTGACAATAGAGTGCGCAATATAAAGGCCAAGCCCTGCATTTCCTTCTGTATTTCCTCTTGATTGATCTTCTCGGTAAAACTTTTCAAACAGCTTTTTGTTATGATTTTGCGCAAACCCAGGTCCGCTATCTTTCACTTCAAATAAAACGGTCTCATTGTGGATCGTAATATCCCAGCTAATCTTTCCGCCCCAAGGAGTGTAGCGAATACAGTTTGTGATTACATTGTCAAAAACTTGCGCAATGAGATGTGGATCAGTATAGAGGACTTCCTGCGCACCGTGAACTGTATAAGAGAAATAAATGCTCTTTTTCTTGCTTAAAAGCTCAAATTCGTTCCCTTTTGCTTCAACAAATTCTCTAATATTAATCGGTTCCTTTTTTACAGAAAACGTAATATTCTCTAGGAAGGAAACATCGCGAAGCTGATCAAGTAAGCGAATGGAACGAACTGTATTTCTAAAAATGGTTTGTAAATAATCATCAAGCCGCTTTGGATTGTTTTTACTTCCTTCAAGAAGTCCTTCTGTATGACCATGAATGATCGTAAGCGGGGTTCTCAAATCATGAGCAATCGCTGCTGTCATTTCTTTTCGGTCTTCTTCAAGCTTCCATTGACGTGTTAGTGACTCTTTAAGCGCAACTCTCATGTCTTCAAATGCATGAACAAGCTGATCTAATTCTCTCGATTCTTGAACTTTTGGTAGCGAAAACTCCAAGTCGTTACGCTGAATTTTATGAGATGCATCAATAAGCTCGTTGAACGGTTTCTCAATTTTCCGGCTAAAGCGACGTCCAAACAGATACGAAAAAAGATAGAAATATAGAAAAGGACTACTAAATAATAAAACCGTTGCACCTACAATAAACAAACGGTCCTTTGGATTAGAAGAAGCAAGCGTTAATTTGTAGCGCAACAAAACAGCACCATTCACTTCTTTTTCTCTATTAAACAGTGGATAAAGTTTAACAAAATACGTACCATCATGGATATCACTGTTCAGCTTAGAATACAATTCTCGTTTACTTCCGATATACGTTTTTTCAATTGAACCGTATACAACATTTCCTTCTTTATTCAGAACTTGATAGCCAATCCCTTCTGTTGGAATTTCTTTTTCAAGTCTGCTTTGAAAACTTCGGGATGTCACATCACTTTCATGTTTTTGAACAAATGCAAGCACATCCGGGATTTTTTTCTCATAGTAGTTAGCAGGATTCAATCCGTTCGGAATAAGGAAGATAATCGCACATAGCACAATAGCTCCTGCTGTAATAATGGTCGCAAGTATACTAAATAAGAGGACAAGATGAAAAGACGTAACGAGCTGGGTTCTTAGACTTGCGCTCTTTTTCCGTCTCTTCAACTTACCCATTTATAGCCAATTCCCCACACTGTTGAAATATAATCTCTGCATCCTTTATATTTAGAAAGCTTAGCGCGAATTTTTTTTATATGCTCTGTCACTGTTGAAGAGTCTCCTTCTGCATCATATCCCCAAATTTTTTCATACAGCTGCTCTCGTGTGAACACTTGTCCTGGATGAAGCGCTAGAAAATGCAGAAGCTCAAACTCTCTTGATGTAAATGGAAGTTTTTCATTGTTGTATAAAATTTGATAGCCGTCTAAGTCAATTGTTAAATAGCCAAAATGAAGTCGATTGTATACCGTACTTTCCGTCCGCTTCTCTCGCCTCAAATGAGCATAAATTCTCATCTTCAGCTCCTTCATGCTAAATGGCTTTATTAAATAGTCGTCTCCTCCAACTAAAAGGCCTTTGATCCGATCTTGCTCTGTTTGTTTTGCACTTAAAAACAAGATCGGACAAGAGACATTTTTACGGATAAGTTCACAAAGCTCAAATCCGTCCATTTCAGGCATCATCACATCTAAAAGAATAAGATCTGGCCGTTCTTTTAGTTTGGTGAGCGCCTCTTTTCCATCATAGGCACATAGCACATCATATCCTTCATCTTCTAAGGCATCTCTCATAAACGAGATAATTTCTTTCTCATCATCCACAAGTAGAATTTTTTCTTGCATTTTATCCTTATCCTATCCATTCTTTTTTCTTCCATACGGTTATATTTATTATAATGCTAAGTCCCAATATTGGAAATAGAAGGAATAAAAAGTTATCTGAACTTGTACCGCTTAGTTGATAAAAAATCGAATCGGTCATTGAAAAGAAGAAAAGAAGCTGATCTGACGCATAGACACTCCCAATTAATATAGCGATTAATCCAACATATGAAAGAATGGCATTTGGCATAAGAACGCTCACTAAGCTAGCAAGTGTAATAATTGTGAGAAAAATAGCAAACGCAATGCCGTAAAATTTAAGCGTATAGAGAAATGCTCCCATCGTATCTACATTATGCCCACCTAAAAATATCGTATGTTCTACATTCGGCATCACAATTTTCCCAAACAAAAACCCGGTTACACCTGTAATAACTAACACACCGAAAAACAGAAAACATTGAATAAACCACTTCGCTAAAAACAGCTGTAAACGTGACTGAGGACGAATTAATACAAGGCGCAGTGCCCCTGACGCATATTCCCCGTTAAAACTATCCACAACAAGCATTGGAATGAGAATAAATGTAAGAAAGAAAGCTAAATCTCGTAAATAAAGGGAGGAAGAATTTAGCGAATCCATCTTTACATCATGTTCAGGATCGAAGAAAGTGGTTCCTCCCATTGCAAATAAAAACAAACATTCAAACCCAAGCAACAACAGATAAACAACAAGCATAATAATAGTCTTTTTTCGTTTGAAAGTTCTTTCTAGTTCACTCCAAATTAATTGTTTCATTTCTGCTCTCTCCTTTTATAAAAATGTTTCTTTTTTTCGAAGTGTTAAAAATGTTAGCGTGCTGAAAAACAAAATATAAAATCCCATCACTCCTAGATTCCATAAAACAAACTGTGGTTTTTCAGCAATCATCGTTGTAATACCTTCATGTTGAATCATCGGAATTGATGTGAAAAAGAATTTTGCAACCGTTACTTGATCAATAAATCCACTAAATACTTTTAACATATAAGGATAAGAGAATGAGAAAAGCAAGAAACCTCCTCCTCCTCCAATGGCTGCTGTCGTTGTTTTACTAATAACGGCAATAAATACTAGTACAGCCCCAATTGCAACGGTCGTCATATATGACAGCCCATAGAACTCAATATTATAAATTAAGCCTTCTTTAAAGCTAAACAACTCGTTATGATAGAAAACAGCATAGTTTGCCTGATTATCAAAGAAAAAGAATCCTATCAAATAACTACTCAAAAAATAGATGATAAAAAAGAGAAACAAGAAGACCAGTATAACGAGCACTTTAGCTGTGACAAGCTCACCAAGCGAACGGGCCCGAATCATCAACATGCGCAGCTGTCCTGTTCGGTATTCTTCTGTAATCATCAACGTAATAAAAACAAGTAAAAGCGCATTAAATGCGGTAAATAACATCTCAGATAACCCAAGTACAGCAAAGTTTCCTGTGAACGTATATTCTGGTAAGTCAGGACTTAGCTGCCCGTTTTGCTTCTGCAAATACGAAGCAGCAACAAGTAGTCCAGCAGGCGCCATCGCCAACACAACCCACGTTAATTTCCGTTTAAAAAGTCGCTCCCATTCCGCTAAAATTAATGCCTTCATCGTGACACCAACTCCACAAACGCATCTTCTAAATTTTGATTTTCAGCTGCAAATTCATTTAAATCTCCGTTCCACATCAGCTCTCCTTCTCTAATCACAACAATCTGGTCACAAACGCGCTGTAATTCATCAAGCAAATGGCTCGAAATTAAAATTGTTTTTCCATACTCCTCCTTTAGCTTGAATAAAAGCTCGCGTAGTTCTCTTACTCCAATGGGATCAAGTCCGTTTGCTGGTTCGTCTAATATAAGAAGTTCAGGATCTCCTAAAAGAGCTTGCGCAATTCCTAATCGCTGCTTCATGCCAAGCGAATAAGTGCGAACTTTATCATCTTCCCGTCCTGTTAATCCAACAATCTCAAGCACTTCACATACTCTTTTTTCACGTTCACTTTTAGAACTAATATGAAGACGTGCTAGATTATGAAGGTTTTCTCCTCCTGTCATATACGGAAAGAAAATCGGTGACTCAACGATTGCTCCTACTTCCTTTAACGCTTCTTTACGATCTGTCATAATGTTTTTTCCATTTAATAAAATTTTGCCCTCTGTTGGTTTAATTAAGCCTGTTAGCATGCGGATAAGCGTTGTCTTCCCAGCTCCATTTGGCCCTAATAACCCGCAGATGCCTCCACCTTTAACACTGAACGACACTCCCTTTAATAACGAGCGTTTTTTCATTTTTTTAGATACGTTTTGGACATTTAAAATTGTATTTTTCATAAGAAAATCCCTCCTAACGTCAGTATAGGAGGGATTTATAAACATTTTATAAAGTTTTAGAATTAAAGAAAAAATTTTCCTGCTGCAACAAGAGCAGCAACTTGGGCGGCCACTTTTAGAAAATCCACAAAAAAGCTGTGCCAGCCAACTCCTTTTTTCACGGAGTTTTCAATTGTATCAAGCTGTTTTTGAATGATTTCAAGCTTGTATAAAATCGTTTCTTTCTGAATCGTAAGCGCCGTAATTTCTTTATCTTTTTCACTCATTCGATTTTCAAGTTTTGCAACACTTTCCGTTAATGACTCAATCTTATTCATCGTCTTTCACATCTCTTGTTCCCCATAAAGCAAGGAGAGCTATTGCAAAATAAACGCCTACTCCCGTGTTTAAGGGTTGCTTTGCTAGAATAAATCCTGCTGCCATCATTCCATACAGAAACGTTGATGAAAGCAGTGATATTTTACGCATCCACGCTTTTCTCCATACGAGTCCAAGAATGAGAGAAATCAAACTTAAAATAAAAATACTTGCCCACTTTGCTTCATTACCAATTTCCTGAAACGTATAAAAAAATTCAGGACGGTTATGAAACAACTTGTCATTTACTACTAGAACCATAGACCACCACGCTGTAATAAGAATTAAAAACATTTCAATAAAAACATTTCGTTTTTCCATAGCATGCCTCATTTCTATTCTAGCTTCTATACTCTATGAAAATTTTTTAATACTTGTCACATTTTTATATAGAAAGTCCTCCTATCCTCTTCTCTAGCTTCTCTACAAGCTATTAAAATAAAAAAGCGTAAGAACTTTTAGAAGTTCTTACGCTTTTTCCAATGATCTGGTATTTTTAATATTGGTGGCAACTTTGTATGACTATTTCCCTTTGCTGCGTTTACTTGTGCTTGAGTAAGAAAAAGACTTCCCGTCAAATCTGCCCCGCTAAGATCTGCATCCCTAAAGTCTGCTCCAATCAAATCTGTAAAACGAAGATCTGCTTCCCTAAGATCTGCTGCAATAAGGAGTGCTCCTCTTAGATTCTCCCCTTTAAGCTTTGCTTTCCTAAGCTTAGCCCCTATATAATCGCTACTATACTTTCGTTTTTTCTTATGAGTGACTTGCGGGCGGACTAATTCACTTGTTTGTAAAAGCAGTGTATTTACTTTTGCTCTATGCCCTGCAACATCTATATGTAAAATTTCTTCTGGAGATTGTTCTGTCATCTTTTCCGTTTCTCTGAACATCTCTCTTAGCTCAGCATGAATAGATTTTGTTTCCCTATAGCTCATTGCTTCATATAAGTAGGAAAGCATTTCATGAAGCTGCTGAACAATCGGATAGACGCTAAACATTTGTTCAGCATATTGTTTATTTCCTTTCCACTCTTTCCTCTTATATATAATTCTAGATACTTTTTGACCTGCTCCAAAACATTCATAAGCAACACAACCGCGAAAGCCTTCCTTCATTAAGTTATCATGAATGCCGCACAAGTAGTTATCTTGCAAATTCCGGCAAGGTGTTCCCCCATCTTTATCAAAGGGAAAATCAGCTGACTTTGCATATGGCAATGCAACACAGCATAAACCAAAACAGCTTGTACAGTCTGAATTCAATGCTTTTTGAACTTCTACTTTATTTTCTAATTTAATTGACACTTTTATCCCATCCCTTTTCTAATCCCGTTATATTCATATTAAAAGGAATGATGTAAAAAAGGAAGAGGTTTGTAAATTAGATTTCCATTCTGTTTATATTCCTTGTTAGCCAAGATGATGAACATTTTCTAACTATTTAATAACTTAAGAGCACCAATGGTTGTAATGTGAACAGATGTTAATCTACAAAATTTAAGAATGCTCTTTTTCATTAAAACATGTCCACTTCTTTACCTTACTCGTATGCCGCTGTTCAATGCTCGTTCTTGATACTTTAATAAGAATTTGAATTCCCTTGAATAATGAGGACGTTTTTTATCGATTATCATCCTTTCTTCCTTTCTTCCTTTCTATCCATAGTATCAGTAGTGTAGAAGTATGCTAGACCTTTAAAAAGAAAAAGATTCATTTGTAGGATTTAACTTTTACAAAAATATGGTATACTACCAAAAAAAGCATATAAAAATGATAATTAACTCACAGTTTAGGGGCTCTTACTTTTTTAAAAGTGGGAGGTAACAGGGAACCAAGTGAAAATCTTGGGCGGTCCAGCCACTGTTATGAAGGAGTTTTTCACCAGAGGCCACTTAACAACTCTGTTAGGGAAGGCGGCGAAAAATGATGATTTCAGAGCCAGGATACCTACCTAATCTGTACGCTAGGATCTTCTAGGAAAGAGAGTAGTGTATACATATTTAGCATTGTTTATTTGTGCTGCTTATTTGTTATACATATTTTCCTCAACCCTAGAAATGGTTGGGGATTTTTTATTAAAGGAGGCTACAAAATTGGAAGGTTTATCACTTTTTGCATTTGTATTTGTTTTAGGATTAAGGCATGGGCTTGATGCAGACCATTTAGCTTTTATTGATGGTCAAACAAGGTATAACTGGAGGATGAAAAGTCCTTTCTCAAGATGGGTTGGTACATTATTTTCATTTGGACATGGGGGCGTTGTCGCATTAACTGCTGGAGTTTTAGGAATGGTGATGAGTAATTTTACGTTCCCATCATCCTTTGACACCTTTGCTTCTTGGGTATCTATTTTATCTTTATTTTTAATTGGGACATTAAATACGTACAATTTGATTCGAACAAGAAGTAGTAAGGAAGAATTTCAGCTTAGTGGGTTAAAAGGGAAATTCATTCCAAGGCTTGCAAAAGGAACAACAAATCCGCTTCTTATTATTCTTATTGGTGCTCTTTTTGCCCTAGCAGCCGAAACGGTGAGTCAAACAGCTGTATGGACGTTAGCTGCTGGCAATTCAAGCGCGTACACTCCGTTATTATTAGGTTTAGTTTTTATGGTTGGCATGATGATTACAGATACAATTGATTCTTTTGTTGTACACAAAATGGTCAAAGACTCAAGCAAATTTGGTCAAGCGGCTTCACGCCTTATGGGCTGGGTCATCGTTGTACTCGCCTACAGCGTTTCTTTCTATCTTGCTTTTACATTCTTCAATCCATGGGCAGAAATAGACTTCGAGATTGTTGGCGTTATCCTTTTTCTATTTCTTCTTTCAATGTTTACTTTTGTCCGTTTCAAAGCTAAAAAAGCAAACAACAGTGTTCAATCTGTGTAACAACTGTGAGTTTATCTGAGAGAGCAACACATCCTTTGCTCTCTTTTTCTTCAATTTAAACAAGTCAGTTTGTAATAAGAAACAAACTTGATAGAAACTCTCTCATTTTATGCATCTTTCTTCCACATATGATTATTAATCGTCTTTCTATTATAGGCAGTTTCTCTCTTCTAGCTTATTTTATCTCTTTAATAAAAAATTTCTCTTCATATAATGTAGATAGAGGACTCATTTAGGGTAATGATACACATAAAGGAAGATAAATAGGAAGGAGTCATTTATGAATATGAATCTTGTCATCATTTTACTTGCTTTAGCAGGACTTCTCATTATTTGCTGTAAGACCTTTAGCTCTCCTTATATTGCTTGCAATGCCGTCGGGACATTTTGCAGTTTATTTACTGCTCTAGCTATGATTCAAGAGCAGCTTTCAATCATTGAAGGACTCATTATCATCTGTGTCATATTAGCGCTCGCTTACCTCATTTATACTCCCTTGAAAACAAGCTTATTTGTTCGAAACTGCTATATTATGTTTAATGTTAATTTCTCTAAGTCACAAGAAATTATAGAAAGGGAAAACTCTAATATTACGATTATTACTAAACCGCTAAACACTCTCATTCTTTCCTATAGAGAGCACCAAGCAGAACAAGCACACCATCTAAAAAAGATACTTAAACAAGAAGCACAAGGTATGCCACTATCTGGCTTTCTTCTTCTCTCAAGCTCTATTATTCTCTATTTATGGCAAAGGATTAGCTAAAGCTGACCTAAAAAAGTAGTGAGAAGCCGAAAGCTTCTCACTGCTTTTTTCACTTCCATCTCATATATTGATATAAACGGTCTTACATGTTGAAGTTTTGAACGATTCTTTTAATGATGTTTTGTTCTCCCTCTTCTAGTTCACTCATTATGTCTTCAAAAGCTCTAGTTGATTCATATGTATTTAATACTTGAAGTGCCGCAATACTATAGTGACCAATTGTATCTTTTCCAAATACTTTGTGAATCTCTTCCTTTCTACACTTGCTTAGCTCAATAAGTTTAGAAATAACTTCTGCATTGGATATGTTACCCTTTACAATTTGGATAAGAGCCGTCACTTGTACTTTTGGATATGGATAATCTAAACATTCTACTATTGCTGTCTCATCGAAGCTGTTTTTTGTTTTCTCTTCCTTTACAACTGGAAATCTCAATATTTTTCCTCCACATTTGCCGTCATCCGTTGTTACTAAATGATGTAAGTTGCTTTTATCTGTTGTCTCTACTACATATGTTATGCCTTACAGTCAGAAACAAACTTTAGCAAGCTAGGTTCTATCCTATATCATTATGCTCTCTTCTCTCTCCTCCCTTTTTTAAAATGATAGGAACCTATAATATATATGGTAAATTGGTTTTAACATGGTCATGTTGACCTTTACATGATAAATCTTACCAGATTCCATCTCCTCTATAAAGTAGCATTTATAAAGAATAAGGGATTTTCAATTTTAAAAATGACACGTTTTGCAGTAAATACTCACATAAAAAACCTCCCTAATAAAACATTTACATCATTATCGCACTTTGATTCAAAAAACAATTCAACGAAAACAAACTTTTAATTTTTTTATTTATATTTGTTTCACTCTTCTCCTTTATGTTTTTTCTCCTTCGCTAGCCTTTGAACGTGTTTAAAAGAGCGCATTCTTCTAAGAAAGCATGAACTACAGCGTGAATTTATATTAAAAAGTATGATATGATGAGACAAAATAAAAAGAAAACAACATATTCCTCTGTAATTTGTTTTACAGATATTGAAGGAAAGGACGTTATGAATGCTAGTAGCCGAAAGACAACAAAAAATTGTGGATTTAGTTAATTTACGATCAAGCATTCGAGTTTCTGAGCTTAGTGAGCTTTTTGCTGTTACAGAAGAAACAATTAGACGTGATCTTGAAAAACTCGAAAAAGAAAATAAATTACGAAGAAGTCATGGTGGAGCAGTGAGTGTCCAAGAAAAAGAAAGCGAAATAGATTTCTCAGAACGGGAAATTACAAATGTATTGGAAAAGAAAATAATCGCTCATGAAGCCGTAAAAAGAGTAGAAAACGGTGACCGGATTATTCTTGACGCAAGTACAACCGCATGGTATATGGCCAAAATACTTCCTAACATTCCGCTCACTGTCATTACAAACTCTATTAAGGTTGCGATTGAACTTAGCAAAAAAGACCGAATTGAAGTGATTTCAACTGGTGGAATCCTGCTTCCAAAATCCTTGTCTTATGTAGGACCGTTAGCGGAGCGATCGCTTGAGAATTATCATGTTAATAAAGCCTTTCTTTCCTGTAAAGGTATTGATTTAAATAGTGGATTAAGTGACTCAAACGAATGGCAAGCTCTCTTAAAAAGAAAAATGATTGAAAGATCGAATAAAACATTCTTGATGGTCGACTCTAGCAAGTTTGGTTACCGAGAGTTTTCACATATCTCTACTCTAGATCAAGTTGATGAAATGATCGTGGACGTAAAACTCCCTCCCCATTCTCAAGAGAAATTAAAAGAAAAAAACATCATCGTTACGACCGTTGACTTTGTTGATAAACCTGCTTCTTAAACAAACTTATTTTATGATAAGTTTGTTTTTTTGTATTTTCCCCAGAACTAAGACAACTTTTATATATTGATTTAGTTCTGTTTTCAAGAGAATATCAATAGAAAAAGCCGGAGCTCTTTAAAGCTCCGACTTTTCCCTTAACTTAGTGATGGTTTTTCAAAAGAGGAACGTCACGCCAATTCATATCAGAAGCAAAATAGAAGCTCGGATATGCAGGTTGATTATACCCCGTATTTTGGTTGGCAATTCCTGTTCTGTACTGCTTATCCTGCATTAAGGTATATAACTTATGATTTGTTTTTTCTGTGCTCATATATATACGAAGCGCTGAGCTATCCGCTTTCTTCACAATAAGTTCTTCTCTCCAGTCTCCAAACAGATCAGCAACTAAGCTTGGGTTCCCTTTTGTGCCATTGTTTGTACTCGTATTTGTAGCTGTTAGTAATCGTCCCTTTTTCCAGTCATCGATTGTTGGCGGCTCTGCAAAGGTTCCATTAATGATTTGGGTTGTCATATCAGCTCCCCATCTAATGCTCATATTTGTTCCTGGAAACTTCTGATCTATTTTTTGGCCATCAGCGCTTAATAGACTTGTAGCCCACATTTCTAATCCTTCATGCGCAGGATCAATGTCTCCTACAATCCCACGACCTGTATCTTTACCTGTATATTCTCCAACAATTACTTCTCCTGTTTTTGCATCACGTAAACTATAGCCATAAGGTGCTTTTGTGCCATTTTCATGCACCATAAAAATTTCTAGTCCGCTTCGTTTTGGATTAATGTCAGCAACGTGCAGGGTATCGCCGTGACCAAGCTTCACCCTTTCACTACTTTTTTCACTTTCAGGCGGCATCTTATCGTAGGAGCTATATAGCAACTTACCATTATGATCGATTGTCGCGCCTCCATACACTATTTCTTGCTTTCCATCATTGTTAACATCGCTTGTTGTAAGATAGTGAGCACCTTGGTTTGTAAGAGTACCATATTTTTTACTTTCCCCATCTTTCTCATGTGGGTTGCTGTTAAATGGGTTACTCATCGGTGTCCATCCACTATCAACAGCCCAATATTTCTTAAGTTTTTTTCCATCCCAACGATATGAAACAACATTTGCTCTTGTATAATATCCTCTTGCAAAAATAGCGTATGGTTGATCTTCTTTAAGGTAAGCAACACCTGAGAGAAACCGATCAACTCTGTTACCTGGTTCAATTCTTTGGGTTGCATAGTCGCCCCACATTAATCCATCATCATGGCGCTGAGGTTCATAGTCTATCGTTTCGAGTTCTTTACCTGTTGCCCCTTCAAATACGGTTAAATATTCGGGTCCTTCTAAAATAAACCCTTGGAAGTCGCGCAGTTTATTTCGTTCACTTCTCTTTGGGGCATATTCATCCATGAAGTAATCAGCTAAACTTTCTGCATCCTCCCGTGATAGGGGATAGCGATACTTCTTAGCAATCCCAAAACATTCTTCAAGCGTTTTTGGCCAATTTCCTTTTTGAACTTCTTCATGCTTGTGCCAATTCATAAACATCTTCACAACATGATCATAGTAATCCTCACTGTTCATTCGGTAATCATCGCTATGACGATAGCCTGCTTTTATATCTCCTTTAGGCATTGTGATAAACTTCTCACCTTGTACATTTCCAAGCTTATCAAACTGAATGGTTTTTGTACCTGGAGCTGTTTTGAGCATCATCTCTGCTTTTCCATCTTGATCAAAATCGTATACTAAAAATTGCGTATAGTGAGCACCAGCTCTAATATTAACGCCTAAATCAATTCGGTAAAGAAGAGTCCCATCAAGTTTATAACAATCTATATACGCATTGCCTGTATACCCTACTTGTGAAACATCTTTTGAATTTGATGGATCCCATTTTACAAAAAGCTCGTACTGTCCATCTCCGTCCACATCTCCAACGCTCGTGTCATTTGCTTCATACGTATAAGTTTGGCCATCAGGTGTTCTCCCATCCTTTGGTTTCTTTAGCTTTAAATCGTAATATGCTTCATTCATTGGCGTAACAACAGCGCTTTTCCCTGTCCCTTTTTCATTTTGGGAAGAGGAAACATAATAGGTAGACTTTGAATTCCCATCTCTATCTAAAAAATTTGTACTATCTTTTACAAACGCAATTTTCTTTCCGTTTCGATATACGTTAAAATTCACACCTGTTAACCCTGTTTCTGAATAGCCTGTTGCTTCCTGAGACAAAAACCGCCAGCTAAGATAAACTCCTTCTGAGGTGGAGACGGCTACTAATCCACGGTCAAGCTTTTCTCCTTTTGTCATTGTTTTCCCATTCGTATCTGCCCAAACAGGCGTTGTCATACATAATAAAGGTATAAGCAGCATTATAATCATTCGATTTAAAAGTGATGGTTTCTTTCTCTTCATTTTTTCCCCTCCTTAAAACGCTTACAAAAACAGAACTTCAACTCCCTTTTAATCTTAACGTTCGATCTGAATAGAATTGAAGCTTTGGATAATGAACAAGTACATTTTCCTTATAAGAAGCTATAGCGTTGTTTTGATATCAGGTCCTTCTTTTCGACTCTTTTTATAAGCTACATAGTTTTCATATCCTACAGGATTGTTTCCCCATGTTTTTTCATAGTCCCATCCTGTTAATTTTTCCACTACTTCACGAGCTTCAGGAGACGCTTCTTTTTTAAGTCCGCCCTTTTTCAGCCGCTGAATTTCAGCTAACAATACAACATGATTTTCTTTAGTTAATTTATAACGATAAGAAATAAGTAAACCGCCAATAAGAAAGAGAAGCGTTCCAAAAAGCAAGATACTTGTAATTGTCTGAACAACAGATGAAGATTGAACTTCTTGCCCAGAAACAAAGCCTGATAAGTCTAGTCCAACGCCAACTAAGAAAACGGCCAGAGCTTGAGAAGCTTTTCTAATTAAACTCATTACACCAGCAAAAACTCCTTCGCGGCGCTGTCCTGTTAGAGCTTCATCAATATCAGGAATAAAGGCATAGTTGTTCCATGGAATATAGTTAAGGCCTCCGCGCCCTAATCCAGCAATGCCAATCATAATAAACATAAGAAGTAAACTATTTTCAACATTTGTAATCCTCAATGCGGCAAATCCTAAAATGCCTACCATAAAAAAGAGAATTGCCGTCCGATAAGCAGGCGCTGGATTCAATTTAATCGTCAATGTCATCGCAATCCATACTCCTACAATCTGGAGAATATACATAACGGTTAAGAGGTTAGAAGCAACAACAGCATTATGCATGAGAGCAAAAACAATGAAGTACGTAAATACAGCATTAAACACATCTTGACTTAAATAGCCTCCTAAATACATTCCTAAATGATGTCTAAATGTTTTAACGCGAAGAGTTGAAAATAAATCAACGTACACCTTTTCAATTTTTTGAAGCAGCGTTTTCTTATCAATCTCTTTTTCAATCGGAATTTCTGATAGTGGACGCTCCCACGTATTTTTATAGAGAACAACTAACACAACAACAAAAATTGCGGTGAAAATTAATCCTGAATAAAGAAAGCTTAGCGGATCATCTTTCCCTAGCGATTCAATAAGTCGACCAGGAATAAAGGAAGCGAAAACAGCGGAAATTTGCGCAACAAACATTCTCGCACCAGTAAGCTTTGAGCGTTTTTTATAATCATCTGTCATTTCTGCTGCTAGTGTGTCATATGGAATTAAAATCATAGAGTAAGCGATTTCAAAAATAATGTAAGTTAACATATAATACCAATAGTTAAAGCCATCTACCCATATTAACGCATATATAAGCATGAGCGGAATGGCTGCTAAAATGAAAAATTTTCTCCTGCCAAATCTTCGACCAAGCTTTGTTTTATGAAAATTGTCGGTGATATATCCCATTGCAGGAGCTGCAACAGCATCCACAACCCTTGCAACTGCAAAGATGGAGCCTGCTTGTGTTGCTGTTAATCCACAAAATGTTGTATAAAAGTACATTAACCATGCAGCAGTGAGGGCAAATGCTCCTGCTCCTACAAAATCTCCTAATCCATAAGAAAGATAGTTTACAAATTTAATTTGTCGTTGAGGTTTACTCATCATATTTCCTCCTTTTTCTTCAGCTTTTAAAAAGAATCTTGTAGACAAATAGCAATGTGAAACATAATTAGCGCTTGAGAAAGTAGATTAAAAAGAGAATGAAATAAGCTTATTTTTTAGTAGGAATTCATGCTATTTTCTATCGACTATGTTCTAAATGTTAAAATATAAGTATTCTACTAAACAAAGAGTGGCCATTGCTTTTTGTACGAGGCATATTGTGATACAACCAATCTCCCCATGTTTCTAAATGTGGCAAATATGTTGGATTTTTTGTTTCTTCATAGAGATATGTGAGCGTTAACATTTGAACCATTGCATTTACATTTTTTTCGACTGGCGGTTGTTCAAACTGCTGATCAAACCACTTTATAATCATATTTAAGACGTTCATCGATAATATTTCATTATTCCCTATGGCCCAATTCCAGCGGTCCATTCCCAATAGTTAAAACTTTTGTTATCAATCTTTCGTCCGTCTTTAAGCAAAATTGCATATTTTCCTTCTGGATCATCTAAATTCACTAAGTTTTCAATCAACAAGCTAATGATTTATTCAAGTTCTTTTCTATCCATTTTTCTCTCCTTTCCACAAAGCAAACGCTTTCAAAAAATACCGTCTTTCAACATAAAAACAACAAATAAACCTTTATTTACATTTGTTTATTTCTGTTATTATTTATTATTATATTGACTTTGTTTTGTTTATGTCAATAATATTCTTTATTTTCTGATTATTTATTTTTTCAAAAATAAAAAAAGACCCAAAACTATGCATTAAGCTTTGGGTCCTTTCTAACTTACATTCTATTTTAAACTCCAAACAAGGCTGTTCCAATGATCATATACATAATAGGAAAGAGAAATAAAAGGCCATTTGCTATAGCTCCAATAAAGGAAATTGCTCTTTTCCTCGTTTTATAAGCTCGTAAAGCAAAGAAAATGCCAATTGGACAAAATAGTAGGGGAAGAAAAACAGGCATTCCTTGAATTTTTTCAAGTGGAACAATGTTAAATAAGAAGTTACAAATAAGAATAAAGGGAGTAAAAAATAGAACATACGATAAGACAGTAAACGTTTTGGACATGTGTTTGAGCTCCTTTTTTATACAAAAATCCGTTCTTTACTTTTTTAATGCTCCCTTTAGACGAGCTCCACTTTCCTATAGTTTCAAGCTTTCATGCTAAATTTACACTTTTTTAAATCCAAAATAGTTTTGGATTAATTTCTCGAATTCTTCCCTATTCATTTCTCTTTTCGTCATCTTTCCATCTTTCCACTCTGTAAAAGATTGTTCAGTTGCTGTTATATTTCCCTCATAGGTTAAACGCGTTATAAGCGGTTTTTTATTAAAAGGAGATTGTGGATGATTCACAATAATCTCTTGAACTTCGTTTAGTTTTCCAATCTCTCCAATAGACTCCGATGCATCAAAAGCATAGCCCCACTTCCAGTCACTATCTTTATTTCTTACTTTCATTTCAAAAATATAGTTACCATGCTCTGTTTTTATATTGTGTACTCTAAAATCTCCATTATTAGAATGAACTTCTTCCCCTGTTAATGGAACAGGTTTTAACGGTAGATTCCCACCAAATCCTGTATCAATTAAATAGGTTTTCTCTTTATAGTTAACAAGGATAGCAACGTGGGTTTTCCCAATGTCGTTCCATTTGTTATTTTCGTTTTCATAAATAACGCCTCGTACAAGCTTTACATCGAAATTGTTTTCAACAAGAAATAAATAGAGAAGAGAATTTAGCTCATAGCATACTCCCCCTTCATTTCGTGTAAAAAATTTATGTGCCAAATTTTCTTCTGTAAGTTCACTTGTTCTATTTTCAATAATACATAAATTTTCAAAAGGAAGTTCTTTTGCTAATCGAGGAAGGAGTGTGTGTAAATCATCAAATTCTATTTTTTCTCCTTGTGACATGCCAATACGCTCTCGTAATAATGTATTTATCTTCTTCATAACATTTCCTCCTTATCTTCTATACTAAGTATGTTATGAACGGTTTTAAATCACAACAAAATAGCTTATATCTGTTCATTTGGCCGATGGTAAACAAAAAGTTAATCCAAAAAACGTATGAACATACTATTTAGTGCCATCCTTCTTCTCTTTAAGATTGGTAAATTTAGTCGATTTATGTCATAATTTTTTCTAGAAACTATGAACTAGGAGATTTATAAATGAAAAACAGTTTTATTCGCGGCACATTTTTTCTTACTCTTTCTTCCCTTATTACGAAGATATTAGGTTTTGTGTATATCATTCCATTTACAGCATTGGTCGGTACGTCAGGCTATGCGCTTTATAAGTATGCCTATAGTCCATATACGTTTATGCTAAGTATATCAACAATGGGTCTTCCACTTGCTGTTTCTAAATTTGTATCAAAATATAATGGACTTGGAAACTATAGAGCTGGACAAGATTTACTAAAATTCGGGATTTTCCTCATGACGATAACAGGATGTTTATCATTTATTGTGTTGTATTCTCTTGCACCTTTTCTTTCAAGTTTTGTAATTACGGGTAAAAGCACAGGGGGAAACAGTCAAGAAGACGTTATTTACGTAATTAGACTCGTCAGTTTTGCTCTTATCATTATTCCTCCTATGAGCTTATTAAGAGGTTACTTTCAAGGAAACCAATCAATGGGTCCTTCTGCATTAAGTACCATATTAGAGCAAGTTGTACGCGTCATCTTTATTGTTGTTGGAGCGTATATTGTCGTCGATCTTTTAAATCATGAGGTAACAGAAGCTGTTGGAGTTGGTACTTTTGGAGCCTTTATTGGGGGACTTGGAGGTCTTTCTGTTCTCGTCTTTACATATACGAAACGACGAAAACTCATAGAGCAGCAAGTAAAAGAGAGCAAGAATAACGAAAAAGTAGCGTCTCTGGTGATGTTTAAAGAGTTGATAAGCTATGCCATTCCTTTTGTACTTGTTGGATTAGCTATTCCAATCTATCAAAATATTGATACATTTACAATCAACTCACTTTTTCAATCCATTGGATATTCGCTGTCTCAAGCTGAAAACATTAATTCGGTGATTGGGCTTTCACAAGTTTTAGTAATGGTTCCTGTCTCTCTTGCAACTGCTTTTGGCATGTCTCTAATTCCTGGTATTACTTCCTCATATGTAAAAGGACATCTTGAAGAAGTGAAAGAGAAGATTAGCAAAACGCTACAAGTTCTCATGTTCTTTACACTTCCTACTGCAATTGGGCTTTGTATATTAGGAAAACCCGTCTATACGATGATATTTGGGATTAATAACAGTCCTGATTTAGGTGGGCACATTCTAAGTTGGTATGCTCCTATGGCTATTTTATTTGCTCTCTTTACTGTTACAGCAGCAATTCTTCAAGGGTTAAATAAGCAGAAAAAACTAATTGTCGGAATGTTCATTGGGATTGTGGTGAAAGTTATCTTAAACTTTGCTTTTCTCCTACCTTTCAAAGAAATTTCCCCTATTCTTGCTACATATGGTGGATATCTAGTCTCTGTTTTGTATAACTTTTATCTCATTAAGAAAGCTATTCATTATAGTGTGAAATCTTTAGTGCATTCACTATCATTCGCCTCTTTATTAGTAGCAATAATGGCTATTTTTGTAGCTTTAAGTAACTATTTAGTAACAACCTATATTGGCGGACATGTAACAATATATCACCTTGCTATTATATCTTCTCTTGTCTCTGTCTTATGTGGAGCTCTTGTCTACATAAGTATGAGTATGAAGACACCTTTATTTAAAGAACTAGTACAAAAAAGACGCCATGCTTCATAAAGAAGGGGCTTCACTCAATAGTGAAGCCCCTTCTTTATACTATTTCATACTTACATAGATTTCTTAAAGAGAAGCTTGATTAACTTCAATTCGAACAATATCAATATTATACTCTAGAAAACTCTGTTTAGTTTTGGAATAATCATTTCTTCTCTCACAATGAGTTCTGGAAAGGTTTCATTATGTATAACATTTACCCTTATCGTTATGCTGCTTTCCCAACTGACTCATACTTTTCCCGTAATCCAATAGCCAATAAAAACTTAAATTCCTCTAATATGTTCTACTAGTTTCTACTTTTTTTGATTTGCGAACAAGTGCGATGATTCCAGCAATTAAATAAGCAATCCCACCAAATATACCTAAAACAAATGTTGCCACTGTTCCAAGAATAGCTGTGACAATTAAAATTCCCCCTGCTAGCTTAGGTTTTTTGTTTCCTTTTAGATAAATAATAGAAACAATTCCTAATATAGCGCAAATAAGCGTCACAATAAGAATATAAAGAGCTCCATCACTAATAGTAGACGCCATCTCACTTGCACTAATGTTTGTAATATTGCTTTCATCTAGAGCTTGTTGAAAACCGTCTAGTACGTCTTGATTGTCTTGTGGAAGAGCAAGCACAAAACCGCTTCCTACTGAAACAATTAAAAAAAGCACAATTCCAATTACCGAAAACACAATTTCTACAACTCTACTCATGTTCTTCCTCCTTAGTCTTTTTAAATGATAAGTTTTTATTTCTCATCTATTTGAAAAATAAAGCTCCTGTCAGAACCAAATTCTTCCTTAATTACATTTTAATAGTTTTTATTCAGGAGGGAAAGAGGTTCAGCGTAAATTAAGGGAAAATTAAGGTAAACAGCTATTAATTTTCGTTCATGATTGCTAGGATGTCATCATGCTTCGGTTCTTCTTAATCATTTTATTTTCTTATTCCATTTCTTATTACATGATTGTGAAAGTTATAAAGTCCCCTCTACTAAAGGAAAAGCAACTTTTTTCACATTTGCTATTCTAATATTTTATTGACTTACATTTTTATTTGTCTTACAATAAATTTGATTATTCAGAATATTATTCAGGGAGGGATTTACTTTAAGGTTCATTTTGCTCTTTTTTAAATCTAATACTAACTTACTGTTCTCTATTATCATTATCCTTTCTACTATATCTACTTTACATCACACTAACGACTCTTCTCGTGATTACTCTTCTTGGCGTTGACATCCTCTGTATTTTTTCATCTTGTCAAAACCACTTAATTCCTAAAATGAAAGCGTACCCAAAGTTTATAAGGGGGATTTTAATGAAAAACGAGTCTAATTTACAAAGTGCGGAAGTTGTAGTTGAAAAAAGACAGTCTTTTCTAACAGAGTTCGCTAAAACGTTTGGTCCAGGTATTTTAGCAGTTTTAACATGGCTTGGTGCAGGAGATTTAGTGACTTCTTCTGTTGCCGGAGCTTCCTATGGATACAGCTTAATGTGGATTTTAGCTCTCTCTCTTCTTCTCAGATTTCTCATTGTAAATGTTATTGCACGTTTTCAGCTTTGCAATAACGAAAATTTGTCTCTCTTAGAAGGTTACGGACGAATTCATCCTTTCTTTGCTTATTTTCTTTTGGTATATGCGCTCATCATGGGTCATCTTTTTAATTCATATATGATCAAAGGAGCTGGTGAAGTGCTGTCAACGCTCCTTCATATTAACCAGCCCTTCTTAGGATCTGTTATTGTTGTTGTCCTTATCTTACTGCTAATCGGACGAAACATTTATAATACGATTGAAAATGTAATGAAGATTATTTTAGGATTGTTGACAGTGGCCTTTCTTGTTTTGGCCGTTCAATCATCCCCTGACTTTGGAGAAATTGTAAAAGGTACAGTTGGGTTTAGCATTCCAAGTGATGCAGGCTTGCATGGGGCTTTCTTGTTAGCGGTTTCAATAGTTGGAGCTGTAGCTGGATCTATTTCTAATTTTGTGCATCCTTACTTTTTAAAAGAAAAAGGCTGGACAAAACCAAAACACTTAAAAATTCAGCGTAATGATTTACTTTTTGCAATTGGGGTTTGTATTGTAATTAATTTAGCCATTTGGATTATTGGGGCTGGAATATTAAAACCAAAGGGTATTGAAGTTGAAACAATTGATGATCTTGGAGCAGCTCTGCAAATGCAGCTAGGTCAAATAGGTTGGCTTATTTTCTACCTTGGAGTTTTTGGCGTTTTATTTGCGAGCATTGTTGGAAAATCGACAGGATACCCAAGACTTATTACAGATGCTTATTATGTAATTAACAAGAAAAGAAAAGAGAAATATAACGGAAAATACAATAAAGATCCACTGTTCAAATGGATTATGCTTTTTGTGCTCGTTACGCCAATCATTTGGTCAATTCCTGGAATGCCTGGTTTTATTACACTGACACTTTTAGTGAATGCTTTAAACGTCGTTGGCTTCCCTGTCATTGCCATTGGTATGCTTGTTTTATCTAATAACAAAAGTCTTATGGGAAAATATCGCAACAACTGGTTTGAAAATTTATGCTTATTTCTTGCAACAGCATTAGCTCTTTGGTCTTCTATCCAACTCGCAATAGGATTCTTTTAAAAAAGGAGTTTAAGGATATAAAGTGGAAGTTTTAGAAGTGAACAATTAAAAGAAAAGAGGAAACTTCATGAAACCAAAAGTTATCGTATATAAAAAAATGGATGAAAAGGTTTTGAACTTTATAAGAGAAACGTGTGAGGTCATTTACTTTGAGAAGCTACATTCAGATGTTTATCCAACATTTTTAGAAGAATTAAAAGATGCGGATGCCCTGCTAGGATCTGGTTTGAAGGTAAATGAAGACTTACTAGATCGTGCTCCACGTCTAAAAATGGTGTGTAATACATCTGTTGGCTATGACAATCTCGATTTGGGTGAACTATCAAAACGAAATATTATTGCTACAAATACACCTGATGTGTTAAATGATACTGTTGCAGATACGATTTTTGGTCTTTTGCTTGTAACAGCGCGCAGAATGCCTGAATTAGATCAGTTTGTCAAAAATGGCGAATGGAAAGAAACATTGAAAGAGGAGCATTTTGGGGTTGATGTTCACCATAAAACACTAGGAATCATTGGTATGGGAGGGGTTGGCTCTGCTATTGCCAAGAGAGCGCATTTTGGTTTTGATATGGATATCTTGTATTATGGACGCTCCCGAAAAAAAGAAGAAGAAAAAACATACAATGCAACATATTGTTCTTTAGAAGAGCTGCTACAAAAGTCCGATTTTGTTTGCTTAATGACGCCTCTTACTCCTCAGACAGAGGGACTAATGGGAAAACGTGAGTTTGAGCTTATGAAACAGAGCGCTATCTTTATTAACGGCTCAAGAGGAAAAACCGTTGATGAAGAAGCCCTTATAAATGCTTTAAGAACAGAAGAAATCTTAGGGGCGGGACTTGATGTATTTGCACAAGAACCAGTGAGTCCAGACAATCCTCTCCTTTCTATGAAAAACGTTGTAACGTTGCCACATATCGGCTCTGCTACAGCTGAAACACGCCTTAAAATGGCAATGCTTGGAGCTGAAAATCTAGTAGCTGGATTAAAAGGAGAAACTCCTCCTAATCTTATTAAAGGAAGCATAGGGGTAAAATAAGAAAAACCTTTGTAGTTATCTACAAAGGCTTTTCTTTTTACAGCTTCCCTGCACCTGCTTGTGCTTTTACAGTTCCTGGCACAGATTGGGTTGGGTTAATTTTTTTATATAAAGAAGGTTTCCAGCCTACATTTTCATCTAATTTTGTACCATTTTCTTTATTTGTTTCTTGAAGTAAATCAACTTGACGCTCTCCTGCTGGGCTCTTTACATATGAACCCTCTTCATAAATAGATGTTCCTTTCCAATCTTTAATGATATTCCCTAGAGGTACATTATAATCAAACGAGAAGTAGTTGTTTTGTGCATAAATCTTAGATTCTTTTCCAACTCCTAATGCATATTGAAATGAGTAATCCGTACTTTTTGCGAATTCATAGTAGTTGTTGTACACATGAACTTCCCCATAACGAACACGAGGTAAGCGCTGGGTTAAATTTTTATAGTAGTTGTGATGAAGGGTTACTTTTAAACGACCTCGATCACTTGTCTTACTATCGCTTGATCCAATAAGGGAGACTTTATCATGGTCTTGAAAAACATTGTAAGAAGCTGTCACATAGCTTGCTGTATTTGTTACATCTAATAGTCCATCATGCTGTTGAAATTTGCGTCCAAAATACTCGCCAAATCCTTTATCATGATAGCGACCATCGCTAAATGTATTGTGATCTACCCAGACATGTTCTGCACCATTTGTGACTACAATATTGTCATATTCAGAGTTCCACTCTCCTTGATCCCCATCAGTTGGATCCCATTGTGGAAAGAAATCTCTCGGCGCCTCAAATGCAAGATTTCGAACGATAACATTTTCTACTCCACTAATATTAAGACTTCCTCCTAAAATTTTAGCATCTTTACCTACTCCGATAATAGACGTATTAGAAGGAACATTCACAACTACTTGCTTTTGCTGTTCCTTTTGAGCACATACTCGTGCATCTTCAAGCGGCCCGCTTACTTCTTTATCATACCCCCACTTCTCTGGGCTGTAAGCTTGAAGGTAAGCATTAAAATCATAGCCACACTTTTTCGCATAGTGCTCAGCTGTTGCAGGCTGATTGTTTTCATCAACATTAAAATCAATTGATCCTTCAATATAAACAATTTTCGGCATATTCCCGCCCTCTGAAAGAGCACGAACAAATTCGCTTCTATTTTTCACTGTAAATGTATGACGACTGTCTGCTCCTGAGCCACCCCTTGTTCCTTTTCCATAAGAAGCCCAGCCATCATTTGAAGCAAGCGTCGCTTTTCCGAGATTGCTAGAAGCTGCTGATGCTGGTGAAGTACTACCTGCAATAAGAAGGGATGCTAACATAAGCCCTTTTACTACTTTTTTCATCCTAAACTCCTCCTTTAAAACTAAAATGTTAACGTTAACATTTTAGTGATTAGAAATGAACTGTTCTTTGTTAAGGTAGTTCTTTAACGGGACAATTTTTAATTCTTTTACACCCTCTGCTACAAGATGTGAAATTTCCCTTGCTCCATTTTCTTGAAAATGCGTATTATCAATTACTCTATCTGGATAGTTAGGATGTTCTCCTTTTTCGAGCCAAAGAAAGAGGTCTTTTGTTTTTTCAACGCCAAGTTCTTCGTACAATGCTTTACTTTTCTCTGTTAAATCAATAACAGGCACATTTTCTTCTTTTCCTAGCTCTTTCATTGCTTTGGGATATGTCCCATGAGAATCATAAGCAATACCTTCTTCAGTAAAACGTCTACGTTCAACAGGTGTAATTAAAACAGGCGTCGCTTTTTTAGCACGAGCTCCGTCAATATATTGTTTTAAATAGCTTTTATACGTAGTAGAAGGCTCTGTATAGCGACTCGGATCTTCTATTTTTTCGTCATTATGTCCAAATTGAATCAAAAGGTAGTCTCCTTTTTGAATTTCGCTTAGGATCGAATCTAACCTTCCTTCGTCAATAAAACTTTTTGAGCTTCGACCAGATTGCGCTTCATTTCTGACCGTCACTTTATGACGAAACTCTTCCTCAAAAACTTGCCCCCACCCCGCTCTCGGCGCAACGGAAGAATCATAGGTTGAAACAGTCGAATCCCCAACAAGGTAGACTGTTATTTTACTTTTATGTGACTGTGAAACAGAACTTGTCGCTTGCACTCTTATCCCCCCAAAACTTAAACTTAATAGGAGAAGTAGAAGACCTATAAAATGGATTTTCTTTTTCATCTTCTTCACCTATCTTTCAGATTCTGCTTTTTCTTTTGGATTCCAGCCATTTAACACATTTTGAATTGTATACTGATTGGCTTCTTCTCTTGTTAATTGCTCCCGTGAGTCATTAAAAGCGACTCCTGGACCATGGTTTTTATATTCATAAAACCGGGCATCACGATAAGAAAAACCTGACATGTCTGTCCATCCTTGTTCATTGATATGCGGTCCAAGATAACTTTCTCTAAACACAACGCTTCCAATTGCATGAGGGTCGCCACCTGGATGCCACGGTCTGCCAAGATAGACAGTTCCATCCTCTGCATTACTTAAAAGCCTGCTTTTAATAAATAAATAGCCATATTCGTCTGTTATTTGAGTGCTTGGCGCTGTGACATACCCATTTACAGTTGAAGATCCTCTCGTTAGAGACATAATATCACATTTTTCAAATACGGCTTGAGAACCTCCAAAGATAAAGTCGACATCTCCTTCAATATAGCATTTGTAGAAGTATTGCGTGCCCTCTTTTGTGTACAATGTATCTTGGTTTCCAATAAATCTCGTATTCTTAAAAACTTGTCGTTCGCCTTTCGTATATACGGCAACAGCTTGCTCATCTTTTACATCAACACTTTTTTCATCAAATGCATTTTCAAATGTGAGATTTTCAGCCGTAAAATCATCGCCATATATATAAACGCTTGCGCTTCCTGATGTCCCGTACGTTCCGCCCCCAGGTTTCTCCTTCCCTGAATAGTTGTCATACGTAAGTTTTGTTTTGTTGGCGTTTTCACCGATAAGTGAAACAAAATCTTTATCTTCAGGTACTGTGACAACTTCTTTATATACACCGTTAAAAATAAAGACGGTAACTTTCTCTTTGTTTCCAGAAGGGATTGCATTAATAGCTTCTTGAACGGTACGATATTCTCCCTTTTCGTCTTTTGAAACGGTTACTACTTTCCCGATTTTCTCGAATCTTTCCCTTATATCCTGAAGTTTTTGGCGTTTATCTTGTTTTAAAGAATGAGTAGCTTCTTTTCTCACTACTTCAGCATATACGTTACCTCTAATTTTTGTAGAGGTTTGGAAAAGAACAACGGTTTGCCCTTTTTTGTTTATACTTTGAGTCATGTTTTGAATTGAAATATCGTTCTGACCTCCTTTGAAAGCGATATCATTTTTGTCTACGCTTTTTAGAGTTGTACTAAATGTAACCGCAATAAGGTCATTTCTTACAAGTTCTGCCTTATCTATCTTCATCTCACTGCTTGGCATTTTTCTTTGTGAAACACCTTCACTCGATAAAATGCCGAGCATATACAGTTTTGCAAGATCTCCGCTGCTCACAACATCTTTTACATGTTCGTTTTCATTTAAGCTCATATTGGTTGCGGTTGCGTTAATGTTATCGTGTGCATAAATCGTATTAGGCAATCCCCCTCCCATCATCGTCAACATTGTGGCAGAATAAATGATCACTTTTCTCTTTTTCCCACTAAATTTCAAACACTTCGCCTCTCTTTCTGTGAGTCTAAAATTTATTATATAGAATGAGTTAAGATTTGCAATAATTTTTTAAATATTTAATAAATTTTTACACGAATACATTTGACGAGGAAAATAGACCTATTTTTTACAAATTGTGATGAAATCCTATTAAAAAGAGCAGAAGAAATATTTATTCTTTAAAAAACCTCCACCCATACATGAGTGGAGGCTTCGACTATGAATTTTGATTAGAAAATCGTTTAGAGAGCTCTGTTAATAATTCAGGTTTATCATCTCTGTTCATTTTGATTTCAGCGAAAACAAGCTTATCATGATGTTCTATCTTGTTTAACATATCATCAAGCTCCTGCTCTGTTTGTACTTTAAACGTTTCGCTTGCTTCTTTTGAGCCAAAAATGCTTGGAAGTTTTTCATAATCCCACATAACAATATCATTGTAAGATTTGTTTTCACCGTGAATAGCGCGTTCTACTGTATAGCCATCATTGTTGATTAAGAAAATAATGGGCTTAATTTTTTGATAAATGATGGTTGAAAGTTCTTGAGCTGTAAGCTGGAAAGAACCATCTCCAATTAAAAGAATGTTGCGACGTTCTTTGTCTGCAAGCTGACTTCCAAGTATCGCAGGAAGCGTATAGCCAATAGATCCCCATAATGGCTGACCAATAAATGTCCCTCCTTTTTTTAAAGGCATTGTTGCTGCGCCAAAAAAGGAAGTTCCTTGATCAGCAAGGAGTACATCATCTTCTTTTATAAAATGAGAAAGACGCTCAAAGAATCGCGTTTGCGTAAGTTTTTCGTTTGTTGCTTCAAATGGTTGTTGTTGCTGAGAAGCAATTGATATAATGTTCATTTCTTCTCTCTCTCGTTTTTTGATGTGATGAGCTAATGTATTCAACGTGTCTTTCATTGTAAGAGGTGCATATTTTTCTCCTTCCCCCTCAACAGACAAAGGATGAAGATGAATCACGTTTTCTTCAGAGAATCCTTGTGAAAACCCGCCTGTAATAGAATCTGTTAACTTCACTCCTACACTTATAATACAATCAGATTCATCTATTCTTTGTTTAATATAAGAATCACTTAAGTCTCCATTATAAACACCAATAAATTGAGGATGTGTTTCATCAAAAACCCCTTTTCCCATACTTAACGTTGCAAGGGGAAAGCCGCTCTTTTCAGCAAAGTGCATTAACTCTTTTTCCGCTTTGTAGCGGTATACTTCATAATCTGCTAAAATTACCGGCTCTTTCGCTTTGTTTATTTTCACTAATAAATTGGTAAGCATGTCGTCCATTGCTTGTTCATTGCTCTCCACTTCTTCATTTAAAAGTTGTTTCTTAGGCTTATTAGCAGGTTTATCATATACATCAATAGGAAGCACAATATGAACAGGCTTTTTTTCTGTTAAACAAGCAAGAAGTACCCGGTCAATCTCTTGGCTCGCATTTTCAACTGTTAATATGGTTTGAGCACACGTCACTTCCCTGAACATCGTTGAAAAACGATGGAAGTTTCCGTCTCCTAATGTATGATGAACGTAAGCACCTTCTTTCATCACTTTTGTTGTGGGAGCCCCTGTGACTTTGATAACTGGAACATGTTCAGCATATGAACCAGCAATTCCGTTTACAGCACTTAACTCGCCAACCCCAAATGTAGTCATAACAGCTCCGATGCCGTTTAATCTTGCATATCCATCAGCAGCATATGCAGCATTAAGCTCATTACAGTTGCCGATCCATTCTAACTCTTTATGTTTTAAAACTTCATCTAAAAACATTAAATTATAATCACCAGGCACGCCAAAAACGTGGTGAACCCCAATTTCAGCTAGTCTGTCTAGTAAGTAGTCGCCAATTGTATAGTCTTTTTTCACTGTCTATTCCACCTTATCTTAATATGTAACTTTTTCATTCCCTTTTTATCATTGTTCATAAACACGAGGAATAGGAACTTTACATTTTTTAGTTATTTTCTCCTATTTTTCAAAAGTTATAAAACGGATTTTCTTAGGGAAAAGTTCTCCTTCTTTTTACAGTGAAACTTGGTGACCTTTTTCCTCAAATAAGAAATTCCTTCTATAAAGTAGTCATTTCTCTTATTAAAGCTGAAAATTGAACAGGATAAAGAGAAAAAGGGTTTCTAAAGGCCACTATTTTTAAAGTTCCATAAGCTAGTGCTAGATAAGGAAGATGTAGGTAGACAGGTACATAAATAGTAGGAACCTCATTTCTCCTACAAATTGTTTCTAATTTCAATACGAACTTCTCCATTATAATTTCGGCTTTGGAGAAAAGTTGAGGTTTTCTTCGTATATTTTCATTGTGTTCTTAATGAATTGTTCTATAACTCTTTGAATTTGATATTCTATTTAATAATCATTTTTTACGTCTCGTAAAATTTGTTATTGATCTCTAAACGTAGATAATGCAGCATTCAAATCTTTTGTTTTAAAATAAACCTCTTGATAAATATTAAATAGAGCTTCATATCTCTCTACATTTAATTCTTTAGGATAAAATATTGACGTCTCTCGTATAAATTCTTCTGCACATTGTTCAAGTGACTCAAACCATCTACTCCCGAAAGCAGCTAGCATGGCTGCCCCCATTGCTGGACCTTGTTCACTTTCTAGCTTAATTACTTTGGCCTTGAAAATATCAGCTTGCATTTGAAGCCATGTTTCGTTCTTCGCTCCACCACCAATCGAGATAATCGTATCAACTGATTTTCCTTCTTTCCGGAACAGTTTAATGGACTCATGAAGAGAGAATGTAATCCCTTCCATAACTGCTCTTACAAAATGCTCTTTTTTATGGGATCCATCCATTCCGATAAAGCTTCCCCGAATAAGAGAATCAGCATGTGGCGTCCTTTCCCCTACTAAATACGGGGTAAATAACAGTCCATTGGATCCGATTGGAACGGATGCTACCCTATGCAACAACTGCTCAAATGTTTCATTTTGAGAGAACGTTTCTTTAAACCAGTTCAAACTGTAACCTGCAGCAAGCGTAACCCCCATTGTATAAAACGCATCCTTCTTCCCATGATTAAAAAAGTGAACTTTTCCTTTAAAATCTCGTTCTTTATTTTCCTCATATGAAAGGATGACTCCAGATGTACCGATGCTACATAACGTTTTGCCTGAAGAGAGAATACCAGCACCAATGGCTCCACATGCATTGTCAGCTCCACCTGCAAATACTTTCGTTTTTTTAGCCAGTCCTGTCTCCTCTGCAATATTAGGAAGCAGCGTTCCTACACAATCATGTGATTCAACAAGTGGTGGACAGATCTCTGTAGGAATGTCAAAGCGCTTACATAGATCATAGTCCCATTTTTTACGTGTTACATGTAATAGTAAAGTTCCCGCTGCATCTGAAAACTCGCTATTAATGATGCCTGTCATCCTAAATCTTACATAATCTTTAGGAAGTAGGAAAAGGGCTGCTTTTTCAAACGTTTCAGGTTCATGTTCCTTCACCCATAAGATTTTAGGCAATGTAAAACCTTCTAGAACACGGTTCTTTGTAATCTCCAACAACTGTTCTCCAAACTCCTCCTCTATATTCATGCATTGAGAAGTTGTTCTTGTATCATTCCATAATATAGCATTACGTAACACACACTGGTTTTGATCAAGCAAAACTAACCCATGCATTTGTCCAGAATAACTAATCCCTTCAATATCATTAACTTGAACTTGACATGTGGAAACAAGCTCAGCTAAGGCCTGAATCGTTTGCTGTACCCAGTCTTCCGGATTTTGCTCGTTGTATCCTGCCTTTTCTTGAATAAGTGGATAACTTTTAGAAACTTCCCCACAAACTTCTCCATTTTCATTAACCAAAATCGTTTTGACAGCGCTCGTTCCTAGATCGATTCCAATTACATATTTCATTATTTTCACTCCTTTATCTACATAAAAAAGGTCATTCTGCAGATTTCTAATCAATTCGCAAACTGCATTTTTATGAAAAAAACGTCATAAAACCTCAGTTCTATAACTATTATATTTGACCTTAAGTATGTTAGTACGATAAACTAACTAATAATATTATGATAATTATATATAACTCTATTGTCAAGCGCTTACATCGGTTAGACAAATAAATTCTTAAACGATAAACTAATATCATTAATCTAGAGATGAGGAAATGAGGTACTTATATGGAAACAACAGATAAATATATGATACGGAAACAAAATGAACTAGTTATTCTCGAAGAAATTATTAAAAGTGGCCCCCTCTCACGTGCAGAATTAGCAAAAATATGTGGTTTAAATAAGGCGACTGTTTCGGAGATTGTAAAAACCTTAATTGATCGGAAACTTGTTACGGAAACAGGTATTGGAACAAGTACACAAGCTGGAGGAAGAAGACCCATTATTCTTCAATTTATTGCGAAGGCTGGACTATCCATTAGTATTGACATTGGCTATAATTATATCGCTTTCATGCTTACTTACCTTGATGGTTCTATTATAAAGGAGCATTATCAAGAGAATATCAAAATAGATAGACATAATGTTTATACATCTCTCCTAGATGTATATCAACTTTGCAAAGAACAAGCTCCCCCTACTGAATACGGTATAATTGGAATAGCAATAGCAATCCATGGTGTAACCTTGGACAATGAAATTATTTTCACTCCTTACTATGATCTGAATAAACTTAATTTAACAGAAATCATTGAAAAAGAAACAGGAGTCCCAGTCCTAATTGAGAATGAAGCAAACCTCTCAGCAATTGCCGAATTAGCCTATCATTCAAATTTCATGAATTTAGTTAGCATTAGTATCCATTCCGGAATTGGCGCAGGTATTATACTAGATAAAGAATTACACTATGGGAAAAATGGTTATGCTGGAGAAATTGGGCATACTATTCTATTTCCAGATGGAAAAGCCTGTCCATGTGGGAACAGAGGGTGCCTTGAGCAGTATTATTCCGAGAAAGCGATTTTAGAACGTTTCAGTTTACTGAATCCAGAAGGACCACAAGCCTCCTTTTATGAAATAGCTCAAGCTGTTGAACAAAATAATGAAGAAACAATTAAGTTGTTAAAAGAAACAGCTAAATATATTTCAATTGCTATTAATAATATTAATAATACGTATAATCCTGATGTTATTTTCCTTAATAGTGAATTAATCCGTACAATACCCTCATTGTTAGAAACTATAAAAAAAGAATTAACATGCTTTATGATTGACGACATAGAAGTAGCCTCTTCTTCCCTAGGAAATCGCGCAATTTTAATTGGAGCAACTTATTTAAATATTCAACACTTCCTTGGCATTAAAAGTTTATATTTCTCTAAAGAACAGATTTATAATAATTAAAACCCTAAATTTTAAATTCAAGAAAAACGACTATATTATAGAAACAAATAAATCAAAAGGAGACTTTGGTAAAAGTAAAAGTCTCCTTTTGATTTATATTATTTTTCCTTATAACTAAAGTATTTAAAATCAGCCTGAATATTTTGACCGCTTGTATCTTGACATTGCATTCCTACAAAAGCTCCTGTAAAGAATCCTCCTCCTCGAACATAATCATCTGATAATTTTTTAGACTCTAATATAACTTCAATTTTAGTCCATTCTTCTTTGTTGAAAGAATAAGAGTAATAATATTTCTCATGTTCAACCTCTACTTTTAGATGAACATATTTTATTTCACGAGGGATAATAATTTTATCTTTTAACGGTTGCGAAAAAGAGATGTTATCACATATTGTTAGATCTAAAATACGTCCAAGGTCTTCATCGTACGTTACTTGAAGAGCTGTCCAATTTTCCGTATTATAATAATTAACTAGCCCTGCTGCTTGTTGAAAGTTCTCTGGATAGAATTCAACCGCTGTTTCTGCCTCAAAGTGAAGGCTTTGCCAACGTCTTGCTACAAATGCTTGAGTAAATAGAGATGTTAATGACTCATGTCCAAATAGACGTAAATGGTTAGGTCTTTCACTTAATGATCCCAATTCATCTGTAAAGGGGATTCGTAATGTCTGAAAGTTAATATTTAATTTTGCACTTTCAAATTGATCAACCTCTGGATATGTTGCTTCAAACGTAGTTTCGGCAATACTCGGTGCCCCCACCTCTAAGCTACCCTCTTTTCCACCAACTACATAAGGCCACCCATCTTTCCACTCTAGTTTTTGAATAGCTGTTTCTCGACCTAGTGGACAATATCCTCTTTGCTGAATAACTGAATCATCGGAAGGATGAATTGGACGGCCTGTCAAATGAGCTAGATACCATTCATTTGTATGAGTTTGAACAATTGAGGCATGTCCACATTTTTGTAATGGATTTCGAGGTTCATGCCAAGACGTTAAAATTGGGTTATCTGGATGAAGTTCATATGGACCTTCAATATCCGTTGAGCGAGCAATTGTAGCAGCATGCTCAAACCGCGTTCCACCTTCTGCTGTGAGTAAATAGTAATAATTCCCAATATGATAAAGATGAGGTGCTTCTGTTAGTTTTATGTCCGTTCCTTTGAAAATGACCTTTGGCTTGTTAATTAATTTCTGTTCCTCATGTGAATATTCCTGCATTACAATACCACCGAATGAATGGTGATTGATTCGGTGATCCCATAACATATTTAATAAGTATTTCCTGCCATCAAAATCGTGAAATAGAGAAGCATCAAATCCAGAACTATTTAATTTAATAGGTTCTCCCCATTCTCCATCAATTGTTTCCGAAGTCACTAAATAGTTATGACAATCTTTCCAAGCACCATCCACAACCTTTACATCTGTGTATATAAGCCAAAATTCCCCGTCACTATAACTTAAACAAGGTGCCCATACTCCTCCCGAATTAGGATTTCCTTTCATATCTAGCTGTGAAACTCTCTGTAATGGATGTGCAATCAAGCGCCAATTTACTAAATCTTTTGAATGATGGATCTGCACACCTGGAAACCATTCAAATGTAGATACAGCAATATAATAGTCTTCTCCTACTCTACATATACTTGGATCAGGATTAAAACCTTTAAGGACTGGATTAATAATCTTCATCTTAACTCCTCCTCGTATATTATTATTTAATAAATTTCTAACATAGAGTTGCATTTCTATTTATCTTTAATCAGATATAAAAATTTTCTATATGATCTACAAATTCCTTGATATACTCTTTTTCTAATTTTTAAATTCATTAATATGGTCCAAATATACTTTATCTCTATTCTCTAATTCACGTACAATCTTTGCATATTCTTCTTCATCTAAGTTATAGAAATAAATGTTAATTATAGCTAATATCAAGAACACAACAGGGATGATTGTTGTTGTAATTAAAATTCCTGTCAATGCTTCAGGGGTTTGTACCTGATTCGCAACATAACCGAATTTATCTAAAACAAACCCTGGTATGATGCCGCCAATGGCCATGCCAAACTTAAAAAAGAAGCCAATAACGGAATAAATTAATCCACCCATCCGTTTTCCTGTCTTGTATTCTCCATATTCAATTGTTTCTGGAATAAGAGCCCACATATAACCTCCAGCTGTAACACTTCCTGCAGCAGCAATCAAACGAAAGAGTAGTACGAGAAAAATATGACTAGGTGGGACAATAAGCAGGCCTAAAAGACCAACAATATTTAATAATAATGCAAAAGTTAAGAGTTTCTTCTTCCCTATCCATCTATTGATCTTAGGTATAAATGGGAGGATAATTAAAGCCGGTAAGCTCCCCAATAAACCATACCATTTCACCAAATCTTCCCTACCGACATTGTAAGTAATATAATAGATTCCAACAGAATTGCTTATTGAGTTAACGCCGAAAATAATGATAAAGAAGATACTTAAAACGACTAATGGTCGATTAACCTGAAACTGTTCAAATATATCTGATAATCTAATTTTCTCCTTAGATTTTTGAAGACTTACACGTTCTTTCGTACTCTTAAAACAGAATATTAATAGACATGCTCCAATAACCCCCAAAATACTCATAGTTAGCTGCCAAGCAAGAACTGAACTATCCGTGGTATTACGTAAGTTATTGGATAATAGGGGAACAAAAAATGCTACTATCAATCCACCAAGGTTAGCAAAGAACATACGCACAGATGTGATACTAACAACTTCTTGATTGCTTCTTGTCATCGCAGAAGTTAATGCACCGTAAGGAACATTTATAGTTGTGTATGTAAGTGATAAACCAACATACGTAATATAGGCATATATTAATTTACCCATATCTGAAAAATCAGGAGTTGTAAAACACAGTATTGCGAGTATTGCAAATGGAAATGCTCCAAATAACAGGTACGGTCTAAAACGTCCAAATCGACTATTTGTTCTATCTACTATTGTTCCAATAAAAGGGTCAGCAAGGGCATCAATTATTCTAACAACTAAAAACATTGTACCGGCAGTAGCTGCTGATAACCCAAATACATCGGTATAGAAAAATAAAAGGTACGTAGAAACTGTATTGTAAATCAAATTACAAGCGAAATCTCCAGAAGCATAACCGACTTTTTCAAATATAGGAATTCTCGATAGATTTTTACTAGACATCATCTTTCCTCCTTCATAACCCCATTAAATAAAAACTACATACCTTTAAATTTTCCATATCCATAAAAGTTACTTTTTCAATTTCAAAGAGGGATATTCGTGTCTATATAATGTTAAAACCTCAAGAATAACTTCATACTACTTCATGCTGATCAACTTTAGTTTTTTTCCATTCATTCTCCATTTGTTCAAGCGTCTTTCCTTTTGTTTCAGGGACAAACTTCCAAACAAATAGAGCAGAAAATACACTCATTAGTCCATAGAAACCATAAGTTAAGCCGCTGCTATATTCCATCATCATTGGATAAGTAGATGAGATTAGATAGTTAGCAGCCCATTGAGTAGCTACTGCAATGGCAACGGCCTGTCCACGAATTCTATTAGGGAAAATCTCAGAAATTAACACCCAACATATTGGCCCCCACGACAACATAAAAGCAGCTGTGTATATAATAATGAAGATTAAGGTACTAATTCCAATAATATTTAGAAAAGACATTCCTGCCACACCAAACATTCCAATCGCCATACCAATGGATCCTATTGTTAGTAATGGTTTACGCCCCCACTTATCAACTGTTAAAATAGCAACAATTGTAAAGATAACATTGACTAATCCCATAACGATGGTCTGTAACATCGAAGCATCTTTTGCAGCTCCCATGCTTTCAAAAATACGTGGAGCATAATACAAAGCAACGTTTATACCGACAAATTGCTGAAATACCGAGAGCATGATTCCTACCACAATCACTAATTTCCCGTAAGCAAATAGCTTTTCAGAAGCGATACTTACTTTTACGGTTTGCTTAATTTCACTTAAAATGGCTTCCGCTTCTAAAGAGCCGTTAATTTTAGTAAGAATATTTAACGCTTTATCATCTTGATTTTTAATTGCTAGATATCGAGGTGTTTCTGGTACAAAAAGTAGAAATACCCAAAATAATAAGGCTGGAACTATTTCTGAAGCGAACATATATCTCCACCCTATGTTATTTATCCATTCTAATGGCTGCCCATTAGCAATCCCCCAGTTAACAAAATAAACGACTAGCATCCCAAAAATAATCATAAATTGGTTGAATGATACTAACCGGCCACGAATATCTGCAGGTGCAATCTCTCCTATATACATTGGCACAATAGCCGAAGCTAAGCCGACACCGACTCCCCCTATAATTCGATATAAATTAAACATAAGTAATAGAGAAATGGATGGTTCTCCCTTTGTAAAAAATAAGAACTCAGGATAAGCAGACCCTAAAGCTGATAGAAGAAAAAGGACAGCTGCGACAATAAGGGAATATTTACGTCCAAAATTTGACGCAAAATAACCGGATATTATACCGCCAATGATACAACCAATTAATGCACTAGAAATTGTTGCGCCATGTGCTAACGATCCTAAACCTAAAGGTTCGATTAAATAGGCTTCTATTGATTTTTCAGTTCCAGATATTACAGCAGTATCATAACCAAAAAGCAAACCACCAATAGCAGCTACGAGCGTAATTGAAAAAATATAAAGTGAGTTTCGCTTTTGTTTCATAGTTTTTCAGGGATAAATTTTAATAAATCAAAGAAAATTAATCTACTATATAGAACTAAATGATTAGCATTCCCCTACTTCTATTAAGGTCACTTACTAAAACGCTTACAAAAATAATGTGGTTAGAGGGTTGTTTCCCATAACTTAGTTGTTTATAGATTAATTTTTAAAATCTTCCCCTAAACTCCTTCCTATTTTAAAGTAGTTAATCACGCTTCTAGAAAACTTTTTATTTACGGAGATACTCCTCAAAACTCAATGCACTTCTTACACCTTTCTCCTTTACTTATATAAAAGTACTGACTCGAACTCTTTATATGTTTTATAGAAAAGAACCCGTCATGAAAACTTAGAGATTTAAAGAGATTCATTGACGGGTCTTTTCAAGAAATAATACAGTCGGTTTTCTTGTTACTTCTTAAGTCGTTCCTTTTTCATTTTAAACTTCCAAAATATATTGATTTAAGATGGCTTTCAATCGTTCTTGTCTTCCAGATTTGTTTTGAATTGAGTTATTATTTAGAGCGTATTGCTCAAGGGTATGGAAGTTTGCTCTTCCTTCCACAATGTCTAGTCCAATCCCTTCCGTGAAGCTACGATAACGTTCTGCAATAACATCCTCAAATACACAATCTTCAATTAATTTATGAGCTACTTTTAATCCCCTTGCAAATGCGTCCATTCCAGCAACATGGGAGTATACTAAGTCCTCTAACTCAAAAGATCCTCTTCGTACTTTGGCATCAAAGTTCAATCCTCCACAACCTAATCCTCCATTTTGCAAAATTTCATACATGGCTAATGTTGTAGAATATAAATCGGTTGGAAACTCATCTGTATCCCATCCTAAAAGAGGATCTCCCTGATTAGCGTCAACAGAACCTAACAGACCGTGGACTCTAGCTACTCTTAACTCATGATCAAATGTATGGCCAGCTAAAGTCGCGTGATTAGCTTCAAGATTCAACTTGAAATATTTGTCTAGATTATACTGTTTTAGAAAAGTAATTGTTGTAGCTGCATCTGTATCGTATTGATGTGTAGTTGGTTCCTTCGGTTTTGGTTCAATTAAAAATTGTCCTGTAAATCCAATTTCTTTTGCATAGTCAACCGCCATATGCATGAATCGAGCTAGATTATCCAACTCTAATTTTAAATCTGTGTTTAATAATGTTTCGTAGCCTTCACGCCCTCCCCAAAATACATAGTTTTCAGCTCCAAGCTCTTTCGCTGTTTCTAATCCTTTCTTCACTTGAGCTGCTGCATATGCAAATACATCTGCATTACAAGAAGTAGCTGCTCCATGAACAAAACGAGGATGAGTAAACATATTAGCTGTATTCCATAATAATTTCACATTACTTGTTTTCATATACTCTTTTATCATAGTAACGACTACATTTAAATTTTCATTTGTCTCTTTTAATGTATTTCCTTCTGGAGCAATATCTCGATCATGGAAAGCAAAGAAGGGCACCCCTAATTTTTCAAAAAGTTCAAATGCAGCTTCTACCCTCGCCTTAGCCAAGTCCATTCCTTGATACTTATCCCATGGTCTTTGCATTGTTGCAGCTCCAAAAGGATCTGTTCCATCAGCCGTAAATGTATGCCAGTAAGCTACCGAAAATCTCAAATGTTCTTTCATCGTTTTATTTCCTATGATTTCTTCCGGATTGTAGTACTTGAATGCTAGAGGATTGTTAGAATCTTTCCCTTCATAAAACACTTTGTTTGCGCTTCCAAAATAATTCCTTGCATTAGTATAAGATTTAGTCATATTGTTTCCCCCTTAGTTTAGATACGATAAACTTTAAACATTCAAATTACAGTGATTCATCATTGAAGATAAGTTATATTTTATTAATAAGATTTAAGTTAGTTTGTTCCCCTTACAAACTAACTTAAATACATATTATAAGAAATCGTTATTTCTTTCAATACCCTTTTTCAGATTTTTTTTTATTTTCTTACGGCCTATTAGTTGTTAATAAGAGAAAAAAGAATACTCATTGTTCTAGTCAAACCTTATTATCGAAGAAATTATCTTTCTGAATTGTACCCTTGGATATCTTATTATTAAAAATTCATATTATCTTTCGCTTGTGACATTTGTTGCTTTCCATGAATCAGAAAAAGTCCTAAAAATGTAATTATTCCACCTCCTACACTAAGTAAAGTAATCTTTTCGTCAAGACATATTCCTGATAAAATGACAGCTACAATTGGTATAAGATAAAGAGAAGTCGTGGCTTCTGACGCCCCTACTTTTAAGTTTATATAGGCTAAAGCTAAATAAGGTAGAACAGAGGAGAAAACACCTAAATACGTCACGGCTAAAGTAGATGAAAAAGAAGCTACTTCTATCTCTGTTAACAGCCGTGGAAAAAACCACAGCATACCAATTGTTCCTCCCCATATCGTATAAGTAATAAATGCGAACATTCCGTATTGTTTTAAGTAACGTGTTTGAAAAACAAAGTACAAGCTTTCTGAAAAAGAAGCAAGCAGAATAAACACTGTTCCGCTAATAGAGTAAGACTGGGAATGATAGCTAAGTGAAAAAAAGGCAATTCCTAAAAAACTAATAAATGAACCTAGCCATTTGCTAAACCCCATTTTTCTCTTTAAATATAGCCGTTCAAGTATTAGTGAAAATATTGGTGTAGTAGACACAAGTAAACTAGCAATCCCTCCACCTACAGTTGTTTCTCCCTTATTTAAAAAAAGATGATAAGCTGAAAATCCTAAGCATCCTAAAAGAACTAACATAGGAACATCTCTCATATTTGGTAGACCTATGCGCAGTACAATAGCTATAATCACTAGAAAGCTTGAAGCAATGAGTAACCGAAAAAGAGCTAGACTTTCAGGAGTATAAGAATGTAGGGCAAAACGAATAGCTGGAAAAGAAGACCCCCAAAAAAAGATGATAGATACATATGAAACAAGTAAGAATACTGTCCAGTTTTTCAATTTACTCTCTCCTTATTAAATAAAATCCAACCAGTTAGTCTAAAAATCTAACAAGTAGTTTCTATCCTAGATAACATTTGGTAAAATGTCTCCAACCAGTTAAATTTTTGAAAACCAACCACTTCAAAGGAGAAACTTCTTATGTTAAGTAAAACAAGCATTCCTAAGTATGAAAAAATTATGAGGTATATAAAAGAAAAAATTTCAAATGGTGAATGGCCTATTGGAAGTAAAATCCCTAGTCAACGTCAGTTAGCGAAAGAATTTAATGTGAATAGAAGTACAGTTATTACAGCATTAGAAGAGTTAATCGCGGATGGCCTACTCGAAACACAAAAGGGTGTAGGAACCATTGTAACGAACAATACATGGAATCTTTTATCTTCCTCTCTTAATTGGAATACACATGTAGAAGCAGGAATGCTGAAACAAAGCAGATCAACAGTTCAAGAAATCAATAACTCAGAGTCACAACAACAGTTTATCCAACTAAGTAAAGGTGAGCTTTCAAGTGACATGTTTCCCCTTCAGAAAATGAAAGATATTATAAATAAAGTCTCTAATCATATAACTCCTTTTGGCTATGAAGAACCAAAAGGATATTTACCATTACGAAAAGCAGTGAGCGCTTATTTACATAAAATGAATGTTAATGTCTCTCCCTCTTCAATCTTAATTGTCTCAGGAGCCCTCCAAGCTCTTCAACTTGTCTCCATTGGACTTTTACAAAAAGGATCAACAGTTCTACTAGAAAAACCTTCTTACCTTTACTCTCTTCGTATTTTTCAGTCAGCTGGGATAAATCTGACTGGAATGCCTTTGGATCATGAAGGCCTTCTCGCCCAGCATCTAGAGCATGTGAAAAAGAAAAGGAAAGAAGCTGTTCTATATACAAATCCTTGTTTTCATAATCCAACTGGAACATTAATGTCTGAGAAACGACGCAAAAGCATTATCGAAACATGTACAAACTATCAAATTCCTATTATTGAAGACGATATTTATAGAGAACTATGGTTTGAAAAAGCCCCTCCTTTACCATTAAAATCTTTAGATCAAACAGGCCATGTTTTATATGTTGGCAGTTTGTCCAAAACATTAACGCCTGGTTTACGAATTGGTTGGATAGCAGCACCAGAACCTGTTATTAACCGCCTTGCAGATATTAAGATGCAAATTGACTATGGTTCTAGCTCTCTTTCTCAACGAGTTGCGGCCGAATGGCTGCAAAGTGGGTTATATGTGGAACATGTTAAAAAAGTAAGGGAGAATCTTTTGGAAAGAAAGAATGTAGCTTTAAAGCTTATTAAACAGCATTTAGAAGGACTTGCAGCATGGGAAGAACCTCAAGGAGGCTTTTTTGTTTGGGTTCATATTCTTGCCCCAATTTCTATGAAAAGTCTTTATGTATGTGCTCGTACACAAGGGATATTACTAAACCCTGGTCATATTTATCATGAACAATCTAGTCGTTATATACGCCTCTCTTATGCATATGCTTCAATGCAAGACTTAGAGATTGGGATTAGGAAATTAGGTTTGTTGATTAGAAGTTTATCTTAGTGATGAACGAGTATTTAAAAAACTAGGGTTTATTCGGTTCCTTCTTCATTTTGGTCATCTAAGTTTATTTCAAAATTTGTAAAACATAATGACAGGAAGATTGAGAACGTCTTTCTCACTTTAGAAGTTGAAGGATTACATAATGGGAAACCCTCTACTCAAACTTTCTCCCTTTCTGCTTCGTCAGATTATAAAACAACAGCTATTGTAACAGCTTCTTTAGCTAAAATACTCCTAGAACAATATCTTAATGGCGTGTTGTTTCCATTTGAGTTTGCTGAGTTTAACGAGATTCTAGCGCATATAAAGGAGCACTCGACTTTTATGAAGAAGTGAGAGAGGAGAAAGTATACTTGTTTATTATGTTTTTAATTGGACTAGTTGTGGGATTAGGGCTATATCTATTAACTTACGTTTTTGCAAAAGAGATAGAAAATAGAAGAAGAGTATTGACTTTAGCTACTATTGGGGGGTTATCTTTACTTGGAAGTATTGCTGTAGCCTACCAAGTGGAAACATTAGGATATGGGATCGCTTTTTTAATATCAAGCCTAGGTATTTTAGTTATTTCCTTCCTGTTAACTTTGTTTGGAAAAAGTATTGTATGGAAAAAGAGTGTTTTTACTTTTGTTATTTTGTTTGTTATCGTCTCTAGTTGTCGGATGTATATGAAGCAAGTTGACTATTGGGTTATAAAAGAAACTAAGGTTTTTAGTGACGAAGAAGAATCCTATCTGCAACTTCTCCAAAGGGATCCAACAATTCAAGGCTATAAAGCATTTGAACAAGTCGTTGTCTTATCTTTAGGGGAAGAAATGGCAGGAGATAATATAGAAGTTCTAGACGTAGAAGAAGACGGAAATACTACTGTAATTAAGGTTAGAACGTTCTACAATCGTTCTGATGAAAAGAATCCTTTTATCGCTATTGGCTTAGATAGAGTTCAATCCGATGTCGTGATTGAGGATACGAATGGCACTGTCTTTAAGGAGGCACCAGACGTAGAGTAGCCTTTACATAAGTACCCCCGCCTCTTTCTACAAAGAGACGGGGGTATCATTTTCCTATGCTTCTGTTTTCCGTGTTTCAATAAATCTTAATACATGCTCTTTTCCTGGAGCAGATTGAATTGCTCCTTTGACGGAGGCCGTTAACGCTCCACTTGCATTTGCAAAAGTAAGAAGCTCTTCATGATGTGCTCTTACTTGTTCAATCAAGTTCTCACTTGTAATCTCATACTGTGAAAGCTCTGATAAAAAGCCGCCAATAAAAGCATCTCCAGCACCTGTTGTATCAGCAACAGTTACTTTAAATCCTTTTCCTTCATACGTTTCACCATTTTCAAAATGAATAGAAGCCCCGTGTTTACCTTTTGTATAGACAACAACTTTTACATCTCCTGTGAAAAGCGCCTTAATGCCCGCTTCTTCATCCTCTATGCCTGTAATAAACGAAAGCTCTTCATCCGATATTTTAACAATATGAGAGAGCGGTAAAAATTCTAAAATTGCTTTACGGCAGCTTTCTTTATCAGGCCATAATGGAAGGCGCACGTTTGGATCAAAGCTAATGATTCCACCCTTTCCCTTCATTTCCTTGATTGCTTTTTTGTGCGCAATTTTCATTGGACTGTCAACTAAGTCTACAGAGCAAAAATGAAGAAAGTCTTCTCCACTAAACCACTCTCCATCGATTTCCTCTTCTGAAAAAAGAAGGTCAGCTGCGTTTTGACGATAAAAATTGAACGTTCTCTCACCAAATCTGTCTACTGAAACAAAAGCAAGACCTGTTTCACCTTCATCTGATCGAACAATATAGGACGTATCAACATTTGCTTTTTGTAAAACATCCATAATATGATCCCCAAAATGATCATTTGCCATTTTTGTTAGCATAACAGCTTCACAGCCGTACTTTGCCGCTGCAATCGCAACATTCATTGGCGCTCCGCCTGCTACACGTTCAAAGCCAGCTACTTCTTTTAAACTCTTTTCTTTTTGAACGGGAATAAAATCAATTAATGTTTCACCAATACAAAAAATTTTGCTCATTATGTACACCTCAATTTTGTGAGCAAGCTTGCGCTTGCTCACCCTTATTCTACTTCCAAATATCTTTCAATTTCCAATACATAAACTCTTTAACTTTTACCTCACCTTTGTTTGCAAAGCACATCACGCCTAATCTTTCTTCCGTTGGGTATATACGACTTGTCATCGTTTTCATCCCATCGTTTGCAAACACTTCAATTGAGGATCGATCAAGGAAAATACGTAGTGTAAGCTCCCCATCATTCCCAAGCCCTGTTGTTCTTACCCCATCTTCCTTCTTGCCCATTTTAGAGCAGTCCAGAGAAAGCTTTTCATCTCGAATATGATAGGTAATCACAACTTCCTCTTCTTCGACGCCTTTAATCGTTAATCCAACTGATTCTGCCTTACAATCTGTTAAATCAAACTCTGCTTTTATCTCTAGTAAACTACTGTTTTCCTTTGCTAAATGATAATCTGAAATGCTTGTGTTTTCAAGTTCTACACTCTTTGTTTCACGCAATTCTACCATCTCATCTACAGGATTCATAAAAACAGTGTTGTTCTTTCCGAGCGTTAGCCCTCGAGGAATAGTTAATGCTCCACACCATCCGTCTTGTTTTGTCGGCATTTCGCTTTCCCACATATCCATCCAACCGATCACAATGCGACGGCCTTTCTCATCTACTAGCGTTTGAGCGGCATAAAAATCGTGGCCATGATCTAATTCTAGAAATTCACCTTTTACGTACTCATTTTTTTCGTAGTCATATTTGCCAACAAAATAACCTGTTTGAAAGAGATTGTTATAATTGTCTCCTTTAGATTCTATCCCTTGTGGAGAAATTAACAGGATATGCTTTCCTCCCAGCTCGAAAAAGTCTGGACACTCCCACATATATCCTAGTGTTCCATCACTTTGAGCAAGAACCCCAACATACTCCCATTTTCTTAAATTCTGAGATTTATATAAAATTACTCTTCCTGTTTGATTTTTTGTTGAGTTTCCAACAATCATATACCATTGATTATTATGCTTCCATACTTTCGGGTCGCGGAAATGATGAGCACTGTCTTCAGGAGGATGAGCAATAACAGGATTTTGACCTACTTTCTCAAATACTACTCCATCTGTACTCACCGCAATATTTTGAGTTTGATAAAAAGTGTCTTCCTCTTGATTAATATAATTGTGACCTGTATAAATAAGGGTTAGCTCTCCGTCATTGTTAACTGCACTGCCTGAAAAGCAGCCGTCCCTATCGTATTCATCACCAGGCGCTAACGCAATCGGAGCATATTCCCAGTTCACTAAATCTTTACTTTTTACATGTCCCCAGTGCATAGGACCCCAGTTTTCATCATATGGATGATGCTGATAAAAAACGTGATATTCTCCTTTGTATCGAACCAAACCGTTTGGGTCGTTGATCCAGTTCCCTTCTCCCATAATATGATAACCTAACCGATACCGAGGATTTATGTTTTGTGTTGTTTTTTTGATAGCTTCTTCAGCTTTTTGAAGTTTGTGATCTATTACCATATTACTTCCTCCTATACTACTCTTTTTATATTTTTCCCACCTTGAGGTATTCCTCTAGTATGCTTAGAACCTAGCAATGTGAAGATGGATATAATCGTAAAACCTAACACCATTGTTCCCATTACAAGATAAGAGTATCGAAACCCAATGGAATCATACAATATCCCTGAAATAGGCGATAAAATAGCTGCTCCTACTTGTGACGCAAATTGAAAGCCAACAAGATATAAAATGGATGATAAACGAGTATCAAAATTAATTGCTAAATATTTAAAAATCGAAATCAACATAATTGGTAGCTCTAAAGCGTGAATAAGCTTCATCGAAGAAATTCCAATTGGACCCATCACAAGCCCTGAACCAATAATTCGAAAGGCCATTAGAAATCCTGCTAATAATAAGCTGTTTTTTGCGCCAAGTTTGTTTACCATAAACGGAGCTAAAAACAGCATCCCAGCTTCTAAAAACACCTGAACAGAATTAAGATATCCAAATACTTGGTTCCCTAATGCCTCACTTGGAAAAACAGATGCATAGTAGATCGGAAATTGTTGATCATACACGCTATATACGCAAGTCACACCAACTACATAAAGCATTAAAAACCAAAAATCTTTTAAAAGAAAAAGTTGACCTACGTCTTTTAAAGAAACAGATTGGGCTTTCTCGACTTCGTACGTTGTCATCTCTATTTTTATAGACAAAATAATGAAGACAAGAATAATTGCCGACCCAGAAGCAATCCAGAAATTAATATTAGGGTTAATGTTAAATAACTGACCTGCAAAAAATGTAGCTGAAGCCCACCCTAATGATCCCCACATTCTTGATTTTCCATATTCAAACTGGTATTTTCGGCTGATCTTTTCAATATACGATTCGATGGCTCCTATTCCAGCTAAAAATGAAACACCTAAGTACATCCCTCCTACAATTGCTCCAAGCAAAACATTGTACTGAAGCAATGGCCCATAAATGAAAATATAGAATGGTCCAACAAATACAAGTAAAAGGCTAATAAAAAATAAAATATTTTTCTTCAAGCCAATTTTGTCTGATATATATCCATATATCGGCTGCATACACAAAGCAAAGATAGCGTTTACAGAAAAGATTAAACCAGTTGCTGATCCACTCAATTTAATCTCTTGACCAAGCCAAATGGAAAAGAGAGAATAGCTAGCAGACCATGTAAAGAAAAAGAAAAAGAAATACGCACTTAACTTCCAATACAACATTTTTGAACTTTTCATTTGGATAACCCCTTTGATTAGAAATGAAAAACGAATGGTTTGTTATTGAAAGCACTTTCATAGATAATTCTATGTCAACCGGTTTCATATGTCAACCGGTTTCATAATTTTTAATTTAATTCTTCAGAAAACAACATAGGACACTGCCTAGAGGCAATGTCCTATGTTGTTTCACCTTCAATGAGCGTTACAGGTAGCTTTGTTTCACTTTTGATATTGTGAAACTCTCCGCTAATCCCTTTTAACAGCATATCAACAGTCGTTTGAGCGATAGAGTAGATTGGCTGTTGAATGGTTGTTAATTCAGGTAATAAAGTTTGCGCTGTTTCAGTTCCATCATATCCGACAACTTTAACGTCCCCGGGGATTTTCTTTCCTCTTCGTTTTGCTTCGCGGATAAAAGAAGCCGCAAACAAATCATTACTCGCAAAAACTCCGTCTACATGTGGATGTTCATCTAAAATTCGCTGAATGATTTCATCCTGACTTTTTGGATCAAATGTTTGAGGGACTTCATATGTAATCGGCTTTTTACCGCATTCGTGTAATACATCCTCATATGCCTTTCTTCTAAGCTGTTGCGCTGGGGTTTCTATATCAGACTGACCGTTAATATGTATAATGTATTCGCACTGTTTTGATACGAGCAGTTCTGTTGCTTTTCTTCCTCCGTCATAATTATCACAGCTTACAATTGGAATCGTCTCTGATAAATATCTGTCAACAGCAACAACAGCTAGATTTTGCTTATGATAATCAATAATTCCGTGATTGTGGGTCCCAACGATTATGCCGTCTACTTGATTGCGTAGGAGCATTTCCACATACTTTTCTTCTTTTTCTATACTATTTAAGCTATTGCATAGCAATACTTTATAGCCTTGTTCAGCACAAATATTTTCCAGATGAAAAATAAGCTCTCCATAAAAAGGATTGCTTGTTGTTGGGAAGATAACGCCAATTAAGTTAGTTCGTTTATTAAATAATGACCGTGCTAAATCATTCGGAAAGTAGTTTAATTCCCTCATAGCTTTATGTACATTTTCTCTTGTTTCTTTACTGATGTACCCACGGTTATTCAGTACACGAGAAACCGTTGTGGGAGAAACTCCAGCTAGCTTTGCTACATCTCCAATCTTTGTTTTCATCGATTTTCCCCTTTCACATGCTCTTAAGCTATTATACCTTTCCTATGGAATAATGTACAAAATATTGATAACGCTTTCCTATTTGAAGCACACATTAAGTTATAAAATCTCCATGATTATTCTATCCTTTTTCCACTAACTAACATTTTAATAAATCAACTCTAAACACTAGAAACCCGATAGGAATTATTGTATTATAATACAAAAAGGAGGGGTTACATTGGCAACAATGGTTAATAATCAATCTGTATCGTCAACTCAGAAGGTAATGAAAACCCCAAATAATCGGAATACATGGTTAAGTGTTTTATCACTTCTCATCCTGATTGGCGGTACTATTTTCTTATATACAAAAGTATCTTTTAATCAATCGCTTTTATATGTATTAGGCGGAGTTGGAGGCTTTATCTTATATCAAGCCCGCTTTGGTTTTACATCTGCATGGCGTCAATTTATTTTACACCGCCGTGGTGAAGGTATTCGTGCTCAAATGATTATGATGCTTGTAGCAAACGCGTTATTTTTACCGCTTCTTTTGAAAGGAAGCATGTTTGGCCATTCTATTTCCGGATATGTGTCTCCAGTAGGAATGTCTGTATTAGTCGGCGCCTTTATTTTCGGAATTGGAATGCAAATGGGCGATGGATGCGCATCAGGTACGCTGTATCATATTGGTGGCGGTGATATGAACGGTGTTGTAACATTAATCGGATTTATTGCAGGCTCTGTTATTGCTGCTACTCATTTTAATTGGTGGATGAATACACCGCAATTTCAACCAATTTCTCTTATTGAACATTTTAATGTTGTAACAGGTTTTCTTGTGCAGTTTATCATGCTTGCTATTGTTTACTTTGCGACAATCTTGATTGAAAAACGTAAACACGGCAAACTTATCCCTCAAAAACGAGAAAATGCAAACGGATGGAAAGTCATTTTCAAAGGTCCTTGGCCACTTATTTTAGGTGGAGTTGCGCTAGCCGTTCTAAACGCTCTTATCTTAATGATTCAAGGAAAGCCTTGGGGAATTACATCTGCTTTTGCTCTGTGGGGTTCAAAAATCACCCAAGCTTTTGGGGCAAATCCTGAGACATGGTCATACTGGCAGGATCCTGCAAAGGCTGCTTCACTAGAAAGTCCATTATATATGGACATCACAACCGTTATGGATATCAGTCTTATGGCTGGAGCACTTCTTGCAGCTGCTTTCGCAGGTCGTTTCAGCAAACCTGTCCGCTTTAAACTGCCGACCCGCATGACAATTGGTTCATTAGTTGGTGGATTAATGATGGGATATGGAGCTCGTATTTCATTTGGATGTAATATTGGAGCCTATTTTGATGGAATTGCTTCCTTTAGCATGCATGGCTGGCTTTGGTTTGTTGCTGCATTTATCGGAAGCATCATCGGTGTAAAACTCCGTCCATATTGTGCTTATAAGAAATAAAGAAAAGAACATGTAAAAAGACCTTATCTATGTAGATAAGGTCTTTTTACATGTTAGCCATACCCAAAACAACGAAAGGATAACTTGTTTTTCCATTTTTCCCCTTCTTATTTTGTCTCATCCTTATCTCTTTTCATACTTTATGTAGTTTACTCATTACAAAGTTTTAATGTTTCATATTTCAAAGCTCGTTTTTGCACTCTAAAACAAAATTCTTCAAGTTCAATGTTGGAGCAGACATGTATGTTTTTTCATTCCAGGCAAGCCCTATTAATCGTTCACACTTTGGAGAACGAACAGGAATTTGGATAACGTTGCTTTCCTCCGGTTTATGTAAACGAGGCAATAATGAAATTCCAAATCCAGCTGAAATTAGCCCTGCAACTGTGGGAACTTCTTCTCCCTCAAAAGTAATGTTTGGGATAATTCCAACTTTCTCAAACAGCTGATCTGTAATGGAGCGCAACGAATATCCTTTTTTTAAGAGAACAAATTTCTCCTCTCGTACTTCCTCTAATAAAATGCTTTTGTAATGGGAAAACCGGTGACAAGTTGGAACACTGAGAAAGAGCTCTTCTTTCCTTAAAATTCTCCAGTGAATGGGATGCTTAATTTCCATATTTGAAAGCAGACAAATATCAATTTCTCCTTCTTCTAGCTGGCGAAGAAGAGTGTGAGAATTATTTTGATAAAGACGAAACTTTGTTTTTGGATACACTTCTCTAAAAGAGCTAATAAGGCGTGGAATATAACTTGGTCCTAGTGTATGTAGAAATCCGAGGGAAATCTCTCCTTCTTCAGGATCCAAAAGGGCTTGAATCTCTCTCTTTCCTTCTTCGAACTCTTTCATAATCCGTTCGACTCGTTTTAAGAACAAATGACCGTATTTATTTAACGAAATAGAGCGACCTTGCCGATCAAATAGTGGAACACCAACTTCCTCCTCTAACCGAGAAATGGAGCGACTTAACGCAGGCTGTGATATTGATAATAGCTTCGCTGATTGTGTCATATGTTCTGTGCGTGCAAGCATTCGAAAATACTCAAAATGATGCCATTCCATAAAGCTCTCCTCCACATACAGATAAATTCATACCTAGCTATATTATATATTACAATTGCTTTTTGTAGTTATTTATGTCTCTTTCTCCAAATTGATACTTGAGAAGCTTATTTGGTCCCTGTGGAGAAACCAAAATTTCAAAAATATGTAATATTTTTTTATTCTTTATAGATAAGGCAATCTTCACCTTCTATTTCTTACTTTCAAAAGGAACTTAGTAAACCAATAAGCAACAAAGGCTATTGCTACACCCTTGAGATTATGATGAAACGTAGAGCCCAATCCTGAAGTTTGTTCTAAATTATAATATAGCTCTATTGGGATATACTAGCGTAGACAAATTTGCAGGAGGTTAATAAAATGGAGAACATTACTCATAGTGGTAAGATGAGTTCCTCGGAACTTGCAAACCTTTGGTCACAATACCTCAACGATAGCTTATCACGTTGCATCATTCGTTATTTCATTAATACTGTAGAGGATAAAGAAATAGGTGAAGTCCTTCAATTTGCCCTAGAGTTATCGGAAACCCACCTTCAAAAGATAAGAGAATTTTTAACAAAAGAAAACTATCCCATTCCAAAGGGATTTACTGATGAGGATGTCATACTAGAGGCACCAGCTCTATTTACAGATACATATATTATTGTTTTTATGCAAATCATGTCTGTCCATGGTATGACTAGATATGCAGGAGCTATTGGCTGTGCAATTAGAGAAGATCAAAGGAAATACTTTAAACAAGTTATTTCTGAGTCAGTGGAATTATATGATTTAGCTACTGGTGTTCTTGTAAGTAAAGGAATTATTAGTAACCCTCCTACTTTTAACAATCATCAGAAAGTTGAGTTTGTGAAAAAACAAAGTTATTTAACAGGTTGGCTTGGGAAACGTAGACCTATCAGTGCCATTGAAGTTAGTGGTACCTATCTTAATATGCAAAAGACATTAACAAAACTAGTTTTAGAATTGGGATTTAGCCAGGTTTCTCAATCCAAAGATGTTCGAAAATATATGAAAAGAGCTAGATCAGTTTGCCAAGAACACTTCGAAATCCTAGCTTCAATGTTAACAGACGATAATTTACACATTCCTAGAACGTTTGATTCCGAGGTAACAGATTCAACAGTTCCTCCCTTTTCTGATAAACTCATGATGTTTTTAATATCTAGCCTACTCTCTTCAGCTATTGGATATTATGGTGAAGCTATGTCATTATGTCAACGAAGGGATTTGGCAGCTAATTACGCGAAAATGATTACTGATATTGCAGTGTTAGCAGAAGACGGCATAAATTTACTAATAGAAAATGAATGGATGGAGCAACCTCCACTAGCGACAGATCATGACGATTTGGCAAAAAATAAATGACTTTAGTAAGAACGAAAAAAAGGAACAGATAATTGAGAGTATATTTTGGAGTATAGCTTTACCTGGTTTTTCTCAAATATTAAATGGGAGGCTATTTAAAGGGATTTTATTTCTTGTCTTTGAAATGGTAATAAACGTTAAGGCCAATTTTAATGAAATCATTCAATTAAGTTTTATGGGACAAATAGATGCGGCAATTGCTCAAACAAATTTCCAATGGCTTATGTTTTATCCTTGTTTATACTTTTTTTCAATGTGGGATGCCTATAAAAGTTCAGGTGGTGGAAAGAGCCACTTCTCCTATCTTCCGTTCGTTTTCTCAGGATTTTTCGTTACAGTTGGGATTATGTATTCAACAAAACTAAAAATGTTTGGTTTCTTATTAGGACCCGTATGGCTTCCAATGTTGGGGGTTATCCCTGGTTTAATAATTGGTTTTTCTCTAAAAAGAATCCTAACATCACATTAAGGGTAAACTTAATTGTTTATCCTTTTTATCTTTTCATTCCATTACCAAATGTAAAATTAAATCTCCTTAAGATATTACTCAATTCAAAAGACAGCTCCTATTTAATAAGTGCTGTCTTTTGAATGTTAAGATTACTTTTTTATATTTTGTAGTTTCTTTATAAAGATATGGCTTCTATAGGGTACTGACCCTCATATAGACTTTAAAATAAATTGTCCAAACAATTCCAACCAACTAAGCATTTTATATTAAGAGACCTTTTAAAAAATAATAGGAGGATGATTAACTTGAACTTACAAGATATCAAAGGATCTTATGATGCTGTATTTAGTTTAGGAAGTGCTTGTAATCCAGCTCTTCAATTCCAACGCCTTAATTTAAAAAGGTTTACATCAAGTCCACTAGATTGGAGTTACTCTCCATTCCTTTCAGATGTAAATAGATTGTTTAAAAATAATTTTAAGGGATTTATGGAACTTAAAAATATGCGTGTAGTAAATGATAAAGGAGATTATGTATATGCTCATGATGGAGCCCCTGTTGTTCCAGATAAAGAAATTCAAATACCAACAAAATCCTATGTGATACAAGATACTGTTTATAATATCTTTTCAGCTCACGATTTCCCTATTATTGGAGATCAAAGTTGGATTGTAACCTACCCTTCTTTTAAAAAAACACTAAACTATCGAATATATAGATTTCTAAAAAAAGTAGCAAATAGTGAATCCGTTCTATTTGTTAGATGGGTAGCTAACTATGATGAAGCAGTCGAATTACAATCTATTTTATCTCACATGGTAAAAGGATGTTTTAATGTCCTTATCCTTAATCCAGTAGAAGACTTGGAAGAAATTATTGAAGTAGAGTGGGAATTAGATAGAACATGTGTAGTTAACGTTCCTAGTGATCCTAACAGCGATTCGACATGGGATCATGTTCTAAATGGAGTAACATTAACGAATTAATTGTTTTTAGACTACTAAATCTTTTAATTAAATCAGATTTTGCATATTCCTATAACTCTATATCTAACTAATAATTTTTATACAATTCTAGCTGATATAAAACATGTTCAAAGAAATAACGAAGGCGCGGAACCCTTAAATAACAAGGAATCCGCGCCTTCTGTTTTTTTACTCTCTAGGCCAGTTTTTTTTGTCCCTCACTGATTTAACAAACTTTTCCCCACTCCGCCATGAGAAAAGAGAATAGAAAATTGCATTTTTCACAACTCCTCCCAGTCCTTAAACCTTACTCATCCCCCTTTATCTGGAAAAAAACACTAAAAAGGATAAGTGCCCGCGCCATTTCTAAGGAAGAGACATAGGATAAACAGTATTACTTTAAATAGTAATGCTACTTTAATAGAATGGAGAAATAATGAACAACATGAGTATTCAGAACTTAATTGTTAATGGAGGTTTCGAAACAGGAACACTTTCTCCATGGTTTTTTTCCAACGCAATAGTGACCAATCAATTTTCACATTCCAACTTTTATTCAGCAAGATTACAGGGTGGAGACACGGTTTCCTATATTGGGCAACTTGTTCCCGTGAATCCAGGAGACACCTTTGAATTACTCGTTTCCTTAGCCAAAGTAGGATTGGACCAGGCTGCTCCTATACAGATACAAGTTATTTATTTAAATGATCTTTCTAATTCTCTTGGAAACGGACTCTTTATAAACATTCCAGTAAACCGAATTCCTACAGCCGATAATAATACATGGCTTGAAATCCACCAAATTACAACTCCAGCTCCCCCAAGTGCTACACAGGCCTTTGTTTTAATTAATACTGGGCCTCAAGTAGGCACAGCCGATATTTTAGTCGATGATGTTGCTCTATTAACTGTAATTGGCGTAACAGGACCGACTGGACCGACTGGACCTACGGGTGCCACTGGCGACCTTGGACCAACTGGACCTACAGGTGCTACGGGTGATGTCGGACCAACTGGACCTACAGGTGCTACGGGCGACCTTGGACCAACTGGACCGACTGGACCTACGGGTGCTACGGGCGACCTTGGACCAACTGGACCGACTGGACCTACGGGTACTGTGGTGTAAGAGTTACCCCTGTCGATTAGACAGTCATAAAAAAGACTAAACGACCAGTGTGTTTCGATATTGTATCGAGGCACACTGGTTTAACTTTTTCCGGAATTGTTCGTGATTATAAAACCAAATCTAATCCTGAATAGCTTGAGAAGTTTTCCTTTACCTCTTAAAACAAAAAATAGTTATTTTCTGTTTTAAGAGGTAAAAAAAGATTCAATGCATCAATTTCATTTTTATACTATATTATATATCACAATGCCTTTTTGCAGTTATTTGCGTCTCTTTCTAATCGTTGATATTTAAGATTTCTCCTTAGAATGAACTCTTGATTTTTACGTAGTCTTTTGTGGTTGCTTTTATTATTTATGCAATTGTTTCTGAACTCCTAAGCGCAAAATACTTTAGTAACAATGCCATATAACATCCTAAATAAAATAAAAAAGCCCAGATCCCTTATCATAAAAGAGATCTGGGCTTTCTAATTTTCTTGAAATCCATTATGTGAACTAAGAGTAAATATGATATATATCCTAAAAGCAAAAAAACTCCTGGTAGGTTAGTCAGAAATTTTTTCCGATTTTAACATTAGCATACTTAAATATGCATATCATTAATCATAATGTTTTTTAGAGAAAGGGGTTCAGAATGTACAATAAAAAATCAACATTTACAACTTTAAAATCGTATAAACCTTTCCATAGTATATATGATCCTTGCAGACCGATTGGTACTAAGTATTATTCTACGCCTCCTCAACTATATATGGGGTTTCAACCACCAAATATGCAACAATTTTCTCCTAGAGAAGCATTAAAAAAAGGAACATTATGGCCTGCATTTTGGGATTACTATGAGAATCCATATAAAGTAAAAAAGAGGGATGAAGAATGAAACAATTACCTCCAGAGTACTATCAAGAATTAGAAGAAATTCAGGCTATTGATTTTGTACTTGTAGAATTAACCCTTTATCTAGATACACATCCAAACGATCAGCAAGCACTGCATCAGTTTAATGAATATGCAAAATATGCTAAGAAACTTAAAAGAAGTTTTGAAACAAAGTTTGGTCCTCTTCAGCAATATGGAAATAGCTATACAGATGCAAAATGGAGTTGGGGAACAATGCCTTGGCCATGGCAAATATAGTTTAGTAAAGGAGAAATCTTATGTGGGTTTATGAGAAGAAATTGCAATATCCAGTAAAAGTAAGTACCTGTAATCCGACGCTAGCAAAATACCTTATGGAACAATATGGTGGAGCTGATGGAGAATTAGCTGCTGCATTACGTTACTTAAATCAGCGTTATACAATCCCAGATAAAGTTGTGGGATTATTAAATGATATAGGTACAGAAGAATTTGCTCATCTCGAAATGATTGCCACAATGATTTATAAACTGACAAAAGATGCTACACCAGAACAATTAAGGGAGGCTGGATTGGCAGAGCATTATGTAAATCATGATAGTGCTCTTTTCTATAGTAATGCTGCAGGAGTTCCTTTCACAGCAACATATATCCAAGCAAAAGGAGACCCAATTGCAGATCTTTATGAGGACATAGCAGCAGAAGAAAAAGCAAGAGCTACATATCAATGGTTAATTGATATATCAGATGATCCAGATTTAAACGATAGCTTGAGGTTCTTAAGGGAAAGGGAAATTATTCATTCTCAACGTTTTCGTGAAGCTGTAGAAATATTAAAAGAGGAAAGGGATAGAAAGAAAATCTTTTAATACTATCTATTAAGGCATTATTGTAGGTTTTTTAAAATAACAAAGAGAATGTCGTTAGTAATGATGCGACTCTCTTTGTTATTTTGTTTCTGATAATAACGATTATGTGAACTAAGATAGTATATGATATTCAAAGTTAGTTTATAGTGAGATATTCCTTTCAATAAGGGAGAACACAGCTTTCATTTTTTACATACGGCTTATCTGGTTATCTCACCAACGAAAATCGATCACTCATCCTCTCTCCTTATTTATCACCACTCAAATCCTTAGGATCTATAACCGTAAATGGACGCATCATGTCATAGTCTTCATGTTCTAAAATATGACAATGCCAAACATAATTCCCCGTGTAGGGACCAAACCGGGCGATGACACGCGTGATTTGAGCAGAGGGAGCTGCTATAGTATCTTTCCATCCTCTTTCGTTGGCTTTCGGTCGTATGGCTGGGCCAGTATATACAATTTGGCCCTCCTGATTATAAAGATCAAGATCAAATGGACGGCGATCTAAAACCTGAAATTGAATCAAATGAATATGAATCGGATGTGTGAATCCAGTGATGTTGATTAATGACCAAGTTTCCGTTGAACCTAAACATGGCTTTTCCGTTACAGATGCCGACCACGCTTTATTATTTAATAGCAGCAAAGGTCTTCCGTATTTATCGGTCGAACCTGTAAGTTTCAGATTTCGAATTGTCTTTACTTCATTTTGCTCAAGAGAAGGAATGTTGGATAGGTATTTCGGAATGACAGTTTTATCCTCTCCTTGTAGAGGTAGGCTCACTTTAAATTGCATGACTTCCCCCGTATTATCATTTGGATTTGCATTAGGACCAAGATCATTTTTTAAAGTTATGGTTTCGCCTTCATATTTAGAGAAATCGAAAATAAAGTCTACGCGTTCTGCTGGCTCAATTGCAAAATTTTTCAGGTGTACGGGTTTTTGTAACAGGCCTCCGTCTGAACCGATTTGATGAAAAGACTGCCCAGAATCAAGATACAATTGATAAGCCCGAGTATTCGAGGCATTCAGTAGTCGGAATCGATATTTGCGTGGTTCTACTTCTAAATATGGCCATACCTTTCCATTGACAAGAATGGTATCTCCCAGGAAAGCCGGAATAATTGAGGGATTCGGTAAATTTTCAGAAGGATTGTTAGGTCGTTTCGGATAAAAAAGGGAACCGTCCTCATTGAATGATCGGTCCATAATCATAAGTGGGATTTCATAGTCTCCTTTTGGTATATTTAACGAGTTTTCCTTTTCATCGCGAATGATATACATACCAGCGAGTCCAGCATAGACGTTGAGTCTTGTAATGCCCATAGCGTGATCGTGGTACCAGAGTGTTGAACCCCGTTGATGATTAGGATATTCATATATTTTTCTTTCAAAAGAAGGGCCTACCTCTTTAAATCCTCTGGTAAACCATGCCTCTGGATAGCCATCACTAGATGGTCGAGTCTCACTTCCGTGTAAATGGACAACGGTCCGTACTTCTGGTTGATGAGCAACATGGTGTATCGATCGGTCAACTGGAAGGAAATGCTTATTGGGGAGATTATTAGTCCATTTGATTTGAGTACACTCCCCCTGTTTGACATCAATGATGGGGCCTGGAAACTGACGATTATATCCCCATAGACGTGTCGGTTGTAAATCTCTGTGCAGTTTTTGATAAAATTCTTCCATTCCAATTTCGTAATAAGATTCTTTTTTGCTTTTCCGCTCTGGTTTGGCAGTCTTCATGAGTGGTAGCTGATCCACAAACTTCATGAGATTCATAGGTTTCATCTCCTGTACCTGTATGATTAGGTTAGAAATTTAATATATTAGATGATAAATTCCTATTATTGATTGGGCTTTTTAATTGGTTTTTGAATTCTTTCATCTTTTTAGAAAAGGAACAGAAAATCTCTTATCAATTTAATAAGAGATTCTCTGCTTAAAGATTTTTAGTTAATCTACAAGTGGCATATTTACGTAAATATTGACCGTTGGCAATCATTAGATTTTATTATCAAGACCTAAATCGTAAAAAGGATTAAAAAATAAAGGTTGATACATATTAGTCATGACTAATATGTATCAACCTTTTACTTCTTGTTTAACAATCAGACCATTTAATTAGAGGTAAAGTTTAATTTCAAAAGTAATTTTATCCAATAGACCGAAAACCCCAAATAGACATAACCTAAAAATTCAGAGGCGGGACCATGTAATCCTAGGTGAAAACCGTCTCTTTTTTATGCTATTTTATACTTTATAAGGTATCCATATCCGACATCTGATCTAGCTCCAAGGGCAAAAAAGCATATTCTCCGTCCTTAATAATCTCACATCTACGAACTGGAATAGGATGTTTAAAAATGGGCCCATCTATTACTGTGGTATGGAATTCTCCGCCTTCTCCGCAAGGGTCGATACCACGAACTTCAAGCTCCTTCACGTATTCATGGGTTAACATTCGTCCTAAATCATCCTCTCGCATTCCTAATGATAAATTAACAGTTACAATAATCGTTACAAATCCTAGATTTATGAACTCTTCGACAGTTTCACGATGATTCATTTCCCATAAAGGTATCCCAAGCTTTAATCCAGCATTCTTCGTAACCTTTTCATGCCAACAGCCATGGGCAGGCATATCTAGGTCTCCAGTTACTAACACTTCTGCTCCTTTATTTTTAGCTTTTTCTAAAAGGTGCATAAATACTTTTTCATAATCTGTCCAACTTGCAGCTGCAGTATATACTGTCAAACCTATAGATTTAGCTTGGGCACGTATGAGTTCCGGAGGCATTCCATGGGATCTAGAACGTTTCCCTTCTTCCTCTAGCATAACGATCAGTCCAACCGCTTCCCCAACCTTCAATGCTTTATATAGAGCTAAGACACTATCCTTTCCTCCGCTAAAAGAAGCTATAAATTTATGCCCACGAGCATTATTTTTCCAATCCTTTAATTTTGCCATTCAGATCTTTCTCCTTTGCTCTAATAACTTTTTCACGATGGCTGCCTGTTATTAGCCAATTTTATATATGAGGGTTCATAGCTCTATTTGTTTGATTTTATCACGATCGGACCTTACAGATAAGATATTATTGCACCCTGTTACAAAAAAACTTGAAAGCTAGCTAATGATGAAGAAAGGAGAAGTTTATAGGATAGTTAAATTTCACCAGATAGATTAGCATACTCATAAATGTTATTTAAATCTAAATTTGCATATTTATCCCCTACATTATTCATAATACGTTCAAGACCTCCACAATTAAATACACGCTGACTAATCATAGCATAAAGGTCTGCTATAAGAACCCCCACTCATATAAGAAGGGGTTTCCTTTCTATTAAATAAGAAAGCACCACTTCAAAATAAGAGGGTTATAGCGAGGTATAGTGTCAGCTATTCTCCACCCTATAGTGGGCTACCAAGACAAAAGTTGTACTTATATCCTTCCCGACTATTTTCATAAAAGTCCCCTTTTCCGACCGTATAGTCAACCTCTATTAGTTGTTAGGATAATAGAAAGAATATATACTGAGCTATGTGCCTAGTAAGAATTTCACTGAACAAGATATTAAAAATGAGGAGGATGTTATAATGCACAGGAATAATGAACTTTATCACTTTTTATTGGAACGGACTCACTCATTAACAGAACAATGGTATAAGTCTTTGGATAAAAAGAAGTCATCTGGTATATATGCTTCAAATGACCCTGAAGTAATCGAAATGCTCAAGAAACAAAATTATGAGTTTCATCTATGTTTTTGTAAAGTATTTGATGAATCCTGCTCGGAGGTTGAGTTCTTATCCGCTTTTGATCAATGGATTTATGCCACTTCTAAGGATGAAGGACATCAACGTACACCGATTCATCTTATGATACAAGAATTTTTCAACAATCAAGAACAGTATCTAGACTATATTCAAGAATTTGTGGAAACAAGTGAGGAAACATATTCTCTAAAAACCATTAATAAATGGAACCGTAAGATCATTGAGAATTTTAATTATGTAATTACAGCTTTCACAAAGCAAAGTTATGACTACGCTGAAGAACGTCTAAATGCTCAAAAAGAGATGATTTATGAGTTAGGTTCCCCTATCATTTCCCTTAGTGAGGATTTAGCTGTTCGTCCTCTCGTTGGTGACATTGATACAGAGCGAGCTAAGAGAATGATTGATAGTACCTTACATCAATGTGTCGAGCTAGGAGTGAAACGCCTCTTCATTGACTTATCCGGGGTGCTTATTATTGATACCATGGTTGCCTATCAAATCTTCCAATTAATTCAAGCTTTACAATTGGTAGGTGTAAATTGTACCCTGTCAGGGATGCGACCTGAAATTGCCCAAACTGCCGTCCAGATTGGAATAGATTTTGAGAACCTTTCTGTGGTTTCGGATCTCAGAACAGCCTTAACTTCTGCTAAAATTATTTAGCACTCTAAATGAGCGATTACCCTTTAAATTAAAGATTTTGTAATTATAAACAAGTTACTTTTTATAAATGGTAACATAAACTAAAAAAGCAGCAGTAAGAAAAGTTTATTTCATCTCCTTGATTTACAACTTTTTTACTGCCGTTCTCTTCATCGTAAAAAAGGCCCCTACTTCTTTTGTGAATAGGGGCCTTCTGTTCATCTTTTTATATCATATTTATATTTTTTGTATTTACAATACATAATTTTTCTACTCTTTTAATACATAATCACTCTTTAATTGATGTGTAAGGATAGAAGGTAACAAAGTAACTCCTCCAACTGTAATAGATTTATCCGACACTTTCCTTTCCCAACGTTCATCTTCGAGAAGTCCAGCTTGTCTTGCTTCACGATAAATCGTTTCTAACTGATTCATCTGGTATTCTCCAATAAATTTACTCATTTTTCTCTTTTCTTCCTCCTGTTCTTTTTGATTTATCTCGGGCTTAACAGGCTTAGTTTTTGAAGAGTGAATTGAGCTCCCAACTAATTTTAAACCTAAATACTTTGCAATCCCTCTCCCATGGGCTTCTTTTTGTCCACGATCTAATACTTGTCCAAAAGCTTTCATTGTAAGCAAAACTTCTTCATGAAGAGATTTCTGTAATTGTTTCGTTGCTCCTGTTGTGCCTGGATACGTGTAACTTTCTAATCCTGTTCCTCCTCCAGCATTGATATGAACAGAAACAAATAAATCTGCTCCCCAATTATTAGCTTTTCTAGCTCTTTCCCTTAATGACAAGAAATAGTCACCTGATCGACCTAATCCGACTTATATATCGCTATAATGAGCTTCTAAATAAGATTTAGTTTCTAGTACGATTGTAATACTAAGTCCTTTTCTTTTATTCCATAAGCTGCTGGACCTGGATCTTGGCATCCAACCACACTTTATATGTCATTTCCTTTTCCTCCTCTTCCTCATGATTCTCTTTTAATTGACTAAAACGGTCTGATAGTAATTTAGAGACTTTAATATCCAATCGACCTAAGTTTTCAATCAAGCTAATTCCCTCTTAGCATAACGGACAAATTGAACTTCGTTTCCGAGAATGATATCCAATTGTGTAGTTACAATCTTAACTTTTAGGAAGAAGTCGTCCAACTCTTCTTCAAAAACCTAAAAGTTATATAAACCGAAACAAATATGGTTAAAATGTGGTCAATTTCTACAACCAGAGCGGAAAACATTGATAACTAATATGCATCAATTTCATTTTTATAATACATTATGCATCATAGAAATTCAGTGCTAACATAGAAGTAGAAGCAAACTCGAGTATGTGTTCAGTCAGCATTTATATTGTATTTTTTTATAAAAGGGCCCTTTATTACTGAAAGGATTGTTAAAACAATGATAAATATCGTTCACACCCAAAGGTTGGTGCTAGTATAAAATGGGCTTTATTCAAAAAGGAACAGCCGTTTATCGAAAAACAAATTTTTCTTTTTTTGCGGCAGGCTTTAATACATTTGCAATTCTATACTGTATGCAGCCCCTTCTCCCACATTTCACAGAAGAATTTCATGTTACACCAGCACAGGCGAGCCTAGCGCTCTCCCTTTCAACAATCTCACTTGCTATTGGGATGTTGATATTTGGATCACTTTCAGAAGCATGGGGACGGAAACCTGTCATGGTGATCTCTATGATTGCTGCTTCTGTTATCTGTATTCTGACCCCGTTTAGTCCGGATTTTCACTGGCTGTTAATTTTGCGGACGATTGAAGGAATTTCTTTAGCTGGTCTGCCTTCAATTGCTATGGCTTACCTTGGGGAAGAAATTGAGCCGAAAAGCTTAGGTTCTGCAATGGGGCTTTATATATGCGGGAACGCAGTTGGAGCTACGTTTGGGCGCGTTATTGTTGGCTTGTTAACCGAATTTATGAGCTGGCAGTGGGCCATTTTGATTGTTGGAATCATTAGCTTTATTGCAAGTGTAATTTTTTGGAGAAACCTTCCGCAATCCAAAAACTTCATAAGCAGTCCCCTGAAACTTTCAACATTAACAGGCTCGCTTTTTCATCATTTGAAAGACCCTGGCCTTCTTTGCTTATTCGGATTAGGTTTTCTGCTACTGGGAAGTAATGTTGCCCTTTTTAACTATATTGGCTATGTATTAGTTGCACCACCTTTTTCTCTTAGTCAATCAGCGGTAAGCTGGATATTTCTTCTCCTTATTATAGGGATGTTTAGCTCTGCTATATCAGGACGGATGATTGGAAAATATGGTCGTCGTCAAACCTTAATTTTCGGATTATTTCTTCTATGCTTCGGTGCCTTTCTTACAATCAACGGACACTTAGTTGTTAAGCTTGTTGGTTTAGGATTTTCTGTATACGGCTTTTTCAGCTGTCATTCGATTGCGAGCAGCTGGGTTGGAAAGCGTGCTGCAATCAATAAAGCGCAGGCCTCGTCTCTTTATCTATTCCTCTACTATACGGGATCTAGTGTTGGAGGAACGGTAGGCGGTGTACTATGGCCTTACTTTGGTTGGGAAGGCGTTGTGGGTCTTGTACTTTGTTTCGTTCTCGGTGCCTTTCTGCTTACGTATTTTCTTATTAAAGCAGAGCAAAAAGCCGTCCATAAATCACATGAGGCTCATATTTAATAAGAAAAGGCAGACTTACACAAGTCTGCCTTTTGTAAATATATTGTTGGGGAAGTGAAAAACATGAAGCTAGTTCCACCAAAACCTTTTTTCCTTAGAAGTGGACCTCGCGCTGTCCTACTTTTACATGGATTCAAAGGCAGTACTGGCCACATCAAAAAACTAGGACGCTTTCTACAAGCTAAAGGGTATACATCATACGCTCCACTTTATAAAGGGCATGGAAAACCACCGGAGGAATTACTGAATACTTCACCAAAAGACTGGTGGGAAGATGTATTAGCAGGATATCAAACACTAAGAAGTGAAGGATATCATGAAATCGCTGTTGTAGGGTTATCGATTGGTGCTTTATTTTCTTTGATCTTAAGTACAAAACTTCACGTAAAAGGTGTTGTATCAATGTGTGCGCCTTTAGAGATTATCAGTCGAGATGTGCTACTTCAAAGTATTGTTGACTATGCCAAGCAGTATAAAAAGTTGGAAGGAAAAAGTGACAATTGTATTAATCTAGAGATAGATACCTTTAATACACAACCTGAAGATACAATAGAGTCGGTCCTCTCCTTTATAAAGCGCGTGAAGGAAGAACTTCCATATATAAACGCTTCAACTTTGGTTGTGCAAGGACGTCTTGACCAGCAGATTAACGCTGATAGTGCAAACTTGCTTTATAATAGCATCTCTTCTATACATAAAGATTTGAAGTGGTATGAGCATTCTGGTCATGTCATCACATTAGACCGTCAAAAAGAAGAACTTCATAGAGATGTTTATCAATTTTTAGAAACCCTTTCATGGACAACATAAGAATGAAGAAAAGCATTTTGCTGCTTTATCAAAGATTATATTGGGTATATAAATGCATAGACCCTTTCTTTCACAATACAGTAAGAGGAGCAGAATAAAACATGAATTTAATTGTTAAACCGTCAGCATCAGAAGCATTAAACGAAGTGTCTTTTAACGAGACAGAGGGAGTTCGTATAGAAGCGATTTTTGTAGGAAGTTGTTCTCTTTATGTAGATCATCACCTATGGATTGATGAAAAACAAACAGAAGATACAAAGGTTGAAGTGGAAGGTATTCCTTTTCTTATCTCTACTGATTCATTAAAGTATCTCCCAAAAAAGTTATATGTAGACTATAATCCTACTTTAGGATATAAGCTTTCTTCTGACGAGGAAACATTTAAATATAATCTTCGTCTAACAAGAAGAGAAAACAAGTAAGAAAATAAGATAATAAAATCCCCTCAACTATCTCTAAGTTGGGGGATTTTATTGCCTTCTTTACTGTAAATAAAACAAAACGCTTAGCTTTTTTATTTTTCATCTATAACTACCCTTATAGGAATGATTCCCTCTTATAGGTTATATAACTTAAATAAGAGAGACATTTTACTTTTTTTAAAAGAAACTGCAACAAATTTTCCTTTTTAACGTCCTTTTAAATGTTGTTTCTCTTGTTTTATATAAATATAAAAAAATGGCTTACTTGGATGCTAAACAAGAGAATGTAATAGAGATTAAAGGGGTTTTTGGATGAGTATTGGAAATTTAGATTATTCGTGGTTTGAGTGGGTGAACAGCAAAGCAGATCACAATGCGTTTTTAGATCATATTATGATTTTCTTTGCGGACTATTTGCAGTATGCTTTTGCGCTATTGCTTGTTGTTTTATTTCTTATCAACCGCAATTACTCACGCGTTATCGCAATGCAAGCTGGTTTTGCACTTGTACTCGGTTTTGCTGTCAACCGTGTGATTCGCTTCTTCTTTTTTCGAGACAGGCCGTTTGTATCACATGAGGTGAATCAATTAGTTGAACATAGCACAAGCTCCTCGTTTCCAAGCGACCATGCTACAGCTGCCTTTGCTATTGCTTTCACCATTATTTTATGCGGCTTAAGTACTCGCTACATATGGGGAATACTTGCGATTGGAATTGCCTTTTCACGAGTATGGGTAGGTGTACATTATCCACTTGATATTATGGCAGGAGCATTAAATGGAATCATTATGGCTTCTTTCACTCACTATATTATCTTTAAGCTAAAACCATTGAATCCTATTTTTGAAAGCACATTTTTTTCCGGAAGAAGTACAACGCGAAACTTCTAAAAAAAGAGACGCCCTTTCTAGGACGTCTCTTTTTTACATTTATTTTTTTACAAATGAGCGCATAAGAGCAACAGCTCCTAGGATAACAGCGATAATAGAAAGGATAAGAGGAATATTAGAAGTTGAGTTTTCTTCACTTTCCTCGTTGTCTGTGTTGTCTGTTGTTTCCTCTGTAGCAACACCATGTGCGTCTGTTGTTGTATTACCTTTTACAACTTTTGTAATGGATGCTGGTAACTCTGCATCTGCTGGTCCTTCCCAAGCAACAACAGAGCCGTCTTTATATGTTTGATACGCTTTCCAAGCAATTTTCTCCGCTGAATCGCCAACTTTACCTTGCATGCTAAACTCTCCAAACTCTGTTGCTGAAAGTCCTTCACCAGTTGCTGTCCATGTTACACTCTTAATTAATCCTGAAGAATCTTTTTCAAGCTCATACGTCCAGCCAGGCTTTGGCTCAAAGCGTGAAATTTCCACATCTTTTGGAATGTCAATTTTCACTTTTGTTGTTGGAATGTCTTTTTCAGTTGGAACACGGACTGTGAATTTTTCATATGATCCTTGTGTTACTTCTTGTGGATAAACAACAACGTGTGCACTTGCAGCTCCTACAAAAGAAATAGTTGATAGTACAAGAGCAGCTAAAATCGTCGTTACTTTTTTCTTCATCATATTATCCTTCTTTCCTATTTTAATGATCAAAAACTTGAATGTTTTTGTGAATAATAAATTCATCTAACTCTGTTGTAACCACTCTAACCGATAAATCCCACTCTCCGGCATATGGAAGTACAGCTTTACTCGTTTTGTAAGACGATGAGTCTTCTTTTTCAAGTGGAATTTCAATAGCTTCTTCTTTCCCTTTTCCTTTTGGCGTTAACGTAGCTGTTACCATTTGAATCGAAGAACCGTCTTTAGGTTGTGACGGACTAACAATAATTGCAAAGTTTCCTTGTTGCAACGTACTTGTTTTGGTTACGATGTACATTCCTTGTTGCTCTTCTTTCCATAACAATGGTTGATTTTGCGGAATTGGGTTCAAATGAGTAATAATCCCGACAATTAGCACAATTAGTGCCATTAGCGTTACATCTAAAGTAAGAAGCTTTTTCAAATTAGTTTGCTCATTTTTCTTTAATGCATTCCGGACTAATGCTCCGATGATAAGCACAACGCACACAAGCCCGACTTTTACAAGAAGTAAAATCCCCCATGTCGTATAAAAAATCACGCTAATGTTTGGTACAATCATCAACGTATATAAAATACCGGTTATGATTAGTAAAAGTAAGCTAAAAAGTGCTGTCTTTGAAAACTTCGGTATAAATAGCAGAACGTCTTCTCTATGCTTCTTAAAGAAAAGCAGAAGATATACAATCCCTCCAGCCCATAATGCAGCTGTAATGAGATGAATAAAATCAAGCATGACCGTGTAGTACGGTATGTTTGTTGCAACAGCATGACCGTTTAATGTACTAACTAAAAGAACAAGCCCTGCCCATACAAAATCAAATCCTTTGTGCTTTGAAACAAGAAAATAACCGATAAGTGCTAAAAAAAGTGAAAGAATCCAAGAAAGTCCTGTGGGAGAACTAAAGATAAACGTGCCTATTTGGGAAGCGGAGGAACCATTTAATACGTTCATCGCTTGCACTACAATGCTTAACACTAAAAAGACCATGTAGTTTAAATAAATTCCTTTGTACTTTTGACCGTAAGTCTCCTCATTTTCTTTAGTTTGAAACGGAATGAACCATTTCCACAACACCCATCCTACCGATAACAAAAGTAAAAGGTAATAACAAACTTGCACAATTGATAACAAGATGTTATAAATCGCGTCGCTTCCCTGTTGAAATCCATCACTACGGTCTGTTACAGGACCTGCTATTTTTTCCCCAACTGAGAATATGTATGTTCCTTTTACAGGGTGTCCGTCAGCTGAAATAATGGAATAGCTTAACGTGTAGATTCCTTTTGGCTGATTCGGAACGTCTAGCGAAATCGTTTTGTGATCTTCACTAATGACAGCCTTTTTCTTTGTAATAACCTCTCCTTTGTCATCTCGAACTTTAAGATCAAACACTTCTCCATCTAGTCGTTCATTAAATGTAAGCGAAACTTCATCTGGCATTTCTTTTAGCTCACTTTGCTCCTCTGGGGTTGCCTTTAAAAGAACAGCGTGTGCAGATGTTTTTAAAGGATGAAATACAAGCAGAAGCAAAAAGCATAAAAGCAGCGGTACTTTTTTGTTCATCATATTTATTGCTCCTTACCTCTTTAATACTCCTTGTTCATTATAAGAGAAAGTAAAAATTAAAATAATAACTCAAAAGAGTGATTTTGATTAAAAAATAGAGCAAACGTTACAACAAATGATAAAATATAGACACATTTGAAAAGAAACAAGGTGAGAATTTGAGTTATAAAGGAATTAAATGGCTAATTTTAATATTGCCAACGGTTGCAATTGGTCTCTGGGAATATAGTCGTCACGCTTTCTTGCTTCCCTATATTTCGATGGAGACAGGAAATATTCTTTCCCCCCTGTTTGTTTTTATGATTACAATCGTCTTTTTACGCAAGCTGTTTGCGATTTTAGAACGTATGCATGAAGAGTTAAAAACTGAGAAAGCGAAAAAAGCGGCTTTGCTTGAACGAGAAAATTTAGCACGCGAGCTTCATGACGGGATTGCTCAGTCGCTTTTTCTCTTATCTGTAAAAGTAAATAAATTTGGGCGTCATCACGGCCTTCAAGAAAATGAAGATTTCCAGAAAATCAAACAAACGCTTCAGCACGTTCACGATGATACAAGGCAATCGATTACGAATTTAAAATATGCTCCAACCCACACTACTTTTAGCTGGAAAGAACGTATTCATCAATACAAAGAAGAGCTGGAAAATCAGCACTTTATGCGCGTCCATCTTCAGTGGAAAATCAAAGAGGATACCCTTTCATCTAAAGAAAAAGTTGAGCTTTTTGCGTGTATTAAAGAAGCGGTCACAAACGTAATGAAGCATGCCAAAACAAATGAAATTTGGATACTTGCTAAAGAAACAGAAAAGGGTTGGTTTTGTTATGTAAAAGATAAAGGAACAGGCTTTACTTTCCCTATCCACGAAGGGTATGGACTTCAAATTATGAAAAATCGAGCTCGTGATATGAATTGGGAGTTTTCAATGCGACGGGAAAACGATGAAACAATTGTTGAACTAAAAAAGGAGGCGTAATAAATGGAAGAAAGATCTTTTAGAATTTTAATTGTTGATGACCATGCTCATGCAAGAGAAGGCATTCGAGATATACTTGAAGAATATGAAGACTTTTTGATTGTTGGCGAAGGTCGAAATGGGAAAGAAGCGCTTGAATTAACAGAAAAGCTAATGCCAGATATTATTTTAATGGATATTCAAATGCCTGTTATGGACGGTCTTGAAGCGACAAAAAGAATCAAGCTCCAATTCCCATATGTAAAAATTGTGATTATCACCGTTTCTGATGATATTACAGACTTGTTTAATGCCTTGAAACAAGGAGCTCAAGGCTATTTGTTGAAAAACATTCAATCTGATTCTTGGTATGAATATTTGAAAGCTTTTGCGCTCGATGAAGTGCCAATGTCAAAAGAAATTGCCTTTCAAATCTTAAAAGAATTTCCTCAAAATAAAAAGGAAGAGACAAAAGAAATTCCTTTGTCTAATCGAGAACTTGAAGTATTGCATCTTGTCGCAAAAGGCCTCTCAAACCGGGACATTTCGGAATCTCTTTTTATCTCAGAGCATACAGTAAAAAGTCACTTAAAAAACATTTTAAGCAAACTTCACCTTGAAAATAGAGTCCAGCTTACAAGCTATGCATTTCAACAAGGGCTGATGGACTCTTAATCTTGCTTGAATGTTTATACTTATCAAAAAAACGGTCCAACATATTGTTGGGCCGTTTTTTATTGTTTTTGTTTAAGAAACGCAAGAAATTTTTCAAGGCCTGCTAAGTTGAAATCTATTGTTTCATTAAAATGGTTTTTAACAAAATGATAATCTTCTTTTTCTCCATAGTCTATTTCAGTTTCCCTACTTTCCCACCATTCTGCAGCACTTTCATTTATTAACTGTTCCCTTTGTTTCTTTACTTTTTCAATTGCTTCTTGAACAAGAAACATAACAATTTGAAGATCTACATGTTTTAAAAAAAGGATGGATGAATAGACTGTTTTAATATTTGAAAAGTTTTTAAAGCTTTTATAAATATCTTCTTTTAATACTTCTCGTCCTTTATCTGTAATAGCATACATTGTTTTATCAGGACGATTTACTTCACGCACAACTTCTACTTTTTGAATAAGTTCTTTTTTTAGTAACGTATCAAATCGATAATACAATGTACCGTCTTTTATTTTAAGGTTTTCCTCATCGCTTAAATTTTTCAAGATCGTTTTCTTGATTTCATACGGATGACTGTGACCTTCACTTAGAATACCAAGTATAAAAATCTCCAGTGACAGTGACATAAAATTGCCCCACTTTCTAACAGTTTCAACAAATAATTTTTATTAATATTATTTCCATCCTAGTGTACCTTAAATTTCTTAGCGTTTCTATCATGTCAATAAACATTAGTATAGCTCAAAAAAGAGCAGCCCAAAAGAGCTGCTCCTTTTTTGTTCGTATTTACTTATATACTTTAAGGGGAAGGTGTGTTAAAGATTGACCTGTTGCTGAATCTGTTAAATTCTCTTCTAATTCAAATCCTTCTACCGGCTCAATTTTAGAAAATCTTTGCACAAATTCTTCGAGTGCAATCTGCCCTTCTAATCTTGCAAGCGGTGCACCAAGACAAAAATGCGTGCCACTTCCAAATGTTAAATGCTTTTTATTATTGGAACGATGAATATCAAGTGAAAATGGATTTTCAAATACTTCTTCATCAACGTTTGCAGCACTCATCCATGCAATCACGACATCGCCTTTCTTCAAAGGAACACCAAGCAAATCGTTATCTTGTTTTACAGTACGGTCTCTTCTTGACATATGAAAGCGATAGCGAAGCATTTCTTCTACCGTATTCGGCACTAGTTTTATATTAGTGTGCAATTCTTCATATATGGATTGATCATCATATAAAAGCGCATAAAATGTATTAGCTAACATATGACTTGTTGTTTCAATACCCGCTCCTAAAATCATCATTGTTATGCGGACAATTTCATCATCTGTAAACTTCTCGCCGTCTACTTCTGCCCGAATTAAATCCGAAATAATATCATCTGAAAGATTGAAGCGTCGTTCTGCTACGTATGGATAAAGGTACTCGTAATATTCTTTCGCAGCCTTTTGTTTTTGTGCTTCAATATCTTCTTGTTTGTTTTTATCAAACGGCTGGAAGAGAATATCAACCCATTTTTTAAATAACATTTGATCAGTATTTGAAAGACCAAACAAATCAGCCATAACTACAGCTGGTAGAGGCCCTGTCAGTACTTGAACAATGTCATTTTCACTGTTTTCCTCTATATTATCCAAAAGATTTCTAACAATTTGGCGAATACGTGGCTCCCACTCTTTCAAACTTCGCGGTGTGAAAGCTGCAGATAGCAATGATCGACTTTTACGATGTGCTGGAGGATCTACATTTGTGAGCTGTACTTTATCAGGAGTTTGACCTTCTTTACTTTTGGCGCCAACAGAAATTGTTGTTCGTTCTCCTTCACTTGAGAAGAATTTATAGTTGCTCAGCACTTCTTTTACATGTTTATATTTAAAAACGTTCCATGTGTTGGTTTCCTCGTGAAAATAGACAGGATCTTTTTCAAGCTTTTCCTTATACCAATTAATTGGAAAGAATTCATCTGATCGTTTCTTAGCCTTCATAATCTCTTTAAGTGCAATAACTTCTTTTTCCATAAAAATCTCCCTTCACATTTTAATAGTAGGATTTTTTTCATTTAAAGACTCTTCACTTTTGATAATAAGAAAAGATTTATAGTTCACTCATTATATAGTACTCTAATTAGAGTACTTTACTAAGGTAATGATACTTGAATTATTTGATTTTTGTCAAATAACTGCTTACTCGTTTATTATTAATTATATAAGGCTGTTATTTTGAACTTTGCTCATAAAAAAGGCCTAGCAATCATTTTTAGATTAGTTGCTAGGCCTAATTCTTTTATAAGATTCTAGTAGTTTTTATTACTTCCTTTATAACTATACATAGAGAGATGTACTCCTCTTTGCCTTGAATATGAGTCAAGAGAAAAAGTTCTGTTAAAGTTTTTACCCTAAAACCAAATAAGCTTTATAAAGATTTTCGATCAGATTTATGAAATTCCTGTCGCATCTGCCAAATACTCAATAAGATGAAGAACTTTAACAGACGAAGATAAGTTCTCTCGTTCAATTCCTATTTTCATCTGTATTAGGCATCCTGGGTTAGTAGTTATAATAACTGAAGCTTTAGTTTCCTTCATATGCTTCATCTTTTCATTTAATATTTCCATAGATTCATCGTAGTTCACAATATTATATATTCCCGCTGAACCACAACACATATCGGCATCCTTCATCTCCACAAACTCTACGCCTGGTATACTTTTTATAAGCTCTACCGGTTCGTTAGTTACCTTTTGTACATTTGTCATATGACACGATCTTTGATATGTGACTCTTTCATCATTTCTAGGGGGGGAATTTCGTAAACCTCCACATAAGACAAGAATTTGGCTAATATCTTTTGATTTTGAAGAAAAATCTTCAGCCTTCTCTGACCACTCAGGTTCCGCTTTAAGAAGATGACCGTATTCATAAAGCATCGCCCCGCATCCCCCTGAATTGTTGACAATATAATCCGCTTTTATTTCTTCAAAAGCCGCAATATTCTTTTTGGCAAGTTCTTTTGCATCATCCATTTCACCTGAGTGTGCATGTAAAGCACCACAGCAGGTTTGCTTTTCAACAATATATACATCACATCCGACTTCAGCCAACAATTGAATCGATAATTCATTAATTTTACGAAACATCGCATCCATGATACAGCCTGTAAAAAATGCTACTGTATATTTGCGTTCTCCCTTTGCTTTCACAAATGAACTAAAATGAGAGCGTTGTTTAGGTGAAATAGCCTTAGGCATAATTGTTTCGAACTCCCCTAAATGGAAAGGCAACTTCTTCAAGAGATTTGATTTTCTCATTACCTTTTGTAACCCTGTTTTTTCATACAGCCAATAGGAGTTACCTGTAAGCCCCATCATATATTTGCTTGGAAATACTTTTTTAAACATCGTATTCCGAACAAGTCTAACAGGAGAAGAGAAGGTTTTTCTCTTCACTAATGCCGCTCTTGCCGCTTCAAGAATAGATCCATATTCCACCCCTGTTGGACAAGCCGTTTCACACGCTCTGCATCCTAAACATAGATTAAGAGGTTCTTCTAGAACTGATAAATCTTTTATTTTACCTTCCCCAACCATTTTCACTAGATTAATTCTACCGCGCGGGGAATGTGTTTCTTTCCCCATACTCATATAAGTAGGACATACAGGAAGACAGTAACCGCATTGAACACACTTATTTGTTTTATCATAGTGAAGCTCTTGCCTTAATTGCTCAATTGTACGGTTCATACTATTTCAACTCCAGTTTCTGTCCAGGTTCAGGAAAAATCTTACCCGGATTCATAATGTCATTAGGATCCCATGCTTTTTTTATTCTTTTCATCATATCCAATCCAATTTGTCCAAGCTCCATTTCCATAAAAGGAGCTTTCATAGTGCCAATCCCATGTTCACCTGACAACGTTCCCCCTAGCTCTACTGCTGCTGTAAAAATTTCAGCTACGGCCTTTTCTACTCTAGTCATCTCTTCTAAGTCATTTTTATCACAAATAATATTAGGATGAAGATTCCCATCTCCTGCATGGCCAAAGACAACTAGATTCACATTATATTTCTTCTTAATCTGTTGCAGTCTTTCACACATTTCAGGGATTTTACTTCTCGGTACTGTAGCATCTTCAGAGATTTTGGTAGGCTTAATTCTTACAATAGCTGGTGATACTAACTTCCTCGCCTTCCATATTTCCTCCTTTTCCAAACTATTCTGTGGAATGATCACCTTATTTGCACCAACAGAATGGCATAAACATTCAACGCTTTGAACTTCTTCCTTCAAAGCCAATGGATGCCCATCAAGTTCTATTAATATTATGGCCTCGGCATCTGTTGGAAGACCCATTGGCTGATAGTTTTCAACGGCGACTATAGAGGCCTGGTCCATTAGTTCCATTTTAGAAGGCAAAATACCAGAAGAAAGAATTTTAGAGATTGCCTTTCCTGCATCAACTAGAGTTGAAAAGATTGCCATGAGAGCTGCTGTGCCTAACGGCTTAGGAAGAAGGCGAAGAGTTGCTTTCGTAATAATTCCCAATGTCCCTTCAGAACCTACTATAAGCTTTGTTAAATCATAACCTGTTACATTTTTTACGGTTTTTCCACCAATTTGAATGATTTCTCCTTCTGGTGTTATGACTTCAAGACCGATTACATAGTCTTTTGTTACACCGTATTTTAACCCTCGAGGTCCCCCTGAATTTTCAGCTAAATTGCCCCCAATTGTCGACACATGTGAGCTACTTGGATCAGGTGGGTACATCAATCCCTTCTCTTCAGCAGCTTTATGAATAGAAGCAGTAAGGACTCCAGGGGAAACTACTGCAACAAGATCCTCTTCATAGATTTCTAATACATTATCCATCACTGATAGATCAATTACGATGCCTCCTTGTAATGGAAGTGGCCCTCCACTTAAAGAAGTAGATTGCCCTCTTGGATAAATGGGGATATTCTCACGATTAGCAAATTTAACAAGCATTGCGAGCTCCTGAACACTTTTTGTTTGGATGACTGCATCAGGAAGATAGGTTCCAAATGATGCGTCAAATGCATAACTGTAACGATCACTTTCGTCTAATAGTACTCTGCCTGTCTTTACAATTTTCTTCATCTCAATAATATGGTCAGGGATAAGCGCTTTCATTTTTTCCCTCCTAATCAGTCTCAACTACAAAGTTCTTGATGAATAGACCTAATTTTTTCTCTGCATTTCTTAAATGAATGAGACATTGAACTCTTGCAAGCTCTGGTTCTTCAAGTTCTATTGCTTCTACTATACGTTGATGCTCTCTATACACACTTCTTCTTTTGTGCTCTAACTCCGTGTTAGGCTGAAGTGTGATTTTTAAGGCTTTTTCATACAGTATAGAAAGGTTTTCAATTGTTTGAATCATAACTGGATTATGGGTTGCCATAACAATAGACCTGTGAAACTCTATATCTGCTTCCATTCCGCTTTTCCCTTCTGCTACAGATTCTTTTTCAAGACGACCCAAGATCTCTTTCATTCTTTCAAGTTGCTCTGGTGTTCGTCTTGTCGCAGCTAAAAAGGCAGACTCGGGTTCTAAAGCTTTTCTCATTTCAAATAAAAATTTTATATTCTCCATATCCTCATTTTCAATTTTGATCCCCTGAAGGAGGGCTTTGCTTGTTGCTTCCTCAACATAACTCCCTCCTCCCTGTTTAGAACTTATCACCCCTGACGCACGGAGAACACTTAAAGCTTCTCTAATAGGTACACGACTTACCCCAAATTGAGCAGCTAATTCCATTTCTGTTGGCAGTTTTGTTCCAGGAGAATATTTTCCTTCTTCTATCAGCTGTAACAATTCCCTTGAAATAATTTGCGAGATTTTTTCCTTTTTTGGCATAAAAGTCTACCTTTCCATCACTAAATATTTTTTCAACTTGTTACTATTATATAAATTTGTAACACAAATTTCTAGTTAATAATTCTGAAAATTATTTATTTTTTTGATTTACAACGATAATAACTGCCTTTATAATAAAAAAATACAAATCAAAACAATACACCAACCGAATTTGTATTACAAATATTATTTTATTAAGGATATTTATATTTTGGGATATAAGCGTACATATCATCACTTTATACTTATCCTTTTTATATAAATCTACTTTTTGAAAGCCCTTACAATGATATCTCATTTAAATTGAGGGCGGATGGTAATTTAGTTAATTCCGATAATGTAGTAAAAAGTCTGATGGCTTGATCATTATTTTCAAACTAGGAGGAAAAAGCATGAGTGAACAAAATGGAACTTCTATAGAAAAACGTACTATAAAGAAAGTGACAAGACGTATTGTTCCTTTTATCTTTATACTTTATATTGTTTCCTATTTAGATCGTGCAAACATTGGCTATGCTGCTTTAGATATGAATGAGGAACTTGGTATATCTAGTGAAGTCTTTGGATTCATTTCTGGAATTTTCTTTATAGGTTACTTCTTATTTGAAGTACCGAGTAATATTTTACTCCAACGTTATGGATCAAGAGTATGGATCACACGTATTCTCATTACTTGGGGAGCAGTATCAGTTGCAACAGCTTTTGCACAAGATGCTTTTCATCTTTATATTATTCGCTTCTTACTTGGGATCGCTGAAGCCGGCTTTTTTCCAGGGATTATTCTTTATTTAAACTCATGGTTTAGAAAAAAAGAACTCGCCACTACAATTGCTATGTTTATGACCGCTATTCCCGTATCTTATATTATCGGTGGTCCATTATCAACATGGATTATGGATAACATTGGATGGTTTGGTATTTCAGGCTGGCGTTGGATGTTCATTTTAGAAGGTGCTCCAGCCGTTATTTTAGGAATTATCACATTTTTCTATTTGACTAATAAACCCGAAGAAGCTAAATGGCTTTCAAAGGAAGAGAAAACGTGGCTTATTGAAGAACTTCGTAAGGATAGAAAAGAGACTATAGGAAAGAAAGGGATACAAGACAAAGATCATAAAAAAGCATTAACGGACAAAAAGGTTTGGCATTTAGCCATCATTTACTTTGTCTATATTTCAGGAAGCCTTGGTGTAGGTTATTGGATGCCTCAAATTATTAAAGAGTTATCAAGCTTTCTAAGTAATACTCAAATTGGCTTGATATCAACTATTCCTTTTATTGTGGCTACAATTGCTATGAATTACTGGGCAGTTCGCTCTGATCGCACTGGAGAAAGAAAAATGCATTCAGCTATTCCACTCATGATTGGAGCTCTCGCTCTAATAGGAGCTGGATTGACAAGCAACCCCTTTATTTCAATGTTATTTATTACCCTTTCTCTCGCTGGAATGTACTGTTTCAAAGGACCGTTCTTTGCATTACCATCAATGTTATTAGCTCCTTCAACAACAGTTGTAGGAATTGCTGTAATTAACTCAATTGGAAATCTGGGCGGTTTTCTCGGGCCCTATGCAATAGGGATTCTTAAGGAATCAACGGGCTCTACTGGTGATGGTTTAATATTTCTTAGCGTGATGCTTCTTATTGGCTTTATATTAGTATTGCTTATAAGACAGGACAGTAGCCACACAAAAACAATCAGCAAAAAAGGAATGAAAACAACACTCTAATTAAGCTGGTACTCAGCTCAATCTGAATTTGCTAAAGGGTAAGATTTCATACCTTCAGTTAAATAAATTTTCCTTTTTAGCATCTATTTTTCATATTTGCATTGTTCAATAATAAAGCGCCATTAGGGGACAGATAATAAAAGATCAACATAAACATGATCAATATGTTGATCTTTTATTTATTATTCAAAGAAAATATAAAACCCCCTATATAACACATTAGAACAAAAAGATTGCTAATAAAAGTCACTCTTCTCATGCTCCAATAGAAGAGTGACTTTTTATTTTTCTGTTCTTTAGAGGAAGAACGAAGCTTTAGAAGAGCTCCAAACACTATCACAATTAGAAATATATGTTAAAATGTAATTATCTTGAAGCTCATTCATTCTATTGTCTTTATCATTTAACTTCCCTGAGCTTTATGCTCTAATAAGGAAGGAGGAATAGAATGAAAAAGAAGCTAACATTTGCTTGGATTGCCTCCCTGTTTGCTCTCTTTGGGCAATTACTCTATTTTATAGGAGTCTCAGCATTTACAGGAGAATGGGGTTATGCGATGTGGAGCGCTATGGTTAGTATGGTGATCGGAGTACCAAGTATGCTAAGAACGTGGAAGCAGCACAAAATGCAACATCTAAAAGAATAAACAAACAAGCGGCCTGCTCATAAGGCCGCTTGTTTGTTTTATGTAAAACGGGTTAAAAGCGTTGTTATTCTGAATAATACATCAGTAAAAAGAAGCTTGCAGGTTGTGCTGATGTATTCATATAACTATGAGAAAGGTTTCCCATAAAGTTAAGCGCATCCCCTGATGAAAGCAGATGCTCTTCATCTTGGAACTTTATCGTAAGCTCTCCTTCTTTCATTAATAAGTACTCTTCTCCTAAGTGTGTTTTTGCTTCATGAACACAGCCAGACTCAAGGGTTACAATATAAATTTCAAATTTTTTCTCAGGATGATAAGGAAAAAACGGATACACGCGGTATTTTTCTTCGTCATCTGTGATCGCATTTAAATCTTCTATATGCACTTTTCGAACATCTGGCTTGTCCTCTTTAATAAATTCTGAAAACGAAATATTAAGACCGTTCGCAATCTTCCACAGGGTTGTAACGGTTGGACTTGATTTCCCTTTCTCAATTTGAGCAAGCATTGCTTTGCTGACACCTGTGAATTCTGAAACGTGGTCAAGTGACAAGCCGCGCTGCTTTCTAAATTTCATAAGGTTGTTTCCGATAATATGCTGAATTTCTTCCATTAGAAATCTCCTTTACGGTGATTTTAATTTATTATAACATAGCGTTGTTCAATATGATAAATATATGTATAATATAATATACAAGGAGGCGATAATTTGATTGCTGAAAAAGCTGCAAGTCATAAAGAGAGTCACGCTCCCACCTTTTCGCAAGGCGTGAAAGATTGTATTCCAACTCTCTTAGGCTACATAAGTATTGGATTAGCTGCAGGTGTTGTTGGTGTTGCATCGCATTTGAGCGTTATGGAAGTTGCCCTTCTGTCTCTACTCGTTTATGCAGGAGCTGCTCAATTTGTTATTTGCGCTTTACTTGCTTCACATAGTTCTATCTCTGCTATTATTTTAACAACTTTTATTATTAATTTACGACATCTTCTTTTAAGTGCGACGCTTGCTCCACACTTCTCTCAACATTCTTTATTAAAAAACATAGGAATTGGAATGCTTGTAACAGATGAGTCATTTGGTGTTGCTTCAAGCAAGATCGCAAAAAATGAAAAGCTAACAGATCGTTGGATGAATGGACTAAATATAACAGCTTATGTCTTTTGGATTTTATCATGCACTGTTGGAGCTCTATTTGGCAACTTAATTTCAAATCCCGAAAAGTTCGGGCTTGATTTTGCCTTACCAGCGATGTTCATCGCGCTGCTTGTCTTGCAGCTTGAAAGTATTATCCCTGAAAAAGTAAAACATTATTTACGATTGATGATTTACATGGTTATTGCGATGATTGTTCTTTCCTTTTTTGTTCCTTCGCATGTAGCCGTTATTCTTTCTACGGTTATTGTAGCAACGATCGGGGTGGTGAGTGATAAATGAATGTAAACAGCACAACACTTCTTATTATTTTAGGATGTGCCATTGTTACCGTTATTCCCCGCGTTCTTCCGTTTATTATAGTGCGGAACGTTGCGCTGCCACAACCCGTATTAAAATGGCTCTCTTATGTGCCAATTTGTATTCTGACAGCGCTTGTTGTTGAAAATTTTATCATTCACACAGAACAAGGGTTAAAAATAGACTGGACCGTGATTTCCGTCATTATTCCAACCGCTCTTATTGCCATTTGGACAAAAAGCTTATCATTGACTGTTATTGTTGGTGTTTTGCTTATGGCAGGAATCCGCTACTTTATATTTTAATATATACGATAAAAAGTCTACAAAGATAGTTTGTAGACTTTTTATCTTTGTAAAAGTTAGAAATCACCCTTGCCTCATTTCCCCCATTTTTTCTCCCTATTTCCATTTTTATAAGTAGAGATATAATAATTTCCAACAATTCTTTTTTCATAGTTACAAAGTTACATAAAATGGTATAATATCTCTTATCATATCCCACTATTTCACCTAGGAGGCAAATTATTAATGAAGAAAAAACAACTCTATTTTTCTATTAGCAGTTCTCTTTTAATCTTAGGAGCGGGGCTCTTCTTATTCTTACAAATGAAAGAACAGCATGAGGAAAATAAACGAATTGGACAAGCATGTCTTAATCAAGAAGGTACTGTTATAATGGAACGAGAAGCATTCTTTCTTATGTCTAAAACATCATGTGAGACACATTAACAAGTCAGATCTTTTAACCTATTAAAATGTACCTATTCGAATTCAAAGTACCAATCTTGGAAGGATTTACACCTAGCTTTCCCTCTTTAGCCACGCTATTGTATTAACGAGATTACAATATACATAGCTAAGGAGAGAGCTTAATGAAAAAAACGATTATTGCATCTGCTTTGGCCCTGTCTATTGCAGGCGGAGCTGCAGCAACAAGTACAAGTGCCATGACAATGTATAAGGAACCACCTTTTGAAGCATATAAAGTAGACAAAGGAGACACTTTCTACTTTATCGCGAAACGTTATGGCTTAGATTATAAAGAGTTAATGAAATTAAACCCAAACGTTGATCCATATAACATGAAAGTTGGTTCTATTCTTCGTTTAAAACCTGAAAATCAAAGCACAACTACACCAACTTCTTCTCAATCAAGCTTAAGTGCCTATGAACAAGAAGTTGTAAAACTTGTAAATGCAGAACGTGCAAAAGCTGGTTTACAACCACTTCAAGTTGATAACGAAGTTGCAAAAACAGCTCGTCTTAAATCACAAGATATGCATGACAACCACTATTTCGATCATAATTCTCCTACATATGGTTCACCATTCGATATGATGAAGCAGTTTGGAATTACATATAAAGCAGCTGGAGAAAATATTGCTCAAGGTCAGCAAACACCTGCTGAAGTAATGAAAGCTTGGATGAATAGCCCTGGTCATAAAGCAAATATTTTAAGCAGTAAATATACTCACATTGGTGTTGGATATGTAAAAGACGGAAACTACTGGACACAGCAGTTTATCGGAAAATAAAAAAGAGGCCTTCTAACGTAGAAGGCCTCTTTTTTATGTCATAAACTCAGTATTCAGAAAAGTTGGCTATCCTTTCAAAAGAAAAAGCCAAATTCGTATGTAATCAAGAGAAATTTCGCGAAAACTTAAGAAAAATAGAGTATACCCCTCAAAACCCCTTTATGTTTTCGCTTTCATAGAAAATGTACCCGTTTTCACCCTCTTTGTCAAAAGCAAGGGTTATGTTCGATAATAATAAAAGGTTATTTCGTAAAGGAGATCGGTATCATGAAAAAATGCATCTCACTATTTGAAATGTTAAAAATGACTTATAAACAATCTATGACAAGCTACGGCGAAGCAATCATTAAAGTAAAAGCTAAATAAACTTCTTTGTTTATTCACTATACCCTATTTTGCTGAAAACTTAACTTCTAAATTTTAGATATCATATAGGACTCCAACTCGGATGTCCTATTTTTTTATGTATATTTGTCTCTCTTGTAGTTGACAGTGTTATAATAGGAAAGAAATTATGATTTACATACTCTTTGCTAGGAAAGAAGGACACTTATGAAAGAAGAATGGAAAAAGCTTTTTCACATCTTTTGGGCATTTTTAAAGATTAGTCCTGTTACATTTGGTGGCGGATATGCAATGATCCCGCTTATCGAAAAAGAGATTGTTGAAAAGCGAAAATGGTTAAAAAAAGAAGAAGTAACAGACGTTCTTGCCCTTTCACAATCTGTGCCTGGGGCTGTTGCTGTGAATTCAGCTACTTTTATTGGGCAAAGAGTTGGCGGTGTAAAAGGGCTAATTGCTGCTGCTCTTGGCGTTTCCTTACCAACGTTCGGAATTATTCTTGCACTTGGAATTTTATATATTTTCATTCAAGACAATCCAAAAGTAGAAGCTGCTTTTATGGCTATTCGCGCTTCCGTTGTAGCACTTATCTTATACGCGGCCATAAAAGTGAGCAGAACAGCCCTTTTAGACAAAACAACCATTGCCATTTTTATCGTAGGGATTCCCCTTTTATTTCTGTTTCATCCTATCTTAATTATTCTTTTAGGCGGCATTATAGGCATTGCTGTTGTTTCTATTAAAAAACGTCTTGGTTATACCGTCACGTTCGAAAAAGAAGAAGAGGATGAAGAAGATAAATACTGGCACTATATGATTTAACTTGCAGGAAGGGGAAAAATCTGTGCTGTTATGGCAGCTTTTTAAAACATTTTTTATTATTGGTTTAGTTTCTTTTGGAGGTGGATATGCCATTATTCCCGTTATTCAAACCGAAGTATTAAGACACGAATGGATGACGCCTCAACAATTCACAGACATGATTGCAATCGCCGGTATGTCTCCTGGTCCGATTGCCACAAATAGCGCTGTTCTTGTAGGATACTCGATGGCAAATTTACAAGGAGCGGTGGTTTCTGCACTTGGAATTCTTCTTCCTTCCGTCATTCTGGTTCTTATTATCGCTTTAGCGTTTCAAAAACTCCATCATCATCCCATCGTAAAATCAGTATTCTATGGCCTTCGCCCTATTGTGGTTAGCTTAATTATTTATTCAGCAATCAAATTTGCTGTTTCAAACGGCCTTGTTAGTCTAGATGCTTCCTTTCATACGATAAGCTTAATCGTGATTTGTGGGTTATCTCTATTTGCGCTTTTAAAATTGCGCTGGAATCCAGTTTACGTAATTATTTTATCAGGGCTTGTAGGCATCGCCCTTTATTCATAAAAAAGAGACTTCATGATGAAGTCTCTTTTTTATAACCTGATAAAGTATTTTTGTTATAATAATGTTAAAAAGGAAATGAAAGGATTTTTTATGATTTCTGTAAATATTGAAAAAGCGGGTTATGTACGAAATCAAGAAATTATTTCTAATGTCCATTTCACGATTGGAAAAGGACAACTTATAGGACTTATTGGATCAAATGGAGCGGGGAAAAGTACAACAATTAAATCTATCATTGGTACAATTCCCTTCTTAAAAGGAAAGATTACTAAAACAGAAAAGGAAATTCAAACGTATGTACCTGAACATCCTTCTTTTTATCATTATTTAACACTAAGGGAACATATTCGCTTAAAAGCCTCCCTCCACCACATTCCTAAAGAAGTTTATAAAAAAAGAGCACAGGATCTTCTTTCTCTTTTCAATTTAGACACAAAGCTTGATCATTTTCCAATTCACTTTTCAAAAGGAATGAAACAAAAAGCAATGCTGCTTTTCTCCTTTATAACAGAAGCTGACTTCTTTATCATTGATGAACCTTTTATTGGACTTGATCCAAAAGCAACAAAAGATTTACTTCACCTCATTGAAAAGGAACGAAAAAGAGGAGCCTGTATTCTAATGTGTACACATGTGTTGGATACAGCTGAACGCTACTGTGACTCTTTTGTACTTCTCCACGAAGGAAAAATACTTTCACAAGGGAATCTTGAAGAGATTAGACAAAAAGCGGGGTTACCTTCCAAACCACTTCTTGAATGCTTTTACAAACTTCAAGAAAGCGAGGAAACCCTAAATTGAATGCTTTGGCTCTTTTTAGACGCAAACTACATGAAACGATGCGCTATTATACGTCTATTATAAAAACGGTTGCTGATTGGACTGTTTGGTTATACGTCTTCATTCCTGGAATGTTATTTCTCGTCGTTTTCTATCTGTATTACTTAGGAAATACGTCTCCTTCCTTTATTCACTTTATGGAGAGGTATCTGTTTTTTGTTTTCTTCTTGTATCTTTTATGGGGGAAAATACGCACTTTCCTAGAGAAACCAGATGAAGTATTTTCAACTCTCAACAAACCATTTATAAAAAAGATTGTTAGTTTTGGAGTCTTATATTCAAGTGGAAAGATTATCGTTACTAACTTTCTTCTCTTTGCGCTTCTCTACCCTTTTTTACGTGATCTTTCCTATTCACTTTCTCTCTCTGCTTATATTATAACAGGTACGATTTTACAACTTTTCCGTTCGCTTTGTTTTTACATGATTGAAACGAGAAGATGGCGATATACTGTGCAATGTTTAGTAAAACTCTCCATAGTTTTTGTTATTGCATTAGCTCTATACAGCATTCTTTACATACATAGCCTATCTCCTTATATTTGGGGATTTGGCAGTTTATTTGTTATATTGCTTATTATTGTAGAAGTGAATGAACCCTTTTCCATTGACAAAGAGATTGAAAGAGAATTGTCAAGCAGCAATCGCCTTCGGGAAATCATTCTTCAGCAAGCAGATGCGCTTGATTATAAATCAAAGCCAAATCGTTTATTTAAAGAAAAGTATTTATTTAGAAATGAAACAATAGAAAATACAATTGTTGATTCTTTTATTAAAACAACGGTTCGAAATTCCAAAACGTTGCGAATGATTGCACAGATTGCGTTGTATTCACTTATCGCCATTATCGTTATTTCGAATACGTTGATGAAAGAAATTTCCTTACTGTTTGTCTTGTTTCTTTTCAAACAGGTTATGAATAATGAATGGCGTTTATTTATTCAATCTTTAAAAGATCAACCGCTACTCAGTATACAAAAAGTTCATAAACTAGCCCTAAAAGTTACCGTAATCCCATATTTCTTTGTGCTCGTTGCTTTTGGAACAGCAACAGTTCTTTTTTATTCTCTCAAAGAAGCCATCCTGTTCCTCATTGGAAACGGCATTTTATTTTTTCTTGCTAAAAGAAAATATTTTTAAGAAAAAACGCTTATTCTTTTTAGTTCATTTGCCCCGTTTATACAAGTCCGACTGTTCAACGTGGCTATGTTTCGGTATAATAGTTATGGAAATTTTAGTTATACATCATATTATAAAAATATCAGGTGAACAAAATGAAAATTGGTTTCTTTGACTCAGGACTTGGTGGGATTTCTGTTTTGCATGAAGCTGTAAAACATTTTCCTAACGAAAGTTTTTTATACTATGCAGATACACTGCACGTTCCTTATGGAAGCAAAACAAAAGAAGAAGTAAAGTCTTACGTTCTGCAAGCAGCAGAGGAAATTATAAAACAAGATGTAAAAGCGCTCGTTGTAGCATGCAATACAGCAACAAGTATTGCAATTGAAACATTAAGAGCTACGTACAACATCCCTATTATCGGAATGGAGCCTGCTGCAAAGCCAGCGCTTGAAATTAGTCGTTCCTTAAATAAACGAGTCCTTGTTTTTGCTACTTCGCTAACGCTTAAACAAGCTAAATATAAGCATTTACTCGAGACGATTGACGATCAATCTTTAATTGATTCGATTCCTCTTCAAGAACTTGTTCAATATTGTGAACATCTGAACTTTGATCAGGACACCTTAAAAGCCTATTTTCAGTCGAAAGTACAAGGGCTAGATCTTCACCAATATGGTACTGTTGTACTTGGATGTACTCATTTTCCTTTTTATAGAGGACTTCTTCGTGATATGTTTCCACCATCTGTTCAATTTATTGATGGAAGTATCGGAACTGTTAAAAGGTTAGAATACGTATTGAAGGAGCGCAATATGCTGAACACTGCTGGTGAGCAAAGTGTAACATTTACATCTTCAAGCGGCGCAAAAGAGTACGAACAAAAAATGAAACAAGCTTTTCACTTTCTTGAAAAAGGAAAACATGAAAAAGTTCAAAAAACCGACCTTGTATAAACAAGGTTGGTTTTTTAGTTTCTTATCCTATCACGTCTTTAACAATTTCCTCCAACCCTTTTATCTTTGGCTCCTTATTCCTTTCTTGTACTAACATAATATCTTGATATTTCTCACCCCGTAAATGATCCATCATCACTTCTCCCTTTTCGTTTGGGAGCTCGAAATATAGACTTAAACTGAAGAATAGTTTGGTTGCAGAGAAGCGATTTTTTTATATACTGAACAGCAATCTTTACAAACAATGGCATAGGGTATGCTTTCACTACAATCGCTCCTTTAGTTCAGATATTTCCACTGTAAAGAGTAACGTAGTGAGAAGCTCAAGTACTTTTTTGAATAAAAATCAGAAAACTTTACGCTTCTTTGTTCGTATAGTAAAACAAGGAGGGAAAAAATATGCACTCATCAAATCGACCGCTTCTACACATTCCTCGAACAAAGAGGGAGAAAATCTGGAATGCTGTTGGAATTCTGTTTTACGTTGGTTCTATTTTGTTCTTACTTTTTTCCTGGTATGATCTCCCCTCTAAAGTTCCTGCTCACTACAATATAGCAGGAGAAGTGAACAGATGGGGATCAAAGTGGGAGCTACTTTTACTTCCAGGCATAAGCACTTTCCTTCTTATCTTAATGACATTGCTTGAAAAATTCCCAAACGTTCATAACTATACAGAGCGTTTTAACGAAAACAATGCCGCTCAATTCTACTTAAACAGTCGTAAGCTGGTAAATATGCTTAAAAATATATGTTTGATAGTGTTTTCCCTTATTGTATTTGAATCTGTCTCTATTTCGCTCGATTGGGGATTACGTATAGGAATATGGTTCTTACCATTTATACTTATAAGTATTCTTCTTCCAATCGTTATAAGCCTTTTAGAGCGTAGACATATTAATTGAAGAAAAGCCATTGAGTAAACAGTTTCAATGGCTTTTCTTCTTTCAAATATCTTCAATAGGAGCGTTTACTTACAAATCTTTATCAAACTGTTCATCGAACTGTTCGCCAAATTGTTCGTCTTCAAAGCGATACGGATATGACCTTGGTCTTGGATAGTACGGATATATAGGATACGGTGGATATCCAGGATATGTAGGATAACCTAGGTAATATCCCGGATATGACGGATAATACGGCGGACGCGGTTTTGGATAACCTTGATAATCACCTGATGAATGAGAGGGTTGCCTTTCTTCTCCTCCATTTCTTCAGTAAATTCTTAATACATATCTGACCCTCTATCCATATTATGTCTGTCTTAAATAGGATTGTTGAACCTTTTATAATAGAAGATGATAAAGATGTAACATGCTTCATAATTTTCTAATCGTAAAGAATTTTCGTAAAAGCCATGGTCCTGGCGTAAAACCAAGCGTAAGTTGCCAAGCTCCTATTGCTTGAAGTCCATACCGTTTTACTAACATCATCTTTTCACTCATACTTCTTACGTCTTCAAACCATATTTCATGCCCCTGCCCCTTTTCATCCTTGTAACGAAAATAAGGCGACTTATATGTTTCAGAATACTGCACAGGCGCTCCGTATTTCATTGCTGTTTCAATAGCACTTTGGTTTGAGATAGCAGAAGCGACCGTTCCTGGTGTATAAGGAATGGTCCAGTTGTACCCATATAAAGGCACCTCAATGATGAGTTTCCTCCTTGGCACTTTGTTAATCGCGAATTGGACTGTATTCTGAACTTCTGTAAGTGGTGCAACAGGACCTGGTTCACTTCCTGGATGATGCCAATCATAAGCCATAATGAACATATAATCGACAACAGCTCCAATTCCTCCATAGTCATACCCTCTTAACCATGAAATATCTTCACTTGTTTTGGCTGGCACTGCAATAGTTAAAGCATATCCCCTTGAGTGAAGCTGATCTCCTAACTGACGCAAAAAGCCAGTAAATAAATCTCGATCTTCAAATCGAATTTGTTCAAAATCAATATTGACTCCTCCATAACCTTTTGTTGATACTAGATAAACGATATTGTTTACAAGATTCGTTCTTGCAGTTGGATTGCTTAATACTTGACGAGCAACGCCAGTATCAAATCCACTCGTCTTTAAATTGGTAATTGTAACAAGAGGGGTCACTCGATTTCGCCACGTTGTTTGAATGGCAACTAAGTCGTCTAACCTGTTTACAATGTCTCCATTAGGTCCAAAATGATATTCAAAAATAGCGATGGAAGAAGAGTATGGTGCAAAATCATTGATTAATTCACGATCAAGCTCTGGACTACGCACACCATAGTATTGAAACGTGCCTGCGATGTAATTTGATGTGTTTGGGATGTTCACGTTCATCCCTGGTTGTAGAGCATTAAAATTGATTGAAGGGTTTTCTCTTCTTAACCGTTCCTGAGACACATATGACTTTTGAGCAATAGTGCGCAGTGTGTCACCAGGCTGTACTGTATACACATAAAGGGGGATAAGTAAAGCCTGCCCTGGAACAATGTTCTCCGTTTCTAACCCATTAACAGCGCGAAGTTGAGCGACAGGATAACGGTATCTATTACTTATAGAAAATAAGCTATCACCTGTCTGCACCACATGAACAAACATGCGCGTTCCTCCCTTGTTCCTTTTCTCTCTCCAAACTCTTGTAAAAAGCCATCATGTTATCTATATGAAAGAAGAAGTTCATTTATATAAAAAAGTTTGTGATTTTCTTAGTCTTCTATAATAAAAAGATTCACATCTCTTAATCCTAAAAAAGAAGCCAAGTTTCCTTTGACTTCTCTTCCTGGCCGTTATTCATTCCCTTACAAACTATCTTTTAACTCTTTTCGAACTTTATGTGTTTCAAGGTCTGCTAGACGAACAGGAATAGGTAAACGACTTTCTTTATTAATAAAATTCATCACAATCTCTGTACTTGTAGCAAGATCTATTTCGTTCCCGCATGAGACAAAAATAGGCTTTACCCCTTTTGTTGTACGAAGCGCTCGCCCATATACTTCCTCATCAATCATAATATCTGTGAAAGCACCAGCTTCCTGCTTTGGCATTGTAAAATCTTGTTCTTTTATTTTTAAGTAACTTTTAGCTACTCCAATTGTTGGCTTTTTCAGAAAAAACGAAGCATGAGTAGCAATGCCCATATGACGGTAGTGTAAATAGCCGTTTCCATCAAACATATATAAAGTTGGTGATGTTTTTAGTTTTTTAGCGGCTTCTATAATAAGCGGAAGCTCTCGAAAAGCTAGAAAACAGAAATATAAGGAACAGTAATTTCGCCATAGCTATGTACTTTCTCAACAACTTTCATTGTATGATAGTCAACGACAACAATACAACATGTCCCATAGTGCTTAGTATCATTCTCCCAATAAGCTAAATCAACTCCTGCAACTAAACTTATCTCTTTTTTATGAAAGTTGTTTTCTAATTTAACTTGAGGGAGCAGCTCCTCCTGAATCCCAGTAAACTGTTCTATTAACCCTTCATTTTCTTTTTTCATCTTTGTGCCCTCTCCCTTTTATTTCCTCTATGTCTTTACGATTTAATTTTACTATTCTACATTGGAGGTATACAATTAGAACCTTTTTTTCAAATCATTGATATTTGAGAATTTTTCATAGAAAGGGTTCTTTCGGGAGCTGAAGCTTCTTACTTACTATTGCAAATATGCCAATAAATATTTCTTTTTTTCATTACATATTTTTATCCAATAAGAACATAATAAAATCGGTGCTTATACACCTTAACTAACTTCGATGCAGAGGGAAATAACCATGGATATTCGTGAAGGTATGATTCCAACTGTATTAGGTACAGCTGTAACAGCTACTGGTTATGCACTGAAACAAAACCGTGGATCTAATAAAATGATCGCAAATACGGTTTTTGGTTTTGGTTTAGCTCACGTTGTATTAGGGGTAATTGACCTTGTTGAACATCGTCGTTAGAGAGAAGAGAGCGCTTGTGCTCTCTTTTTCTATAATCATCAAAAACATATTGCTTAATCTGGCAGCGGTATCTGAGCCATCGATTCCTTTTCTCCTCATATCCTTCCACTCTTCATACCCTCCTGTTTTGAGTAGAAACTAAGACATTTAACTTTATGAGCAACTTTCTTGATTTTGAGAGATTAATGCGATAATATTAAATCAATCAGGAATGCATAGACCTTATTTGAGAGTTCGTAGCACCAGCTACGGGCTCTTTCTTATTTTGTTTGAGAAAATTCGACATCATAAAGAACCTCTAAATACTTCTCTAACTCTTCTTTTAACCTCATCTGGATCTTCACACCTCTGTTCCAAAGTAATCACTTTTTGTGTGTTCCGGTTGGGCCATCTAGATATCCTTTTCGGTTCATCTGAATAATATAAAGTTGTTCCCTAAATCTTCACTCTCTTTTATAGTTTATTTTTTAAATTATCCCTTCAAAGGAAATATGTGTTATCATTAAATTGTTCGACATAGCTTTCCTTTTCTCAATAGTCAACTCTTCCCTGCAGTGAGCAATGAATAATAGCTTGCTGCTCTTTTTTGTTTCAATGGGTACTTTTATCTAGAAGAAAAGCTAATCATTATGAGGAGTAGCAGTTTCCTTTTCTTCTACCCCTCATCTTTAAAAAGTAAAGCTTTCCTATTGATCAAAATAAAATTACTAAAAACAGTTTAACAACTTTTCAAAGCAGAAATACAATCACCTTTACACTTTTTCAATGATATGGCAACATTCCCTTAGCAATTTGTGCTCATTCTTTTGTAAAAGTGCTTTTCTCTTTTGATTGATTTATATGAAGGTTAAGATGTATTGAAAGACTTTCTAATGTATTTTGTATATGCTGATTTCTCATTGCATTAAAAACAGAGAAAGACGGCAGAGCATCCATTCCACAATATTGAAATGTCTTATGAAGCGGAAAAAGCACATCATCAACACTTTTCCCTTCTAAAAAAGATGATTTTTGATTAAAAACAGCCTCATTAGCTCCCCATGTTGTTGAGAAAAGATACTGTTTTCTGGTCAAGAGACCACCATGCCCAAATTTCTTCGCTTTTTCAAAAAAGGCTCCTTCTAAAAAAACAGTATCAATATATGTCTTAAAAAGACCTGGAACACTGAACCAATAAATAGGGGTTTGAACAATAACAGCGTCCATCCATTTAAATTTTTCTATTTCCTTTTCTACGCAATATCCTTCAGTAACAACGGTCTTCTGGATTTCAAAATTCCCCAAGACAACTTCCATATGCTTAAAAAGATGCTGATTCAATTTTCCTTGCGCTTTTTTAAAAGGCTCATGTCCATTAATAAGTAGAATCTTTTTCATTTTTCATCCTCCCTTTTTCTCTTACTATAAGACTACAAGAAAGGTTATAATCGTTACAGATGATAGTTTCGATATTAATAATCGCTTTTTTCGATTAAGGAGGAGAAAAAATGGAGTTGAAACAGCTTTATACTTTTTTAATGGCTAGTGAAACGCTAAATTTTACAAAGACCGCTCAAACGCTAAACTATGCTCAGTCTAGTGTTACGGCTCAGATTAAAGCACTTGAACGAGAGCTCGAAACTCCGCTGTTTGACAGACTTGGAAAAAGATTGATTCTGACTGAAGGAGGTCATCAATTTAGAAGTTATGCCAAAAGCATCGTCAATTTGAGTGAAGAAGCTAAGAAAACGATTAGTGATAGTCAAGAAACAATAACAATTAGGATTGGCGCCCAAGAAAGTCAGTGTACATACCGCTTGCCACATCTTTTGAAAGAATTCAAACAAAAGTACCCACTCGTTCGTCTTGTATTTAAGCCAGCTCATTCTGACAAAAAGGCAGCCCAAGATTTAAAGGAAGGAACGCTTGATGTTGCCTTTATCACAGATCGTGAGGAAGAGCATCACAATATCCAAACAGAAACACTTTTAGAAGAAAAACTTTTACTTGTTACATCTCCTGAACATCCTTTAAGTAAAGCTTCTATTATTGAAACATCAGATTTACAAAATGAAACACTGCTTTTAACAGAAAGCGGATGCTCTTATCGTACCCTTTTTGAAAAAGAGCTTTTACTATACGGAGTTTCTCTTACAAATGCCATCGAATTTTTAAGCATTGAAGCGATTAAAAAATGTGTAGCTGCCAACCTTGGCATCGCTCTTCTTCCCGAAATGACAGTAAGGCGAGAAATAGAAAATGGAGACTTACAATCCCTTTCTTGGAACGCTTCTCTTCCACCGCTTATCACAAAAATGGCTGTTCATGAAAACAAATGGATTTCTCCTATTTTGCATGATTTTAGAAAGATGACAATTGATTATTTTCAGCGAAAAGAAAACTTCTGCTAAAACCCTACTCATAAAAAAACCCTTCCGTTCTATGAAAGAACGGAAGGGTTTTAATAAATGTGGATTAGATAATACGTGTTGTTACAATGCCACCAATTTCTCTAATTTTCGCTTCAAGACCTGGAATAATCTCATCGCTCACATCACCTTCAATATCGATCATTGTGTACGCATAGTCGCCTCTGCTACGGTTCACCATGTCGGCAATGTTTAAATTATAGCTAGAAATAGCATTCGTAATCTGACCGACCATGTTTGGTACGTTTTTATGGAATGCTGTAACACGATTTTTTCCTGTGTAAGGAATGTAAGCATTTGGGAAGTTTACTGAGTTTTTAATATTTCCTGTTTCAAGAAAGTCTTTCACTTGATGTGCTGCCATTCTTGCGCAGTTTTCTTCTGATTCTTTTGTTGAAGCACCAAGATGTGGAATCGGAATAACGTTGTTCATTTTTAACACATTTTCATTCGGGAAGTCCGTAATATATTTTCCAACTGTTCCACTTTCAAGAGCTAATCTCATATCATCTTCATTTACTAGCTCACCGCGTGAGAAGTTTAGAATATGAACGCCTTCTTTCATAATGCTAAACGTTTCTTTATTAAACATACCTTTTGTCTTATCTGTAAGCGGAACATGAACTGTAATATAATCAGAGTTTGCAAAAAGCTCTTCAATTGTCATTGCACGCTGTACGTTACGAGATAAGTTCCATGCTGTGTTAACAGAGATAAATGGATCGAAGCCAATAACATCCATATCTAAATCAAGAGCATCATTTGCTACAAGTGCTCCAATAGCACCTAAACCAATAATCCCTAATGTTTTTCCTTTCGCTTCTTTCCCAACAAACTGCTTCTTGCCTGCTTCAACAAGCTTTGGAATCTTTTCACCTTCTTCTTCTAACGTTCTCGTCCATCTAATTCCATCAAATAGATTACGAGATGAAGCCATTAAAGAAGTTAGAACAAGTTCTTTAACTGCGTTAGCATTTGCTCCAGGCGTATTGAAAACAACAATACCGTTTTCCGTACATTTATCAACTGGGATGTTGTTTACACCAGCTCCAGCGCGCGCAATTGCTTTTACATTGTTTCCAAGTTCCATCTCATGCATGTTAAAGCTGCGAAGAACATATGCATCTGGATTTTCACTTTCATTATCAATTTTGAAATTTGGTTGATTGAATACATTTAGGCCTGTTTGAGCAATTGCATTTAAAGTTTTAATCGTTTTTACTGTTTCTAAGATCGTTGTGGTCATTGTATTGGCTCCTCTTTTTTCGTAATAGTTATTTACGAATTCTTAATAAAATAAAAATTAAAAATAATATGGCTATTTCATCTTTTTACAATCTGTAACTTTATCATAATAGAGTTTTTATATAGTAGCAACTGCCTTTATCAGCCTCCTATAATAGAAAGAGGCAAGGGAAATAAACTCCCTTACCTCTGCCCAGGCGAACGGCTACGACACTGTATGCTCCCTCACGGTAATCCGCGTTTCGCCAGTCACATACAGCCTTTTGAATGATTTTACTTTACCAAATTGTTCAGTGATTTTCAATAACTGTTGTGAAATTTTTATAATTTCTTTAAATTATCAATATTTTCTTTCTAAATTAGCCTCTATTTTATGCTCCTAACCTATCTTCCAAAATGGTTTTGCCGTATTTTTCCTCTCAATATCTAATACATGAGGAGTATCTACGTGCTTTTTTAATTTATGAATTAAAGTTTGAGAACCTTTTTTCATCGCTAGCTTTCTTTCATCTTCATAAAGAGGAACAAGCTGATAAAAATTCACCATTTTTCCGTTCTTTTCAAAAACACGAAGCCCTTCCTTTTCTGGTCGCATTACAAGCAAGCTTGAAAGCTCTGTGTTACGTGCAAAAGGAATAGGTGGTTCCTCATTTGGAATGATCACTCCTTCATCAATCCACCCTTCGAAAAGGTGTGGCAAGTGAGCAGTTTGTCGCAAGAATCCAAGTGGCCAATAGTTCTCTGGTTTTACAAGCTCCTCCTTTGTAATCGGCCATGTAGAAGGAAGACAGATCATAAGTTCAGCAAACTGAAGCTCATCATCTACTCTTTCTCCTTTCATTGGTAAATCGCTCATTCCTGTTGTAACAAGAGTTGTACATTCTCTTTTTTCAGTTGGTTTAATAATATGTAGATTCACTGTGACATCGCTTCCAGGGACGATTTCTCCAAGCGATCCATCAATTTCTCCAACGTGTTTTTCTATATGCGAAAGCAACTCTTCATGCTTTATCATGCCTCATCAACTCCTCTGAAAGTACAGCCTATAAAAGCATTTTCCTTTTCTATGCTTTTACTTTTAGTCACTTATTTTCCGTTTCTCTATTCCCGTTCATTTTTATCTACTTCTTTATTTTATCGTAATTCCGAATACAATAAATCCTTTCTGGCATATTTTATGGAAATGAATACATTCTCACAGGTCTAAAGAGGGGAGTATATAGAAAAACGAGATATAGCTTATTCATATTTGATAAGAAAGGTATTTATTTAACGTATATATACCCCTATTAGTAAAGGAATAAAAGAAAAAACCAAGTGAATGATAGTTATTACATAACCTTTTAGATATTATTTACCACTAGAAAATTGAAGTTTATTTTATAAGTTATTATAAAGTATTACCCTCTATAATTTCTGTAAATTTCCGATTACAAAACGATAACAAATTGATGGAATAAAAATAGTTCAAGCCAACAGACTTGAACTATTTTTATTCCATCAATGAAACTTCCCTGTTAAACGAAATCCAAACTCTGCAATAAGACTTGAAAGTACAAATGTACCTGTATACACAACAATTGAAATAACAACAATTCGCCAGCTTAATTTTCTAAACTCTTTCAAATCTTTTCCAAATGATAAACCAGCATAAGCAAGAATTGGAGTAGCAATAGCCATAAAATTAATTTTCTCTGTTTGCTCTACAATAAAATCAGTCCCTGGACAAATTGGTGAAGAGACAAACAATGCAAGAAGAGAAACCCATATAACAATAGGGATTTTCAACGGGATAATTTTATCTATAATAAATCCTAAAATCGTAATCCCTACAAGAATCATCATTCCTGGCAGGGCTTCAATTGGTGAGATTTCGTAACCAATCCAGTTTCCGATAATAGCAATAACTCCTATTATAATAAATGTATACACTTTCTCCATCATATACTTCCCCTCCCCATTCCTATACGTTCATTGTTTTATCTTTTTTAGAACGTCGACCTAGTACGGGTTCTAAATATTTGTATAAAAAGTTTGTAAAAGGCAGTGAGAAGAATATACAAATATATGTACCAACAATTGTTGTAATAAGATTAGCAGCTCCAGCAAAAACAGCAATATCATTTGCTGAATTTGGAAAGATAACGGACAATGCTCCAACCATGGCAGCCATCATACTTCCTGATCCAACGCCGGCTCCCATAGCAAGTGAAATTGGATGAAAGAAACCAGTACTAGCAAGAAAGCTGGCTAAAACAGATAAATATACAGCTCCAAATAAAGTACCGCAAATATATACACCTAACGCTCCTCTTCCTTCAGGGGAATCAGCTCCGTATTTCTCTGCGATAATAGCTAAGTTAGGTTCTCTATCAATAGAAAAAGTAGAGCCAACAGCTTCTCGTTTCATACCTAGCCATAAAGCAATTGGCAAACCGAACACAATCGTGCCAAGAAAATGTCCTAACTCTTGTAATGTTAACGACAACCCGGCCTCCATAAGCTGTGGTAAGGAAGGTCCCATCATCGTGCCAAGCTTTACCACAAACAGCATAAAGGCAATTCCCAATATATTAGCAGCTACATTCATTTGTTTTGTAGTTAAGATTTTTAAAGAAGGAAAGCTAATAACTGCTCCCATAATAAGGGCATAAAGCATCGGAAAGAGAGCAATGGCTCCATAGCCGATTGTAAAGCTCTTTGTTCCAATAAACTCTGCAATACAAACGAGTATAAGGACAAAAAGTTGAATTTTGAAGTTCAGAAACTTTTTCATTTCATCTCTCCTTTACAAATAAAAATCATTTTAAATAATATATTATTTTTCTGTAACTGAAAGAGTTGAGTTGCTCGTTCCTATTTCCGCTCCAGCCAATTCTCCAATAACTTCACACACAGCCGAAGTATCTAGTTTTCCTTTTCCTTTCTCCTCTGCTATTTCAAAAAGCCCTTGTACAACTGATCCAATAAAAGAAGGAACTTTCATGGTTTTAGCAGTTTCACCATAAAGAGAGACATCTTTAAGCATATGTTCTAAGCTAAATAAAACATTATCATATTCTCCCTTTAGAATATTTTCTCCAAATACATCTAAAACACGTGTCGCCGAGCCCTTTCTCATCACTTCAGCTAACTGTTCTAGTTCTAATCCAGCCCTTGAAGCAACCGTAAATGCTTCCCCTAGACTGACAATTGTAGAAGCTACAATCATGTTGTGACAAAGTTTCACTGCTTGTCCAGCACCGTTTTTCCCTAAATAGAAAATATGTTCCCCTACTACTTTTAAGATAGGATCCAGTTTGGGAAAGCTGTCTCTTTTCCCCCCTACCATAATCGTGAGCGTACCATCATTTGCTCCACTCGGCCCTCCACTTACAGGACAATCAAAGAAAAGAATGTTCTTTTCTTCCGCCTTCTGCCCAAGTCCTTCAGCTGTTTCTGAATCAACCGTACTCATATCTATGACAATGCTTTCTTTTTCAAGATAAGTAAAAATACCGTTTTTGCCTATAAGCGTTTCTTTTACAATAGAAGGTGTAGGAAGAGACGTAATGACAATATTAACGTTCATGGCTACTTCCTTAGGAGAATGGGCTATGATTGCCCCTTTTTCTGCTATTCTTTTTAAAGCTTGTTCATTAAGATCGTAAACATATACTTTATATCCGTTTTTTAAAAAGTTCTTCACAATTCCTTTTCCCATTGCCCCACACCCAATAATTCCTACTGTTTTCATTTCCGTTCCTCCTTCTCTAGTATCACTATTTCCCCATTTCTTCTTCAAGCTCATGAAATAAGTTCATGGCTGTTTCAAAGCTCGATCCAGCTGCTGGAACACCACAATAGATGGTACATTGCAAAAGAACTTCCTGAATTTCTTCTTTTGTACACCCGTTTCGCAATGCCCCTTTTAAATGAATACGAAGCTCATTTTGGTAGTTGAGCGCTGTTAAAATGCCAATATTAAGAAGGCTTCTTGTTTTTTTAGATAATCCAGGTCTGTTCCAAATTTCTCCCCAACAATAGTTCATTGCTAGCTCATGAAATGGTTTGTTAAAATCATTAGTGTGCTTAATGAAAGCTTCTACATTTTCGCGACCTAACACCTCTTCACGTGCTTCAAATCCTTTGCTAAAATCCCCTCTATTCATCTATAAAACTCCCTTTCTTTCTAGTTTTCTTGAAATGGTCCTTTATAAGGACCATAATTAATCCAAATTGATTTTAATTTCATGTACTGTTCCATTGCTTCTATACCTTCTTCAACCCCAACTCCACTATTTTTATAGCCACCATACGCTGAGCCAGGAGTTAAAGTATGAACAGTGTTGACCCATACAATCCCAGATTCAAACTTTTCGGCCAATCGATGAGCTTTTCCTAAATCTCTTGTCCATAATGTTGTCGCTAAGCCAAAATCAGTCCCATTTGCTATTCGCACCGCTTCTTCTTCGTTCTTAAATGTAAGAACAGACAAAACAGGTCCAAAAATTTCTTCGTTTGCAATTCTCATATCCGAACTAACGTTCGTTAAAATGGTCGGCTCCATAAATAGACCTTTCTCCAATCCTTCTACTTCCATTTGTTTTCCACCTATCAAAAGCGTTGCTCCTTCATTCTTTCCAACTTCAATATAGTGCCGAATACGTTCTAGCTGTTTCGCTGAGATTACAGCTCCAATCTGTGTAGTAGGATTCAAAGGATCTCCAATTCTTAATTTTCCGACTTTAGAGATTAATTTTTCTAGGAATGCTTCTGCTATATCCTCATGAACAAGCAACCTTGTTCCAGCAGTACATGTTTGTCCTTGATTATTAAAAATAGTAAACATAGTTCCTTCTACAGCTTCATCAAGATTAGCATCTTCAAAAACAAGATTAGCCGTCTTTCCTCCAAGCTCTAATGTAAAAGATTTGATTCCATTACTATTGTTTAAAATATGTTGTCCAACTTTTGAAGAGCCTGTAAACGTAATCTTGTGTACATCCCGATGATTAACAAGTGCTTTTCCTGCTTCAGCTTCTCCATTTATAACATTAAATACACCATTTGGTAGACCTTCTTCAACTGCTATTCTTGCAAGTAAAAGCGCTGCTAATGGAGCTTGTTCTGCCGATTTCAACACGATAGTGTTCCCGCAAGCAATAACAGGGGCAACTTTTGTTGCTACATTAATCATAGGATAGTTCCACGGGACAATGGCTCCAACGACTCCATATGGTTCTCTTTTCGTATAATTTAAAAGATTTGATGGAGTCGGAATAGTAGAGCCTCGAGCATATTCAGGAAGAGCAGAATAAAAATCAAACAATCGTGCTACAGCTTCTACATCTCCATTTGTTGTATGGGTAATAGGTCTTCCAGCATCCCTTGTATCTGTAAGCCCAAAAGATTCGCTTTCTTGACGAATTCGGTGTGCTATTCTTTTTAAAATTTTACCGCGTTCACTTGGGTCCATTTTTTTCCATGTCTTTTCGTACGCTCTTTGCGCTGATCGAACAGCACGAGTTACATCCTCTTTGTCCCCTTGAGATACAAAGGCAATTTCCTCTCCTGTTGCAGGATTATAGCTTATAAAATATTCATCTTTCATTTCTTCTTCCTGTCCATCAATAAAATGCCCTCGTCTTTCAATCCTCTTTTCCATACTCTCTCTCCTCTCTATTATTAAGCATTTCTAGTGATAAAGGATTTAAACCTAATGAAATAAACAAAGAGATTCCCGCAATCATTGCTTCATGTTTTGGAAGAAAATATTCACTATGTAGTTTTTCAGCTCCTAATTCTTCATCTTTAACACCTAAGAATACAAATGCACCCGGAACTTTCTCTAAATAAAATGCAAAATCCTCACTTGCCATACTTGGATGTTCAAGCCAATGAACTGATTTTTCTCCGTAAAGACCTTGAGCTAATAGACTAATATATTTATTAATGTGAGGAGTATTTTTGGTAATAGGATAGCTCCGTTCATAATGAACATCTGCTTTCATTCTTAACGATGCACTTATTCCTTTGACAATTCGTTCTATGCTTTTTTCTACTTCTAGTCTTGTCTGAGAATTAATAGTACGAACTGTCCCTTTGAAAACGGCTTGATCAGGAATAATATTATACCCAGCACCTGCTTCAATTTTACCGATTATAATGACAACAGAGTCTAAGGGATTAACTTCACGGCTTACAATAGACTGTAATGCTGTCACAACGTGTGCTGCTCCGATAAGAGCATCCACACCTTGATGTGGAGCAGCTCCATGGCCTTGCTTGCCTTTTAGCGTAACTTCGAACGTATCCATACTTGCCATTAAAGTTCCATCTCTAAACCCGTATGTACCAATAGGAAGTTCAGGCCAGACGTGGAAACCGAAAGCATAGTCTACATCAGGAGTTTCTAAGGCTCCTGCTTCGACTATTCTCTTTCCCCCTCCCTTCATTTCCTCCGCAGGCTGAAAAATAAATTTAATTGTTCCATAAATCTCCTCTCTATGTTCAGAAAGAGCTTTGGCTGCTGCTAAAAGCATCGACATGTGCATGTCATGACCACATGCATGCATTACGTTCGGAATTTGAGAAGCAAATGGTATGTTTGTTCTTTCTTGAATTGGCAAAGCATCCATATCAGCTCGAAAAGCTACAATAGGTCCTTCCTTTCCTCCTTGTAAAGTACCAATAACACCTGTTTGAGCAATCCCTGCTTCAACATCTAATCCCAGATTCCGCAAATATTCTTCAATAACCTGACTTGTTTTATATTCCTCAAATCCAAGTTCTGGATGTTGGTGAAATTTCTCTCTTAGCATAACGGCATCTTTATATACATCTAATGCTAACATTCTCACTTTTTCGTCTGTTTGTTTAATAGACAACAAGTATAGTACCTCCTATCTTTTATAATTTAAGACATGTTTGTTTAATAGTCTTAAATTATCTGTTAAAATTATAATAGCAGGTCTTAACTTAGTTTGTAAATAATTTGTCAGAAAATTTAACATATTCGAATAAATTATTATTTGCTTTTTCGAGAGGAGAAATGTTCCTTATGTTAGCGTTACACATAGGCATCATTGGACCAAAAGATTTAATCGATCAAATAGTAAAGGAGCTAAACACTTATCAATTAAATAATCTTGAATATCATTTTTTCTTCATTCAACAAGTTGAAGATACAAGAACCTTAAATTATGAGGATCTTCATCAATGTGACTTACTTCTCTTTGCTGGACAAATGGCTCATAATATTTATCTTGAACAAAAAAAGCTAGAGCGCAATCAAAAAAACGTACCAACAATCTTTATTAAATATGATGAGTCTGCCCTGTATAAGACACTATACGAACTTGCAATAGAAGAGAAAGGTTCTATTTCGTCTTTCACTCCATTTACAATTGACGTTCTTCACCAAGATGAAGGACATCATTTATTACGAGAAATTGATTTAAAAGATTGGGTGTTTATTAATGGTCTAGCCACATATACAACAAATCAGTGGGCAACCCTTCATGAGGAATTTTACAAGCAAGGGAAAAGTAAGTATGCCATTACTTGTTTAACAAGTGTTGCAGAGGAACTTGTCAAACGTGGCATACCGGTAAAGCGCGTTATGCCTACCTATTCGTCTATTAAAACGGCTATAGAACTTTTAGTTGTAACATCTGAAAATCTTATACGACAAAAGCAACAAATAACAGCTATTTATATTGAATGGATAGAATCTGAACGCAGGCCACAAAATCGATATGTTATCTACCGCCAAAAGCTTAAATTTGAAAGTATCATCGTGGATTTTTGCGAGCAGTATGGTGCTTCACTTGCTTTTTCTGATCAAAACAAAGCAACTGTTTATACAACAAAAGCTGTTGCAGAAGCATTCACCAACCATTTTCACAGTTTCCCTCTTCTTCAAAAACTTACAGAAGAGACAAGTACTCAAATATTCGCTGGTATTGGATTGGGGGATGAAACCTCAACAGCTGAGTATTCTGCTGCTAAAGCTTTAAAATTTGCGTTAGTAAAAGGGAAATCATGTGCCTATGTTATGTTTGCAGATGGAAAAATGAAAGGACCATTGCAAGGAGATAACTATATTCCTTTATCTTTTACTACCATTTTAAAGGAAGAGGAACTAAGTAAAATCGCGCAGAAAGCTCACTTAAGTGCGATGACGGTTTCAAAACTTTTATCCTTAATTGAACAAACAAAGGAACCTTATGTAACAGCACATACAGTAGCAGAAGGATTTAATATTTCTCTCAGAAGTGCAAATCGCATTTTAACAAAACTTGCAGAAGCCAATTTGGCAGAGCCTTGTGGAGAAGAACAGCCTCCAGGACGTGGACGACCGCGAAAAATATTCCGTCTTTGTTTCTTACCCTAGGTCGGAAAGTAAACATGTATTTCAAGACTCGTCCACCTGATAGACTTTAACAGTAACAAACCTTGTACTTTTTAAAACACAAGGTTTGTTACTGTTATTTCTTCATAATTTGAGGCGGTTCTTCCATCCATCCATGTTTGATCATAATTTTTGCTCCTTCATGGGCATATTGAAAAATATCTTTCATAAAAACAGACAATTTTCTAGGTAAATCATTTCTCATACTAAAAGCCGTGCCAAGCGAATTTCCTCCTAGCGAAAAGCTGCAAAAAAGACTTACACAATAAAGCATCATTTTATCTGAAAAAGGAGGAATTGTAGATGTTGTGACGTTCCCTCCCGCTATTCCTGGAACAGGGATGTTATCCTCTAAAAAGAAGTTTCCTAACTCTTTAATCATATTTTTAGCAAGTTCTCCTCCTTCAGAAAAAAACTTTCCAATCTCTTTGTTTTCAGCACACTGAGCAAATCCAAAAATCATTTGCATTCCCATCATATTTGATTCAATAGCATGATAGATATGAGCCATTTCTACAGTGTTTAATGATCTTTTTCCTTTGATAGGGTTCAGGACACCTAAATAACTCACATCCTTAACAAATTCGACAGATTTTACAGGGTCAACAAAAGGTGACTTCGGAATGAGCCCTCTCTCAATTAAATACTCTGTACAGAAATCAAAATATTTTTGGGTAACGATTGATAATTCACGAAATATTTCTCTTAAATCTTTTCGATATGACATTGTTAAGTTCAAAGTATGCATAGCCATACTAATTTCTTTAATTAACCGAACAAACATAATATCAAATCCGTTGTCATATAGCTTAGGTGCTTCTTTATGCACATCTTCAGCTGTGAAACCTATCGGAACGGAAATTTCTTCTTCTTGAAATATCTCTTGTATTTTCTATATATATGGGTTAATTTCTTCATAAAGATTTTTCATAATCTTTTTTGCTTCATCATCTTCAGCTTTTTCAATAAAATATTCTAACATTCGGACGACCATTGTTTTTTGTTGATATGTAATCCATAAGACTCCAATTTCAGAAGAAGAGATAGAAGGATGTTGCGACATTGTGATTCCTCCATATTTCAAATTTTATTTTCTTATATTTTAGCGATACTTTATAACAAAGCACTTTTTATTATCGTTTTCCTCACACGCTAAAACATACATTGTAGAGGACATATTTTTCATCTTATTTCACATTTCTGTATAGCTTTTTTCATTAAGTATAAAGCGCTTTTATTGACTCACTGTTGCGTTTTCTTTTATAAAGCTCGGAGATTTGATATGATGAGATTACATACATATGATGGAGGTCACCAGTGAAGATACTACGTTTTATGGTCGCGATTATTGTTATCTGTTCTGCTCTTTACACTCTTTTTTTTAACAATTCTACTTCCCTTTCTATTATGCAAGTTTCTTTATGTATCTTGATTTTTATTTCAGGTTTTATCGAGCTACAAAACAAAAGAAAAGGCTATGCCATTTTTATGTTCTTAGTTGGCCTTTTTCTTATTATAACAACGATTTATATTTCTTACGGATGAATTTTGGGATGAAAGAACGGTATACTAACCGTTCTTTTTTAAGACTTTTTTTCGTCTATTAAGAAAATTGAATCATAAAATACTAAAAAAGATGTATTGGGGATGGAGGAGACTTATATGCTTGTAGGCATTATCGGAGGTGGCATTGGAGGCCTTACGCTTGCTCAAGCTCTTCGCGAAGCAAATATTAATGTTATTATATTTGAACGTGATCAAAAGCCTACACAAACCGGTGGATACCGTTTGCACCTTCATAGAGACGCGCTGAACGCACTCCGTAAAGTTCTCCCTCACAAACTTATGGAGGCACTGCTATCTAGCGGCACAGGCAAAGAGTCATTCACAAAGTTTTCTCTCTTGGATCATCACGGCAACACAAAGCTCTCTTTTCCTGTTGAAGAGGAAGAAGTACTTATGATTGGTAGAGTGCCGCTTAGAACAATTCTAGCTTCAAATTTAAAGCATATTGTACGCTGGAACACAGCATTCTCACACTATGAAAAGAAAGTGTTGAAGTTGATGTATTAGTTGGAGCAGATGGGGTTCATTCAGCCGTTGCCAACCAGCTTCTTGGTAAAAAAAGTGCCAAAAGCGCTAATACAGCTGCTATTGCAGGGAAAATTCCTTTAACAGCTGAAGTGAAAAAACTCCTCCCTAATGACCTATTTCATGGGCCAGCCTTTGCGATAGGACCAAAAGGAATTGGAATGTTTCTGACTGTTCACAACCAGTTGAAATCTACAGGAAACGAGCTAGCACAAAACGAATCTCCATATATTGTTTGGTCTGTTGGGGCGCCTTCATCTTTTTTTCATAACAAACTCTCTTCACAAGAACTTCAAAACGAAGCACTTTCTCTTATTTCGAAATGGGATAGCTGTTACCAAAAACTAGTTTCTCTCTCCCCTGCTCAAAATATCGCTTTTTTTCATTTTTACTTTCCAGCAGCACTTGAACCTTGGCGAAATTCGAAAGTAACTGTTATTGGTGATGCGATTCACCCAATGCCTCCTACAGGAGGTGTTGGCGCAAGTACAGCGATCATTGATGCAGTAAACTTAGCTCAAAATTTAGCAAACCGTGATCAGATCAGCTTAGCTCTTAAAGCTTATCAGTCTGAAATGCTCCATTATGCTCCACAAGCTGTAGATGAAGCACGTCCTCCACTTTTTTGGCAGCGGAGATTTGCTAATCCTGTTATTAGAACATTTGCCATGTCATGTTTTCTTCCCCTCGCTCACCAAAGTATAATGATAAAAGACCGATTGAGAAGAAAAAAAGGCTGCCAATTAGCAGCCTTTTTTATCAATCATGAAAGTTTGTTCCGTCTGTTACAGCTTTTATGACTCCAACACGTACAACAAAGTCACCGAAGTGTTCTCCTTCTTCACGCTCTTTCGCATAGCGACTAAGAAGTACTTTCAACTCTTCTAAGATTTCAGTTTCTCCAATGTTTTCACGGTACATTTTGCTCAAGCGACTTCCGTCAAAAGCTGCACCAAGATACATATTGTACTTGCCTGGCGCTTTTCCGATAAAAGCAATCTCTCCGAGCGTTGGGCGCGCACAGCTGTTCGGACAGCCTGTCATCCGCACGTTGATTTCTTCATTGCGAAGACCGTTCTCATCTACAATTTCTTCAATTTTATCGATAAGTTTCGGTAAATAACGCTCAGCTTCAGCCATCGCTAGACCACATGTTGGAAGAGCTGCACATGCTAGTGAATTGCGGCGAAGTGCTGTATGATGTGAACCATCTGTAAGACCATATTGATTCATAAGTGCTGTTACTTCATCTTTAATTTCTTCTGTGATATTAGCAATCACTAAGTTTTGATTTCCTGTTAAACGAAAATCACCAGTATGAATTTTTGCAATTTCACGCAAACCTGTTTTCATCTTGTAGTCTTCAAAGTCGCCAACGCGGCCTCCTTCTACAAAAAGCGTATAGTGCCAATTTCCATTGATCCCTTGTGTCCAACCATAGCGATCACCATTATGTTCAAAATAATATGGTTTTGCTTCTTGAAGTCTGAAACCAAGACGATCATAAAGCTCTTCTGTTACAGTTTCAAGTCCTAGACGATCAACTGTATATTTAAAACGAGCATTTTTACGAACTGAGCGGTTTCCGTAGTCACGCTGAATTGTAATCACTTTTTCTGCTACATCAAGCACCTGATCTGGTGTACAGAAACCAATCACTTTAGCAAGCTGAGGGTACGTTTCTTTATCACCATGGGTCATCCCCATTCCGCCCCCAATTGCAACGTTAAAACCAATTAGCTCGCCATCCTCAACAATAGCAATAAAACCAAGGTCTTGAGAAAATACGTCAATATCGTTTGAAGGTGGAACAGTGATACCGATTTTGAACTTACGAGGTAAGTAAAGAGCACCATACATTGGTTCTACTTCTTCTCCTTCAGGTGTTCCAGCCACTTTTTCTTCGTCTAACCAAATCTCATGATATGCTCTCGTGCGAGGAAGCAAATAGTCGCTTAATTTCTTCGACCATTCATAAACCTCTGCATGAACTTCAGATTGATATGGATTAGGATTCGCCATAACGTTACGGTTAACGTCACCACAGGCTGCAATTGTATCTAAAAGGGAAGCATGAATTTTTTGAATAGTTGGTTTCATGTTCCATTTTAAAATACCGTGCATTTGGAAAGCTTGACGTGTTGAAAGTTTAAGCGTTCCATTTCCATATTTTTCAGATAGTTCATCCATCACAAGCCACTGTTCTGGTGTTGAAACCCCACCTGGTGTACGAACACGAAGCATGAATTGATAAGCTGGTTCCAGTTTTTGTTTTTGTCGCTCATTACGAAGATCTCGGTCATCTTGTAAATAGCTTCCGTGGAATTTCATTAGACGGTTATCGTCGTCTGAAATTCCAGAACTGATGCGATCTAGCATAGATTCCTTTAGTGTACCACGCAAATAGTCGCTTCGTTCTTTAATTTCTTCTACATCACTAGGTGGTCCTTCTGGTGCTTTTAATAGTTGGTTCACTTTCCCCATGTTGAATTACTCCTTTCAATCGGAACTCAATATACGTCGCGTTGATAACGTTTTTGTTGCTGCATATTTGCTACATACTCTTCTGCATTTTGACGAGACATATTTCCTTCTTTTTCAATAATATCGATGAGTGTTTCATGAACATCGTGTGCCATATGTTTCTCATCTCCACAAACGTAGAATGAAGCTCCAGCTTCAAGCCATTCGAATAGCTCTTTGCCTTGTTCTTTCATTCGATGTTGAACATATACCTTCTCTTCTGTGTCACGAGAAAAAGCAACATCCATCTTCGTTAACACGCCATCTTTGAGCCATTTTTGCCATTCTGTTTGATATAAAAAGTCTGTTACAAAATGCTGATTCCCAAAGAACATCCATGATTTTCCGTCTGCTCCTATTTCTTCACGCTCTTGCATAAAAGAGCGGAAAGGAGCTACACCTGTTCCAGGTCCAACCATAATAATTGGTGTATCTGGATTTTCAGGAAGCTTAAAGTTTTGGTTACTTTGAATATAAATTGGCAGTGTATCGCCTGGTTCTAAGCGCTCTGCGCATAAAATTGAACATACACCATTACGGTCACGACCATGGGTATTGTAACGAACAGCTCCAATTGTTAAATGAACTTCGTCTGGATTCGCTTCTAAACTGCTTGAAATCGAATAGAGACGAGCAGGCATTTTACGAAGAATAGCAACAAAATCATTTGCAGAAACAGGCCATGGACCAAAGTCACGGACAAGATCCAGTAGGTCGCGTCCATCGATATACTCTTTTACCTTTTCTTCGTTTCCTGCTGCTAATAGCTCTGCAAGATCATCATTTCCTGAAAGTTTTAGAGCTTGCTCAAGAAGCGGTTTTGTAAGAACAGTAATTTCAAAGTGAGAAATTAAAGCTTCTTTTAAAGGACGAACGTCTCCTTGTTTATTTGTTGTTACAATTTCTTCCGGATCCCAATTTAACTCTTCGATAAGAAGGTCAACAAGCTTTGGATCGTTCTCTGGATAAATTCCAAGACTATCACCTGGTTTGTACGTTAAACCTGAATCTTCAAGCGATAATTCTAAATGACGCGTTTCCTTATTTGAACCACGGCCATTTAGATTAATAGATTCAAGCACTTCCGCTTTGAACGGGTTTTTTCTTGAATATGGAGATTCTACAATGGCTTCTGCTGTTGCCGCACTTTGTGCTAATCCTACATTTTGTTCTTGCCCTTCATTTAGCCCTTCAATAACTCCATTCAGCCACTCTTCAGCAGGCTCATCGTAGTCAAGATCACAGTCAACACGTGTATGAATACGCGTGCCGCCAAGTTCTTCAAGACGAGCGTCAAATTCTTTTCCTGTTTGACAGAACTGCTCATATGAACTGTCCCCTAAAGAAAGAACAGAGAAACGAAGATCTTCAAGCTTTGGAGCGCGTCTTCCATGTAAAAATTCGTGGAACGATAAGGCATTATCTGGTGGGTCTCCCTCACCATGCGTACTCGCTACAATAAGAAGATTTTTTAGTTTTTTCAAACTGTTTGGTTTAAAATCACTCATAGATGAAACAGTTACTTTAAACCCTTTTCCTTCAAGCGTTTTTCCCGCCTGCTCTGCTAAGCCTTGGGCATTACCAGTTTGCGAACCGTAAAGAACGGTTACTTCTTTTGAAATAGTTGGCGCTGGTGCAGCAGGTGTAGCTACTGGTGTAGCTACTGCACCGCTGTTTACGGCACTTGAAGCTAGATAACCGCTTAACCATACTTTTTGGGTTTCTGTTAATGTCGGTAGAAGACGATTTAGAAGCTCTACCTGCTCCTCATTAAACGGACTGTTTATTACCTGAAGTTGCAACACTATCCACCTCACAAAAATATAAGCTTAATTTTTCGCCATCATATGTATCATGACTTTTTCAAAAATTCTCTCTATTCACCTTTCAAAGAGAGAAGTAATTACTTTAATCATAATTTCACTATTCCTATAAGTCAAGTCGGTTTTAAAGTTATCTTTTGATTTTCTTCAAAATTCATAATAGATTTCTATTATAATAGTACAAAAAGGAGGAGAAATACAAGAGAGTACGAACGATTTATCTTGTAAAAGTTGAAAAAATCGGTCATTTCCCCTTAAAACCACTATTCCAACTTGTTTACTTTGTTTTAAAAATGTAAGAAAAGAGAAGATCAGCCAAACTAATCTCCTCTTTTCTTTACAAGTTGTTCTTTTTAACTTTTTCTTTCATTTCATTAAAACAACGCATTTTATGATCCCAGCACTCTTGACTTAAGTCAACAGGATATTCTTCAGGATTAAGTGTTCGTTTATATTCGTCCCATAGCAGGCTCATATTATCACGTGCAAACGCTTGAACTTCAGGCAATTTAGGACGGGTGCATGTTATTTTCCCAGCTGTTACAACTTCTTCATGAAGCTCTTTTGCCGTAAAATTTGTTACAAACTTGCTAATGTACGTATGCACAGGGTGAAACATTTTTAACTTTTCTTCCGCTTCGGGATTTTCATGTTCAAGCGCAATATAATCTCCTTCAGAGTGTTGATTTTCATTATTAATAATTCGATATACTCGCTTCTTTCCTGGTGTTGTCACTTTTTCTGGGTTTGCTGAAATCTTAATTGTATCCATCATTTCTCCATCTTCATCTTCAATAGAAACAAGCTTGTATACCCCTCCAAGTGCAGCTTGATCGTAAGCTGTAATCAGTTTCGTCCCAATGCCCCATACATCAATTTTAGCTCCTTGAGCTTTTAAATTCATAATGGTATATTCATCTAAGTCATTTGAAGCTACAATTTTCGCATCATGGAACCCTGCTTCATCAAGCATTTTACGGGCTTTTTTAGAAAGATATGCAAGATCCCCGCTATCAAGGCGAATGCCAATAAAATTAATTTTATCTCCATACTCTTTTGCAACACGAATAGCGTTCGGAACTCCTGAGCGAAGTGTATCGTACGTATCAACTAAAAATACGCACTCTTTATGTGTATCTGCATACTTTCGAAATGCTGTATATTCATCTCGATAAGCTTGAACCATTGCATGTGCGTGCGTACCTGCGATTGGTAAGTCAAACATTTTTCCCGCTCTTACATTACTTGTTGCTGAAAATCCACCAATATAGGCAGCTCGCGTTCCCCATACCGCTGCATCCATCTCATGCGCGCGGCGTGTTCCAAACTCCATTGCAACATCATCGCCAATAACTTGCTTAATTCTTGAAGCTTTTGTTGCAATAAGGGTTTGATAGTTCACAATATTTAAGAGCTGTGTCTCAACAAGCTGTGCTTGAGCAAGAGGCGCTTCAACTCGCAAAAGCGGCTCATTTGGAAAAACAAGCTCCCCCTCTTTCATTGACCGAATGCTTCCTGTAAATTTCATCTCGCTTAGGAAAGTAAGATAATCTTCTCCATATCCTTCGCTTCGTAAATATTCAATATCACTTTCTGAAAAACCAAAGCTCTCTATAAATTGTAAAACACGTTCAAGCCCTGCATAAACGGCATATGCATTACCAAAAGGGCTCTTACGGAAATAAAGTTCAAATATTGCTTTACGATTGTGGATTCCGTCTCTCCAATACGTTTCAGCCATGTTAATTTGATAAAGATCCAGGTGAAGCATAATGCTATCATCACTATATTTTCCGCTCATTGTTATTCCTCCACATTTTTTATAGTCGAACATCTTTCCAATTCATTAATTTAATACCATACGTTTTCGCAAGATGCGCATATTCTTTTTCTGTTTCTTCCTCAAAACCCTGAATAGAGGACATGCAGTCTTGCAGGACGATTATATTTGAAGTTAAGTTATCATCGTTTTGATAATAGTGTGTAATTTGCTTAATAGATTCCAACACACAGTGAGACTTTGCTTCTCCTGCAATAATAATTCTGTCATACTCTTTTAAACGATTAAGAAAGCTATAATTTGTATCATCTGTTTCAGCATGTTCAGACTTAATAATGCCGTACATTTCACTTAGAGGATTTTCTCCTTTTACAATTTTCTCAATCGGTGTTTTATGCACTGAGCTATGATAATGAATCATGTTTGCAAACTGGCCCTCTAAGGAAGCTCCTTCTGTTCCTTTTATACAATGGTAGCTCCAAATACAAAGCTGTTTTTTGCCATAATTCTCTAAGTTTTGAACATATTTTAAACTTTTCTCTCTTTCATAAAGAGGTTTCCATTTATTTGTTAACACATCTTCCGCTGTGATGATTGTAAATGGTTGCGGGTGTTCCCCTTGCTCATTTTCCCACCAACATTCATGAAAGATTTGAGAAGGTTCATGTGTATCAAGCGAAACAGAGATATTTGTAATCTTTTCTAAGTTTTCATAAATAAAACGTGTTACGTTTTCCACATCTCTGTGCGAACCGAGAACAGGAAGTGCTCCATCTTCCATAAAGTCGTATTGATAGTCGATTCCAATAAATAAAACTTTTTTCCGTTTTTCTTCTATTGGTAGTTTCTCTTTTGAAGACAGTGTTAATACATCACCAAGTTTTTTTTCATTCTTCTTTCCGATTTTTTCTATCTCAACAATGTGTTCAAAAGGCGCTTTTTTCATCTTCTTCACTCTCCATTAATTGTAATTGGTAATTACAAAATTACAAATTAGTAAAATTAAAATTTGATTAGGAAAGAAACTCTTCCCTAATGATAAACAGACTGAACGACTTCAATATTATTGAAACGGTAAAGCTGTGACGGTCGAAATGAATTGCGCTTTGTTTTTTTCGGCTGACCTTTTTCATCCAATACTTTCTCAATAAACGGAAGTTTTGGTGCCTTTGTAAAAAAAACAGAATCTGTTGAAATACGAGGATCTTCTCCGACGGTTAATAGAACACGTTGTAGTTCAGATAATGAAAATTCACTCGGTAGAAAATTTTTAGCAAGCGTCGTTTGAATCATATCTTTTTTTATAAAAGAAAGAGCATCTTCAATGATTTGTCGATGATCAAAAGCAAGATCAAGCTTGAATACTTCTTCCATTGTGAAGAGTTCTACTTCTGCTGCATCGTCACTTGCTTTTCGCTGTTCTACAAGTTCTTCAGGTACAACAGCATAAAAAGCATTTGAAATCATCCATCCCCGCGGATCTCGCCCAATGCGATCATACACGCCAAAATGCTCAATATGAAGACCGTCTATGTTTGTTTCTTCTTTGAGTTCTCTTTTTGCTGCTTCAGAAGCTGTTTCCTTATGATTCGCATCAACAAATCCTCCTGGAATTGCCCATTTTCCTCCTTCGACATTCGGATTTCCTTCTTTGTCTTTTTCAGCTCGTTTAATAAGCATAAGAGAAAGCTTCATAACTGGTGGTGCTTTTTCCTCTTTCTTATATGACTGGATGGTGAAAATGGCGATGTCTGACGTATAGCCATCAGGCGTAATATAGTCTGATGAACGATAATGATCTAACATCTCTTTTTCTGTCTTGTATTTCGCCACACGAATTCCCCTTTTTTCTCATTTTCTTCACTTGAGTAATTTGTATTTATTGAATTACTATTTATACATATAGCATAAGCTTATTCTTTTCTCTTTGCAACTAGTTTTTCAGAAAAAATGATAAATATACGACTTGTTTATGATTGTTAATACCCAAAACTAGAATCCCTTACTCTTCTATTGTAAAGTTAATCAAAAAGTAAAGAAGGTTCGTTTGTTCTTCATTCTTTTTACATCTTTTATATTTCATTTCAATGTTTACAATCTGGCCTGATACGTTCACCGTATCAAGTCTGTTAAGTTTTCATACAAAAAGAGCGTCTAAACCTAGACGCTCCTCACGTTCTTTTCTTATGATCAACCTTCCAAAAAAGCGGTAAAAAAACAGAACAAGGCCTATAAAAAATCCAGAGAATTGATTTACAAACACTTCTCCTGTTTTTATATACTTTAAAAAGAACGTCCCTCCAAAAATAACCATCATACAGATGGAAAGTTGAAACAAAGTTTTGTAAAGTGACATCCCCTCATCCCCCTTCATCCACGATCCTATTTTATCACAAATAAGGGTATTTATGGAAAATACCCCCTAAAGTGGAACCTGACTTAGCGAGATCTATCCTTTCTTCTTAAGTTAGGGCTTTTATATTTATAGCTCTCTTCTGTGTGCTTTACATTACATATTTTTGCTCTTATTCTATTAAACTTAATGGTTATTTTAATTTCTTCCCTTGTATAATTCCTATGAATTCAGTATGATAAATAACTGGACTGCATTTTAGATATATTTTATTCCATTTTATAAAGAAAGGCTGAATAGGTTATGAATTCTTCACAAGCTCAAAAGCTTAGCGGAAAAAAAGAGCCTTTTCCAATTGCTCTTCTTTCCCTAACGTTAGGTGCTTTTGCCATTGGAATGACAGAGTTCGTTATTATGGGCATCCTTCCAAACGTTGCGGAAGACCTTCACGTTAGTATTTCAAAAGCAGGACAGCTTATTACAGGCTATGCGTTAGGCGTTGCCATTGGGGCCCCTATCCTAACGATTTTCACACACAGGGTTCCTCAAAAAATGCTGCTTTGCTTACTTATGTTTTTATTTATTCTTGGAAATGCCTTTGCTATTATTGCCCCAAATTATGAATTATTAATGGGCGCTAGACTTTTAACTGCATTATGTCATGGTACATTTTTTGGTGTTGGAGCTGTTATTGCTTCAAAGCTTGTTCAAGCACACAAACGTGCAAGTGCTGTTGCTACAATGATGGCAGGCTTAACGATTGCTAATATTGTCGGCGTGCCTGTTGGCACCTTCATTGGGCAACATTTAGGATGGAGAGCTTCATTTGGAGCAATTACAATAATGGGGCTGATTGCTTTTATTGGCATCATTATTTTCATTCCAAAACTTCGTCAAGAAGCGTCTTCAAACTTAACAAAACAGTTTGGCGCATTTAAGCAGCCAAAGCTTCTTCTTTTCCTTCTGCTTAGTGCATTAGGATGTGGAAGTTTATTTACTGTTTTCACTTACATTACGCCGTTGCTTGTAGACGTCACTGGCTTTCATGAACATAGCGTAACATGGATTCTTGTGCTGTACGGCTGTGGCGTTACGTTAGGAAACATTGTAGGAGGAAAACTGGCAGATTGGAAGCTTATGCCCTCTATCTTCGGAATATTTGCGGCCATTTGTATCCTTCTTTTAGTATTCACTGTTACAGTAAAAAGCCCTGTGGCAGCAGTTATTACAATGTTCTTTTGGGGAGCAGCAGCGTTCGCTGTTATGCCTGGTGTTCAAGTTAAGATTATGAACCTTGCACACGAAGCCCCTGCTCTTGCTTCAACATCTAACCATTCTGCAGCAAACTTAGGAAATGCATTTGGAGCTTTTCTTGGAGGCGTTGTTATTACTCATATGGGGCTTACCTCTCTTCCGTGGATTGGCGCTATTTTCGTTGCGGTAGCGTTTCTAATAGGATTTTCAATTTATGTTGTTGAAAGTAAAGGGCAAAGCCGTGTTCAAGCATAACGAAGAAACCGTCTGTTTTTAAAAGGCAGACGGTTTTTTCTATTGTTCTTTTCTCTGTATAATACGCCTAGTTCTCATCCACAATAAGCGACAGAAGCTAAGTATCTTATTATCATAACGGCATTTCCTTATTATCAAGGATCGCAAAAGGTGGTTGAAAACATGAGCAAAGCATTTGAGAAAGGCTTTTTGAAATTTTTGTTCTTCTTCACATTGCTACTATGCCCTTTTTTATTAAAAAGAATGGGAATGAAAAACTTTTTGCTAACTTTCTTGCTGAATGGCTTTACAAATGGAATTATCGACAGGTTTGTTGTTAATAGAAAATTAATCAAATATCCCGTTAGACTGCTAAAACGGGATTTCAAAATTCACGTCCTGTTTGATTTTCTCTTATACCCTGTAACGTCCATCCTTATCAACGAAACAACAAAGAAGGACGGAGTAATAATAACGATTTGTAAAACACTATGTTTTATCAGTGTCATTGTCCTAGTCGAAACGTGGGCTGAAAAATATACAAAGCTGATTAGATGGAGCAGGAAATGGACTTGGTATTATAGTTTCCTTAGTATGGCGGTAAAATCATTGCTAAATAGGATTATTATCGGATCATTACGCAAAACAACAACAAAGAAAACAACCTAAAAAAAGCGTGTGAAATAGATATTTCACACGCTTTTTTTATCCTGCTTTATGCTGCTCGTTTTCGTTAGCTAATGTGGAACGTTTATGAATTCCAAATGCATAATAACTAATCGTTACAATAACAAGAAAAACAATCCCGACAACTAGCGATACTCTCGTTTCATCGTTAAACCACATTCCAACAAGAACCATTAATAAAAAGGCGATTGTTAAGTAGTTTGTGAAAGGAGCAAAAGGCATTTTGAATGGATGTTTCTTCATCTCTTTTCCTTTAGCCTTTCTAAAACGGATTTGACTAATTAAAATCACAAACCAAGGTACCATACCTGGAAGAACACTTGCACTATATACGTACACAAAGATTTTAGGAGGTGCAACGTAATTTAACACAACGCCAATTGCTAAGCCGATAAGCACAGCTATCGTACCATATAGTGGAACACCATTGCGAGAAACTTTTGTAAAAAACTTTGGTGCTTGTCCATTTAGACCTAATGTATAGAGCATGCGTCCTGCACTGAAAATTCCGCTGTTACATCCTGACATTGCTGCTGTGATGACTACGAAGTTAATGATCCCTGCCGCTGCTGTAATACCCACTTTTGCAAATGTAGACACAAATGGACTGCCTAATGAGTTAAGCTCGTTCCAAGGATACACCGTTACAATAACAAAAATAGCTCCAATGTAGAAGATTAAAATACGCCAGATAATACTTTGAATAGCACTTCTCAATGTTTTCTGTGGATTTTGTGCTTCTCCTGCTGTAATTCCAATCAGTTCTACTCCTTGATAAGCAGCAATTACAAGAGAAAGAGCAAAGAAAAATCCAGACCAACCTCCAGCAAAAAAGCCGCCATGCTCCCAAAGATTTGAAATTCCGATTGCATCTCCGCCATTTCCAAGTCCAAAGAAGATAAGGCCAATTCCAGCAATAATCATAAGGACAATTGTAACTATTTTAATCATAGCGAACCAAAATTCAAATTCCCCAAATGATTTAACAGACACTAAATTAGCTGCTCCAAGAATAGCCATAGCTACGATCCCTGGAATCCAAGCTGGCAAGTCTGGAAACCAAAATTTCATGTATGCTCCAACTGCAATAATTTCAGACATTCCAACAATAATCCACTGAAACCAGTTGCTCCATGCTGTCATATATCCTGCTAATGGATGAATATACTTATGACCAAATGTGGCAAAAGAACCTGTGCTCGGTTCAACGTAAAGCATTTCCCCCATTGCTCTCATAACAAAAAAGATAAAAATACCGCAAATCGCATATGCAAGGAGTACGGACGGGCCTGTCCACTGAATTGTGCTTGTTGAGCCCATAAACAACCCAACACCGATTGTTCCTCCTAGAGCGATCATTTGAATATGACGCGACTGCAGTCCTCTTTGTAGCTCTTCTTTCTCCACTTTTGTTCCTCCTCTTTTCTCTGTAGTCTCCACGTGATGAAAGAGGGCTAAGCTTTTTCTGTTTGTACTAAAGCTGCCTTCCAAAATCATCTTTATATTTACTGGAATAGTTGAGAACATGCTTATTATTTATAAGTGCAATACTTTATTACTTATTCTATAATAATAAATTCTCCCTAAAAATACAATTGTTTTTTTCAGGAGAACAGCATATCCTTTATATAATGATAGAGAAAATAAAAAGAGGTTTCCATTTTCTAAATATTTCCTTATGAGAATATAACTAAATTTAAATATTCGGAAAATTCCAGATAACTCTTTTCTTTTTCTAACCTTTCCTCTCATTTTGTATAACTTCCCTCTATAACGTTCATTCTAAGAAAACACGGATTTTTTTATAAAATTTTGCTGAAAGGAAAAGAGAATGGTTGGACTGATTGTTGCTATTATTGTATTTAACGTGATCGCTTTTAAAACAAATAGAACGTTAACAGCTCATCAAATTTTACATATTTGGATGTTTACCATTGCCTTTCAGCAACTATTTGATTTGATGATTGAATATAAATATCATGGTTATTGGTACTTTGACCAAGAAATTGACTGGCTAGGGCTTCTTCCTCATACACTGTTGATTCCTCCTGTAAATATTATGTTTTTAAATTGGTATCCTGTTCATAAAACATTGATTCAAAAAGCAGCTTATATTGTCCTTTGGGTAATTTTCATTCTTCTCTATGAAGTAATAACAAAGTTACCTGAACCATGGGGGTATTTTCACTATGGCTGGTGGAAATTATGGCATGCTGCAATTCTTGATCCTTTCTTGCTACTAATTTTGCTTAGCTATTATAAACTAATATCTTGCTTAGAAAAACGTGCCATTCAAAAATAAATTTTATGCTATAACTGCTTTTTTAACCTATCAAACAAGGCGACAAATACGTGAACACCTTATTCATTCCCGTATTTATAACAAAGATGTTAGAAAATAAAAAAACTGACGGTCACTATAGAGCGTCAGGGTATAAAAGAGGAAATTTTATTTTTCAACTGTTTTTTTCAATGTATCACGTATGAAGTGCCTTGCGCTTTCAGCTTTTTCTAACCTTCCGCTATGTGTAAATCCGTGTACTGCTCTTTATATTGTTTATATGTCACCTCTATGTCAGCCTTTTGTAATTTTCCTGCATATAAGATTCTGCTTCCTTTGTAAGCGAGTCTCGCTCAGCTGTAATGATAAGCACAGAAGGCATTCTGTTGAGGTCCTCCGCAAAAAGGTGTTAAAGGAGCGAATTTAGCGTTTCTTGTCATTTTGAAACATAGATATCATTGAAAAGTTCTGCTACTTTAAGAGGGATCACTTCCTCAAATGGTGGTTTTTATTGAAAAAGAAGGCTTTTAAAAAGCCTTCTTTGTTTTACTGCTTATGAACATAGTTAAATAAAAGGTAGGTCATAACAAGCAAGTTTTCATGATGCTGAAACTTTTCTTTTACGTCAAAATAGTATCGATTCTTCAAAAATTCATATCGCCCGCCTTCTGCTACCAGTTCTCCCCCTTTTTTCACCTTTATATTTGATCCAATGCTAGAACAGGAGAATTCATAAAGAGAGCCGTTATAGTGCAAACAAAGCTTTTCTTTCAACTTAGCCGAATTTTTCAGTGAAAAATCAGTTTTAATCATTCCAATTTCCTTGTTATCCTGGATAATTTTCCAGCCCCAATTCAGCTTCCATACTTTTTCAGTTTGGTCAATAAATCGGATTTCATCTCCAGCCTCCCATTTTACAGCTAGGTTCATATACCACTGTCCGTCTCCTTCAAGAATGTCCACAATTATTTTATGCCACCACTTCGCATAGTAACGGCGGTATTCTCCCCGCTTTGTTTCACCGAAATAAAGCATTTTTCTTCCTTTTGAATGTCGTTCGCCTATTTGGGTTGTCCAAAGCTTGTTTTCTGATTGTGCTGGTATGTACTCTTCATCAAGGCTGACTCTCCACTTTATAAAAATTAAAAGAAAAAACGCTCCCACTAGAAAGAAAGAGACTATTACAATATGCTCCCACTCAAATTCCCCCAAAATAATATAACGTAAAATAATGCCAAGCAGGGCAATAAAAAATAAAAAGAGCAATCTACCCAAAGTGTGGCCCACCTCCTTCTCTTATCATATACGAAAAAGAGAGAGAAAGGTTACCACTTTTACTATTTTTTTCTTAAGAATTGTTTACATAATAAGTTTATGAGAAACCCATTAACCCCCTTACTTTCTCAACGTTTTTTCTTGAAGTTAACTTTTCTAACATAAGAAAGGAAACATCAAAGCCTACCGATGGACTTGCGCATGTAATAATGTTTCCCTTATCAATAAGCGGCGCTTGAACTACCTCTGCTCCAAACTGTTGTAACTCCTGCTTTCTCGTACTTCCAGGATAGCTGTATGTTGTGGCTTTTTCCCTTTTAAAATTTCGCTTTTCCCAAGCGCTAAAGCAGCTATGCAAATAGCTCCAATTATTTTTTTCTGCTGATGAAACTGCTGAATAATATCTTGAAATTCTTTAGAAAATGCATCTATAAAATACCCTGCTTGTTCAAATCCTCCACAAATAGCAAGGGCATCGAAATCTTCTACTTTTACGTCTTGTAAGAGCATTTCAGGCTTCACTCGAAAATTCCACGTACATTTCAATTCTTCCCTTAGCCCTGCTGTCACAAGTTCTGTCTCACCGTTACCTTCTATTTTGTTCCATCCAAAAACATCTGTAAACACACTCGCTTCAACAGCTTCAAATCCGTCTGCTAAAAGAAGCAACATTCTTTTCATTTTGACCTTCTCCTTTTCACCCTATATGTAATGCTTTCTTCTGTGGTTATCATAAGCTAATAGCGTAAAGATTATTTATGGAATGGCTATGTTCGCAAAAAAAAAGAAAGAGAGGGGTCCTCTCTTTCTTTAAGCTTTTACTCTTATTTTTGCAAATTTGCGTTTTCCAATTTGAATAACTAAACCATCAGAGATTACTAACTGCTCATCTTTGTGGACAACTTTCTCTCCATTTATTTTTACGCCGTTATTGTCAATCATTCTACGGGCTTCGCTTTTAGAACCGAGTAAGTTAGCGTGCATAATAAGATCAATAGGAGATGCTGTTTCTCCGCCCTTCCATTCTATTTCGGCAACATTTATTGGGATTGCTCCTTGTTGAAATACGGAAGCAAAGTGTTGGCCTGCTTTTTTAGCTGCTTCTTCATCATGGTACATGCTTACAATCGTTTTAGCGAGAAGCATTTTAGCTTTTTTCGGATGAAGCTCACCTGTTTCTAAATCCACCTTTATTTTAGCTATTTCCTCTGGAGTGAACTTTGTCACAAGCTCAAAGTATTTAATCATCTGCTCATCTCTAATAGACATAGCTTTTCCATACATCTCCTCAGGAGTTTCGTCAATTCCAATGTAGTTATTTTTAGATTTCGACATTTTTTCAACACCGTCAAGTCCTTCTAACAAAGGCATTAAAAGCGCAACTTGTTTTTCTTTTCCAAACTTTTCTTGAAAATGTCTTCCCATTAAAATATTAAAATGTTGATCTGTTCCACCTAGTTCAATATCACACTCTAACATCACAGAATCATATCCTTGCATCACAGGGTAGAAAAATTCATGTAAGGAAATTGGTTTTCCTAATGCAATACGTTCTTCAAAGTCATCTCTTTCTAATAATCTTGCTACGGTTATTTTACCAGCTAGGCCGATAACCTCTTCAAAATTTAGCTTTGAGAGCCATTTAGAATTATAGTAAAGGTCTACTTTTGACATATCCATTACTTTTCCAAATTGCTCAAAGTATGTTTTAGCATTTCTCTTTACTTCTTCATCTGTAAGCTGTTTGCGCGCTACTGATTTTTCTGTTGGGTCCCCAATTTTTCCTGTGAAATCTCCAATTAACAGCTGAATTTTATGTCCATTTTCCTGAAACTGACGCATTTTATTCAATACAACCGTGTGTCCGAGATGCACATCAGGAGCAGAAGGATCTAATCCTAGTTTAATTTTTAAGGGTTCATTGTTAAGAATGGACTTAGCGAGCTTCTGTTCTAATTCTTCTGCCGGAATGATTTCTTGCACACCTTGAGTGTACAACTTCATTTGTCTCTTTACTTCTTCTTTTTGTTCTCTTGTTAATTTCTCGATGAAATTTTCCATTTTTCTTCCTCCTTAAATATAAAAAAACCACGTCTCCTAAAAAGGGACGTGGTTGTTGTTGACACGCGGTACCACCCTTATTGAAGAATACAAGTATTCTTCCACTTCATGATTAACGGTTCTTCCGTTCTTTGCTTTTTTATCAGGCAAAGAAAGCTCAAGGACTGTATTTCGCATTATCTTTATATCGACTCACACCACCCGCCGACTCTCTGAAATAGGGAGATAACCGCTACTAGAGTTCCTCTCATTGCTTTTTAAATATGAACTTTTAAAATTTGTTCGCTCGAATTACTTTTCGAAGCAGATGTGACATATAGTCTTTCTCCTCTGAGTCTAAACTTGAGACAATCTCAACTTCACCTTGATGAAAATGAGGATAAAGCTCTTCGATCACTTTTTTCCCTTCATCTGTTAAAAAAACATATGTTTTGCGCCGGTCTCTAACATCACTTTTACGGTAACAAAGCTCCTTACGCTCAAGCGTCTTCGTAATATTGCTAATTGTAGCCTTTGTTACGCCAGCTGACACGGCTAATGCTTTTGTTTCTTCTCCTTCTCTTACCCACAAATCATAAAGAAGTGAAAAAGCAGTCCATGATAATCCATATTGAGAGAGCACTTCTCTCTCCATTTTATTCCGTAGTCCTTGTGCAACTCGATAAATGTTTGTCACAACAGCAATGGCTTTCAAATCAAGTGAGCCAACTTTGGCATTTGTTAAAACATCCATGATTTCTTTTTCTTCTTGCAAAAGCTTTCCTTCCTTATCAAATGAATAAATATGACTCACCTCATTGAATTTTCAAAATCGTTAGCTATGAAACGATTTTAACAAGAAAATATTTTTCTTGCAAGCTTAAAATAAATTATATTGTTTTTTATTGCGCGTACGTTTTGAAATCAGGATGCATACTCTATAGTAAAAATACCTAGAGGAGGCATTAGAATGGACTCTAATGATAATAAGCTTTCAAAGCTATTTGAAAGTTCTCTTCAGAACGTTGTAAAATCGTTTGACTCTCTATTTCAAGAATCTGCAGGACAGCTTGGCCATTTATTAAATCAACAATCCTTTTATGTTGATGTTTATGAAACAGGGGATGAAGTAATTGTGGAAGCAGAAGTTCCTGGATTCCGCAAAGAGCATATTGAGATTAGACTTATTGGAGATCATTTAAAAATCTCAGCAGAGTACAACCAAACTGTTGAAAATGTAAGTGAAGAATATGTTTCAATGAGGAGCTCTTCCATAAAAAAAACAGAACGACTTGTTGTTCTCCCATGCTCTGTTCAGGAAGAACAAGCACGGGCGCTTTATCAAGACGGCATTTTAAAAGTCATTTTGCAAAAGGGCGAGCAAAAACAGCGAAAAATTGAAATCGAATAAAAAAAGCGAGCGTAAACCTTTTGATATGAAAGGTTTGCGCTCGCTTTTCTTCCCTTATTTATAAAACACTTTATCAATGTTATATTTTGCTTCTAGTTCATTAATGGCATATGTTTCATAAATTTCACGGTCAACAGGACGTTCTACAAAAGATACGGAAATTTTGTAGATTTCATCTCTGTAAGGTTTTAATGGGGATACGTTATCTTCAAGATGTCTTTTCACACGCTGTCTTAGCTTGCGCGCTTTTCCGACAAAAAGCACTTCATCTTCTTTATTATAGAAGAAAATCATACCGCCTTTATCACGTGGAATTTCGTGAAGATCAATGAATCCATTAATTGGGCGGATTCTTGGTTCTGCGCTTTCAGGCTGTTTTCTTCTTGTAATTGTTACATCTGATGCTGGAATACTAATTTTAATCATCATTTCACGTCCTATTCTTCAGTAAAAATAAATCGTAACATACGAAACTATAAAAAGCTATGCTTTTATTGAAGTGAGAGCTTCCTCAACAGAGTAATTATGATAATCAAGCTCAGTTTCTTCTCCAAGAACAAGTTTGGCAAGTTCACTCCCAAGATAAGGTCCCGACGTTAAGCCAGATGCGCCAAGCCCATTTGCCACAAATACATTCTTAATAGTTGGAACAGGACCAAAAACAGGCAAGAACCCTGGTGTGAACGGTCGAAACCCCACTCTTGTTTCAACAATTTCGCTATTTGAGATGCCTGGTGCAACAGAGATAGCTTTATCTAATACTTCGTGCAGTCCCCCTGCTGTTACCCGGTAATCAAAGCCTGTTTCGTTCTCATGCGTTGCTCCAATAACCATTTTCCCGTCTTCAAACGTTAAAATATACTGATCATTCGGTGGAATAACAACAGGCCAGTTCCCTGTATCTTCTTCAACGTGTAAATGAACAATTTGCGCTTTTTGAAACGTTACTAAAAATTCTAGCCCTAATGGTTTTAAAAGCTCATCTGCCCATGCTCCACCTGTGATGATGACTTCTCCATCATAAATGTCTTCATTATTTATTTTTACTCCTGTGACTTCCCCGTCTTTTTCTAAAAGAGCGGCACTTCCTTCTAAGAGTGTTGCACCATGCTTTTTTGCTCCATTAAGAAGAGCTTCTCTAAGCGCCCGTCCATTTACACGGGCTGCTCCACTTATATGTACAGAACTATATTCATCACTTAAAAGAGGAAATCGTTTTTTCGTTTCTTCCTTGTTTAATCTTGTAATCTCGCCGATTTCAGGCGCCTCTTCTCGACGTTTGTATGCCCTTTTTTCCATTCCATCTAATTTCTTTTCATCATAATGAAGACTAATAGCTCCAACTCTTTTATAGCCTGTTTCATACTCTCCATCTTTTTCAAGATCAGAAATTAAACGATGATAGTATTTTGCTCCACCTTTAGCAAGTGCATACCACACTTTGTTACGACGCTGTGAAAGCCATGGACAAACAATACCTGCTGCAGCATCTGTTGCTCTCCCGCGATCTTTTCGATCAACCACAACAACCTCTGCTCCTTTTTTTGCTAAATGATAGGCTGTTGAAGCACCAAGAATTCCTGCGCCAACGACAATATATTTTTTCATTTTTACACCTTTTTCTTTTTATCTTCTCCTCTCCATTCTACAAATACACTCCGTTTTTTTCAAAGGAAGAAAAAAACGAACGAAAAAATCGCTCGTTTCTTTTTAAATAAATAAAACTTCATAAATATCACTAAGCTGACGCGCGCGCTCTTTGTCTTGTTCTTGATTAGAGTAATCAATAGCTTCTGTTAAAATGGCATTCAAATAGTGACTTTCTTTTGTTGTTAAATCTTCTACAAACGCTTCTTCTGTTTCGTATTCGTATGTTGAGAGACGTTCATAAATGGATCTCCCTAGCACATCTCTGTCAACGTGTGCCGCTAAAATTTCACGTAAATACTTTAATGATTGTTCCATACCTTCACTCCCTGTCTTCATATAAAGAAAATAGTTGCTGTATAAAGAACAGCTGCAATGACAGCCGCAATCAAAGCAGGCTTTAATTTATAGCGTGCGTAATCAACAACAGATAAATTCAAAATTTTTGCGATTGTGTTTGTATCATCGCTAAGTGGAGATGAAAAAGCCCCAAAAGATCCGCTTGCAAATACTGCTCCTATAATTAATGGAAGCGAAATGCCAGAAACAGAAGCAATGGAAACACCTAGAGGCATAAGAATTCCCCACGTTCCCCATGCTGAACCAATAAAATAAGAAACAGCTGCTCCAAATAAAAAAAGAAGCGGGGTTACAAACATTTGCGGAATCCAGCCCGAGTGAGCTGTGATGAACTGAGAAAACCCCAAGTCTTCGGCAACAGAGGAAAGCCCCCATACAACTGAAAGGAGCAGCACAACTGACATTAAATCATTTCCTCCAGTAACAAAGCTTGTAATAAGATCATTAATCTTAAAACGTTGAAAAAGAAAGAAAAAGGCTGAAAGCAAAATAGTTATAAGAAGAGATACAACCATTGCTTGAAGAACATCTGCTTTAATAAAGGCTCCAAAAAAGCTATTAGCTTTCGTGTGACCGCTCCACCATGTTAAAAAAAGCGTTAATAAAATAACAAGAATAAGAGGAACAAGAAGATTCCACGGTTTTGACGGCAAGTCTTTTGAAACAGCAGGATGACACGTATGCCAGTCTTCTTCTTCCGCTTTTGTTTCAACTTGTGTTGGAGCATTTGATTTTGAGTGGTGAAAAAAGCTTAAATAAATGCCAACCAAAATAATAACGAAAGCAAAAAAGTTGTATGGAATGCTTTTAATAAACATCGTATAGGGGTCTTCCGTAATCTTTTGGTTTTGCAGTGAAATTTGGATGATTGAAACCATATATCCTACAAAAGCAGTTGCTACAGGAATTAATACAATAATGGGCGTTGCAGTTGTTTCAATAACAAATCCTAATTCTTTTGTCGTCATTTTCACCTTTTTTAAAAGGGCGCGCATAATAGGCGCAATTGTGACAAATCGAAACGTTGGTGCGCTAAATGTTCCAATTGTTGAGACATATGTGAGCAACAGCGCTTTCTTTTTTGTATCAATCTTTTCAGCTGCTTTTTCTACAAATCCTTTAATTCCTCCTGAGGTTTTAATCATGCCAATTAAACCAGAAAACGCATAAAGGAATACGATAATTTCAATATTATTTTTATCAATTAGTGCCTGCACAATATAATGAAGCATCGTCTCCATCCCTCCAATAAGCGAAGGGGTATGAAGATATGAGCCGATTAATAAGCCAACCAAAAGCCCTGGTAACACTTGTTTCGTCCAGACAGCAATCGGAATGACAACTAAAAACGGGAGAATCGAAATCCAGCTACCTTCCATGTTTATCACCTATCTTAGAAAATATCTCTTTCCCCCCCCATTGCAACAGCCCCTTTTGTCGATTACAATTTAGAAAAATGAATAAGGAGGGATTTTTATGAATAAAAAGCTCGCTTATCTTTATATTGTAGGGGGAGCTTCTCTTTGGGGGATTATTGGAGTCTTTGTTACAAAACTTTATGACCTTGGTTTTACTCCAGCTGAAGTTGTTGCTATTCGCGCCTTAATGGCGGCTATTTTTCTTCTTTGCTATACATTTATACATAATAAGAAGATGTTAAAAATTCATATACGCGACAGCCGTTATTTTGTTGGAACAGGTATTATTAGTATTGTCTTCTTTAACCTTTGTATGTTCACAGCTATTAAAGAAACGTCCGTTTCTATTTCAGCTATTCTTCTTTACACAGCTCCTGCATTTGTGATGATTTTATCTTATCTTTTGTTCAAAGAAGCGTTTACCCTTCAAAAAGTAGTCGCACTGCTTATGACGTTTTGCGGCTGTGCTTTTGTTGTAGGGATTTTTTCAAATGATACAACCATTTCACTTTATGGTTTACTTGCTGGGCTTGGCTCTGGTTTCTTTTATTCTCTTTACAGCATTTTTGGCAAATTTGCATTAGAAAAATATGAATCAATCACTGTAACTGTTTATACCTTTGTATTTGCTGCAATCGCTATCGTGCCGTTTAGCGGTCTGCTGTCTTCACCTCAGCGCTTACTTCATCTAGACGTTTTACTTTATGGAATAGGACTTGGTTTCTTCTCCACAATGCTCGCTTTTTTACTCTATACAAAAGGACTAAGTTACGTGGAATCAAGCAGAGCTTCAATTGTCGCTACGCTTGAACCTGTTGTAGCCGCTCTGGCAAGCTTTCTCTTTTTTCACGAACGCCTTGATGTTTTTCAATATTTCGGCATTATTCTCGTTATTTCTTCCATTGTTATTGTTGGAACATCTTCCTCAACAAAATCACTATTTAAAGCAAGAAGCCAAAACCTATAAGATTTTGGCTTTTTAGCCCTTAGTCTTCTGTATATGGATCTTTTTCGTATGGCTCTAAATCACCAAACTCCGTCATAATGCCTTCTTCATCCAACACATTTTCATATTCCTCATGCTCTTTGTTTGGAAAAATGGTAATATTTTTTCCATCGATATCAACCCCAACAAAGTTTTCGTAGTCTTCTACATATCCGTAGTTCTCATCTGACTCAATATATGTGTTTTGATAATCTTCAGGAGGATCATAAAAATCGGCTGGAGATTCTGATGTACCATATGATGAAGCATCTTGCCAAGAATCTTCTGCGTCATATGCTACATTTTCAAATTTATCGTCTAAATCATACCGTCCGAACGGAGGCATTAATACATCCTCTTCAATTGGACGTCCATGTGACACAAACTGGTCAGGGGCATGTTCTACACAATATCTTGCTGTTGGTAACGCTTCTAATCGTTCAACTGGAATTTGCTCTTGGCATACTTCACAAATTCCATATGTTCCTTTTGAAATAGCTTCAAGCGCTCTTTCTACGCCTTCATACTCAGCTCTAAAGTTTTCATTTAAAGCAACGTCTTTCTCACGTTCGTACTCTTCTGTGGCAAGGTCACCTGGATGATTATCGTAAAGGGAAAGCTCTGCTGTTGAGTCTCTTAAGCTTCTCTGTAAATTAAAGTGATCATTGTCTTCAAAATGAACGGATAATTCTTTTTTGCGCTCTAAAAGCTGGTTTTTAAACTCTGAAAGCTGGCGCGATGTTAGCATTTTGACATCCTCCCTTTGTTATGTTTCGCTCTTTATAAAATGATGTTCTCGTTTAGCGTTCCCTAAAAGAAGGAGGAAGATTACGTAGAAATAATTGGCGCTTTCTACTATACAGGTTGTGCTCATTGTGATAATCTGACGAAGGAATATGAAACACGTACAGAAAGAAGGATAAAAAATGGAGCACAGTACAAAAACACTTAGAAATTCAAATAGTACAGCAGCTGAGACAAAAGTGTTTCTTTTAATCGGCATTATCTTTATTGGTGCAAATTTACGTGCACCTCTCACATCTGTTGGTCCTTTGCTTTCTTCAATCAGAGAGCAGCTACATCTCTCAAGCACTGCAGGAGGAATGTTGACAACTGTTCCATTACTTGCTTTTGCTGCTCTTTCACCGTTTGCAGCAAAAGTGGCAAATAAAGTTGGAATGGGAACTACCCTGTTCTTTTCCCTGCTTCTTTTAACATTGGGAATTTTTATTCGTTCAACAAGTGGGGTAAGCCTTTTATTTATCGGCACTCTTTTCATTGGACTCGCTATTGCAGTGTGTAACGTTCTTTTACCAAGTTTAATTAAACAAGACTTCGCTCATAATGTTGGTTTAATGACAGGGGTCTATGCGGTTTCAATGAACTTATGCGGAGCAATTGGCTCTGGAATAAGTCATCCTATCTCAGTAGCCTCAAGCTTAGGATGGAAAGGAGCGCTTGGATGCTGGGGAATTTTATCGTTTATCGCGCTTTTATTATGGCTGCCGCAGCTTAAAAAGTCCGGCTACCAAAAACAAGCCAAAACGCTTAAAAAGACGCCGTCACTTTCCCTTTGGAAATCAAAACTTGCTTGGCAAATCTCGCTTTACATGGGACTGCAGTCTGTTTTATTTTATACGATCATTGCTTGGATGCCTGATATTTTGAAAGAACAAGGACTAACATCAGATGATGCGGGATGGACTCTTTCTTTTATGCAGCTCGCTATTATTCCTTTTACATTCCTTATTCCAATTATTGCTGGAAAGCTTAACAATCAGCGCGGCCTTGTCACAATTTCTGGCGTTCTTTTATTTATTGGAATCATTGGAATTTTATATGGACCTCTTTCTTTTATAAAACTTTTTATTATTTCATCAGGAATTGGAATAGGATCTGCTTTTAGTCTTGCAATGATGTTTTTTACGCTTCGAACAAGCAATGCCAAGGAGGCAGCTGAACTTTCCGGTATGGCTCAGTCGTTAGGCTATTTGTTAGCCGCACTTGGACCATTTTTGTTTGGGTTACTGCACGATGTAACACACGGATGGACAATTCCCCTTTTCCTTTTGCTATTCTTTTCGCTTCTTCTTTTCTTATGCGGAATGGGGGCAGGAAAAAACCGTGTTATTGAAAACAGCTGAAGGTTTTCCTTCAGCTGTTTTTTAAGTTTACAGCCTTTTTGGTTTTTTGGAGCCCAGCATAGGTCATATATGAGAATACAAAAATAAAGAGCGTATAAACAATATTCAATAACAAATGGCCTTCAAGGCTTTCAATGCCAATCATCTTTAAGAGGAAATCTAAAATACGAATAAAAAAGACGTGAATAACGTAAATTCCTAAAGCATTTGCTCCTACTTTAGCAAACAAGCTTCCTCTCCCATACTGGGGATATGAAAGAGCAAAAGAAAAAAGACAGAAAGTCAGAAAGAAAGTAGATAAAAAGTACTCTCCAAAAGGAGCGTGTAGCACATAGCGAAGCACATATGCTTCTGTTGCTTGAAGCAGGATAAATAGAAAAAAGAACGTTCTATAAATAGAAGAAGAAATAGGTCTCGGCGCTGAAAGGCCTGGATGAAGAGCAAAAAAACAGCCAAGGGTTGTATAAAATAAGCCAAAAAAAAGCGCGTCTCTTGTACTCACGGACACCTTATAAAAAAGCGCATAAGACTGACCGAAAAGTCCTGCTATATATAAAAGAAAGCTGATGGGTAAAAGCACATACAGTTTTTTTACTTTTACGAACATATAAACAATAAGAGTACTCCAAATAAGCGCGGTTAAAAACCAAAGCTGATAAGCACTTGTTCCTTCTCCATAGTAAAAAACATTTTTTAATGTCAGCTTTTCAAAATAAGAGGAAATTTCTTTGCTTACGTTCCCTCCTTTTTCATATATGATAAAAAGATCGTAAAGAGCATAAAAAATGAACCAGCAAACATAGATTTTTATAAGCTTAACTATATACTTTAATGTGTATGTCCACGAATATTTTGTGGTAAGCATTTTTAAGCCAAACAGATATCCTGAAGCTGTAAAGAAAAACGGAACCGCAAAACGAGCAAAGTTATCGAGAATAAATAGAACAACTTCTCCATCAATTGGAAATGTATGAATGATAACAACCGCTAATATAGCAAAAAACTTTATATAATCAATTGCTTCGTTTCGCTCCATAATGCACCCCTTCTTTTTTCTTAGTATGAGCGAAATGAAACCATTCAAATCGTTTTTATCTTTACTATCTTTATAACGAGAAAAAAGAGCCCAAAATAAAGGCTCCTCTTATCTAACAATCCACTTTTTCCTCTTCTTTCTTTACTTTTTCACCAACAAACTCCCCGTTTGGCTGAATGATTGTTATACGCTGAACTTCTTGTTGTTCATTTTCCGCAAACTGCACGCTAAATCCATCTAGTCCTTTAAAATAAAAAGCACCTTTTTTATATGGAATAAGCTCATAATCAGGTTGACCTTGTAGCGACAGAACTAACATACTTTCTTTCTTTAAAGAAACGGTTGCTAACATCTCTCCTTGAATCTTGTATTGACCAACATATCGTATAAGTTCTTCTTTATCTTGAAGACGTTCATCAGGAACTTTTTCAAACACAATATCTTTTGTTCCAGGTTCAAGTGCAAACGGCCCTGAAAGCTTTGCAATCTCTCCATATACATTTCCTTGAAACGAGAGAAGAAGTGTATGATTGAATGCCGCAATTTTCATTTGAAAAACATCATAATGATAGTGAGTTAACTCGGAGTGAACAGAATTGAATGTTGCTTCTAGTTTGCCATCCTTATAGGTGATTTTCATATTCCCATACCCTTTATGATGATACGTCCCTTCATAATCTTTTAACGGATGTGATGGCTGAGTATTTGGTACTTTTCCTTTCTCCTCCTTTTCTCCACTTCCTGTCATTGTTGCTTTCAATTCTTTAAGCTTTTCTTGCAGTTCGTTACTCCACTGCTTTTCCTTTAAATGAAGCAGACGATCATAAATATTGTAGACAATGGTATCAGGGAAAAGTGTTGCATCTTTATTTGTCAACACAACTACTCCAATGTTTTCATACGGAAGAAAGGAAACAAGAGCTGTAAAACCATCAATGTTTCCCCCGTGATGAATATGATGATGCCCTCTGTATGGAGAAATAAACCATCCTCCTCCATAAGTAGAAATTGGCACTTCTTTTGTTGGGAACATAAGCTCACAAGACATATGTGGTGTATGAAGGGTTTTCATTTCTTGTTCTGAAATGATTCGTTTTCCGTCAAACTCTCCTTTTTGAAGATGAAACTTCAACCAGTTCACCATTTCCTTTATATTTGAGTTAATAGAGCCTGCTGGACCAATTTCATCAATGTTTCGGAAAGGGACTTTTGTTACTTTCCCGTCGATTTCTTTATATGGAAGAGAATAATCTTTGCTTTTTTGCATATCTTCAACTGAAAAATTACTTTTCTTCATATGTAGAGGTGTAAAAAGTCGTTTGTTGACTAACGATTCATAAGAAGAATGAGCAACTTCTCCTGCTAAGTAACCCGCTGTTAAATACATTAAGTTTTGATACTGCCATTCTGATCTAAAATCTACGTTTCCGTCTAAATACTGAATACGTTGGATCAGTTCTTCTCGTGATAAATCTGCTCCGTACCATACTAGTTCATGACGAGGCAAACCTGAGCGATGAACTAGTAAATCAAGCGGCGTTATACGTTCTGATGCTACAGGATCTTTTAATTTAAAGGAAGGCAAATACGTACGAACAGGCTCGTCCCACGCAAGCTTTCCTTCATCAACAAGAAGTGCAAGGGCTGAAGCTGTAAATGCTTTTGTAGATGAACCAATTGCAAATAATGTTTCTTCTGTGACAGGAAGGTTTTTTTCGATATCACGCAACCCAAATCCTTCTGAAAATATCACTTCTCCGTCTTTGACAATCGCAACAGCAGCTCCCGGTACTTCCCACGCTTTCATTTCTTCTTCTAGAAAGGTTTTAAAACCGTTAAGTTCATTCATTTTTTCTCCCCCCTTTTTTTCTCTATACTATATACGAAAAAACAAGAAAAAAGTTCCAATAAAAAACGCATATAACTAAAGTTATATGCGTTCTCTACCTTCATTTAGAAGTTAAATTCATTTGGATTTGGACCAACACGACGATTTTCATTTAAGGAGCTAATTTGTTGCATCTCTTCTTTTGTTAATTGGAAATCAAAAATGTTGGCATTTTCAATAATGCGATGTTCTTTTGTTGATTTCGGAATTGTAATCACTCCATTTTGAACATCCCAGCGAAGAATAATTTGAGCAACAGATTTTCCATGATGTTTGGCAATGTGCGTCAACTCTTCATTTTGTAAAAGCTCTCCTTGCATAAGTGGTGACCATGCTTCAAAACGAATCTCGTTCTCCTCACAAAAAGCCTTTACTTCACTTTGAGTCAAGCGAGGATGGTACTCGACTTGGTTAATCATTGGTTTAATTTCAGCTTGCTTCAATAATCCCTCTAAATGATGAACTTCAAAATTGCTTACGCCAATTGCTTTCACTTTTCCTTCTTTATAAAGAGTTTCAAGTGCTCTCCAAGACTCCTTATACTGATCTTTTCCTGGCCAGTGAATAAGATAAAGGTCAAGATAATCGAGACCAAGTTTTTTCAAACTCTCTTCATAAGCAGAGATTGTTTCTTCATAGCTTAAACCATCATTCCATACTTTTGATGTGATAAATAGGTCTTCACGACGTAAATTGTTTTCTTCCAAAGCTTCTTTAACGCCAACGCCAACTCCCTCTTCATTGCCGTAAATAGCAGCTGTATCAATGCTTCTGTACCCGTGCTTAATTGCATTTTTCACAGCCTCTACAAGCTCTTTCCCCTCTTCTACTTTGAACACGCCTAGTCCAAATCCAGGCATTTTGACTCCATTGTATAGTGTTACTGTATCCTGTAAGTTTTTCATTATTAAAATCCTCCTAAAATGTTTTCTTATCCTTGCTAAGCAATGTTTCTTCCAGCTTTTTGATCTTTTCTTTCTAAAGAGCGACTCCACCCTGTTAGAAGTACAGCGCCAGCTACCATCAAGGCTCCAATCCATGTTGTATGAACAAGACCAAGTGAGTTTGTGACGACTCCTCCAAAATAAGAACCAAGCGCAATTCCTGCATTGAACGCTGCAATGTTAATCGCAGACGCCACGTTCACAGCACTTGGTACAAATCGCTCTGCAAGCATTACAACATATACTTGCAGACCGGGAACGTTCATAAATGCGAAAAGTCCCATCATCAAGATTGTCGCTAACCCTATCCCTTTGAAAGGCGCGGTGAAAAACAATGCTAACAGAATAAGTGCTTGAAAAATAAACATGTAAAACAGCGCTCTTACCGGGTTTTGGTTAGAAAGTTTCCCACCAACCATGTTTCCAATCGCAATTGCTACTCCGTAAAGAAGAAGAAGAACAGCAACAGTACTTCCTTTAAAACCTGTTACATCTTGTAAAAGTGGTGAAAGGTACGTAAAGACAACAAATGTTCCACCATATCCAAGAGCTGTAATAACAAACACAAGCAATAAACGACCATTTGTTACTAATTTCACTCCATCTTTAATTGTTGTTTTTTGTCCTTTTGACAAGTTTCCTGGCACTAGTATACTATTTGCGATAAAAGCAACAATTCCAATGACAACAATTGTGACAAAAGCAAGACGCCATCCAAACTGCTGACCAATAAAAGTTCCAAACGGCACTCCTGTAACGGTCGCCACCGTTAACCCTGTAAACATTATAGAAATTGCGCTTGCCCGACGGTCTTTTGAAACGAGATCAGCAGCAATTGTTGAACCAATTGACATAAAAACACCGTGAGAAAAAGCAGCGATAACTCTTCCAAGAAGAAGCATGCTAACGTGAATAGCCCCTGCTGAGATTATATTTCCGATAATAAAGACAATCATAATCCACAGTAAAAGTGACTTTCTTGACATATTAGAAGTAACGCTCGTTAAGACCGGTGCTCCAAATGTTACTCCTAGTGCATATAAAGAAACGGTTAGACCTGCTGTTGTAACCGAAATATTTAGATCTTCGGAAATAAGCGGCAAAAGTCCTACACTAATAAATTCTGTTGTTCCTATAGCAAAAGCACTCACTGCTAAAGCAAGCAGTGCAAACGTACTTTGTTTTTTACTTAAAGACATGAAAAACTTCCTCCTTTATCTATTGATTTTTGGTTTGTTTGTTTTTTTTTAAAAAACAAGTTACAGTAAAAAAAGAATCTAATAAACCGCCGGTAAATGTTATTATGGGAGATAAGAATAGAAAAAGGAAGAACGCACTTTAAAGTGCTGTAGGTACTTTTTAGTGCCTATAGAAAAGGAGAAAAAAATGGAAAAAAAGCTTGAGACAAAAAAGAAATACAACATTTCAGTAGAAGCAACGCTTGAAGTTATCGGAGGAAAATGGAAATGCGTTATTCTTTGTCATTTAACGCACGGTAAAAAAAGAACAAGTGAATTAAAGCGCCTTATGCCAAACATTACGCAAAAAATGCTCACTCAACAGCTTCGAGAGCTTGAAGAAGATGGCATTGTAAATCGCATCGTGTATCAGCAAGTACCACCTAAAGTGGAATATGAGCTAAGCGAGTATGGAAAAAGCTTAGAAAGCATTCTAGATGCCTTGTGCAACTGGGGAGCTTCTCATATTACGAAAGTTTACGGAGACAAGTTTTCTGTCTTGGAAGATAGTGTATTAAACGATAAATTAAAATAAAAGATCCCGCATTAGCGGGATCTTTTATTTTATAGAAATATCTCTGCCAAACGCTTAAATGATTTTTTCTTTTCTTCAAAATCATATATATTCGCAAGAGCCATCACTTCATCTGCACCATATCGATTCATCAAATTAAGAAGCTCTCTCTTTACTGTTTCACGTGAACCAATGATCATTCGCTTTCGATTTTGACGTATTTTCTCTTGGTCTCGTTCTGTGTAATGATAAGCTTTTGCTTCTTCTATGTTCGGAACACGACTGTCTAACCCTTTCTCAACCTGAAGGAGCCATAAGTCTTGACTTGAAGCAAGCAACTCTGCTTCCTCATCACTTTCCCCACAAATAATAAAGACCGCTACAATTGAAGCAGGATTTTGCAAGTACATGGAAGGTTTAAACGATGCTTTATACGTCTTTAACGCTTCTGCTCCCCTGTTCGGAGAAATAAAATGGCCGAAAACATAGCCTACTCCATGACTTGCAGCTAGGGAAGCGCTATTCTCCCCAAGCCCTAGCGTCCAAAGCGCAGGAGGCTTGTCCGTTAGAGGGGCGGCTTTAATGCCGCTGTAGGAGTGACTTCCTGGAAGCGTTCGATGAAGATGATAGATAACATCTTGAAGCTTTCTTGGATAAGCTTTCAAACCATTTTCCTCCGTATCCCCGAGCGCTCTTCTAATTTTCTCTGGTCCGCCTGGAGACCTACCGATACCAAGATCAATTCGTCCTGGATAAAGAGCTTCCAGTTGCTGAAATACTTCGGCAATTTTAAATGGACTATATTGTGGTAAAAGCACTCCTCCAGAACCAACACGAATAGATGAGGTTTTAGCTGCAATATGACTCATTAATATTTCAGGAGCTGTGCTTGCAAGCCCTCTTGTTCCATGATGTTCTGCAAACCAATATCTGCTATATCTTAACGACTCCGCGTATAAAGCAAGCTGTGCTGATTTTTCAAGTGTTTGGTGAGCGTCTTGTCCTTTTGAAATCGGTGCTTGATCGAGTATGCTCAGTTTCATTTCACTTTCATTCCTTCCTAACGTTATGGGACATGTTACCCGAGTATAAAACTTTATTCTTCCGTTCACACTAAAAATAAAAAGGAGGATCGGATATGAATCATCTAAAAGCGCTGCTTGTAAAATTTATTTGTTCTATTATTGCTTTTGCAATTGCACTTGATTTATTTTTTGATGCCACAATTGTTGATATTCTCTCATTTAGTTTGTTCGTAACAGTTGCTTCATACTTAATTGGCGATCAAATCATCTTGCGCCGTCTTGGCAACAGAGAAGCTATTATTGTCGAATTTTTGCTAACGTATATGAGCGTTTGGATTTTTGGAAGTATTCTTTTTGATAGCTACCCGCAAGTAGCTTGGGGAAGCATCTTATCTGCGCTAATTATTACAGGAGCTGAAGTACTTGTTCATCGCTATTTCCTTAATTATGTACCGAAAGAAAGAAAAGTGAAAGATATGCGCTTCAAACGCCGTCTTGCTTATAGTACTGAAATGGCAAAAGAAACTGATATCCATAATAAAAAAGAACCAGAATAAAAAGCGAAAAGCCTGTAGGCTTTCGCTTTTTATAAGGATTCCATTTCAACGCTTACAATATGCTCAATATGTTTCAGCTCATAATACACTTCTGTTGTGTAAATATTTTCATCTACTAAAAGACTTAACTCAAGCTGAAGATGATCACTATTTTTCAAATCTTTAATTCGAACTTTTTGCGCCTTCATTTTACGCTGTTTTAGTTCTTTCAAGATATCCGTCATTTTTTCATCGTTATCTACTACAATCTTTACTTTCAGTTCTTTTTCACGAAGCTTTTTCGGACCGATTCCTTTAATTAAAACAGGTAAAATTTCAACGCTTATAATAAGCAACCCTGTCGCTAGAATGGCTTCGAACCAAAAGCCTGCTCCACAAGCAATTCCGACGCCTCCTGCTGCCCATACCATCGCTGCTGTTGTTAATCCAGAAATAATATCGTTATTTCGGCGTAAAATTACACCTGCGCCTAAAAATCCGATCCCAGATACAATTTGCGCAGCCAATCGAAGAGGATCCATCGGTCGCTCATACTCTTCTGCGAACTGATAGGCAGCCTCAATGGACACGCTTGTTAATAAACAGCTTGTAATCCCAATTACAACGCATGTTTTGAGTCCTAACGGTTTTTTCTTTAGCTGACGTTCAAGGCCAATAATGATAGATAAAATAGCAGAAACCCCAATGTTAAAAATAAACTCATGATTATACAGGTTCATCCTTTTGCTCCTCCAAAGAACTTTTCTCTCTTATTTCATTATCCGTTCTACTAAAAGTTTGCCCTTTTATCATTAATTTATCAAGTATAATTTACATTATATAATGTACTTAACAATGAATAGAGTAAAAAAGCATCCTATGCAATGGATGCTTTTTCTGTTTCTTTTAGCTTATTCTCCAACGTTTGCATCTCAATCTCTGCTTGCTTTCTTTTAGCAAAGGAAAGCTTCAATGCTTCTTCGTCAAAGCTTGCTTTTTCAAGTAACATTTCTACAGATTCTATAAACATCGGAACAGTTTTCAGAGCGCTTTGATGATTGTTGTTATACTGTTCTGGTACAGCTAACTTCTTCATGTCTTCTAAGCAAGAAGTATATTGTTTTAAAAGCTCTCTATATCCTATATTCACTTCTTTTATCGTTTTTCTTTGTTCCATTAAATCTTGGTTTAAAGAAATATATGCGTTTGAAATATTCGTTAAACTTCTTTGAAGCTCCTCTCTTGCTTCAATATAGTTTTCTTTATTCACGATTATTCCTCCCCCATCGTTATGGCTTTTCTTCTCTTTACCCTATTTAATTTAAAAGAAACACAAAAAATCCATGAAGAGACTACTTCTTCACGGATTTCTGTACAACACAAAAAGAGGCCGTATAAACGGCCTCTCTGACGTATTGCGGCGAAAAACCATATGACCACATTCATATGTTGAGCAAAAGCTCATTTTTCGTCTTATGCAATTAGCTCATCGCTTTATTAATATAACATCATTCATAAAAAATAACAATCTTTTTTTTATTTTCTATTAGAGAGATTTATAGTACGATATGAACATAGAAAAGAAAAGGAGCGAAAATAATGGCCTATAAAATGATTGTGCTAGATTTAGATGATACCCTTTTGCGTGACGATCATACCATCTCACCATTAACAAAAAAAGCACTAATGGATGCACAAGAGAGCGGTGTAAAAGTCGTCTTAGCTTCTGGACGTCCTACATATGCAATGCTTGATATTGCGAAGGAACTTCATTTAGATGAGTATGGAAGTTTTATCTTGTCTTTCAATGGAGCTAAAATTATTAATTATAAAACAAAGGAAGAACTTTTCAGCAGTACCCTTTCTCCTGAAACAGTGCACCGTTTATACAACTTAAGTAGCAAAGAAGACGTAGGCATTCATACGTATGTAGGCGATACAATTGTAACGCCAAAAAACAATGAATTTACAGATATTGAGGGACAGATTACAGGATTGCCAATTAATGAAGTTTCTAATTTTAAAGAAGCCATCACAACTCCTGTTGTAAAAGTTCTTATGGTGGATAATCCTGAAAAGCTAGCACTTGTAGAAAAGAAACTCCAAAGAGAACTGAACGGCATTCTTAGCGTTATGAGATCGAAGCCTTATTTCTTAGAGTTTACAGAGGCTGGAGTAACAAAAGGAACGAGCTTGAGCCAACTTATTAAAAAACTTGGTATTGAACGTGAGGAAGTTATTGCATTTGGTGATAGCTATAACGACCTTGCTATGCTTGAGTTCGCGGGTCTTGGAGTTGCTATGGGGAATGCCCCTGATGACATTAAAGAAAAAGCAGACTATGTAACAGATACAAACATGAATGAAGGTATTCCAAAAGCTCTTGAAAAATTCGTTTTAACACCAGCACACTAAAAAAAGCGCGGGAGAGATTTCCTGCGCTTTTTTATAACCTTACACGACGAATCATTTGATTGAAAATCTCAGATAGTACAAGCCCCATTGCAATAGCGCCTGAAATCATAAGCGCTTTTGCCCCGAATTGAGCTGCTAACGCATAGTTATTTTCAACAATATTTCGCATTGAATTGTAAGCAAGCGTACCTGGTACAAGAGGAATGATTCCAGCTACGTTAAAAATGATAATCGGTGTCTTATAAAGCTTCGCAAACACTTGGCTGACAATTGCAATAGCAAATGCAGCCACAAGTGTGGCCACTATTGCATCTGTATCAGCGTCCGCTACAAGCAGGCTATAAACACACCAGCCAAACATGCCAACAAAGCCCGATTTAATGATTGAATGTCTCGGTGCGTTAAAAATAATGCCAAAGGCAGCGGAAGCAACGAAACTTGTTAAAATCTGATCAATCATCATATTACATATTCCTTTCCTCTGTAAGTTATAAAACTGTAAAAATAACCGCGGCAACCCCTGCTCCAATAGCAAAAGCGGTTAAAAAGGCGTCTGCTCCCTTTGCAAGCCCTGAAATGAGGTGCCCTGACATAAGATCTCTTACTGCATTTGTAATTAAAAGTCCCGGTACAAGTGGCATGAGTGAGCCAATAATAATTTTATCAATTTCGTTTCCAAGCCCTTTTGTAACAAAAGCATACGCAATAAGAGCAATAATAAGAGAGGCTAGAAACTCAGCTAAAAATTTAACGCGGACAATACGATGAAAATAAATAAAGCAAGAGAATCCAATACCACTTGTAATAAGAGCAGGGAAAAAATCGCTCCATCCGCCTTGTGACAAAAATAAGAAACAGCCACTTGCAATAGAAGCTGCAAGAACCTGAATACGAATAGGATATGTCATGCTCTCTGTTTCAACTTCTTTTAATCGTTTGAATGCCTCTTCAACGGGCACTGTCCCTGTACTAATTTCACGGGAAATGCTGTTCACAACACTCACCTTATGAAGGTCTGTTGTTCTGTCTGAAATGCGAATTAATTTTGTTGGTTCTCCTTGGCCTTCAACAGAGAAAATAATACCTGTTGGGGTAACATAGCTATGTGTACGACCTATTCCATATGAAGCGGCAATTCTCATCATCGTATCTTCGACTCGGTTTGTCTCTGCTCCACTTTCAAGCATCAATTTTCCGGCAAGTAAGCAGAGTTCAATGACATTATACGTTTTTGGGGTTTCATTTTCCATTTTATCTCTCTCCACAATGATTAGTATGCTTTTAGTAAAGAATAAGCGCTACAATATTTTAGCATTCTTACAGTGTAAAACAAAAAGGCTCAACTTAGCAATCTATTTTACCGTCTTTATGTGAAAAGAATTTCATATGATAAATAAATTGAATCTTTTTATCATCGTTAGCTTTCCTAGCCAAACTTATTCCCATTAATTTCAAGCCCCTGCATTTTCTTACCCTATTTGTTATGATGTAAAACAATACAAAAAAGAAGAAGCAGAGTTGCTTCTTCTTTTAACGTTCATCTATTAAGCTATACGGCAGAGAGATTTTTCAGCTCTTCCGTTAACCGTAAAAATTCTTCTTTGTTCTGATTCTCTAGTGACTGGTCGATTTCCTTTTGGATTTGTTGCTCTCGAAACGCGTTTAAAGCTTGATCCAATACCATTTCAGCAATAAGCGAGTCCGTAACATTTACTTTAGGGGATTGAGAAGGATTAACTGCATTGTCTTTCATAAGAAATCAACTCCTTGTCCTTTTTTATATTGTAACAGAAATTTCAGATAATTCAACTTATTTTAATAATTATTTTTAAGCTACAAAAATTCCCTTTTTTTTTTGAGGTTGTCGGTGTTTCTTTACTTCTTCTCTTCCCTTTTTTCTTACTTGCTAAACAGAAAAATGTAAGCGCTAAACAAAAATCAAAAAACTCCTTATAAGTTAAAAGAACACCTGCCACCAGGTGTTCTTTTAACTTATGTAAATCGCTTAAGCTGATCTAGACGGTTTTCCTTTGTCATAATCTCAATTTGTTTTTCTCCTAACAAATCAAAATGAGGGTACCCTGAACGGTTATCAATCGCTTTTTTAGGAAGATTATATTTCTCTCCCCAAGCGATTAAATGCTCTATATTGCTGCAGCCTACTTTTGTGACCGTTTTAGCGTTTGGAAAGCGATCATCAAGCCAATAGTGGGTCAAAAATGCAATTTCACCCTCCTCAACGACTCTCTTCCAATTTTCTAACTCTTTTCGTTTAATACCGAAAGCCATACTTTCACCTGTTTTCTATCTAAGTTTACCTTTTTGTAAGCGCCATTTTATCATGTCTAGTATAAGATTACCAATGATTAATTCGAGATAAACGGCGTACATCTTATATATTTTTTACTATCTAATTGAGAAATCAAAAAACTCGCTATATCTTCGTTTGTAATTACTTTTCCTGGCATATTTTTTATCGCTACTTTAATATGTCCTTTTCCTTTCTTGTCTACAACAAAAGGAAGACGAATAAGCGTCCAGTCTAGCGAGCTTGCTTTTAAAAGTTCGTATTCCTTTTCTTTTTCCTTCATCATCGGCGAAAAAAAGAGTTGAAACAGATTTGCGCCTACTTGATTTAGAAATGTTTTTTCATCCCCATTCAGCGTTAAAGACGCTCCTGTCGCTACAATATAACGTTTTATTCCTAGCTCTTTCATTCCCTGTATAATATGTGAAGTTACCGTGCTATAAAAAGGCTTTTCACTTTTAGGATGTCCAACAGTATTAATAACAGCATCACATCCTTTTATTAGTTCTTTTATATCCTCTTTATTCCGAGCATCTCCCTTAATGAAGCAAATTTCACTCCCACTTTCTTCAAGATATCGAGTTAGCATTTTGATGCTATAGCCTTTTTCTAATGCTTTTTTACTTATTTTTTCCCGACTGTCCCTCTTCCGCCAATAATAGCAATCTTTTTATTCATTTTTTCACCTTTGCTTTTAGAACATGATTTTATTAAAGTACATGTTAAGGATTACATAGATAAACTTTGTTCTTTTTTAATCTTTCTATTTGAAGCATAGCTTTGAGCCATCATGCCGCCGACAACAAACAAAATCCCCATCCATGAAATAGCTGTTGGTAACGGAGCCGAAAGTAATAAAACTTCTCCTAAAAGAGCAAAAAGAACTTCAAATGACTGCGTTGCTTCCACTGCCCCAAGCTTTTGCATATCATGTTTCACAAGGTCTGTTGCCGCAAAGAAAAGCGCTGTTGCACAAACTCCTGAAAGTAACGCAACAATAAGTGACTGTACCGTTTGATTTACACTTGGCACTCCTTCTTCAAAGAGTCCATAGATTGTTAAAATACCCCAAAATGGCATGCTTGCAATCGTCATTCCTAACAAACGCTCGTATGGATCTACCTTTCCCTCGCAAACTTCCATCATCTTACGATTGCCAAGAGGATATGCAAAAGAAGCGATTAGAATAGGCAGAACACACAGAATCATACTTCGTAAAGAAATTTCGGTTGCATGCTCTATTTGCATAAATACAACACCTAGTAAAATGAAAGAAGAAAATAAAAGACTTCTATATGGAATACGCCCTCTTACTAAAATATACTCTGAACCCCTTTTAACTCTTGCGTAAAAAAGTGGAGCTAATAATGACCCAGATAAAATGGTAATTTGCCATGTTCCTGCAATAAGCCACCCAGGACCGTAAGCAGCCGCAAAGCAAAGCGGTGCATAAAATAAGCCAAAGCCAACCGTGCTCCATAAAAGCCAGCTCCAAGGCTTTTGTTTTATTTCTTTTATTAAGTGAAATAATTTTCGCTTACGATAGACAATGAACAACAAAAATGGAATCATAAAAACAAAACGAAGCACAGCACTCCAAACCCAGCTTCCTCCTTCTACTTCCATAAAGCGATTTAACACAAATGTGGAAGCAAAAAAGAGAGAAGCTAAAATCCCTAATAAAATAGGACGCATTTTATCTCCTCCTAGCTCTATTACCGAGCGAGTTTATCTCCTAGAGTGAGCCAGTTTTTTTCAACAAGCTTCTCTACTTTCTCTTTCTGACCTTTTTGAACAGCTTCAATAATTTCTTGGTGATCTCTATATGAACTTTCCCCTTCTACAGAGCTAAATTTAGAAAGCTCAAGCCGATATACATTTCCGATAAGGCGTGCGAGCATTTTTTCAATTTCTGGATTTTTAGAAGCTCTCACAAATACGTTATGAAAACGGTAATCTTCTTCAATCGCACCTCGAGCATCTCTCTCTCTCACTCGGTATTTAAAGGTTTCATTTGCGTCTGAGAGCTCTTTTATTTCCTCCTCTCCTAGGAATGGAAATGCTAACCTTGCTGCAAGAGCATGTAAAGCTGCCACAACTACAAATGTATGTTTCGCCTCCTCGCTATATAAAGGAGCAACTTTTGTTGAAGATCCTGGGGAAGATTCAACAAGACCTTCATCTTCGAGTCTTTTTAATGCTTCACGCACAGGAGTGCGACTAACCCCAAAGTCTTCTGCTAGCTGGTGATCATGCAATCGTTCACCAGGCTGAAATTCTAGCGTCATAATAGCTGACTTAAGACCTTCATAAACTTGATCACGTAATGACGGACGAATAATTTTTTTTATTTTCTTATTTTTATTCATAAAACCAATATATCACATTTAGGTTTTTAAAAAAATAAGAACTTCTTCATATTGAAGAAGTTCTCCCTGTTTATCTTGATCGTTTTGGACGACTTGGCTTTCCAGCTTTGCGGCCGCTGTTTTTTCCAAAGCTGTTTTGACGATCATTTCTGCTCCCGCGGCTGCTTCTGCCACCTTTATCTTCTTTTTTCCGCCCTCTTTTTGGGGAGTCTGTTCCTTTGCCCCTTTTTCCTCTTGTAGGAGAAGAGGCCTGACTTTCACGCTTTCCTTCTCTCTTCGGTTCTTTTTTCGTTTGCTTTCGTTCCCCTTGAGGCGCTCTTTTTTGTTGAGAACGAAGTGGCTCATCATCTACTGTTTTACGTTTAAGCTTAAAGCGAATTTCCTTTTCAATAAGCGTCATTGTTCTTTCGTCTTTCTCAGCCACAAAAGTAATCGCTAGTCCTTTTCCACCCGCTCTTCCTGTTCGACCAATTCGGTGAATGTAGCTTTCTGCATCTTCTGGAATATCGTAGTTAAAAACGTGTGTTACTCCTTCTACATCAAGACCGCGAGCTGCTACATCTGTTGCGACAAGAAGCTGTATTTCTGCATTTCGAAAGCTCTTCATTACTTTTTCACGCTTTGCTTGCGTAATATCTCCGTGAAGCTCTTCTGATTTGTAGCCATTACGTTTTAAAGCATCATTTAAGACGCCAGCACGACGTTTTGTACGACAGAAAATAACGGCTAAAAAAGGTCTATGTGTTTTTAACGTTTCTAATAAATCATACTGTTTTTTGCGGTCTGTTGTTTCAATAATAAACTGTTTAATTTCTTTAACCGTTACTTTTTCAGCTTTAATCGTAATATCAACAGCTTGTTTTAAATGTTTTTTCGATAATTTACGTACTCCATCCGAAATCGTAGCCGAAAACAGAAGGGTTTGACGATTTTTTGGCGTTTGAGCGATAATTTCCTCCACTTCATTTAAAAAGCCAATATGAAGCATTTGATCTGCTTCATCTAAAACAAGCGTTCGAACGTTCTGCAGGCTAATCGTTCCTCGGCGCAAATGGTCGAGAAGCCGGCCTGGTGTTGCCACAACAATTCCTACGTTTCCTTGCAGTTTTCTCATTTGACGTTCAACGTCTTGCCCTCCATAAACAGCAAGTGCCTCTGGCAAGCCAAGCTGCTTAGTGAGCTTATTGCTCTCATCTGTAATTTGAAGAGCAAGCTCGCGCGTTGGAGCAACGATTAATGCTTGCACACTTTCATCTTCAAGATCTAGTTTTTCTAAAATTGGAAGAAGAAATGCAAGCGTCTTTCCTGTTCCTGTTTGCGCTTTTGCAATAACATCTTGTCCTTTTAAAACCGCAGGAATCGCTTTCGTTTGGACTGGCGTCGGTTTTACAATTCCTCCTGCTTTTAATCTTTCACATACTTCTATACTAATTCCTAGTGATTGAAAGCTCATATTTAGCACTCCTTGCTTTTTACGTTCATAAAATAAAAAATGGTTTCAGCACATGCGAAACCATTTTTCTATGTTTTTTATGAAGAATAGTTACTTTTCGTATTGTACCATGAATGGATAGAAAAGCTAGTTTTTTATGAGAATAAGCCCTTTTCAAAGCTCTTTTCTACGCATATTGACATCCAACGAAAAAGCTAGCAAAAGGAAATCCTCTTACTAGCTTTTCACATTAGTAAATCTTTTTAAGTTCTTGCATTTTTTCAGCCGGCTTGACAGAAGTATCAAGCATTAACACAAGTCCAACACCTCGAACATAGTATTCAGACGTGTCAAGGCTGCTTTTTATTTCAATTGCATTTTTAAAAATGCCTGCTTGAGTTGTAATCGTTTTGTTCATTGAAGTAACCACATATGTAATAGGGTCTTCATCTTCGTAGAAATCATCTGTCCACTTTGTATTTAATTTAAGCGGATATGGGACTGTCGAAGAAATAAAGCCGTCTTGCCATCCAGCAATAAAGCCGTCCGTATCTTCGCTATAAGCATAATCGTACGTATCTCCGTCTGTGTCTCGGCCTGTCCAGTTGTCAATGCCAGAAATTGTACCTGTATACTTTACTGTTTCACTATAATTTTCATCAAACGGATAGCTATAAATGTACGTTTTGCGTGGATTTGGCTTTAATCCACCTGTTATAGTAAGCTTGATTCTTCTTTGAAAGAAGAATCAAGCGTACGAGCTAGAAAAACGGAAAAATGCTGACGTGAAATAGACTGATATGGCTTAAATGTATTGTTAGAATAACCTGTTGTTACGTTATTGTATGCTAATGCATTGATGTATGTGTAAAAGCCATCTGTGCTTGGCACATCGTAAAACTCGCTAACAGTCGTTCCTTTTAGATGATAAGCAAGGCTTAAAACCTTAGCCATTTGCCCTCTTGTAAGAGTATCCCATGGATTAAAATATTTCTTGCCTGTTTTTGAATCTTGCTTCCTAGAAATAAAGCCAAGCTGAACAGCTTTAGCTGCTTCCTCATAACCGTAATCGCCTTTTTTCAAATCGGCAAAATTCGGATCTGGAGCTCCGCTTAAATCCTTTACTCCTTTTGCACGCAGAAGCATTTGTACAGCTTGAATTCTTTTGATAGATGCTTCAGGTTGAAAAGTACCATTATTATACCCATTAATAATTCCCTTATCTGCAAGGAAATTAATCTCTTTTTCGTAAAGAGTCACGTCTGTAAATTTGCTGCTAGCGTCTGCGTGCTGAAACGGAATAATAACCGTCATTATAAGACTTAGGGCTAGCAACATGCGCCCAAACTTTTTCAATCTTACTTCTCCTAAAGTGTTACTAAAATATTAAACTTACATTACTAATTTATTACATAATTTCATTAAAAAGTCAACCTAATTTCAATATGGAAAACATGGTAATTTATTACCATAAGAATCTAGTACCTTTTCCTCTTCTAAAAGCCATTAAAATACATTTTTTACCATTTATTCATTTCATTGTATGGTGAATTAAATAGAAACGAGTAAAACCCTCTCTTAGAAAGAGAGGGTTTTACCCGTTTCTCGCTCTTGCTCACTTAAGCTCCCTTCTTTCTTAAGAAATTAGAAAGCAGAATAAGAAGAAGTCCTAAGATAGCTGTAAATTTCACCATTCCGTTGTCTTGTATAATACTGTGATCAAAAAAATTCATCCATCCAACAAAACCGATAATAAATAAAAGAAGTCCGATTGCGAACACAAATTTACCTTTAGCTGTTCGTTTCATTTCTTCCTCCCTTCTCCCCCTTTCTCTTTACTAATCTTTACCCGTCTAGTAACCATTCAAAAAGTCTTTTAAAGGATATTGTACAACTAACAAAGCAAGAATGTATTAAACACGGTTAGAAGTACTAAAATTAAAAAAGTTTCTATACCTCGCATTTTCTAAGTCTTCTTGTTATTTGAAAATACGGGTTCAAAAAAACCTTTACTCTATTAGAGTAAAGGTTTTTGTCCACGCTATAATTAAAATGAATCTAGCTCTTTTTAAGCAGCGTTCGACTTTTTAAGTGAAGCCGTATATTCTGCTGCTTTTTGTTTGTCAAAATTTCCCTCCCATCTTGACATCACAATAGAAGCTAAAGCATTACCGACTACATTTACAGATGTACGAAGCATATCTAAAATACGGTCAATTCCAGCAATGAAAGCCATTCCTTCTAGTGGTAACCCCATTGTTCCTAGCGTTGTTATCACAACAACAAATGAGGCACCTGCAACGCCCGCCATCCCTTTAGAAGTTAACATGAGTACGAGTAGAAGAGTGATTTGCTCTCCGATAGACAGATGAATTCCATACATTTGAGCAATAAAGATGGCTGCGATCGCTTGATAAATAGAAGAGCCGTCTAAATTGAATGTATAACCTGTTGGAATAACAAACGATGTCACAGCTTTTGGGCAGCCGAACTTTTCCATTTTATCAATTAATTTTGGTAAAACAGCTTCTGAACTTGCTGTTGTAAAAGCTAAGATAAGCTCCTCTTTTAAAATCTTCATAATGACAAAGATATTTACTCCTGCCATCTTAGCGATAATTCCTAAGACAACAAAAACGAAGAAGAACATTGTTAAATAGATAACAAGAACAAGCTTACCTAATGGAATTAGTGAACCAATTCCAAACTTCGCTACGTTCACACCAATTAAAGCGAAAACGCCAAAAGGAGCAAATTTCATAACTAAATTTGTGATCCAAAACATAGCCTCTAATAAGCCTTCAAAAAAACTTAGTACAGGCTTTCCTTTTTCTCCAACAGCCGCTACGCCTAAGCCTAATAGGACCGAGAAAAAGACAATCGCTAGTAAATCTCCCTCAGCTAAGGATTGCACAATGTTACTTGGTATAATGTGCACAAATTGATCCGCAATGCTTCCCTTCTCTTCTGTCTGAGCAGTCTCTTCATAGGAAGATATATTGCTTTTTTCAAGGTTCCCCATTTCAATCCCTGTACCAGGATGAAATAAATTAGCAGCGAGCAACCCTATTAGAAGAGCAATTGTTGTCACAATTTCAAAATAAAGAAGTGTTTTCCCACCTAGTTTACCTAATTTTTTAATATCCCCTACTCCAGCAATTGATACAACAAGAGCTGATACGACAATAGGAATAACAATCATTTTAACTAGATTTAGAAAAATATCCCCAATTGGTTGAAGAATTGCCATCGCCGTTTCATTCCCATAAAAAATGGCACCTACAGCAATTCCTAAGGCTAGGCCAACAAAAATTTGTGTAGCCAACCCAAACTTTTTCATTTTCTTAACCCCTCTCAAACATTTACCCTTAAATGTTGTCTTTTGATGATTTCGTTTCTAAGCTGTAAAACCTTTAGAGCTCAATTTGAGAACACTTAGATATGAATCTTCATACCTAAATGTGTTTAATTATAAATGTTTTATACTAATTAAACAAGAATTCACTTTCTCTATTTCTTATATAATAATATAATATTACACGTATAGAATCCACATCATATTTTAAAAAGAGTGTTAAAGTAACTTTTTCATTTTTATGTAAAAACAATCCAATATTCTACTATTTGTTGGTATATTTCTTTGCTATAAATAAAAACAAAAAGGCTAACTCACCATGAGCTAGCCTTTTTACACTCTACTTACTTTGCATCTTCTAGTTCTTCTTCAACCATCTTCTTTAGATCTTCATATGATTTGCCTTCATAAAGCTTTCCATTTACATAAACAGTTGGAGTAGAGTTAATTTGAAGATCATTAACAACCTTTAGATCTTCATTAAGCGGTTTTTCTCCTTCTCCATCTTTGAAGGCTTTAACAACTCTATCTACTTCTTCTTGACTTGCAAACTCACTCAAACGCTCTGTTAATTCTTTCTCTGTTAGAAAGTCAATTTTTTCATATTTATAATCAGCAGGCTGATTTTTGTATAAACTTTCATGGAACTTCCAAAATGTTTCGTCACCAAGCTCCTTGTACACTACTTCTGCAAATTGAGCTGCACGCGTTGAATCATTGTTAATGAATGGGAAATTCATAAAGTGAAACTGAACTTTCCCTGTTTGAATAAGCTCTTTATCAATCTGTGGAAAGTAAGTTTCGTTGAATGTCTTACAAACCGGACATTTATAATCTCCAAACTCTACAATTTGAACTGGCGCTGATTCTTCCCCTAGAACAGGTTGATTTTTATAATCAAAAGAAGCCTTTTCATCTCCCATATTGTTTAGAACAACTAATCCAACAGCTCCTATAACAAAAACAGCAATAATAATATAAAACCATATGTTTGATGATTTTGTTTTGGATGTGTTTTTATATCCTTGCTTTTGCTTTTTCTTTTTGCTCATGAATTCCCTCCGTCTTTTTCTTTGCTTTTATCCAAGCTTCTCATCCATTCTTTTAAACTTACATAAGTTCACAATGTAACTATACGTATTGATGATAAAAGGTGTCAAGCATTACGACCATCATCCTCTCTTTCTATTCATAGAGAAGAAAAAGAAACATATGCTAGAAATAGGAGAAATTTATTATATGTAAGGAAAGAGAGTGAGAATTATTGATGAATACAATGCTTCTTGAAGGAGAAGGAACAGTGGTTATGGAACCTGATCAAGCTTCATTGATCATTGGGATTGTAACAAATAGTAAAAATCCAGTGAAAGCCCAAGAAGAAAATACTACCCGCTCCCGTAACGTTATTGAAGCTTTAAAAACTTTGGGAATTTTAGAGCAAAACATTAGAACAAGCTCATATTCTATTTATCCTCGCTATGATTATATTGAAGGAGTATCAACTTTAAAAGACTATGAAGTTCAACATCTCCTCCTTGTTACAGTGAAAGATTTGTCTCTTCTTGGTCTTGTCTATGAAACAGCTCTTGAGAACGGAGCAACAACAACTCATAGTATGCAGCTTAGTCTATCAAATACTGAAGCCGCTTATGAAGAAGCTTTAAGTAATGCGCTTCTCAGCGTTCAACATAAAGCACGCAGCTTAAGTAAATCTATTGGCGTAAAAGTAAATCCTATTCCATTAAAAATAGTAGAGAGAAGAAGAGAAGAAGGAACAGCGTTCACTCCTTTTGCCCAAAAAGCGCTAAGTGCTGAAGGTGGCCCTCCCATTGAAAAAGGAGAACTTACTATTACGGCTTATGTAAAAGCTCTTTTTCATTATGTATATTAAACAAACACCCCCATGAAAATAACATCACTATATTGTTCTTCTCGTATTTTCATTACTTTTCTTTGTCGTCCTTCTTCGCAGAAACCAAATTTCTGATAAAGTCGGATGGCTTTTTCGTTGTGGGAAAAAACTTCAAGATCAATTTTTTCAAGCCCTTCTTCTTCCATCCCCCATCTGATAAGATACTGAAGCAAAGAACTCCCAGCACCGCTTCCTCTAGAATCCCTCTTTACGCCCATTCCGAATGTTCCCGTATGACAGAAGCGAACGTAAGGAACTCTCGAAAACGATAGAAATCCAATCACCTTTCCACCTTCCTCTGCTACAATTGTTAATCCTCCTTTTTTCTCTCGTTCTCCTATCTTTCTTCTATAGTCTTCTTCCCTTTCTTCTTCATCATCTTTTGATCGAAGAAAAAATGTCGTGTTTCTTGCAATCTCATTTTTAATCTCAACAATATGTGTTGCATCTTGTTCGGTAGCTTTACGAATACTTAGCATATTTCCCTTCCTTTTTTACAATTTTATTTTTATGTATTCTTCTTTTAACACTGTATTCCTTCTTGTTTCCTTTTTTTATGTTAAGTTTCTTAACACTAATGATTTATCTTCTGAACTTTACTGCTAATATAGAAAATAATCATCGGTAAAAACGTTCGTTTTCACGCATCTTTTTAGTTATACTAGCTAATTTCTCAAAAGGTTAGATCACTACGTTTATGCTTTTTAAAGAAAGAGGTGAGAATGTGAAAGTAAAAGACGTATTAGAGCTTCCTTCTCTAGAAGAAGCATTCACATTAGCAGGACACTCAGGACTTCATAGAAACGTTCAGCATGTGAACATGATGGACGCTCCTGACATTATTCACTATTTATCAAAAGACGACTTACTTCTCACAACAGCTTATCATTTCAAAGATGATCCTTCAGCGCTTTTATCGTTAATTAAAAAAATGCATGAACAAAACTGTGCAGGTCTTTGTATAAAAACAAAACGGTTTTTAAAAGAACTGCCAGCTGATGTTTTAGCACTCGCAAATAAACTCTCCTTTCCCATTATTGAAATACCTGAAAGCGTTGCCCTTGGAGATGTCGTAAACAATACATTAGGCACCATTTTAAACACGAGAACAAATGAGCTGCAGCAAGCCATTCACGCTCATCAACAGTTCACAAATCATGTTTTAAGCGGACGCAGCATTGATGAGTTGTTACAAAATCTATCTCTTATGATTGGCTCTCCTGTTCTACTTCTTAACCAGCATTACAAACTTTTAACTCAAACCCATTATGATGAAAAAGCTCCAGAAAGCTCAAAGAAATGGAACACGCAAAACACTTCTTTTTTCCTTAAAAAAACTCCTTATTCATGTTTCTCTATTCGAGATACACATGAAGTTTTTTCCGCTTTCCCAGTTCCAACACACGAAAAGAGATGCGGCTCTCTACTAGTCAAAGAGAACCTTGCCAAACTTGATCAAGGAAAGATTTTGATGATTGAACAAGCAGCAAATGTTATTGCTTTTGAGCTGATGAAGGAAAGTGCTTTAAAACAATACGAACGAAGAGCAAAAAATGAGTTTTTCACTAACTTTGTAGATGGAAAATTCACATCAAAAGATGAAACAAGAAACCGCACAAAAGAATTTGGGCTAAACTGTGAGCAAAAATATATTCTTATCGCAACAAAACTTGATCGAAATGAAAAAGGCATCAGCTTTACAGCCCACCAAATGGAAACCGACGTTGTATATGAATTTTTAGAGGAAGAGCTTGAATCTATTCCATGGCCTTGTCACTTCTTTCTTAATGGAACGATTGGCGTTATTTTTGTAGAAGTAAATGATAGATGGATTGGTCTTCATGAAACAATGGTTTCAGCCTTACAACATATTCAAAAAGGAGTTTTAGCAAGCTTTCAGAGAACGATTTCTTTCGGGATAAGCAACATTACTCAAAACTTATTTGAAATAGAAAGTGCTTACGAAGAAGCTCTCGATGCCCTTGATACAGGTCATTTCTCTGGAAGCATGCAGTTTATTCAAACATATCAAACAAAAGATGTCACAGAACTTCTAAGAGTCGTTCCTAGACAGGATTTAAAAAAGTTTTATGATCATACGCTTCACAAACTTTCTTCTCACACCCAAGATGAAGAGCAACGCTTATTGCATACACTCTCTGTTTTTCTAGAAACTCACTGTCAAATATCCGAAACAGCAAAACGATTATACGTGCATCGCAATACGGTTATTTATCGTCTTGAGAAATGTGAAGAACTGCTTGGAAAAAGTTTAAAAGATCCTGATACAACGCTAAGGTTAAGACTAGCTCTCCGTATTGGAACAATGTTGTAAACTACAAATGTTATATTTTATAACATAAAAAGTTATTTATTTCATAATTTTCATAATATTTTCACAATAAATATAAAAACATTAGTTACTTTAACTAATGACTTAACCTTTTTTCTAACGTAACATGTTATTTAACTTAACACCTAAAAGTATTTTAAAAGAGGAGAGGTTGATTAATGAACACTCGGCAGTCACGAGGAAAAATTTTTTCATTTGGTCTTCAGCACGTTTTAGCAATGTACGCCGGAGCTATCCTTGTTCCCTTACTTGTAGGAAGAGCACTTGGTTTAAATGCGGAAGAATTAGCATATCTTGTCGCAATTGATTTGTTAACATGCGGCATTGCTACCCTTCTCCAAACATTAAAAAGCAAGCATCTCGGAATTGGATTACCTGTTATTCTTGGCAGTTCTTTTGTAGCCTTAACACCCATGATTAGCATCGGTTCTCAGTACGGAGTTCCTGCTATCTATGGAGCTATTATTGTCACAGGTCTCTTTATCTTTTTCGCTTCTTCGTTTCTAGGAAAACTTGTCCGCTTCTTTCCTCCTGTTGTCACAGGAACGGTTGTTACGATTATTGGGATATCCCTTGTTCCAACGGCAATTAAAAACATGGGAGGCGGAGCAAATAGTTCAGACTTCGGTTCTAGCGAGAACTTACTGTTAGCTTTTAGCGTGCTCTTTCTTATCATAGCTGTGAACCGTTTTTTCTCAGGATTTATGCGCTCCCTTTCCGTTTTAATTGGCATTATCGCTGGTACTATTTTTGCTGCTTTTTTAGGTAAAGTAAATCTAGATCCTGTAAAAGAAGCTTCATGGTTTCACTTCCCACAAGTTTTTTACTTTGGTTTGCCAACTTTTGAACCTGGAGCTATCTTGACAATGCTTATCGTCGGACTTGTTATTGTGATTGAATCAACAGGAGTGTTCTTTGCCCTTGCTAAGATTTGCGATCGTTCTTTAACAGAACAAGAACTTGCAAATGGCTACAGAGCGGAAGGTTTAGCTATCTTTTTAGGCGGTATTTTTAATGCATTCCCATACAATACGTTCGCTCAAAATGTCGGACTTGTAGAACTATCTGGAATTAAAACACGTAACGTTGTCGTTGCAGCAGGCGGTATTTTAATCTTTCTTGGCTCTATTCCAAAGATCGCCGCATTTGCGACGATTATTCCAAATGCTGTTCTTGGAGGGGCAACCGTTATCATGTTCGGGATGGTGATTTCTTCCGGAATGCGAATGTTGAGTAATGTTGAATTCACGAACAATAACTTACTTATTATAGCGTGCTCTATCTCACTTGGACTCGGTGTAACCGCTGTTCCTAATCTCTTTGCATCCCTTCCATCTTTTTTAAGCATTCTTGTAAGTGACGGTGTTATTACAGGAAGTCTTGCTGCTATTATCCTGAATTTGTTTTTCAATACTAAAAAGAAAAAAGTAGAAGTTCCTCTTCCTAACTCTTTAAAGGCAGAAGAAGCTTGAGGAAAATGAACATCGCCGGATTCTTTAGTTTACAGCAGTTTACGAAGAAATTCGGCGATATCTTCGCGCATTCTCTACGAGTTGTTTCTCAGATTTATCAGCTATATAAAGTTGCCCTCTATTTCGCTTACATGACCAACAAAGGAGAGATAAGGTGATGAAAAATAATAACCGGATAATGACTTATGGAAAAGGAGACGTTTTTTCTTATCGTACGCACTTGGCCCCTTTAAAAGGTATTAAAGAAATTCCAGAATCAAATTTCACAGGACGCTCTAATATTATATTTGGAGCTAATATTCGCGTCGAAGTTGGAGGCTCTGCTTTTCTTTCTTCTTTTATTGAAGGAGATAATCGGCTCGTTGTAGCAACAGATTCTATGAAGAATTTTATTCAACAGCATCTTGCATCATACAGTGGTACAACAATGGAAGGATTCCTTGATTATGTTGGAAGAGCCTTTCTCCTTAAGTACTCTCAAATAGATAGTGTAAAACTTACCGGCGAACATTTATCATTCCAAGAAGCAAACATATTTGAGAATGAGGAAATAAAAAAGAGCCCTCTTGTCTTTAATCATTCACGAAATGAAAAAGCTGTTTCTTCTGTTCATCTTATTCGTCATGGTCAAGACATTAATGTTGAAAGTAGAGAAAGCTCAATTTGTGATCTTCAGCTTATTAAAATAAGCGGCAATTCGTTTGTTGGATTTATCCGTGATGAATACACAACTCTTCCGGAAGATGGAAACCGCCCTCTTTTCATCTTTTTAAACATTGGCTGGAACTATGAAAATAGTAAAGATGCGCTCGGAGAAACTCCATCACTTTATGTTGCGTCTGAACAGGTTCATGACATCGCCTCTTCTGTTTTTCATGAACTTGAAACACCATCGATCCAAAATTTAATTTACCACATCGGCTGCCGTATACTAGAGCGTTTTCCGCAATTACAAAGTGTTAACTTCCAATCTCAGAACCATACATGGGATACAGTTGTTGAAGAGATTCCAGGTGAGAAAGGAAAAGTATATACAGAACCAAAGCCACCGTTTGGCTTCCAACTTTTCTCCGTCACGAAGGAAGATTTAAAAACAAACTCTTCAAAAGAAAAAAAAACAAAGTTAAAGTGAGTACTTGCCTACCAACACATATTTTAGATTTAGTAAATGGAAAACCGGAAAGTCTTGTGAAAGTTGAGCTTTATAATAGTACTCAGGAATTGTTAAAATAGCTCATACAAATGAAGATGGACAGCTTTCACCTTCTCTTCTAACTAAAAACGAGAGGAAGAAAGTTATATTGGGGACTATTTTAGAGAAACCTTCCTTTTTAAACAAAGTTCCTATGCGTTTTTATATCAATGACAGCATACACCACTATCGTAACCTCTTCTCCTTTGGGATACCAAGTTTATGGTGGAAGCTAAAAAAAGTCAGGGACTCTACCCCTGACTTTTTTAATGGAGATTATATTTTTGAAGACGTCTATAGAACGTGCTGCGCGGGACATTGATTAATTTTGCGGCAAGCGTAATATTTCCATTTGTTTCCCGAAGTGCTGTCTTCATTTTCTCTTTTTGAATTTCTTCTCGAAATGAAAGCGAGGGAAGTTCCTTTTCTTCTCTTTCAGGATATGACGAAAGCGAGTCTAATAGAATATTGTCTAAAATGTTTTCTACTTCCTCTCCTTTTGCTTCTTCCACAATTTTAATGCGATGAAGTATATTAAACAGTTCACGTATATTGCCTGGCCAATCATAGTGAGCAAGTTTCTTCAAAAAAAGAGGAGATAAAGTTAAATGCCAATTATATCTTTCACAAAAATACTGAACGAGATGTGGGATATCTTCTTTTCGACTTCGTAGTGGTGGAACATGGACTGGATAAATATGAAGTCTGTAATATAAATCTTCCCGAAACTTCCCTTGCTCAACAAGAGCTTTTAAGTTTTGATGTGTTGCTGTAATAATTCGAACGTCAATGGGCTTTTCCTCCTCACTTCCAAGAAGAGTAACAACACGCTCTTGCAAAACACGTAAAAGAGCAGTTTGCATCGTAAAAGGTAGGTCACCAATTTCATCTAAAAATAGTGTCCCGCCGTTCGCTTGCTGAAATTTCCCCTTATATCCTCCACGCTTTGCTCCTGTAAATGCTCCTTCTGCATATCCAAAAAGCTCACTTTCAAGCAAGTTTTTTGGAAGCGCTCCACAGTTTAATGCAATAAAAGGACCATTTTTTCGTCCGCTGTTTTCATGAATTGCTTTTGCAATCATTTCTTTTCCTGCCCCTGTTTCACCGGAAAGGTAGACACTTGCCTCTGTTGGTGCAGCACATTTTGCCTCTGTTAGGGTATGTTGAAAAGCTTTACTGACGCTTTTTGCGCCATTAAATATAAAAGGGGCGGAAACAAAAAATGAATCTCTATTTTTATGTCTCTTAGGTTTTAAATAGGCAATATATCCAATAGCCGTCAATCGATTTTTCGAGAATACAGGAACTTCAAACTGTACATCATACCCTTCATTTAATAAACTTGCCTTTGACAGCTCAGCCCAGTTCCCCTTCTTTTCCCTTACGCTTTTGCTTGCTCCTATGACGTTCCCTTTATTTGTGCAGACAATAAGTGGACGCTCACTTTCTATCCATTCCATTGTGTTGTGTAAAAGCGCAATCTCTTCTTCCCTTTTTAGGTGTACTTGTGCTTTTTCAATCATATAGGCTGCTGAATTAGCAGTCACAATCATAGACTGATGAGCATGCTCAGCAGGACACGAAATATTAAAAACACCAAGAACTTCTCCCGCTCCTCCTCTTATAACAGCTGAAGAGCAGCTCCATTCATGGGAAGCTTTTGCATAATGTTCAGCTCCTGTCACCATCATTGCTTCCTTATTTTGGAGAGCTGTGCCAATTGCATTTGTCCCGACTTCTTTCTCCGTCCAGCATGATCCCTCGGTAAAATTAATTTCCCTTGCTTTTTCTAAAACATGCTGAGCTCCATTCATTGATAAAATATATCCTTCTGCATCGATCAACAGCGAAACCATACTTGTCTCCCGAATAAACTTTTCTATTTCATTCATATATGGTAGGGCTGCATGAATTAAAAAAGAATTTTTGCGTCGTTGTTTTTCTAACTGTTCTTGATTTAAGACGCGCTGTCCAACTTTTAAATTCGGATTTACTTCTTCACTTCTACAGCGATACCAAGACTCTATAATTCTCTTATTTAGACGACTTTCTTCTAGTGTGCCTTCTTTTATAAAACGCTCCCACATATTTAAAGAAAAACTTCCCTCTATCATTAAATCCTCTCCTATAATCGTTGTTTTACATAAGAAAGGTGCCTGCTCTAGAAAGTTGATTTCATCCTTTAATCATGTATTATTCTTTTATTATAGAAGTTTTAGAAAGCGTTTTCAACATAGTCTACATCATAAGAAAATGGACTGCTATTAACAGCAGTCCATTCTATCCCCATTTAAGCATGTACAGCACTTCCTGTCGTGTTCAAGAGCGCTTCATGAATGGCTTCTGAAAGTGTTGGATGAGCAGCAATAAAATCTTCCATTACATCTATTGTTAGTTCACTATGAATCATTACTGTTCCTTGCCCAATGAGCTCCGTTGCTTTTGGACCAACGATAGAAAGGCCAATAATCTCATTAAACTCTTCTTCTATCATTACTTTCACTTTTCCAAACGGCTCACCTGTAATAAGGGCTTTTCCGTTTCCCCCAAATGAAAACTCTCCAACTTTTACTCTATCATATACTTCTCTTGCTTCTCTTTCCGTAAATCCGACACTTGCTACCTCTGGAAAAGTATAGACACACCGAGGTACTGCTCGATAATTCACTTTGGCCTTCTCTCCACAAGCGTGGAGTGCTGCAACGGCTCCTTCACGGAAAGCAACGTGTGCTAACTGAATACCTCCTATAATATCTCCACATGCATAAATATTTGGGACACTTGTTTGCATGTGTTCATTTACAGTAACTCCTTCATCCGTAAATTCTACTCCAGCTCTCTCTAGACGGAGATCGCTTGTTTTTGGCTTTCTTCCGACAGAAACAAGTACATAATTACCTTGTCTTTCTTCACATCTTCCCTCACTTGTTATAAAACTAACTTTTTTAGCTTTTTTCTCTACACTCTCTAAGCGAGCATTTGTATAAATTTCTACCCCATCTTCTGCAAGCTTTTCATGTAAAAGAGCTGAAGTATCTTCATCTTCATGTGGAAGAAGGGTTGGACTTCCTTCAATAATGGTTACTTTTGTTCCAAGACGGCTATAAATACTAGCAAACTCACATCCAATAACCCCTCCTCCAACAATAATTAAAGAAGATGGAAGTGTTGAAAGCGACATTGCTTGCCCGCTATGAATGATCCAGTCTCCATCAAATGGAGCGAACGGTAAAGACACAGGAGCAGATCCCGCAGCAATAATAAACTCTGTTCCTTCTATTTCGTCAACACTGTCTTCTTTTTGCACTCTTACTCGATTATGACTGATGAAAGAAGCTCTTCCATTTATAACGTTAATTTTGTTTTTCTTCATTAAGTATTTAATCCCTTGCACAAGCTGATGAACAACACCATGCTTATAAGCCTGTACACCACTCCAATTAACAGTGGCTTCGTTTGGAACTTCTATACCAAAGCGTCCTGCTTTCTTTACTTTTTCATATGTTAAAGCACTCTCAAGTAAGGATTTCGTTGGCATACATCCTTCATTTAAGCACGTACCTCCAAGATCCTTTTCTTCAATTAATATCACCTTTTTTCCGAGTGAGGAAGCTTTAATTGCTGCAACATAGCCAGCAGGACCTCCTCCAATTACAACTAATGTTGACATGTTTTTTCCTCCTACAAAAGGATTGCGATTGGGTCTTCTAAATACGCCTTAATGGTTTGTAAAAATTTCGCAGCAGGTGCTCCATCTACAACACGATGATCAAATGTTAAACTAAGTGGTAGCATGCTGCATTTTTGAAGTTCTGCTCCTTTATACATTGGAACTTGCTCAATTGCCCCAACCCCAAGAATACCTGTTTCTGGTGGGTTTAAAATAGGAGTAAAAAGTTCTACTCCGTATGTGCCAAGGTTTGTCACTGTAAAGGTCGATCCTGTCATTTCAATTCCATCCATCTCTCCTCGCCGAACTGAAGAGGACAGTTTTCTAATCGTTGTGGCTGTTTCCACTAGGGAAAGCTTGTCAGCATTTCTTACAACAGGAACAAGTAAGCCATCTTTAATAGCAACAGCAATTCCAACGTGTACACCTTCATGATAAATAATGCCGTCCACATCATAGCTACTGTTCATTTCTCTATGTTTTCCTAATGATAAAACAGTAGCTCGCACAATAAAATCGTTCAGAGAAAGCTTTTCTTCTCCTCTTTTTTCAAAGGATTGTTTTACTTCCTCTCTTAGTTTAACAAGATTTGTAACATCTGCTTTCATCGTAATTGTAAGCTGTGCACTGTTTAATAAACTGCTTTGCATACGTTCTGCAATCACTTTTCTCATTCCTGCTAAAGGTATTTTTGTTCGCTCTTCTCTCCCTTCTTCTCTGCTTTCTTCCTCCTTTTTACCTTGCTTTTTCAATTCTTTTTCAACATCAACTTTTGTAATGCGACCTCCTGGACCACTTCCTTGTATAGTGTCAATGTCAAGTCCAGAAGCTAATGCTATCTTTTTAGCAACAGGTGAAATTTTAAGACGGTTCTTTTTTATAGGACGTTCTTCTATAGCAACTGTTGCTGCCACTTCCTCTTTTGAAGAAGATAAAGAAAGACGCTTTGTTTCATTCTCTTTTTTTTCGGCGATTTGTTCATTCGGTTCTCCAATGTAGCAAATAACAGTACCTGGAGGAACCCCTTCCTCTTCTTCAACTTTAATATCTAATAAGACTCCGTCACTTGGCGCTTCCACTTCCATCTCAATTTTCTCGGAGTTAATGCTCGCAACAGGCTCTCCTTTTGTCACTTTATCCCCTACTTTTTTATTCCAAGACGATATTATTCCTTCTTTCATCGCCATTCCGAGTTTTGGCATGACAACTTCGACTGCCATTTTCGTTTCCCCCTTTTTTCTTATACATTTAGAAGAGATTTGTCTCCAATCAATTCTGATACAACTTTAATAATTTTTTCTGGCGTTGGTAAGTATTCATCTTCTAGAGGTGGCGAAAATGGAACAGGTGTGTGTGGTCCTGTAATCCGCTTAATTGGTGCATCTAACATATCGAACGCTTCATCTGCTACAAGTGCTGCAATGTCTGTTGCAATGCTGCACCGTGGGCTTGCTTCATCAACGACAATAAGGCGGTTTGTTTTTTCAACAGAAGAAAGAATGGTTGCAGAATCAAGTGGTGAGAGGCTACGTGGATCAACAACTTCTGCTTCAATGCCGCGGTTTGAAAGCTGTGCTGCCGCTGTTAGTGCTGTGCCAACTTGCTTTCCAATTGCAACAATTGTTAAATCGCTTCCTTCTCGCTTAATGTCTGCTTTGCCAAGTGGAATTGTGTAATATCCTTCAGGAACTTCTCCTCTTGCGTTATACAAAATTTTATCTTCAAAGAAAATAACAGGATCATCATCTTCAATTGCTGACAACAACAATCCTTTTGCATCATATGGAGAAGAAGGAACAACAACTTTAATTCCTGGAATACTTGTAAATAAAGCATATAAGCTTTGGGAATGCTGCGCTGCTGCTCGAAATCCTGCTCCATGTGTTGTGCGGATTGTAACAGGGACTTTTGCTTTTCCACCAAACATGTAGCGAAACTTCGCTCCCTGATTTAACACTTGATCAAGACAACATCCGATAAAATCATTAAACATAAGCTCTGCAACAGGTCTAAGTCCAGTCGCAGCTGCTCCCATTGCTGCTCCAACATATCCTGCTTCTGAAATCGGGGTATCTAACACTCGATCTCTCCCAAACTCTTGAACAAGTCCTTTTGTAACTCCAAGGACGCCTCCCCATGCCTCATCATCTTGAAGATGGTCAACTCCTCCGCCACCTGCAATATCCTCTCCAAGCATGATGACGTCTTCATCCTTCCTCATTGCAAGCTGAAGTGCTTCATTAATCGCTTTTGACATTGTTAGTTGTCTGCTCATTTTTCTCTCCCCCTTTTAATATGAAACATATACATCTGTAAACAACTCTTTTTTATCTGGATACTCACTGTTTTCAGCAAGTTCAACTGCTCTTGAGACGGCTTCTTCTACTCTTGCATCAATGTTATTAAGCTCTTGTTCTTTAACAATTTCTTCTGAAGTAAGATAGTTTTTAAACAAAGCAATTGCATCACGTTCTTGTAAATGTTCTTCTCGATCTTCTTTTTTCTTATATGTTTGAGCATCACCTTCAAAATGACCATAATTTCTGTATGTTACACATTCAATGAGAGTTGGGCCTTCTCCGTTACGGGCTCTTTGAACTGCTTCTTCTGCTGCTTTATAAACAGCTAAAATGTCTTTTCCGTCAACACGTATTCCTGGAATGTTGTATGATGTTGCTCTTTCTGCAATTGTCGAGCAGCTTGAAGCAGATTCAAAAGGTGTTGCTTCTCCATATCCGTTGTTTTCAGCAACAAAAATAACAGGTAATTTCCAAACCGCTGCTAAATTGATTCCTTCGTGAAACGTTCCTTCATTATTAGCTCCATCACCAAAAAAGCAAACGCTTACATCGTTTGTCTTTTTATATTTTGCTGTTAATGCAGACCCACACGCAAGCGGGAACCCTCCCCCAACAATTCCGTTTGCTCCAAGCATTCCTTTATCTAAATCTGCAATATGCATTGACCCTCCTTTTCCTTTACAAAGACCTGTAATTTTCCCAAAAAGCTCCGCCATCATTCCGTCAAGATCGCATCCTTTTGCAATGCAATGTCCATGCCCTCTATGTGTGCTTGTAATACTGTCCTTATCTGTTAAATGAGCACACATTCCAACTGCGATAGCTTCTTCCCCTGCATACAAATGAACAAATCCAGGTAGAACGCCTCGTGCGAAGATTTCATGAACTTTATCTTCAAACTTGCGAATTTCAACCATCTTCTGATACATCCACGTTGCTTTTTCCCAAGAAAGGTGTTTTTGATTTTGCTCCGTCATTTTCATTGTACAGCCTCCTTTTTAATATCTCACTATACATAGATGCAAGAAGCATGCCAAAAAAAGAATGTTGTTTTATAAGCTTTCTGTCTCACTTTCCTTCTAACAAAATGAGACAAAATGACACGGTTGTGTCACTTTGTCTCATTTTGTTTCAAAAAAACATCCTTTAAGCACTAAGACTTAAAGGATGTTTTTTAGCGTTTATCAACAACCGCAATCGTACATCTTGAGATTGAAATCAGCTTTTCTTCTTCATCAACAATCTGTATCTCGTATACCATGCTTGTCCGACCTTGATGAATAACAGATGCTATTCCTGTTACAAAGCCACTTTGTTTAGAGCGAATATGGTTTGCATTAATTTCTTGTCCAAAAACCGCTTTTTCCTTAAGGTCAACTAAACTTGCGGCCCCAAGACTTGCAACCGTTTCAGCAAGGGCTACAGAAGCTCCACCATGTAGAAAACCGAACGGCTGACGTGTTCTTTCGTCAACAGGCATCTTTGCTATACATGTCCCGTTTTCTTTTACTTCTAAAATTTCTATCCCTAGACTTTCCATAAGGGTGTTTTTCATGTTAAAACGTGCTTCCATTGTAACTGCCTCCAAAAAATAAAAATATGTACACTTTAGGATAACAGTTTTTATCTCTTCTTCCAAAGAATAAGCTAAAAGTATACAAAAAAGCTTAGATTTAGAATAATCCAAGCTTTCTTCACGATTAAAATTTATAGTTTAAGGAAAAAGCAACTTTCACACTTGCTGTTCCTGTTCCACCTGTACCTGCAATTGCAATGGACTCGATATTGTTTATGTGATGGATTGTGCTTCGCCTGGTCCCACTGTAAAATCAGTAACAGCTGTTCCGTTAACTTCCAAACTCGCTGTTGGTGAAACCCCTATTGTTCCATTGTTTTCAACTACAATTGTTCCATTAATTGCAAACGTGCTTGTATCAGTCCAAACTGGTATAGGCGTTCCGACGGTTGTAACTGGTAAATCAAGGGTTACACAAACAGCATCATTTACAACACCAAGCTCATCATTGCTACAACTTCCTAATTGAGCCATTTTATTTCCTCCTCATCGTAAATGGAATTCTCCCAATTCCATTATATGTTAATCTATTTTTTCTGAATAGTTGAAAAACTATTTTTAAGAACTTTCTTCTAGGCATCACAAATGTCCCATTTATACTTCGATTTTCATCTTTTAGAACTTCTATTGTCATATCAAAACTAATCATCAAATTAACAATGAAACAAACTTCTTTCTCATTACTCTGTAGAAACTCTCCATAACAATGAGCATTTTGAATAGCAGCGTTTACAATGGTATGAGTTGGAGCATATAGAAGATACGTTTCTTCATGTAAAAAAGCAAAAGGACCTATAATACAATCCTCAAATTCAAGGCATACGTATCCTTCTTGTACGAACTGAATTTCTTGAAGAAGGATAGTTTCCCCATTTGGTAAAACAATGCTTCTCCTTTTTCGTTCTGAAGAATCCCTTTTTTCTCTACACGTTATTTTTTCTTGTTCTGAAGACAAAGGATACCCTTTTTCATCACTAAAGAAGAAGCGTGCATTTTCCAAAACTGAAATATCAAACTGTTCCTCTGATACAAATGATCGTTTCCGATGCACAGCAATGTGGAACGTCCCTTTCACCTCGTGTTTCCCTTCGTTTGTAACAGCTAGAGAATGAAGCTTTGCAACTGTTATGCTTCTTGATTGTCCTCTTAAAACAGAGAAAACAAACTCATGATTAACAAAAACGCTCATCTCTTCTCCATATTGAGAATTATTGCATATCCAAATCGTGCCCGTCGTAGGAACAGAGGAATGATGTTCCCAAAGTATAGCTGGATACTCAGCGGGATTTGCGATTCGGAAGTGACGGCATATTTTTTCATGCTGTATTTTTTGCTTTTTCTTCTTAAAAACAGGCCACTCGAATTGAATTGTAGAGGATCGAGTCATCCAGTCAAAAACCTTCGCAACTCTTATACAATGGGATTCAGGGTGATCAGCTTGAATAGTAGACATGCAATCCCCCCTGTTCTATACAACTAATTTGTGAATTTTTTTGCATGTTGGTTAGCTTTTTTGTTGTTATTTTTTAAAGAAAGCGTTTATTTAAAGTAAAGAAGTGTTTAATCCCCGTTAGATTAGAAAAAGTAATGAATCAAAAAAGAAAAACCCCTTATTTAAATAATTTTATTAAAAGTCAACACTATTCTTGTATTCCTTTATAAAACAACGTCTTTATACAATGTCAAACATTCTATACAATAAATAAGAAAGATAGAGATGTGCTAAGTGATATTAGCTGTCTCTATCTTTTTTGCTTTAGTTAAAAACTTATTCTATATTACACATGTTAAATTCGGGTGTATTCCTAATTCTTTGAAAAAAAACATTTTTTGCCTCTCTATATTCATTCATATTTTTTCCTTCATACTTTCTTTTTAATTTATCATATTCTATCCTATAAGCCTCATTTTGTAATAAAACGTCACGAAACTTCCAGAAGAAATCATATTCGGAATGAATAACTGTTAATTGTACACCCAAAGGAGGAATAGTAGAATCATCTTTAAACGCTCGAAATGAATCTGTTTTGATGCTCCCTTCATTCAAATCATATAATGCTGTGAGTTGTTGCTCTGCTCGGGGAAAATCATCAGCAGTAACACGTACTTGGATGTCTAAGTCACCCTTTGTTAAACTTTTTGGGATAGCTGTACTTCCAACATGTTGAATGTCTGCCTTTGGTAATTGTTCTTGTATTTTTGCTTTATGTGTAGCTTTAAAATAAAGATTGATAATTTGTAATAAAGATTGATAATTTAAAACAAAGTTTGATAAAACTCTGTATTAATATAGGGTTTTTCTTTTGACCCTAAACTTCAGCTGTATTGTTCAATTAAAGGGCCAGATTGTGGAAGATCGGCAGTTCTAGTTAGAAAGCAATCGAAGTTGAATTCATAAATCGTTACCTGTAGTTTGTAATAAAGTTTGATAAAAAGAAGCAGCTAACCTCTTATTAGACAGTAAACAAAAAGAATCTATTTTGAAAAAAGATCGATCAAAATAGATTCTACATTACTATAGGTACAGGTTTCTTTACTAAACCGCGTGATTTTCTTATTGCAGTTGCTGAAGAACCTCTTCCAAGCGGTCCCAAGTTTCGGTAATTCCTTGCATCATGCCCATGTCCATGACGGCCTTGAGGCCCTCCGCCGACGCATATTCAGCACGGTTGATTAGCTTCGTCTTGCCGCCCAGATCGATGAATTCCAATGTAACATCAGTCGATGGCATGGCGTCATTCGTATTGCCTTCGGCATCCGAGAAGAAATCGACATAGATGATCTTCTCTGGCTCGATGATCTCCTTATAAACCCCTTTGCCCCAAGATTCCATACCGTAAAATTCACCTTGATTTTGATCCACACACTTCATGCAGTAGTGCCAAACGCCGCCCGGTCGGAAATCGACGTTGCAGACTAGAAGCTTCCACCCTTTGGGACCCCACCAGTGTTTGAGATGCTCGGGCTCTTTAAACATCTTGAACACGAGGTCGCGCGGCGCGTCGAAAATACGCTCCAGCACGAGTATCCGATCGTTCTCTACCCTCGAAATCATTGCGTTGTTGGACATTTCTAATTCCTCCTCAGATAAATGATAGATCTTAAGATTTTTCTTTGTTTTGCAGTTCCTACAAGTATTCGATCAGGTTGTCGAATCTTTCTTTCCAGACGCGGCAGTTGCATCCGTCCATTTCTCATTTCCTTTTTGTATATGTTGTGCCCCTCAAATCTTAGCTAATTCTTCCTCAAGTCGATCAAGCGTTGATTTTGCACCCTCAATGGCTCCATACTCCTTAACCGCTTTGTCAAGTTCCTCTGCTGACTTAAAGAGCATCCACATAGTAAGTTCGGTCTTATCTCCTTGATCGGCAAATGTTACCGTTACTCGAAAATGTTCCTCCTTTCCGTCGCCATGAGAGTAGACGAGTCGCTCAGGACTCACTACCTCTATGAAGTCAATTTTATTGTTATAATCGACACCATCGGGTCCATGCATGACGTAAGTCCATACACCGCCTGGCTTTACATTTATTTCTTGAACCGTAATTGTAAAGCCTTTCGGCCCCCACCAGTGCTTTAGATGCTCAGCCTCGGTCCACGCCTTGAACACAAGCTCGCGTGGTGCATTGAAGGTACGCGTGATAACCAATTCATATTTATCGGTGTTCATTGTAATGCTGTTTGTTGCAGTTTCCTTTGACATTTCCATTCCTCCCAATCAATTTTTGTTAAGTTATTTCGCATGACTTAATGAAACGGCTTTTCGTTTTCTATGGTAGAAAACATAGGATCCAGCAATCAAAATGTACCCAATAATGAAAAATACCCAAGGATCGCCTACTGCTATAGTTGAATACATGGCACCCGTCAAATCGATGAAAAATCCGGCATAAGCCCATTCCTTAATTCCCGGAAATCCGGGCATCAGTATCGCTATTACACCTAACAATTTGGCAACGCCAAGAAAGGGAAGAAGGTATGCAGGGTACCCTAAATGTTTGAATAAAGCAACTGCTTCAGGGGCGGACATTATATCAGGAATAGAACCTAAAAGCATTAATGCTATTAACAGCCCCGTAAAAAACCAGTATCCGATTGTTATTTTCTTCAGAGATACCTTATTTCCTTCTTTGGTTTGGTCATTCTTAATAAGTTTCCGATCTTCTACAGACGTCAAAAGGTTTGCCATGACCTCATTCCTCCAATATCGTTTTTTAATAATCTTTGGCAGGACTCCTACTTGTCGTCATGGTTCACATCCTTTCTTTGTAGGTCCTGCAGGTAATCGTCCAAGCGGTCAAATCTCTCGTTCCAAATGTGGCGGTAGGATTCTAACCAGGAATCAAGCTCTTTGAACGGCTCGGCCCTCAGCTTGTAGATCCGTCGATTGGCGATTGCATTCATCTCGACGAGCCCTGCATTACTAAGTACACGAAGATGTTTGGAAGTTTGTGGCTGATTGAGCCCAAGTCGATCGGCAATCTCCCCTACCATGAGAGGGCCGTCACGTAAAAGTTCGACAATGTGTAGTCGGTTAGGCTCAGCAAGAGCATTCAAAGTTGTTTTCATGAATACAATATAACTGAGTAGGAATATTCCTGTCAAGGAATATTAAAAAGTTTTTTAAAAATTTGTGCTCCATGGTTCCACTTTGCATGTTTTTAATCTAATTTTTTAACTATCTATATTCAGCAATCGGGCGCTTTAATTGATTCATAGATTTATAGAAAGACTTTAAGGACGAAAGAAAACGATTCACAGTATTCGGACTTTTATGAGTACGATTTACGAATCGAAAAGAATCTTTTTCACGCACTTTACATGCCATTTCATTCATTAAATAATCTTCTATGGCAACGCGTATCGCATCCGGCTCATCATTCCAATGAACAGTCTCCCCTTGGTACTTACTATACACGTCTAACCATGTGAAAAAAGGCAGCAGGTTTTGAAGGTAGGATAAAGCCGAGCTTTCGGAAATCCGTCCCTTACAATCATGGTAAAAATCTGTTAACGTCATATAGAGGTCTAAAAATATAAAAAAGTACACCACCTGTATTCATGTGATGTACTTTTTTATACAATGTCTGACATTCCACATTAAATACTGATATGAATAGATCTAATTATTCACTTCTGTATTTAATGTTACAGTATAAATAAGAGGTTCTTCTTTATTCTTGGCGTTCTTTCTTACGAACTAACATCTCGCGGTCTTCTATTCCAGGAGGCTGCTCTAGCCAGTTGTGTTTAATCATAATATCAGCTCCCTTTTTAGCAAATTGACCAATTTCTAATGATAACCGCTCATAGTTTAAAACAAGATCACTGCGCTGACTAGCGGCTGCTCCAGTCGCATAGTTTCCCGTTCCTGCCGCACTCAAAAGAGACATTTGAAACATTAACAATTTATCTGAAAATGTTGGAGTTGTAGAGTTGCTTATCCCCATATCAGGTAGCCTCAGAGTAGGGATATCATGATCAAGCAGCACATCTGCAAATACTTTAATATGCTTGTTCGAGATTTCTTTTCCACGCTGCATGTACTGTTGGATTTCTTTTGATGGAGAAGTTTGTCCAAAGCTTAGGCAAAGCTGAACACCAATCACATTTGTGACAATATTCATGAACAAATGAGAAATTTCAACCGCATTCAATGGTCGTTTAGAGCTAAATGGGTTTAAACCGCTAAAATATTTTTTGCTATTTATATAGCTGCTTTCTTTAGGAACTTGGATATACGGTTGGCGGTTAAATACCCCTTTTGAAAGAGCAATATCTGTTGTCATATTGTAAAGCCTACTCGTTTCAGTTAAGGCCGTTGTAAAATAGTGACGAATATCTCCTCTTGAACTCATCGAAATAGTGCCGCTATATGTTATCATCCCTACTCTAGCCATAAAATTAACATAATCTAAACAAAAAACATCTGTATAAAGTCATGGAGCTTCTTCATTAACATCTTGAGATGTAAAACCGTTTGGGATAGCATAATTTTCTTCGTTAAATATTTCAACTAGATGTTTCAAATGCTCTGAAGCAATATCGTAAGCACGCCTAATAGCAGGCTTTATGTCATCATCTTCAATATGTTTCAGCATGTGACCTAAAATACATTTTGACATGCTATCATTCATATAAGCTGTCCAAAGAGAAGCAATCTCAGCCGATGTTAAATGAACTTTCTTTCCCTCCATTGTAGTAACCCCCTAAAATTAAGCTTATTATAATTAGTGTTTACAAACATTGGAGGAAATACGTATAAAAAAGTATAAATAGTTAGAAATCATCTGAGAGACTAGAGATAAATGTGAATTGTTGTTCCCATCCCAACCATACTTTTCATTTCAATATCTCCATCATGTGCTTTAATAACGTCTTTTGCAATAGCCATACCAAGACCAGAGCCTTTATGAACCTCTCCCGTATTTGTCCCTCGATAATAACGATCAAAAATTTTATCAAGATCTTCTTTCCTAATCCCTTTTCCATTATCTTTTATAACAATATGTGATCGTGCTTTCTTTTCAATGCGAACCGTTATTTTTACGTTCTCATCATTGTGTACAATCGCATTGTATATTAAATTGTGCAACGCCCGACGAATTAAAATCTCGTCTACCTCTACTTCTACTTTTTCTTGCTCTACTTCAAATTCAATATGACGGTTAGCATATCTTGCATCATTCAAAATATCGATAACAATGTTGCGAAGCACTGTAACAATATTGACTTCCTTTTTATTCAACATAAGTTCTTTATTTTTTAGTCTTGTTGTTAAATTTAAGTCTTCCATTACTTCTTTCATATATAGTGCTTTTTTTTCAATAATGTCGGCATATTCTTGCATCTCATCTAATGAAAAGTGATATTCTTTGTTTTTCATCATCTCAGCATATCCTTGAATGGAAGCAAGCGGCGTTTTGATATCATGAGAAATGTTCGCAAGCCATTCTTCTCTCATATGATCTAATTTCTTGCGCTCCTTCTCATTTGCGGTTAGCTCAGTTGACAAGTAGTTCACATTATAAAAAACGTCTTTATAAATGCCTTTTGGTTGATAATTCACGCTATAATCTTTGTTTGCAAGTCTTTTAATTCCATCAATTAAGCTATTTAATGGAGAGGTTAGTCTTTTGCTAAATAAATAGCCAATGAAAAAAGCGATCAAGCTATCGATAAGTAAAAAAGTAAGTATTCCCACTTTAAAATTGTGAAGAATGCTTTCGATATCAAATGTGAAAACATATTTACTAATATTCGGATCGCTAAAGCCAACGAAATAGCTGTATTCCCGATTATTCACCGTTTTTCCGCCTGCAAAAACGGTCGCTAATATGTCTTCTTCCTTATATTTATATCTATTGATGGTTTCCAACGGCGTATATTTTTTCTTCACAGCTTTTGGAAGTTTGTAGCCGTACACTTCTTTTCCGTTTTCATCAACAATTTGAATCCACGCTTTTTTTTGGTCAAGCTTCTCTTTCCCTTTTTCGGTAACATCAATATTTCCATTTGCTGCAGTAATATAATGATCAAAATTTCTTGTAAACCGCTCAGCTGATATTTCTCCACCGTGAAATATCGACTTTCCTGTATTAATTTCAATGAGAAACAATCCAATGAGTGTCACAATATTAATAATCACAACTAAAATAACAACAAGTACAATGGATAATAAATACCGGCCTGTTAGCTTCCATTTCATCTCTTATTCATCCTCGATAACAAGCTTGTATCCTAACCCTTTTACAGTCATTAAGTAAATAGGTTTTGAAGGTTGATCTTCTATTTTTTCGCGCAGTCTTCTTATATGAACCATAATTGTATTATCAAATCCAATAAAGTCTTCTCCCCATACAACATCACAAAGTCTTTCTTTACTAATTACTTTATTTGGATTTTCAAGAAAGTGCTTCATTAGTCCGAGCTCTTTTCGTTTAAGCTCTACAGTTTCTCCGTTTTTGACTAGCTCTGCTTTTTCTTCATTGAGTATAAAAGGACCTTTTGTAATAATAGGATCGCTTTTTTCCTGCTCCTTTCCATAACTTGCTCTTCTTAACTGAGCTTTCACTCTGTAAGCAACCTCCTTTGGACTAAACGGTTTTGTAATATAATCATCTCCTCCAATTGCAAAACCTAAAATCTTATCGATTTCTTCTGTTTTGGCTGATAAAAAGAGAATCGGTACTTTTGACACTGTTCGAATTTCTTTGCATACGTCATATCCTTCTCCATCAGGTAACATAATATCTAGTAAAATAAGATCTGGTTTCTGTTGATGAAATTGAGCCATCCCTTCCTTTGCAGTCGCAGCTGTTAATACGTGCTCAATTCCTTCCTTTCTTAATACCGTCTTTATGAGCCGCAAAATATCTTCTTCATCGTCTATGACAAGTATCTTTTCATTATTCATCATATATCAACAACCACCTTTAAAATGTATCATGCTCCCTATTATATAGAAATTGCTGTACTTATTAAAACATTGTCGTATTTCCTTCTCTTTCTATAAAAAACCCTTTACAAAAGACTTCTTTTGTAAAGGGCGCAAAGTGACTCACATGAATTTTTCTTTTACTTTTTGAGGAACTTTATCTTCGTTTATTTCTTCATATGATGTTACACCTTTATCGTTTTTTATAAATAGCTCTAAATAAGCTTGCTGGCGGAGTGGGTTTTGAGACGTAAATGTTACAGTTTTGGCTTCACCGTCTTCCTTTGCTGCCCGAAGTGTATATTCATATCTCACAAACACTTCTCCACTAGTGGCTTTCTCCTCTAACTTTTTGCCCTCACCTATAATTTGTGTATAATATTTGTCAGTACCTAATCGATTAATATTTACATTCTGAAGAAATAGAAACGCTCCACCTAATACAACTAAAAACGTTATAAGAATGATTGCTGTTTTTTTCATGATTTGTCTCCTTTTTTATTCATTTGTTTTCATCACAATTTTGTAATACGAGTTTACAGTTAAAATGTAATACAACACATATATGAAAGTATATACACTTATGCATATAATAACTGGCACAACTAGATTTGTTTGTAATAACTTTGATAAAGCGGTTAAAGCCACACTACAATGAGCAATCCCTATAATTAAAGGAAGCGTAAATATAAATGCCTGCTGTTTCGCTATTGTTTTCTTAATTTGCCTTTTATCTACACCAATTTTATATAAAACAACGTAGCGACTTCTATCTGCATTTGCTTCTGCTAATTGTTTGAAATAAATAATACTTCCTGTCGCAGCAAGAAATACGAGTCCTAAAAAACCTCCCATAAATATCATCAAGCCCGCAGCCTCTAGTCCTGAAGCATAATCTTCATAAAAGCTTGAGAATTGTGCATTATCAGCAAGAACAGCGTTAATACTTTCCGTAAGTTGTTTTGCGTGATCTTCGTTTGTGATTTCATAAACTTCCATGTTTACTTGTTTCTCATTTTTTACTAACTGCGCAAACATATTATCGCTTACAACAACGGTTGCTCCCGCTGTATACGTGTTTAAAACATTATACTTTTTCAACTTTGTAAACGTAATTTCCCTCAATTGCTCATTTCCTTTTAAAGAAACGGTTGAGCCTACGTATTTAGGTGTTATCCCTTCAAAATAGGCCGGCTCTAATACAGCTGCTTCATCTCCTTTTAAAGAGAGCTTATCTTTCCTTTTTTGCTCTTTTGCTAACTCATTGAAATCCGTAGATGAAATTACAGTGTACATTATTGTATTAAAAGGCAGTGTATTCTTTAAATCTGTACTATCTCCTTTTAGCTCAAGCGTTGAAATTTGTTTATGATACACTACTTTATGCTCTTTATTTTTATGGATTAAATCTTGAACGATTTTTGCCTTACTTTCATCTTCATCCCTAAACATCATACTGTTCGGGTCATTGATTTCTACGTTGCTTTTATTGTTGTAATAAAAACTGTATGCTGTTCCAACGGCTGTTAAGGTTGTTGCACTAAGTATTGCAATAATCGTCAGCATACGAGCATTTCCTTTTATTCGATATAGAAGCTGAGAAACACCAATGAGATTACTTCCCCGCCAAGCATAGCTTTTATTTTTCTTAACAAGCTTTAATACATAAAGAGATAATGTATTAAATAAAAGATACGAACCTAGTATAACCGTTACTAGGATAACGAGAGGAGTCATCATAAACCCTATCGTTTTCCAAACTTCCGATTGCAATAAGTTTTGAAGCGCAAGCCAATAACCAATTCCAATGAGTATAAGCGATAAAAGTGCGATGAAAAGAGATGCTTTTGGCTCTTTCTCTCCTTCTTGATCCGCACGGAAAAGTTCAATAAGTTGAAAACGATAAACTAAACGATAACCTTGAAAAGAAGCAATAAGTGTTATAATAAGAAATACAGTAATTGTGTTTATCACAGAGCTAAAAGAAATCTCAAAACTCCCAAGCACTTCGTATCCCATAATACTCATTAAAAGAGACACAAAAAATCTAGATAGAAATGCTCCAAGTAAAATCCCTACAAATAGAGCTCCTATTCCCATAATGAAATTCTCATAAAAGAGCATGCGACCAATCTGTTTTTTACGCACACCAAGTAACGCATATAATCCAACTTCTTTTTTTCGCTTTCTCGTAAAAAAAGTATTGGAATACCAAATAAAAACCGCTACAAAAATGATTAAAATAACAGATGCTCCATTAAAAGCAGAGCTGATTTTTGGTGAAGAATCAGAAGTTGTTTGAATGGTTTTATCGTATTTTAACGAAATAAACGTAAAATAGATGACAATACTAAAAATAAGAGATGTAAAATACAAAAAATAATTTTTGAAATTTTTCCTCATATTTTTTCTAGCAATACTAAAAAGGCTCATCTATGCTCCACCTCCAATGGAAGCAAGAACATGTAGAATTTGCTCAAAGAAACCTTGGCGATCTTTTTCACCTTTATAAATTTCAGCAGCAATGCTGCCATCCTTAATAAACAATACACGTTTGCAAAAACTTGCTGCAAAAGCGTCGTGTGTAACCATCATAATCGTTGCTTCTCTTTCTCTATTTAATTTCGTTAAGCTTTCTAACAAACTTTTCGCAGATTTAGAGTCAAGAGCTCCTGTTGGTTCATCTGCTAATACTAAAGCAGGATTTGCAATAATCGCTCGCGCTGCTGCTGTACGCTGTTTCTGCCCCCCTGATATATGGTAAGGATATTTATCGAGAAGGTCACTAATGCCGAACGTTTTAGCAATATCGTTCACCCGTTTTTCAATTTCTGCTGCTGAGACTTTTGCTAGAGCAAGAGGCAGAAGAATATTTTCTTTTACCGTTAATGTGTCAAGAAGGTTATAGTCTTGAAAAATAAAGCCGAGTTTGTCTCTTCTAAAGTCCGAAAGTTCCTTTTCTTTCATTTTGACGATGTTTTGTTCTGAGATCATAACCTCTCCAGCTGTTGGGGTATCAATGGTTGAAAAAATATTTAGTAATGTTGACTTCCCTGCACCAGAGGGCCCCATAACGCCGATAAATTCTCCTTCTTGAATTTCTAGATTAATGTCTTCTAATGCTCTATATACATTTCCTTTAGTTCCAAATACCTTTTGAATGTTTCTTGCTTTTAAAATGGTTTTCATTTGTGTTCCTCCTTGACTAAGCTACAAGAACGATTATAGATGCCGAACCTTACATCATTTTAATGTAAACCTTACATAAACCTTAAAAAACCCTTATCAAAGCTGATAAGGGTTTTAAGCATTTATAATATGTGAGTTAAATAAGTTCTTTCCATAACACGGTCATTTTGGAAAGTACACGAAGGAATGTAGATTTTAAAAAAGGTGCTTTTTGTTTCTCTTCATAAGGTTTTCGTACATACTGTTGGTCTTTCGCTATAAGCGCACTATGCTCTACTTTATCATCAATAGCTTTCGTTAACTCTGATGCAAATGACTCACTATCAATAATAAGAACAGATTCTGTATTCAAGAAAACTGAACGTGAATCGATATTAAAAGACCCAACAACGCTCAAGCTTTGATCATAAACAATGGACTTTCCATGTATAGAATGTGGTCCACCGTATTCATAAAGCGTAGATCCTGTTTGAACAATATGATCTCTTGATGCCATATATCCCGCAAAAGCAAGAGCATTCGGTGTAGAAATTAACGAATTAGTAAGAACCGTTGTCTCTATCTTTTCATTTCTTTTACGAGGCAGATATTTTTCCATATTTTTAGTTGGAACAATATAAGGACTCTGAATAACCATAGAAGTATGAGCTTGTTTTCCGAGTGAGATTAAACTCTCCCAAACAACAGGTGTTTTATGAAACCGTTCGATTGGATTATGAATAAAAGCAACTTTATGAGCAGGCACTGTTGATGTTTTCCACTGAAAAAGTGGACTCACAAATTCATTTTGAATTTCTTTTGCTTTTTGATATTTATCTTTCAAACGATCTCTCACGCGTTCTCCCTTTTCTCGTTCACTTTTTGAAAGGTTTTGGAAAATAGTCTTTGTATAGGGATGCTTCCACAGTTCATTCATATAGTTTTTCATTGGAATAATAACGCTATCTTTGCGCTGTGTTTCATTAAATACTATCGTATCCCGATCATAAACAAAATCATCAGAAGGGGTCTTCGCCAAGTACTTGTCTCCTATATTTCTCCCTCCAATAATGGCTAAATCCTCATCTGCCATCATTATTTTGTCATGAAGGCGATTATTCCAAGTCCATGGCTTTAATAGTGTAAATGGCTCATAGTATTTTAGCTGGATATTCGGATGTGAAGCTAAAGCATATCGAACATCACTTCTTTTTCCTCGTAGATTATGGCAAATACCGTCCAAAAGCACGCGTACACGTACACCTCGGTCTGCTGCTTGAAACAACGCCCCTAAAACGAAATCAGTAGATTCTCCTTTTCCAATGGAATAATAGGCAATGTCAATTGAATTCCTTGCTTCTTGAATCATCTTTATTCGAGCAATTCCTGAGTTATAGCCGTCTTCAAGAAGCAGTACTCGGTCATCTTTAGAATGCTGATCTTTCCAAACATGAGCTGTACTTCTACTAGCTTCATCCATTTTTTCAATAGGAAGATAAAACAAAGCAACTGCTGTTACTACAGCGTATGTAACATATAAAAATAAAACAAACGCTAGTCCTTTCACTATGCTTTTTGCTTTCATCGTTTTTCATCTCTTTATGTTTCAATTTCTTCTTATAATTTATAAAAAAGCACTGTTTTATACGATAAATTTCTTCCTTCTTTTTTTGACAGAATAGAGGCATATGCTAAAAAGACCTTCTTTAACTCAAGCAAGGTCTTCTTCATTCTCCTATTGAATTCTTATTACGTTGAGAGAAGCTCCGATTGTTCCTCCACCAGATATCAGAGTAGCCGTTAATAAAATGCTGCTAAAAAGCTGAAGAGAAAGTGTACTCCCTGCTGTAAGCGGCGTAATACAATCTCTATAAAATGTGGCATTACTAACAGCCGGGACTAGGATTGTACCTGGAATTGGCGTCCCATTTGCCGTTACCCTTGCTCCAGCTCCAATCCCAAGGCCAACTGTTGTATTAATTTGATACGTAATATAATAGCGACCTGTTTCAGGCACAGTGAAAACTGTATCATTTGCACTTACAATAAAGTTTCCTAAACTTTGGTTGTTCGGAAGGCGAATATTTGTTGATCCACCTAAGGCAACAACAATCACAGATCCAAGCGTGTTTGAAGCAAACATTCCACTTGTTGTCACACTAGTACCTGTTGGGCCCGTTACTCCCGTTGTTCCGATTACTCCCGTTGCTCCCGTGACTCCTGTTGCTCCCGTCGCTCCTTCCTCCCCACAGTTGCCTAGAGGTCCACAAAAATTTATCCCTGACACCTGTCTTCCTCCTCCACTTCGTACATTGATTCATCTTTTATAATTTATTCAACTTAGTGAAGGACGAAACGGCATTTAACCTACTAAAAAATGAAAGAATATAATGAAGTGATTACGCTATGATTCTATCTTTGATTGAGAATCAAGCGTTCGTTTGATGCTATCAACGGCTCTGTAAATTCCTCCATACCCTGTGCAGCGACAAAGATTCCCAGACAAGCCTTCTTTAATTTCGCAATCTGTGGGATTTTCGTTTTCTTGAAACAAATATTTAGTGGCCATAATCATTCCTGATGTACAATATCCACACTGAAACCCACCTTCATCTAAAAAAGCTTTTTGACAAATATCTAAGTCCCCTTTTTTTAATCCCTCAATTGTAGTAATGTGCGCATTTTGAACTTGATAAGAGAGCAATAAACAGGAATTCACTAAATTCCCATCCATTAAAATCAAACATGCTCCGCACCTACCAATTCCACACGAAACTTTTGTACCTGTTAAAGAGAGATCATCTCGCAAAATATCGACAAGTCTTTTTGTTGGAGAGACAGTGATTGTAAATTCTTCATCGTTTATAGAAAAAGTAAGCTTTAACTTTTCTCGTTCTTCTTTCACATGATGCTTTTCTAGTTTTTCTTTCACATGATGCTTTTCTAGTTTTTCATAGCTCATTTTTTCGCTCCTTCCTCAAGATTATCTAATATATTTTCAGGTTGAAGAGGGAGTTTATTTACAAAGCACTTGGTAGCATCATAAACAGCTGCTGCAATAGCAGGAGCAACAGCAATTGTTCCGATTTCTCCAACGCCTCTAGGACCATAGCTATCTTCTTTATGGAGCGTCTCAATTTTGCTTATGTTCATTTGAAGAGGCAAATCTGAAATACTTGGAATAAGGTATGTGTCAATATTATCTCTTGTATATAACCCACTACATATATGTGAATCTTCCATTAGAGAATAGCCAAGAGCCATAGCCGCTCCTCCTTCAATTTGCCCTTGATAACCTCGTTCGCTTATAACAGGTCCTGCCGCGATAGCATGGTCCATTTTTGACACTTTCACCATTCCTGTTATAACGTCTACTTCAACTTCAACCGCAACAGCCCCGAAGGCGTATAGAAAATGACCTCCAACAACAGCATCAGGAGTTGTTGGAAAATGAAAATGAGTTTCCACACGAGGGAGTTTGTGAGAAAAAATACGCTTAGCCACTTCTTTGTATGTTAGGCAAAGGTTATGTTCACGCTCGTCTTGTTTATACCATATCCCTCCTACTCCTAATAAAAGGAAGTCAGTCGGCAAATTGAGAAACTGAGAAACTCCTTGTAGTAATTGAGCTGTAAATTCTCCTTTCATTCTTTGAATTGCTTGCCATACCATACTTGTGCCTCTTGACGCAGTTGAAGATCCAGAAGAAGGAACATATTTAGTATCTCCAATCACAATTTTCAAATCTTCTGGAGCACATCCAAGCTCCTCTGTTGTAATATTTTCAATGACAGATAGCAATCCTTGCCCACATTCTTCAAATCCAAAAGATATTTCAATTTCTCCATCTTTCGTTAAAGAAAGTCTTCCCCCAGCTGCATCAAGTCGTCCAAATCCTAACCCACCACCATGCATTGTTATAGCTGTTCCTACTCCAATTAGCTTTCCTTCTTTTCTCCTTCTCTCTTTTTGTAAAATAGGAGATTCTCCAATAGCACAAAGCACATCTCGCGCTCCATCTGTTGGCGCAATTTTCTGGCCTAAAGGGCCTGGATCAAACGTTTCTCTAAGATTCTGAGCTCGAATTTGAAGAGGTTCTATCTTAAGCTCCTCAGCTAAACGATCCATTTGACCTTCAAGTGCAAACGTAATTTGATTTCCTCCAAACCCCCGAAACTCCCCTGCTACACCATTATTAGTAAAAACAGAAACTCCTTTTGTTTTAACATGTGGAATAAGATAAGGACCTATAGCATGTTCAACGGCAAAATCCAATACTGCTGGACCTAATGTTGCATATGCTCCTGTATCTGCTATAATATTTGTCTCTTGAGCAAGCACTTTTCCTTTTTTTGTTGCACCTGTTTTCATCCTAATTTTCATTGGATGACGTTTTATACTTGAACGAATGGATTCCCGTCTAGTTTGATGAAGTTTCACAGGTTGCTGCGTTTTCAGGGCAAGAATTGCTCCATATTGCTGCACATTGAGCTCATCCTTCCCGCCAAAAGAGCCGCCCATTGGACTTGAAACTACTCTTATATCCTGTTCGGGAATGGCAAGAATGCGAGCAAGCTGAAAACGATCTTTATAACCATGCTGTGTTCCCATGTAAACCGTAATTTTTCCATCCTCTTCTGGAACAACAACTCCTCCTTCTGTTTCCATATAAAGATGGGCTTGCCGAGGCAGTTTATATGTTTCTTCAATAATTACGTCACAGTTTGCAAATCCTTCTTCAACATCCCCTTTTTCATACTGTGCTTGATATAAAACATTGCCATTTGGATGAAGTTTCACAGCATTTTTCTCTAAGGCTTGTTCTGGACTAGAAATGATAGGAAGCTCTTCATAACATACTTCAATAAGCTCTAATGCCTGTTCGGCTATCCTTTCACTTTCAGCCGCTACCGCTGCAATAGCATCTCCTATATAGCGAACTCGCTCTTCACAAAAAACAGGTTGATCAGGAAAAACAATTCCAAATCGATTCATTCCCTTCACATCTTTACTTGTTACAACCGCTTTTACTCCTGCTAATTCTTCAGCTTTTTTCGTGCAAATTGAGATGATATTTGCATGAGGATACTTACTTCTGAGTACTTTTCCATACAGCATATTTGAAAAAGTTAAGTCTGTTAAATATTTAAGTTCTCCTGTTACTTTCTCTTTTCCATCAGGACGAACTCTGTCTTTTATTGTTTCATTCATCAAAGCCCCTCCTCTTTCATCTTCTCGCCAAATAAAATTTTGTGTACTTTTTCTTCAATAATGTTACAAGCAAGCTTTTGGCGATATGTTCCAGAAGCAATAGCATCTGTATAAGGGCAAAATTCTTTTTTTATCTTTTCTTTTAATAACCTTAAATCTTCTCTTTTTTTCATATTTTTTTTAATCCAGTCTTCACAATCAAAAAGGCGTTTTGTCTCATTGTTTGCATAGCCTGTTACAAGACGAACTTCCTTTATTTCTTCCTTATCTTTTTCAATATAGCCAGCGACTGTTAGCGTTGAAAGTGTAAAAGCTTCCCTGCCGCCTACTTTTTGATAAAAGGGGGATTCATATTGCTTTTTAAGATAAATGGCCGTTACTATTTCTTCATAGATACGATTAAGCTTCCGCTCCTCTAACCATTTCACGATTTTCTTTCGTTCATAACCTTTTAGTGTAAACACTTCAATTTCTGCATCAATTGCAACCAAAAGAGGAAGAAGATCTCCATAAACACCAGCTATGTTTCCTCCAATTGTTCCTCTGTTCCGAACAGAAACACAGCCTATTTCTCTAAGAGCTTCTTGTAAGAATGGAGCGTACTTTTTAATAAGTTCATTTTTAAGACAATGTGAGAGCGTTGAGAGAGCGCCTAGTTTAATAGAAAGTTCTTTTTCTTTACATTCCGTAATGCCTGTAAGTTCTGTTATGTTTTCTAAACTAATTAAATGCTTCGGCGTCTCTCCACTTTTTTCCCATTGAATTTGAAGGAGGGTGCCTCCTGCAATAAATTCTGCTTTTAGTCCTAGCTTTCTCTTCATATCCAAAGCTTCTGTAATTGTATTTGGTATCCAAACATACGGCGTGCTTGTCATTGCTTCGTTAATCATCATTTTCTCCTTTCCCCAAAAACATGTTCATATGCTTCTTTTGTATCAATATCATAGAGCCACTTCTTTTCCTTATAAGAAAGAAAAAGACCATCACTTCTGTGTTTTAAGATCTTCCTAGCTCCTATATCTCCTTCTAAACTTAAAAGAAGAGGAAACATACTAGCCGCAAATAAGATAGGAGGCGCCGTCGTCCCTTGAAAACGAGGGGCAATAAAGGAAAGGAACGGTTGCTTAGAGTAGGTGAACATTAGATGATTAACCATTGTAGAAGTTACAAAAGGCTGATCTGCCAGAAGAACAACAACTGCATTTGCTTGTTGATGTATTGCTTCTTGCACACCACACTTTAATGAATATGCCTGCCCTTTTTCAGCTCTTATACAAGAAACGAAGTGAACTCTTTTATCACTTTTGTTCATCCAAAAAAGATCATCATTTGGACGGTGAACAACGATAATGGTATGAAGTTGAGATAAAAGAGCATGTGAAAGAGATGTATTCCCGATGGTAGAGGTTTGAAAAGGTAAAGATAATTTATCTACTCCCATTCTCTTGCTAGAACCTGCAGCTAGAAAGATTCCTGCTATTTTCATGCTGATGTACGGCTTTCTCGCACTGCTAAACGCTGTTGCTGAACAAGCTGCGCCACAATGCTAACCGCAATTTCTTCAGGTCCTTCTGCTCCTATTGAGAGACCAACTGGACTGTATATATAAGGGGGAACTTCTCTTCCTTCAAAGAGCCGCTTCGTTCTATTCGCAGATCCTAGTACTCCTACATACTGAAGCTGTTTCTTTTCTAGAAGAGATAAAATTTCTTGGTCACGTTGAAAATTATGGGTGAGGATGACAACAAAGTCTTTAGACTGAATAGTCATTTTATTGATTACTTCATGTGGAAAAGAGACAATGAGCTCATCTGCAAGAGGAAACGCTTCTCTGTGACAGTAACTTCTTCTCCAATCTGTTACTGTCACAGAAAAACCAGTTTGAGCTGCAAGTCTTGCAAGGGGGATAGCATCTTCTCCACCTCCAAATAATAGAAGTCGTGGTTTTGGATAAAAACAGTGAACATATACATATGAGGCATGTTCGTTAAAAAATGCCACACCACTCTTTTCTTTTCCATATAACATCAATTTTTTTACATTTGGAGAAACTGCTCCTTCCCACTCTCCGAAAACATATTCATCTTCTGAAATGAACAGATAGTGAGAAACTCTTAAATCATGCGTAATTTTCTTTACAACGGTTACAGTTTTGCCGTGTTTTAAAAATTCTCCAAGCATTAGTAAATGCTTACGCAGTTTTTCATCTATTCCTTGAATAAGCACGTGAATGATTCCATTACATCCCGCTCCAGTCCCCCATAGCAAGTCATCTTCGCTCTTCATGTTAAATGTAAAAGTAGCCGATTTTGATGTTCCAAAGAAGTCTGCTGCACGTTGAAATAAATCTTCTTCCAAACAGCCTGCACTTAAAACACCTGCTTTTTCTCCATTTTCCAATAAGAGCATTGATGTTCCTTCTTTGCGATATGATGATCCTTCTACTTCAATAATAGTAGCTAAAACAGCTTTTGGTTTAGAACATTTCAACAAAGTTAGAATGTCATATATATTCTCCATCCCTCTTTCCCCTCTCCTTCCCGTTTCCTTTTAAAAAAGTAAGGTGTGTCATATATTCTCACAAAAAAGTTATTCCCTTAGTAATCTTTTGTAAATCATAGACGATTTTCCAAATTCAAACCTCACATTTGTCATATCTTTTAACACTAATTCTTGCTTTTTGGAAAAAATGTGTTGTGTATTGTTTTTCTTTAGAAGAAATCACTAAAAAAAGAGACGATGCGAAATTCGCATCATCTCTTTTATAAAACAAGTTTACTACCTGATTGCTGTACAACAAGCCTTGCAATACCATTTCCAACTGCACACGCTTCTCTTAACGATAAATTGACAGCAAGACCTGCAATAAAACAAGCAAGGTGTGAATCTCCTGCACCGATTGTATCAACGACAAGAGCAGGCTCTGATGGAATAAGGTCACTTTCTTCTTCTGTGTAAAAGAACGTTCCTTCAGCACCTAATGTGATAATTACAGGTTCACCCGTTTTATCAAAAATAGCACGTGCTCCGTCTTCAACAGAGCTTTCACTTGTTAGGCAAAGAAGTTCTGCCTTATTTGAATGAACAATTGTTCCTTTTGTCAAAACCTTTTTTATAACGCTTTCATCAATAAATTTGATTCTTGGACTTGGATCAAAAATTAGCTTAGCTTCTTTCTTCCGTTTTTCAAGCGCTTTTGTAACGATATAGCCTGAAGGACCTTCTAATTCGTATCCTGATATATAAATGTAGTCGTATGTTTCAATTTCAATAACCTGAAACCATTCTTCTTTCCACTGTGTTTCAATCCCTGGTATACTTATAAATGTTCGTTCTCCACCTTCTTCAACAATGCATAAACTCCAGCCGTTGTCATATGGTTCTTCAATAAGAAGCGGATATTCTTCTTTCAGAAGCTCCTCTCTAATGATCTTTGCACAAATCCCCTCTCCAACAGGGATAAGTAAGTCATGTGGAATACAAAGCTGTTTTAACACACTTGATACATTATAAGCACAACCACCAACCGTCACTTGATCCGCTCTTCCAAAAATATCTTGACCGCTTTTAGGAAGCTCTGCTACTTTAATGATTACATCAATAATAGCTGCACCGAGAATAAGTACTTTTCCTTTCGGTCCAGGCTCGTTCGTGTCTTCATTTTGCCATTTTTCCACTTTCTACACCTCTACTCTTTGAAGATTGCACATTTACTAAAACAGCTTGTACAACTCCACTCACAATAAATGCTAATAATACACCTAAACTACTATCCTCAAAAATCCCTCTTGCAAATGGCCCAGTAAAAAATGACGTATTTGTAAACGCCAGACCTGCCGCAATTCCAATCAACCAACTTAAAAGTCCCGCTGGATTTATTACCTCTGCCTTGTTTCTCAACAGTTTTTCATCATACCCAAATTTCCTCCGAACAAGAGCAAAATCAACGAGAAACGTAGCTCCCCAAGAAGCTAACCCAATTCCGACTAGCCCTAAGAAAACCTGAAAATCTCCTAGGAAATTTTGAGAGAAAAACAAAACATACACAGGAAGAGCAATAATAATGATAGCATGGATAAAAATCGCTGTGGAGTCTTTCACATGAATATCTAACGTCTGTAAATTTGTACGCGCTGATTTTAAACTTAAAATACATTGCGGAATTAACCCACCTAAAGCTGTAAGAAAATAAAGAGCCGTCATCCAAGATGGAAGAGCTTGACTAATTACATTAATTGGATTATCCGCTGTTCCTAATGACGGAACGGACGTTGTCATTAAAATCCCAGCGCTCATAATAATAAATAACGGAAAAAAAGCTCCTAAAGTTACGCTCATAACAACGGATTGAGAAGAAGTTTTAGGATGTTGATAACGACTATAATCAGCACCAGCCCCTACCCATCCAATGCCAGTGCCTGCAATAATAATAGAAACAGCAGGAAGAAAAGACGTTAACCAATCCCCGTTATTTATTTGAAACAAAGCTTGCCAGTTTGTTTTAGGGATAAGTAAGGCTATTACAAAAAGAGTTAACAAACCAAAAACGTATGTAAAAATGGTTTGAGCTTTTACAAGTACTTTTTGACTAAATAAATTTGAAAGTAAAACAAGAAGAGAAAAAGCAAAAAGGCTGACAACTGTTAGTAACGACGTTGTATTTAAACCCCAAACATTAAGTAATGACAACAATGTTAAAGTGCCTGTAATAACATTAACAGCAAGCCAACCAACAAAACTCATCCAGACCATCAACGTTGGAAAATAGTTTCCTTTTCTTCCGAAAGCTGCTCGAGATAACGTGAGCATATTTGCTCCCGTATTTTTACCCGAAATACTTGTTAATCCAACAAGGATAAAAGATAGCGATCCAAGCATAGCCGCAAGCAGCGATTGAAAAAAGCTAAGGCCAAACCCGACAATCATTGTGCCGTATACAACACCTAAAATTCCAATATTACTTGCAAACCAAATAAAAAAGAGTTCCTTTGGTTTTCCCGACCGCTCAGAAGGTGACAAAAAAATAGATGAAGATGGTTTACTCATTTTCCTCCCCCTTAATAATGAAATCTTCGATATTTCACAAGGTGTTCAGCATAGTAAGTAAAATCGACTCCATTGCTTCTATTAATCGTCTCAATCCATTCTGGTAAAATTCCTGTAATTCCTACCTTCGCTCCGCATATTGCTGTTGCCATAGCTCCAATAGTATCCGTATCTCCTCCTAAATTGGCACACATGATACTACATTTATGAACATCCTTTGTATAATACGCCAAAGCTAAAGCTGTTGGCACGGATTCACACGTTAATGTCCCCGCTCCGATAATGTGATAAAGGTGATCGGCAAAAGCGTCTTCTTCATTCTTAAATTTCTCTGCATATTGCAAACAAAGATCAAGTCTTGCTTTTAATGATGGACTAAATGTTTCTGTCCCATATAAGCTAAGAGAACAACTATAAGTATCTTTTACCTTTTGGATGATCTCCTCCCAACTGCAATCTTCAAATGCGGCGCTAACAGCCATCGCAACCATTGCTGCTCCACTAATAGCAACATCTGACCCATGCGTTACTCGACTAACTTCATAAACATACCTCACAATTTCTTCCATGTAAGTAGATGGAATGAGACATCCGATAGGAGCAATTCGCATTGCTGCTCCGTTTGTTTCAGCTTTCGCTGTAACAGTAGAAGCATTTCCCCCTGTCCGAATCGTTTGTAACGCTATTTTTGAACTTGGGCCAAGAATATTGTGTTCAAAAGCTTGATTTTGTTCAGCCCACTCAATAAGATGATCCGCAATTACTGTTGTTGATGGAATAAAATTCCGCTCAATTAAAGCATCTAAAATAGCGATGCTTTGGGCTGTATCATCTGTATATTGTCCACTTTTATAATAGCGTGCAGCTTCGTTTTCTTGTGGTCCTGAGATAAACGTATCAATTTTACCAAAGTGTTGTTTAATTCTCCTTCTGCTCCAGAGTTCCCCAGGCATTCCCATTGCATCACCAATTGCTAAACCATATAGCGCTCCTAATGTTTTATCCATTAATATGTCCACTACCAGTTCCCCCATGTTTGTCACTCATTTTATTGCTAAATTATCTTCGTTATTTTTCTACCATCAAAAGTCATTTCTCTTTCCTATCTACTTAAATTAGACAATTATTTTATATCCCCTGCTTTTTTTCCAAATTATCTTAATTTTCTACTTTTTATGTAAAAATTATAATATTCAGAAATTATTTTTTTTATTATCCTTTATAAATTCATTAAAAATTAAATTAAAGTTGAACTTTTTATCTTTTAAATAAAAAAGAGTTTTGATAGAAAGAAAAAAGGGAAGTATATTTTTGCGTGTTTTACACACGCTATATATGTCACCCGCTCCCCATATTATTCGCTTGTTGCGGGACACTTAACCAGGTCGGCGGGGTTGTCGGGTGACTAAAAAACGCTTAAGCTACTAAGCTTAAGCGTTTTTAATGTGGTGCAGCTTTCATATTTAAAACGATAACTCCACCAATAATCATGATAATTCCTATTACACTATATATGCTTATATTTTCTTTCCAAATCATAATGCCAACAAGAGCTGTAAGAGCCGTACCAACACCAGACCAAATAGCATAAGCCATACTTAATGGTATGTTTTGAAGAGATAGAGAAAGAAAATAAAAAGCAGCTCCTATGCCAGCAACGGCTCCTATACTTGGGATAAGCTTCGTAAATCCTGCTGACGATTTAAGCATAGAGCTACCGATAATTTCTAAAATAATAGCTAGAGCTAAATAGAAATAAGGTTGCACAATCATCACCTCATTCATCTTTCCTATAACATTTTTCCGAAGAAAATCGTACCATATGTGAGCAAGACTACGCTAGTGTTTTTATTGAAAATTGGTGTTGTTCACAAAAAAAGCACAAAGGTGTTAAAAAATCCAACAACTTTGTGCTTTTTACATTAGGATGTATGATGAAGTTCACTTTTTTCGACCAGCTTTTTAAGCTCTTTCAACATTGGTTCGCGAAGCTCCTTATCTTCTAAAGCGAAAGAAATGTTTGTTAAAAGAAAACTGAGCGGCTCGCCTGCATCATATCTTTGACCTTCAAACTGATAAGCAAAAACAGCTTGTAACTCATTCATTGCTTCAATAGCATCTGTGAGCTGAATTTCGCCTCCTTTTCCTTCTTTCTGTTTCTCTAAGTAAGTAAAAATTTCTGGTGTAAAAACATAGCGACCAATAATAGCTAAATTTGAAGGAGCTTCTTCAGGTTGCGGTTTTTCAACAAATGAATCTACTCGATAAAGGCGGTGTTCTTTCTCAGCCGGATCTATTACTCCGTACCTGCTGATCTCTTCGGTTGGGACAGGCTGAACGCCAACAACTGAACACTCTTTTTTCTCATATTGCTTAATGAGCTGTTTCAAGCAAGGTTCTTCAGAGTAAGTTAAATCATCTCCAAGAAGGACCGCAAATGGCTCATCTCCAATAAAAGTGCGAGCACAAGAAATAGCATGGCCAAGACCTTTTGGTTCTTTTTGACGAACATAATGAATATTAGCTAAGTTTGAAACATGTTGAATGGCATTAAGCTGTTCTTCTTTTCCTTGCTCACTTAAATGTCTCTGGAGCTCAGCATCATAATCAAAATGATTTTCAATTGCTTGTTTTCCTTTTCCGGTCACAATTATAATATCTTCAATTCCCGATTTCAGCGCTTCTTCTACAATAATTTGAATTGTCGGTTTGTTGACAATCGGCAACATTTCCTTTGGAATTGATTTTGTAACAGGTAAAAAACGAGTACCTAACCCTGCTGCTGGAATAACGGCTTTTCTTACTTTCTTCATCTTTTTCTCCTCCATTTTATTTGATTTCTTTTTCTATCCATTTTGTGCTTTAAATACCCATGCTTTCGTTCCTATAAAGTTAATCCCCAAACCGATGATGGTAGCTCCCACCTTGCTGATTAAAAGAGACCATCCTAATTGCTCTGAAAATAAAAGTAAACATTTCATTATTATTAAAAGCGTTAGCATGTTAATGAGAACAAAGCGGAATAGTTCACTTCTTTGAGCTTTAGATGATTGTTTAAACGTCCATTTCCGATTTAGGATATAGCTGTTAAAAAGCCCGCAACTATAAGAAATTACTTGAGAAAGAACAGCTGGCATACCCCCAAAAACGAGAAGGGTAAAAACGAGAAAATCAATCATCGTATTAGAAACTCCCACAATGCAAAATTTGAGAAACGTTCTTCCTTTATTCATGAATCATTTGCTTCTCTTTCTTTCCAGACGTTTCTGTACCATATATGTCACGTACAATATATAAAGGTCGACCTTTTGATTCATCATAGATGCGTCCGATATATTCTCCAATTACGCCAAGAAGAATGAGCACAACCCCACTAAAAAATAGCTGAATAATTACAAGTGAAGCCCAACCTGTGACAGTGCTTTCTGTAAAGAATTTCAAATATAAAACATACAGCATGTAAATAAATCCTGCTCCTGAAAAAAGAGAACCCGCATACGTTGCTAATTTCAATGGTTTATAAGAGAACGATGTAATTCCATCAAGAGATAACTTTAACATTTTTTTAAGTGGATACTTTGTTTCCCCTGCAGCTCGCTCATCACGTTCATATTCAACAGCCGTTTGATGAAAACCAACCCAGCTAACAAGTCCCCGAACAAATCGGTTCTTTTCTTGAAGACCTTTCATTTGCTCACATACTTTACGATCAATAAGTCGAAAGTCTCCTGTGTCAATAGGAATGTCAATGTCTGTCATAGAGCGGAGTGTTCTATAAAACATTGCTGCTGTTTGCTTTTTAAAAAATGTTTCTCCTTTTCGCTTTGTTCTTTTCGCATATACCACTTCATACCCTTGTTTCCATTTGTCAATCATATCGAGGATAAGTTCTGGAGGATCTTGCAAATCTGCATCAATTACAACAACTGCCTCTCCTTTTGCATAATCCATTCCTGCTGTAATCGCAATTTGATGACCAAAATTTCTTGAAAAATCAATTAGTTTAATAGATGAATCACGTAAGCTAATCTCTTTCAAAATTTCTACCGTCTTATCTTGACTTCCGTCATTTACAAATAAAAGCTCGTATTTTTCTTTTGTAGAATGCATTACATTACTTAAACGTTGGTACGTTGTTTCAATAACTTCTTCTTCATTATAAACAGGAATAATAATCGAATATTTTATATGTTCCATCTCATTTATAACCTCCTATGAATAGAATTTGTAAAAGGAGAAACGTTTCTCCTTTTACAAATCTAAATCTTTTATAGCTCTACTTTGTAAAGCGTTTCGCTTTGGCCTCCTCTACCAGGCATTCCGCTATTTGAATTGCTATCAGAATCACTGTTCGACGACGTACCGTTCCATTCTTCTTGTGGCACTTCTTCTCCATGCTCTTTGATCCATGTTTGTAAATCTGAGCTGCCACCAGGACCTCCGCCACCAATTAAGAAGTATTTCACTTCATTGTTTTTAACCATTTCTTCAAGCTTCTCTGTCGTTAAAATTGGATCTGAGCCTGAAAATCCACCCATCGCCATGACTGTTTCACCTTCGATAATGTAAGGAGCAGCAGAAGAGGCATTAGATGTAGCAAATAAGTAAGTTTCCCCGTCGCTATGTTTCTTAAGGTAAGAAACTAAATTTTCATTGATGCTGTTTTGTCCTTCACCCATCTTCATATTTCCATTTCCCATCGTTGTAGGACCAGCCGCTGGCATTACACTATTTCCATCTCCGTATATAATAGGAGTGCTTGCCCAAAAAGCAGGAATAACAAGAATGGCAATAAGGGCTGCTAAGGACACAAAATATGTCGCTCGTTTCTCTTTTTGTTTGAAGAAGAATAACGCTAGTGAAAGCAATGTCCCTGCTACTCCTACTCCAATGCTCCAAACCATCCCAATTTGATCTATATAAGATTTCAATGTAAAGACTTCAAAAGCAGTTGTTGCTAGAATTGCAATAGGAAGCAACATTGATTTAAATCCTTTTTCTGTTTGATAAAGCTTAAATAGTTTAACCCATCCTGCCCCAACAAATGCTGCAATTGGAGGAGCTAACATGATGAGGTAGTATTGATGGAAGAAACCTGCAATACTAAAGAAGGCACCAACAGGACCAAGCCATGCAAGCCAGAATAGGCTTTCTTTTTCCTCATCACTCCACTGTTTTCGCAAACGAATTCCTGAAAGTAAACCAACGCATCCGAAAAGAGCAAACGGAAGAACCCAACTAATTTGATCTGCTAAGCCAATTTGGAACAAACGGAAGAACCCTGGAGTGCCTGTATTGAACATTCCTCCCCCATTTTGACCGCCTGGTCCACCTTGATCTCCTCTATTTAGAAAATCACGCTGTTCATTACCTTCAGACGTCTGAGTTTCTGAGTTTGTGCTATCTTGTGTAGAAGATGAATCTGTATTAGAAGAATCATTGCTCGCTGAATTATCACTATTTGTTGTGTTTGTATCATTAGCCTGATTTGGTCCACCTTGACCATTTGGTGGAGTTCCTGATGGCATTCCCTCTGGCGCTTCTCCTTGTTCCATTCCATTTGGTGGAGCCTGCACCTCAGCTCCATTTCCTTTATCACCACCAGCACCACCGCCTCCTGGTGTGCCTTGTCCTTGACCTGTTAAGCGAGCTACACCATTATATCCAAAAGCAAGCTCTAACACAGAGTTCATTTGACTGCTGCCCATGTAAGGACGATTATCTGCTGAGACACTATCAACAACAACAGCCCATGAAAGAGACAATGCCATCATAACAACTGTTGCACTTGCTAATATCCCTATTTTCTTTTTCCACTTCACCTTTGCTGCAGTTATGTAGAAAAGATAAAACGCAGGAGCAACCATGAAAGCTTGCATCATTTTCATATTGAAGCCAAGTCCAATCATGGCAAAAGCTCCAATTACCCAAATAGCTTTGTTTTTTCTAACGCCTTTAAATAGCATCCACACCCCAATTAAAAGAGTAAAAACAAGCATACTATCAATGTTGTTTGAACGACTTATGGCAGGAACAATTGGTGTAATCGCCATTGTCAGACTTGCGATTCTAGCTCCTGTAATTCCAAAGGTTGGTTTTAGAAGGAAGTATAGAAGAACAACAGATCCAACTCCAGCTAAAGCTTGTGGTAACATAACGCTCCATCCATGCAAACCAAAAATCGCAGCGCTTAATGTTTGAATCCAAAATGTAAGCGGCGGCTTATCCACTGTGACAAAACCTGCTGGATCAAAAGAAGCATAGAAGAAATTGTGGAAGTTTTCGAGCATGCTTTTTACTGCTGCCGTATAATAAGCATTCGCATAATCGTTTTTCCAAATGTTATAGATGTTTAAGAAAGCAGAAAGAAGAATAATCCCTAGCAGGATAAGATCCATTCTTTTGTACATAAACTTTTTCATTTTTTCACCTCATTATCATTTAAAACGATGATTTACTGAGGCTAATAGAGTCCGGACTTCTACTAACTTTGATCTCTTAAATCATGTTTTTATCAATTCAACGTTTTTAACGTTTTCTTGAGTGTATTTAGACTATAACAAGCAATTATGTCGGAAAGATGTCAAAAACAATTTTTAGCAAAATAAAAAGCTAAAGTTTAAAAATCTTAAACTTTAGCTTTCTCCTTCTATTTTTCCCGCAAGCGCGTAGAGAACAACCGTTGAGACAAAATGGGCAGAAAACTGACTTGGATCTTGCTGAGGATATACTTCAACAAAGTCCATTCCTACAATGCCCCTTTTTGCAAATTCATGAACTAATGTTAATAGTTCATAAGATGTTAACCCGTTTCCATCAACAGGACCGCCTGGGTTAAAGGCATAATCTAAAACATCACTACAAATCGTTAAATACACTCCATCAACATTGTGACTTGCTTTTTTATAAACGTCTTGGGCAAGCTCTTTTATGTTTGTACATTCTCTAATGTCTCGAATTGTAACAGTCTCTGCTCCTGCTTCTTTTGCATACTGACCACTTTCAGGTTTGTTTCGCGGCCCGTGAATCCCTGTATGAATAATACTTTCATTTCGGATTCCATCTAGTTCATATATTCTTGCAAAAGGGGTTGATCTTGCGAATTCATCTCCTTCGTGTGAAACCATATTATCATAGTGAGCATCAAGGTGAATGATACCAAACTTCTTTCCCTGCTGCGTCTCCGTTAGAGCCTTCATAATTGGATATGTAATCCCATGATCTCCTCCAAATACAACCGGAAATTTGTTCTCTTTCCATACTCGTTTAGAAAATGTTTCAATCCGCTCCATTGTTTCTTCTACACTAGCTGGAACAACGTCAACGTCTCCCATATCTCCTAAACTTAAATGTTCAAAAACATCAATATGATCCAGCTCAGGCAAATAGCCGCTATAACGAGCGGAAGAAAGCCTAATTACTTTTGGACCAAGTTCACATCCTGTATAGTCCCCCCATGTTACAGCTCCTTCCCATGGTACTCCATATATTAAAACGTCTGTCTCTTCTATCCCTTTTCCCGTTGACACATTTTTTGCTCCTAAAAAAGGGGGCGTATTCCCATATATCTTGTTCATTCTTTATCATCCTTTCTTTTCCTTAATTTCTTTTATGGTCTCCTTACCCTTTATGAATAAAAATACTCTTATAAAATAAAAAAGCGCTCAAAAATGAGCACTTTATATAGCCGCTGAATTTACAGTTTCAATGTCTGACTCTTCTTTTTTCTCTTTTTCTTCAAGTTCAATTGCTTTTGGAACAGAAAGGTATTTTGCAAGAACAAGAGCTGATGCTCCCCCTACGAATTTTCCAATCATAATATACAAAATTAAGTTAGGTTGAAAATTCGCTGTAAATGAAAGATGATCTCCAAATAAGAAAGCAGCACAAACCGCATAGGAAATGTTCATTACTTTATCTTTAGCAGGCATATCTTTTACAAGACGGAACATTGCTAAAATGTTCGCGGATGCTGCAAGAATACCAGCGCTTCCTTCTTTACTAATGCCAAATTGATTTCCTATTTTTTCAAGAGGTAGGGCTAAATACTTTTGCATCAAGTATACAAATGGAAAGGCCCCAGCTAGCATTAACCCAATATATCCTGCTACTTCAAGTGCTCTATATTGGTCTTGTTCATCAGCTACAATCGGACTAAATCCAAAACTTCCAAAAAGAGTGCTAAATGCCCCTGTAAAGTGTTCAACAATGGAGAATAGGAGAACAAGCTTTAAGAAAGCATCAAGACCGCGACCAAATATCATAAATCCTTTAATCATTTTGTCTGGAAAAAAGCGTAATCCTATTGCAAGAGAACCTACAAAAACAATCAACGGAATGAGGTTCATGAATATTGTTCCAAAGCTAAGGCTAAGCTCATACACTACAGAAGAGTTTGTGGCAACGGCAGACCGAATGGTGGGATTTGTAAATGCAATAAGTAAACAGCTTACTAACACGCCAATTGGAATAGCTAAAACCCCTGACATTACTCCAAGCGCCATATACTTGTGATCTTTTTTCTGGAGCATAGCAAGACCTGTAGGGATAGAGAATACAATAGTTGCTCCTGCCATATATCCAATAATCATAGCCATAATCCAACTTTCCTTCGTTTGAGCTAATGCCTCTGCTAGCTGATAACCGCCCATATCAACTGCAATAAGGGATGTTGCTGCAATTGATGGATCTGCTCCAAGCTTTACAAAAAGCGGACCAAAAATAGATTCAATAAGTTGAGATAAGTATGGAATAGACGCCATAATGCCTGCAGTTGGGATAAAAATATAACCGATAGAATGAATGCCTTCCATAAATTCCTTCCCTATTCCTTTTTCTTTATTTTTAATAGCTGCAATTCCTCCAATAATAGCGGAAAGCATTAAAATATAAATAACGTATGTTCCAATCTTCTCCACTCGTATACCTCCCTTTCTTAAACAACAAGACTTACGCCACTCGTTTTTTGAGCTAACATTTGGTCTATAAGTGTACCAATGTGCGCTGCTGCTTCAACAGGCGATGTACCTTGACGGTGAATATTTGAAATGACCATTCGGCTTGATTCTTTCGTTCCCTTCCTTGGTCTATAACACATATAAGCACTTAGTGAGTGAGCACAAACAAGCCCAGGTCTTTCCCCAATAAGAAGAATAAAAGCTTCAGGTTTTAAGATTTCACCAATATCGTCCATACAGGCAACTCTTCCTCCCTTTAAAAAGAAAGGAGTTCCAACAGTTAACTTATATGATGTTAGCGAATCTACTAAGGCAGGATATACATCTCGGATATTCTCTTCAATGGCATTTGCACTCAATCCATCCGCTATCACAATTTGAACTTGAGGATGTGTTATGCATTCCTTTTTAATAAGATTGCGCCCTTCTAATGAAAGAAGTCTCCCTTCATCAGGGCGCTTTAAATACCGCTCTTTTGTTTGAAAACGAGTTGTAACAGAAAAAAGATTAAATTCCGCTAATGTTTCTTCACTAACTTCTCCATAAACAGAGTCAACCGCAGCAGCATGATCAATCCGGAATGACAAAAAATCTCCTGTGAGAGGCCTTGTACCTGTTCTACCTACCCCAATTCGTGCTGGTGTATATTGTTTTAAATGAGCAAGTTTCTCTTCTTTTTCTCTCATCCTCTTTTCCTCCTCTATTTCACTTTCATAAAAATGGTAGGGTCGCCTGCTACCCTCGTTAACTTTCCGTTTTCTGTAATCCCTTGATTTTCAAGCCAAGCTGAAAAAGCCGGAGCAGGAGCTAAATTAAGCACATTTCGCAATGTTGCGATATCATGATAGCTTAATGACTGATAGTTCAACATGCAATCATCTGCCATTGGTACACCAATAACAAAATTCACACCTGCTGTGCCAAGCAGCATACTCAAGTTATCCATATCATTTTGATCTGCGTTCATATGATTTGTATAACAAACATCAACACCCATAGGAAGTCCATGCATTTTCCCCATAAAATGATCTTCAAGCCCTGCCCTTATTACTTGCTTGCTATCATACAAATACTCTGGTCCAATAAATCCAACAACCGTATTCACAATAAATGGATTATAACGTTTAGCAAGACCATAGCAGCGTGCTTCTAAAGTCAGTTGATCAATATCATAATGGCTGTTTGAGGAAAGTTCAGATCCTTGTCCTGTTTCTAAATACCACCTGTTTGGCCCGAGTGCTGTTCCTTTTTCTTGCATCAGCTGGTGTGCTTCATCAAGCAGAGAAATGGATATACCAAAGGACTCGTTCCCTTCCTCTGTACCTGCGAGTGATTGGAAGATAAGATCAGCAGGTGCTCCTTTTTCAATTGCCCTCATTTGGCTTGTAACATGGGAAAGAACACAGTTTTGAGTTGGAATAGAAAATTCCGTTATAATATTTTTTGTTTCCAAGAGAAGGTCATAAATATTATTTGTTGTATCAATAACAGGATTAATCCCGATTACCGCATCTCCAATTCCATAGCTTAATCCCTCATATAAAGAGGCGCGCATTCCTTGCAATCGATCTGATGGATGATTAGGTTGAACGCGGGATGCAAGTGTTTTTGGCTGTCCAATTTTCGTTTGACAATGGGTAATAACTTGAATTTTAGCAGCTGCTTGAATTAAGTCTAAATTAGACATCAGCTTGGCTACTGCTGCAATCATGTCACTTGTTAACCCTTTTGAAATGGTTAACAAATGCTCTCCTGTTGTTTCGTCATGTAAGATATACTCCCTTAAATCGGCAACAGTCCAAGTTCGTATTTCTCTGTATACGTTCTCTTCAACACTTTCTTCAATCACTCTAGCTACTTCATCCTCAAGAAGCGGATAGTTACGAAAATCTGCAAGTGTAATGTTTGACAGTACAGTTTTAGCTGCCATTCTTTCTTTCATATTTTCAGCACTAACACGAGCAAGCTCATCTCCTGATTTTTCTTCATTTGCTTTTGCCATAATTTCTTTTAAACTTTTAAAAGAATAAGTTTGTCCGAGAATAGTTGTTTTTTTGTTCATTCTTTTTCCTCCTTCTATTGATGAAATGCAAGTGTTTTAACAGAAACCGAAATCGCTTCTCCTCCAATAGGCATCCCAAGATCTATATAATCTCCATCAGCAACCTGCACGCCATCAATACAAACAATATTCACATCCTCAGCGCACCGTTTTTTGAGGGCTTGACCGAGCGCTTTTGCTACATCGTCTTGGCAAACAACGACAATATTTTCCTTTTGAAACTCTTTTTCCATTTCTTCATGAATAGCCTGAGCCATTTCCTGTAAAATCACGTACGAACAATAAGGCATGTCAAGGAGCGTTAAGGCAAACGGTGGATTTTGTTTTGTATCAAACACTTCTTTTGCATGCCTTATTTTTTCTCTCAACCTCCTCGAGAACTCAAGAGAGCTCCACTCTCCTTTTTTACTTGTTTTTACTTTTAAAAGCGGTATATTTCTGATTGGTAAAAGTTCTTTTTGCACATGAACAGTTGCTCCACTTACTTCCATGCTTTGCATACCAGCCCCAATCACCGTTGCTCTATTTGTCTCAACTGCTTTTTTAATACGCACACTTGATAAGGGAAAAGCAGTCGGAATTACAGACGCTAAGAGCGGACCAATATCTCCATATCTTGCTGCATCTTTCATTGTATGAATTTGTACATCATTCATCATTGCCCCAACTCCCCCAGAAATCATCATTTCATCAGGCTTAGGAAGCACTTCATTATGTTCTCCTGTCAGCAAAAGCTCTCCACCTTGTTTATCGTTGCTTAATAAGTAAGCAAACAAGTCTTCACTTAGTTTTTGACAGAGGTTTTGAGCTTGCTTATACGATAAAATGTCTCCTTTTTTTAGATTAATAGATCGATAAGAAAGCCATTTAAAGAGGGATGGCGCTACATACTCTACTTCTCCATCTTCTGTTAAACGAACAAGGCGTCCCCCAACGTGGAAAGTAAGGGAAGCTACAGCTTTTCCATCTTGGAAAAATGCCACATTTGCGGTTCCGCCCCCAATATCAACATTCGCAACTGTTCCATTTATCTCTTCTGAACGTTTCATAGCTCCGGATCCTTTTCCAGCTAGAATACCTTCTAGGCTATCTCCTGCTGTTGCAACAACAAAGTCTCCTGCTTTATCTGCCAAGTAATGAATAATACTTTCAGCGTTTTCTTTTCGAGCTGTTTCCCCTGTAATAATGACAGCTCCTCCTTTAATGTCTTTTAAGTTAACGTTAGCTTTTTGATACTCTTTTGAAAGAAGACTCTTTAGCTTTTCAATATGAATCATATCTTTGGTTTCTAAAGGTGTTTCGTATAAAGACCCTGTATAGGTCACTTCTCGATCGATAATGCGGCAAACAGGAAGGCTAAAACCATCCTTCCTTTCATTAATAAGAAGCCTGCTTAAAATGACTTTTGTTGTGCTTGTACCAATGTCAATTCCTATACTTTTTATCCAATATTCGCCCAAAACTCCTCCTCCTAACGAAAAAACGCTTTGAAGAATCCCTACAACATGTAGAGGGTCTTCAAAGCGCCATTGCTTTTATTTATTCACTTTTGCTATAACCTGTTCCGCTATTTTCACCATTGATAGGTGAGTTTCCATACTCTTTTTTTGAAGTTTTCGGTATGCCTCTTCCTCTGAATATCCTTTTACTTTCATTAGAATTCCTTTTGCTTTTTCAATTTTTTTACGATGCTCTATTTTTTCTTCTAAAAGAGCAATTTTTCTAGAGAGTTCTAGCTCTTTCTCCCGTTGACTTAAAGCAATTTCAACAGCGGGAATGAGCTCCCTTTCTTTCACAGGTTTAACAAGGTATCCTGTGACTCCTGCTTTTTTAGCCTTTATCGTTAATTCTTGATCGCTGTAAGCTGTTAAAAGTAAAATTGCACAATCCGATTGTTTCTTTATAATAGAAGAAGCCTTTACACCATCTAAAATAGGCATCTTTATGTCCATAATGATAAGGTTTGGAGCAAGATGTTTAGCTTTTTCAATTGCCTCTTCACCGTTTTTAGCTTCCCCAACTAAGTTATACCCGCGCTCTTCAAGCATTTCTTTTATATCCAGACGTGTAATAGGTTCATCATCTACAACCATCACTCGGTCTTTCATAACATCACCGCTTTTGCTATAGGAAATGTGAGCGTCATTTTTGTTCCGTCTTCTGATGAAAAAGTGGAGAGAACGCCGTTCAGCTCTGCTGCCAACGTATGTACAAGCTGCAGTCCAAGCGAGGACGGCTTGTCCTCAATTATTCCTCTACCATTATCTTCAACCGTAATGTTTGCTATTTGTTTACGGCAGATTACTGTAATACTAATTTTTCCACTCTTTTGTTGTTCAAAAGCATGTTTGAGACAATTTTGAACAAGTTCATTCACAATAAGTAAAACGAATGTTGCTTGATTAGATGGTAAAAAAGTAGGCTCCCCTTTAACCGAAAGAGAGATTTCTTTTTCTGGCACAGAAGCTAGGCTTATAAGCATATCAGCGGCTCGCTCCATTACGAGCACAATGTTCACTGCTTCTATTCCATCTTGCGCTAAGTAATCATGTATAATTGAAATTGTCTCAATCCTCGCTACACTATCTTGCAAGATATCCGATACTTCAGAATGAGCTCGGCGCGTTTGCAATCTAAGCAAGCTTGAAATAATCTGCAGGTTGTTTTTAACACGGTGATGAATTTCTTTTTGAATAAGAGATTTCACCGTCCCTTCCCTGTCTACACTTTCTTTTGGAATTAACAGCTCTTCAACCCGTTTATTAGTCAACATTTCTTCTGAAATATCTCGCTCTCTTATGAGCACCCCAATAGTAGTTCCTTTGTTATCAACAATAGGTACGATATCTTGCTGAACGATAACACATTCTTGGGTGATGCCGCGTGAATTCGTAATGGTATTACCCGTTCTTAAGCTAAAAAATACCCCTGGTTCATTTTGTTCTGTCGCTGTTTCTCCTATAATATTTCTTTTATATAAAGAAGAAGCTGTTGCAGGCTGAGCTTGTGCAACAATCATTGCTTTATCTTCAGAAAGTGAACAATCAATAAACATATCTGACTTTGAAATATCTGCTGTAAGTTGGAGAGTATTTGCAACTTCCATTATTCTTTCTTTCTGAGATAAAGATAGATGATGGAGGTCTTCTAAACAAGAAAGTGTGTTCATTTTTCTCCTCTTTTTCAAAATATTCTACCTTTTATATCATTACTATACCATATGAAAAGAAATGCTCAATTTTAATGTCAAAACTTCTGACAATATAACATTTTTCGTCCGATTTCTCTTTTTTTTGACATTTCTTATGACGTTGATCCTTTTGTTCCAAAATCAATAACTTCAATGTTTACATCATAATTAATTTCAGCTTCACTAAACTTTTTCCCCCACTCTTTATTGTGCTTTTTCCAATATTTTGGATGCTGAATTTGAACATATTGATAAAGACCCGCAACACCTGTTTTATATTTTGTTTGAAGCTTATGAATAATATCTTCTACGTCTTTTTTTACTTGTTTTTCTATTACTTTCTCCATTTCTTCAAGATCTCGTTTCTTAAAGGAGTTTTCACTTCTGTACCAGTTCTCTGCAATTCGCCCTTCACATTCTAGTGAAATATCGAAATGAAGTTTTCCATTTTTAATTTTAGTCTTAATCTCTTTTTTCACCATATGGAAAAATTCAAAGGAAATGGGTTCTCCTTTATATGTTGCTGGAACGACTCCACCTTGAACATCGCCAATGAGCCAGTTCAAATGACTTACATCCTTTGGCGTCATATGCCCAATTGGTTTTCCATCATCAATGACTTCTACTCCATCAAGAATGAGCTCCCCCTCTTTAATTTTAAGACCTTGTACAGCAAAGCTTCCATCTGACTGAAGCTTTGCTGACACTTGTCCAAGCGTAATCGGTTTTAATATTTTATTAGAAGACGTTTTGTTATTTGCAATTTCAAAAATTTTATTAGCTGGAATGTCTTCCTTTGATCCTGTTGATAAAATTTTTTTTGCCGATTCCCTTGTCACAAAGACGAGCGCACTTCTTCTTGTATTATCGTCTCTAATATATTCATTAATCCACACGTCAAGAGGGTATTTGTCAAGAGCATTTTTACTAAAAATCAACACGCGCTGGTGGTTGCTCATCACTGGGAATGTTTTAAGAGCAATATCTCGAATGGATTCCTGAATAGTCGTTCCTTTTGTATAATAGTTTTTATAGGAAGGCCTAGTTGCCTCACTTCCTCCACCTCCAGATGGAATGATAATCTGCTGTGTAAGATGAACTTCTCCTTTTTTCCCTGCATCAATCCCAGAACCAACTAGCAAAGAAACATCCTCAAGGTTTTGACTGTCTCCACACCCAACTAAAAAAAGAAGTACAAACAAGATTAAGATTTTTTTCATCTCGCTTTCACTCTCCTTTTAATTGCTACAAGCAGGAAGTTTATAATGGGAATGGCTAGTAAAATAAATGGAAAAATCCACCCTAACATATCACTCATTTTTAAAATTTCAATGGTATCCTTCGGCCAATTAGCCAAGAGAAAGATAATCGGAATAAGAATGTAAACGTTTGGCTTATATCCATTTCGAAAGACTGACTGTAGCCCTGTGACAGCTGAAAAGTAGTAAAGAGTAAGCGTTGTAAAAAATTGCAGAATCCATGTTATAAGTAAGAAAGACTCTAACCGTTCGATAAAAATCCCCTTTACTTCAAACGATTGCACAAAAGAAATCGTCGGCCATGTTACAGTTGTTACTTCTTGAACGGTGACCCCTGCTACAACAAGCACGTACGTTAAAATATATAAAAGCAGCGGAACAGCAAAACCAATAAAGGCTCCTTTCACAAGCTTTGTATCTTTGCTTGTAAATCCTTTTAAAATGAGCAGAAGTTCAATCCCAAAGAAAGAAAGCATAACCGTATTCATTCCTTTAACAACTGGCATAATCCCTTGCCCAAGAACGGGTTGAACGTTTTTTATATCCACAATTTGTAGGCCAAAAGCATATATCAGTAGAATAACAGCAATTGTAATTGGAAAGAAAAACACGCACACTTTTGCAATTATTTTAAGATTGCTATTAATTAAATAAGCAGACGTTAAAATAAACGTGAGAATAATAAGCTCTACAGGTGTCTCAGACAAAAGGAAAAAGCGAACCATTTCACTCATTGCTACGACTTCAAAGCTTGCTACTCCTATAAAATAAACAACCATGATTAAATTAACGAGTTTTCCAAGCTTTTTCCCGAATCCTTCTTGGGTATAATCAAAGTAATTCTTCACATTATGCTTTTTTAAGATTTGGAGGAGTATGTAAATGACCGCAAAGAAGATGAGGCCATCGATGATAAGCACAATCCATCCATCAGGTGTTCCAACTTTAACTGTAATGGTTCTTGGCAGTACTAATAAGCCAACACCTAACATTGTAGATGAAATCAAAGCTATAAAATCTAATGTTGTAAGTTGCCCACCATCTCGGCCCATACGATTACCTCCATTCAAACATCTTTTTTTAATCAATTTCCAACCATTGCTCTACATTTTTGGAAATGGAAACCTCATAATAAAATCTTTCCACTTCCCTTTTTGAATTGATGCTCCTGGGTCAAAGTATGGAATCGTAAAGCTGTCTAGTTTTGAAATATGAATGGTTACAATAATAAAGAAAAGAGTGACTCCATAGATACCTAAAAGCGCTGCACTAATCATTGCTCCAAAACGTAAAACCCGGAAGGCAAGACCAAATCCGTACTGAGGCACAATAAATGAAGTGATCGCTGTGATGGAAACAATAATAACCATAATTGAACTCACAAGATTAGCCTGTACGGCCGCTTGCCCAATAACAACCCCTCCAACTAAACCAATTGTTTGACCAAGCGGGGTTGGAAGCCGTATTCCAGCTTCTCTCAATAATTCAATCGTCATTTCCATAATAATTGCTTCAATAAAAGGTGGAAATGGCACATTTTCACGTGTTTGGGCAATTGTCAACGCTAGTTCAGTCGGCAACAATCCTTGATTAAATGAAACAAGCGAAATATAAATCGAAGATAAAAAAAGCGTGATAAATAAAGATACATACCGAAGTATGCGCAAAAACGTTCCCGCAATCCACCGTTCATAGTAATCATCAGGAGACTTTAACAACATGTTAATTGTCGTGGGAACAACAAGAACAAACGGTGAGCCATCGACCATGATGATCACTCTTCCATCTTTTAAAGCTGCTAAGGCAATGTCCATCCGCTCTGTGTTTTGAATTTGTTGAAAGGGAGAAAACGGGACTTCTTCGAGAAGTTCACCAAGCATACCCGAATCTTCAATATCTCTCTCCTGAACTTTCGAAAGCTTTTCTTCTACCCTCTGAAGCAGCTTTTCATCAGCTGTACCTTTAATGTAAAGTTTGGTGATTTTTACTTTTCCGTGCAAACCAACTTCACCTTGCTCAATCATCAAATTTTGATCCTTCATAAACTGACGAATAAGCCCGATATTTTCATCCGTATTTTCAATAAAGGAAAGCTTTGGTCCGCGGACAACACGCTCTGTTGTTGGTTCAGCAAATGCTCTCATTTTAGGCATTATTGTATTTAATGAAAAAGCTATATTCATTCCATCCACAAGCAAGACAGACATTCCACTGAAAATAGCTTCTAATATTTCTTCATATGAGAAAAGCTCTGTTTGCTTAAGAAGGCCAATCCTAGAAAATAAAATTTCTTTAAATGGATATTCGAATTCTGTTAAGTAATCAATTGAAGTTAATGAATCGATGAGCTTTTCAAGCGCTTCACTATTCAACGTATTTTGTAAATATAAAATAGTACATGCCCTATCATGTTTTTTGATATAAATATCTTTTCGCGACATGTCTGCTTGGTCTTTTAACAAGGGAGTAAGATATGCTAAATTCCTTTCTAATCCAGTGCTTAACGAAGATATATCACTCAATTATCATCACCAACTCTTCCCAATATCGCTTTTATTTTGTCACAAAAGGTAAATATTATACGGTTTGCTAAGTTTGATAAAGAGTCTGAACATTACTCTTTCACAAAAGTAAAATGTACGTTAAAATGGGATTAATAAAAGATATTAATCTTATTAACGAATTAAATAAACTTAAAAACCGAACTTTAAACAATAATTAAGATTCATAATTCGTTTTTAGATAAGGAGGAGTTTAATTATGTTTAGCGGAAAGAAAATGCTTTTATTAGGTGCAGGTGAACTTGGAAAAGAGATAATGATTGAAGCCCAGCGTTTTGGTATTGAAACAGTTGCTGTTGATCGCTATGAACATGCTCCAGCAATGCATGTTGCTCATAAACAGTATGTCATTGATATGTTAGACTCACACGCTCTCCGTAACATCATCCAAAAAGAACAGCCAGACTTTATCGTTCCCGAAATTGAGGCCATTGCAACAGATGAACTTGTTGGTCTTGAGAAAGAAGGATTTAACGTTGTTCCAAATGCAAAAGCAACTAAATTAACGATGGATCGAGAAGGAATTCGCCGATTTGCTTCTGAAGAACTGAACATCCCAACAGCTCGCTATCAGTTTGCAAATACATATGAAGAGTTTACTGAAGCTGTAGCACAAATAGGCTACCCTTGTGTCATTAAGCCGCTTATGAGCTCTTCTGGAAAAGGACAAAGTATTTGTCGCAGTGAAGAAGATTTAAACTCATGCTGGAATATAGCTTTAGAAGGCGGACGTGTAAAAAGCACGCGCGTTATTATCGAGGAATTTATTTCTTTTGAATCTGAAATTACCCTTCTTACAGTGAGAGCTGTGAATGGAACTAAATTTTGTGCTCCAATTGGCCATAAACAAAAGAACGGAGACTATATTGAATCATGGCAGCCCCATTATATGACAGAAAAACAGCTCAAAGAAGCAGAAAGAATTGCAAAGGAAGTAACAGACGGATTAGGTGGATATGGGCTTTTTGGAGTGGAGCTTTTCCTAGCAGGAGATCGTGTTTATTTTAGCGAAGTTTCTCCTCGTCCTCATGATACAGGTCTTGTAACACTTGCAACTCAAAAGCTGTCAGAATTTGCTCTACACGTGCGCGCCCTGTTAGGTTTTCCTATTACTGAAATCAAACTCAGCACACATGGCGCAAGCCGACCATTGAAATCACCGAAAGAAACGAAAGAATATGAAATTAGAGGATTGGAGGATGCACTTGCTCTTCCACATACAGAAGTACGTGTTTTTGGGAAGCCAGATGCTACTGTAGGGAGACGTTTAGCTGTTGCCCTCTGCGGTGGTGAGAGCGTAGAAAAAGCTCGTGAAACAGCTAAAACAGCTCACGATTTTTTACATATTAACAGTTTGGATTAATCACCATATACACTCCCTTTTCACCATGATAAAATTTGAAAAGGGAGGTTTTTCCATAGATATATTCACCATACTTTTTATAATAGTGCTTGGAGTTCTTTATATTTCAAGTCGTATCTCGCAATTGGAAAAAAAGATGGACCTTAAAATGAAAAGGTTAGAAGCCTTCATATTGAAAGATAAGCATGATGCTTTCTTTCAATATGAAGAAGAGGTAAAAGGTGAGCTGAAGCAGCTCGTAAAAGATGGAGAAAACGTAAAAGCAGTGAAGAAAGCCCGCGAACATTTCGGATTTTCTCTTCTTGAAGCAAAGCAATATGTTGATTCCTTACATTAAAAAAGAGAGCCTAGGCTCTCTTTTTTAATGTGATGCGGAAGGAACTCCCTCTTCTTGCTCAGAAGAAGCTTCCCCTTTTTTGTTTTCAAGCTTAATTTTTTTAAGAAACAACGTAAATAAAGCACCAACGATAATAAGTGCAAAACCTACGAAAAATACGCTGTGCAAAGATTCCATTAAAGATGTTTTTAGAATAGGAACTATTTCTCCAGGCATGCCTTTAACAGCGTCTGGACTAAATAATGACTGCAGAAGTCCTTGTGGATTTGTGCTAATCATTTCTTTTAACTTTGTAACAAGCGTGCTTGCTTGAGCAGGAAGCGTATCTAAGTATGGAACTAAGTCGTTTGTTAAAAGCGTGCCAGACTTTGCATTCATCACAGCTCCTAACACCGTAATTCCAAATGTCCCACCAATCGAACGGAAAAACTGACTTGAAGATGTCACAACTCCAAGCTCTGCTTTTGAAAAGCTTTCTTGTAAAGCAAGCGTAATAATAGGCATTACAAGACCCATCCCAAGACCAATAATAGCCATATATGATATAGCAGTAAGCTGACTAGTATGAAGGTTTAGTGTTGTTAATAGGAAGAAACCGAATGCCATGACAATCATACCTGTAATAATTTGTGCTTTCACACCGATTTTATAGACAAGCTGACCACCAATAATACTTGTTACAATCATCGCAATCATCATTGGTGTCATAATTGTGCCAGATTCTGTCGCACTTACTCCAACGATGCCTTGCATAAAGAATGGCACGAACGTAACAGCACCAAACATCCCAACACTCATTAAAAATCCGATTAAATTCAAAAGAGTAAACGTTCGATTTTTGAAAAGGTACATCGGTAAAATAGGCTCAGCTGCTCTATTCTCAACCATAACAAAGCTTACTAAACCAACAAGAGCAAGAGCAAACAATCCAAGGATTTGCCATGAATCCCAAGCATAGTCTTTCCCACCAAAGCTTAGCGCTAAAAGTAAGCTTACAACTCCAACAATCATCGTAAACATTCCAGCAATATCAAATTTAATCTTGCCTTTTCGTTCATGTTTTTCAAGACCGATAGCAATAAAGATTGCAGCTAAAATCCCAACAGGAAGGTTAATATAAAATACCCATTTCCAGTTTAGAGAATCAACAATCCAACCGCCAATCTGCGGACCAATAACAGAAGCTAAACCATAAATACCACCAAAAACCCCTTGGAATTTCGCTCTTTCTTTCCCAGTGAATAAATCTCCGATTACAATCATCGCCATTGGCATCATAATCCCGCCGCCAATTCCTTGCAATCCTCGGTAAATGATAAGTTCTGTCATGTTTGTTGCTAATCCGCAAAGGGCAGAAGCAATCATAAAGATAACAATACCTGATACATAAACTGTTTTTCTTCCAAGTAAATCAGCTAGCTTCCCTGCGATAGGTACAACAGCTGTTGATGTTAATAAGTATGACGTTGTTAACCACGTCATCATGCTAAGTCCGCCAAGATCTCCGACAATTCTCGGCATTGCTGTTCCCACAATTGTGCCATCAAGAGCAGCAAAAAACATAGCAATAATAAGTCCTGTTAAAACAAGCTTACGACTGCCTGATTTATTACTTTCAACTGTCATTATTTTCCCTCTTTCCTATTCTACTGTTTTTCTTTCTAAAAGCGCAGAAATCTCGTTATGTGTTCGTAAAATTCCTTCATATTCTTTTTCTGTTAATACATCAGCTGCTTGTTGAAAAACATCATGTATTCCACTCTTTTTAACATGAAGCTCTTTTAAAAAGCGTTTTCCCTCTTCACTTAACAAAAGTTCTACTTCCCTGCGGTTTCCTTCTACATGATGCCGCTCGATAAATCCTTTTAAAACAAGTCCTTCAACAGCTTGACTTAACGTACTTTTCGGAAGAAACGTTTTTTCTACAACTGTTTTTTGAAGCATCTCCCCATATGGTGCGATGGTTACTAAAATGACATATTGAGGAACAGACAGTCCATTGTTTACAGCTGTTTTTTGGATAAGCTGCATCATATTTTTTTGCACGTTCCAAAAAGATTTAAGAAGCTCTACAGGACGCTCTTCACGTAGATCATTACTTTCCATATTTACCTCGCTTAATATTAAATTTATGAATTGTTCCATTTAGAACAGTTTTTTTTAGAACTTTTATATTTTAATCCCTATCTTCTTTAAAGTCAATCATTTT
>NZ_JALAMS010000018.1:18725-206940 GCF_026790145.1 Priestia endophytica | reverse complement strand
TTTTTTTTATTGAGGAGGATTATATGATTTCAATACTTTATCTCTTACATACTTAAGATGTTTATACATCTGTTGAAAAGCATCAATTGGATCATGGTTACAAAGAGCATTGTAGATCGCTGTATGATGCTCAGCTGTTAATTTTGGTTCTCTAAACGTTATTTCATTATCCGTTTTTTCATGTGTAAGGAGCAAAGAATGAATCATTCCTTCTACAATTTGATTGTCTGCACTAGTGGCAATAATGCGGTGAAATTCTTTATCAAATTCACCATAGTTGTGGTCTTTGCTGTTTTCAATATTTTCAATTGTTTTCTTCAGCTGATGAAGTTGTTCATTTGTTATTTTTTCAGCAGCCATTGTTACAAGACCAAGCTCTAACGTCATGCGAGCTTCCACAATAGCAGGTAAGTTATCAACTGCAAGAGCAAGCATAACTGAAAAAGGCTGTGTACCTACTTTGTTATTAAAATATGTACCATCGCGTGTTTTTCGCGTAATAACCCCTAATATCTCTAAAGCACTTAAGGCTTCTCTTAATACAGGCCTGCTAACATGGAGAACGTCAAGAAGCTCCATCTCCGTTGGAAGTTTGTCACCCGGTTTCAGCTGTCCGCTAATGAGAAGCTCAATAATTCTGTCAACAACTTGTTTAGCAAGGGTATTTCGATTCACAGATTTAAAGGAAACCTTCTTCATTGGCCCCGTCATACGTATTCCTCCTTTTTGAATCCTACTTCTTCTATTATAAGAAAGAATGTTGCATATTACCAATCTATCCTCCAAAATTATGTTTGCTTTTCTTTGTATTCGTATTATAAGGAAAAAGCTCGAACAATATGGGAACTGTTCGAGCTTTCAAGAACATTTGTTTTACCTTTTGTTATCGAACTAAACAAGGACGCTTGTTATCAAATTTCCAATCCTTAATTAAATATTGCATTGCCTTTGCATCGTCTCTTGCTCCAAGACCCATCTTTTCATACAGCTCATGGGCTTTTCCGATTTCTTCCATATCAATTTCTATACCAAGACCAGGGCGATTTGGTACTTCTACAACCCCTCCTTTAATTTGGAACGGCTCTTTTGTTAATCGTTGACCATCTTGCCAAATCCAATGTGTATCAATTGCCGTAATATTCCCAGGTGCTGCGGCTGCCACGTGAGTAAACATCGCTAGTGAGATATCAAAATGGTTGTTTGAATGAGACCCCCATGTTAATCCCCACTCGTGACACATTTGAGCCACTCGAACAGAACCTTGCATTGTCCAGAAATGTGGATCTGCTAGTGGGATGTCAACAGATTGGAGCATAATAGCATGACCCATTTGGCGCCAATCTGTTGCAATCATATTTGTCGCTGTTTGCAAACCTGTAGCTCTTCTAAATTCCGCCATTACTTCACGTGCTGAATATACCCCTTCTGCTCCACATGGATCTTCAGCATATGCTAAAACGTCATGTTTATTTTTACAAAGAGAAATGGCTTCTTCAAGTGACCATGCTCCATTTGGATCAAGAGTAATTCTTGCATTTGGAAAACGTTTGGAGAGGGCTGTAACAGCTTCAATTTCTTCTTCCCCTGCTAGCACGCCACCTTTTAACTTGAAATCGTTAAACCCGTATTGTTCGTATGATGCTTCAGCAAGACGGACTACCGCTTCTGGTGTTAGTGCTTCTTCATGGCGAAGTCTAAACCAGTCATTTTTTTGATCTTCTTCACTTCTGTATGCTAAATCTGTCTTTTTACGGTCTCCTACATAAAATAAGTAACCCAACATCTCCACAGACTCTCTCTGCTGACCTTCTCCTAGAAGAGCAGCAACAGGAACACCTAAAAACTTCCCAACAAGATCTAAAAGGGCTGCTTCTAATGCAGTAACAGCATGAATTGTAACGCGAAGATCGAACGTTTGAAATCCGCGCCCGGCTGCATCTCTGTTTGCAAATTTCTCCCGTACGTTATTCAAAATAGCGTTGTACCGCCCAATTCTCTCCCCAATAACAAGTGACTTAGCATCTTCAAGGGTCTTTCTAATTTTTTCTCCTCCTGGTACTTCGCCAACGCCCGTATTTCCTGCACTATCCTTTAGAATAACGATGTTTCGTGTAAAAAAAGGACCATGTGCTCCGCTTAAATTTAATAGCATACTGTCATGACCTGCAACAGGAATTACTTCCATACTTGTAATATGTGCTGTTTTCTCTTTTTCTCCTTGGATCCCACTGTTTTGAATTGCGTAATTTGTCATATCCATTCACTCCCCTTTATTTTTGAACGCGCTTACATCTTAAGATTGCTTTCAGGTTTCATTCCTGCACCTTTTAACTCGACTCGTTTAATTTCACCAACAAGAAGCAAGTAGCTTAGAATAGCAACAATCGCATTTGCTCCGACAAAAACGAGTGCTCCGTTGAAAGAGCCTGTCGCATTTACAATATATCCGATGATGATAGGTGTTGTAATAGAAGCAATGTTTCCAAATGTATTAAAAAGTCCGCCGCTTAATCCCGCAATTTCTTTTGGCGACGTATCTGAAACAACAGCCCAGCCTAATGCACCAAACCCTTTTCCGAAAAACGCAAGTGACATAATCACAACCACAAGCCACTCTGCATCAACATAGTTACAAGCAATCATACTGCAGGAAAGCAGCATTCCAATTACAATTGGCGTTTTACGTGCAAAGGTTAAAGAACGCCCTTTTTTCAAGAAGAAATCAGATACAATTCCTCCTAGCACCCCACCGACAAATCCGCAAATTGCAGGCAGAGAAGAAATAAATCCGGCTTCTAGAATAGACATGCCGCGTGCTTGAACTAAATAGACAGGAAACCATGTTAAGAAAAAGTAAGTTAGTGTTGTAATGCAGTACTGCCCAAGATAAACTCCAACAAGCATCCGATTTGTTAGCAGCTGCTTCACTTGAGACCACTGTGGCCCTTTTTTTGCTTCTTTCTCTTTTCCTTCTTTTCTTTCTTTTCCTTCTTTTCTTTCTTTTCCTTCATCCATATCAACTAAGCCGCCGCCTTCTTCTATGTAGGCTATTTCTTCCTTAGTTATACGAGGATGTTTTTTAGGACTATGAATAACTTTTAACCATACGGCCGCTAGAATCATTCCAAGGACACCCATCACAATGAAAACCATGTGCCAGTCAAATCTATGTACAATCCATGCCATCAGCGGTGAAAACAACACTAAGGCAAAGTACTGAGCGGAATTAAAGATTGCTGAGGCTGTTCCTCTTTCAGATTTTGGAAACCACGAAGCAACAATCCGACTGTTCCCTGGAAATGAAGGAGCTTCAGCAAGCCCTACAATAAAACGCAGGCTGAATAACATAATTATAGCAATTCCTGCGCTAAAAAAGCCGATGAATCCTTGAAAAAAAGTAAAAAGAGACCAAAAGAAGACACTTGCGGCAATGACTATCTTTGAACCAAACTTATCTAAAAGCCATCCACCAGGAAGCTGTCCAATAACATATGCCCAGCCAAATGCTGAAAAGACGTACCCCATTGATACAGCACTTAATCCAAGATCTCTTTGTACAGAGTCACCAACAATTGAAAGCGTTGCACGGTCAGCATAGTTAATTGTCGTTAAAACAAAAAGCATAAAGACAACAAACCAGCGAACCTGACTTTTTCTTGTAGTTTCGATGCTTAATTTTGCTTGACCCATTGTTATCCTCCCCTTGCACTATGATCTAGCGCTTTCCCCATGTTCCCCCTTGATGCTTATCCTTATTGTAAAGCGCTTCCTCTTTATACAGATGGAAGAAATCACCCCGCTTTTCTTCCATCTATATATTGAGGCGAAACTATTTATCCTTTAACAAAAACCGTCTTAATAGCTGTGAAAAATTCTTTCGCTGCTTCTCCTTGTTCACGAGAATGTGAGCTTGATTGTTTCATACCTCCAAACGGTGCTTGAAGCTCTACTCCCGCACTTTCTGAATTGATTCGTACAAGCCCTGCATCCATTTCGTTAATGAACGACAGCATAGAGCTAATGTTTGTTGTGAAAATAGAGGCACTTAAGCCGTATTCGACATCGTTTGCAATATGAAGTGCTTCTTCTACACTTTCCACTTTAAGAAGCGCAATAACTGGACCAAAGATTTCTTCTTGAGCAATCGTCATCTTGGAATTTACGTTTTCAAAGATAGTAGGTTGAACATAATAACCATCTTTAAGCTCGCCTTCTGTTAATCGTTCCCCACCAAATAAAAGTGTTGCTCCTTCTTCTTTTCCTTTCTTAATATAGGAAAGAACCGTATTGAGCTGACCTTCATTTGCGCATGGGCCCATCCATGTACCGCTGTCTTCTCCATTACCTACCACAAGTTCTTTTGTTTTAGCTAATAGATTTTCTTTAAACTCTTCATAAACACTACTTTGGACAATAACACGACTTGTTGCTGTACACTTTTGACCTGTTGAACGAAATGCCCCGCTAATTGTTCCATCAACAGCTAAATCTAAATCTGCATCATTTGCTACAATAACCGGGTTCTTTCCACCCATTTCAAGTTGGTACTTCGCTCCACGAGCAAGTGCTTGCTGACCAATTCTCTTTCCAACTCCGTCTGATCCTGTGAAAGTTACCGCTTGAATTCCTGGATGAGTCGCAATACCTTGTCCAATAACAGAGCCAGAGCCTGTTACCATGTTAATGACTCCCTCTGGAATATTAGCTTCTTGAAAACATTGAACAATTTTAGCGCACGTTATCGCTGTTTCGGTTGCTGGCTTAATTACAACCGTATTTCCGTAGATAAGCGCAGGTGCCATCTTCCAAATTGGGATAGCAACAGGAAAGTTCCAAGGGGTAATGACACCAACAACGCCAAGTGGTGCACGGGTTGTAAACATAAGCGCATCACTATCAGTTGAAGGAATCACATCACCTACTTTACGCATACCTTCACCAGCGTAGTAGCGTAATATAGCAATTCCTCGTATTGTTTCACCTTTTGTTTCCCCAAGCGTTTTTCCCATTTCACGCATTGCACAATGAGCGATTTCATCTATTTTCTTCTCCATAATATCAGCAACAGCATACAAATATTGTCCTCGCTCAGCTCCTGATAGCTTCTTCCACTTTTCTTGTGCTGTTGCAGCTGCTTGCACTGCTTCATTTAAATCTTCTTCCGTTGATTTTTGCACATATCCAACAACGTCTGTTGTATTTGCTGGATTAGTAATTTTAATCACTTCACTTGAAGATGAGAAAACTTCTTTTCCATTAATAAAGTTTGGGTACTGCTTTTCCTCTGTACGAATGCTCATAGTTCTCCTCCTTGATTAAGCGTTTACAATTCGTTCAGAATTATGAAAGAACGCTTTTTTGTGATTTTGGATATTTTTGAAATGTTTTTTCAATTACTTTTTCAAGATCACGATAGTCTTCTTTATCAACAGGTACAACAGGTGGGCGCACCGTATTTTTCACAGGCAATCCAATGATCTCCATTCCTGCCTTAATAAGTGATACAGCATAACCTGATTTTCGATGACGAATCGAATTAATGGGTAAAATGACGTTTTGATACAGCTCTGTTACAAGCTCTTGATTTTGAGCTAAGATTGCATCATAAAACATTCTCGAAACATGTGGAATATAGTTTGAAATAGCTGAAGAATATGAATCAAATCCAATTGGAGCATATGCAGGCATTGTCACTTCTGCCATCGGCATTCCATTCAACCATCCTAATCTTTTTCCAATTGTTTGTGTTAACTGAATATTGAGCTCCATATTTCCATGGCCGTCTTTTAAACCAACAAGCTGTGGAAGATCAAGTAATTTTTGAAGTGTTGGAAGCTGCAGAATTGCATTGTCTCTTTGATACACAATTGCATTTAAGCTTGTGGAATCAATAATTGTTTTGAGATATTCATAAAGTCCTTCCTGCTCCCCTTTAATCAAGTAAGGAGGAAGAATTAAATAGCCGTCTGCTCCTTTATTTTCTGAAATCTTCGCCCACTCAAGTGCCGTTGATAAATTCCCTCCTACTCCTGTATAAACAGGTACTTTACCATTTACAACACTTTGAGCCACCTCAACCATTTTCTCATACTCACTTGTATTTAAAGCGTGGAATTCTCCAGATCCACACGCAATGAAAATAGCCTCTAATCCCTCATCTAATAAAAATTGAATATTAGCTTCTAATCCTTTTTCATCTATTTTCCCTTGCTCATTAAATGGAGCAACAGGAAAACCTAGAATCCCCTTTGGTGCTTTTCTTGTAATCGTCATAACTTCTTCCCCTTTCCAAACATTCTGATAATTTACAATTTTATTGTAAGACAAATTAAATTGTTTTGTCAACGGTTACAAAAAATTATTCTTTTCTTTTTTTATAAACCTCTCTATCAAGCTAAAAAAAGAAGGTATTCATTTTCTTAATAAGACTTCTCTACTTTAATATGATATTTTCGTAACTTTCGATAAAGTGTACTTCGGTTAATGCCTAAAAGACGTGCTGCTTTCGAGATATTGCCATAACACTCCTTCACTACTTCTCTAATCTTTTCCTTTTCGCTTTCTTGTAATGACTGTTGCTCTTCCTGCTCTTTAGCTATTGATTTCACTTCAAAATAGTGCGCAATATCTTCTCGCTCTACTCTATCCTTTTCTTCTACAACAACAAGTTTCTCTATAAAATGCTTTAATTCTCTTACATTTCCTAACCATTGTTGCTCCTCTAACATTTTATATACATCATCACTTAAGAAAAATGTTCTTTTATACTTCCCGTTATAATGCTGAAGAAAGAGCTTAGCAAGATAAGAAATGTCGCTTTTTCTATCACGAAGAGGTGGAATCGTAATTGATAAAACGTGTAATCGATAAAATAAGTCTTCTCTAAACGTTCCTTTTTGTACACTTTCAACTAAGTTTTGATTTGTGGCAGCAATAACTCTAACATCTGTTGAGATATATTGATGACCTCCTACACGCATAAATTGTTTTTCCTGAAGCACCCTTAACAACCTACTTTGTGCAGAGGCGTCCATTTCACCTAATTCATCAAGAAATACTGTTCCTCTATGAGCTAGTTCAAACAGCCCTTTCTTCCCTTTGCGTCTCGCTCCTGTAAACGCTCCTTCTTCATATCCGAAAAGCTCACTTTCAAGAAGGGAAGAAGGAAGAGCAGCACAGTTTATAGCAACAAATGGACCATTTCTTCGCTCGCTTTCACTATGAATGCTTTGAGCTAGAAGCTCTTTCCCTGTTCCAGATTCTCCTGAAATAAGAACAGTGGCTTCTGTTTTAGCCATTCTACGTCCTGTTCTTTTTACACGGTCTAACTCTTTAGAAATACCGAACATATCTCCAAAGGTATAAGAAGCTGTCAAGTTTTTGTTTCCTACATCTTTTCTAATTTTCTCCTCCATTTTTTGAATATGTGTAATATCTTGAAAAGCAATCATTCCTCCTACCATCTTTTCCTCTACAATAATAGGGATTTTATGAAATAGAAAAGTTTTTGTTCCGTATATTTTCGTTTCGCCTAGCTCATTTTTCTCCTTCAAATCGTGAAAAGAGTAGAATGGAAAAAGAGTAGAAAGAGATTTTCCAATGATGTTTTTAGCTTCTATTTCTAAAAGCTTCTCTGCTGCTTCGTTAAATACGTTAATCAAGCCTTTATCGTCTACCCCAATTACTCCTTGTGTTGAGTAATCTATCAACGCTTTAAACATCTCCGTTCTCTTCTTCTCTATTTTCCGACCCTTTACAATTCGTTTAGCTTCCAAAAGAGCATTCTTAATGGCAAAGTCTCCCGAATGAATCACACAAGCTTGAAATCCTTTTTTACGTGCATAAACGGCAGTACTCATTCCCCCTACAATAATGTCTGCGTCTTTAAATAAAAGATCATCAACTTTTGTGAAAATATCCTCTTTTTTCTCTAGTTTATAAAGGGAAAGCGACACATTTAAAATAGAGGATAAGCCTTCTACTTCTTCTTTCATATTTTCAAAAGCGAAAAGCGCTATTTTAGGTGAAACAAGACCGGTTTTTTTCTTACTTTCATGAAAACACTTTGCTAAATCTTGCCCAGTAACGCGAATGTCAACAAGCGGAATAGTTAAGTTTTCTTTTCTCAAAAGAGAAGCTGTTCCACCTCTCGAAATAATGACATCTACATGATCATTTTGTAAGCTACGAGCTAGTTTAACTGCTCGCCCAAGCCTTGATAAGTAGATTTCTACTTCCTGTTCTAAAGACAACCTTTTTATCATGTTTTGCCCCATTTTATAAAGAGCTTTATCTGGTGCAATAAAGATTATTTTCCCCAACGTTTTCTCCCCCTTTTCTCCAAAATGGCTATTTTATCTTTTTCGCCTTTTCTTCTCTTTCTCCTTTCTTATCTCTCGTAAAATACAACAAATGTCGCCAACATATGTTGCAAAATGATACACCTATACTTATTCACTTCCTACAATCCTTGAAGAAATCGCTTTCATTTCACTTGGCACGTTTATTGCATATTACAATAATAGCTTTTATAAAAAGGAGATGGAAAAATGTCAATAAGTAAAAAGCAAAAGAGTACCCCTCTTTATATTAAAGTACATGAAAATGATAATGTTGCCATTGTCGTAAATGAAGGTGGTCTTTCAAAAGACACTATGTTCCCATGTGGTTTAAAACTCATCGACGATGTTCCACAAGGTCATAAAGTTTCGCTTACCTCCCTGTCCATTGGAGAACCCATTATACGATATGGAGAAATTATTGGATATGCTCGTGAAATGTTACAAAAAGGAAGTCGTATTAAAGAAAGTGCTGTCTCGCTCCCTGTTCCTCCACCATTAGCAGAGCTTATTCAAGATAGCCCTAAAACAGAAGAAATGGAGCCTATAAACGGATATACGTTCCTTGGCTATGAAAACAACGACGGCAGTGTGGGAACGAAAAATATCCTCGGTGTTACAACAAGTGTCCAATGTGTTGTCGGTGTTCTAGATTATGCTGTAGAACGTGTCAAGAAAGAACTTCTGCCCCATTATCCAAACGTTGACGACGTTGTAGCTTTAAACCATAACTATGGCTGTGGAGTTGCTATTGATGCAGATGATGCTGCCATTCCTATTCGTACTGTTCAAAATTTAATGAAGCATCCAAACTTTGGGGGAGAAGTGATGGTTGTTGGACTTGGATGTGAAAAGCTAACAACAAGTCGGCTTTTATCAAGCGACGATAAACGAGACGTTGTTCTCCTGCAAGAAGAGCAAGGATTTAACGGTATGCTTGAAACGATTATGAAAATGGCTGAAGAAAAATTAAAACGGCTAAATAAACGAGAACGCACATTATGCTCTCTATCCAACTTAGTTGTTGGATTACAATGTGGAGGAAGCGATGCTTTCTCTGGAGTAACGGCTAATCCTGCTGTTGGATATGCAGCAGATCTTCTCGTCCGTGCTGGGGCAACTGTCTTCTTTTCTGAAGTAACAGAAGTTCGTGATGCTGTTCATTTGTTAACACCACGAGCGGCAAACGAAGACGTCCAAAGAAAGTTAGTAAAAGAAATGGAATGGTATGATCGCTACTTAGAGCGAGGAAAAGCTGATAGAAGTGCAAACCCTTCACCAGGAAATAAAAAAGGTGGTTTAACAAATGTTGTGGAAAAAGCACTTGGTTCTATCGTTAAATCTGGAAGAAGTCCAATTGTAGATGTATTAGCACCTGGAGAAAAAGCAACTAAAAAAGGCCTTCACTATGCAGCAACACCTGCAAGTGATTTTGTTTGCGGGACACTGCAACTTGCCTCAGGAATGAATTTGCACGTTTTTACAACAGGACGCGGTACTCCTTATGGTCTAGCAATGGCTCCTGTTATAAAAGTTTCCACACGAAATGCTTTGAAAGAGCAGTGGCATGATTTAATTGATATTAATGCAGGAGAAATTGCAACTGGAAATGCGACAATCGAAGATATTGGCACAGAACTTTTTCATTACATGATTGATGTTGCAAGCGGTAAAAAGAAAACATGGGCAGACTACTGGAAGCTTCATAATGATCTTTGCTTATTCAATCCTGCTCCCCTCACTTAAAAAAACCGTCCTTTTGAAAGGACGGTTTTTCTACGTCATGAAAACATTCCTTTTAAAATATAGTTTGTATACAAACTATATTTACACAAACAATATTAAGATGTATAATAGGAAACATGTGATTTTGATCAGGGGGTATATGAGATAGATGCTAAAGGATGATATTGGATTTTGCACGAGCACAACAAGTAAATTGCTACGAAGTACTGTGACACATTCACTGAAGCCATTCAATATTACAGCTGAACAGTGGACCGTTTTAAAACAGCTTTCTTTTGTTGAACATTTAACACAAAAAGCATTAGCAGAAAAAGCTGACAAAGATCAAGCAACTTTAACGAAAATTTTAGATTTACTTGAGAAGCGTGATCTTTTAAAACGTTTACCAAATCCTGATGACCGGCGCTCTTACCTTATTGAAATTACAAGTGAGGGGCGGATTCTTACGGAAAAAGTTCTTCCACATGTGGAGAATCTGTACACAACAATATTTGATGGGATTTCAGAAGAAAAGCTACGTTCTTTTGTGAGTGTTCTCGAAGACATTCAGTTTAATGTGAAGAATAAGCTAAATTAATTTTTTAAAAAAAGAAAGAAGGTAATATTTTGGAACACGAAAAAACAAAACTTTGGACAGGACAGTATGTGATGATTATCACGATTACATTTTTGTTCTTCCTAAGTCTTCAATCCCTTTTAGGAGGGTTCCCTGTTTTTGTAGGTGATATTAGTAACAATGCCACAACGGGGGGATTAATGACAACAGTTTTCATGATTGCTGCTATCCTATCTCGACCATTTATCGGGATGTTTCTTGAAAGACTAAATATGAAAAAAACAATGCTTATCACTCTTGTTTTTCTTATTGTAGCTGTCGCATTAAGCTTTAACAATGAATCTGTTCCATTTTTAATTGTTTTACGTATTATTCAAGGAATTGGGTTTGGTATCATTACAACTCTTTTAGCAACATTTGCTACTAATTTAATTCCGCCAAATCGTATTGGAGAAGGAATTGGGTACTTTGGGCTTTCAACAAGTATCGGGACATCTGTTGGTCCAATGATTGCTTTATCACTTATTCATGCATACGGTTTTAATGTTCTTCTTATTTTTTCTATCAGTTTAACAGTGTTGACATTTGTCGGTGGAATTGCTCTTCGTTATAAATACACGCCACCAAAAATTTCACATACAAAATCACTTCTTGATCATGCTTTTGCACGAGAGGCACTTCTACCATGTTTTCTTGTCATGATTTTTTATATTACATTTTCCGGTATTGTGAACTATTTAGACGGTCTTGGAGCTGATACAGGTCTTGGAGGAAAAACTTCTTTCTTCTTTCTTATCGTTGGAGCAATGCTTGTCTTAACAAGACCTTTTTCAGGTAAAATTTATGACCAATTTGGACATAAGTTTTTAATTTATCCTGCGTGTATCACAGGTATTATTGGTCTTCTTTTACTTTCACATACATCACACTTTAGTATGCTTGTTCTTTCCGGTATTTTTTATGGAATTGCATATGGAATTATGCAGCCAACATTCCAGGCTTGGGCTGTTAGCCGTGTTACCCCAGATAAAAAAGGAACAGCAAATGCAATGGTTTTAAGCTTTATGGATTTAGGAGTTGCCGTTGGTGCCGTTATTTTAGGGCAAGCAGTTGGTGCCCTAGGATACAGCGCCATGTACGCTTGGTCTTCAATCCTTGTCGTTGCAATGGTTCTTATTTATTTTGCACTCACAACGTTTAAAAAATCTAAAAAAAATACGATCCATACAGAAGTTTCATAACAAAAAGGCGCTAATTCTCATTAGCGCCTTTTTACTATCTATGGAGATGATTCTCTCCGAAAATTATCCTTATCCACGGAAGAAAAAAATCACCGGAATTTTAGCAACCTTCGTTAAAAACCCTCTGCTTCCTGATAGTCAAAAAATAATGAAAGAAATTTTCACTCTTCTTTTCCATATAAATAAACCCTAGCATTATGAGCTCGTGTAAACTTTTCACCTTTAAAACCTCTTTTCAACAGTTCTTTTCGCAAGTAAATCATCAGGGCCCCGTGACTTACAACTAATACATTCTTCCTTTTCACAGCCAAAATTTTGTCTACAACTGATACCACTCTTTTCTTCACTTCTGCTTTTTTCTCCATCTGGGAAGAATGATTACAAAGCCAAGCAAGACGCATAATCACAGCATGACTTTTCACCGAAAGCTTGATGCTTCTTTTAAAAAAAGGAGAAATCGGGATTTCACGGAGCTCAGACCGCACGAAAAGCTCACCATTATAAATTGATTTTGCTGTTGTAAGCGCACGAGGCAAATCACTTACAAAACAACCTGTCCACTCAATACCTAAAAGGTCAATGTTCTTTTCCTCTATGTCTGCTTTATCATATCCTTGTAGCCACTGTTGGAGCTCAATTCTTTCTACTCTTTTCGTAGGATACGGATGATTTACTTTAAAATGACGCACTAACCCAATCTTCATACTTTCCTCACTTTCCATATTTTTCTTCATTATAAAGTAAAAGAGAAAATAATTTAAGAAAAAAGGAAAGAGTAGAAATTTCTATTCTTATTATTCATTAAATTTAAAGACTATATGGTTTGCCTTTTTTCTCAAAATGTTTATCTATCCCTAAAAAAATGGCAGTCATTAAGACTGCCTCGTTTACTACATTTACACCTTATTATGTTTACATGCTTTACTAAAGAATTAGGTATTATGAAATTTTTATTTATCAAAATCAAGATGACGTCCATTCTCCTCCATTCACATGAAAGGTTTGACCAGTTACAAACCGTGAATCATCTGAAGCAAAATAAACATACGTCGGGGCAAGCTCAAATGGTTGACCTTGACGCTGCATTGAATTTTCAACAAGTGAAACCTGATCTGCAGAAAAACTTGCAGGAATGAGAGGTGTCCACACTCTTCCAGGAGCAACCGCGTTTACCCTAATCCCTTTATCTACAAGATTGTTAGCTAATGCACGGGTAAATCCAACATTAGCGGCTTTAGTCGCTGTATAATCAATCAATTGTTTGTTTCCTATATAGGCTACAACAGAAGCTGTATTTATAATCGAACTACCCTTATCCAAATATGGAAGTGCAGCTCTCGTTGTATAAAAGTGCGAGTAGATATTTACCTTAAACGTATCATCAAATTGCTCATCCGTAATATCTAGTAAATCTAATTGTTGAAACTGGATACCAACATGGTTACAAAGTACATCGAGCCTTCCATATTCTTCGATTGTTTCTTTCACGATATTAACGCACTGCTGTTTCTCTCTTAAGTCTCCTGGTAATAACAAACAACGCCTTCCAAGCTCTTCAATTCTGCTCTTTGTTCTGTTCGCATCCTCATGTTCGTCTAAATATGAAAGAGCTACATTAGCTCCTTCTTTAGCAAAAGCGATAGCAATCGCCGCCCCAATCCCACTGTCGCCTCCCGTAATCAAGGCAACCTTTTTTCTTAATTTTCCGCTTCCTTTATAATGTGGATTTTCAATGATTGGTCGTGGAACCATTAGCTTTTCTACACCTGGCTGGCGAAGTTGACGTTGTTCTGGAACTGTAATTGGAACCTCTTCATAGCGTGTTATTTTCCCATAATTAGGGTGCATTGGATAACCTTTTTGTTCATCATGTGACATAAGCAATCCTCCTAATCAACAATCTTCTGGTTACTTTATGTCACAGAAGCCCATATAGTGCAAGATTCTTATTTTTAAAATATGTAAGCTTAGTACGGGCTCAATGCTGTAAAAGTTGAATATGGTAAAGGGAAGTAATGCTTTAAGGAGGTTCTGTATGCTATATTATGAATACAATCCCGAAGTAAAATTATTGTTAGTTAACCACTCAGATGAGAAAGTTCAACTGTTATATAATGCAAATCCATATACTTGGTCAATGCCTAAAATAGGACCTAGACCTCCCTATTATTGTAATCCAAGGTATGAACAATATTATCCTACTATTTAGTAAATTCATTACATCAAAGTCATTGAAAAAGCACCGTAGAAAACAATTCTACAGTGCTTTTTCCTATTGTTCTTCTATAACTTTTCCATCTTTATACACATAGTAGAAACCTACTGTTCCTGTTCCACCTTCATCAATAAACTCCTGACTCGCTACGTGAACACGATAGTACGTTTGTCCATCTTGATCCCCTTTCGATTTCCAATCTGAGCTAAAAACAAATCCCTCTCCAAACTTTGCTTTTGCATATGAGATTGCTTGTTCTTTTGTAAAAGAGTAATCGATCATTGCTTCATCTTGAGCAAGCATGTTCCATGTTTCTTCATCAACAATGCCATCAACCTTTAGACCGTGGCTCGCTTGAAATACTTCAACAGCTTGTTTTGTTCCTGCTTCAAATTCCCCGCTTACAACTGTTGGATATCCTACACGTGTTAATGTTTGTTGAAGTGTTTGAACCTCTTTTGAATGTGAAAGAATGCCTTCATAAAGGACAGTGTTTGTAGCATTTTCTGTTGGTGCTTTTATATTTGTAGTATGAGCTTCTGCGCTCGTTGCAAACGGAGCTGCAAATAGAGCTATTGCAGGTACAACGGCTAACCATTTCTTTTTCATTGTTAAACGTCTCCTTTATTTTCCGTCTTATATGTTACATTACCTAATCGAAAGGATTTTAAACCTATTAAAAAAAGAGAATCCTTAAAAATTAGGATTCTCTTCCTTATCTTATGCTCATTCGTTTAGCCGTAAATCCACACGACTCTCTTACAATAAGCTCATCTGTTAATACAAATTTTTTTCTCTTTAAAGGCTCGCCTTTCATTTGATGAACAAGAAGCTCCATTGCTTTTTTACCAATCTCATATTTTGGCTGATCAATCGTTGTAATGTGAGGTTCAATAATGGAGGACATTTGAAGATTATCAAAACCTACGATAGCTATGTCCTGAGGAACAGATAATCCGCTGTCTTTTGCTGCTTTAATAGCACCAATAGCCATTTCGTCATTAAATACAAACACAGCCGTTGGAGGATCTGCAAGGGACAGGAGGCGGATCATTTGATGGTATCCTGACTCAAGATTTGACTCTCCTTCTTGAATATAAGAAGAATGAATTTCTAAGTCGTGACTTATCATTGCTTGTTTATAACCTTTTAAACGGTCACGGCTCAAAATAACGTTCATTGCTCCTGCAATATGAGCAATTTTTGTATGTCCTAACTGAATTAAATGCTCCGTGACTTTTCGTGCCCCACCAATATTATCAATAGACACTGTTGATACATCTAATCCATCAATATACTCACAGGCAAGAACAATAGGAAATTGTTTTGAAAGCTCTTCAATTTTCTCTTCTTCCATTCGAGCCGTTAATAAAATCATTCCATCAGCTTGTCTTTGAAACATAAGATCCACAAGTTCTCTTTCTTGTTCAACATCGTTTTCTGTATCTCCTAAAAGAACCCGGTACCCGTGCTCTGCAGCTGTATGCTGAATCCCTTTTAAAACTTGGGAGAAAAAGGGTTGTGTAATATCTGGTACAACAACAAGAATTGTTTTTGTTTCTTTTGTTCTAAACTGTCTTGCAATCATATTTGGCTTATAGTTTAGCTCGTGGATTGCCTTTTGAACTTTCTCTCTTGTTTCATCACTCACTAAATGTGGGTGTCTTAAAACGCGGGAAACAGTCGCAGGCGCTACTTTAGCTAGCTTGGCCACATCGCTCATTTTCGTCATACGTTCACTCACCTTTGTATTTGTAGCACATAGTTTTTTATAATGTTCACGTTCACTTTCAACTATTCTATTTTAGCACGTTCATCAAGGACAAAAAACAAGGAAAGCTTTCTTTTCCCCAAAGATGCATGACGGATTAATGGCTTTTGGCTCTATATCCCTCTTCTTATTTTCAACAGAGAAAAGCTATTTTGATATAAAAATTGGTGTGAAACATTATTCAAAAAACGTTTCACACCAGCTGCTTTTAAAGATTAACTATTTGAACTAAACGCTAGCTCTTCTGAAGCTCTTTCAAGCATATAGCGACTAGATTCATCTGCTCGATCTTCTTCAATATGGCTACTGTTGTGATGCCGTCAAACTCCATTTTACGAACCTTTGAGAAAAGAATGTTCTCATAGATCTCTTCTTTGCCAATCTTCATACGCTGACGAAAGTATTAGCAAAAGAATATGTGTAAGCTTTCATGTTATAGTAGAAATATCTAATAAGATCTTTACAAGGATCATTATAAGTTACCATATCATTTTTACGCTATTAAAACTTAGTATATACATAGCCTTGTTATTTTATCTTTCTTCAAAATAGGTGGATGATACGGATACAAATCTAGCACATATTATATGCTTATGCTTCTCCTACGATGCTTAAATTACCCTTATAAAATTCAGGAATATCACCTGTTGCAATTGAAACAATTTCTCCTGAATTTCTTGCTTCAACACAAGCATCTGATACAACTGCGACAACATAACCATCCCATGCTGTTGGACCACTTACAATGCCTTTTTTCGTAGAATTAATCCAGTCTTGAAGCTCTATGTCATAAGACTCAATGAAGCGATCTTTCCAGTCTACTAAAATTTCCGTTGAAAGCTTAGCTTCGCTTCGCATAATGACGCTAGAAGGCTCAGGTAAATTAGCTGTGCCTGTTTCTCCCACAACTTGGCACTGAATATCGTAACCAAATTGGCAATTCACAAATACTTCAACATCAATTCGAATCCCTTTTTTCGTTTCTAATAGAACCATAATAGGATCTTTTAATCCGTTTTTAGCAAGAGACGAAGTTCTTGGGGTAACAATTTGCACAGAAGCATAGTCGTCATTTAGCAACCAGCGTAGAACATCGATTTCATGAACAAGCGTATCTGTAATCGCCATGTCACCGATGTATGTATCAGGAACCGTTGGATTGCGGTGTGCGCAGTGAACCATTAGCGGTTCTCCAATTTTTTGATAATCAAGCACATTTTTTAGCGCCTGATATCCTTTGTCATAGCGACGCATATACCCAACTTGAACAAGTGGTTTTCCGTAAGCCATTTCTGTATCTACAATCTTTTTGCATCCTTCTGCTGTTGTTGCAAGAGGTTTTTCACAGAAAACCGGCTTTCCTGCCTTAATCGCAGCAAGCACGAACTCTTCATGTGTTGGTCCCCATGATGTTACAATGATAGCATCAACATCTTCTGACTGAATAAGCGCATGACCGTCCTCGTATACTTTAGCATTTAACTTTTCTACTTCTACAATTTGTTTCGCTTGTTCTTGATTTACATCTGTTACAGCAACGATTTCTCCCCCGGATAAAACGTTCGTAATTCTGCGAATATGATCTTGTCCAATTGCTCCTGTCCCAATTACACCAATTTTCAACGTCATATTTTTTCCTCCTTTAAGATAAAGCGCCCTCTGCTTTATTTGGCTCTAGAAACTTCATATGAAGATGTTTTCTTTCTCCATAAAACAACGGCTAATGTAGCCACTATCCCTAAACTTCCTGCAAAGTAAAACCCTGCTTCAATCCCTAGATGCGAATTTAACAAGCCTGCAAAAAAAGGGCCTGCAAAGATTCCTATTGCATATAGAGCTTGATACGCTCCCATTGCTGTTGCTTTTTTCTGTTCTGGAATGGACTTAACACTCATTCCAAGCATAAGTGGAAAAATGATTCCTAATGAAAAACCGTTAACACTTTGAATAATACACAACAAAAGCTTCGTATCAGTGAACGGAATAAGACATGTAAAGCATCCAGCGGTAAGGAAAGCTAGCTTTAAAACTGTCCATTCTCTAAACCTTGAAAGAAATACCTTTTCAATAACAAGCGGCGCAATAGCATGTGGAATCATAAAAGAAAAAACAATAAAAGTGAGTTCGTTTTCTGTTAGACCTATATTCAGCGCATAGTTTGGAGTGAAACCAAACATAGTTGAGAAGATAATGCTATGTGCCAAAATTGATAAAAATGATATTTTCAACAAAGTAGGATTTCGCATAACTGAAAGAAGTTCTTTCATTTTAATTGGTTCTCTTTCACTGCCCTGTTTATCTTCAAAAAGCATGAAAGACAACAGAAGTCCAATCAAACTTGAAACACTTCCAATCCAAAACGGTCCATGCCAGCCTAAATGACTTACAACATAGCCGCTCAGCATCATTCCTAACAGCTGTGCTAGCACAACGATAAAGGAAATGCTGTTCATCGCTCTATTTGATTTTTCTCCTTTAAAGTAGCTCCCATAAAGAATGGTAAATGCCACCCATGTTGCAGCCCCGAACCCAGCTAAACAGCGTGAAATGAAAACGAGAGTTAAGCTATCTGTAAAAGTGAACAAAAGACAGCTTGTTGAACTTGCCAACATTCCCAAAATAATAAACGGTTTTCTTACACGCGTAAGATCTGAAAAAATTCCAAGCGGAAGCCGGAAAAACAGCTGCATCAGACCATAGCTACTTAAAACAAGCCCAATAAAAGCATAGTTTCCACCTAATGAGCTCATATAAGGAGAAAATATAGGAACATAGATAAATTGTGAAAACCAAAAAAGAAAAGATACAACAGCAAAAATGCCGATATCTCTGACACTATGAAAAGCTTTCAATCAATCACTTCCAATTATCTATTCACAGGTTTTATAAAGGTAACCTATGTTTGTAATCGATTTCATTTTAGTTTTTATTAAACCAGGAAAGGTTTCCCCTTCCTGGCTTTTATTTTAGTAGCGAGCTGTAACCATTTTCTTTCTTGTATAGAACTCAACACCATCTGTACCATTTGCATGTAGATCACCATAGAAAGAGTCTTTCCAGCCAGAGAATGGGAAGAATGCCATTGGAGCTGGAACTCCTACATTAATACCTAACATGCCTGATTCAATCGTTTCGCGGAATGTACGAACGCTTGATGCACTGTCTGTGTATAGGCAAGCACCGTTTGCAAAACGAGAGTTGTTTGCAATTTCAATTCCTTCTTCAAGCGTTTTAACACGGATGATAGAAAGTACAGGAGCAAAAATTTCATCCTGCCAAATTTTCATTTCTTGTGTTACGTTATCAAAGATTGTCGGTCCAACAAAATATCCGTTGCCTTCTACAGCTTCATCGTTACGACCATCGCGAACAAGTTTTGCACCTTCTTCAACACCATTTTGGATGTAGCCAAGCGTACGCTCTTTATGGTTTTCACGGATTACTGGTCCTAGGAATACATTTTCATCTAGTCCATTTCCGATTACCATATTATTAGATTCTTCTACAAGTTTAGCGATAAGCTCGTCTGCTACGTCTTCTTGAACCGTTACAACAGATGCAGCCATGCAACGCTCGCCAGCAGAACCAAAAGCAGCACCAATGATTTGTTTTGTTGCACTATCAAGATCTGCATCATTTAACACGATAGAATGGTTTTTCGCACCAGCTAGTGCTTGAACGCGTTTTAAGTTTTCTGTTCCTTTTTTGTATACATATTCAGCAACTGGCTGAGAACCTACGAATGAAATAGCTTTTACATCTTTATGCTCAAGAAGTCCGTTTACAACATCATGTGCACCGTTTACGATATTTAAAACGCCTTTTGGAAGACCAGCTTCTTCAAATAGCTCTACAAGACGAGCTGCTAAAAGCGGTGTTCTTTCAGATGGTTTTAACACGAATGTATTTCCGCAAGCAATTGCAAGTGGGAACATCCAGCATGGTACCATCATTGGGAAGTTAAACGGTGTAATTCCGCCAATAACTCCGATTGGATAACGATACATACCAGATTCAATATTTGTTGCGATATCTGGAAGTTGTTTTCCCATCATAAGTGTTGGAGCGCCTGCAGCAAACTCTACGCATTCGATTCCGCGCTGTACTTCACCACGAGCTTCGTTAAAGCTTTTTCCGTTTTCAATTGTAACAAGCTTTGCAAGCTCATCCCAGTTATCAACAAGAAGCTGCTGATATTTAAATAGAATACGAGCGCGTTTTGGAACCGCTGTTTTTGACCATGTTTTGAAAGCTTCGTTTGCTACTTGAACCGCTTGATCGACGTCTGATTTTGTAGAAAGAGGTACTTCTGCGATTACTTCGCCTGTTGCTGGATTGTAAACAGATTCTGTAAGTGTTGTAGATGATGCTACCCATTGTCCACCAATATAGTTTTGAACTTCTTTTACTGTTGTTTGTGCCATGAATATTCTCCCCTTTGAGTTGTTTTATACTTCGTGATTTTTATGCTTTTTGCAATACTTCTTCAGCCGTCTCCATAAATCCTTTAATTTCTTCTATGGTTGGCATTGCATCTGAGCTACTGTGCTTAGAAATTACAATAGATGCGGAAGCTCCTCCAAAGCGCATCGCTTCTGCAACAGAGTAATCATGCATGAGTCCATAAATGAAAGCTGAAGCATATGAGTCACCAGCACCGAATGTTTTCAGCACTTTTGTTTTAAAGATGCCCCCGCGGTGAGATTTCCCGTCATTTGTATACGCAATAGATCCATCTCCACCATGTTTAATTACGACAATTTTGGCATTGTGGGAGAACCAACGCTCTGCTGTTACTTGATCATTTGACTCTTCTAGATTTAACAGTTTTTCCATCATGTCAAATTCTTCTCGTGTTCCAATAATTACATCTGATTTTTCCGCAGCTAAGTTGTAGTAAACAGCTGTTTCGGCTTCAGATGTCCATGTATATGGACGATAGTCAATATCAAAGAAAACTGGAACATTATTTTTTCGTGCATATTCAAGTGCCATAAACACTGCTTCACGCGAAGGGCTTTTAGCAAGTGCTGTTCCAGAGATTAGAAGAGATTTTGATTGTTTAATATACTCTTCAGATACTTCTGTTGGTTCTAATTTTAAATCTGCTACATTGTCTCGATACATTAGGATACTGCATTCTTCAGGACTTTTGATTTCTGTAAAAGCAAGCCCTGTTACAGCTCCTGTTTTATCTGTAATAACGCTATCTGTATTAATCTCGTGCTTTTCTAGGTAGCTTGTAATAAAGCGGCCCATTTGGTCGTCGGCAATTTTACCAATAAAACCTGTTTTCATTCCTAAACGAGATAAGCCGATCGCGATATTTGCAGGAGAACCTCCAACATATTTTGTAAACGTCATTGTTTCTTCCATTGGACGATTGATTTCATTTGCATTCAAGTCGACACAAAGTCTGCCAATAGCCACTAAATCAAATTTCTTTTCAGAATCGAATGTTAAATAGCTCATGTTATCCTCCCTTTACTTTAGCGCTAGCTTATCTTCCATAATCCACTCATGGTCTTTGCTATTGTTAAATTTCCATGTGCGAACAGGTCCAGCCATAACGTTTAAATAATATACTTCATATCCTGGAGGAGCTGATACAGGATGATAGCCTTTTGGAACTAATACAGCATCTCCATCTTTAATAACCATTGTTTCATCAAGAGATTTGTCGTCTGTGTAGACGCGCTGTACGGCAAATCCATGACCAGGATTCACGCGGTGGTAGTATGTTTCTTCCAAGTATGACTCGTGCGGCAAGTTATTTTGATCATGCTTGTGAGGAGGATAGCTTGACCAGTTTCCTTCAGGTGTAAAAACTTCTACGACAAGAAGGCTATCAGCTGGCTTTTGTTCTGGAAGAATGTTTTGCACTTTTCTTGAAATATTGCCAGCTCCTCTATCTTCAACACCTACATCCTCTGGGCCGATTAAGCGAGCTTCGTATGTACCTTTACCAGGCGCTGCACATACGGCAATTTCTAAATCTGTTAGAGCCTCAACTTCATACTCATCCTCATTTGGAATGTAAACAGAGTATGGAGGAATTTTTTCAAAAACACTCATTCTCTCTCCGATATTTTCAAATGTTTCTTTTTTAGTAGACACGTTCGCTTTACCTGTTAGTAACACAACGCATACTTCTTGATTTCCTGTTTCTTTTTTAAGTTTTTTTCCTTTTTCTAAAGCGTACACTTCAAATCCGATATATTCCCATCCTGCTGATTCTGGTGTAATACTTAATACTTTTCCTTCTTCATCAGGTGTTTGACTTGGTACAATTAAATCTGCCATACTTTGTCACGCTCCTAGTTAAGAATTTTAACGCTATGCTTAATACTTTCTAGCCGTTTGTAATACGCTTTCTTTTCTTTCATAAGCATCTTGAATTGATTGTTTCTTAGACGTTTCTGCAACGCCAATGTTCCACCATGATTCAAAATCTCTTGTCATTGTTTTTGGCAATACTTTAATATCTAAAAGCGTTGAAACTTCTTGTTTTTTAGAATCTTCAAGCGCTTCTTTCAACTGTTCCATTGTTGTTACTTGATACGTTTTCACTCCGTATCCTTCAGCACTTTTTGCAAAGTCAATTTTGATAAGATCGCCATCCATCTTGCCTGTTTCTTCATTGCGGTAGCGGAACTCTGTACCAAAGCTTCCCATTCCATTGTTCATTTGTAAGTTATTAATGCACCCAAATGCCGCATTGTCGATAAGAACAATATTGATTTTTTTGCGCTCTTGAATACTTGTCACAAGTTCAGAGTGAAGCATAAGGTAACTTCCGTCTCCTGTCATTACATATACTTCTTTTTCAGGCTCAGCCAGCTTAACACCAAGCGCTCCTGAAACTTCATAACCCATACAAGAATAGCCATACTCCATGTGATACGTATTTGGTGTGCGCGACTTCCACATTCTTTGTAAGTCACTTGGAAGACTTCCTGCAGCACCGACAACAATTGCATCATCTGCTACATGTTCATTTATAAATTCAAGCACTTCTGTTTGTGTAATCGTTGAGCCAAATTGCTCAGCAAACTCAGGTAATACGTGTGGAAGATGATCTCCTGCTTCTGGAATAAATTGATTTTCATCATATCGAATGCTGTATAAACGATCCACTTCTTTATTCCATGCTTCTTTCGCTCTTTGAATTTCATCACTATAGCTTGACTTGTAATCGATGTTTGAAAGTTCTTCTTCAAGTTTTTGTAGAGCTAACTTCGCATCACCAACAACTTTTGTTGCATCAAGTTTGTAAGCATGATATTCAGATGTATTAATAGATAAGAACTGAACATTTTCGTTTTGGAAAAGCTGTTTAGATCCTGTTGTGAAATCTGAGTAGCGAGTTCCAACACCAATCACAAGGTCAGCTTCTTTTGCCATTAGGTTAGAAGCGAGTGTTCCTGTGATTCCAATTCCCCCTAAGTTGTGAGAGTGAGAGCTTTCAACGGCGCTTTTTCCAGCTTGTGTTTCTCCATAAGGGATATTAAATTTCTCTGAAAAGCTTTTAAGAGCTTCAGCAGCTTCTGAGTAACGTACCCCGCCACCACAAACGATAATTGGCTTTTTCTTTTCTTTAATAAGAGCCACCGCTTCTTTGATATCACTTTCTGTTGGAACACGGCGATCAATACGATGAACGCGTTTCTTAAAGAAGTATTCTGGAAACTCATATGCTTCACCTTGCACATCTTGTGGAAGACAAACTGTAACAGCTCCAGTATTTGCAGGATCTGTTAACACGCGCATCGCGTTAATCATCGCTGTCATTAAATGTTCTGGACGAGTTACGCGGTCCCAATATTTACTTACCGCACGAAACGCGTCATTTGTTGTTACCGTTAAGTTATGATAATGCTCAACTTGCTGCAGAACTGGATCTGGTTGACGTGTTGCAAATGTGTCTCCTGGAAGAAGCAAAAGCGGAATATTATTTGCTGAAGCTGTTCCAGCTGCTGTTACCATATTCGCTGCTCCTGGCCCTACTGATGATGTACAAGCAATGATCTTTTTGCGATGATTTTGCTTGGCATAAGCTGTTGCAGCAAGAGCCATTCCTTGTTCATTTCTCCCTTGATAAACTCTTAGATCGCCAGCATCTTCTTCAAGTGCTTGTCCTAGACCTAATACGTTTCCATGTCCGAAGATTGTAAAAACTCCTTGTACAAACTTCTCTTCTTTACCATCAAACTCTACATATTGTTGATTCAAAAACTTTACTAATGCTTGAGCTGTTGTTAAACGAATTGTTTTCATAGCATTCCTACCTTATCTTTGTAGATTGCTGATCCCATCCTATATAAAATGCGATGGAATCGATTTCATTTAAACTTAAAAAAATATTAATCTCTTTTCTTTTAATATACTATAAATCTTTATTATTAAGCTCTTTTTCATTCGAAAAGAAAACTAACAGATGAAATATTATCCTCTTTTTTAAGAAATCGATTTCATTTAATGCTTCTTTTATCCTTTGTTCTACTCTTACCTTGTCACTTTTCAGCATTTTTTGTTGAATGTTGTCGTATAAGTAACTTCACAACTTATAGAAAACTTGAAAGCTTCAGAGATAGAGTAGAAACCTCCTGAAATCGATTTCATTCACTTAATAATAAAACGTTTTCTTCTATGGTCTTAGTGTATAATATGAAAACGCTTTTGTAAACCTTTTTTAAAAAAATTTTTAATATTAAAATATACTTTTTATGATCGAGCATCCATAAGAAATGGATGCCCTTTTTCATATCATCCTCTAATCGTTTTGAGCAACTACAATATTTATATTATTTCTTTCTGCGTAGTTTCCATAGCTTTCATTTGGCGAAGCATCTGTAATTAAATAATCTAACTCCGCTAATTCACAATACGTAATAAGCGCATACTTATCAAACTTTGTATGATCAATAAGTAAAAACACTTCAACACTTCTCCTTACAACAGCTTGTTTAATTTCACTTTCAACAGGAGACGAGTTTGTAACCCCGTTGGAAATGGAAACACCTGTTGAAGCCATGAAAGCTTTGTTCACGTTATACGTTTTTAATAAGTCCATGTTCTTAAAACTTGAAAATGATTTTGTTTCACGTTCAAGTGCCCCACCCGTTGAAATGACTTTTAAATTCTCATAAGGAAGAGCATATACAATGAAATCAAGATTGTTTGTAATAACGGTTATATTTTTATTTTTCACAAACTCCAACATTTCAAGCGTTGTTGTACCTGAGTCGATGAAAATAACGTCTCCGTCTTCTACATAATTTGCCGCTTCTTTAGCAATTGCTTGCTTTGCAAGCTGGTTGCGGGTTTTTCGATCGTTAAATGACTCAAGTTGAGCATGATCAACCGCAACTCCACCATATACTTTTTTTACTACCCCTTGATCAACGAGCATTTGTACATCTCTTCGAATAGTATTTTTAGAAACGTCAAATACGGTTACAAGCTCATCTAAAGAGACGGACTGATGTTCAAGAACGTAGTCTTGAATTTGTTGAATTCGTTTAGCTTTTAACATTTCTATCTTCCTATTCTTTTATAATATTGAGTTCATAAACGTATACTTTCCCTTTTATGCTTTGCCGCTTGTTTTAAATTCTTTCATTTTTTCTTTTACTGTATTCATAACAGCTTCTTTTCCAGGAATTAAGAAATCATGTGGATTATACGTTTCTGTATTTTGTTCAAGAGCGTTACGAACGGCTTTTGTCCATGACATGAGACATTCTGTATTTACATTGATTTTAGCATGACCATAGTCAATAGCCTTTTGAATTTGATAATTTGGAATTCCAGAACCACCATGTAATACAAGGGGAACGTTCGTTAAGTTTGAAATGACCTTCATTTCTTCAAATCCAAGCTTTGGCTCTCCTTTATATTGACCATGAACAGAGCCAAGCGCAGCAGCCAACGCATCTACTCCTGTCTCTTGTACAAGACGCAAACATTCTTGAGGGTCTGCATACACTATATTACCAAAAAGTCCATCTTCCATACCACCAACAGTTCCCACTTCCGCTTCAACCGAAACTCCTCTTGCATGAGCATACTCGACCACTTTTTTAGTAACGGCAATATTTTCATCAATTGGAGAATGAGAACCATCAAACATAACAGAGCTAAATCCTGCATCAATAGCTTCTTTACACCGTTCAAAACTACTTCCATGATCAAGATGTAAAACAACAGGAACAGTAATATTCATCTCTTCAACAAGGGAACTCACCATTGCTGAGATTGTTTTAAATCCACCGAGATAATCTACTAGACGATCTGATGCAGCTGCAATAACAGGGGCTTTTTCTTCCTCTGCCGCCTGTAAAATAGCTTGTATCCATTGCAAACTATTAATGTTATATTGTCCAACCGCATATTTTTCTTCTTTCGCTTTTACTAGTATTTCTTTCATTGAAATTAGTTTCGTTTGCACTACCGTCATTATACAGCACCTCTTCTATTAAAGTATCAAATTTAACCCTACATAAAAACAAATAACTTGTAAGCACTTTCATTAAAACTTTTAAAAATAAGAATCAGCTTTCAAGATTATCACTTTATTATTAATTCTTGGTTATGTTTTGGTTATATCTATTCCTATCATAAGTATAAAAGCGTTATCAGTCAATATTTTTTTCCTTTCGAGCAAAGAACTATCCTCTTTTAGCTAAGTTTATAGGGAGAAAATAAACAAAAAAAACTCTCCTATTTGGAAAGAAAGTTCTCCTTTTATCCTTTTTTGTTTCTGTTGATATGCCACAGTTGCCAAAATTTTTGTTGTAGATAGCTATTGTCTACAATTCCTGCTAATCGAAAAGCTGGAGTTTCTCCTGGAACATTAGATTTCAACGTGTTACTTGCTCTTCCATTACTAATTAAAACGAGACAGCTTGGTCTAAATTCATTATCACGAAGGTCTTGATCTAATAGTTTTTCAAGACTATATTTTGAAGCAAGCTTTTGACTAATAACAATCACTTTCATATGATAGCTTATAATAAGCGTATCGTTTTCTAATGAAACGTTTCTCCCTATTTCGTGAATAGAGTTTCCTGTTTCACTCACATTAATATAAGACTACTGAACATCTGAATTATGACCTATTTCTTCTTGAAGCAAGTCAACGTCTATTTCGCGCTTGTTTTTGCTAGCTTCTCTTTGTTGCTTCTTATTCTCCGTCTTTTTACCTTTCTGTTGTTGAGCTTTCATACTTCATCATCTTCTTCACGCTGAATCCATTCAAACATCTTATAAATACCGTATGGAACAATAAAGACAATAAATGCTTGAACAAAAGTCGTCCATTCTGGAATATAATTCACTACTGTTTTCCACATGCTCATCACCTTACAAATTGCTAGTTACATCCTTACTAGTTTCAATTAATATAAGAAGCGAACGTACCTCTTATACAAAGCTATTCATTTTTCAATCTAAACAAAGCAAAAAGGTTTTCTGGAAGTTTCCAGAAAACCTTTTTGCTTATATTCCTCATTACTTCTTTTGAGAGACTTTATGATGATCGATTTCGCAATGAAATTAGAACTTTCAACATTCTTATTCATTTCTCAAGATTAAAAATGATAGAATCTTCAGCTATTTATTTTGAGATAACTTCTTTGTCTGCTATAGCAGGAGCTTGTTTATAGTTTCTGAAGTTTTCCTCAATTTGCTCCAGTGTCAGACCTTTTGTCTCAGGAAGAGCTTTTTTCACAAATGTAATAGCTACAATTCCTAATACAACAAAAACGAAGAACGTTGTAGAAAGTCCAATAGCAGCAAGCAAAATTGGGAAAGTTAAGCCAACAAGGAAGTTGGCAATCCATAGACAAAATACGGTAATTCCCATTCCCATTCCACGCATACGAAGCGGGAAAATTTCTGAAAGCATGAGCCATGTTACAGGTGAAACAGCTCCTTGTTGGAACGCTAGAAACGTAACTGTTAACGTTAGTACAATATACGGAAGAGCCGGTGACCCTTCAAGCGTTAAGGAAAGAATTCCAATTAAAAGAAGTGCTGATGTTGTACCAATAAGGCCTGTAATAAGCATTGGCCGACGCCCAACTTTACCAAGCAGCCAAATTCCGACAAATGTGGCTAGAACGGAGATGACACCATTGGCAATGTTCCCAACAAGAGCTGCCTCTGTTCCAAACCCTGAATCTTTTAAAATTTCAGTTCCATAGTACATAATTGAGTTAACACCTGTGATTTGCTGAACAACCCCAATCCCAATCCCGATAAAAATAAGACGGCGAATCCATGGAACAGAAAGATCCTTTAAAGTTGCTTTCTTCATGTTCTCTTCTTGTTTAAACGCTGTTTCAATTTCTAATACTTCTTCTTTAGCTCGTTTTTTCTCACGCATTTTTTCTAAAACGGTTAATGCTTCTTGACTTCTTCCTTTTGAAACAAGCCATCTTGGACTTTCAGGAACTTTTAACATACCGAAGAAAAGAATAACAGCTGGAACCGCAGCAATTGGAAGCATATAGCGCCAAACTTCTGGATTATGTCCAAGTGTTGTACCGAGAATAGCATTAAAGGTAAATGCTAAAAGCTGACCAGTTACAATCATAAGTTCATTTTGGGTTACGATTCGACCTCTTCTTTCAGATGGAGACACTTCTGCTAAATAGGCAGGAACGGTTACAGAAGCTCCCCCTACAGCAAGTCCTAATATAAAGCGAGAAATAATCATGACAGTAGCGTTTGGAGCAAATGTACATCCTAATGTTGAAATAAAGAATAAAACAGCAAGATATAAAATGTTTGTACGCCTACCATGATGATCTGAAAGCCTTCCACCAAAAATGGCACCAAATGCAGCACCAAAGAGTAGGGCACTTGTTACAAGACCTTGTGTAACAGAATTTAAATCAAGTTGGCCTTTTTCTGACATATAAGGCAATGCACCGTTAATAACTCCTGTATCATAACCAAAAAGAAGACCGCCAAACGTTGAAATAATAATGACCATACTCAATGAGGAATTTCGATTCATATCAACCTCTCCTATCTTTTTACAAGTGGATTGAGCTTCTCGTTAATATACTTTCTAGCTATTAAAGCATATTCTAAAGGATGTGCAACTGATGGATCTTGTTCTGCTTCAACAACAATCCATCCTTTGTAGTTGTATTCAAGGAGGGTTTGATAAACTTCGGTAAAATCAACGTATCCATCTCCAGGTACTGTAAACATCCCCATTAGAAACGACTGTTGAAACGATTTTCCTTCTTTTCTGCATCTCTCCATTATTTCTTTTCTTGCATCTTTAAAGTGAACATGTCGAATACGGTTGATATGCTTATGCAAAAGCGTCATATAATCTCCATCTGATACGTAAATATGACCTGTATCATAAAGAAGATGAACGACATTTGGATTCGTATTTTCCATTAAGCGATCAATCTCACTTAACGTTTGAACTCCTGTTCCCATATGATGATGATAAACAAGCTTTAACCCATACTCACAAGAGATTTCACCTAATCTATTTAATCCAGAGCATAAAACATCCCACTCTTCATCTGTAAAATACGGTTTTTCATCAAAAACATTTTTATCTGTACCTTGAACACTATATGTTTGTTCTGATACAACAGCAACATCTGCTCGCACCTCTTGAAGGAATTTGCAATATTGATGAAAATCTTGTTCTACCTTCTCGATTCCATCACGAATAATGAAGCTGCTGAACCATTGACCCGCTATTTTTAAATTACGAAGTTCAAGCTCTTTATTTAGAATTTTGGCTTCAGGAAAAAAACCGCCAACTTCCGTACCTTGAAACCCCGCTACGACAATATCACTTAACAAGTGTTGCAATGTATTTTCTGCGCCAATTTCAGGAATATCATCATTTCTCCAACCTATTGGAGCAATCCCCCATAAAATATCCTCTGTTTTCATCTTTTCTCCCTCTTTCATGTAACATGTTTTCATTTCTCTTTCTAACCTGAATACGCTTTCAGAGTTAACAAAAAAGACAAATACTAACTTTTTGTTATCTCTTTGTCACCTATTGGTTAACTTGTTTTTAATTTTAATATTAAAAGCGCTTTCAGTCAACAAAAAAATCAGGATTTTTCCAGCAACTCCTATTTCCTTACACACCTATGAAATGTTAAATTTCATTAAATTTCTTTTCCTAAAAGTTTTCTAATCTACTAAAAAAGAAAAAGCTTGTTCATCTCCTGAACAAGCTTTTTCTCTTTCATCCTTTGTATATTGTTATTGATACTCTACCTATATTGCCCCTTTGTTAGCTGAACGAACGCAATTTTCAACCTATTGAATTCCTTCAACACCTGATTTAATTCGAGAATACCAAATATCCTTTTATTCTCCTTCTGTCATCTGCTGCTTCCATTGCCTGCGCAAAGTGTGTATAAGACCATGCTTTAAACACTCCTTCAAGATCTCCTCTACCAATTCGCTCTCACGTTCTCCTTCTACCATTGCCAAGCGCATTGGCTGTTTAACTATTAATCATCCGTATTTCCTCTTTTGTTAACTTTCCTTATATTAATAACCAATGCTTGTTAAATAATCAACGCTTTGCTTTACATCTCGTAAACTTGTACTATAGTTTCTCGGATCTCGTTCTTGTTCAATTGTGATATATCCGTGATAATCGATTTCTTTTAATAATTCATGAATTGATGAGTAATTAATGATTCCTTGTCCAATAGGGCACATGACGCCTTTTTTGCAAGCATCAAAAAAGCGAATTTTTTCGTTCATCACTTCTTTATATATGTCTAAATTAATATCTTTGAAGTGAACGTAATCTAAGCGATCAGCACAGTTTTTGATCCATAAATAAGGATCCATTTTAGAATAATATAAGTGTCCCGTATCTAAACATAAGCCAGCTGTTTCATAAGGAATATCTTGCATAAGTTTTGTTATTTCATCTTCAAACTCAATGTATCCACCAGCATGAGGATGTATAACAGGACGGACACCATACTTGTCTCGCGCATATTCAGAAAGGGTTCTAATGTTTTTCATCATGCCAGCCCATCTCCCTTCCGATAACCGTTCTGCTTTGTCAGAATGTCCTGCGCTATAATCTCTTTCATCATGTCCCCAATCAATAATGACAAGATAGGGGGTTTTGAAATGCTGACCTTGTACTTGTGGCAATTGTGGTAATTGGGTAATAAGTGAACATATATCATCTACTTGATGCAATAAGTTTTCTACATTTTCTTTATCAACTAAATTATCAAAAATAGTTCCGGCAATAATCGTTAAATTATGTTTTGCAAGTTCTTCTTTGACTTGCTTAATGTTCATTGGAATATATCCATAAGGTCCAAGCTCAATTCCTTTATATCCAGCTTGTGATGCTTCTTCTAAAACAAGCTCCCATGGAGGCAAGTATGGATTTTTAGGATCATCAACACCCCAACAACAAGGTGCTCCAGCTATTTTAATAGTCATATAAATTCCCTCCTCACATTATTATTTTGAAATAAAGTTATTTTGATTAACTTTTGGTTGACTTTCCAGCATTTCTTCCTATGTTTTTAAAAATATTATGAAAACTTTCCTTAATGGATAAAGGGTTGCAAATGTATAAATCACCATAAAAGGAGCAACAAACACGTTTAATCCAGAATCTAATATATAAACAGAGGCTAATATTTTAAGTTCAGCCTGATATGTAATCAAAACAACAAAAGAATAGGAAAAAAGGAAATATCCACACTCTTGTAATATGTAAGTAATTAGCATAACTGAATCATTAAGCTACGCTACGTCAAGCATGACAAATGAAATGGATGCAAGAATAAATAGAATAAAACTAAATTATATAGTTTTATGAATTCCTCCAATGTGAGCTGTTACATCAGAAATCCATGCTGCAATCCCAACAGCAAGTCCCTACGTCGACTGTGTAGCAGGCATTCTCTGTTCAGCAAGATAAGACGAAAGCCATCCTTGTTCTAATCCATCTCCAATCATAAAGATAACTATTCCTAAGTATTCCTACTTTACTCCAAACCCCTTCTCTAAAAGAAAGCGTATACAAACAATGGTCAAAAAAAGCGATTTACTCACTTTTTTATCTACTTATTTCGCTTATATTTAGTATAAAGATAGGGAAACTTTAAATCCTTCACATTATTGCTAACATTCATTGAAAAAACCCCTTATTTTGAACTTATGCTTGCAAAAAAGTTTACTATCTTGCTCTATAATGAAATTTCTATATACATCAATTAAGAGTGACTGATGCTCCAAAACTGACGATATTTTTTGGGTGACATTCCGACTATTTTAGAAAAAAGGGTTGTAAAGTAGTTTGGATTATCATATCCAACTATGCCAGCAATCATCGTTACATTGTAATCAGTATTCATAAGCAATGATTGAGCTTCTCCAATTCTCCGTCGCATAATGTATTGAATAGGTGAAAATCCTGTTTCTTTCTTGAATAAATGAGCTAAATAATAGGAACTTATGGAAAGGTCTTTAGCAATGGATGCTAGCGTAAGCTCCTCTCTATAATATTTATCAATGTAACTTTTAATTTGACTAAATAAAATAGACTCTTCTTCTCTCGGCAAAGAAGCATTTTCTTGAGGAATTTGCAAAATGATTGAAATCAAAGCACTTAGCAGGTAATGACATGTTTCTTCATAGCCATCTTCACCTTTTTGAACTTGAGAAAACATAATTTGAAGAAGATTATCGATTTCTTCTCTCTTTTCTCCACTGCTTAATACATACGATTGATTTTGAGATACAAGGTGATTTGCAGGCAATCCTTCTATATGTAAATTCGAAATTCCACAGCAGTAAACACTCATATTTTGATCCTGATTCGTATATTCGTCGTGAAGAACATTGCTATTATAAATTAATATATCCCCTTTACGTACAGAATACTGCTTTTCTCCGATAAGATGGCATCCGCTTCCTTCTTTGATAAATACGATTTCCATTATATCTTCATGCATATGCAATACCCGAGGCCACATCGTATGTTTCGTTTCTACGTTGCACATATGTACAAGCTGAGGAGTTGCTCCATTTTTAAAATGCGATTTACTCATCGAATTAATAAAATACTGACCCATCTTTATTGCCCCCAGTTTTTCATTATATAAAGTTACTATAAGTTTAAAAGGTTCTTTAATAGATGAAAAGGTTAAAATGGCAAAAAAATAGTGCCTCGCTTATGAAGCGAGGCACCCGTTTTTTATTTTAATCCTTCTTCTACTTCCTTAGCCATTTCAGGCACTGAAAGCAGTCCTCCACCTGATAAGTACCAGTAGTTTGGATTAAGATAAATAATATGGTCTTCTTTATATGCATTTGTTTTCTTTACAAGATCATTTTCAATCGTCTTTTTAGCTGAAACTTCTCCGCCTACTACAGCACTGCGATCAATCACAAATAAGTAGTCTGGATTCTTTTCTAGAATATACTCAAATGAAACACTTTGTCCATGTGTAGAAGCTTTAATATTAGGATCAGCAGGTTTTACGCCTAGCTCATCATGAATAATACCAAAACGAGAGTTTGGACCATAAGCGCTAATTTTACCTTCGTTTGCTAATACAATTAATCCTGTTTTATTCGATTTCTCAGCTTTTTCTTTCACTTCACTCATTGTTGCTTTTACATCAGCAATTTTCTTTTCTACTTCTTTCTCTTTACCAAAGATTTTTCCTAATGTTTCTTGATTTTGCTCAAATGAATCCATATATTTTGTTGTATCAAGCTCAAGATCAATTGTTGGAGCGATTTTTGAAAATTCATCGTATTGACTTGCTTGACGACCTGAAATAATAATTAAATCTGGATTAATTTCGCTGATTTTCTCGAAGTCTGGCTCTTTCAAGCCTCCAACATTCTCATACTTTTTATCTTCGTATTTTGATAAGTACGTTGGAATGCCGTCCTGTGGCACTCCTGCTACGTCCACACCTAGCTCATCTAAAGAATCTAGAGCACCAAAGTCAAATACAACAACTTTTTCAGGGTTTTTCGTAACTTTTGTTTCTCCAAGCTTATGTTTAACAGTAATTTCCTCTGTATTACTGCTTTTTTCTTCGTCCGCTTTACTTGACGAACTTTCATTGTTTGAGCCACAAGCTGCAACTACTAGTGCAACAAGAGCTACTAAAAACATAGATAGAAACTTTCTCATGTCTTTCACCTCTAAAAAATTTTATATGAATAGCTGAGATAACCTTTTTATGAAAATCACCTCAACCATTTTCCTCATGATGAAATATTAGGCTGAAAAATAAACGCCAATTTTATTACCATTAATGGTTTGTATTGGAATATGCATATCATAAATGTCTTCCAATACGTCTTCAGAAATGATTGCAGATGTTGCTCCTTCTTCGACAACTTTTCCATCTTTCAAAGCTACAATATAGTCAGAATAGCAAGAAGCAAAGTTAATGTCGTGAATAACGATAATCACCGTTTTTCCAAGTTCATCAACAAGTCTTCTTAATACTTTCATGATTTGAACAGAATGCTTCATATCAAGGTTATTTAGCGGTTCATCAAGCAAAATATATTCAGTATTTTGAGCAATTACCATTGCAATATAAGCGCGCTGGCGCTGTCCACCGCTCAGTTGATCAATATATTTGTGCTGAATATTCTCAAGCTCCATATATTGAATTGCTTCATCTACATACTTCCAATCTTCTTTTGTGAGTTTTCCTTGGGAATAAGGAAATCTTCCAAAGGAAACAAGCTCCCGGATTGTAAGCCGCATTGTCAGATGATTGGTTTGCTTCAAAATAGAAATCTTTTTAGCAAGCTCAGTGCTCTTCCACTCGCTCACTTCTTTTCCATCAATCTCAATCTCTCCTTCTTCTTTAGAAAGAATGCGGCTAATCATTGATAGAAGCGTACTTTTACCGGCTCCATTCGGACCAATAAAAGACGTAATCTTTCCTTTTTCAACGTTAATCGAAACGCTTTCTACGACTTTTTTTGAACCATATGTTTTAGAGACATTTTTCACTTCAATCATGATTTACTCCCCTTTAATAAAAGATAAAGAAAATAGGTTCCACCAATAAAGTTAATAATAACGCTTAGCGTTGTGGAAAATGTAAATACTCGTTCAACAAGCAACAATCCTCCGATGAGAACTACAATACTAATCAATGAAGAACCAGCAAGTAAATATGAATGTTTGTATGTTTTAAACATTTCATAAGCGATATTTACAACAAGCAACCCTAAAAATGTAATAGGCCCCACAAGTGCTGTAGCAATAGAGATAAAAATCGCTACAACGATAAGAAGTTGCTTCACAACACGATCGTAAGGAACCCCTAAATTGACTGCTTCGTCTCTTCCTAACCCAAGTACATCTAAATACTTAAAGAAACGGAATAGATAGAGAGAAAGTAAGATAACGAGAACACCTGCGAAAACAAGAAGCTCGACTTGCACATTATTAAAACTTGCAAACATCTTATCTTGAACAATTAAAAACTCGTTCGGATCAATTAATACTTGCATGAAAGAAGAAATACTCTGGAAAAACGTGCCGAAAATTAATCCAACAAGAAGCAGAAAATAGATATTGTTATTTCCTTCTTTTTTGAACAATATCTTATAAAGGATGCTTGTAAAAAGCATCATAAAGACAATGGAAAGAATAAAATTAATGTTTGGGTTCATCACTGCGACGTGAATAGAACCAAAAATAAAGATAATTACCGTTTGTACAAGAAGATAAAGCGAATCTAACCCTAAAATACTTGGTGTTAAAATTCTATTATTTGTAATAGTTTGAAAGATAACGGTAGAAACCGCTATAGAATAACCGGTTAAAATAATCGCTAAGATCTTGGTAATCCTTCTTGGTAAAATATAATCCCAATTTCCACCTGTTTGATAAAATAAGAAAATAGAAATTAGTGTAATAGCTGCTATAGATAAAATAAGAAGTTTATTTCGATTACTCATATGCCTTTCTCCTAATTAACATGTACAGAAAAATTCCGCTTCCAATAACCCCTACCATTAAACCGATTGAAATCTCGTATGGATAAATGATGACTCTTCCTAAAATATCGCATAGGAGAACAAAAATGGCTCCAACTAATGCTGTATGAGAAAGTGTCTTTTTTAAGTTATCTCCAGCATAAATTGACACAATATTTGGAACAATAAGTCCTAAGAAAGGAATCATTCCAACCGTTAGTAAAACAACGGATGAGATTAAAGCAACGAGAATAAGACCAATGTTCACGACTTTTTTATAATTTAAGCCTAAATTAACTGCAAAATCTTCACCCATTCCGGCGATTGTAAACTTATTTGCATAAATGTAGGCTAAGATCATAACAGGAACACTTATGTAGATGAGTTCATATTGACCTGTAATAATGGTAGAAAAATCTCCTTGAAGCCATGATGCAATGTTTTGAATAAGATCATTTTTATAAGCGAAAAACGTTGTAATAGAGCTCACAATATTTCCAAACATAAGACCAACAAGTGGGATGAAAATTTTGTCTTTAAATTTTATTCTGTCTAAGATTTTCATAAAAATAAATGTGCCTAACAAAGCAAATAAAAAAGACACAAGCATTTTTACCATTGGGCCTGCTGTTGAAAACAGCATAAGAGAAATTAGAATACCAAAGCGAGCCGAGTCCATTGTCCCTGCTGTTGTTGGTGATACGAACTTATTTCGCGTAAGCTGCTGCATAATAAGTCCAGCAATACTCAAACTTACTCCCGCAATGATAATGCTTATAAGCCGTGGTACTCGACTAATAAGGAGAATTTCTATTTCGTCTTTTGTCCAACTTTTAATATCAAAAGGGCTAATGTTTGTAACCCCAACAAAAAGGGACACAAGAGATAGTACGATTAGTGCTGCAACGAGATACCTTTTCTTCACTGTCCAAACTCTTCCTTTATTTATGTTATTTTTTCAAAAATAATGTTTTCAATAAAGAGAATCATTCTCAATTGATGTTAAAAAATAAAATAATTCGTTTGAATTATTTTGGATGTTCTTCATCAAAACGGGACATTATCCCTACTCTGGAAGAAGACTTATAAAGTTCAACTATGAATTTATATTATCGGAATTATCGGCTTTATGCAAGTGATTATTTACAAAATAGTGTTTTTTTTATTCTCAAACCTAGCAAAACCATATTACTAGATCATGAAAATTTTCTTTATTATTTCTTCATTTAACAGAACTTGTTTCCTATAGCATTCTTCCCTTTGTTTTAGGGAGCTAACTAATTCTTATACTATGATCATAGCATAAATGTAATTAAACAATTTACATACATTCACTTTTAGAGTGTAAATTTCAGTTAGAAAAAGTTTATTAGAATAAACATAATCAAGAAAAAGCAGCTCTTATTAAGAGCTGCTTCAGTACCTAATCCAGAATCTTTTAAGATTTCTGTTCCATAATACATAATCGAGTTGGCACCTGTAATTTGTTGAATAACAGCAATTCCGATTCCAATCAAAATTAGACGACGAATCCACGTAATTTTTAAATCTTTAAAAGATGCCTTTTTAATTTCTGATTCACGATTTATAGCCATTTCAATATCATGAAGTTCTGTTTTTGCATTATCATTTGTGCGCATCTTTTCTAAGACAGATAGCGCTTTTTCTCTTTTTCCTTTTGCTACAAGCCATCTCGGGCTTTCTGGAAGCCTTAGTCCTCCAAAGAATAAGATAACAGCTGGAATAGCAGCAATCGGCAACATAAAACGCCAAATATTTGGATATTGTCCAAGTGTATTACCAATAATGGCGTTAAACGTAAAAGCAAAAAGCTGACCACTTACAATCATTAATTCGTTTTGGGTCACAATTCCGCCCCTGCGTTCAGCTGGAGAAACTTCTGCTAAGTATGTTGGTACAATTGTTGAAACTGCTCCAACAGCAAGACCTAATAAGAAGCGGAAAGTAATCATAACAGCCGAGTTTGGAGCAAACGTGCATCCAAGCGTTGTAATAAAAAATAAAATAGCACTATATAAAAGGGTTGTACGACGTCCTTCCCGCTAATTACGGCTCCAAACGCTGCACCTAAGAGTAAAGCACTTGTTACAAGTCCTTCAGTTAGTGAGGTAAGATTCAATTGATCTTCCCTAGACATGTAGGGTAAGGCTCCATTTACTACTCCTGTATCATAGCCATATAGAAGCCCACCGAACGTAGCAACGAGGATAATCATCCTCAGCGCTGATTTTTCATTTCCATTGTTACTCATGTTCACTGCTCCTATCTTTTTAATATCGACTAGTAAAATGTGTATCTTGTGTTTTTTACTATACCCACAAAATTTGATAGGAAAACAAAACATGTGAAAAGAATGCAATTTATAAGAAGTAGAGTATGATTTTTCGTAAAAATCACTTGTTACTGTAATAATGATTCACTTCCCAAAAAGATTTTAACATTTCACAAACTCTCTTAAAGAAAGCGTTTTATCCCCTTCTAATATAATATTTTTCTTCAATTTCAAATCATATCTTAGAGAATAAAATCCCTTAAATTTTTAAAAATATAAATTTATTTTACTTTTATCTCTTTTCTTTCCTTGTAATTCCTCTTTCTTTCTGTTAAAGTTAAGAAGAATTATTTTTGTTCGGAAACAATCTAGAAGTTGAGTAATTTTCGTCTTAAGATTTGGACAAGGATAGTATTAACGTATGTGCACAATGCACAAGGAGGCAACAACTATGGAACAAGGTAAAGTAAAATGGTTTAATGCAGAAAAAGGTTTTGGATTCATCGAGCGTGAAGGTGGAGACGACGTATTCGTACACTTCTCTGCAATCCAAAGCGAAGGTTTCAAATCTTTAGACGAAGGTCAAGACGTAACGTTTGAAGTAGAACAAGGCCAACGTGGACCACAAGCAACTAACGTTGTAAAAGCATAATTGTAAAAGCAGACTCCTCTGAGTCTGCTTTTTTTGTACATTCATTCAAGTAAAAAACCCTATTCATAGTGAATAGGGTTCGTTAAAGCAAAAATAGTAATGTGTAAAGCAAATGGTATGCTTAAGTATAGCACAAAAATTTACGCTGGTGTTTTATTTTATAGATTTTATTTTTCACATATGTCCTTTTATAAAAGGTGCCACAATGACATAGAGAGAGAACACAACTACAATCCAAAACATAGCAGACTTGATGAGCGTATTCCGCTTTTGAAATATTTGTCGAACTGCCGTATAAAGACAAAATAAAAGCAAAGAAACGCCAAGCCACACAACTCCCTCATGACCTCTATAAGAAATCCCTTCACTTTCATATATGTTTTTCAACATAGTTGTTGTTAGTAACCATCCAACAATAAGACAAAGAACAAGTTCAAAAATAGCTCTTATATACATTTTTTTGCGCATCAGCCAAAACCTCCTCTTACAAATTTACCATAAATGTTCGCTCCTTTCCTAATGAAGCAAACACTCTCTATTTTTCAGGGGAAAAATGCTGTACGATAAAGAGGATGTGAAAAGGAGATGAAACGTTTTGGCTCTTATCTTAATTTTATTTGCTCTTATTGCTGGGATGGCTTTACCAACGCAGTTTAGCATCAATGCTCAGCTTCGTCATGTTGTTGGGTCCCCTGTTGTTGCTTCCACAATTTCTTTTATTGTCGGAGCTCTAGCGCTGCTCATCATTTCCATAAGTGGAAAAGGGCTGCAAGCTAAAAAAGAATGGCTACATGCACCATGGTGGGTATGGACTGGAGGACTTCTTGGCGCTTTTTACGTTGTAGCAACCGTTATTCTTATTCCGCGAATTGGAGCAACTGCTACTGTTGCTTACATTTTAGGCGGGCAGATGATTGCTTCTGTACTTATTGATCATTATGGACTTCTTGGTGTTCATACTCATCAGTTAAGCCTTCCTCGGTTAGCAGGTGTAGGGCTCGTTGCTCTAGGGGTTATTATTATTCAAAAGTTTTAGGACAGGAAGAACTCTAAATATTTAGAGTTCTTCTCCGATTAGCTTTATAGCTTCTTCTACTTTCATCATTCCTTTATTTTCATTGCCACGTTTTCTTACAGCGACAGCATTCTCATTCTTTTCTTTCTCTCCGATTACAAACATATACGGAATTTTCTTCATTTCCCCTTCTCTAATCTTTAGACCTATTTTTTCAACGCGGTCATCTATTTCAACTCTGTATCCTAATCCTTCTAGCTTTTCTTTTACCTTTTCTCCGTACTGAAGTTGAGCATCATTAATAAGTAAAATCTTCACTTGAACAGGCGCGAGCCAAAATGGAAAAGCACCGTTATAATGTTCAATTAAAATGGCCATAAAGCGTTCGATAGAACCGTAAATTGCTCTGTGGATCATAACAGGATGATAAGATTTGTTATCTTCCCCAATATATGTGCATTGAAATTTCTCAGGCATTTGAAAATCAAGTTGAACTGTTCCACACTGCCAGCTTCGGCCTAAAGAATCTAAAATATGAAAATCAATTTTAGGACCGTAAAAAGCTCCATCTCCTTCATTTACGCTATATGACACGCCTTTTTCTTTGAGTACACTCTCTAATGTTTCTTCTGCTTTTTCCCACATATTGATTTCGCCCATAAAATCTTCTGGTCTTGTTGAAAGTTCAACTTTGTATTGAAAACCAAAATGAGTATAAAACTGATGAATCAAAGTTAAAATATCAGCTACTTCACGATGAATTCCCTCTTCTGCTACAAAGATATGTGCATCATCTTGTGTGAAAGAGCGTACGCGTAAAAGGCCATTAAGCGAGCCTGACAGCTCATGTCGATGTACAAGTCCAAGTTCTGCATAGCGAAGCGGTAGTTCACGATAACTTTTTCTTTTATGATTAAATGTTAACACTGCTCCTGGACAGCTCATTGGCTTAATCGCGTAATTTTGCTCATCAACACAAGTAAAATACATATTTTCTCCGTAGTGGTCCCAATGTCCTGATTTTTCCCACATTTCTTGTTTCATCATAATAGGTGTTTTAATTTCTTGATAACCTGCTTTGTAATGTGCTTTTTTCCAATAATCCTCAAGCTCATTACGTACAATCATCCCATGTGGTAAAAAGAACGGCATCCCTGGTGCTTCTTCCATTGTTGTAAAAAGATCAAGCTCCATTCCTAGCTTTTGGTGATTTTTTCTTTCCTTTGCTTGTTGTTCCATCTCTATTCCTCCTTAAAAATAAAAAGACCGCACTCATCCCAATATAAGGGACGAGTGCGGTCGTGGTTCCACCCTAAGTTCCATAAAGCCAAAACGGCTTTATGCTCAAAGATTTGATAACGGTTTATTCCGTTTGCAGATACTCTAATCATTTATTTCCCCGCAAAAGCTCAAAGGTGGTAAATTGTTTTTCTTTCTTAAAGGCTCTCAGCCAAAGGCCCTTTTCTCTGAAAAAGAAAGGTCAAAACAATTCATGTCCTTTTCATCGCTAAATCATTATTCGACGTTATGTTGTAGTGATTATAGCGAACATCTTTTTAAAAAGTCAAGTTTTTTTAGAATCAGTTACATCTTTTTATAAAGAAATGAGTTTCAATACAACTTTCCTTTCTTATCTTACCTACTAGTTAGGATATGAAACCCCTTTTGTCATGATAAGACGTATTACCATCTAGGAGAAATTATTCAAATATTTCACTATTCAAAAGAAGATTTTATGGTACAATATGTCTAAAATGCTATGAAATGTATTATATATACTTTTTAAAAGGAAGAATGGTGACTCTTTATTTTTTATCATCTTCTCTTCTAGGAAAATTTATGCCTTTCTTTTTCCTAGTATATTTTATGTTGTTCTCTTCAAAAAGCAAGCTAAAAAATAAAAAAATGAGAAAGAAATGGAGAATATAAGATGGCAACTATTTCATTAGCTGAAGCTGTAAAATTAAAAAGCGTTCTATCTTCACGTATTCATGAACTAGAGGAAGAAATGGATCGTGTCGCTTTTGTAGAAATTGAAAAAGATCAAAAGCCACCTAAACAGTCTCGTACGCTAGAACACGTTGAAAATGATGTAGAAGAAGTAAGAAGAGATTTACGTTTACTTGATCGCCTTATGTATGAAGCAAACGTACAAAATAAAGTTATGTTTGATAAAACTTCACTGACAATTGTAGAAGCAATTGAGCTCGCTACTCAACTTAGAGCCAAAGCACGTAAATATAAAACATATGCTTCATCTTCTATTGAAGAATACCAATACTATGGAGATGGAGTACAAATTGTTAAGCTTGCAATGTTTAATCCAGAACAATATCGCCTAAAAGCTTTGGAAGCAGAAAAAAGGGCTAATCGTTTATCAAACAGCATTAATGCTAAAAATTACGCTGTTTATCTTCCATTTGATGGCGATAAGTATTTTTAAACCTTGAAGCGGTGAGACTCCCTTCAAGGCATAGAAGGAGAAACCTCCCAAAATAAGTTTGGTTCATGTGATGGATTTAGCAAAACCAATGACTATTGACCAATCACACTTTTACCTTTTACAAATAACCAACTTTTGCAATTGTGGTCGATGACCGTTCCTTTTCGTTTTATCTCCTTCTATGAGAAAGAACTCCCCTTCCTTTGAAGGTGGAGTTCTTTTATAAAACAGGCGAAATCTTGTTAACGTAAAACTTTGAATGTCTCTTTCCCTGTCTTAGGAGAAATTATAAATTGCATTTTTTCATCTTCCTGCCCTTTTCCTTGGAGAATAATCGTCGCTCGATAATCACCTTCCCATATGACAAGTACATTGCGTGAGGAAAGCGCATTTCCATCGTTGAAAACAGGACGTTTTATATAAACTAAAGAATGACCTCTAGCCTCTATCATTGAAGGACCAATAAACGCAGGCTTTCCCCTCTCAAAAACTTCTATTTTATTTATATTCCTTGGAGAATGACTTTCTACAATCAGTGTTTCTTGCAAATAATATTGATGTGAATAATAGCCTGTGAAAAGAATAAACGGAAGAAAGGTGAGAATACAGAAAAGAACGAGCACTTTTCTTTTCCTATTAACTCTCGCTTGATCTTTATCTCTCTTGTCATTGACCTCTTTAAAACGATTTTCTATGTATTTTCTTATCCACCATACAAGCGAGTAAATGAACCAAAAAAATAAGTATATATAAGCAAACATAAGCGTATATCCTAACAAAGAATGATCGTAAATATGATCTATGAGTCTTCCTATCTCTATGTGACCTTTCTCTAATGCTCCTCTATCATGGCCAATCTTAATAAATATAGCTGTCAAAACAGTCAAGAATGATGTTTTAACTCGGACTTTAAAAAAGAGTTGGATAAGGGCTATAACAAGAGAAAGCAACGGAAGAATTTGAATGGATAGCATCATTACAGCAATCGATCCAAAGTAGGCCACAGAGCTGATATAATCTAACATTAAAAACGACCTCCCAAAATTTATGAGCGTTGAATATGTTCCTATACTAGTTTTTTAATTTAGCTCATCACTTTGGAATAAAACAAAATGGATTTCCGCTCCTTATTAGAATAGAAATCTATATCAATCTACATTTTTATTAGAAATGGCTTTTATTTAATATTTAAATTTTAACACAGTGAAATCCATTTCAACAAAGAATATTAGGTTAAACTATCCTTTTTTGTAAATATTTTTTTGTTGACATCGTATTATAAGAGCGTTACGTCTATCCTTTTCAGTTGTAAAAGTAAACAGAGTTCGTTACGATAAAAGAGAACAAAGAAACGGAGTGAATATAATGGCAAATATTTTAATGGTGAATTTTCCTGCTGAAGGACACGTAAATCCAACCCTTGGTATCGTAGAAGCTTTCAAAAAGCGAGGAGATAACGTCCATTATGTTACAACCGAACGCTTTAGAACTCGTCTTGAAGGAGTCGGCGCTTCTGTACATACACATCCTGATTTAGTAACAGGTGTCTCGATTAAACCTTTCACACCTGAAGGTCTTAACGCATTTTTAAATATTCAAGTTAAAACATGCCTTCATGTTCTTGAAATTGTTAGTACTTTAAAACAAAATATTCAATTTGACTTTGTTTTTTATGATAAGTTTGGTGCTGGCGAACTTGTACGTGATTATTTGAACATTCCTGGAGTTGTATCTTCTGCATCCTTCCTAATGCCTGAAGAGCGTTTAGAAGCCATCCCTCTTCATCCAAATAACGCTGCTAACTTTCTTCCTAGCGAGGAAGTTCAAAGCAATATTGATAAATTTGAGAGTGAATATGGCGTAAAACTAAAAAGCCTTCTTCAGCTGATGAACAATCAAGGAGAACTAACCGTTGTGTATACAAGCGAATTTTTCCAACCTACGAGAGAACTGTTTGACAGCACATGTCACTTTATCGGACCAAGCTTCCCTAATCGAAATGTAGAACATTCTTTTCCACTTTGGAAGCTTGAAAATGAAAAAGTGATCTATATCTCAATGGGCACTGTATTAGATGATATTGAAGGATTTTTCAACAAGTGCATTGAAGCTTTTTCAGATTTCGATGGAAAAGTGGTCATCGCAGCTGGTGAAAGAACAGACTTTTCAAAACTAAAAGAAGCACCTGAAAACTTTCTTATTTTCAGCTACGTGCCACAGCTTGATGTTTTGAAAAAAGCAGATGTTTTTATTACACACGGAGGAATGAATAGTGTTAATGAAGGCATTCATTTCGAAGTACCACTTGTTGTAATGCCTTTTGACAAAGATCAGCCAATGGTCGCACAGCGCCTTGTCGAACTTGAGGCAGGATATCGAATCGAAAAAGAAACGGTCACTTCAGCTGTTTTAAAAAATGCTGTTGAAGAAGTATTACAAGATGAAAAGTATAAAAAAGGAATTGAGGCTATCAAGCGCAGTTTTGAAAAAGCCCCAGGTCCTGTTAGAGAAGCAGAAAGAATTATTGGTTATATGGAAGGAAAACTTTCTGTTTCATCCTAAATAATAAAAACCTCCAGCTGGGCTGGAGGTTTTTTTATTATAATGATGCGCGAAGAATCGAAAGCACGTCTTCTTTTGTCAGCTTTTTAAAGTTTCCAAATCCACCATGGTCCATTTCACGAGCTGCAATTTCAGCAATTTCTTCTAGTCGGTCATCGCCAATATTGTAGTCTGCTAATCGAGATGGCGCTCCTAGACTTGACCAAAATGCACTGAGCTTATCAATTCCTTCTAGTACAATTTCTTTATCTGTTTTTCCTTCTGTTTCCATTTCAAACATATTTGTCATAAGACGTTTCATACGGTAGACGTCTTGATCAATCGTATGTCTCATCCAGTTCGGGAATAGAATAGCAAGTCCACCTGCATGTGGAATATCATATACAGCAGATACCGCATGCTCAATTGTATGAGAAGCCCAATCTCCGAAGTACCCCATTTGAAGCGTACCGTTTAAAGCAATTGTGCCTGAGTATAAAATCGTTTCGCGATGCTCATAATTTTCAAGATCTTCAAGCAATTTTGGAGCTGTTTCAATAACCGTTTGCAGTACAGAATAGCACATACGGTCTTGTAGCTTTGTATTTTTGACATTGTGGAAATATTGTTCAAAAACATGACTCATCATATCTACCATGCCATACACTGTTTGGTCACGAGGAACAGAGAACGTGTTAACAGGGTCTAAAATAGAAAACTTTGGATGCGTTACTTCACTACCCCATACGTATTTCTCATTTGTTTCCCAATTTGTGATAACAGAGTCTGGATTCATCTCAGAACCTGTTGCTGCTAAAGTTAGCACAGTGCCAAATGGCAATGCTTTTGTAGCTGTTACTTTCTTATTGATAATATCCCATACGTCACCATCATATACAGCTCCTGCTGCAATCGCTTTGGTGCAGTCAATTACGCTTCCTCCCCCAACAGCAAGCATGAAATCAATTTTCTCATTTTGACAGATTTCAATTCCTTTTCTTACTGTCGATAAACGTGGGTTTGGTTCTACTCCAGCAAGTTCAAATATGCTAGCTTCCGCGTCATTTAGAAGGCTAATCACTTTGTCATATAAGCTATTTCTCTTAATACTGCCGCCTCCATAAACAAGCAAAACATTTTTTCCGTAGTTTTTTAGTTCCTTTGGTAAAACGTTAAGCTGATCTTTTCCGAAAATCAATTTTGTTGGGTTATGATACATGAAATTTTCCATATGCATAATCTTCTCCATTTTATAAATTTGCAAGCACTGTTATAAATTGTGCACAGGTGTGCTATTATAAACATTCTACTGCAAGAATTCAAGGATATTGTTTGAAGTTGTACAAAACTTACATAACTAAAAAATAAGAAGGCTATTTTTGATAGCCTTCTCGGATAAAACTATTTATGGGTTATGACTTTTCCTTTTTCATAGTAAGAGTACCAAATATCCTCTGGTACCATGTTACCTCCCGTACTCCACGCAATATGGGTTGCTTTTTCTAACTGACCGGTAACAAGATGGTTTCCCTTATTCCTATGTAAAACGACCGGACCAGCTATTCCAGCTGCTGCAGATGGTTCTACTTTAATCGCTTCTTTATCTTTTAAGAGATGCAACAAAGAAAACAACTCATTATCTGATATTGTATACACACCACAAATGAGATGTTCTAAAAACTCTCCAATAAACCGAGAAGGCCTACCAACTGCAAGACCATCTGCCTCTGTTTGGTTATCTAATCCAAAGTCTTGTACACATATATCACTATGCTGCTTCGTCATAAGTCCAAGTAACATACATGGAGAATGAGTAGGCTCAACAAAGAAACAATGAACACTATGCCCAAATACGGTCTTCAAACCAAATGTAATACCTCCAGGAGCGCCTCCTACTCCACAAGGTAAATAAACAAAAAGCGGATTTTCTTTATTAACTGTTATACCTTTTTCCTTTAACTGCTCTTTTAATCGTAATGCAGCAACAGCATATCCTAAAAATAAGTTTCTTGAATTTTCATCATCAACAAAATAGCTTTTCTTATCTTGAAGAGCCTGTTTTCTCCCTACTTCTACTGCTTTGCTATAATCATCACTATGTTCTACTACCTTCGCACCTTTACTTCTTAATAAATCTTTTTTCCACTGTTTGGCGTCTTTAGACATATGGATAACCACATTAAATCCTAATACAGCTCCCATAATTCCTATACTTAATCCTAAATTCCCTGTTGATCCACAGACAATAGAATAATTGGAAAAGAAAGATTTAAATTGAGAGTGAGAAAACCTCGTATAGTCATCATCATGCTGAATCATATTATTTTTTATTGCCAAATCTTCGGCTAGTTTTAAAACTTCATAAATACCGCCTCTCGCTTTTACTGAACCTGATATGGGAAGTTTATTATCTTCCTTTAAAAACATCCCACCATGTATAGACACGTTATATCGCCTTTCTAGTTCTTCTTTCATAGAAACTATATTCGTTAAGGGAGATTCAATCATTCCGCCCTTCTCTTCTGTTTCTGGAAACACTTTTGCAATGTATGGAGCAAAACGTTCTAGCCGCTGTTCAGCTTCTAGAATATCCTTTTCACTTAAAGATAGATTCATTGTTGCTTCATCATTCATAAAATAATCGCCATTTAGCCATAACACTTCTTTATAATTCATAATTTGCTGTACAAGGAGATTTTTTCTCCAAGTCTCGGCTATATTTGTTGATGACATCTTGCTCACTCCTTTCTACATATAAAACAATTATCTTACAAACTCTTTCTTTTCATAAGTGAATTCCTCATACAAAGATGAAATGGGTTGAAAACCTATTCCCTGCCCTTTTGGCACTTCAATCATACTATTTTGATTAATAACAACTTCAGGAGAAACAAAGTCTTTTTCCCAGTAACGGTTTGATGCAGGAATGTCACCTGGAAACTTAAAATTTGGTAGAGTTGCGACAGCAATATTATGAGCGCGACTAATACCTGTATCTAGCATTCCTCCACACCATACAGGAATGTTATGATCAGCACACAAGTCGTGAATTTTTTTTGTCTCTGTTAATCCCCCTACACGTGCTACTTTAATATTAATAGTCTTTGTGCCTCCTAACTCAATAGCTTTTTTTGCATCTTCTACAGAATGAATACTTTCGTCTAAGCAAATTCTTGTTTTCATTTCTTTTTGTAGTTTTGCATGGTCCACAATATCATCATGTGCTAAAGGTTGTTCAATCATTAATAAGTTTAAATCATCTAGCCGTTTTAGTAGCTCTATATCCTTTAAAGAATAGGCAGAATTCGCGTCTGCCATTAACATAATATTTCCAAACTGTTTACGAACCTCTTCTAAATAGGAAAAATCTTGACCTGGCTTAATTTTAACTTTTATACGGCGATACCCTTCTTCTAAGTGACCTTCTATAACGCGTAAGAGGTCATTTGGAGTTTGTTGTATTCCAATACTCACTCCTGTTTCAACTTGCAAACGCTCCCCACCTAGAGCTTTCCATAATGGTATATTGTTTTCTTTAGCATACAAATCCCATACGGCACAATCTAAGGCTGATTTTGCCATCTGATTTCGCCGGATATGAGAGAATAGTTTATTAATTTCCTCCGGATGATCAATCGTTCGCTTTTCAAAAAGAATAGGAATAAGATAGTCTTTAAGAATGTGCCAAGCCGTTTGATTTGTTTCTTCATTATAAAAAGGAAAAGGGAGAGCTGAACAGTCACCATATCCTACATAGTTTCCAGAATAAACTTCTGCCACAATAAAGTCTCTTTCTTTTATAACTGCAAAGCTAACCTTAAACGGCTTTTTCAATCTCATTTTCATTTTTCGCAAGACTACTTTTTCAATTTCCATCTTCGTCCTCCTAATGTTCATATCCTCTATCTGTTACTAAAAATAAACGTTTCTCTTATCGCAGAGAAAGTTTGACTATTACGAAACAGTAGGCGTTGGAGCATCGTCTATCTCGGTTGCCTTTCGCGCTTTTTGAATCGTTAAACCTGAGATAATGGAGAGTCCTGCTGACGCAATAAGAAACCAAAAAGCTGCGTCATATGAGCCATTAAATGTGCTAATTAAAATTCCAATCATAAGCGGTGAGACAAATCCAGCAGATTGACCGCCAAGATTGATCATTCCGCTTGCTGAACCGATAATATCTTTTGAAAACATTTTCTGAGGGAGAGCTGTAACTGTTGCAAAAACGAAAGATTTGAAGAAATAAACAAGAGCTTGAAAGGTGATAACCATTGCAACAGAAGAAGCATTATACATGAGGTATAGAAAGATAGCTGTTAAAGATGCGCTAGAAATCAACAAATATTTTTCCTTGCCGCTAAAATATTTGTCCATAATCCATCCACCCATTGTCATAGCAATTCCTGCTGCAACAAAAGGGAGCGGAGTTAAAATCCCAATTGCTTTCAAATCTAAATTACGTACATTCATTAAATACGTTGGCATCCAAGAATCTAGGCCCTTATTGACCATACTTAATCCAAACCAAGCAATAACGAGTTGCCACATAAGCGGCATTTTTAATAGTTGTTTTAAAGACGTTTTCTCTACTGTTTTTTTACTTTGTTTTTCTTCTTTCTGTACAGGGGACTTTATGAAAAGCCAATAAAATATCACGAAAACAATCCCTGCTGCTCCAATAACGAAAAATGTTTCTCTCCATCCTAACAATAAAATCATCGGAGCAATAATAAGGGGAGCAAAAGCACTTCCAACATAGTTAGAGGACATCAAAATAGAAGCCATTCTAGGTCTCTCTTTTTTAGGGAACGTTTCTGCGATTCCCTTTAAGCTAGCAGATGGATAAGCTCCTTCACCAATTCCAAATAAGAAGCGTATAACAACTAGTGAAGCTAATGACCAAGACAGTCCAGTGAATATTGTAAAAACAGACCAAATTAAAATAGCACTGATAATAATCTTTTTTGAACCGAATTTATCAGCAAGCCATCCGCCTGGTAGCTGCATAATGGCATAACCAATAAAGAAACTGCTTAATACTACTCCAAGCACCGTTGTACTTAAATTAAACTCACTGCCAATGGCGGCAATCCCGATGTTAATTGCAGCTCGATCAATATAAGAAATACACCAACCAAGAAATAAAAAAGCTAAAACCGAGTATTTGCCGGACGATTTGGCAGGTAAGTTAGGCATTAAGACATTCCCCCTTTATCTATTGAAATTGCGCCTTCCTTTTTAAGGTCTTTTTCATAATCTCCTAGCTTCTGAATGACGTAGCATGTAGATTTTATCCCATTAAGAAAATAATCAATTTCAATATTCTCATTTGGCGAATGATTTCCTTGATCGAAATTTGCATATGGAACAAGGATAGATGGCAATTGCAAAACCTCTGTCCATACATGGTCTGGCAAGCTCCCTCCAAGACTTGGCTGTATAATAGGCTCTTCATTATAAGCCTCTCGCAATGCTTCTGTTACAACTTCAACACATTTCAATTCTGCTGACGTTCGAGAAGGTTTAAAAGAGCCAACTCTCTTAACATTAATATCTGGAGCATATTTTTTTACATGAGTGCAAAATTTCTTATAGATATCATCAGGACTTTGATCAACAACAAGACGAATATCCATCTTTAATGTCGCTTTAGAAGGAATGATTGTTTTAGCTCCCTCTCCTGTATGCCCACTGTGAATACCACATATGTTAAACGTTGGTTCCATTGTTAATTTACGATAGTACGTCTCTCCATCCATTTTCAAATTAGGATAACCGATTTTTTTCCCTATTTCCTCTTGATTATAGGGAATAGATTTTAGTAGCTCTGTCTCTTTTGGAGATAGAGGTAAAATATTATCGTAAAATCCTTCAATTAATACTCGTCCAGAAGAATCTCTCATCGTTGATAACAAATCGAAAAGTTTCCAGACTGGATTCGGTACAATATTCCCTTTGTTACCTGAATGATTATCCCACTCTCCTCCCTTAGCTGTAAGTTCGAGATAAAGCATTCCTCTCACACCAAGCAACATAAGCGGCGCATCACTTTCGTGAGAAGAGCCATCAGAACTATATACAAGATCTGCTTTTAAAAGTTTTTTATTCTCTTCTACAAATGAAGGAAGATTGACGCTCCCATTCTCTTCCTCTCCCTCAAAAACAAATTTAATATTAATCGGCAATTCCCCTACAGCATCTAAATATGTTTTAACAGCTAGCACCTGAGCCATTAGTTGTCCTTTATTATCTCCTGCACCGCGACAATAAATTTTCCCATCTCTAACTGTCGGCTCAAATGGAGGAGAAATCCATTCATCAAGCGGGTCTGGAGGCTGGACATCATAATGTCCATAAATTAAGAGAGTAAAATTATTTTTACTGTTCATTAGCTCTCCATATACAACAGGATGACCGTCTGTTTCAATAAGACGTGTATCAATGCCTATTTCATTCATCATTCCTTTAAGTAAAACTGCACAATCCCTTATTCCTATATTTTGAGCACTTATACTTTTTTGGCGAAGTAAAGTAAACAATTGATTTAAATATTCTTCTTTTCTTTCTTTAATCATTGCTGAAACGTTTTTTAAGGTCATCACACATCTCCCCTTTTTTCGTTAAATGTAAAGTTTTCAATCAACCTTTAAGAGATCGGAACTAACAACCCTTGATTTTATGAATATAAAACCGTTAATTTGACGTTATATTGTCGTTAAATAATCCGATAAAAGTATTATAAATAATTTTCAGAATATTTACAATATTATTTTTAAGTATGTTATTCGTAACGCTTTTATTTTTCTTCCAAAATTTTATAATTTGTTTTATGATGACATTATTACATACTAACGTTGAGAAGGGGAAAATAATGATACGTATTGCTGTTATTGGTTCTGAACAACTTATAAGACATGTGTTAAAGACTAAAAAAGATGATATTGAACTCGTACCATGCATATATAAAACTCCTGAGGAAGCCCCTGCTCTCGTCAAAGAAATAAAGAACGATATTCATGTGTTGTTTTTCGCAGGTCCCATTCCTTACTTTTTATCTCAGCAAGAAATTCAAAAAAGTGGTCTTCCCTCTGTATATATTCCATCAGATGAATATAGCATTATTTTATCCTTGTATCATATTCGTTATATTTTACAAGAAGAAACAAAGAGAATTTCTATTGATATATCAGACCAAGATTATGTATATAACGTGTTTGATGAGCTAGATATAAGTAAAGACTCATTATTTGTTAAAGAATATGAAGGAAACTATAACCTCGACTCACTTGTAGCCTTTCATTACAACCTTTGGAAACAAGGAAAAGTTGACTTTGTTCTTACAAGTGTTGAAGCTGTATATGTGAAATTAAACGAACTTGGCGTAAAAAGTATGCACATTATTAAACCCCAAAAAAACATTTCTGATGCTCTAGATCGCGCTATTGATCAAGGAAAAATTAGAAATAGTAAGAAAGCACAAATTGTTGTAGGTCTTGTTACAATTGAAGATTCTTCGTATTCTCTTCATAACGCTGAAAGTGAGCTTCATCATCCCCCATCGATGAAAGCCTACCAAATATTAAAAGAATTCGTAAAAAAGATCAATGCATCCCTTTTACAATTAGAGGAGAATCAATTTATTCTTTATGCAACAAGGGGCGCTATAGAGAGCATAACAAATGGTTATAGTGAGCTTCCTATCGCAGCTGAAATGGAAAAAAGCCTAGAGGTTTCAGTTAGCTTAGGGTTTGGACTTGGATTAACAACAAAGGAAGCGCAGGAAAATGCCAATATTGCTCTTTATCATTCAAAAAATTCAGTACAAGGAAAAGCTTATATTGTGACAGATAAAAAAGTAGTCATTGGTCCTTTAGACAGTCAACCTCAGCAATATGCCTTAAGAAGCATGGATGAAGATATTCTTTCAATCTCTAAAAAAACAGGGATAAGCGTATCAAACGTAAGCAAAATTGTAGAGTTTCTAAATTTCCATAACTTTAATCATTTCTCAGCAAATGACCTTTCTGATTATTTACATTTAAGCAAAAGAAGTGCTGAACGGATGCTTAAAAAACTTCTGGATCATCATTTAGCTCAAGTTGTAGGAGAAGAACAACCTTACCAAAAAGGAAGACCTCGCTCCATCTATAAAGTAAATTTTTAAATAAAATTCTTGTAAACTCTAATTTTCATTGCAAAAAAAAGGAAGGAGAAAATCTCCTTCCTTTTTTCTATTCTTATGCTTTTGCAGGTACTTTAACACCAAATACAGATTTTGGCTCAAGGTATTCTTCAACTCCAAATACTCCCCATTCTCGACCAATACCAGATTGTTTAAAACCTCCAAATGGTGCGCTGCGATCTTGTTCAGCATCATTTACAACAATTTGACCTGCGCGAATGTTTTTAGCCACATAATCAAGAGTTTCCTGATCTTTACCAACTACATAGCCTGCTAGACCATATACAGTATCATTCGCAATTTCTAATGCTTCATCAAGGTCTTTATACGTGATCACTGCTGTTACAGGTCCAAAAATCTCTTCTTGGGCAATAACCATGTCGTTTGATACATCTGTAAAGATTGTTGGTTTCACATAATAACCTTTTTCTAATCCATCAGGTTTTCCTGTACCACCTGTAAGAAGCGTTGCTCCTTCATCAATTCCTTTTTCAATATAAGATTGAACACGATCCCATTGCTTTTTAGCTACAAGAGGACCTGTTACAACATTTTTGTCTAATGGATCTCCGACTGGGAATGACGGAATAGCTTTTTTCATTGCTTCCTCAAAATCTTTCTTCATAGATTCCGGGATGATAATACGAGTTGCTGCTGTACAAACTTGGCCAGAGTTCAATGAAATATGAGACACGGCAATTTTTGCAGCTTCTTCAATATCAGCGTCATCCAGTACGATTAATGGAGATTTACCGCCAAGTTCTAATGCTACTTTTTTAATTGTTTTCGCTGCATTTTGCATAATTTTTTCACCAACACCCGCAGAACCTGTAAAGGATACAAAGTCAATATCAGGGTGTGAGCTAATGCCGTCTCCGATTGTGCTGCCTGTACCATTTACAAGGTTAAACGCTCCTTTTGGTACCCCAGCTTCATCGATAATCTCAGCAAGGATCATTGCCGCAAATGGTGTAAGCTCAGCAGGTTTTAATACCATTGGACTTCCTGCTGCGATGGCGCTCGCAATTTTTGTAGACGTTTGGTTTGTTGGAAAGTTCCATGGTGTAATAAGACCGCTAACACTGATTGTTTCTTTAATTAATTTGTAATTCCCACGATCTTCTTCAAATTTATAGTCTTTTAAAGCTTCCGCCGTTTTCTTGAAATGTGCAAGACCCATTTCATAGTGAACTTCCCTAGAAATTTTAAGCGGAGCGCCAAGCTCGTCCGTCATTACTTGTACAAGCTCATCTTTACGTTTCTCGTATCCTTTTGCAATATTTTCAAGCATTTTAATTCGTTCTTCTCTTGATGTTTTTGAGAACGTTGGAAGAGCCGCTTTTGCTGCTTGAACAGCTTTATCTAAATCCTCTTTTGTTCCTTGGCTAATTTGACCAATCGATTCCTCTGTTGCTGGATTGATGACATCTTCCGTTTCGTTACCTGTTGATTCTATCCATTCACCGTTAATAAAATGTTTTAAGTTTGTATACATAAGTTCATCTCTCCCTTTTCAATTTACTCTTTTCTATTTTTAAATGTTATCCTGTTATAATATTGTCTAGTCTTTGTTTACCCGTCTTTATACATTTAAAACAAGAAAATTAGAAAAGAACTGTTTGATGTGCTCTTATGCTAAGGCTAGTATTCTTTTAATAATAGGACGTGAAAGACAAAATATCCCCTATTGTTTAGAAGTTTGATATTTGATCTACAATTATAAAAATGCCTAGGAATAAGACATTAAGAACTACTAAAGTTCCATAAAAACCACCTAAATTCGAAAGAAATAAAGATAGAGTAATAAAAACAATGGTTTCGATACCAAACAACATTACAAGAGCTCCTACCCTCTTTGCAAGTTTTTTTTCGTTTCGAGGTTTGAAGATGGCGTTATAGCCTGCAATGAAATCAACCTTTTCTCGTTTCCCAATTTTAACTCCTACATAAATGATAAAAAGGCTCATAAGAATAACGAAAAACAGCCTAATCATAAAAAAAAGTACCCTCCTTATTCTTTAATTTTCATTTTAATCTTTATACGATTGTTCTCTTCTTTTTGTTTCCCCTTCTTTAACTTTCTTTTCCATTTAAATTTTTCAGAAATAACTTTCATTTTATACTTTATCATAGTAAACTATTAGAGTGATAAAACAATAAAGGTTGGATAACAAATATGAAAAAAATTTTTGTAATGGCAAGCAGTGGGGGCAATTTATATCATCTAGGTGGCAGCAGTCCAGATCAATTGATGAAAGAATTAAATACACAAGTAAAAGAAGCTGGTTTTGTAATTGAAGGGGCTCAATTTATCGCAACAGATGCTTCTATGGATGCCCTAAAAAAGAATACAAGAGCACGACTACTCGAGTGGAATCAAGAAAGTGAACAATTGACGCTCGTTTTAGAAGATAGTTTAGAAGCTGTTAATGAAAAGGCCAAAGAAATAGATCAAAAAGTTGCTAAAAACATTTATGCGGGAAATATTGACGGTGTTATCGCGATGAGTGCTGATCCAAAAGGGGCAAACAAATTGGCTGCTAAAGCGACAGCTGAAAAAAAGATTCCTCTTGTTGGAACAGGAGGAACATCAATGGCAGCCTTCGGATCACTCGGAGCTCGCATTATTTCCCAGTCAGGTACAACAGGTACTTCAAACAAGACAAGAGCAATTGGCTTTGTTACGTCCCTTTCTAAACATTGGGGTGTAAAATATCGACCAGTGCTAAACGAAAAACAAAATAAGAATGATTTATCTTCTAGAAGCAAAAAGGTGAATTTTAGAAGCATTATGACCTCTTCACTTCCCGCTTTTATCTCTTTAGCTATTATTTTAGCATTAAGTAAAATTCCAGGACTTGAGAAAGTTGAAGATATTTTTGACTTATTAATTGCAGCTCTTCCTGTTGTAATTGCGGTTATTGCAGCTCGCCAAATAGCTGACTTAGATGAAATATCAATTGTGGCTGGTGTTGTGGCCGGAGTGATGGCAACAGATAGCGGCATCTTAGGTGGGTTACTTGCAGGAATTTGTGCAGGTTATCTTGTGCCAGCTCTGTTCTCGCTTTGTACAAAATGGCGCTTTCCTACCACAACTGTTAATATTGTCGCAGGTGGATTAGGAGGACTATTGCCTGGTCTTGCTGTCTACTTTATTCTTGGTCCTATTGCTCTCAAAGCCGGCAATCTTATTCGAAACACAATTGAAAGTATGATTGATTTTAATCCAATCGTAGCTGGAACTCTAGCAGGATTGCTCATTTGGCCGGCTATTTTAGCTGGTATCTATCATGCCGCTATTTTACCTATTGTTATTTTAGAAATGGAGAAAACAGGAAACAGTTTTTTGGGATCTGTCGATATGGTCGGACTCGTTATGGTTGCAGCTGGTATTAATCTTGCGAATATTATCTTCCCTAAAAAACGCGGAGAATCCGCAGCAGCAGCTCCCTCATTCCTTATCAACATTGGATTTGGAACGTTTGTCGAGTCTGCTTATCCATTTATGTTCGCAAGCAAACTAGTCTTTATCGGAGCACTCCTTTCGTCAGGAATTGGAGGGATGATTGTTGGGCTTTATGACTTACGTGGTACAGCTTACGTTCCTTCCGTTATTGCTCCATTCCTATCCAATCATACATCAGGATTTATTATTGCTATGATTGTTTCTTTACTCGCTTCCTTTATTTTTACAGCAACTGCAAATAAGCTAGAAACTACACAATCAAATAAAAAAGCTAGCGCGTTTTTTTAAAAATGCGCTAGCTTTTTTAGTCTACTTCTATTTTCAAGTGACGGTGAGGTACGGGAGAAGCTAGAATAACGGACGTTGTTAACATTCCAAACGGCATAAGTCGATCAATTAACATCCTCATTTTTGCCATATCCGGAACAGCGGCTTTTATAATATAGCCTGACGTACCTGTTACGCGATGAGCTTCGATAATTCCCTCCTCTTTTTCAATAAACTTTTCAATCTCGGCTGGAGACTTTTTTAAATCCCCTATTTGGATAAAAAGTTGAATATCTAAACCAACCTTACTTAATGAAATGCGCGCACTAAATTCTTCAATAATTCCGCTATGTTGTAAGCGATGAAGACGCTCTGAAACGCTCGGTCTGCTAAGAGCTAACCTTTTGGAAAGTTCACTAACGGTCATGCGACTATTTCGCTGCAAAAGTTCTAAGAGTTTTACATCAATTATATCCATATGAACAACTCCTTCAAAATAAAAACAAAAATTCAAAATATATTTCAAAAGAGAAAGTATATACTTTTATTCCCTTCCTTTTGATATGTAATTCTTCTCTCTGTCATCATATCATTAAATTGTGAAGTATCAAACTATTCTTTTTGAAATAAAGAAAGCTTTTGAATGGAGGATATGATGAAAAGACTTTTTAACATTTTACTCGCTTGCCTTCTTACAGGAACAGGCGTTATTATTTTAAATCATTCACATGTTGTAACAGGAGGAACTGCAGGTTTGTCGTTGAGCTTGGCGTATCTTTCCGACGCTCCTTTTACGATTTTATTTTTTCTTATTAACATTCCCTTTTACATTTTTTCCTTTTTTAAAATGGGCATGAAGTTTACAGTTACAACGATTTGTGCTGTAACACTGTTATCTTTGATAACAGCTGTTAATCCCTTTCTCCCTTCTTTTGAAATTCCAAGCATCCTTGGGGCTGTAATTGGTGGAGCAGTAATTGGCCTCGGATTATCTTTTCTTTTTATAAACGGCGCTTCTCTTGGTGGATTTAATATTGTAACTCTTTATTTTCAAAAGCGATTTCAACTAAATCCAGGAAAAGTAAATTTTTCGCTTGATTTTGCTGTTGTTTTATTGAGTATATATAGCATTGGAATTTTCAAAGGGCTATGTTCCGTTGTTTCTATTGCTGTAACCTCTTTTATCATAGGCTATTTCAAACGTCAAATCGCAGCTAGCAGCAAAGAACAAACTATACAACCTTCGATAAAAATGCCTTTTCAACATAAAGCAGAAGCTTAAAAAACCGAGCACAAAATCCGGCTCGGTTTTTTCTTATTTTTCGCAATATTTATGATAGCTTTCCTCAAACTGCTTGAGCTCTTTCTCGTTGAAAATGCGCTGCACATATAAATTCAAAAGTTCTTCATCTGTTAAGGGAGCATGAGATGATTTGGTGATTTGTTCTCCTGAATACTCATAGGAATGTGTTTTCCCTTCATATTCAAAAAGATCCCATCCTGTTCTCGTTGCGTATAACTCCCGATTTTTTGTTAATACATCAAAACCACCGCGAATTTTCCCTTCTTCAACTTCCGCTTTAATCATAGGAACGCCAGCATAATCTTCATGATATGTTGTAGATAGCGAAGCAAAATTCTCTTGAACAGTTTCTCTCAATTTTTTTATATCTTGCAATTCTAACATGTCTTATCACCTCTGTTAAAGCGTTTCCCCTATTACATTTAACTTGAAACCTCGCAATGCGCTAGAGTTACTTTGCAAGACTTCTCTTCCATGTAACAATGACTCTTAGAAGAAAACAGTTCTATATCAATAAGGTGAAGCTTTAAAAATGAGTTCTTTTATTCTGAAGAAGTAAATTAGAAGTATTATCGGGTAAGGGGGTAAGATTATACTGTTTTTCATATCGGAGAATCAAAATAAAAATGTCTCTATAATAAATAAAAGCGAAGGAAACGTATTTCCTTCGCTTTTAACCATAATTTTATAAAATTATGCTTTAACTACGTTAGTAGCTTGAGGTCCGCGGTTGCCTTCTTCAACGTCGAAAGTAACTTCTTGACCTTCTTCTAAAGTTTTGAAACCTTCGCCTTGGATAGCTGAGAAATGTACGAATACATCGTCTCCACCTTCAACTTCGATGAATCCAAAACCTTTGTCTGCGTTAAACCATTTTACTTTACCGTTTTGCATGAAAAAATCCTCCTAAATAACTGTACCTATATGTACAATATCCTATTATAACCATCTACTTATAATCATAGTCAATTAAAAAAGCTGCAACAGAATCTGGAGATTTAACCTTGCTATCCCCTCTTCAGTTACAGCTTATTTAAATCTCTATATTATTAAAAGTAAAATGGTTTAGATAAACTATAACACGTTAACCAAAAAAAAGCAAAAAATATCGCAAACTTTTTTTAAAATTGTAGAATTGTGCCTGTTTCCCTAAAAGTTCATGAGACAATCGTTCAAAAACATAAAATAGAATGAACAAGATCACGGAGGTGAATACATGGGTGTTGTAAAAGCAACAAATGCACATATTGATCTTCTCGCCCGCTTGCTTAGAGCAGAAGCGGAAGGTGAAGGACAACAAGGAATGATTCTCGTTGGAAATGTCGGTATTAATCGAATTCGTGCAAACTGCTCTGATTTTAAAGGGATTCGGACAATTCCTCAAATGATTTATCAGCCACATGCTTTTGAAGCTGTGACACATGGCTATTTTTATCAAAGAGCACGTGAAAAAGAAAGGCGATTAGCCCGTCGCGTTATCGGTGGAGAATATCTATGGCCTGCTCGTTACAGCCTCTGGTATTTCCGCCCTGAAGGAGATTGTCCTGCAACATGGTACGATCAGCCGCTTGTTGCTCGTTTTAAGCTTCACTGCTTTTATCAGCCAACAGCTGAAACATGTGCGAATGTGTATAGTACATTTTAAAAATAAACTAAAAAGCTCAAGCTGCTGTATTTGAGCTTTTTAGTTTTCTTCACTATTCTTCTCTATATGTTTCTTGATTTGCTTGTTGAATAAATGAGCTAGCAGGACCTCTTGAGCAAATACAAAGCTCGTGCATTGCCCTTGTACAAGCCGTATAAAACAGATTTCTCTCAAACTCTTTCTCGTACTTATGAGAAGATGCATCATAAACAATCACAGCATCAAATTCAATTCCTTTTGCTAAATAGACAGGTAAGATAATCGTTCCTTTTTGAAAAGAATAGGTTTCCTCATCCATAAGCTGAACATGAAATAGACTTTCTAATTTTTCATAAGCTTCGCGACTTTCCCGAGCTGTTTTACAAATAATCGCGATGGTTTTATGCCCCTTATCAATAAACCCCTTCACATAATCAGCAATCTTCCTATGATGAGAAGAATCGTCAACTTCGCTAACAACAGGTTTTGGTCCCCTTCTGTTAAAAGGTTCTATCTTCTCTCCTTCTTGGATTAACGGCTTTGTAAATTCCACAATTTCTCTTGTTGATCTATAGCTTTTTAAAAGCGTCATTTCTTCTCTTTCTTCCTCATTATAAAGAGTCGGTGACAGCAATGTTTCTCCATTCATCGCATGAGCATAAATCGCCTGATTCTTATCTCCTAAAATCGTCATTTGGCAGCGCGGAAAAAGCTTTTGAAACAGCATAAGCTGAAATGGCGAGTAGTCTTGTGCTTCATCAATGAACAAATGTTGAACAAGAAGGTTGCGCCTTTGGCCTTGAAGCTTTCCGAGGAAATATATATACGGAGCTGTATCTTCATACGGAAGATGCTTTTTACGCAAGTTTTTTAAAGTATAAGCTTTTATTTTCTCCCATTCATCTGGAACAGGAAGACCATTCACTTTGAATAGTTGTTTATAAAGAGCAACATCATCAATAAATTTTAATTTTTTCACTGCCGCTCTTATCGGTTTGAAATACTTTTTAACAATCTTTCGAGAAAGTCTCTTTTGCTCTCGTTCAAAATCATTAAACGTATTTTCTGAGAACTCCGCTTCTCTTTGAAGCTGATCATAGACATTCACGTAATCTTCTGTTTCTAAAAGTTCACTTTCCTCTAGTGCCCATTCTTCTTCCCTTTCTTCTCTTTCTTTCTTTGAAAGCTCTGTTAAAAGCCACTCGACAACAAGGTTAATTCGATTTGGAATAGATATTGAGGAATCAAGAGAATAAAAGTAAGCTTTTATTTTAACAGCATGAATGAGCATTCTACCGCGAAAACGAATATGTTTAAAAATCATATCTTGTTCTTTAAGATGATCAATGTAAGCATCAATAAGCTTTTGAAAAGAAAGCGTTGCTTTATATTGAATACCTGCTAACTTTGCTTCATAAAAATCAGTTTCCTCATATGATAAAACATATTCAAGCTGTTTGAATGGATTTTCTATTTTAAAACGACCGCCAATCTCTTTTTCAACATACTCCCGATATGTTGTTTGTTTAACATTATCTTCCCCAAGCTCTGGAAGCACTGTACCAACATAGCTGCTAAAAAGCGGATTTGGGGAAAAGAGCATAAGATTTTCAGCTGTTAAATGATGAAGATGACGATATAATAAATAAGCTACACGTTGAAGAGCAGCTGATGTTTTCCCGCTTCCCGCTGCACCTTGAACAATTAAATAGCGACTTTTTTCATTTCGAATGAGCGCATTCTGCTCTTTTTGAATCGTAGCTACAATCGTCTTCATATGTGTTGAAGCATTGTTTCCAAGTACTTCTTTCAATAATTCGTCCCCTATTGTTACTCCTGTATCAAACATACTTGTAATTCTACCGTTTTTTGTAATGAATTGTCGTTTCAACAACATAGAGCCTTCAATACTTCCCTCAACTGTTTCATACTTAGCATAGCCTGGTGAATAATCATAATAAAGACTTGAAATAGGAGCTCTCCAATCATAAATAAGAAAATTTTCTTGCTTTTCATCCATTAAAGAAGAAATGCCAAGATACACAATATCTTTGTCTTTCTCCCCATCTTCTCGAAAATCAATTCGACCAAAATACGGAGCATCTTTTAATCTTGACAGAGTTTTAAATCTTTTATGTAACTGACCGTGAGTGCGCTCCCGCTCTGAAAGCATTTCAGCCTGTTGCTTTATACTTGCTAACGTTTCAACAGCATCTTCATCATTCTCAATGTTTACTGTTACATCGTCCCAAAACGTTTTGCGCAAATGGACCACATCTGTTTTTAAATCTCCTGAATAAGAAGTAATCGTATTAAGCTGACGTTCAATTTCCTTTTTTACTTTCTCTATTCTCTTTTCTTCAAATTTACGTTCTTCACTTTTCTCCATTTTGTTCTCACGCCCTTAAAAAGTTTGACATTTAGATAAACTTATTATATAATTAATTTGGATAAGTTTATCTTTTTTATTTTGGTATATCCTTACCTATGATAACCTATTTAGACTATATTAACAATAAGCAAATGGCAGAACAGCGCTGTTCTGCCATTTTGATTTTCTCCTACTAAATAATAAACTTGCGAATTAGTTTCTTATTTCCTCTTAATCTTCACATTATTTCCTCGCTTTCACCTAATGTAATCCCTAATACAGAAACTTTATCATCTTTAACTTAAAAATCTCGATTACTTGTTCAAACTCAAAGCCAACATCTTGTAACCAAATCTTTTGCTATTGCTGCTAGCATCCCCTGATATTGAAGCATCTCTAATATCTTCCTCTCTTTTTAACTATTCTCTTATAGAAAGACTCTAGGCTCCTTTTAATTCCCCAACTTTTAAAAAAAGATACCGATACAGTCCCTTAAATGGTAAAATGTTGTGTAATAATAACGAAAATTCTAAAAAGTCGTTATTATCATTTTAGAAAGGAGCGTAGCAATGAATCCATCCGAAAATATGTCAACAAAACGTATCACAAGCAATATTTTTAAAGGCTCTGTCGGGAACTTAATTGAATGGTATGACTGGTATGTTTACTCAGCTTTTGCTATTTATTTTTCTTCTCAATTTTTCCCTCAAGGTAGCTCGACAAGTCAACTCTTAAACACAGCAGCTATTTTTGCTGTTGGGTTCCTTATGCGTCCGCTTGGAAGTTTAATTTTTGGACGCTATGCAGACAAGTATGGGAGACGAGCTGCATTAACACTTTCCATCACAATTATGGCAAGTGGATCTTTGATTATCGCGTGTACACCGAGCTATGAAAGTATTGGAATATTTTCTCCTATTATTTTAGTATTGGCTCGTCTTCTTCAAGGGCTTTCACTTGGAGGAGAGTATGGAACATCTGCCACATATCTCTCTGAGATGGCAAGCAGCGGACGCCGTGGCTTCTATTCAAGTTTTCAATATGTAACTCTTGTTGGTGGGCAAATGACCGCACTTGGCGTGCAAATTATTCTTCAAAATACGCTTTCTGAAAGCGATATGCTTGCTTTTGGATGGCGAATTCCGTTCGTTATTGGTGCTATTGGTGCACTGAGTGTTCTTTGGCTCCGCCGGACAATGGACGAATCTGAACAGTTCACTAAAACAAAAGAGAAATCAAAACATCCTAAAGAAGCAGGAACGTTAAAACAACTAATGAAACATCCTAAAGCAGTCTTAACAGTTGTTGGACTAACGCTTGGTGGGACAGTTGCTTTTTATACGTATACAACATACTTACAAAAATTCATGATCAACACAACAGGATTAGAAAAAGATGTTGTTAGTATTATTAACTTTGTTGCTCTTCTCGTTTTCATGATTTTACAGCCGCTCGCGGGAGCACTCTCTGACAAAATTGGACGTCGCCCTCTACTTATGTTTTTTGGAATCGCAGGAACAATTTTAACAGTACCGCTTTTCTTTCTTCTCCAAAAGACAAACAGTCCTATCATAGCTTTTCTACTTATGATGGGAGGACTGATAATGGTCACAGGCTACACGTCCATTAATGCCATTGTAAAAGCGGAACTTTTCCCAACAGAAATCCGTGCATTAGGAGTTGGCTTTCCGTACGGGGTCACAGTTGCCGTCTTTGGTGGAACAGCAGAATTCATTGCACTTGGATTAAAAAATGTTGGAGTTGAATCCCTTTTCTTCTTTTATGTTGCAGGATGTATCGCTATTAGTTTTCTTGTTTACTGGCGAATGGGTGAATCCTCTAAAACCTCCTACATCGAAAAAGAATGAACATAAAAAAGCTTTGAGCTCAATAGCTCAAAGCTTTTTTGCTAATACAGTCGCTTTTCATAGCCTTCTTGAAGGCTTTTTTGAATGCTTTCTTCTGTTGTATTAGGAAGCTTAACATGATGTGCTAATATTTTAGCTGCTGATGGATATTTTTTAGGCCAATGTTCAGGTTCCCAAAGAAAAGATCTCTTAAAGGCTTTCGCACAATGAATAAAACATTCTTCAACTTCAACTAAAATACCGATAAGCGGGACTTTTCCTTCCACCTCTAGTTGTTTAAGTAATTCTTCATCTTTTACTAAAGTTGCTTTTCCGTTTACACGTAGCGTTTCTCCCATTCCTGGGATAAGGAACAGGAGGCCAACGTAAGGGTTTTTTAAAATGTTGCGAAGCGAATCCATTCGTTTATTTCCTCTTCGTTCAGGAATTAATAAATGGTTGTTATCTAAAAACAGAAACAAACCCAGGTGCATCACCTCGTGGAGAAGCGTCACAACAACTCCCATTTGAAGAAGATAAGATAAGAAACGGTGACTGCGCAATAAAATCACGACAGTGTTGATCAATGCAATTAATCACTTTCTTACGAGCCATTTCATTTTGTTCACCAATAAGAGCTAAAAGCTCTCCTTCTGTTTTAACTTTTTGCGAAAAAAGTAACGTCACAAACACTCCCCCTTCACTTCCTCATTTCAACAAAAAAAGACCCTAAAAATTAGGATCTTTTTTGTTAATCTTGATTTGTTAATAAGATAGGACCTTCTTTTGTAATAGCAATGGTATGTTCATATTGAGCAGATAGCTTGCCATCTACAGTTCGCGCTGTCCAACCATTATCGTCCATTTTCGCTTGCCATGTTCCTTCATTAATCATTGGCTCGATTGTAATAACCATGCCTTCTTTTAAGCGCGGACCTTTTCCTTTTGGACCGTAGTGAGCAACGTGAGGTGGTTCGTGAATTGTTGGCCCAATGCCATGACCTGTGAAATCTCTTACAACAGAAAAGCCTTCTCCCTCTGCATAAGACTGAATAGCATGGCCAATATCACCTAAACGATTCCCTGCTTGTGCTACTTCAATTCCTTTATATAAAGACTCTTTCGCAACTTCTAAAAGATGTTTTGTTTTTTCATCTGTATTTCCAACTTCATATGTCCAAGCAGAATCCGCTAGACTTCCGTTTAAGTTTACAACCATATCAATTGTAACAATATCACCATCTTTTAATGGTTGTTTTCGTGGAAAACCGTGACAAATCTCATCATTAATAGATGCGCATGTTGCATATTTATAACCTTTGTAGCCTTTTTGTTCAGCTGTTGCACCATGCTTTTTTAAGAACCCTTCAACAAAACGTTCAATTTCTAACGTTGTTACGCCCGGTTTGATCATTTTTGCAATTTCTTTATGACAAGAAGCCAACAGCTTTCCCGCTTCATGCATTAAGTTGATTTCTCTTGCTGATTTTAAAGTAATCATTCTCATAACTCCTAACTCATGAATTAAATTCACATTTCTTTTGTAGCATTGCCTTACTTCATTCGTCCGTACGCAAAGATACATCTTTACTATATTAACATATGCTTTACAGAAACATAATACGTGAAGCCTTATATTTTGAGATTTTGTTTTTCTGTGCTTTTTTGGTCTTTTATAGTATGAGTTAGAAAAAGAGACCGCAACCATTTATTTTGTTCTTTTTTAATACAGTTCAAAATTGAAGTGAATTAAGTAAAGTTGTTAAAATATACATATAAAAGCAAATATGAAAATTTCTTCAATTGAACTCTAAATAACAAAGGAGATGGAGAGCATGAGTGAGAAAACGTTCATTATTTCAGCTGGAAGAAGTGGGTCAACAGCTCTTTCTAATTGTATTAACATGCATCCCCACCTTTTAAGCTTATCAGAATTTTTTATGTCGCTTCATTTTCATGGAAGTCAAGAAGATAAGTGGATTGGACTTTCAGATAAGGTATGGGATGGAAAAGAATTTTGGGCCTTTTTATCCGAAAAAGCACCGAGCCTTATTCCTTTCTATATGAAGAAAGGTGTTTCATTCAAAGAATTTCTGTACAACATAACCGAAACGTCAAAATTCAACGAAAAAACAGGCATACCTGGGATTATGTCAATGCCATTGCCACATATTACAAATGATCCTGATTCTCTTTTTGAGGAAATGGATACCGTTGTTAAGCATTTTCCTAAAGATCATCTTTCAAATCAATATAACCGGTTATTTTCTTGGCTTTTAAACAAATTTCAAAAAGAGGTTTGGGTTGAACGCTCTGGTTTATCCATTCTCTTTGTAGATCGACTTCTTAAAATGTTTCCAGATGCAAAGTTTGTTTTTCTGTATCGAGACGTCAGAGAAAATATTATGGCATTTAATCGTTTTCAAGGATTTAAGCTTGGCATGGCATTTAAACAAGCTTATGAAAAAACAGGCTTAAAGCCGTCAGATCATAACACCCGACCTGAGGATTTCGGGGACCTTTCATGGCTTCATCCAGATCAGTTTAGTGTTGAAAAATTAAATGAATTTGAGATTCCTTTTCAAACGTTCGGTGCTGAGCTCGCTTCTGCTGTTCTTCACACAGAGGAAACACTTGCTAAGCTCCCTTCCCACCAAGTGCATCACCTGTGCTACGAAAAACTTGTAAAAAATCCTAAAGACAACTTAAAACAACTTATTACATTTATAAATAACGGCTGGGATGAGAAAACAGACGATATTTGGGTCGAAAAAGCAGCACTAACATTCCGCGCCAAGCCTGATACATGGCCAACTCTATCAGAAGAAAAGAAAAAAGAACTACAAAATATTTGTGAACCAGCGTTAAAAAAACTCAACTATACGTAAATAAAAAGAACTCCTACACATGTTGTGTAAGAGTTCTCTTTTTATTTTGTTTGACTTTCAACAGTGTTGGTACCAAAATATTTTTGAGAAAGTTTTTCTAATGTGCCATCTTCTTTAAGTTTTTGGAGCTCTTTGTTTACTTTTTCTCTTAACTCATCGTTATCTTTTTGGAAAGGAAATGCAGTTGCATCCTCATCAATTGGCTTTCCAACAAGCTTTGCTTTGAAATCATGTTTATTAATTTCAGCTGAAAGAACAGAACCTGAATTTACATATCCGTCAATACGGCCTAATTCAACATCGTTCATTGCCCCTTCACGTGTTTCATACGTTTTGATGTTAAGGTTCATTTTATTTTTCGTATTATACTCTTGAAGCTTTTCAACATGGTTAGAACCTAAAACACCAGCAACTGTTTTTCCTTTTAAATCTTCAATTTGATTTACGTTCTTATTATCTTTGCTTGTAACAATCTGTGTTCCGATATAAGAGTATGGATCAGTAAATTTATACATTTTTTCACGTTCAGCTGTTACTGCTACCGCATTTGCAACAGTATCAATTCGACCTGAGTTCAGCTGTCCCATTAGACCACTAAAATCTGTTGTTGTCCATTCTACTTTGTATCCAAGATTTTTAGCAATTGTGTTCATTACCTCTACATCATAACCAACAAGCTTGCCATCTTCTTGATATGCGTTTGGAAAACTTTGACCTGTTGCTCCAACTTTAATTACTTTTTCATCTGAACCTTTACTTTTCTCATCTGAAGAATTTCCGCATGCAGCAAGTGCAACAGATAAGAGAACTACAGTAACAAGCGTTAATAACTTTTTCATTTAATGAACTCCCTTCTTTCACCTAAAATACCCTTTTAAATTTTTTTGATCTCTTCATACTATGTGCTCTTTTTTTCTTTTTATAATATGTCAAGAAGCTTCCCCATTGTTTGGCTTCTCTCAAGCTGTTGAATTTCATTCACTATTTTCACCGTTTTTGGTTCATCTTGCAAAGCACTGGACATCTTCTTGTGTAGTTCTTCAAAAGATAATCCATTTCCAGGGGCTCCTTTAGGAAGATCAACACGTTCTGTGAAAGTAGCACCGTTTGCTTCAACTTCAACAATCGTAAAGCGACCTTTTGGAACTGCAGTTGGCGAAGGCACTATGTCCTCTCTGTACACTCTCTCAATAAGAGGTAAAAAAGCATTGATGCTAGAATCAATGCGTTTATTTTTAAAATTTTCTAGTCCAAGTGCTTTTTTATGTAAAGCAAGTGCCACAACGTACTCAACACTAAAGCGACCTTGTTCACCAGTTTGTGGATTTTGTTCTACAAGTGCAGCATCTCCTCCTTTCGGAAAAGAAATTTTAACGTTTGTCACATCTTCTACACGAAATTCATTTTTATGTGAAAGCTTAACAGCAGCATCTGCTGCATGATGAGCAGCAGAACAAAACGGATAAATCTTAAACCAAAGACCTGGTGAATAAATTTTCCACTCTTCGCCCCAACGTGAGAAGAGAAGAGCTGATGGAGCAGGATCTTCTCCATAGAGAGCGAAGAAACCGTTATCGCCATCTAATACGCTTTTTGTTCCTCCAAAATTGATTTCTGCAAGTTTTAAAGCTTGCAAAGCGTTACGTGCTGCAAACCCTGCATGAAGGGGCTTTGTTTCTGTTCCAAACTGAGCCCTCATTCCCCCAGTCTGCGTTGCTGCAAAGCCGATCATTTTTTGAAGTGTTTCTATGGAAACATTTTTTAAATATCCACATGCTATACTTGCCGCAATTGTTCCAAGCGTTGCTGTATTATGCCACCCTTTAATATAGTGATCACTGCCAATAGCTTGTCCTAATCTCGCCATAACTTCTACACCTATCACATAAGCACTCAAGAAACGTTCCCCACTTACATTTTCATAAGAGGAAAGAGAGAAAAGCGCTGGTAAGATAACAGTGCTTGGGTGCCCTCTTACATCTGAATGAACATCGTCGTAATCAAGCGCATGACCGAGAAAACCATTTATTAAAGCACTTTGCAAAAAGTTTGCTTTTTTGTTCTGGCCAATAATGGGGACGTTCTGATAACCGCCCTCTTCTTCAATGATTTTTAATAACTTTTGAACGCCTTCGTCATCTCGGGCTGCAAAGCTTGAAGCAAGATAGTCAATTACCCCAAGCTTCGCCATTTCTAGCGCTCTTTTATCTTTAAGCGGGTGTGAAGAATATACAAGCTCGGATAGTTTTTTTGTTATTTCCATGTTTCTAGCACTTTCAACGCTAAATTGGCAAAATAGGAAGAGGCAACTTCAAGCGCACCTTCTTCTAATGTAAAGGCTGGATGGTGCCATTCTTGGGTACCATTTGTACCCATCCATACAAAGAAACCTGGAATTTTCGTTTGATATACAGCGAAGTCTTCTCCACCTGGGCTTTTTTCTGCTTCCACTGCTTCATACCCTAATTCAATCGCTGCCTCTTTTGCAACTTCAGCAAAGCGAGCATCATTCTGAACAGAAGGTAAATATGGGTACCAACGAAATTCAGCTTTTGCTCCATATCCTGCTGCAACTCCTTCAACTGTTCGCTTCATAAACTCTGGGATTTTCGCCCGCGCATCGTCTTGGAATGTTCTTACAGTTCCTTCAAGCTTCACTTTATCAGGGAGAACGTTCCATGAACTTCCTCCATGAATATTGCAAATACTTACAACCGCATTTTGCAACGAGCTTACGTTTCGGCTTACAACAGATTGCAAACTTGTCACAATAGAGCTTGCTGTCACAATCGAATCAATACTGCTATTCGGGATACCAGCATGTCCGCCAACACCAATGACGTCAATTTCAAAGCGATCAACACTTGCCATTAAGGACCCTTCGCGTATGCCTACTGTTCCAACTGGAAGATCTGGTTTGTTATGCATACCAAAGATAGCTTCCACTCCTTCAAGCGCTCCTGCTTCAATGACTTTCTTGGCACCAGCAGCTATTTCTTCTGCTGGTTGAAAAATAAAACGCACAGTCCCTTGTAGTTGATCTCTCTTTTCTTTTAGGAGAAGAGCTGTTCCGATAATTGAAGCTGTATGAAAATCATGGCCGCAAGCATGCATTACTCCATCTACTTTAGATGAGAATGGAAGGTTTGTTTCTTCTTTTATAGGTAATGCATCAATGTCTGCGCGAATCGCAATCGTTGGTCCTGGCTTTGCACCTTTAATTTCTGCGATAACCCCAACTTCAAGGTTTTCAAAAGGAAGAATATCAATATCGCCTTCTTCTAACCAGCGACGAATTCGTTTTGTTGTCTCAATTTCCATCATAGAAAGCTCAGGATATTCATGAAGTTCACGACGCATGTTTGTAAGCTTTTCTAAAAGCTTTTCATTTCCTTTTTGAGATGAAGTCACGTTCTTCATTCCTTTCCTTTTTGTTTATTGACTACCAACTTGCTGTAAGAATTTTTTTGTACGTTCATGTTTTGGGAAGTCAAAGATTTCCTCTGGTGTTCCTTGCTCGACAATATGGCCATCCGCCATAAAAATAACCTTGTCTGCTACTTCACGCGCAAAGTCCATTTCATGAGTTACAATTAGCATTGTTGTTTGTCTTTCTGCGATTTCTTTAATAACCGCAAGCACTCCAGATACAAGTTCAGGGTCAAGTGCTGATGTAGGTTCATCAAACAAAAGAGCATAGGGATCAATAGCAAGTGCTCTTGCTATTCCAATTCGCTGTTGCTGTCCACCAGAAAGCGTGATAGGGTAGCTGTCTGCTTTATGAGCAAGATCAACTTGCTCTAAAAGATTCATTCCAATCTCATTCGCTTCTTTTGGTTTCATTTTTTTCGTTACAATAAGTGCCTCTGTTACATTTTGAAGCACTGTTTTGTTTTTAAAAAGATTGTAATGCTGAAAAACCATCGCTGTTTGCCTTGTTAAAGCATGCGCTTCTTTGCGACTATATCTCTCTGCATTTAGCTTAACATCCCCAATTTGAATTTCTCCCTTATTAGGAGTCTCAAGCAAGTTCAAGCAGCGGAGAAATGTTGATTTACCAGAACCAGAAGGACCGATAATTGCAACAACTTCCCCTCGCTCAACTTCTAGACTTATTCCATCTAGAACTGTTAAATCTTTGAATTTTTTCACCAAATCTTTTACAACGATCAATTGTTACACCTCCTAGTTTCGGTACGGTTTCCCAATGATTTTTTCGATTATAGATTGAATAATGCTATAAATAATTGTTAATAACCAGTATAAAATAGCAATTGCTAAATATGTTTCAAGGTAACGAGCAGATGCAGATGCTAAAATTTTACCTTGTGCAAAAAGTTCTGTTAGCCCTAGCGTAAATGCAAGAGACGTTTCTTTTAACAATCCAATAAACGTATTTCCTGTTGCAGGAATTGCATTTCTGGCTGCTTGTGGTAAAATCACTCTTCGATATGCTTGGAACTTTGTCATTCCAACAGATGTACATGCCTCAAGCTGCCCTTTATCAACAGAATCTAATCCTGCACGGAAGATTTCAGCTAAATATGCGGAGTTCTTCACACTTAGACCAATAATGGCAGCTGTTAGAGCTTGCATTGCCTGAAGTCCCGGAAAAATCTGTGGAAGTCCATAATAAATTAAGAAAAGTTGCACAAGCGTTGGTACCGCTCTAAAGAATGATATATATAAGCCTGCTAACTGATGCAAAACAGGGATTTTACTCTTTGTAATAAGAGCGAGTACAAGTCCTACGATAATCGCAACAATCATCGCAACTACGGCCATTAACAATGTAACCGGAATATACGGGATAACGTCCGGAAAAACGTTAACGAAATAATTAAAATCAAAATTCATATTCCACACCACCTTGCTTCTCTAAATAATTTTTTTATTTTTATCCTCTATGAAAGATTTACTGAAAATCTTCACGAAGCTTCTTAACTAAATATACGGTAATATGTCCTTTTCCTAAGTCCTGTGACCCTGCCTTTTCATATCCTTTGCGCTCATACATTTCAATAAGCCAAGGATGTTTGTCAGCCGTTCCTAAAGAAACTGCTGGACATTTTAAGGTTTCACTTAGTACCGTATTTTCTAACCATTCCATCATTAAGCTTCCAATGCCTTTTTTACCATAGCTTGGATCTACTGCAAACCACCAAATATGCGGATATTCAAAGGGTCCTGGCTGAGGACCCCAAGGCATCCTAAGTGAAGCTGTTGCAATAATGTTTCCATCCTCTTCTAACACATAACACATATTATTTCGAACGTTTTTCTTCACGAATGCAAGGTCTGCTGTTGCTGCCGCAAAGTTAATTCCTAGCTCTCGAATTGGCTCATATGCTCGAAGTGTTAAGTCTAAAAGCTTCTCTGCATCTTCTTCAGTTGCTAGTCGATAGTTTCTCATTTTGTCACCTCAGCATCTTTTAAAATCAATTAGAAGCATAGCGATTTTTAGGTTCTTTTAACCCAAGATGATCACGAAGTGTTTTCCCTTCGTACTCTTTTCGATATACGCCTCTCTCTTGAAGAATCGGAACGACTTTTTCAACAAAGGTTTCTAAGCCTTCAGGAAGAAGTGGCGGCATGAGGTTAAAACCATCACAAGCTTCTCCTTCAACCCATTCTTCCATTTTATCTGCAAGTTGTTCTGGTGTACCAATAAAGATATGATGTCCACGTGAACCTGCTACAGACTTATATAATTGTTCTAATGTAAGATCATCTTTTTCAGCCATTTTCTTAATAAGCTCATAGCGACTTTGGACTCCGTCTACTTTTTCAATATTCAAGTCAGAAAAACGACTTTGGAGTGGATATTGAGTTAAATCAATACCACCTAAGTAATTGGATAAAATGCTTAAGCCAAGCTCAACAGGAATTAGATCTTGAAGTTCTTGATATTTGGCGTGTGCTTCTTCTTCCGTATCACCAATAATCGGAAAAATCCCAGGCATAACAAGAACTTCATCAGGATTTCTACCAAAAGAACGCACTTGCTCTTTAATTCCCTTGTAGAATTTTTTAGCGTCTTCGATATTGCTTTGTGCTGTAAAAATCACTTCAGCAATTTGCGCTGCAAGAGCCTGTCCTGCCGGCGATGAACCTGCTTGAATAATAACTGGATAACCTTGAGGAGCACGGGCAATATTTAAAGGACCTTGAACAGAGAAAAATTCACCTTTATGTCCAAGCTCGTGCATTTTATCTTCATTAATGAATTCGCCGTCTTCTTTATTACGAATAAAGGCCGATTCTTCCCATGAATCCCAAAGACCTTTTACAATTTCCACAAATTCTTCTGCACGCTCATAGCGCTTGTCATGTTCAAGGTGCTCGGTTTTACTAAAGTTTAGACCTGTTTGAGGGATAGAGGACGTTACAACATTCCATCCAGCACGTCCACTGCTTAAATGATCTAAAGAAGCGAACTGTCTTGCAATGTGAAAAGGTTCGCTATACGTTGTAGAAGCTGTTGCAGCTAAGCCAATATGCTTTGTTGCCCCTGCTACAGCTGTTAAAAGGGTAAGCGGTTCAAAGCGTGTAATAATATTTGGATGAGAATTTTTGTTAACAGATAAGCTATCCGCTAAAAAGATCATGTCTAATTTCCCTTTTTCAGCTGTCTGAGCTAAATCAATTAGATAAGGGAGATTCATTGCTCCATCCTCAATTGCTTTCGGATGTCTCCAAGATGCGATATGATGACCAGTACCAGCCAGAAACAGGCCAACTTTTATTTCTTTTTTGTTACTCATAACAACGATTTCCTCCTATAAAAAATTTAGTTTAATCCCTTTATAAACAGAAGTTAAAGGCCCTTATATGTTCAATTTTTCACCTTATATTTCATATACTCCCTTAGGTTATGTAGAAAATGAACAACTAATCATATTGAATTCGAGATATTTAGTCTTTTTTAAACCTTTATAGTATAAAGGTTTAAAAACCAAGTATTCTAATATGTTTTATCAACTTTAAGTTCTTCCTATAATTTATATGACAAACCCTCATCTGTCAAACAAAATCACTGCAAAAGTCTCTTGTTTCTTGAAAATGTCGCTTAATGATTGATTATACCGATAATGTTAGTCGGGTTCAACGCTTTAACACTATTTTTTCGAGGAATTTCGACAAATATAATAATCATTTTATTTTTTCGTTAGTTTCTTTAATAATGTTAGAAAAAGAGCCTTATTTTGGTTTTCATCTACAACAGGACTTTCTATATAAGAAAATTTGCGTTTAAAAACCGCTTCTTTCACAGGAAGAATCGCTATACTTTCCTCCTTTTTAAGAGCATATGTAGATAACATGGACATTCCCATTCCATTCAACACTGCTTCTTTAATTGCTTGGTTACTGCTCATTGTAATAAATGCACGTGCTTTTAAACCGTTAGAATCAAGCACATGTTTTAAATACTCTCTTGTGCCTGACCCCTCTTCTCGCGTAATCCATGTTTGATTTTGCAAATCTGACAAAGAGAGATTTTTTTGAGTCAGAAACAAACTGTTTTCCTCTACAATAATAGAAAGCTCGTCTTCTAAAAATGGTGAAATCTGAAGTTCAGTATGATTGACTCGTCCTTCAATAAGACCAATGTCAGCTTGAAAAAGTCGCACATGTTCAGCAATTTGCGCTGTATTATCAATAAGTACTTCAATTTCTACATGTGGATATAGCTGATGAAATTCACTGAGTAACTTTGGCACCACATACTCACCAATTGTAAAGCTTGCCCCGATCGTTAATTTTCCTTGAACAAAATGATGATGTTCATAAATTTCTTGTTTTGCTTGTTTATATAAATGAAGAATTTGTTTTGCTCTTTCATAAAGCATTTCTCCCGTAGGAGTTACCGTAACCATTTTAGATGTTCTTTTGAGAAGCGTTGTCTGAAACTCTTCTTCAAGATTTTTAATATGTAAACTTACGCTAGGTTGAGAAATCCGTAGTTTCTCGGCTGCTTTTGTAAAATTCCTTTCCTCGACTACATTAACAAATGTTTTCAAAGCATCATAATACATAACTTCCCTCCTATTATTAAAAAAATTAATTATTACTATCATTTATATGTATTTTACTTATCCTTTTTATTTACGTAAAGTTAATAATAGCTAAAGAAGGAGTATTTGTTACGGCTATCATTACAGCATTCTTCTATTTGTTAGCGAAACTTCCATATCTATCTGTTATGGGACGGCTCGTTATCGCCATTATGATTGGTATGCTGTTGAAAACGCTTATTTCTGTTCCCATTTCTCTAAATACCGGAATCTCTTTCTCCAACAAGAGATTGCTCAAGATAAAAACACAGCAACAAGCATTGCAGTTATAGCACTGCTTGGCACATTTTTCACAATTTTATACACTTCACGAAATTGCTCATGTTATAGCAACTTCCACTCCTTTTGGTCAAGAAGTTGTTGAAGCAGCTCTTATCGCTAAACTTTCTCGAGTCCTCATGCTTGTACCAATTGCCTTTATAGTAGGTTTATTTTTTAATAAGAACAAAGAAACACCCCACTGTACGACTATTACTTTTCCTTGGTTTATCATTAGATTTCTTATCATGAGTATTCTCAATACGTTGGGGCTTTTTACAGAAGAAACAAAATCCTATTTGCAAGCAATTGCTTACTTGCTCATTTCCATAGCTATGGGAGTTCTTGGGTTACAGGTCAGAATAGAAACCCTCATAAAAAACGGGAAGAGTGCTTTCTTTGCCTGTTTGTTCGGTTCTTTAGTTTTAGCTGTTTCTGGGTTTTTCATCGTTTTTTGGACTCATTAATCTGAATTTTATAGATCAAATTTAAAGCATGTAGGATAGAAAAGAAGGATCGTATACGATCCTTCTTTTCTTGACGCTTTTTCTATCCTCACAATGCCTTTTATACCTATAAACAATGCACGAAAAGAGAGCAAAAAGATTGTTTTTAGGAATATCACATAGTTCTTATTAACTAATATTGATATTCATCACTTTAAATCTTTCGTCATGATTCTTTTGTTCTCCAGAGAGCAAAAGAGCTTTTTTATATATTTAATTCCTTATTAACAGATCATAATACCTTTATCATATTTCATGCAATCACTATCCTTAATTGTATAAATATGACAAAGGTCTCTTGTGAAAGAGTTTCTTCCTTTGCTACGATTGTCTCTGTTGTCTTTTTTCATTTTTTTCTATTTAAGATAACATTTTGAATTTTTTAAAGGAGGAATATGATGAAAAACTACTGGCATCTTTTTTTTCGCCCTGCAGCTTTTTGGGAACAAAATAAAGAAATTAGAAGTAAATGGGCTATGTTTTTTTTATTACTAAATGCAGGTTTTACGATTGTTGGTTTTTATGGAGTTATTTTAACTCTCGGACTCGGTTTTGTTCTTTATGGATATATGAAGCTTGGTGATATTTCTGAGAGTAGCTTCTTTATCATTCCACTGTGCTTTCTTCTCCTGTTTTTAATTGGTACTCTTATTGCTTTTATCGCTTCATATATCGTAGGCTTTTTCACTAAGACAGTCTCGAAGTTGATAGGTGGAAAAGTACATATGCTACAAGCCCATCGCAAAGCTTATTTATTCGGCATGCTAACTTATTTACCAACTAATATTATATTGCTTATAGTAGCAATATTATCTACCGTTAATTTCCTCCAAAATCCAGAACAAGTTTATGTAGAACAAGATTTTACTTTTTCAAAAATCCTGATAGTTATATGGCTAATTTTAAATATCGTAACAAGTATATGGTCACTTGTTGTATGGAGTATCTCAATTGGAAAAGCGGAAGAAATGTCAGCATGGAAGGGACTTCTTGGAATTATTGTGATGGCAATTGGCTTATGGATCATCTTGATGGTTGCTATATTCATCCTTTCAATTGCTGTAATTCCTTTCTTCTCTTAAAAAACTAAGATAAAACATTAGGAGAAAGTACATATGCGAAACTATCTGCGCATTTTTTTCAAACAGCGCACAGCTTTTCACCATTATAAAACAAAGCTCAGCATCCCAGTAATGACTCTCCTTTTATTCAATGGCGGGTTAAGCTCTCTATTTTTAAGAGACTTCGATTATACTTCTTTAGGAGAAGCTTTTCTCTTTGTATTTGGGCTTGGTCTTGTTGTAGGACTTATTTACACTTTCGTTGGCAGCTTTTTTCATAAAACGGCTAGGTGGTCAAAGTGCAACGTATAAGGAACATGTACAAGCATTGTTAATTAGATTCTTCCCTTTTATTCCCTCCAATTTAGTGGCAATCATTGTTGTTTCCTTGACAGGTGTCCTTTATTTCTATCCAGCTGAATACATATTTTACTACGGCACTCCAACAGATGCACTTTTAATCTTTATTTCTACGATGCTAGGGTCGGTTTTAGCTTTATGAAATTTACTTAACTGGTTGATAAATATCAGCGAAATCAAAAAAGTCAGCAAATGGGTAGCTTTCTTTGTCCTTATTATTTTACCGATTATCTTCATTGTTGCATTCTTCATTATTTTTTACATTATCCAACTCACTATATAACTTCATCATACAAAAAAGAAAAAGCGACGTGATGTCGCTTTTCTTTTTAATATCGCTAGTTTAGTCCATATTCTTTTAACTTATTATATAATGTTCCTCGCGATATCCCTAATAAGTTCGCTGCTGCACTTTTATTGCCATACGTTTTCTTAAGTGCTTCCTCAATTAGAACAGCTTCATTTTTCGCTTCATTTTCCTCTACTTCCTGTTCCTCTTCTGACAAAGAAAAACCTTCTCTCATGTTATGTGGAAGGTAACTAACACTAACATGATCTCCGTCACAGAGTAAGATAAATCGCTCGATAACGTTTCTAAGTTCTTGGACGTTTCCAGGCCAGCTGTAAGTATGCAGCACTTCCATGACTTCTTTGGAAATTTCAGGTGCTTTTTTCTTATATTTTGTACTAAATTCTTGCATAAACTGCCCGACAAGTTCTTGAATATCTTCCTTGCGTTCACGAAGCGGTGGAATATAAATATTCATAACTGTTAAATGATAATAAAGACTTTCGTTAAACTCTCCATTTTGCATCATTTCTTCTAAGTTTTGGGATGTTGATGCAATAACACGCGTATTTTCTGAAAGGGTCACAGGTTCATTCTCCCCTACACGATAAAAAGCTTGATCATCCAAATAATTTAAGAACTTTTGCTGAACATCGAGCGGCATTTTATCAAGTTCTTCAATAAAAAGCGTTCCATTAGATGCCTGTTGAATCTTCCCTTCTTGAGTAACCTGTTCATCTTCAGTAAATGTTCTTTCTTGATATCCAAAAAGCTCAAACTCTAGAAAGTTTGGAGGAACAACTGAACAATTTAAGGTTATAAAAGGTCCTGTACGTTTTGAACCACCATAATGAATAGCTTGAGCAAGCATCTCTTTTCCAGATCCAGATTCCCCTGTTAAAAGAACAGGAATTTCTGCATATGCTACTTTTTGAGCTACTTTTAGCGCTTGATGAAGATCTGAATTTGTGCCAACAATGGACGAAAAAGGTTTAGGCTTCTGAATTAAGAGCGGAAGCGAAGAATCTAGCTCTTCATTTAACCGAACCATCTGCGTGATATCCTGCTCTGTTGCAATACCACCGATAATCTGATTCTGGCTTGTAATTGGGGACGCATTAATGAGGACATGATTATCGCTGTTCGGCCTATGGTAGGTTCCTCGAACAGGACGTCCTTCATTTAAAATTCGATGCAAGACGATAGAATCAGACTGAAAATGCTCACCTATCTTCTGGCCAATAATATCTTCTCGTCTAATCTTATATGTATTTTCAGCGGCTGTATTCCAACAAACAACGTTTCCATCTCGATCAACAGCTGTCACAGCATCATTAATTGTTTCAGCAAGCGTAAAAAAAGCATTTTCTAAATTCTCGTTTCTTCGTTCTAATGTTTTAATCCAAGAAGTTGCGGTTATGATGCCTTTTATTTTTCCTTCCCTGTTTGAAACAAGAACAGGGCGATTCCAGTCTTGATCGCTTAATGAAAGTTCTTCTTCTACATAAATAGGAGATGATGGCCAGTCTGTCTGTACAATCCATTGTTTTACTAATATATCATCACCCGGAAGGAAATGGCGTTCATTGCGAGAGATAACATAGTACTTCTCTCCTTCAACAACAACGAACGAATATTCTGCTAGTTTATTTTTTATCTCAGAAATGTTTTGATTTAAAGAAGTAATAAAGAAAGACGTGTGAAGATCATTTTGTTCAAATTCGAGCATATGAGATTCCTTTCATTCTATATTTTTCACCTAATATATATATATGTGATGCTATGCTTACTCTTGTTTTGAGCGTTTTTCTCTTACAATGTAGAGAACTCGCTTATTTTAATAATTCTAACATTACATAAGAAATGAAGAAAGTTTTGTAATTTTAGCATAACAAATAATTACGAAAGGAACCAATCTCTCTAATGAGAAAAGTGAATGTATTGAAGTAATACGAATGGAACAAGAATTTTTCGGGAGAAAATGAAGGTTATAAATGATGACTATATAATAGAAGGAAAAGGTATATGATTTAGAAGGGTGTTTTTTCGCTGTTGTTTTAATGTAGGCAATTCTATCGAAAAATGACACCCTTATTTTGTTTATTTTGAGAAGAATCCTTTAAGAGCAAATGCCACATTTTGTGGTCTTTCTGCTAGACGACGCATAAAGTAGCCAAACCAGTCTTTTCCAAAAGGAACATAAACGCGCACTTTATATCCTTCTTTAGCTAGACTTAGCTGAAGCTCTGAACGGAATCCATATAACATTTGAAATTCAAATTGTGTACGAGGAATGTTATACTTTTCGACCATCTCTTTCACTTTATCAATAATATTATGGTCGTGAGAAGCAATAGCTGTATAGCTCCCACTTAATAGATGTTCCTCAATAATACGCACATAGTTTTTATCAACATCTTCTTTGTTTTGAAAAGCAACTGTTGGAGATTCTTGATACGCTCCTTTTACAAGGCGTAACGGAACTCCTTTTAAATCTTTTACATCCTGCTCTGCTCTGAACAGATATGATTGAATAACAGTCCCAACATTATCATATGTTTCTCGCAGTTCTCGTAAAATATCAAGTGTCATTTGACAATGAGCATAGTCTTCCATATCAATTCGCACAAAGTTATTATACTGTTTCGCTGTGTCCAAAATGCGACGCATATTATCTAAACAAAAGCTTCGGTCAATGTCTAGTCCAAGCTGCGTCATTTTAACAGATAAGTTACAGTCTACCCCATTAGCGGCCATTGCCTCTAATGTTCGTACGTTATATTGAGTGGATTCTGTTGCCTCTTCTCTACTTGAGACGAATTCGCCTAAATGATCCAGTGTGCAAACTAACCCTTTTTCATTAAGTTCACGGACTTTTTTCATCGCCCCTTCGATTGTATCTCCAGCAACAACTTGCCCAGCACCGAATCGAAGTCCCCATTTTTTAGCTGCTTTATTTAGCACTCTATTTTGTGAAGCGTGAAGAAACACATTTTTCGATACATTTGCTAACATATGATTCTCTCCCCTCTCTATGTTCCTTACACTTTTTTAATAAGGGAGAGCAAAATGCTCTCCTTCTTCTTAATTAAAGAGTTACGCTCGTTGTTTTAGCTTGTAGGTGAAGAATTAAATAATCAGGGCCACCTGCTTTTGAATCGGTACCAGACATATTGAAACCGCCAAATGGATGGTAACCAACAATCGCTCCTGTACAACCTCTGTTAAAGTAAAGGTTCCCAACATGGAATTCCTCTTTCGCACGTTCAATATGGCTTTCTGTATTTGATAAAAGAGCTCCTGTTAAACCATAATCTGTGTTATTTGCAATCTCCATCATATGATCAAAGTCACGTGCTTTTGAGAATGCAACAACAGGGCCAAAGATTTCTTCTTGCATAAGACGCGCTTTTTCATCTACGTCTGCGAAGATTGTTGGTTCAATAAAGTAGCCTTCTGAATCGTCTCCTTTACCACCAATCATTAATCTTCCTTCTTCTTTTCCAATTTCAATATATTTTGAAATCTTATCAAATGAAGCTTGATCAATAACAGGACCCATATACGTATTTACGTCTTCTGGATTTCCTAATGTTAATGTTTTTGTTAACTCAACTGCTTTTTCTAATACTTCATCATACACATCTTGGTGTACAACTGCACGAGATCCAGCTGAACACTTTTGTCCAGAGAAGCCAAACGCTGAGTAAACAATAGAAGAAGCGGCTAAATCTAGATCTGCATCACGGTCAACAACAACAGTATCTTTTCCACCCATTTCAGCGATAACGCGTTTTAGCCAAATTTGGCCAGGATGTACTTTCGCAGCGCGCTCGTAAATACGGCAACCAACTTCACGAGATCCTGTGAAAGATACGAAGCGAGTTTTTGGATGATCTACAAGATAGTCACCTAGCTCTGCGCCACTTCCAGGAATATAGTTTAGAACACCATCCGGAAGGCCTGCTTCTTTCATTACTTCAATGAACTTCGCTGCAATAACAGGAGTGTTGTTTGCAGGTTTAAGAAGCACTGTATTCCCTGTTACAACCGCAGCAGCTGCTGTTCCAGCCATAATTGCAAATGGGAAGTTGAATGGAGAAATAACGATTCCAACTCCTAATGGTACATAGCCAAATGTGTTTTTCTCCCCTTCACGGCTTTCAACAGGAACACCGTCTTTTAGCTTCAGCATTTGACGGGCGTAAAACTCTAGGAAATCAATTGCCTCAGCTGTATCAGCGTCAGCTTCTTTCCATGGTTTACCTGCTTCTTTCACTAAATAAGCTGAAAATTCATGCTTGCGGTTACGAATGATAGAAGCGGCTTTAAACAGCACTTCTGCACGTTCTGCAGGATCAACTTTTTTCCATGTTTTAAAAGTTTCTAGTGCTACCTCCATTGCTTTTTCCGCTAGCTTTTGATCTGCTTTTGAAACACGACCAATGACTTCACTCTTATTTGCTGGATTAACAGAAATGATTTTGTCTTCTGTTTCAATTTCTTCCTTACCAATAACAAGTGGATAATCTTTTCCAAGAGATGATTGAACAAGTTTTAAAGCTTCTTGAAATTGTGCCTTATTTTCCTCTACCGTAAAATCTGTAAATGGCTCATGTTTGTACGCTTTGATTTCTGTATTTGTTGTCATTTTTATTCTCTCCTTTTAAACAGTCAATTTTGTAAAACCACTTTCATAACAAATTACGTGTAAAGCCATCTCTTTAAAAATATCTTTTGGAATCTATCTCCACCTTAGTTATCTGACTTTTTATAATTTATTAAATTTTCTATGCTTTATTATAAACATATTCGTTTTCGTTTGTATACACTTTTTTAACAAAAATGTTCAACTTTTTATTTTTGAACAAAAGTGTTTAATTACTTTTACAACAACTTCTCCCTTTTTCTAACATTCTTTTCTATAGAAAAAAGACATCTCCATGAAAAAAATGCCTTTTAAATCTAAAAATGTAAAATTTCGTGTTAGAAAGTCGAACAATATATTATACTTTTTCTTATTTCTTATATATACTTAAGAGCATCTACAAGTGAAACTGTATAAAAAATACTTTAATTTGCTAAAAACAGTAGACAATATTGTATAATTTAAATTATCATACAATTAAGAATTTTACATGAACACTATTTTTATTTATTTTTTTAGTAAAGGAGGAATATAGCTCGTTTCCTAACAAATCTACGACTTTGAAAGCGTTTTCTATTTTCGCTGTCGCAAAGGAGGAACTACATAATGAATACGGAACAACCGCAACTAAAAAAAGAATTAAAAATTCGTCATATTACAATGATCTCCTTAGGAGGAATAATCGGAGCTGGGCTTTTTATAGGAAGTGGAACTCTTATCGGTCAAACAGGACCAGGCTCTATCTTCTCTTACGCTTTTGCAGGTTTATTCGTTATTCTCATCATGAGAATGCTTGGTGAAATGTCTACAGCTAATCCGTCCAGCGGTTCTTTTGCTACTTATGCAAGACAAGCTTTAGGTCCTTGGGCAGGATACACGATTGGCTGGCTTTATTGGTTTTTCTGGGTAATCGTTATTGCTGTTGAAGCTATTGCAGGCTCAAATATTATTCAATATTGGTTTCCAGGCATTCCTTCTTGGACTATGAGTCTCATTCTTACTTTCTTATTAACCCTTACAAACGTGTACTCCGTTAAGTCATTTGGAGAATTTGAGTACTGGTTTTCTCTTATAAAAGTAGTTAGTCTTGCTTTATTTTTAATTCTTGGTGGAGCAATCATTTTAGGTCTTATCCCAGGCGTTGAATCACCAGGAACAACAAACCTTGTAGACCGAGGCGGCTTTCTTCCAAATGGAATAAGCTCTGTTTTTTTAGGTGTTGCACTTGTAATGTTCTCGTTCATGGGAACTGAGATTGTGGCAACAGCAGCTGGAGAATCAGCAGATCCGGAAAAAGCAATCACAATTGCTACAAGAACGGTTATCTACCGTATCCTCATTTTCTACCTTGGATCAATGATGATTCTTGTTACAATTCTACCTTGGGACTCTCCAACTCTGCTTAAGAGCCCATTCGTTTCTATTTTAGAAATGGTAAACGTTCCAGGAGCAGCCCAAATTATGAACTTTATTGTATTAACAGCTGTCCTTTCCTGCTTGAATTCAGGTCTCTATACAAGCTCACGCATGCTGTTTTCAATGGCTCAAAAAGGTGATGCACCTCGCATGTTCTTGAAAGTGAACAAAAAAGGAATTCCATTTAATGCTATTATAGGTTGTACAATTGTTTCCTACATTAGCGTTGGTTTTAACTATCTTTCACCAGATAAAATCTTTTTGTTCTTAGTGAATGCTTCTGGTGGAGTTGCGCTACTTGTTTATCTTGTTATTGCCTTTTCACAGTTAAGACTGCGCCGTATGTATGAGAAAACAAATCCTGAAGCGCTTAAAATTAAAATGTGGTTTTTCCCTTACTTAACGTATATTACAATCGCCGCAATGGCTAGCATTTTCTTTGCAATGGCATTCATTGATTCACTTCGCTCACAGTTTTATCTCACAACATTGATTGCTTTATGTGTTGTAGGCTCTTATTTCTTAATTAAAAAGAAAGATGTACCAAACGTTGCAACGTCTACAAAAGAAGAAATTTCATAATAAAAAAGCTCCTTACTTTCATGTAAGGAGCTTTTTCATTATCTCTTCATCATTTTATCTCACGCTGAGAAATTCCTTCATGTTTTATTTATTACGCAAAACTTAGACTCAGTCTGGATTACAGGCAATCTTTCCGTAGCGAAGTGCATCATAGATCACTCGCCCATCACTTGACGTTGTTTCTGAAAACTTAATAGGCAAAAGAGAGAATGCAATATAGTAGACAGAAAAATAAACAAACTGATAAGAAAATAGAGAAGGTTCTACTGTACTATACATGACTAATCCATTTGTAATCAAAATAGAAAATAGGTTAGCAATTGATCCTCCTGCATATACAAGAGCATGTGTAAATCGGTTATCAATCTTTAATTCTTCATAAACACAAAAGGAATCTAAAAAATAAATAGACTTAATTTTAAATTTCCCCTTCTTAAAAATCGTTCTACCACGACCAATTGTAAAATCTACTCTTCCTCCAAAAAGAATAGCAACGACTGAATGTCCTAGTTGATGAGTAACAGCAACAAGTGGAAGGACAATTAAAAAGGAAAAAAAAACTTTGGTAAATCTTCAAACCCAAACATGATGGTCCCTCCTGTTAACTTAATGGAAGGAAGCTTTATAAAAAGTTTCCTTTTCTCTCCTACATTCCACCTTTTTTTCCTTTTTTCTTTATGCAGAAAAGAAAAAAAGAACACAAGGATGTGTTCTTTACATGTGCTATGCTATATTTTTAGCCTTGCTCCGTAAGTCAGCAGCAAGTGTTTCTAGTTTTTGAATAAGAGTGGAGCTTGTTTCATTTGCCTTTTGAAACTTTGTTGTAAGCTGAGTCTGATGCTCTATGTAAACGTCTTTTTGATGTCCAAGCCAAGAACTCGCATGCACACCACAAGCATTTACGTTTTCTTGAGCTCCTTCATTGAAGTTGTTAACAGCTCTTCTTACCGTGTTTGCATAGCTTTCAAGGACAAGAGCTTGTGCTAAATATTTTGCTTTTAGAAACTCTCGCTCAATTGCTTCTCCTACTGTATCACTCACATGATGTAGCGCATCTCCTACTTTATGTGCAGCATCGCTAATCTCATGTGTAAGATGCTCTAATCCTTGCTGTCTTGCCATATCTTATCCTTCCTTCCATACAACTCTATCTTTCCATTATAAAGAGATAAAGTAAGATATTGGATAGTAAAAAAGACTCTTTTTCCTCTTCACCTCTATCTAAAGACCTATACCTCTGTTAAATCATTTTCACATAAAATAAGCTCTTCTCTTCAGAGAAGAGCTTATTTTAGCGATCTTTTACTTTTCCAATTTCTTTTTGAACATCGCCTTTTAATTTATCTTTTTTACCTTCATTCTGCATATGACGATCATTCGTGGCATTTCCGACTTGATCTTTTGTTTCTCCTTTTACTTTATTCACTGCACTTTTCACTTTTTCACTAAGTCCGTTGTTTTACTCATCTACATCACCTTCTCCTTCTTAAATTGTTACTTTTTCTTTTCCCCCTCTAAAAAAAATCAAACATATTATAAATTCTGATTGAAAAGAGCTTTATGATAGACTATCTCTAAGGAGGAATGAATATGAAAACAATGCTTATCGTACACGATGTCGAAGAATACCGTTCCGCAATTGAAGAAGTTGCCGAAGGATTCCATGTAATTATTGAAAAAGACCAAAGCAAATGGAAAAACTACGTGGAAAAAGCAGAAGTTATGCTCGGTTGGAGAAAAGAGATGAATGTTGAAGAATTTAAGAACCTTCGCTTTTTACAAAGCTGGAGCGCTGGTGTTGATACACTTCCACTTCCACAACTTAAAGAAAAGAAGGTTTTACTTTCTACAGCAAGCGGCGTTCACGCTTATCCTATTTCAGAAACTATTTTTGGACTTCTTTTATCTTTAACAAGAAAAATTCATACATATGTAAGAAATCAGCTTGAGAAAAAGTGGCATAATAGTGGATTGAGCTTAGAACTTCACGAGAAAACGATTGGCATCATTGGAATGGGCGCCATTGGTAAAGAAACGGCTAAAATCGCGAAAGCTTTTAATATGAAAACGCTAGGTCTTCGCCACTCAAGTAAAGAAGAAAAGTATATTGATGAAATGTATACAACAAAAGATCTCTCTTCTTTCTTGCCTCACTGTGATTATGTTGTGATTACACTTCCTCTCACTGAAGATACGCACGGAATGTTCGGTGAAGAGCAGTTTAAACAAATGAAAAACTCCGCATTTCTTGTGAATATTGGCAGAGGTGAGCTTGTTCATGAAAGAGAACTTATTCACGCTTTACAAAACGCGGAAATTGCAGGAGCTGGACTTGATGTTTTTGAACAAGAACCACTCGAAGAAAACAGTCCGCTTTGGGAGCTCCCAAACGTGATTGTGACTCCACATACTTCTGGCGCTACTGAATATTATGCGAAGAGAGTTGTAGAAGAGATTTTTCTTCCGAATGTAAAAGACTATCTCAGTGGAAAAACACCTTCTATTAATACAGTGGACTATGAAAAAGGCTACTAATTTCACAAAGAGGCGCTGTATTTCATCAAAAGTCTCTCTAAGCTTTTGATGGAATACACCTCTAATAGCGAACTTTTTTTAATTTTTCTCCATTATCATTATCTTCTTCCCTATTATTTTCTTCTTCATGAAATTCGACAGTATTTTGTCCTGTAATATAATCAAATGGCGTATAGTGGCTTTTAGAAACCGTACGTTTTAAAATAAAAAATTTGTAGCATGCAACCAAAATAATCAAAATAAAAACCATTGTAAAAGTAAGAAACACCAGAGATAAAAAAAGCAACGAGCTTCCCCTCCTCTGTTTTTATACGTTTTCTTCACTTTGTTGGTTTCAATAAAATCGACTAAATAAAAATTATGGATGAACAAAAAAGGAAGATAAATACTAGAAAGATTCATTGAATTTTGTATACGTTTTCTTTCTCCTCTATTCATCTTCTTTTTTATGTGCTATAGTTTTTATAATTACATTATTAGTAGTAGAGAAGGGATTAAATCATGAATGGAACATACTCTCCATACATAACGTTCACGGAAAAGGAATGGTCTAAGCTTCGTTCTGTTACACCTTTTCCATTAACAAATGAAGAAGTCGAAAACTTCCGAGGCATTAATGATAAACTATCCGTCCGTGAAGTATCAAACATTTACTTACCGCTTTCTCGTCTTTTAAATCTTTATGTAAAAGCTTCTCAAATGCTTTTCAAAGGTACACACGACTTTCTTGGTAAACAAGGTAGTAAAGTACCTTACATTATCGGAATTGCCGGAAGTGTCGGCGTTGGGAAAAGCACAACAGCACGCGTTATTCAGGCGCTTTTGTCTCGCTGGCCTGAACATCCGCGCGTTGATCTTGTAACAACGGATGGCTTTTTATATCCTAAACATGTATTAGAAGAAAAAGGACTCATGCACCGCAAAGGTTTTCCTGAAAGCTATGATACAAAATATTTAATTGATTTTTTAACAGCTGTAAAATCTGGAGACCCACATGTGAATGCGCCCCTTTATTCACATGTGCTGTATGATAGAGTTCCAGATGAATATACTCATATTTCACAGCCTGACATTTTAATTTTGGAAGGCATTAACGTTCTCCAACAAATGCAAAATTTTGAGACTCCTCAGCTCTCCGTGTCTGATTTCTTTGATTTCTCGATTTATGTAGATGCTGATGAATCTGATATTTTCCGTTGGTATGTAGAACGTTTTAAAATCTTTTGTCAAACATCTTTTCAAAACCCAGATTCTTATTTTCATCGCTATGCAGGCCTTTCTGAAAAAGAAGCAACAAACATAGCAACAAACATTTGGAAAGATATTAACCAAAAGAACCTTCATGAGAATATTCTTCCAACCCGCTATCGGGCAGATCTTATCCTTCGTAAAGGACAAGATCATGGAGTAGAAAAAATCCGCATGAAGCAACTATAAAAAAGAGAGCCACTAAGAGTGGCTCTCTTTTCACATTTTCTTCTTTTTAAAAAGTTCTTTTTCTTTCCATTTTCCGTATCTGTAATAGAAATAGACAACGATACTGCTAATTAAAAAGCTAATGCCCATTCCAAGACCAATGCCCATCTCTCCAAAAAAAGACGATAAACCATATGTTAGTGGATAGCGTAGCACCCAAAGGGAAACAACATTTAAAAGTAAAATTTGAATCATAGCTCCCGAAGCCCGGACAACTCCGTTTAAAATAAAATTAATCCCAAGGAGCGGATAAAAAAAGGCGATAATTTGGAGGTACTCTCCGCCAAACTTAATAGCACTCTCGTCATTTGTAAAAAGACTAACAGCTTCATGAGCAAAGAAGAAAATGATAACAGAAACAACAAGCATGATGACCAAGTTGTATAAAACGCCATACCGAGCAATTTTATGCACTCGATCCCACTTTGAAACGCCTATGTTTTGACCAGCCATACTGCTAACAGCTGTACCAAGAGCCATTGCTGGAAGCATTAGCAACGAATCCAGACGCTGTGCTGCCCCAAAACCAGCTACAGTATGCTCTCCAAAACTTGTCACAACGCTCATAATGGCCATTACTCCTGAAGAAATCACCATCATTTGCAGTCCTGCAGGAATGCCAAGTTTTAAAATAAGCAGTATTTCTTCCTTTTGAGGTAAACTTGGCTTTGTGAATGGAGCAAGCTTTTTCCTAATCATTAAAGCTAGTCCATACAGAAAAGCAAACGCTTGTGAAATAAGGGTTGCATATGCAGCTCCTTCTATTCCAAAATGAAACTGTATAATAAACAACGGCACAAGCACTGTATTAAGAAGAACCGCAATACATACAAACTTTAATGGTGTTCGGCTATCTCCTAATGCTCGTAAAACGGTTGCGATAAAATTATAGCCAAACAAAAAGAGAATACCAACAAAGTTAATCTTTAAGTATAACGTAGCTTCATCAACCATTGATGGCGGCGTTCCTAGCATCATTAAAATTGGATGAGCTAAGAAATAACCAACAACTCCAAGCACAAATGCTAAACATGTAAGCGTAACAACAAAGGCATTTAAATAGTTTTTTAAGCCTTCTTCATTTCCTTTCCCTTTTTGCTGAGATAAAATGGTTAATGAAGCATTATTTACACCTATGACAAATGATAAGATCGTAAAAATCACGGTACCTGATACTGCAACAGCTCCAAGCGCCTGAGCCCCTAGCAAATTACCAACCCACAAACTATCAATAAACTGATAAGACGTCTGAAGCAAGTTTGTTAGTAAAATGGGGGTTGAGAACCATAACATTTGCTTAAATATATTTCCCTCTGTAAAGTCATACCGTGCCATATTCATCCTCCCCCTTTTTATTGTCTTTCCCTATTATGCCAAAAAGAAGAAGGTAATTCATGCTATTTGACTTCACATTTTTTAATACATTTAAAAAGGAGCGTAAAGATGATTCATTCATTAAAAGTTGGGCGAGCAAACGTGTTCGTCATTCAAGAAGAAAAAACAATTATCGTTGATACAGGGGCCCCTAAGAAAAGCACTTTTTTACTTCAATCTCTCTACAAACTTGGCGTAACGAAAAACAGCGTATCCCTTATTCTTTTAACACATGATCATCTTGATCATTTTGGTAATATCAATGAGATAAAGAGCGTATTTAATGCACCCGTAGCCATTCACAGAAAAGATGTAGGCACCTTAGAAAAAGGACAAGACTCCTATTTAAAGCCGACCCGAAAACGGGGAGCCCTTATCAAACCATTTTTGCACGGTAAAATTAAAGGAACATCGCCTGATATTATGATAGATACTACGCTTTCACTTAAGCCTTTTGGTGTAAATGGAAAAGTTGTTCATACTCCTGGTCATACAGACGGTTTCCTCTCTGTTATTTTAAAAAATAAGGAAATGATTATAGGGGATTTTTTAATGGATGGACACATTGGTGGCCTTTTTCTTCCTCATAAACCGAGACACCATTACTTTGCTCATAATATGGATGCTGTTCAAAAAAGTATTCAACGTTTGATTCATGAGAAACCAAGTAAAATCTATGTTGGCCACGGTGGTCCTCTAACTTTTCAAGACATTCAAAAGCAGGAATTTTAACTTCTTCTCCTTAAAATGAACATGCTTTTGAGGAAGAAACATGGATAAATGAGCAAAAACAAATTCACTCCCCACCACATGATGTCAAAGTCTTTTCTTACACTCCAAAAGCTAAGTGCCATAAGTCCTGCACAAAAAGTAAGAAGAAGAGAACAAAAAGCAAAAGCTTCCCATTTCCTATTGTTTCTTCTATATAGAGCTAAGCTTATAAACCCCGTAATTGAAATAAGGATATCTAGTGGAAAGAACGACCAATTCCATGCTACAAGAATGGGATTCTCGTAATCTTTGAATGCATAGTGAAGAGGAATCAAATTAAAAAACGCGAGCAACCAATAAAGAACAAAACCGATATCTGTAACGAGAAAAAAATAAGGAAGAGATCTCATCTGTTTTCCACAACTTTCTCATCTTTATAAGCTTCATGCTCGCTTGATGTGATGTTTAGCGTTATGACTCCAATCAAAATAAAAAGAATAGCGATAACTTTTACTATGCTTATTTCTTCTTTAAAATATAGAAAGCCGACCCCTGTAATAAGGACAATCCCCATTCCAGACCAAATAGCATAAGCAATTGAAATTTCTATGTTTTTTAAGGCAAGTGTTAAAAAAGTAAGACTTCCTCCATAAAATAAGAGCATAAGGAGGCTAAGCCCCCATTTCTCTAACCCATTTGTTAGTTTCATTGTTACAGTTCCTGCGAGCTCCAAAATAATCGCTATACTTAAATATATCCAATGCAACATTCTCTCCTCCTAAGCTTTAATTCCGTTCATTAAAATCTCCACAATCTGTTGAAGAAGCTCCCCTAGCGTAAGATTATGTTCGTGCAAGGAAGTATAAGCATTATTAAAAGCTCCAATGTACATTTCAATAAAAAGCGGAATCGATATGTCCTTAAGAATTCCTTCATCTTTTGCTTGTTCTAATAAATGTGTTATGATGTTCCACTCTTCTTTTAAAAATAGATGAACTTTTTCCCATTGATCATAGTGATACCTTTTTAGTTCAAGAAGGAGTCTTGCATCCATTGCTTCCCCTTCTGCTGGAACGCAAACAAGTAACAGTTTGATTTTCTCTATGAGAGGAAGTGTTGTATCTAACGCTATTTTCTCCTCCTTTACTTTTATTTCCGCCAAAAAGCAGTCCACAATCTTATTGATAAGATGGTTTTTAGAAGGAAAATGTTCATATAACGTTCGCTTGCTTACAGATAGTTCAGTAGCAAGCTCATTCATTGTAAATTTTACTCCTTTTAATTTTAAAAGTTTTGTTGCTTCCTCCATTATTCTATTTTCCATATTTTCCACCTCCTAAAACTAATGGTACCATAAAAGTTTTTTTAGTACCATTCGTTTTTTCCACTCTTTTCCTAATTAAACACTGCACAATCTTCTGAATATTAAAAGGGTTTTTAGACGCCGTGTCGAATGAGATAAGGGAAGAAATATTTATAAGGAGGAATCTTAGTTGACAGAAAATGGCGAAGTGAAAGATTGTAAAGTGAAGGCGTTGCGTAACAAGCTCGCTAAGCTTATGTCTCTCTCTGCAGATGCTTTATACTACTTGAAAATTTCGTATAATCATCTCTATCCATCCGCTGTATCTATTTCAAGCAGACAAGTTGCTCTCGAACTATTAAGTAGAGCATATCGACTTAAGGAAACAATAGAAGATACATATTATTACTTCCTTTCTGAAAAGAACAAAAGGTTGCTTGAAGCGTTTATTCAAAAATTTGAAATGTTTGATCATGAGTTTTTGGATTCATTTGCAGTTGAGGATACAATGCATCATACTCGTCAATATCATAAAGAACTTGAAGATCTTTATATGACCTTATCACACGAAATCTATGCTGAAGCTTCTGTATAATGGATTTTAACTGTTACCTATACGTCCTCTTTTAGCCTTTCTTATTTTTCGCTATACCTTCCAACTTTTTTGGAAATCCTCTTGTTTTTTCCATCTCATTTTATACTTTGACTACCAGAGGAGAAAGTGCAGGTGTTGTTCTTGATTTTAGTTAGTTCATGTTTAGCAGGTATAGAGTGCCGGTATGACGGCACTCATCGTTTAAAAGAGAAAATACGTTCTTTAGTAGAAGAAAAAAAAGCGGTTACCGTCTGTCCTGAACTCCTAGGTGGATTTTCCACACCCCGACAATCTGCAGAAATTGTTGGTGGAACTGGTAAAGACGTTTTGGCTGGAGACGCAAAAGTTATTGAAAAGTCAGGAAGAGATGTGACAGATCTCTATGTAAAAGGTGCTTATAAAACACTAGAAATGGCCTTAAAACTCCAGGTAACTCATGTTGTCTTAAAACAGTTTAGTCCATCATGTGGAAGCAAATCTATATACAACGGAACGTTCACCGGCGAGAGAATACAAGGAGAAGGTGTAACAAGTGCTCTATTAAGCAAAGCGGGTATTATCGTGCTAAGTGAAGAAGATCTTTACTACTTATAAAACTTCTTCATAAAGCTCAAGCGGTAATCCATCCGGATCTTTGAAAAAAGTAAATCGTTTATTTGTAATTTCATCCACTCTTACAGGTTCCGTTTGAACGCCATGTTTGTTTAAATGTTTTATACAAGTTTGTAAGTTTTCCACTTCAAAAGCAAGATGACGTAATCCTCTTGCCTCAGGATAGTTTGGACGCTCTGGCGCATTCTGAAAAGAGAACAGTTCAATTCTATCCTTTTTTCCTATTGCTAAGTCTAATTTAAAAGAGTCTCTCTCCTCCCGATAGCTTTCATGAATCATTTCACATCCTAACACATTCATATAAAAATCCTTAGATTTTTCATAGTCTGAGCAAATAATGGCTGCATGATGAATTCCTTTAATATTCATATGTTTCCTCTCTCTTTTTTTCTTTCATTATAACGATAAATCTCCTATCCTACATTGAGATTTATCATAATCCACAAAAAAAAATTTTCTTTTATACATATTTCTAAAAAATGGTGAAATTATATAAAAAAGGAGGTGATCTTTATGGCTAACAATCGTTCAAATGATTTACTTCGTGATGAAGCAAGACTTGCTATTGAACAAATGAAACATGAAATTGCTTCTGAATTTGGTGTAACACTAGGTGCTGATACTACTTCTCGCGCTAACGGTTCAGTTGGTGGAGAAATTACAAAACGCTTAATTCAAATGGCTGAACAAAAATTAGGCGGATCAACTTACCACTAGAGGGACGTTTTTTATCCCTCTTTTTCTTCTTAGAACATCTAAAATAGTTTTCATTTACCTTCCCCCTTATATTTAGACAAGAGCTTAATACTTTTTTGTTCTGTTGGTTCTCGTTATTTCGCGAATGAACAAGCTGGAGGAAATGTTATGATTGAAACAGAGCGCTTGCAGCTCGTCTCATTTAAAAGTTCCTATGCTCAAGCAGTTTTGAAAGGTCGCTCACATTTAGAAAAACTTTTTCCTTATGCTATCTCTCCTCAGTGGCCAAATGCAAACTACTCTCTTCTTCTTCCTATCATTGCTCTAGATGTTCTTAATCATCCTTTTAAACAACAGTGGAATAGATTCATTGTACACAAGAAACAAAGGCTGCTTGTTGGACAAATAAGCTGTTACGAGTATCCTGGTCAAAAGGGTTATGTTGAGATTGGGTACGGAGTTGTTACAGACTACAGAGGATATGGGTATGGAAGTGAGGTTGTAAAAGCATTTATTTCATGGCTCTTTTCACAGGAAAATATATATAAAATAGTTGCTGAATGTGTGATAGAAAATAAAGCATCAGCAAGAGTGCTTGAAAAATGCGGGTTCTGTAATACTAGCAACAGTGGTGAACGAACATACTGGGAGCTTATCAGACAAAAAAGAAACGTAAAATCATTCTAACAACAAAACCGTACTTTTCATCTTCTGAAAAGTACGGTTTTTGATTAGCTGTTTTGTTTTTTTAAGCGTTTATGAATCCAAATAGCCGCCTGTACTCCATCTCCTAAAGCAATAGCTACCTGCTGAGAATGAGCAACTAAATCCCCAATTGCCCACACGTTTTCTATATTTGTTTCTTTCGTACGTGGATCAACAATAACATGTCCCTTTTTTTCATGTTCAACTCCCAGCATAAGGGCGAGCTCATTATGAATTTTATTTCCAACAAAAGCTAAAAAAGCGCGTTCCATTTCTATTTTCTCTCCTGACTTTAAAAGAGCTGATTTGATTATTCCATTTTCTTCTTTAATAGATGCTACACTACCAGAGAGAATAGAAATGTTATGTTCGTGGAGAGTTTTTTGCATTTCTAGATCGAGTTCTTTACCATGATTAATATATGTAATGGGTTGATCAAAGTATGCAAGTTCTAATGAGAGTGAAGCTCCAGCCTTTCCAGCCCCTAATACGGCTGTTTTCTTTCCAATAATTTCGTACCCATCACAATCTGGACAAACATATATACTTTTTCCTAGGCAAGCTTTTAAAGAAGAAACAGGCGGAAAATGATCGCGAAGCCCTGTCGCTAATAGGAGTGTTTTTCCAACAAAAGTGTTTTTCTCTGTGCGTACTTCAAAGATTTGTTTTTTTACAACAGAAACAGCTTTTTCCTCTTCAAAAGCAACTCCGTATGATAAGGCTTGCTTTCGACCTAGCTTCCTTAACGTTTCACCGCTTACTCCTTGTGGCCACCCTAATAAATTATGATATCCTTTGCATAATGTTGAACGACCTTCACTTGTATCAAGAACAAGAATTTTATAGCGATATCTTCCAAGCTGAATGGCAGCTTGAAGACCAGCAATTCCCCCACCTACAATGATACAGTCATATACCATTATATTATCCCTCCTCTATTGTTTATTAACGTTCATTAATAGGGAACAAATTATACATAAAAAAGACTTCTGCTATATACAGAAGCCTTTTTTACTTATTTTTTTTGCTTTAGAAGTAAATAAACAAAATATGGAGCACCAATCAGTGCAGAGACAATTCCTGCTGGGAGACCGTTTGGCTCGATAATATTTCGACCAATTGTATCGGCTACAAAAAGTAGCCATCCTCCTAAGACAATTGCAAGTGGAATAAACATTCTACTTCTTGGTCCAACGAGCGTTTTCGCAATATGTGGAGCCATAAGGCCAATAAATGAAATTCCCCCTGTAACAGAGACAGCTGATGCAGCTAGTGCTACAGAAGCTAACAGCAGAATAACTCTCTCTTTTTCAATTCTCAGTCCTACTCCTATTGCAACTGATTCACTTAATGTTAAAACATCAAGTTTGTTTGCTTTGTACATTGTAAATGGAATAAGAATAATAACCCATGGAAGCAGCGCTAAAACAAAAGGCCAATCTGTTCCCCAAATGTTACCGTTAATCCATTTAGCAATAAAGTCTACTTTTTCCCGTCCTGCAGATGAAATAAGCACAATCATCAGCCCTGAAAGAGCAAATGAAAAACCAACTCCAACGAGCACAAGCCGAACAGGCTGTAAGCCAGACGAACGATCATAAGAGAAAAAGTAAATAAGCAATACGGTTACAAGCGCTCCGATGAAAGCAGCTAGTGGAAGCATATAAATAAATGAGCCAGCTTCAATTGGTAAAAATAAAAAGAAAAGAGCTACAGCTACACCTGCGCCTGAATTAATACCAATAATACCAGGTTCCGCTAAATCATTCCTTGTAATCGTTTGTAAAATAGAGCCTGATAACGCAAGAGCCATTCCCGCTAAAATAGTTATGCAAATGCGTGGAAGTCTAATAGAAAATAAGATAAATTCTTCTTTAAATGTTCCATCTCCTAAAAATACAGGAAGAAGACGATTGTACGACAGAGAAGAAGAACCTATACCAAGACAAATAAAAATAGTAATCAAAAGAACAAGCACAAACAAGCTAAACAAAAAGCGCTGCTTTTTTTGCAAAGATGGTGAAATCATAAGTACTTCCCTCCTCCTTTACGAACAATAAATAGAAAGAAGGGTAATCCTATTACAGTTACAACAGCAGTTACAGGCGTTTCATAAGGAGCACTAATCGTCCGCCCAATCAAATCGGCAAGGACAAGGAAAGCAGCTCCCACAACAGCTGATATTGGCAAAATAAACCTGTAATCTGTCCCAACAATCGTTCGAACGATGTGAGGAACCATAAGGCCAATGAACACCATGTTCCCTACTAGTGATACAGCTGCACCTGCTAATAAAATAATGACGATAAAAAGAAGCGCTTTAATAAGCCCAATCTTTTGCCCTAATCCAACAGCTACCTCTTCACTAAGGCTTAAAATCGTAAGCTGTTTAGATAGTAGAAGAGAAAGAAGAATACCAATTATCACAACGGGAGCCATAAATTTTATCTGTGTCCACGTTGTTCCAATCATTCCTCCTGAAGTCCACATTGAGACATCTTTTGATGTTTTAAAATAAAGGCTTACTCCTTCTGCAACAGCATATAGGAAAGCAGAAACGGCAGCACCTGCTAAAACAATACGAAGAGGTGAAAAACGACCTCCTTTAACAGAGCCGATTCCAAATACAATAATAGACCCGACAGCAGCTCCAATAAAGCAAGCAATCATTGTTCCCATATAGCTTGCGCCCGGAATAAAAGCAACGGCTATCGCAAGGGCTGCGTTCGCTCCTGCTGTTAATCCTAAAAGGCCAGGATCTGCGAGCGGGTTTCTCGTTAACCCTTGCATAATCGCTCCTGCCACAGCAAGGGCACTTCCAACAAGAACAGCTGCTACTTCGCGCGGCAACCTAATTTCACGAAGCATTGTAATTTGCTCACTTTTTACATCTGAAGTAAAAGCAAGCCAAACGTCCTTAATGGTCGTTTCTGCTGCTCCAAATACACAGCCTGCTATAAATATGCCAATTAAAATGATAATACAAACAATCATTTTATATGTAAAAGCAATACGTCCCCTTTTCTTATTCATGATATCCTCTCATATCTTTTTTATTTTATGTATGACAACAACTAAAAAAAGCTCTTTTAATTGATAACCTTTATCAATGTTATACTTGTTCTTTTTCCTTGTCAATATGATTTAGGATTGTAAAAAAAGCAAAAAAGGTGTACTATTTAATTGATAATGATAATCAATACTATTGGTTTTTTAAAAGGAGTGCACAACATATGGGTGAAAAAGAACTCTTTGACGTAACAATTATTGGAGGCGGACCAGCTGGGCTTTACTCAGCTTTTTATAGCGGACTTCGCGAAATGAAAACAAAAATTATTGAATACCAGCCAGTATTAGGTGGAAAAGTGCATGTCTATCCAGAAAAAATGATTTGGGACATTGGTGGACTTACTCCTGTTCCTGGAGCGAAATTAATTGAGCAACTTATTGAACAAGGATTAACGTTTGATCCTACTGTTGTGCTGTCTGAAAAAATTATTTCTATTTCAAAGAATGAAGAAGGATTTTTTGTGCTAAAAGCAGCTTCAGGAAACGAGCATATTTCAAAAACAGTAATCGTTGCCGTTGGAGGCGGTATTTTAAATCCTCAGAAATTAGACATTCAAGGCGCAGAGCGTTTTGAAGTTTCAAATTTAAACTATACTGTAAAGTCTCTGCAGCGTTTCAAAGATAAAACCGTTATTATTTCTGGAGGCGGAAATTCAGCTGTAGACTGGGCAAATGAGCTTGAGCCAATTGCTAAAAAAGTGTATGTTACATACCGAAAAGAATCACTAACAGGACATGAAGCACAAGTTAAACAACTACTAAACAGCTCTGCTCAGTGCTTTTTCAATACATCTATTACAAAGCTCATTGCTTCAGATACACAAGATACAGTTGAACACGTTGAGTTAACTGACCATAAAACAGGTGAAATAACTACTGTTTCCATTGACGAAGTTATCATTAATCATGGCTATGAACGAGATCAAGCTCTCCTCAAAAATAGCGATCTTAATGTTGATATTGCAAAAGACTACTTTATTTCAGGAACTTCAAACAGCGAATCTTCTATTGAAGGACTTTATGCTGCTGGAGATATTCTCCATCATGAGGGAAAACTGCATTTAATTGCTGGAGCATTTCAAGATGCAGCAAACGCTGTTAACAAAGCAAAATTGTTTATTGAACCAACCGCTCATAAAAGTGCAATGGTATCTTCTCATAATGAAATATTTAAAAAACGAAACAAAGAACTTGTAAAACAACTTGTAAAATAGGTTTTTCATTTAAAAAAGGTGAAAAAGAGCTCTTCTTGCTTTTTCACCTTTTTTCTTATTCTTGTTTTTTTTCGTTTCGATAAATATGACTTTCTTCAGTTGCACGGAAGTCGCCTTCTTTGTGATGATGAATTTCACATTGACTTACTGTTGCTTCTCCTTCATCAACAGCAAAAATACCAAATTTGTTCGCGTTGTGAAGAAAAGATTTTTTTAGAGATAAAAAGCCCTTTGTTGCAACCCCTGCATTTGAACCTTGTTGATTATAAATCTCACAATGAATTACTTCACACGTTCCTTCCCTTTCAACGAACAACCCATGCTGTGCACCGTCATAGATAGCGCTATGCTCCATTGAAAGGTAGCTTCCTTCCCTTACAACAACGCCATCCCATTCATGAGCACAAATTTTCGAGTGTGAAACAAGTACTTTCGACCATTCGTTAACGAGAACTCCTTCTTGCTCTCCATCGTAAATATGACAATCTTCTATTGTAACTACAGATCTTTTTTCAACTTGAACATTTGCCGCTTCATTTTTATAAATATGACATTTTTTTAAATGTACATTCGCTGATCTTGTTGCCCATATGCCATTTTCCCGACTTTCATAGCTTTCAGAATGTGAAAGCGTAACATGGCTGTTCAACCTTGAATGAATATTTGAATAACCGTTTTTAAATAAGCGACAACGATAGAAAAAAGCCGAGCTTTCTTCCTTAATCCAAAGACCATTTTGTTCACTATTGTAAACAGAGCATTCACTTGCCGTTATGCTTCCTTTTTCTCTTATTTTAATATTTGCATAGTGATTATGATGAATATCACATCTCTCAAGCGTGCCTTCTCCCTTTTTTTCAAGGAGAAGTCCGTTTTGTTTACTATCATAAATTTGCGAATCACTCATACTTATATGGCCCTTCTCCGAAACCGAAACATTATGACCTTTATTGCTATAAACAGAGGATTCTTTTAAAAACGCTTCACCTCGCTGCGTAATAAAAATTCCTTCATATACGCTATGATGAATACGGCAACGAGTGGCACGAAATGTACTATCTGATAGAACCGCAATATTAGAATGAAGATGTTCGTAAATATCACTGTGCTCAATCCAAACATGACCGTTGTTTTCTACGACAATTCCCCGGGTTTTTCCTTCAAAAATTTTGGATGAATAAATATCCCCTCTAGCTTCATCTGTTACAACAAGATTTGTATTCTCATTCTGAAAAATTTTAGAGGAGCGAATAGATACAATGCTTTCTTCACTCGCATACACACCTGTTTGCTTGCTTCCCCAAATACGGCAGTTTTCAAAGGAAGGATGTGCCCCATTATCTGCAACAACATTTGAACCCTTATTGTGATAAATAGAACAATTCTCAAATCGACTTTTTGCATTGCTTGTCAGATGTGCTCCAACTCCATTACAGAAATAAAGCTGACAGTTTTTAAAAAATGGGTTTGCTTCTATTCCAGCAACTTTTATACCGTAAGCTGTTTCAGATATGAAATGACAATTTTCAAAAACACTCTCTCCAGCTAAGACCACAACTCCAAAATCGCTTTGTTTCTTTTCTGTACCGCGGTAAAAGGTTATATTTTGGATTTTTGCTTTTTTCGCATAGACAGACGCAACTGGCGTTAAAATATTACAAACAATTACTTCAGAGGGATGTCCATGTCCAACAAGGGAGATTTCTTTGTCAATCTTAAGAGGGACATTTTCATAATATATACCAGGTTCAATGATAATTTTGGTTCCATTGTCTGCATTGGCAATTGCCTCACTAACAGACCTAAAAGAATCAGAAGATGTCTTGGACACCAAAAGAACGTTTTCGTTAATCATGAAAGCCACCTCACAACTCATCAATTTTTAATTACATTCTACTTTTTTGATCTTATTTTACACTCTTATTTCTCTCCAACTATATTCACGTGTGCAAGGTGGTGATTTCCATGCCATGCATATAGAGCAAGAGCTTCGTATAATGTTAGCGTTTCTTCTGTTTCAGGATGTCTAAACGTTCGCCCGTAATCTTCTTTAGTCATCCTTTCTAGAAGGGTTACCCAGCGTCTATGAAGTGCTTGTAGAAGAAGCAAAGATTCATGCACTTCTGCTTTATAATCTGAAAGTTCTGCCCACTTTCCTTCATCATACGGACGAATTGTCGGATTTTCTTCTGTTAACGCTAGCTTAAATCGGATAAAACTGTTCATGTGACTGTCTGCCACATGATGCACAACTTGGCGAATCGTCCAACCACCATCACGATATGCTTTATCAAGTGCTCTTTCTTCAAGAGATTCAACAGCTTTTGTTAGTCGCTCTGGCAAGTTTTTTATTTCATCTATGTAAGATTTCTTATCTTCTTGAGTGAACGCACTTGGCTTAACAAATGTTCCAATTGGATAACGTCTTTTCATTTCCTTTCCCTCCCAATGCTTATACGTAAACGTCTTCATCGATAAAATTTATTTTTATGTTCTCGCTGTATTACAGCTTATTTTCCTTTTTCTGGATCGGTACTTCTTTTTCAATAAGCTCTGCTAGTATTCTAAGTCCCTTCTCCATTTCTTCTAATGAAGCATAAGAATATGAAAGACGCAGCGATGTCCGATCTAATCTGTCGTATATATGTCCAGGGGTAATTAAAATACCTTTTTCGACTCCTTTTTTAAATAACTTATCAAAGTTCAAACGAAAGTGAAACACAATCCATATATAAAATCCGCCTTTTGGTATGGTCCATGTAGCAAGATGTGAAAAATAGCATTCTAGAAGAAATTTCATAAAATCCCTTCTTTTTTTTAACACCTTTCGTACATATGCGCTATGTTCTTCATATTGTTCGCTTAACATCCACCTTCTAGCAACATATTGTGAAACTGTACTTGATCCATAGTCTGTTTGCATCTTTGTATCTGCTAAACGTTCAATAACTCCCTCTTGTCCAACAACCCATCCTATCCTTAGCCCTGGACTTACTAACTTGGACATCGTTCCTAAATAAAGAACTTGTCCACTTTTATCATAGCTCTTAAGCGGAAGAGGAGGCTTTTCATCAATCCATAAATCTTCATATGCTGAATCTTCAATTATAGGAAGCCCCATGCGAATGCTGTTTTCAACAAGTGCTTTTCTTTCGTCTTCACCCATTAAAGCTCCTGTTGGATTATGAAACGTTGGGTTCACATAAAACAGGGAAAGATCAAAACGATTTTTTAACTGTTCCACTTTTTCAATTGATAGAGGTTTGTTCATGCTTCTTTCGATTCCAATTAATTTGATTCCAGCAGACTGAAGCGCATTTACTGAATATAAATAAGAAGGACGTTCTACTAAAATACGGGCTGATCTTTCTAATAAGCTAAGTGACAGAAGTTGGATAGCTTGAAGGGCTCCTGAAACGATTAAAATAGAAGACGGTGTTGTATAAATTCCTTTTTCTCGCAATCGTTTGCTAATCGCTTCTCTTAACTGCAAATCCCCTTTAGGCTCAGAGTAGCCGAGATGAAAGTCTGTTTCATCTGCGGAACTCATTAACTGTTGAAAAAGCTTTTTCGGAAGTAAATCCGCGCTTAATTCTCCTGTTCCTAACCGAATCAGATCTTTTTCAAATTCATATTGATTAATCTTCTGAATAAAAGGCTGATTTGGATAGTGACTCCCTTTTTCAATATATGCGGTCCAATTTGGCAAAGGTGATTGCTTCTCCCATTTTCCATATGTGACCTTTGTTCCTCCCCCATACTCTCCTTCGACATATCCTTCCGCTATTAGATTTTGAAGAGCGGAGACAATTGTACTCCTATTCACATTAAACCGAGAGGCAAGATCCCGCTGTGAAGGGATTTTTGTATCATATCCCCATTCTCCTCTTTCAATTTTCTCTTTCATATAGTCTGTAATTTGCTTATATAGCGGTTTCTCTTCATAACGATTTGGCTTCCAATCCAAAAATCCACCACCTCCTTTCTTTATTTTAGCATTTGGTTGGGTTAATGCCCTCTTAAATGGATGGGGACAAGAGCTTTTTCTTTTACTATTCTATAGAAAGACCATAAAGAAAAGGTGAGAAAATGATGATTGAAGCATTTATTCATGGAGTTTTTTTAGCTTTAGGGCTTATTTTGCCACTTGGAGTTCAAAATGTATTTATTTTTAATCAAGGAGGAAGTCAACCCTCTTTAAAAAAAGCTTTCCCTTCTGTCATTACTGCTTCAGTATGTGATACAGTCCTTATTTTAACTTCTGTTTTGGGCCTTTCCATCTTGTTATTGCAAGTCCCTTTTTTAAAAACTGTGCTTTATAGCTGTGGAATTATCTTTTTAACTTATATGGGATGGACAATTTGGCAAACAAAGCAGCAAGAGAGCGAAAAAACAGAGGCTTTATCTTCAAAAAAACAGATAAGCTTTGCCCTTTCCGTTTCTCTTCTTAACCCTCATGCTCTTTTAGATACAGTTGGAGTTATTGGTTCTAACTCGCTTCTTTATAGCGGAGAAAATAAAATCTGGTTTACGCTTGCTGCTATTTTAGTTTCATGGGTATGGTTTTTCTTTCTGGCTGTTGCAGGTCGTTTTGTCCAAACCATTGATTCCTCTGGAAAAACCGTCTACCTATTAAATAAAAGTGCCGCACTTATCATTTGGGGGATTGTTATTTATATGATTATATATTCTTTCTAAGCGTAGGACGTTTAGTTTTCTCTGATTGTGGTATTTTTTATGTAACACTGAAAATGAAGGAGAGATATCATGGCTACAACTGAACTAACAAATGAACAAGAGCAACAGCTTAATGAAGGCATTTCACATCTTTCATTTACAGATGAACAACAAAGCGTCATCAATGCAAAAAAACAAACACCACTTGAGCACAAAGAAAGTCATGGAACAATACAGCCAGCAACAAATCTCTCTGTTGATAAAAAAGAACTGTTAGAAGCGGTCAGCAATACTGCAAAACAGCTGCCAGATGCGTTAAGTTCTGCTTTTGGTCAAGATTCTTTTATTAAAACAGTTGAAGAACACTTTGAGGAATATGAAACAGTTGGAGATGTTCTTTCAGCAGCCGTTAAAAAACAGCATGTTTCAGATGATGAGAAAGAACAAGCTTTAGTTCTAGACTATATTGCTTTTTCATTACCTCTTTAGAATATGAGCGCAGGAGATTTCCTGCGCTTATTCATATTCTAGAAATTCAAGGCGGTTACCGAAAGGGTCACGAACGAAAAAACGCGTTCTTCCTGCAATTGGACGATCTTCCTTTATCTCAATTCCCTGCTCCTTGAGATGATTTCTTAACTCTTCTATATTTTGAATAACGAACGCAGGATGAGCTTTAACTGGCGGTGTGAACGGATCTTCAATGCCAATATGAATTTCCTGTGTTCCTATCACAAACCAGCATCCCCCACTACTTTTAACACTTGACGGCTTTGGAATTTCCTTCAAACCTAAAACTCCATTGTAAAAGCGCCTTGCTTTTTCTTCACACCCTTTTGGCCCTGTAAGTTGAACGTGGTCAATACGAGAAAATGAAAATAGCATATGTACCCTTCTTTCTTTTTCAGCTCTCTTTATTGTAATCAAAAAGAAGAAGCACGCCTAGAGTAAAGTACACGATTAATCATCATCTTTTTTCTTTTTCTTCTCGTCACTATCATCACTGTCACCTTGGTAATCGTCCATATTTAATTCTTTGTTCTCTTTCTTCTCGTTTTCTTTTTCCTGTTTTGATTCTTCCCCTTTTCCGTCTTTTTGTTCATTTTCTTCTTTCCGGTTTGATGTAGAAGGATCCCCTTTACTAGGAGCACATGCTTGTAAAGTTAAAGTTGAGAAAACAAACACAAGTAAGAAAAGCCATTTTTTCATTTTCCATCTCTCCAAATCAATGTATTTATGAAATAGCCTTCCCTACTGAAGCAGAAATACTAATTCTTCTTAATTTAAACATCAAAAAAGCCCTAGAAATTTAGGGCTTCTGTTATTTACAGAGAGACTTTAAATGCTGCTCAATAATACTCTCAAGCTTCTCTGTTGAAAATTCTGTTTTCTGTAAGACGGCATGAAGAGCAAGTCCATCAAGAAGAGCAAAAAGTCGCTCAACTTCATATTCTTCATCAAGGTTGTCCCTTAACAGTTTTAGTTTTTTTAGAGCATCAATAACACTTGCTGCTCCAAACTTGATTCCTTTATACACTTCGTCACTCGCTTCTTTCAACGAATCGTCTGACAAAGATTTAATAATAAAGGCCATCCATACCTCCATTTCGACTTCTTTTTCTTTTGTAGTTGGTAGAAACTGCAGGAGAAATTCTTTCATTACTCTAAAAGGTTCTCCTTCAAAAGACATAGAGTGAATTCGTTCATTCACTCGCTCTGATACTAAGTTCATTGCAAATGTCAGCAAACTAGCTTGAGAAGGAAAATAATGACGAATCGAACCAACAGAAAAGCCGGATTGTTTCGCAATGTTGCGAATCGAAGCTTGCTCCATTCCTTTTGTTCGGATTACTTCCCATGCTGCTGCTGCGATTTTTTCACGTTGTTTTTGATGATCGACGATTTTTGGCATAACTTTATTATAACATATTTACTTTTTTAATACACATGTGCTATATTGTTTTTAACACAACTGTATTAAAAAAGGGAGACAGGTATATGATTGGATTTTTCATTGTCTTATGTGAGATTAGCTTTTGGATATTTATCTTAGGAGGTCTTTTCCTAAGATATAAATGGAGGAAAAAAAAGCTAAGTATTATCGTTCTTTCCTGTACACCGCTTATTGACCTTTTATTACTTATTTTCACTTACATTGATTTAAAAAATGGCGCTATCGCTACTTCTCTACATGGATTAGCAGCTGTTTACATTGGCGTAAGTCTTATTTATGGTCATAGTATGATTCAGTGGGCTGATAAACAGTTTTCTTATCGATTTATGAAAAAGCAAAAGCCTGAAAAGAGACGCCTTTATGGAAAAGAGCATGCTTCATTTGAAAGACATGGTTTTTACAAGCATGCTGCTTCATTTCTCGTTAGCTCTCTTTTTATCCTTTCCCTCATCTTTTTTATAGGAAATAACAGTCAAACAGCCGGGCTTGCTTCTCTCCTAAAATATTGGGGAATCATCCTGCTCATTGATTTCTTTATTAGCTTTAGCTACACCGTTTGGCCACGTCAAAAACCTCGTTCGAAGAGGATATCTCAATGAAGCGATTAGAATCTCTTGATATACTGCGTGGGTTAGCCATTATTGGAACGCTCGGCACAAATATTTGGCTCTTTTCCTCGTTTGGAGATACGAGCGTACTTTTTGGAAATGATGAAGAGTTTTGGAAGACAGCAAACGGCATTCTTCAAGCATTTGTGCTCTTCCTTGTAAACGGAAAGTTTCTTGGGATGCTTACACTCCTTTTCGGTGCTGGTTTAGAACTAAAACGAAAAAGAGCACTGAAACGAGGTGAACGCTGGCCTGGACTTTATCTTTGGTCTTGCTTTCTACTTTTAATAGAAGGCTACGTTCATTATCTTCTTGTTATGGAATATGACATTTTGATGAGCTATGCCGTAACAGCGATCATTGTCTCATTTGTTGTCACAAAAAGTGATCGCACACTCAAAAGAGTAATGATTAGCGCAGGAAGCCTTCACTTTTTAATGGTAGTCTCTGTCTTCCTCCTTACATTACTTTCTCCGCCCCTTTCTGATGAAGTTAATCTAAATTTATATAGAGATGGTAGCTGGATTGATCAAATTATGTATCGTTTTGATTCTTTTTGGATTTACCGATCTGAGTCTATTTTCATTATTCCTCTTAACGTTTTTCTTTTTCTGCTTGGCAGAAAGCTTTTATGTCTTGGAGTTTTTGCTTTTGACGACAGTGGAAGAAGATGGAGAAAGAAGCTATTAAAGATTGGAATAGGAGCACTTCCGCTTAACTTTCTTCTTATAGTGCAAGGCGAGCTTTTTATGTTTCCTGTGCGTTATTTATTTGCTCCACTTCTTTCATTAGGCTATATTAGCCTTGTAATCATGTTATATGAAAGAAAGAAAAATCTTTTTTTCTTCAAAAGACTTTCCGAGATTGGGCGAACTGCTTTAAGCTGCTACATTTTACAAAATATACTTTCCTCTTATATATTTTATGGCTGGGGACTTGGTTTAGGTGGTAGAAATAACGCCTTTCTTACCGTTTCAGTTCTCCTTACCATTTCATGCCTCCTCGCTCTCTTCTCTAATGTCTGGCTTAGATTCTTTCCTAGAGGGCCTTTTGAATCTTGGTGGAGATGGCTTTCATACTTGCCTACTAAAAAAACGAACTAGAAATCTAGTTCGTTTTTTTAGTAGCCGTTAATAAGAGGGCTTCTCCTTTAAATGAATGAAGCTTCTCCTGTTCTATCACAATAGAGAAATAGCGTTTAATATCCGCGGAAGCATTCTTCATTTTGTCTTCTAATTCCTCCACTTTTTCAGGCGCTAACTTCATCATGTTGCACCATGTATAAAACTGAAACTCTTTCGGAAAAAGAGTAGCACTTTCTATTTTTAGCCCCTTTTTCTCAATAAGAGAAACCCACTCACTCTTTTTATAAGCTCGAACATGGCTCGGATCACGGAATTTTTCAATGTTATTATAAAACTTATCATACGCTTCTTGCTCAGGTGCCACATTATCAATAAGGACAAACACCCCTCCTGGAGTAAGCACTCGCTGTACTTCAGAAATAAAAGCTTCAACATTGGAAAAATGGTGTGGTGCAATACGACAAGTAACAGCAGTGAACGTGCTATCTTCAAAAGGAAGGTTCTCAGCATCTCCACAAACAAACGAAACATTTCTATGTCCATTTTTATTTAAAAATGATTCTGCTTTTTGAAGCATTTCTTCTGTAAGATCAAGAGCTACTACTTTTTTAAAAAGAGGGGCGAGTTTATTCACAACATGTCCTCCCCCTGTTGCAATATCAAGAAGGTAAGAACAGTCTTGTCTTTTTATAATTTGTTCCACTTCATTTAAATCTTGCCCTTTTGCATGTGTTGGACTTTTAATATATTGTTCAGCATTTTCCCCAAACTGTCTTCGCACAACATCTTTATTGTCCATAAACTTCTCTCCATTCTTTCACCAAGTTATAATCTGAATCTTCTATAAAGAACGGGGTTCTTTAGTCACTAGAGTTTCATCATCTCTTTTAATCCTATGCGCCCTCTCCACCATAAATTTCTTCGTTCTTTTGAAAAGTGCCCTAAGGATAAGGACAGGCGCCGTTTTCACTCCTCTTTTTCTTCATATTATAAAACATGGCTACTTTAAAAGATATTCAAAAACCTTATGACGCTGCATTTAGTTTAGGGCATAATTGTTTTCCTGCAATCTACTTACGTAATCATAATCTACGCCCTTTTGCAGGGGTGCTAGATTGGATGATTAGCTTTTCATTAAGTGAGGTGAACAAGCTTTTAGAAAATCGTTTTGCTAACTTTCTCAAGAAAGAAAATCTAACGTTTGAATCTTATTTTGCAAACGGTCTAACTCTTAAAATTCGTGACAACCTTTATAATATTGATTCAGTACACGACTTTTTAGCGAAAAACAATACACCAACATCTTGGCCAGAATATGATGAAGTATATGCCAAATACAAGCGACGTGCTGAACGTTTCCTAGATACGCTTGAGAAAAGTGACGATCTTCTCTTTGTAAGACTTGGAGGCACATATGAAGACGCAAGACGACTTGAAAGCGTTCTTGCAAGTTTAGTGAAGGGAAACTTCAAAGTACTGTTAGTCATAAATGGAGAGGTAGAAGATTTTACAGAATTACAGTGGAATTTGGCTCATACTTGCGTTCTTCAGTATCCTATTTTTGATATGGATACGCTTCGTGATGAAGTAAAATGGACGAAACTTTTTGATGGAATGTCATTAAAATAATTTTTTGAAAAAAGGTTTAAGTGTCATTATAGCGGGTATAAAAATAATGAACATCGATATATCTGATATTTCCCCCTAAAAAATATTAGATATTGCGCCCTCTCCAAGTTTTCTTGGAGATTTTTTTTTTCAAAAAAAAAGAAGTCTTTCAAGTTGAAAGGCTTCTTATCTTCTATTTCAGGGGATGGGAGTCACAAAACAAAGGGGTTTATATTGTGACTATTACCTTTTCTATTATAAAAGCTAATTAGAGACTTTTTCCACTTTTTATAATTTCGTTTTTCTTACAAAAGTTTATCACCATCTTTGGTGTGACTTCTCTTCTACTTTTGTCCGTCTTTTAAATTTTTTTCAAAGACGGACAAAAAATGACGAATAAGTGCGAATTCTGTATTAGAAAAATACGGTGGTTTTTCCACCATGAATAGGAGGAATTTTTATGATTCATCTTCTTTGGGCAGCTATTGCTATTATAGTTGCGACAGTTGCTTTTCAACTGTTTTTTATTTTTCCGAAATCGTCGTCCTCCATTCAAAAATGGGTGTTGCGTTTGATTGGTGTAGGCATGATTTCTGGACTTTTGGTTGTTTGTCATTTGATTATATAAAAAAAAACGAATCCCGCGGTGGAATTCGTTTTTTATGTATAAGAGCCAATAAGTTCAGTATGCAAAATTGTGTTTACCAATTGTTCGGATAACTTTTCTAGAGAAAATCCACGTATTTGTTGAATCGACAGGGTTGTAATAATAAGTCGCTCCATAAGAAGGATCCCATCCCTTGTAAGCAGCCTTCACTGCCTGATAAGCAGTTGCATTTGGTGAAAGATAATATTGTCCATCATTCACAGCTGTAAATGCATTTTGTTGGGTAATCACAGATGCGACACTGCTTGGAAATTCTGGAGAATGAACTCTGTTTATCACTACAGCCGCAACAGCAACTTGTCCCTCAAAAGATTCTCCTCGTGCCTCACCATATACAACATGCGCTATTTTTTCTACGTCTTCTAACTTTTGCAATGTCAATGGACCTGCAACTCCATCTATCCCAAGTCCAAAGTCTCGTTGAAAATTACTTACAGCGTTTCTCGTAATCTCTCCATTGTATCCCGTTGGTGTTGTATTAAAGTAGCCAAGTAAACTAAGTTTACGCTGAAGCTGCATAATATCAGCGTTTGTATCTATACTTGCAGCGCTTACTGTATTATCCGCTCCTAGAGGACTTGCGAACAAACTTAGCCCCATAGAAAGAGGAATAATCTTCTTTAGATGTCTCACCATCTCTCCTCCTTACAACTTAATTTTGAATTTGGAAGTCTTCTTGTCTATTAAAACACAGTTTTATGTAAAGCAACACTTTAAAATGTAAAGAAATCTAAAAAAGGTAAATTCTACTCATAAAAAAAAGCTACCTTATATAGAGCAAGGCATTCACTCATTTTGACCCATAAAAAAAGAAAGGGTTTCCCCTTTCTTTTATTTGGCTGCTAAAACGTCAGCAAATTCTTTTACATATGGAGGTAGATCAGGAGGTCTGCGGCTTGATACAATATGACCATCTGTTACAACAGGTTGATCATGCCAAACAGCTCCGGCATTTTCCATATCATCTTTAATACCTGGTGTACTTGTTACATTTACACCTTGTAAAATTTTAGCTGAAATAAGGACCCATCCAGCATGACAAATTTGACCGATTGGCTTTTTCGCTTCATCCATTTCTTTAATAATAGTAATAACTTCTTCATAGCGACGGAGCTTATCAGGAGCCCACCCTCCAGGAACTAACACAGCATCGTAGTCAGACGAGGCAACCTCTTTGAAGCTGTAGTCAGACTGAATAGGAACACCATATTTTCCTATGTACGTTTTATTGCTTTCCTCTCCTACAACATGAACGATTGCTCCTTCTTCACGCAGACGAAGAATTGGATACCAAAGTTCTAAATCTTCAAATTCATCACTAACAAGGGCAATTACTTTCTTATTTTGTAATCTCACATTTCCCACCTCCAGGCTTTAGTATAACATTGTCTTTTCCAATAGAAAAAGAAGAACGCACAAAAAGAGCTGGCTTTACTACATCCAGCTCTCTATAGATTAAAGCTTTTCCAATACTTTTTCAGTTGTATGATAAAGAAGCTCTGTTCCCAATGCAATATCTTCATATGAAGAATACTCTTTTGGATTATGACTTATCCCATCTTTAGAACGAACAAAAATCATTCCGTAATCACAAACATAAGACATAACTAATGCATCATGAAAAGGCCCGCTCATAAGTTCTGGTGGAGAAATATTCATAAGCGCGGCCCCCTCTTTCATACAATCTTTAATCCATTTGGCACAGTAGCGAGGCTCTGAGTTTGTATCTTCTTTAATTGTATAAGTTAAGCCTTGTTCTGCACAAATGTCTCCAATTGCTTTACGAAGATCTTGCTCATAAGTATTTCGTCTTTCCATGTCCATATCGCGTAAATCAATGGTAAACCGTACTTTTTCAGCAATAATGTTGCGGGAGTTTGGAAATACTTCAATATTTCCTACTGTACCTACTGTAGGGTTTTCGATATTTTGAGAAGCTATGTTGTTAAGCGTTGTAATAATGGCAGCTGCTCCAACTAGCGCATCTTGTCTCATTGACATTGGGACGCTTCCTGCATGTCCTGCAAACCCTGCCAATTCAACAGTTAGCCATAACGGTCCAGATATGCCGGTTACAATTCCTACTCCCTGTCCTTTTTCTTCAAGAACAGGGCCTTGTTCAATATGAAGTTCTAAATATGCCGCTATTTCTTCATTCTTATACTCCCACTTTAAAAATTGATTAGGGTCACACCCAAACTCAATGAGTGCCTCTTTTCTTGTTGTGCCATGTTGATCTTTCCGCTCTAGTTCGTCTTCTTCTAATCTTCCATGCATTCCCCGCACACCAAACAAGCCTTTATTGAACCGTGATCCTTCTTCATCACAAAAAGCAACAACTTCAATTGAAACAGGGGGGACAATGCCTTTTTCATGTAGCGTTTGGGCAACCTCCAATCCACCAATAACGCCAATAACTCCATCAAACCTTCCCCCATATGGCTGGGAATCAATGTGTGAGCCAATTCTAAGAATAGGGGCGCTTTTATCCCGACCTTCTAAGCGGCCAACGAGATTTCCGAAATCATCAATATGAGTCTTCAAGCCCCCTTCTTCCATCCATGATTGAACAAGTTCAACAGCTTGTCTGTCTTCCTTTGATAGAGCTAAGCGACAAACCCCAGTTTCCTCAATTTTTCCTATAGCTGATAGTTCTTTTATTCTGCTTTCTACCCTTTTATGATTAATAATAGAAGATGTAAGAATAATAACCCCTCCTAAATGATAAGATTATTAAAAAATATAGCATAGCTTCTCTTCATCCACATTAGACATAATGTTAAATAGAAGAAACTAAGCGAGTACACTGTCTCTTCACTATTCTTCATATGAAAGAGACCGTTTTTCCTATGTAGGCAAAATTCTTCCGTCTCTGAAGTCACTCTTTTTTTATAAAAAAGAGCCTATGCAAATGCATAGACTCTTCCTATGATTCATGGCGCCATTTCACTGCCCATAATATAAGAGATACAATAAGAACAAGACTAACTCCGCTTGCTAAAAAAGCAATAGGGATAAAGCCTTCTTTTATAAAATTGATAGCGCTTGCAAATAAAAACCCCACAAACACACTAAGTAGGACAAGCTGCTGCACTTTCATTGCTAACTCCCCCCCCTTTATACAGCTCTTTTTCCTTAGCTTATGATATTTTTAGGTTATTGTAAACCTAAAGAAATATACATACTCCTGTTTTCTAACATATTGATCGCCTAACTTTTTTTAATTAAAATATTTTATTTATTAATGAAATATGCTAGAATAACAATTGGGGACAAACAAAGGGATTTACATAAACAATGTTATTTTTCGTATAAAAAGCATGTATAAGCTTAACATTACGTTAAATTTATACATGCTTTTTACAGTTCTCTTCACTCTATGGATTTAACAAACTAAACTTTTTTTATTTATTTTACTTCAACAAAATGCTATACTAGAAAAGAAGCTAATGTTTGTTTCACATTAACAATCGCCCATTGTAGACGAATGGGCTCCTTTGTCCAGTAAAAATCTCTCCTCTTGAAGAGGAGAGATTTTTCTATTTTAATAAAGTAAATATTGCTTTCTTACCTTTTTGAAATCTTTCGTATCCCTCTGCCACTTTGCTATAATATCCTCTACATCTGTTCCCTTTTCCAACTCTTCTCTTACCCAGCTGTTTCCGATTAATAAATCAAAGTTTCCACTCTTATTAAACGAGAACTCTTCTCCGTACAAATCATGAATCGTTTTAACAATGTGCAAACCTGTTTCAACTGATTTATATTTCTCTCTATCTGTTACATAAACTTGAACACCATGACTAAGCTGTCCACTGTGCTTTGAAAAAGAAGGCGTAAATGAAGCAGCTCTGAATTTCACTCCATCTAAATGTAGATTATTTAACTTCTCACTGAGCTCTGTTCCATTAATAAACGGAGCTCCTAACAGTTCAAATGGCTTTGTTGTTCCTCTTCCTTCCGACACGTTCGTTCCTTCAATAAGACCTGTGCCTGGATAAACAAACGCCGTTTCTAGAGTTGGCATATTAGGGGAAGGCATTACAAAGGGAAGGTTTGTTTCATCATAGTCGAAAGATCGCTTCCATTTTTTCATTTTAACAACTGTCAAATCTGCACCAATCCCAAATTCTTCGTTAAAAAGTTGAGCAAGCTCTCCAACTGTCATGCCATGTCGAAGTGGAATAGGATATTTCCCAACAAATGAGGAGTACTTTTCTTCAAGAACAGGTCCTTCCACAACTTCTCCCCCAAGTGGGTTTGGTCTATCTAGCACAACAAACGGAATTCCTTTTTCTTTCGCAGCTTCCATTGCATAAGCCATTGTATAAATGTAAGTGTAGAAACGTGCACCAACATCTTGAATATCAAAAACAAGAATATCTACGTTTTTCAACATTTCAGGTGTTGGCTTTCTTGTGTCTCCGTAAAGACTGTAAACAGGTAATCCTGTTTTTTCATCAATATAATAGTCAACTTTATCTCCAGCTTGAGCATCTCCTCTTACACCATGCTCAGGGCCATAAAGAGCAGTTAGCTCAATATCCGGGTCTTCAGCAAATAAATCAACGCTGCTCCTTAATTCTGAATCCACTCCTGTTGGGTTTGTAATAAGGCCGACTCGCTTTCCTTTTAAAAGGTCTTTATGCTCACGAAAAAGGGTTTCAACACCAAGCTCAACTTTCTTTTGGCGCGGCTTTGCTTCGGCTGTATTCCATGATGAAAAAACAAGTAGAAAAAGGGCTAACAACGTCAGTTTCTTTCTCATCTTTTCTCCTCCCCTTATTTAAGCTTGATTCCATGGCCATACGGATAAAGGGTTTCTCCTTTAGCTGTTACAGAAGGGATGGCAACAGGCAATTTCCCTTTTGGTTTTGCTTCACCAAAGATAACGTGAGTTCCTGCTGAAATGTTAGGCTGTTGAAATCTTCCGTTACTATAGCCTTTAAAACCATATAGAGCTAAAACAGCATGAGCTTCTTCAAAGTTAGCAACATCATATGGGTTTCTCAGACTCATGAGCACGAAAGGCTTCTCACTCTTTTGCGTATACATCATAGCTGCACGAGGAAAAGAAACTGCCCATGCTGAAGGTTCATTAATTTCGTCCTCAATAACTCCATCGTTTACAACGGGATCGTTTTGTATAACATATGAACCTGTCAAAACATAGTCTGCTTCATCTATTTTTCTTTTCATCTCTTCGTTAAACACCTTTTTCTCAAATGGAACAACGTCAACTTCAACATTTTTTATTTTCTTTTCACTAATCATATTTTGAACTGTTTTCCTTACCGCTTCCCCTTGATAATCATATGGAGTAAATACAACGATTCTTTCCCCTTTTTTCGGGTTTAATGGCAACGTTTTTTGCTCATTTTTCACAACTGTTACCGCTTCTTGGGCCATCTTCATTTCTTGCTTCTTATGTTTTTTATTTCCTACCACCTTCAGTGCATTTTTAACTTTCTTGTCCTCTGAAATATTTTTTTCCTCATACAATCCTCTTTTTATTTTTAAATCAAGAATTCTTTCAACGGAATCATCAATTTCTTCTTCCTTAATTTCACCTTTTTCAACAGCTTCAACAACTGCATTGTAAACATTCGCTAAATTTTTTTCTTCTTCAAGCGATGTAACAGAAGCAGGCATAAGCGCAATATCAACCCCTGCATTAATGGCCATAATAACGGCTTCCTCTTGCCCGAAATTATCAGCAATTGCTTTCATATTCAGCGCATCTGTCACAATAATGCCGTCATAATTCATTTCTTGTCGAAGTAAATCATTTAATACTTTTTTCGATAGTGTGGCAGGAACAATAATGTCTTCTCCATCTTTTTTGCTCTTATAGACGGTATCATCGAAGGCTGGGAACTGTACATGAGCGGTCATAATCATATCTGTACCATTTTCAATTGCTTTTTTAAAAGGTGCTAGCTCCACTTGACGCAAGCGTTCTTTAGAATGATTAACAACAGGCAAACCATAATGACTATCAACTGCCGTATCTCCATGACCAGGAAAATGTTTGATAGTTGTCGCTACTTTTTCCTCTTGCAAGCCTTTCATTGTTTGAACACCGAGGGTTGAAACAAGTTTTTCGTTAGAGCTAAAAGAGCGGACACCAATAACAGGATTGTTTGGATTATTATTCACATCAAGGACAGGACTAAAGTTCACATTAATCCCAAGCGCATGGAGTTCACGTCCAATGATTTCTCCTGTTTGATGCGCATTTTTCTCGCTTCTTGTTGCTCCTAATGCCATATTTCCTGGAAGATTTGTTCCTGACTGAAGTCTTGTCACAATTCCTCCTTCTTGATCAATTGCTACAAAAAGGGGCACATCTTTGCTGCTCTTTTTTAATCCGTTCACAAGCCTTGTTGTTTGCTCTGTATCTACAACATTTTCTGCAAATAAAATAACCCCACCAAGATGGTATTTGTCAATAAGACTTCCTACTTCTTCGTTCATCTCAGTAAAGCCTGTTGCTTTCTCTGCTCCTTGTTCTTTCCAATTTCTAAAGTCTGGCATAATCATTTGCCCTACTTTTTCTTCAACCGTCATATCTTGCATAATCTCTTTCGCCGTTCTCTCTTTCGCTTTTTCTTCTTTTTTAGCTTCTCCACTACACCCAAACGTTGTAAGCGTTAACATACCTACGATGAAGACACTAATTACCTTTCTTTTTTTCAAGGCTGTTCCCCCTCTTTTTCGGTTTTCGTTCTCACATCATCACTGAGTAGTTTGGCAAGTTCTGCTACTTTTATAAAGAAAAAACTGTTAAATAAAATTTACCATATATAAGGTATAGATGTATATACCGCTTTATTCCTACAACGATAAACTTCACAACACTTTTTGCTATCTTTTCTTTTTTAAAATCCAAAGGCTGCGATGCAAAAATTATCTAAACTAAATTGTTCACAAAATGTTCACTTATGAAGAGTATCCCTCTCTCGCTATAATAGCAAAGGATTGAAAAGAAAGGATGATCAACATTGCCAACAACAAAAAAGGAAAACTTTTATTTCGGAATGATGATGTGTATTGGAATGGTTATCGGTATGACTTTTTATAACCTCGTTATAAATGACCTAATTGGTACTATCTCATTACAAGGAATGCTGCTCCAACTTATTTTAGGGTTCATAATTGCTTTTATTTTAGAACTATTTATCGTCGGACCTATCGCCCATAAAGTGGCTTTCTCATTACCATATGACAAATCAAACAAGCTTTTTATCATTTTATCTCTTGCCTTTTGTATGGTCATTGGCATGGTACTGTCAATGTCTATTTATGGAGTAGCAATGGCCCATTTTGCCAATGCATTAGGAGAAGGTTCATTCCTTAAACACTATTTTTTAACAGTAGGTAAAAATTTCATTTTTGCTCTTCCGCTTCAGCTTATCATTATCGGACCTTTAGTTCGCTTTTCATTTGCTAAGTTTGTGAAAGGACAGAAAGCGATTCAAACGGATGGGGTAAGCTAGAATAAGTGTTAGATAATGTATTGCAAACTAATAGCCCCTTGTTCTTCAAGGGGCTCTGTTATTAATCGTTTTTTATTAATGATCTCTAAAGCATTTCTCTGCAAAATCAACAGCGGATGATAGAAAAAAAAGTTTTGAAGCTGCATATCCAACTTTATGGACCGTTACTTCCTCTGTTTGTTCGTAATCTTTTGCTATCTTTTCAAATCATTCTTCTTACATTGTTGGGGGTACATATATATTAAGGAAAGTTAGGACAGTCAAGTTTCCTACATCTACAATAAAATGCGAAAGGAGCACCAATCTTAAACTCTTAGTTTTAAAATACGTAAGGGACCAAACAATCCCCATAACCGTTAAGTAAATATAAAGGTGATAAGATGTACTTGCAATTGAAAATACTCCCCACATAAACGGATGGCTTAGTACAAAAAAGATTGTTGTATACAAAACGCTTATCCACTTTGGAAACCAGTCAACTGCAGCATCTAATAATATACCTCTCCAATATAGCTCTTCAAACCAAGGATTGATTAAAGCAAATAAGATCCAAAGAACGATCAATATAACTGAATCAAATAATTTGTAATTCATGATTAATATAGAGAGCGGAAACATGCCAAGAAGCAAAGACAAGATAATAGGAAATAGGGAGATGTGGGGTTTCTTTAACCAGTCTTTAATATGTTTGTTTTCTTTAAAAAATACAATACAAAATCCAAGAGAACTCCAATACATAATCGCTAAAGGAATCCATGCCCATCCGTCTATAAATTTTGAGAAAACAGTAGCTGTGATAAATCCAAGTAAGATAACAATGATCGGGGATAATAAAATAAGTACTCTTTTTCTCTTACTAATCTCTAATCTCATGGCGAGAGCTCCTTTACGTTATGGAGTTTTCTTAAATATATTCATAATAAGGTTGGCTTCTGGCATTGGACATACTTCCCATTGAATCTTATTTATGGCTAACCCTTGGATAAAGGCATAGTACGTAACAGCTAACTGTACTGGATCTCCCTGCTTAATTTCGCCTCCTTTTTGTCCTTCCACAATTAGTGGGATAGTAGCCATAACAGGCGAAACAGCACGCTCTCCTGTTAAAATTTCTTTTACTTCTTCTGATACAATATCTGAAGTGCTAGCTTGAATCATAATGAGAAAAAGAAGAACTTCTTCACCGTTGTCGATACTTTTCATAATTTGTTCTGTCATCCAACGTAACTTTTCTAAAGGAGTTCCCACTTGTTCATTAGCACAATAAATGACATCAAGAGAACTATCTAACGCTTTTTGTACTAATGTCATGAAGATCTCTTCTTTTGACTTAAAGTAATGGTAAACAAGTCCATGACTAAGTTCGGCTTCTTTTGCAATATCGCTAATTTTTGCTGCTACCATACCTCTTCGCGCAAATACTCGCAAAGCTGCTTGTAATATTTGAGCTCTTCTTTCATCCCGGATTTGTTTATTTTGTTGATCTTGTCTAGGCATTATTAACTCTCCTTTTTCGATTGACTAATCAGTCAATACTGGAACCGTTTGTATCTTATTCTATAATTTTACTAATTGTCAATATTTTTTACTAATAAGTTTATATCGTTTATTCCTAGACACTTTCCTTTCCCTTCCACTTAGTCCACTTATTTCGATTTGATGAAGAGAACTAAGCATTTGTCTAGCCATTTCTTTATACTCTTGCAGTCCAGAGATTTCGGCAAACTCAGCAACTGAAATTGCCCTGGTTGTTTCCAATTCTAAAATATGTTCTTTCATAAGCGGCCACGTCTTCCCGCCTGCCTTTTCATAAGCCATAATAGCTTTTTCTAACCCTTTTTCTCCAGCAAATAAATAGTGAACAATGAAATCACGCGATACATCTGTAACCGCTACTTCAGTCCAATCAATTAAGCCAGTAACTTCTGATTGACGATTAATTAAAATATGTCCTGGATGAACATCTCCATGACTAAGTCCAGTATGCTTTGGCCATATATTATCGTTATTCACCCATTTCATCCAACGATTCCATAAATCTTCCCGAACCTCATATTCACTCTTTATTTTATGCATTCTCGTTTTCATTAATTCTCTTGCCTCATATGCTGTATAAATTTGAATACCAGTATTTTTCACTAAACTTATTGGCAGTTGATGTATTTCCGCTAACGTACGTCCGAACGATTCATGGTATGCTAATGGAATGTCTTCTATATTTAGAACCCATTCATAATTTTGAATTTCAGGGTTAATAGTTCCAGCAGGCACTCCGTCTAGCGACTTATACGCTACAACCTCATCAGTGAAAATCTCCCAATATGGTGCTTGAATTGTTGTATGTTGATTAACAGCATCTAATACCGTCTTCTCTTGATCCGCTTTTGCCATAGAATCCGGTCTGCGCGGAATTCGCAAAATCCATTTTTGTCCTTGCTCATCTTCTACATGTGCAACCTGAAAATCAAGACCTGATTCATTTAATTTTATCGTTTTTTCGTTTATATTTAAGCCTTTTCGTTTTGCTAATGCTTTAATCTCTACTTTATTCATATAAATTCCTCCATACCTTTTTAAGTTTTTCCGCTGCTCTTTCTATTCTCTTCAGCCCGAATTCTTATAATCAATAACACAACTTACTGGTTATGAACGGATATAGATTGGGTTTTTAAACATGAAAAAAGCTGCAGAATCCTCTGTCTGCAGCTTGAAGTAAACATTTCTTACCTATGTTTTACATTTCACAACACAGTAAGAAATCCAATTCATATATCATTGGATAGAAAAGAGCACATTTTTAAACATAACAAAAGAAAGACAAATAAATCCTCCTTGTTGTTAATGTCGCATATTACAATTTTCGTTGAAGATGATTAAAAATGAGCAGACTTATCCTGTTTACTCTGCAATTATTAAACAGAGTCCTTGAACATATTCAATTATTTGTTCAAAGCATGAATACGTAGTCTCATAGAAGCTGTCATTTTTAATAATCCTCCTTGTTTTAGAATAATTTCATTTTATATTACAAAATAACGATTTTCAATCTCTTTATTTTGATGAAGGGTTGTTTTATCTAACTTCCCATAATGTATCAATATAACTTTTGCTGAATTTTTTAGTTTCATCTTTCTCACCTGTTTATATTCTTTAAAACGCTTATACAAATAGAAGCTGTTAGAAGAAATCAACATTCCAACAGCTCTGACACCTTTTATCTTTATTCGTTTGTTTTTCTCCCTATTGTAAATCCTGAAAGAAGAATGAAAGAATAAGCTAATAAAAGCCAAGAACCGAAAATTCTATCCATTCTACTATCCAAATTTATAAAGATATCTGAGAAATAAATTAAGGATACAACATCAAGTAACATACCTGGTAAGGCGATTAAAATGGCTGCTTTTAATCGATTATATGAATCTAACTTTTTGTATCTATAAATGGGTAAAGTAAGAATTAATATTAAAGGAATAACTAAAGTATATGAAGCGACTAACAATACGGGGGTTTCTAGCGAGAAGAAAAAATGTCCTAAAAACCTAAATAAAGCTGTAGCTCCTAACCAAACTAAAAATCCCCAAGTTAGAAAAAACATATTCTCTCACTCTCCTTTTGAGATTTGATCCTCTGTTCTAGACGATTGAACATATTCTACTTGCTTTATAAAAAGTGATTCAAGATTTTTAAATACACGCTCCGCATCAAAATCTTCGATTATTAAAGATTGTATAGCCAAACCATCTATTAACGCATTCATGAGGATGCTCCATACTTCTATTGAGAGGCCATAAAATTCATCTGCTCCTAGTAATGCTTCCATCTGTTGTTGAAGAGATTTATTTTCGTATTTCAACAATTCACTAATAAGTTCTTTAACTTTATCATTGTGTAGCCCTGTTACAATTAATGATAAAAATAAAGGATGATAGAAAGAACCTTTAGTATTTCTGTTATAAGCTGATTTCATGGCAGCTTGAATCCAGTCTAATCCTTGTTTCTTAGCCGCTTTTTTCTTTTCCTCTAATTCTTCCCATGATGTTTCACACATAGCTTTTACAATCTCAATCATAAGCTGTTCTTTTGTTTTAAAATGGTAATATACAGTCCCTTGTGTTACACCTGCACCTTCTGCTACTGCTTTTAAAGTCAATTTATTTATCCCATTTTCTACTATGCATTTCTTTGCAGATTGGATTAGATCATTTTTTGTAATCACATTCGGCTCGGCCATATGAACCTCTCCTTTATTTAATTGTTAGTCCAATAACTAGTATAGAAGATAAGCAATAACAAGAAATTCTTCTATTTTGTATATCCTTACACTGCTCTGCAACCCCTCCACTATCAAGCATTTCTTTCTTCTTAGGATGTGCTCTCTCTAAAAAGGATAAATATCAAGATTTTCAAGAAACACCTTAGTTAGTTATATAACTAACTTAAGTGCATAAGTAAGAAACGGATGAATATCGTATACACGAGTATCGTTTCTTATCAAACGTTCGTTATGCTATATTTCTGTATTTCTTAAAGATAATAGCCTAGATCCAGAGCCCCTACATTAAGAGATCCATTCTCATTTACCATATTTTAATTAAAATATGGTAACTAATGTATTGTCAACATATTTTTGAATATATGTAATATATATACATACGGAAATACGTTAGTTTTGATCTAAGGAAAAAGCTAATTGTTGTTTATCCTATGTCATAATAGAAGAAAAGCCTGAAAAAAACTGTCCATAAGTTATCTTTCAGGCTTGCTATATGAAAAATTTTCATCCTAGTAATTGTAGCAACATTCTTCATCATCATTTTAGTAAAGAAGAGAATATTCCCTTTGGTTAATTGAAGAGAGTAGTGAAACGAAAATCCAGCAAGTTACCATCTAAGAGAAGATCTACTTTTTTAATCTCCCTTTCTATTGTTCTCACTATTTTCTACATTAATAAGCTTTTCATCAGTTAGAGTTTTACTTGATTTTTTAACTTCTATGCATAGGGGTTTGTGAGTTATTATTCAAAAGAAATTCTTCTAAAATTCCGTTTGCCTCCCATTCATCTCCCCCATTCACCATTAAGGTAACTTCATCTCCCTCTTTAATAACTAAATCCATGATTTCCATAAGATCTTTTCCATTTGCTGTTTTTCCATGCTTAGAAAGCATTATTTCACTTTTAAAGGATGAAGCTTTACGCACAAATATTGCTGTATGTCTAGCTTGAAGTCCACGAGGAAGCTGAACAGTAAGCTTTTTCATTAACATCTTCTCTCACCTTATTTCCATAGCTATATTTATCACTTTCATTTATATAAGCTAGAAAGATAGAGGATTAGTGTATTTTGTTTTTGGTCTCTTTACTAAATAAAACGCAAAAGCCTCTCCATAAACTCCGTAACTCCTCTTTCACTTTCTATTCATTATGATCTTAATTCCAACTTAAAGTCCTGTTCTCTTCTCTAGCTCTTCTGGATAACGGTCTCCCATCAACGTAATTTTTGAAGTTGCTGAATTTATATCATCCAGCTCTTCAGATGTTAGTTTAATGTTAGAAGAATTTAAGTTTTCTTCTAGTCGATTTAACTTCGTTGTCCCTGGAATAGGCACAATCCATGTTTTTTGAGCAAGTAACCAAGCAAGAGCGATTTGAGCCATTGTAGCTCCCTTTCGCTCGGCAACTTTTTGAAGTAACTGGATTAACACTTCGTTTGCTTGGAGAGCCTCTGAAGTAAAGCGAGGAAGAATGCTACGGAAATCGTCACCTTCAAATGTTGAATTAGCGTTAAAGCGTCCTGTTAAATACCCTTTCCCTAATGGACTGAACGGAACAAACCCTATTCCAAGCTCTTCTAAGGAAGGTAATAACTCTTCTTCAGGGCGTCTCCACCACAAGGAATATTCACTTTGAACAGCAGCAAGCGGATGAACAGCATGAGCGCGGCGAATCGTCTTCACTCCAGCCTCTGATAATCCCCAATGTTTAACTTTTCCTTCTTGAATTAAATCTTTCAAGGCACCTGCTACCTCTTCAATCGGAACATCTGGATCCACTCGATGCTGATAATATAAATCAATAGCTTCTACTCTAAGGCGTTTTAACGAATCTTCTACCGCTTTCTTAATATGTTCTGGCCGACTATTCATTCCAACCTGTTTTCCATTTTGAATATGGAATCCAAACTTTGTAGCAATAGCAACTCTATTTCTAAAAGGCAGGAGAGCTTCTCCTACAAGCTCTTCATTTGTACATGGTCCATATACTTCAGCAGTATCAAAGAAAGTAACACCGTGTTCAAAAGCTTCTCGAATAACCGAAATCATTTCCTTTTTATCTGAAGGAGGTCCATATCCATAGCTCATCCCCATACAACCGAGTCCAATAGACGAAACTTCTAGACCACTATTTCCTAATGTACGCTTTCTCATGATTCATCTTCCTTTCTCCATTTATGATTGTTACTTTGAACTTTCACACGATTTATTTGTTTTCGTATTCTTATTATGAAATAAACAAGGGAAAAACCGTTATCACATTCATCGCAAATATTTGCCTAATCCTCTCACAGCTATTTATACAATGAACAAATATACTTTATAATAAAGCTAGTAAGAATGAAGGAATAAGGAGAATGCTATGTTTGAACACGTATATAAACAAAATGATGAGCTTGCAAGAATTATTAAGCGTTATTCAAAGCAAGACGGTGTTTATCAGACCTCTATCCCATCACTATTTTTCATTAACGAATCCAATATTACTGAGCCGCTTCATGTTGTTTACAAGCCCTCTTTTTGCATTATTGTTCAAGGTGAAAAAGAAGTGGTTCTAGCACAAGAACGCTTTAAATACGGTCCTGCTGATTACCTTGTGTCATCTGTTGACTTACCTGTGACAGGGCAAGTTATAAAAGCTTCTTCACATGCTCCATATTTGGCTCTCAAACTTGAATTTACACCAAATCAAATCTTAGATGTTTTGAATAGCTGCGAAAATCAAGTTCGACATAGGAAAGATTCAAAGCGAGCTTTATTTGTTAGTCAAACAGAACCATCTCTACTAGATGCGGTTACAAGGCTAGTTCGTCTATTAGACAGTCCAGAAGACATTCCAATGCTTGCTCCCCTATTCATGAAGGAAATTCTGTATAAGATTTTAAAAGGTGAGCATGGTGCTACACTCGAACAAATCGCAATAGAAGGCAGTGACACTTACAAAATCAGAGATGTTATTGAACATATTATCCATCACTATGATGCCCCTCTGCGCATTCAAGATCTCGCTGAAAGAGCAAATATGAGCGTTTCGTCATTTCACCGTCATTTTAAAGAAGTCACAGCGATGAGTCCTATTCAGTTTCAAAAACAGTTGAGACTGCAGGAAGCCCGGCGCCTATTATTAGCAGAGTCATCAGATGCTGGTGAAGTAGCCTTCCGAGTCGGCTATGAAAGTCCCTCACAGTTCAGTCGGGAATATTCTCGCATGTTTGGATTTCCACCAAGAGAAGATATGAAACGTATACGGGAAAGAAGTGCTCAAAAAATAAACGCATGAGTCTCTTATGCAATAAAGTCTTCCATCAAAGAACATTAGATCACTAAAAAAGCCTTACTTCCCGTTTTCATGGAAGTAAGGCTTTTCGTTTTTACATAGGAGAACATTATTCTCTATTATTTTATATCTTAGAATTATAGTTCTTAATATAGCGCAATATAGTTGTTCTCTTTCTAAAGAAGAAATGGAATAATTCTTTGTTTCTTAAATGATTTTCACTAGAAAAGTTAGCAATTTAAATATAAAACTCCATGTGTGTTTTATCTTCTTTATAATACTCTAAACGATCTTGTAAACCCCCTGTATGAAATTCAAATTTATGGCCATCAGGATCTGTAAAGTATATAGATTTCTTGTCTCTCTCGTCTCTTTCTCTCCCAGGTAAAATATTAACATTATTTTTGATTAGTATCTTTTTAAAACCTTCAAATTCTTTGCCATTCACTGTAAACGCAATGTGAGTATAAGAATATTGAATTTCATTTCTTGGAATATCTTCCTCTGCATTTAAAGCTATCCATAAACCATTTAAATCGAAATAAGCTAGCTTTCTTCCTTTAACAAGTAATTTAGCTTGAAGCACGTTTTTATAAAAGTTTATAGATGCTTCTAAATCTGAAACTGAAAAACAAATATGGTTGATACTTAACACTTCTTATCCCCTCCTTATAATGGATATATTATACAATAGAAAACTAAAACGTCTTCCCGCCCTACCCCTGAATCTCACAAAGGTACGGATTGGATGGCCAAAATATAAACGTATAGTTTGGGGTACTTCTCTCTAGTTGTAGAAAGTTTTAAGTAGCACATTATTGGGCATGTTTATAAGAATAATGTTATAGAAAAATAGATTATAACCATTAATATTAGATGACGTCTATTTCATTCAGAGAGTTAACCCTTCTCAACATTTACATACTACAAAATCAGGATAAAATACCCTACATAAAAAAGATTCCTCTTTCAATGTTTGAGAGAGGAATCTTTTCACATATTACGCCTTCTAGTTTGATATAGTATATTCCCTTGGTAAGTAATTTCATACTAACCCTAAGACATTTTATAAACTAATTAATGGTTTTTTTCTTCCTAACAGTGTAATTTATCTTACAATTGTTACATCCCCTTTATTAAAACCCAATTTAAGATGATTAATGCATCATACGCCAATTCTTAGCCTTCATAAAGATAAAGAGAGAAAAAACCACTCCCATAGTAGAAAATCCAAATAATAAGTAGCGAACGGAAATATCTAATGTCATTAAAAAGGAAAACAACGTCTGAGAAATAGGGTCGAAGGCTGTTTGAGCTAAGAAAACAATCCCCATGACTCTTCCCATCATTTTTGGATCTGTGTGCTCTTGAATCATCACATCTGTTGGTATAAAGGTCATGAAGCCTAGGAAACCAATTAAACTTACCATTGGAATGAAGCCCCATATAGAAGGGATTTGACTGAACACACATAAGAATGGCGCTTGTTATTAATGAATATAATGTTAACTTCCCACGATTTTTACGAAGGGTAACGATCAGTAAAATCACTGTAGCTACGAGAGAACCTATTGAAAAACTGGCCTCTAAAAAGCTTAAGTGAAGAGCTGTCCCTCCCTCTTCTTTCGCTAATAGAGGTAAGCTTAGAAAAAGAGGTCCAAAAATGAAGAAATTAATGACAATGATAATTCCGATTCCTACTATATATAAGGGTGAAGCCCGAACGTAGTTATACCCTTCTTGAAGTTCTCTAAAAACTGTACTTTTTTCCCCAGTTGACAAAGGTTTTTCATCCTTAATTATAGCGGGAAAAACAAGTAATGAATAAATGCACATACTAATCATGCTTATGGTAAAAGTAACAGAAAAGGAATAGTAGTTAATTAAAGCTCCCGCAAGAACTGGACCTATTAAAAAAACTAATTCTTGAGAACTATGGATCATTGTATTTGCGCCTTGAAGCTCCTTTTTCTCTACTAGCACTGGTATTAATGAAGACAAAGCAGGGAAAAATAGTCCATCCAAACAACCAAGTAGAAACGAAACAACTAAGAGGATAGAAAATGTAAGGTTTCCATCAAGATAAGCATAAAGGAGAACCCCTATAATAATGGTTTTGGCTATTCCTGTGCTAAAAAGGATTTTAGACTTTTGGATGCGATCGGCCATTACTCCCCCTACTATCATTGTGAACATACGTGGCAACGAAGCTATGGCTAAAAGAAGTCCCATATATTGCGGTTGTTTTAACTGATCAACTACATACCAAGATATAGTAAGGAGAAACATGGAATAACCTAACACTGAAAAAAGTTCAGCACCTAAAAGAAACATAAATTTTTTATTTTTTGACAAAGTATACATTTATAAATCTCCTTGTAGAAACACGTTATTTTCAGATTCTTTCCTATAAAATAATTAAGTTAAGTTAACTAAACTATATTTATGTTATCTTTTATTCTCCTGTCAATATTTAATTATTTAATCTATCATTCCTCTCGTATATGATTGTTCATGCTATATGTACTTACCGATTATTTTAAGGTCAGCAAGTTTTTTGATAGAATACCTTTCTCAATGCGTTCATATTTAATTTTGACCAGTGGAAGCTAGTTCATGGTCCATTATAAAAAAAGCTAGACAATAACTGTCTAGCTCCTCTACTTTATCTTCTTTCAGCTGTCCGTCTGATTAATACCAGTTTTTTAGGTTCTCAATTATTTCATCTTACATAACCTGACTATGTTGGTTATTGTAAAGGTTAGCATAAAATCCATCCTTCTCTAATAACTGTTCATGTGATCCCTGTTCCATAATCTTGCCGTCATTAATAACGAGAATAGCATCTGCATCTTTAATTGTACTAAGTCGATGAGCAATTACAAAGCTTGTTCTTCCCTTCATTAGAGTTTTCATGGCTTCTTGAATATGAAGCTCTGTCCTTGTATCAACACTGCTTGTTGCCTCATCTAATATAAGGATAGAAGGATTCGCAAGCAGGGCTCGAGCAATTGTTAACAGCTGTCTTTGTCCTTGACTTAAATTACTTCCTTCCGCGCTTAGGGGGGTGTTATATCCATTAGGCAGCTTTCTTATAAAAGAATCTGCATTAGCAAGCCTTGCAGCGTCTTCTACTTCCTTGTCTGTTGCATCTAGACGACCATACCGAATATTTTCCAAGATCGTCCCAGAGAACACATAAGCATCTTGCAAGACAAGACCAATTTGTTTTCTTATCTCTTTCTTGTCTAATGTATATATGTCTTTTCCATCGATTAAAATCTCTCCTGATTGAATATCATAAAAACGGGTTAATAGATTAATAATCGTTGTTTTCCCTGCCCCTGTTGGACCGACTAGAGCAATCTTTTGACCAGGTCTAGCGTGTAGCGACAGATTTTTTAATATGGCTACATCCTCATTGTAACTGAAATGCACATTGTTAAGCTTAACGTCCCCTTTAAATTCCGAATGAGAGCCTGCATTACTTTTTTCCCCATCCTCAGACTTCATATCTAGTATTTCAAATACGCGTTCAGCTCCTGCAATAGCGGATTGAAGCATATTATATTGGTTAGCGAGCTGGTTAAGCGGCTGACTAAATTGATTGGAATAGTTAAGAAAACTAACAATAATACCAATTGTAATCATCTCGTGATAAGCAAAGATTCCACCGCTTACCGCGATAATTAAGAAACTTAAGTTGCGCATTGTATTCATAATAGGCCCCATTGAGCCAGAAAGACTTTGAGCTTTAACACCAACTGATCTTAGGTTCTCATTCATATCTTGAAATTCTTCAATAACTTTATCTTCTCTTCCAAATCCTTTAACAACTCTTAATCCTGAAATACTTTCCTGCACAAACCCGTTCACTTCTCCTAAACTTTTTTGCTGCTCTGAAAAATAGCGACGCGTATATTTGGTAATTTTCTTTGTAATGAATACAGTGATTGGTACAGTAAGCATTGTAACAAGTGTCATCCAAAGACTTAAACTAAGCATCATTATGACGCTACCAACTAACATAAAGATGCTCGAAATAAGTTGAATGACTGTTTGATTAAGGGTATTCGACACATTTGTAATATCATTTGTGGTTCGGCTCATTAGTTCGCCATGTGTCTTCTGATCAAAAAATTTAACTGGTAATGCTTGATATTTCTCAAATAAATCTTGCCTCATTTCCTGCACTGTTTCTTGTGATAAATTTGCAGCCGTATATTGTTGAAGCCATGTAAATACTGCTCCAAGGACATAGATTCCTAACAAGACAAAACTCATTTTCACAAGCCCGTTCCATCGGTGTGGAACAATATAGTTATCAATCATTTTACCGATAAGATATGGACCGAGAAGCAGCAAAAGGGAAGTTATCGCAGTGTAGATGATAACTGACAACAAACTACGGCGTTGCTTTTTTAAATACTGCCATATTCTACGTAATGTCCCTTTTACATCCTTAGATTTTTCACCTTTAACTGTGCCTGGTCGTGGACCTTTACCAGGCTGAAACCCCATTTGTGCTAGGTTAGTAACGTCTTTGGATCCCCCATGATTATTTGCGCTCATAAGACACCTCCCTTTCACCAAACTGAGAGCGATAGATATCTTGATAAACAGTACAATTCTCTAATAGCTCTTGATGTGTACCGCTTCCTACAATTGTTCCCTCATCCATTACAAGAATCTTTTCAGCATCTATACAAGATGAGATTCGCTGTGCAATGATGAATGTTATATTATCCTTTATTAATCCTTTTAAAGCATTGCGCAATTTTCTTTCTGTTTCAGAATCCAAAGCACTTGTACTATCATCCATAATTAAAATAGAAGGCTTAATTAGCAGTGTTCTAGCAATAGAAATACGTTGCTTTTGGCCTCCAGATAAATTAACACCTTTTTGGCCGACCTTTGTGTCATAACCATGAGGTAGTTTAGAGATAAAATCGTGCACTTGAGCTATTTTAGCAACCTCTATAATGTCTTCTTCTTTTGCATCTACTTTACCAAGTGAAATATTATCTCTTATAGATCCCGTAAATAAAAAAGAATCTTGAAGAACCATTCCAATATTGTGCCGAAGTTCTGCAAGCGGAATATTTCGAGTATCTCTCCCATCGATAATAACAGAGCCTGATGTCACATCATACAGCCTTGGAATTAACTGCACAAGCGTTGATTTTCCAGCCCCTGTAGATCCGATAATAGCAACAGTCTCTCCTCGAGAAGCCTCAAAGTTGATATCTCGTAATATTGAGTCCTCTGCTGTTTTGCTTTTATTGTACGAAAAGTTTACATGTTTAAATGAGATATGTTCGCCTAGGAGTAAAGATCTTTTCTCACTTTTAGCGTCTACAATACTAGGTTCAGTAGACAAAACGTCCTGGATACGTTGAGCTGATACATTCGCACGAGACACGTCCATCAATCTGCCGCTTACCATAATTAACGAAGAAAGAGCTTGGGCCACATAGTTAACAAAAGCAACTAAGTCTCCTACTTTAAAAGAGTCTCTCCAAACAAGAGGACCACTATATAAGAGAATGCCAACAAGACAAACGTTCATAATGAGCGTCATAATAGGAGTATTCAAGGCAATAAAACGTGAAGCTTTTATAGAGCTTTGTGTGTAATCTTTATTAACATTTTGAAATCTCTTTGTTTCATAACCTGATCGCACAAAAGCTTTTACAACGCGAATGCCTGCTAGATTTTCTTGTATTCTCGTATTTACCATATCTAGTTTTTGTTGAACTTTTGAAAACAGCGGATAAGAAAAACGCATAAGGACAATCAGAACACCAATAAGAACAACAAGAGTCCCAAGCAAAATAAGACCAAGCCGAAGGTTCATCAATAACGCCATAATGACGCTACCAATGAGTAAACATGGTGCTCGGACAAGACCTTGAAGCGCAACTTGCACTAATGTTTGAACTTGCACAACGTCATTTGTCATGCGTGTAATTAAAGATCCTGATTTAAACTTATCTATATCCTGAAATGAGAAGGTTTGTACTTTCTTATACAGTGCTTCTCGAATATCTCCCCCAATATTTTGCGATGCACGACTTGCAAAGATGTTACATCCGACCCCCGCTATTAAGGAAAGCAATGCTACTAAAACCATGAGTATTCCTGTATGTTCGATAACATTGAAATCTCGCTCTACTACTCCATTGTTTACAATATAAGCGGCTAACCTTGGCTGTAGTAAATCAAAGAACACTTCAAACAACATAAAAAGAGGGCCGAGAATAACGAATTTCCAATAAGGTTTTATGTATCCTTTTAGTCCACTCATTTCCATTCGTCTCCTTGAGCTAGAATTTATTTTTTCAATAAAATCATTATTTTTCTTCTTTCTCTGTTTTCTCTCTAGAGAGTTCTCTCTCCTCGGTTTCATGGAGCTCAAAATGTTTCGTAAATTCATCAATAACTAACTCAATCGCTTTCAACTCACCAAGAATAACTTGCTTAATTTCTGTATATTCTGGTGAATCAAGCTGTTGTTTTAATGTTGTTCGTTTTATATGTAGTCTTTCTAAAAAATCTAATGCTCGACCTCTTCGAAATGTTTTAGCACCATGATGATTCCCTCTTTTATGACCTCCCCGATGCTTTTCACTTTTCATATGATCCTTAAAATCCTTCATTCATAAACATCCTTTCGTATACATTTGTATACACTTTTTATATTTCCACTGTATACAAACGTATACGATTTGTCAAAAGAATTTTTTCTTATTTTCCAATCTGTTAACGCTCATTTGCTCATAGATTTTATGAACAAAAAGAACCCCACCTTGCATAAGGTAGGGATTGAATGACTACTTTCTTTATGTTAGATATTACAAAACTGCTGTCATTTCGATTTGCACTCTAAGTCCATCTCTTAGTTTTTGAACAGTACTATGTCTTGCCGGACGATCATCTTCATTTGGAAACATCTTCAGCCACTCTACATTAACAACTTTCTTATATTCACGATCAGTTAATGAAACGCTTAGATGAGCAATATCGTCGGTCGTTCCCCCAGCAAGCTCCATAATCTCTCTCATATAATGAAAAAGATTAGCTACCTCTTCTTCAACGCTTTCTGGCATTTTTCCTGTTTCTGGGTCAGAGCCAATAATTGCTGACGTATATACCATATTGCCTATCTTTACTGCCGTTGGTATTGGGTTCTGATGATTAGATCCTTTCACATGTAAAACTTGACGTTTTGCCATCTGTCCATTCGCCCCTTTTCAAAATTCACCAATTCTCTATCCATTTAATTCATTTGATTTTAGACATTTCTTGTTAAACTCATCTTCATCTTCATAATAAACAACCTGTTCTTTTTCAAGCGTTGGTCTAAGATTGTAGAAGTCTAAGCTTATTTCTCCCCGTGCAATTTTCTGCTTTGTTCCCTCTTCTTTTTGGAGACGTTGTTTTGATAACTCTAATGTAGACTGAAAATCTGCTTTTTTCACAACAACAACGCCATCCTCATCCGCCATGATCAAGTCGCCTGGATCAACAGAAGCTCCGGCACAAACAGTAGGTGCATTTACCCAACCACCTCTTGTCTTAGTCGTTCCTTGAGATAATACTGCTCTCGTCCAAACCGGAAAACCTAATTCACGAATTTGAGCTACATCTCGTATTCCTGAATCAATGATAACACCTTGAACCCCTCGTTTAATTAAGGCAGAAACAATTAATTCCCCAATCATACCTGTTACTCCCTCGCCTACAGTTGTAATAATGAGAACATCACCTGGTTTACAAACTTCAATTGCAGCATGAATCATTAAGTTATCTCCTGCATGACAAACAGCCGTTACTGCAGGGCCGCAGACTAGCGTTTTCTCTAAAATAGGCTTCAAACTATTATTCATAAGTCCAATCTTACCTTGTGCTTCATAAACAGTTGAAACATCAAGTTTCTTATATTCTTCAACAAGTGTTGCGTCAGGTCTTGTAATATTCGTTACAACGTATTTTTCCATTAGATGAATTCACCCCCAACATAAGGGAAGAAACGGCTAAATGCTTCAGCATACTTATATTCATTATTTCCCGAACATCTACGAGCATGGTTCCCGCGTAGTTGTGCCTTTGCTCCATAATAATTAATTAAATGGTTCTGTGCTTTAAAGCAATTCATAGCTGCTTGCTTTTGCTCATACGTTTCAGTTATGTCAATAATCACTTCTGGTTTAAAATCACTAATTTCCGATTGGTGTGGTTCAAAACCAAAGATACTAGCTTGTTTTGTTCTTTCTGTTCCCTCTAATCTAACTCCATTCGAAGTTGATAAAACACTTGCATCAAATACAAATTTAGAGACTGTTTCATGATCAGGATTAAAGGCATCTCTAGGTCCATGAGTTAATATATGATGAGGTTTTACTTCTCTAATTTTACGAACTAGGCGATCCATTCGCTCTGAATTGATCTCCATGTGATAGTCTTGATAATCCCAAATTTCAAAATTTTCAACCCCTAGGCATTTTGCGGCTGCTTCAATTTCTCCTTGTCGATGAGCTTTTACACCTTCCAACGTTTGTCCTTCAATATTCCAAAGATCGTTTGATTCTCCTCTTGCTCCATAACTTAAAATGACAAGCGATACGTTCGCTCCATGACTCACGTACTTGGCAATTGTACCGCCACCTCTCCAAACAAAATCTGCAGCGTGTGCACTTACAACTAATAGATTCGTATTCTTATCAATCATTTTCCATCCCCCTAAATTCTTTGATTAAGTTCTAAAAAACGAATTTAATGATCAATATTGTTCAACAATTTTGTTTACACATTTAGTATAGAATACGGTTTCATTCTTGTCAATATTCATTTCTTTCTAATAACAAAAGGAAATATTGAATGATGTAACATTTATACTGAACGTTTAGAAACTTTCAAAGCGATTTCACAAATCATTATAAAAAAAGATGAGGTTTCCCTCATCTTAAACTAGATTATAATAGCAATGAAAAATTCTCTTTAATTGTAGTACGTACATTTGCAATATGATCCATTACCGCTTCTTGGGCTAATTCTTCATCATAAGTTTTTAATGCTTCAAAAATTTTCTTATGTTCTTGAAAAGAACTCTGGTTTCTTCCAGGAATCAATATTGTTCTAAAATGATACCTTGATAATTGTGTTCTAATGACATTCAAAATTTTAACTGCTTGTTGATTCTTTGAGGCTTGATACATAATTCGATGAAATTCTTTATTTAAATTAGAATACTCATCAAATTGATTTTGTTTCAAAGCCTCGTCCATCTGTTCCAATATTTCTTCCAACTTATTCAGTTCAACATCACTAATGTTTTTGGTCGCTGTACGGGCTACTAATCCCTCTAGCACTTCACGGATTTCTAAATAGTTCATCATCTCTTCCAAAGTATATGCTTTGATAAATGCCCCTTTATTCTTTTCAATCTCTACTAAATTTTCTTGTTCTAGTTTTAATAAAGCTTTTTTAATTGTATTTCGGCTAACTCCAATGACTTCCGAAAGTTCATTCTCTGTTAATTTTTGAGATGGTTTATAACTTCCATCTAATATTTTTTCTTTTATAAATTGATAAGCATTCTCCATGGGTCTACTCATAGATTGATCCCTCTTTACTCAAGTTTATAGTTATATTATACCAACATCATCGAGTAATTAATACAATATTGTTGAACAATAAATAGCAATATAACATGCTTTTACATCCTCATTTCATAAGTAGAATAAACGGCGCTGATGTAATGAGCACATGATAACAAAATCCCTCTTATTTAGAGCTCTAATCTTATTGTTACAATCCAAATTCTAATTTCATCTATACTTTTATATGGCTAGTTAGACTGAGATGAATAAAGTACTATGGAGATCTTTTATACACACATATATTAAGAAGAGATCTACTAAGCAAGAGGTACTAAACTTAAATATAGAATAAATGGAAAAAGTACACTATGGAGAGTTATATTATTTAATGACTATATGATGAGGCCAATTATTAAGAGAATAGCAAAATCCCCAATCTAGTTGTTTAGCAGCTAAATTGGAGATAATGACAGAAGTTTTTTAGATATTAATAAAATGAACCGTTACTTTGAGTCATTAAAATGAACTTGTATGTTCTCTTTATATGTCAAAGAAACAGTAGTCGAGTTTTTCTTCACAAAAAATAGAAAAATACAAGCAAATACTCCAGGAAGGGCAAACGTAATAAAACATAGACTCATAGAAATATTAAATGTGAGTAGCATTCCACCTAAAGTAGGTCCAAGCATTCCACCTAATCTTCCAACACCGTTTGCTAAACCAATACCTGTAGAACGTACATCATTAGGATAATATTGTGATACAAAGGCGTTTAACAGGCTTTGAGCTCCCATTGTACAAACCCCTGTAATACTCACTAAAGAATAGAGAAACAAAGTGTTACCTTTTATGCCAAGCAATGCAAGACACACTGCTCCAAGCATGTACATACACATCAATAATTTCTTAGAACCTTTTCGATCTGCAATAATACCTAATAAAATGGTTCCTACTAGTGCCCCACCATTTAAGGTAATAGCAAAACTTAAACTCGACACAAGAGGATAACCAGATTGTTCCATTAATTTAGGTAACCAAGTATTTAGTCCATAAATCATTAATAAACTCATAAAATATACCGCACAAAAAAGGAAAGTGCTTAGTGCAAGTTTATTCTTAAATAATTTTGAAATAAATATCCCTGTACTTTTATCGTCTACAACCTTTACATTATTGTATTCGCTTTTAATTTTTGCTTTATAGCTTTTATCTATTTTATGAAATGTTTTTTCAATTACATCTAACTTTTCATTTCGAGTAAGAAAATGAATCGATTCTGGTAGAGCTTTGTTCATGAAAGGAATTAAAAACAATGGTATAATGGAAAACCACAGAACAGAACGCCATCCAATAGAGGACATAAACAACACAGTAACAGCTGGAGCCAACATTCCTCCAACTTGATTTCCACAAAGCACTAGAGTAATAGCCTTATTTCGATTCTCCTTAGGAATATATTCAGTTAATAGTGTAATGACAGTAGGTAAAGCCCCACCAAACCCAATCCCAGCAAGAAATCTATACCATGAGAACCAAACAGGATCATTTGCAAATCCAGATAAAGTTGTAAACCCACTAAAAAAGATGATAGATACAATTAAAAGCTTTTTTCTCCCAAATCGGTCTGCTAGCATGCTTAAGATGATAGAACCAAACATCATACCAAACAAACCATAACTTCCAATGACACCTGCTTGAATGGGTGATAAAGACCATTCTTTAATTAAAACAGGTACGACAGATCCGTAAACAACCAAATCATAACCTTCAAATGAAATGATAAACAAGCACCAAAATACCAAATGATAATGAAAGCGCTTAAATTTAATTTCATCGAGAAACCTTTGCAGAGCATATACGTTCATAAATATTCTCCTCGGCTATTATATTTTGATAAAACTATAGGTTGTTATATATCGTGTTTCGAACTCAAAATTTGACAACGTTTACAATTTCAAGTTCGAAACACCTTCAATGTTTATCTATTTAATACTGGCGTACCATACGTATGGAAGGTAGATACCGTTTTGTTTCCCCAAGCTTGGCCCTTCGCTCGGTCTTCTTCTGTCCAAGTAATTGGTTCCCAATCAGGGGCTGTAATATAGTATCCCCCTGTGCATAGTTCAATTCTCGTTCCACCTGGTTCATATACATATGTGGCAAAGGTTTGCTGTATAGCATGCTTACTCGGAGCAAATTCTATAAACACCCCATTATCTAAAAAGATGTCAGCTGCTCTCAAAACCGCTTCACGACTTTCTAAATTAAATGTAAGATGATGTAATCTCCCTTTTTCTCCTGTTCCATCCAAAGTATAAGCAATTTCATATGCTTTGTTCGTAAGATGCAGCCAAGCTCCAGCCTGTTCTCCATTATTGAGAACAATTTGTTCACTTAATTTACACCCTAATTCATTACGCATGAAGATACTATTTTTATCTATCTTTGAAGCAAGCAAATTAATATGATCTAGTTGCTTCACCCCTACCCCTCGAGCAGTATACTTTTGTGGTTGATTTTTTAATGATGGTTTTAAATGAACGGGCGGAGCATATTTTTCTGTTTCATAATATATTTCCATCACATGACCATCTGGGTCAGTGAAACGATAACTCTTGCCATGACCAATATCACCTTCTGTCCAGCCACGTCCATAACCCGTTCTTTCTATAGAATTGGCTCTTCTTTCTAGCGCTTCTAGACTGTACGTTCTCATCGCCATATGCCCTAAACCTGCTTTATTATTTTCTGTTAACTTTAAACTATACAATTCATAATCGTTCCACGCTCTTAAGTACACAGATTGTTTTTCTCTCTTTACTTCTTCCATCCCTAAAATATTTGTAAAGAAATTAAGACTATCTTCAATTTTTGGTGTTAGCAATTCTACATGCCCTAAATGAGCTACATCCCTTACTTGTTCATTATTAAGCATTTCAACATCCCCTTTAACCGAACAATATTGTTTAACAATTTTGATTATAAATAAATTTTCTTTTACTGTCAATCAAAGTTTGAATAGTCAGAAACTATGGATTTTTAAAGATTATAAAGAACAACTATATTTATAATGGACAAGACTATTAAATAATTAAAGTTGTTTAACTTCCTCTCTAATGAAATCAAATCTCTTTATATCTATTTGTAATTGACAGAATAATCGAAGTAAATCACAATTTTATAACAACATTGTTTAACAATTTTGTTTTCATTCAAGTGTCTGACATTTACTCGATATATCAGAATATGAAGTGAATAATTTAATAACGGTACAGAAAATCTAGAAATTCACAACAAAATGAGTAAGAATAAACTCATACCATACTAAAGTCTTTGAAACTCCTTTGACTAGAGGGAATATTTGCTGTTCAGATAAAAGTTAAAGGATAACAGGCTCTAAAAGAGCATGGGAAAAATCCAACAATAGAGGCTAAACATGTAGTACTTGCTCACAATGATTGGATAGTAGGAGGAAGAAAAAATACAATTTCAAGAAACCAATTATTACCTAAAAGTCTTGGTTTCTTCTTTTGTTCGTAAGGAGAGTAATTATATGATACTTTATATCATTGTCCTTTTATTTCTCATCTTTCAAACAAGTGTACGAGGAAATACTGTGCTCGTCACTTTATATGCTGTGGATCTTCATGCTTCACCTACCTATTTAGGTATAATTGTAGCAGCAACATCTCTCTTTCCTATGTTTTTTGCAAGTTATGCAGGGAGGTTATCAGATCAATGGGGCTATCGCTTCCTGTTTATTATGGGGACAATAGGGACAGGAATTTCCTTGCTATTACCCTATTTCTACGAAAATCAGTTATTTGTTCTTTTACTTTCACAATCTTTATTTGGACTGTTTCAAATTTTCACTATTGTAACGGTTCAAAATTTAATTGGGGCTTTAAGTAATAAAAAAACTCGTTCGCATCATTTCGCTGTATTTAGTTTAGGTGTTTCAATTTCTAATTTTTTAGGTCCTTTACTTACGGGTTTTTCTATTGATCATCTTAGTTTCTCTCAAACTTATTTACTACTAGCTATTTTTGCTATTGTGCCTGGAGTTTTTATTATGTTTAATATTATCCATTTACCAAGACCTTTAACTCCACCAATTGAAGAAAAGAATAATTTTAGAGAATTACTTTTTAATCGTTCACTTAGAAAAACTTATATTACTAGTGGCATCATTTTAACTGGGGTAGGAATGTATGAGTTTTATTTCCCTGTATATGCTAAAAGTATTCATCTTTCCGCCTCCCTTATTGGAATTATTTTAAGCTGTAACGCTATAGCTTATATCCTCTCCCGCTTATTAATGAAACCATTAGTAGATAGATTTAAAGAAGAGAGTATTTTAAGTGGCTGTTTATTTGTCTCTGCTGTAGCCTTTCTTCTGATTCCTATATTCACCAACCCGTTATTATTAATGATTTCTTCTTTTATTATGGGATTAGGACTAGGTTGCTGTCAGCCTTTATCAATTGTAATGGCCTATAATGCGTCTCCTCAAGGTCGTACAGGAGAAGTATTAGGGATACGTCTTACGATTAATAAATCTGTTCAATTTCTTGTACCGATTATTTTAAGTCCATTGGGATCCTTATTTGGATTCTCCCCTGTTTTTTGGTCTAATTCGATTTTGTTTTTGTTTAGCAGCTATTCACTTTCAGGGAAAAAGCATTTTTCAAAAGTAAATTTGTTTAATAAATAATGGCTTTAAAAGCATACTTTTAAAGCCATTATTAGAACAGATATTGTTACTAAAATAAAAGACAGTAAAGAGAATATGACAATAAGCCTGTTTCTTTTACTGTCTCTATTGAGAGAAGTAAACAAATGTCCTTTTAGTTATTTAAAGACAACCTATTATAAATTAGTGAAGGAACATGAGATTAGTTTTAGCAAGGATAATATAATAAGAAGAAACTTGTCAAAAATGTATAGATTTATAAATTGAGGTAAATAACCCGATAAGACCACCTATCACAGAGAGATAAGAAACAAATGGAAGACTAGATATTGGTTCATTTATCAATAAACTTCTCCCTCCATGAAAACACAACATAATACCATATAAACTAAATTATTCTTCCTTATATAATCAATGTTCTATGCAACTTTAGTTTACATAATGAAGATTATAAGCATTAAAGAAGGTTAGGCATCTAGTTACCCAACCTCAATTGAATATAATAAAAGAGAAGTGAATTTTTCTGAATATACAATATAACCTTTTGTTTCTTTCAACATCTTTCCTCATTGGTTGAAATTCATTATCCCTTTTCAAAAAGTTATTTATCTTCTCACTTTATCAAATTCCAAGTGCTTTTTTTGTTGCAGGCCCCACAATTCCATCTACTGTTAAATGGCGTGCTTTTTGAAATTGACGAACAGCCTGATCGGTATTCGCACCAAAAATTCCGTCTACTCCTTTGGTGCTATATCCAAGAGACGTTAACTTACGCTGAAGAATTTGCACTTGGCTACCTCGACTGCCTTTCTTTAAAATAGTTCCGGTAGAAGGTCCTGGTGTTGATCCATTGTTATTATTGCTTGATCCTATAAGTCCATATGCTATTGTAATAGAATCGAATGATTTTCCGGAAGTTGTGATGATAACCGTTGTATTGGTTGGCACTTGGCTAAATAACCACTCTACATCATTATCATACATACGAATACATCCACTGCTTACATAATAACCAATTGAACTCGGATTATTATTACCATGAATCGCATAAGTTGTACCCCATGTTCCGCGTGCATTCAAACCAAGCCATCGGTTCCCAAGTGGATTTCTTGGATCGCCCTCTGGGATGTTTCCCGTATAGTAAGAGGTCTATTCACAATCTTGTTCACAATCTTAAATGTACCTTCCCGTGTTAAAGAGGGCGTTCTCCCTGTTCCCACTTTAAAGACTCTCTTCAAATGGCTATTTTCATAATAAGCAAGCTGATTGTTTGCCTTATTAACAATGATAAATTTACTGCCTGCTGCAGAACTAGTAATTCCCTCTACACTAAAAAATACCAAAAAAACCAAAATGAAGAGTATAAACCCTTTTTTAAACAAATTCTTTCCCCCTTTCTAATCCTCAATACTCTCTCTCTTTTTATAATCTTTTCAATTTATTTAATGAACATTTTTCTTGTCCTATTACCAAATACAATATTTATGTAGATTAAAATTTTAGATGTTGAAAAAGCAGAAAAAAACCTACTGTCCCCGAAACAGTAGGTTTTTTCTATTTTATAGATTGTATATGATATATAAACATAGTTAATATAATCTTTGTTATCGGAAATTACTACTTGGGTTAGTACCAGCAAAGCTGACACTAGCCGCAATGTAGATGTAATTAAATTGGAAATTATTTATTGGTGACCTCGTTAGATCTCTCGATGATTGCAAGCTTTGAATAGATCTCATAGAACGTGCGGCCATGCCCCTGCCCGCTTCCACTTCATCCAACCAACTCCGCGTCGGGTCATGGTTCTTTCCCAATAAGATCGATGAAATTAACCGGCCTTTCTTTAAACGAACAACGAACCGCGAGCTCGGTATCAGTCTTCGATTGCCTGATAGACCAAGGTCCAGAAGTCATGGATAAGCCGCGATGAATCTGGAGTGGACGCTCCGACCTGGGTGAGCAGAATTCCGGTGAGCTGTTTTTCCGGGTCAGCGTACGTCGCGGTGCCGCTTCCGCCGTCCCAGCCGAACTGGCCGATGGACGCGTAGTCACCACGGTAGGTACGCACCGCCATCCCAAAGCCCCAGCCGCCGTGCTGCCCTTGGCCGAATGACACATGGACGTTGTTGCGGGCCATGGCGTTTCGGGCGGCTTGTTGCTCGGGCGTGAGGCGGTTGGTGGTCATCAACTGGACGGCGGGGCGGGATAGGATCCGTTCGGTCCCGTGCATCCCGTGATTCAGCAGCATCCGGAAGTAGGCGTGGTAGTCGTCGACGGTGGAGACCAGTCCGCCTCCGCCGCCCTGGAACGCTGGAGGCTGGCTGTAGCGTCCCCCCTTGGCTTCGTCCCAAACTATGAACCCTCCGGTCTGCGGGTCAGGGGCGTAGAGGGTTGGCAGCCGGTCAATCTTGTTGGCAGGCACGTAGAAACCGGTGTCCTTCATGCCCAAGGGGTCGAAAATGCGTTCGCGCAGAAACGTCTCAAACGACTGGCCCGTGACCCTGGCGACAAGCACACCGAGTAGATCATTGCTGATTTGGTACTGCCAGCGCTCTCCAGGATGGTGCATCAGCGGAAGCGTGCCAAGGCGGCGCATCCACTCATCCGGCTCGGGCATCGGCTCCGGTAGATTGGGCGTAAGCCCCTGCTCGAAGATCGCGTTCATGATCGGAGTGCCCAGCGACGTCATATCCATGCCGAGCCCGAACGTGGAGGTCAACAGGTCCCGTACAGTGATCGGCCGCCGCGCCGGCACGGTGTCTTCAAGCGGGCCGTCAGCCCGTTTCAGTACCCGCCGGTCGGCGAGTTCGGGCAGCCACGTCTCTACCAGATCGTCCAGCCGCAGCCTGCACTCGTCGAGCAGGATCATCACCGGCGCGACCGCGACCGGCTTGGAAGTGGACGCCATCCGGAAAATCGTGTCCCGGCGCACCGGTGTGCCATCGTCATGGCGCATCGTGCCGATCACTTCGACGTGCGTCTCACCGTACCGGCTGACCAGGGCGACGAGCCCAGGAATCTTCCCGGACTCGACATGCCTTGCAAGCACGTCGCGCATTCTGCTCAGCCCTGTTTTGGAGAAGCCGCTATTGCTTTGTCCCATTGTAATCTTTTTCATTTGGTTTTCCTCTCTTTACTTTTATTATCAGCCCTATTTGTTCTACAAATTCTGTTTTGTTATTCATGCTTGAAAGCCCTTTGTCACTCTATCTAATCTATTTTCTTTTGGATATAAATATAACTGTTCATTGAATTCTATACCTAAAGGTACGCTATCCGATAAATAAGATTTAAAGTTTTATGCGAATGTAACTTTAAAACAAAATTAGGTAAAACCTACTTATAATTCCTAATCGGGTAAAGTAACTAAATTTTGCATAAACAAAAAAAGAAGGTGTCCCAAAAGTATACCTTTTAGGAGCACCTCCTTTTTCTATATTAAAACATCTGTATAAGCTTCCTTGCTGAATCTGCTCCGTTTTTGATGCAGTCAGGAATGCCCACTCCGTAATAGGAACAACCGGCAAGAATGATTCCAGGATAGTCGGCTGCCATTTTGCTTTCCAGAGCTTCTACACTTTGCGGATGGATAATCAAATAATTCGGCATTTGGTCTGTCCAATTGGTTACTTCACTGGCTATTGGCTCAGCGTCAATCCCCAAGCTTTTGTGAATATCGCCTAGAGCAATCTCAAGCAGTTCTTCTTTGTTCATGTTCTTTAATGAAGCGAATGAAGGATGACTACTTTTATAAAAAAGTCTGACTAGCAGATTGCCGGATTTTGAGGTATGGACCCATTTTCGGCTTGTCCATGTACAGGCATTGCAAAACAATTCATTAGTATTCGCAGTGATGAAGCCCGTGCCATCCGCGGGCAGGATGCTGTCAGGAACGTCAAAGCCAAGATACACACTAACCAATGAACTGCTTTTCAACCCAGCAAATTCGTTTTTAAGATCCGGGTCATTGATTAAAGATTCAGCAGCTGTATGTGGAATGCTAAGTATGATGTAGTCCGCTTCGATCCTTTCCTGATTGTTTAGATACACATGATAATGGCTGTTTTCTTTTTCAATTTTATGGACTTTGGTATCTTTCAAAATTTCAGCGTCAACAAAATTTTCCTCAAACGCATCAATTAATGTATCTAAGCCATTTTGAAAAGAAAGAAACTTTCTTTCCCCGCCTTTAAATTTCTGTTTATTAGCTTCAAGCCCTTTTATAATACTTCCGTATTTTTCCTTATAATCTATTAAATACGGAAGAGAAGAGGCAATGGTTAAGTCACTAAGTTTTCCAGAATAGACACCGGAAAGAACAGGGGCAATTTGTTTTTCAACCAACTCTGTTCCAAGAAAATACTCAAGAAAGGAACCGATAGAATCGTTTTTCGTAAATATTTTATTAGTTGTATACAAATCCTTCATTGCCGCCACTTTTCCTTCGGCAGAAACGAGCGTGCTCTTCGCCAACGATTCTATGCTTGCAGGAATTCCGAAGACAGCATCATCCGGAATGGGCTTTAATTCTCCGTCAGTGTATATATAAGAACGGCCTGTCGCATTGTAAACAACATCCTTTTCTAAACCAAGTTCTTCAATCACAGGCATTGTTTCCAATTTACGGGACACAATCGAATCTGCACCTGCTTCCATTAAAAAACCATTTCGTTTGACTGTTCGGATTTTCCCGCCAAGCTGATTGGACGCTTCAGCCAGAACTAGCCTGACATCTTCCCTATTCGCCTTTTTCCATTTTTGTAATTCATACATGGCCGATAACCCCGTTATACCGCCACCAATCACAACAACTGTTTTCACTTACTTCCACCTCTTATATCATTCCATATCTTAGAAGGCGACAGGTGCCATCCAAGTATTTACAGACACTATCCAAATTTCCTCACTGATATTAATAATAGTGTCGCTGATTTTCAAATCCTTTTGTTTTATTATAAAGGTGAATGTTTTAGGATGAAAGGAATTAGCTGATTGTTAACATTGAAAGATGCATTTGAATAAGACCAACTCATTAAAGTAAGTGGTGTCTAACAATTGTGATACAGTTCAAAGAAGGAAAAAAACAGGGGAACAGTATATGTAATTCATCTCATTCAAAGTCTTATAATTGCTGTTCTTCTTACTTAGGTTATATAGATGTTCCTCAACTAACATAATCGTTAGTTGAAGAACAAAAAAAGATCGGCAATTAACTCTCCTGGTCTTCTGCGGTTTCAGATTTCATTAGTTTCAGACTATTTTCTCCGGGGCTTTCCACAATATGTTTCAATATAGAAAGCTTGTTTTCCCAGAACTTCTCGTAAAAAGCAAGCCATTGCTTTAGTTCCGTTAACGGCTCAGGATGCAATCGATATATTTTTTCTCTGCCTACCTTACGTCCACTGACTAGTTCTGCTTCTGAAAGGATACGTAGATGTTTGGCAATGGCGGTACGACTAATCGGAAAATGGGATGTAATTTCTGAAATAGGTAATTCCTTTTCTGCAAGTAATCTTAGAACCTCTCTTCGAGTTGGGTCAGCAATTGCTTGGAATACATCGTGCTTTTGTTGTGATGCGGACACTTAGCTCTCCACAGTCCTACGAAGATTTTCAATAATTCCTATCCATCTGCCAGACATTCTACCGTGAATAACTGAAGCCTTTTCGTTCGCTTTCTCCATAAGCTCATCCCGCTGTTTCCAACCGCCATGAATAAGTGTAAACTCAGTCTTTTCTCCCAACTCTTTTAAAATAAAGGAAACAAACCAACCTTCCGTATCCCATGTAAAAGAAAGACGGTTTGGCGGATCGATTTCTGTTACTTTACAAGGTGAAGGACCAAAAGGTGATTGCAAATGGAATTCATGACCTACTTCTGCTAGGAAATCATTTGGCATGAACCATGCTGCAATGCCATTAGCAGTAGATACTTGTTCCCATACCTTTTGAATCGGCGCTTCAATGACAACTGTTTGTTTAATATCTTGTAATGTATTTTCCATTCATTCTCCTACTTCCCTCTTTAAATACGAAACCTTTTGGTTTCACTTTTTCACATTATATAAAACCTTTTGGTTTCATGTCAATATTAATTTACCTTCACCTATTTATACTTATTCATGATTTGACAACCATTTTTCATAAATGAACACTAAAGATTTATTCAATATTTACTTAACATAACCCCGTTCTGAATGTAGAACGGGGTTAGAATATAGTGGTTTAATCTTTGATGTAAGATACTTTACTGTACTTAAAAGTAGAATAATAAAGTTGTTTAAAAACCTCGCCATTACTTAAATGTACATCTAAGCAAATAGACAACATCATAATTTTTCAGCTCGTTCATATGACTATCTATATCCTCATAAAAATCAGTAGACAGAGTACGAGTTCCCTCTTTGCTACTTGGATAACCTATACTCACTAAAACAATATTCTTATCCTTAATTGAAATGTTATCTAACGGATTACTTCCCGAGACATTACTGAAATTATCACCTTTCATGGTTTCTGGACTCCATGCCGTGCTTGTAGCTTCATCACTATGAATGCTAATCGAAAAACGAACTTGGTTGCTTTCTTCATTTGTTTTTGCTGTGCTAAAGACCATCATACCCTTATTTTTAACCTCAGTAGACATACGGTTTAACTCTCCAACCAATTTTCCTGATTTATACTTTTCAACCCACACATCTACCTCTTTATACTTATCATCAGTATTGAAATCAAATACAAAAGATTGATCTGCGGTGCCTGAGAGTAACGCTTTCTCTCTTTCCGTCAACTTAGCGCCAGAAATAGTGTAATTTTCAAGTTTTTCGAACCATCTCCATTGCAAGCAACTAGAGAAAGTGTAAGCACCGTTAACATGACAAATAATAATACTCTCCTCATAATTCCCCCTAACTTGACCCCATTTTTTATTCGTTACCGATTGGTCAACTTTTATATATAATAATGCAACCCTATATTGTTAATATAAATACATAATCTAAAGCGCAATCTAAATATTAACATATATACCATATTTATCATATAGGTGTTATTTAAAAGAATAACCCGCATTTTTTAAATTACTTTATGATTACTTTTGTCTTCTTTAAGTAAAGAATCCTTTTTTGAGGATTTCTAAATCTAATAACAATAGCCTACGTTCGGTTTTCTATTTATTAAACTGTTTTTCCATCGAATACATATTATTTATGACGGATTCCTCCTTGTCAGCTTATATAATTGAATATATAATCGCTAATGCAATCACTCTAAAAAAATCAGAATGTCTGTGAACCTAACAGCTTCATAGGCTATGTTAGGAGGAAACAATGTCAAAAGTAAGTGCAGTAGAACAAAACTATGCAATCGCAGCATTCGAGTCCGTTATCCGAAAGTCTGAGCATGCGTTAGATAGTATGGCATCAGATGTTCCGGCCCGTAAAACATTGATAAAACGATTAAAAGCCGCAAAGGTTGGATTGGCGGTTTTGCAGTCTGTCTGGCAGGAAAAGTCTTTTGAATACAATATGACAGAAAACAAGGAAGCACGAGATGTTTTAGCAGGAATGCTTCCGATGTTGGGTAAGTTTTATGATAAGGCAAAACAAGGCAGTTCACAGCATACATTAATACAGCGACGCATTGCTGCCTTTGAACTTGCAGTGAAATTTCTTGATGAGCGATCCTAAAAAAATTGGAGAGTGTAAGACAAAAAGCCGGAACGTCGATTTCCGGCTTTTATCTACAGTCTGAGAGGAGTTTTAAACAAATAAGAAAATATGTAGGCGTATATATGAAGGTTAAATCTACTAATCGTACCCTTCAATATAGATTAAATTTCTTTATTTAAAAAAGCGCCTGTACGTTGATAAATATCTCTATATTCATCAAGGTGAGTGAATTTACCTAAGAAACCATGAACAACACCTTTATATCTTTTCGTTTCCACATGTACACCAGACTTCCTTAAGTTTTCTGCAAATAGTTCCCCTTCATCGCGAAGTGGATCATATTCTGCCGTAATCACAAGTGCCTGTGGAAGGTTCTCTAAGTTTGTTTCTTTAACAGGCGAAACGAGCGGATTATTAGGATCTGTATTTTCACCTAAATAGAAAGCATTATATTCGGCTAGTTGATCACTTTCTAAGCCATAACCTTTTGCATTTTCAATGAGGGATGGGTAACGAAATTCACTAGCGTCAAGATCTAGTGCTGGATAATATAATACTTGTTTCGTAATGGTGAAGTCTTTTTTGACACGTGCCATAAGGGAGATAGCAGCGGCTAGATTCCCCCCTGCACTATCACCTGCAACAGCAAGATTCTTACCATCCCAATTTAATTCCTCTTTATGTTCTGTTGCCCATTTCGTTACATTATAGCAATCTTGTAAACCAGCCGGAAACGGATGTTCAGGAGCAAGACGGTAGCCAACAGAGATTACTTTGTAACCAGATTCGCTTGCAATTGGACGAACGATCTCGTCGTAACTTTCTAAATCTCCTGCAATAAATCCCCCACCATGAAAATACATAAGAAGAGGGTATGGGCCTTCTTCCTTTGGAGTATAGATTCGGACTGGTATATCTGCTTCAGAAACTGGGATGTTTTTTTCTTCAACTGAATAAACTTGTACACGTTTTCCAACAGGTAAGATAGGGATATAAGCTTTTCTTTGTTCTTCTGGAATGACTTCCTGTTTAGCCGGTAATTTTTGCATTAAATCAAACACTTTTTTTATTTGGGGATGTAATGGCATACTAAATAACCTCCTACATTTATTGTTTAGAATTTTTTTATTCGTAGTTTGCTATATTCAGATCTACGGATATTTTAGAAATAGTTTTTTTCAGGAAAAGCTGTTTCATTTTGTTCAGACGGAAATTGACGAGATAACTTTTGATATCTAATTGTTATTAGTTTTCTCCATGACTCGTATTGTCGTAATGTCTCTGGAATTGAATCTGCTTCACGCAACGCAATAGCCAATGCACCCGCATCTTATATCGCCATGTTTGCCCCTTGACCTTGGTTATGAAGCATAGCATGTGCAGCATCGCCGAGCAGGGGGTATACAATTAGAAGACCAACGCTCTAATGGATCAATATCATAGAGGGCTCGACAATTAAACTCTTCTATACTTTCTACGATTTGTTGGATTTTAGGATCAAAGTTTCTTAAGTGTTTGAGAATATCTTTTTTCTCTATATCCGGCCGCCATGATGGATCTTCGGATGGTACCGTAATATCAACCGAAATTTGCTTTCTATACTGTAATGGCAACAAATAGACCTGTACTTGCCCATCTACAAAAATTCTTAGTGTGTTATCAGAAGCAAGACCAAATGTAGCTTCTTCATTTATAATCGCTCGATAAGCATGATAACCAGAATAAACAGGAGTGACATTACAAAATATCGAACGAGCCTTTGAATGAATCCCATCCGCTGAAATAACTAAGTCAGCATCAACAGAGATACCGTTTGTAAAATGTGCTTCTGCATAATCGTTATAGGTGATGACACGCTCACACTTATGGTTCAAATGAACTGATTCAGGTGGTAATTGACTAATAAGAGTATTAATTAAATCTGCTCGATGAATTAATCTTGCCCATCTTTCATCTGAATTTTCAGTAAAAAGAGGGCACTCTTCTTTTATAAGAAGATCTCGATTACCGGTCAGTATCTCCATAAAATCGCTCTACCAACTCTTACTCTCTATTTCCTTATAAATTCTCTAATCCTTGAACAACTCTACAGATGGTGGACGCATACCAATACCTGCTCCAACCTCCTTTATAGCTGAGACCTGTTCATAGATTTCAGCATGAATTCCTTCGTTCTGTAGAGCAACTGCGGTTGCTGTACCACCAATTCCTCCTCCCATAATTATAACTCTTAAGTCGGCCTTTTCCTTATTTTTTAGCTTCATACCTAACTTCCCTTCACAAAAATAATTGGAAAATAAGTTTATGTACGATTAGGACACTGAACAAGCTCTATAATATATCAACACTTTACCTATCCAAAAATATATTCTCTTTTTTAAGTTTTGGTAATGTTAATCACCCTTTCATTTTTATATTTGTCATTATATCGATAGGAAAAATGTTCTCGTAAGTGAACATTTTGTAACATTCTGATTTTCCACATTGACAGAGCGATACGAAAATTTATAATACACCGATCCCTTTACCTACTAAAAGGAAAATACAAAAATACTTTTTCAAACTAACATTATCATCCCTCTACGAAGCAACACCTTGTCTTTATAAATGAATGATGGGAATAAAAAAAGATGTTCTCTTAATCGAGAACATCTTCTTCTATTTAACAAGTTTATTATCCAGTTTTCTTCTTCATCATTACCCTAGCGAATTCTCTTTTATATTTATCAAAATCTAAACAAAAAATTGGATAAGTCTTTATGTTCATTTTCAATCTAAAAATAGACTATTTCCCCTAGATTAAGAAAAAATGAATTATCGAAGTTCATGTGCTGCATTGTATTCCTAAATATAGAACCCCTCTAAAACTCTAATTCTCCTGTACTTCTAGCGGAAATTCTTTAAGTCCAAACACAAATGCACTTTGAATAGGCAATAATTCAAAATTATGGGGGATACAGATTTTTGAGAATTCTTTTGTTAATTGTTCAAAAGCAATTTGTCCTTCCATTCTAGCTAAAGGGGCACCTAAACAGAAATGAATTCCCTTTCCAAATGATAGATGTGGATTAGGTTTTCGATTAATCATGAACTGATCAGCATTTTCAAACTTATTTTCGTCACGATTAGCTGATCCAATCCATAGTGTTACAGAGTCTCCTTTTCTTATGTGCTGCCCTTTTATTTCCTTATCTTCTTTCGCAATTCTATGAAGTGCTTGAACAGGTGAACGGTAACGTAATCCTTCTTCAATGGCTAATGTAATATGCTCAGGATTTTGCTGAAGCCCTTGGTAATGGCTCGGTTCTTCTAATAACCCATACATTGTATTTCCAATAAGATTTGTTGTTGTTTCATTACCTGCTGCTAACAGCAAGCGACAAAATGAGACAATTTCACCGTCTGTTAGCTTTTGTCCTTCTATTTCAGCATCTATTAAAATAGAAATAATGTCTTCCTTAGGATGAGTTCTTTTGTATTTAATAATCTCTTCAAAATACGTATCCATTTCAGTAATACTTTGCGTACGAAGCTTTTGTAATCTTTGAAGTGCCTCTTCTGATGAATCTTCTGGTCCTGCAACTAATAAATCAGACCATCTTTTAAAGTCCCCCATATCTTCTTCGGGAACTCCAAGAATATCAGCAATAACCATAACAGGTAATGGATACGCTAAATCTTTAATTAAGTCAAACGTTGTTTTACCTTTCATATCATCTATAAGGTTTTCAGTAATTTGTTCAATTCGAGGTTTCCATAAATTTAATTCTCTTGGCGTAAAAGCTTTGCTCACAAGTGAACGTAATTGAGTATGACGAGGAGGATCGAGACTAAGAATGTTTGGTTCTCCTTGTTGAACAGGTCGCTGTGAAGAGAATACTTCCTTATTTTTGATAATTGCTTCAATGTCTTCATATAAGAATATATCCCAGCAATTCTCCTCTTCATTGTATGTAATAGGTGAAGTCTTTCTCATTTTTTCATACCATTCAAACCGCCCGTTCCAATTTTCCTCTGGAGTAGAAAATGTATGTCTTGAAAAAAACCCCAATGTTTTTTGTTTCATTATACTCGCTCCTTTTTCATAAATAATCAAAAAACCGAGCTTTCTAAGACAGAAGGTCTTTTAACAATGAAATACGGTTATCTAAAACCATCAACCTTCATACGTATCTATCTTTTTCCCTTTCTCTTCTAGTTTCTAAACAAACTCCCCTTTTTCCTCTATATATCATGTAAATATGACAGCAGACCTACTTTCAGGTTTCCCTATAACAAACGTAAAGGAGTTAACTTTTAAGTTAACTCCTTTAGTAGATTGTTCATTATGAGATCATTTGAGATGCATTTCACAGCGGTAATGAAAGCGGAGACAGTTTCGTTTTGCTCACAAGCAACCATCTGTTAAAAGGTAACCTTTCAAACTTTTATTACACTTAGACTTCCACAAAACCGAGCTACTAAAAACACTACGTACGATTTTTTAATAATCAGCTTGTATAATTTTTATGATTCCACTTAGCTGGTCCTAATTTTACGTATCTTTTGTAATTGGCGCAAAAGTAACTCTGATTACTTTTTGCAGATCACTTGGTGACACTTGTACTTGATGTCCTACACGTCCACCAGAAAAATAAATGGTATTAAAGGTTTTCGCTGTATCATCGATAAACGTTTTAAACTGTTTTTTCATTCCTATAGGAGAACACCCTCCATGTACATATCCTGTAAGATGTAAAAGGTCTTTTTGCAGAATCATCTCAATTGACTTCTCTCCTACTGCTTTCGCCCCTTTTTTTAAATCTAGCTCTTTTGCAATTGGCACCATAAAGACATAATGTTCTTTTGATTTCCCTACTGTAACAAGTGTTTTAAATACTTGTTCAGGATTTTCCTTAAGATAGGTGGCAACTTCAATTCCTTGAAGCTTTGTACTATCGAAAGAATAATCGCGATACGAAATCTTTTTCTGATCAAGGATTCGCATGACGTTTGTTTTGTCTACTTTTTTCCCCATTATTATCACCACTATTATCATAACAGATTTAGTTTTCTTAAAGGTTAGGTTATACTGAAAATTCCCTTACTCCTCCAAAGCTATCTTCTTAATTATTAAGCCATTTCACATAGCTTCAGAACCTCACCGAACATTAGCTTGTAAGGGATGATAGTTTGACTTCTCTTACTACTTTAGTTTTTCTAAAACCTTTACCCAGTTGTATTTATTTTACTAAAATGGTTTAGTCCATTACAATATACTCGTATTGAAGATTACCGTTAGTTACATTCTTTATTCATGGAATGATGTATGAAAAAGCTAAGAAAGGTGGATTTATGATGATTAATCATGCAACAAAAAAACAAGAGCTTATGGACGCCTTTAACTTTCGTCATGCGACAAAAGTATTTGATCCAGCAAAAAAAATTTCAGAAGACGACTTTAATTTCATTTTAGAAGCAGGCCGCTTATCACCAAGTTCAATTGGATATGAGCCATGGAGATTTTTAGTCGTTCAAAATCGTGAAACTCGCGAAAAATTACGTGAAGTAAGCTCCGGAGCTCAAGGCCAGTTTCCGACAGCTAGTCACTTCGTTATTATTCTTGCGCGCAAAAATGCCACACCTCAGTCAGATTATGGGCAACATATTTTAAAAAATGTGAAAAAAGTTCCTGATGATAAGATGGAGCAAATGGTGAAAGCTTATCAACACTTCCAAGGTGTTAACCTTAACCTATATGAAAGTGAACGAGCGCTGTTTGACTGGGCTAGCAAACAAACATACATTGCACTCGGTAATATGTTAACAGCCGCAGCATTAATTGGCATTGATTCTTGTCCAATTGAAGGCTTCCATATGGAAAAGGTAAATGAAGTCTTAGAGAATGAAGGTTTGCTAGATCGTGAAAACTTTAGCGTCTCCGTTATGGCAGCATTCGGATACAGAGCTGAAGAACCACACCGCGAAAAATCTAGACAGAGCCAAGATGAAGTTGTTCAGTGGGTTGATTAATATTTGACATGTATAAATAAAAAGCCGATTTCTCTATTACGGAATCGGCTTTTTCACTCCATATATGAATTCACAAGCGCACACGTATAGGTTGTTCATCTACCGCTCTAGTTAAGAATATATGTGTTGACAAAGAAAGATATATAGTGATAATTTATCCTCCAACACATTAAGTTAAATATGGCACATATTAAAAAGTAAAATTAGACACTAAACATATTATTTGACAGGTTAACTAAAGGAATGATAATTTATATGCGTGCGCATGCAATAAATTATTTATGTACTAAACTGTAACATTGATTTTTTACCAACAAATGAATTTTTTCAAAAAAATCAAACTTAAATTAACAAGTAAAGGAAGTAGAAAAATGATGAATTCACAAAAATCTATTGAACCTTTGTTTAAGCCATTTGAATTTGAAAACCTAAAACTTAAAAACCGTATCGTCATGGCACCTATGACTCGTAGTTTTTCACCAAATGGAATTCCAGGAGCTGATGTTGCCGCTTACTACCGTCGCAGAGCAGAAAATGAAGTTGGGTTAATTATTACTGAAGGAGTACTTATTGAACATCCTGCTGCAGGAGCGGAACACAATGTTCCTCATTTCTACGGAGAAGAAGCGTTAAACGGCTGGGCACGGGTCGTTCAAGAAGTGCATGAAGCTGGCGGAAAAATTGCTCCACAGATTTGGCACACAGGAATGGCTCGTCAAAAAGAACATTTCCCTGGTTCAGATGCTACTCCTGTTGGACCTTCAGGCATCAACTTTAGTGGTGAACAAGTATCTGAACCACTTAGTGTGCAAGAAATTAAGGACATTGTGAATGCTTATGGGCAAGCTGCTGCTAATGCTAAAAAAATCGGTTTTGACGCAGTTGAAATTCACGGAGCTCATGGCTACCTAATTGACCAATTCTTCGCTGATTCCTTTAATAAACGTAGTGATGAATATGGCGGGGATTTAGTTCAACGCACTCGCTTTGGAGTAGAAGTTATTAAAGCCGTACGTGAGGCTGTTGGTCCTGACTTCCCTATCATTTTTAGATTTTCTCAATGGAAAGCTAACGACTACAATTTCAAACTAGCGAAAAACCCTGACGAACTAAAACGTTTTCTCACACCACTTGTGGAAGCTGGCGTTGATATTTTCCACGCATCAACTCGTCGATTCTGGGAACCAGAATTTGAAGGCTCTGATCTTAACTTGGCAGGCTGGACTCGTAAACTAACAGGCAAACCTGCTATTACAGTTGGCTCTGTTGGATTAGATTCTGAATTTATGGATCTACTTACAAAAGGCCAAGGCAGTCAACCTGCAAGCATTGATGAATTAGTTCAACGTCTAGAAGACGAAGAGTTTGACCTTGTAGCAATTGGTCGAGCACTATTGAATGACCCTGCATGGGTAACTAAAATTCGTGACGGTAAAACGGAAGAGCTAACTGCCTTTACAAAAGAAGATTTAAAGACTTTAGTATAGGATATCAATCAATAAGAAAACTAAAATAGGCCCAGAAGAAGCTTCAATAGAAGTTCCCTCTGGGCTTTTTCTTCTTTGTATCTAATGTCATCTAAATAAAGCAGTTTATTCAACCTATATTTAGGTGAAGGTCACTGCCCTTTTCTGATTAAAAGGATTCTCCATTAAAATCATCCACATGAAAAAAAGGACTAATTCACAGATTGGTGAATTAGTCCTAAAATATGTTGCAAGTTATTAATATTGCTCTCAATATTAAATTATATTTCTCTTATATTATTTTTTATTTGGATTGTGTTGGAGATAAACAACATGAGTTTGTAAAAATTCTTCTAAACCATGCTTACCATCCGCTCCACCAATTCCAGATTTCTTACGACCTGCATGGAAGCCCTGAATAGCTTCAAAGTTTTCACGGTTGATATATGTTTCACCAAATAATAATTCATTTGCAGCGCGCATTGCTGTATCTAGGTTCTGTGTGAAAATAGAAGATGTTAAGCCATACTGGCAGTCATTTGCTAGTTCAATCGCTTCGTCTAAATCTTTAAATGTCATAATTGGAAGAACAGGTCCAAATACTTCTTCTTGTACGATTTGTGAATCTTGCTTTACGTTCACAAGAACAGTTGGTTCATAATAATAGCCGACTTTTGCATCCCCGCGTTTTCCGCCTGTTAATACTTGAGCCCCTTCTTCCACTGCTTTTTTCACCATTGAGTCAACAGACTCTACTGCTTGTTTGTTTGTAAGTGGCCCCATATCTAAGTCTTTATCTTCAAGTGGATTACCGTATTTCACATTTTTCATTGCCGCAACGATTTTTCTAATAAATGTATCCGCGATATTTTCATGAACATATACACGTTCCGCACAGTTACACACTTGCCCTGTATTAATAATACGTGAGTCCACAATCGCCTTAACTGCTAAATCGATGTCTGCATCCTCTGCTACAATAGCTGGTGCTTTTCCACCAAGTTCTAGACTTACTTTTGTTACGTTTTTAGCAGCTGCTTCCATAACGCTTACACCCGCATTTACGCTACCTGTTAAGCTTACTAAACCAATTTTTTCATTTGAAGCAAGTTCATTACCAACTGTACCACCGCGTCCTGTTACAAGGTTAAATACACCTTTTGGAATGCCTACTTTTTCCACTAGTTTTGCAAATTCAATTGCATTATTTGGTGTATCACTGCTAGGTTTAATTACAATTGTATTACCTGTCACTAATGCAGGAGCAGCTTTTCTAGCTACAAGAAAGAATGGGAAATTCCATGGTAAAAATCCAGCTACAACACCAATTGGTTCCTTAAAAATCATAATGTTTTCATTTGGTCTGTCACTTTGAAGAATTTCTCCTTCGTAAGTTCTCGCTGATCCTGCCATGTAATCAATATAGTCAGCTGTAAATTCAACTTCTGTAGTAGAGAGAGCAAGTACTTTTCCTTGTTCTGCTGAAATAACACGTGCTATATAATCTTTATTCTTTCGAATTTCTTCAGCTAAACGAGTTAAATACTTGGCTCTTTCAGCAGCAGGTTTTTTCTTCCACTCTTTTTGTGCCTCTTCTGCAAAATTGATAGCTTCTTTAACTTCTTCGATTGTGCAGCTTGGTACTTCTGAAATAATTTCTTCCGTTGCTGGATTTATTACTTGGATGAATTCATTGGAACTAGAATTCGTGAACTCTCCATTGATATACATTTGATATTGTTTAACATCTGTTTGTGTGCTCATTTCCCAAGTCCCCCTATTAATTGTGAATTTTATCTACGTTTATTTTTATAAGTTTAAAATTCCCTGTTTTGGCACAACATTAAATGCATCTGCTAGGTCTTGAAGCTGTTGATCTGTAATTGTTTGTTTAACTCCGCCTTGTGCACATACGATTGTATATACCTCTGCAGCTTTTTCAGCTGTTTCAATTAAACCAAATGTTTCATCCATCGTAGTTCCGGCTCCAAATACCCCATGATGAGGCCAGATAACAGAACGAACATCTTTCATTTTTTCTGCAGTTGCTTCCCCGATTGAATCAGTTCCTGGAACCATCCATGGAATAATACCAATTCCTTCTGGAAATACAACAATACATTCTGTGCACATTTGCCATAATGTTTTTGTAAACGCATTCTCATCTAAGCTATGAGTGAAAGTCATTCCAATAAGGTTAGTTGCATGGCAATGCATAATAACACGATGATCTGGATCCACTTTTAATCGTTCAATATGGCTCATTAAATGGGAAGGAAGTTCACTTGTTGGTACTCCTCCGTCTTCTAATCCCCATAAAATATCAAGAGATCTACCATCCTCAGTTATACGAATGATACCAAGATTTTCAGCTGGGTTATCGATTACATTTTTGAAGTATTTACCTGAACCAGTTACAATAAAATACTTTCCAGCTAAAGCAGAACCATCAAAAATCATTGGTACTGTACGCTTAATATCATTAATGTTTAAATACGTAGCTACTTCCTCTTCTTCTAATAGATAGCTAATATTTCCCCCATTACGTTCATCCCACCCTAATCGGTAAAGATTTGCGGTCGTTTTCGTCATTTCTTGGAGGAAAGGAGCTTTTAATATGTCTTTCTTTGTCATAACCTCTTTCACTTCATCATCTCTCCCTTTATTCTCTTTAAGAGATATTATAAATAGCTTTTTAATTCTGGAGTTTATATATAATAACTACTACTTTAAATATTTGAATCAAAGTATTTACAAAACCATGATATGTTTTCTAAGAAAAAAAGTCAACATAAATAAACAACATTTTTTTGTTTTGTTTTGTTTTTCGTTTTTTCAACCATTATTTCATCTTTGTTTTTTATCTACTAACCATTCGGTTATAGAGTATTCCAACTTGTGATATTAGTTAGTTAAGAATAATAGTAATTAATTTATTTATATAAGAAAAAACACTTTTAATTTTCTTTTTATTATAGGGAATCCCTCTCTATTTAAGAAATATGATATGATTAAACAAAAATAAACAAAAAATGACTAATATATTTATTTTTGGATTTACTATTCATAATTTTTTAAAACTGTAAAAAAGAAGGGAAGTTAGAAATGCTAGTAGCTGAAAGACAAAAAAAGATAGTGGACTTAGTAAACTTACGAACGACCATCCGTGTTTCTGAACTAAGTGAAATATTTTCTGTAACAGAAGAAACAATTCGGCGTGATCTTGAGAAGCTTGAAAGAGAAAATAAGTTGCGCCGAAGTCATGGAGGAGCTCTCAGCATTCAGGAGAAAAATCTAGAAGTGGATTTTTCTGAACGAGAAATCATAAATGTAATAGAAAAGAAAATAATTGCTCGTGAAGCTGTTAATCAAGTAAAAAGTGGAGATCGGATTATCCTTGATGCTAGCACTACTGCATGGTATATGGCACGATCCCTTCCTGATTTTCCACTTACCGTTATTACAAATTCGATTAAAGTAGCAATGGAACTTAGTAAAAAAGAAAAAATTGAAGTTATATCAACAGGAGGTATACTGCTTCCTAAATCGTTATCTTACGTTGGGCCTTTAGCAGAACGTTCCCTTGATAATTATCACGTTGACAAAACTTTTCTTTCTTGTAAGGGACTTGATTTAACGAATGGATTAAGCGATTCAAATGAATGGCAAGCATTATTAAAAAGGAAAATGATTGAAAGATCAGCTAAAACTATTTTGATGGTTGATTCAAGTAAGTTTGGACACCGAGATTTTTCTCATATTACTTCCTTACACAATATTAATCAAATTATTGTAGATGCCAAATTAGACAACACTTCAAAAGAAATACTTAAGGAGAAAAAGATAACGGTAACAGCTGTAAATTGGGGTAATGAGCCTGCTTCTTATTTTTTTAAAGAAGCTACTGTACACAGTTAAATAAAATTTTATATGCTATTCTATTCGGCAAACTCCTCTATAGGTAAGTTTGCCTTTTTTATAAACAAACACTTTTAAAACACAAACAAAAATAAAACAAAAATAATTGTTGTTTTATTTTGTTTTTATGTTAATATGTATACTATAAACAAGATGTTTCAAGATTCTTCTTAAAGAGAGTAACAATTTACACTTTATGTTCAGTTATTTTCGTTAGGTAGAAAACTATTTTAAAACAAGGAAAAGCTAGCAAGCCGGCAATTAGACATTTCTAGATTTGTAAACAAATTCAAAGCACTACCCCTAGTTTAATTTAATAAGTACCATGTCGTAACACATGTGTATTGTAAGCGCTATCTTAATATCGCTATAAACTATTTGAGGTGAAAGTAATGATTAGAAAAGCAAGTATTATGTTTGTTTATAAAGATCAATTTGACGAATACAAACGTCGACATGATGAGATATGGCCAGAAATGGTAGAAGCATTAAAAGAACATGGCGCTCATAATTATTTAATTTTCTTGGAAAAAGAAACTGGAAAATTGTTTGCTTATTTGGAGATTGAAGATGAAGATAAATGGAGCAAGATGGCTGAAAGCGCCATTTGTAAAAAGTGGTGGGATTATATGGAGCCTTTAATGGAAACGAATTCAGATAATAGTCCCCGTTCTGTGGACTTAGATGAATTGTTTTACTTAGCATAACTCTTTAAGAAGATACAGTCAGCAAGAAAATCACAGAAATCCAAACATTTTTATCATTGTTTGGGTGAACTTGGGAGGAGTTTTGAATATGGCCAGTAATACTAAAGGTGGATTAAAGTCTACTCTTACTGTAGCGATGTCAAACTATTTAGAAGCAGGATCCATTGTAGCTGCTGCTGGTGGACTAACGCTTTGGATGGAATATTTAAATCTAGATGACTTTAAACTAGGGTTACTAGGAGCACTGAGTGCCAACGGTTTCGCGTCAGCAGCAGGAGCTTTATTAGGAGGCATTCTAGTTGATAAGTATGGTCGTAAGTTAATTTATAAATATGATTTACTCGTATATATGTTTGGTGTCTTACTAACTATTTTATCTTTTAACTTTCCGATGTTATTAATCGGCTATGTTATTACGGGATTAGCTGTAGGAGCTGCCATTCCTGCTGCTTGGACGTATATAGCAGAAGAAGCACCTGAAAATGAACGTGCAGCTCGTGTAGGCTGGGGACAGTTGGCATGGTCTATTGGTCCCGCTATCTCTTTACTTCTTTCCGTAGCATTAGCTCCATTAGGTCTATTAGGAAGTAGAATTATTTTTGGTCAGTTATTTGTAATCGCTTTAATTACGTGGATTATGCAACAGCAAATCAATGAATCAAAAATTTGGGAAGAAGAAAAACAAAAAGAAGAAAGCCAAAAAGCAAAAGGCAAAAAGCTAGAAAACCCAATTAAAGAATTATTCACAATCAAGGCAAATCGCCATGCCATTGTTTTATTGCTTGGTATCTATTGCTTCTGGAACCTAGTTGCTGGGGTAATGGGGTACTTTATGCCTTATATTTATGAAACTGTTGGAGGGCTTTCATCAACACAAGCAAATTTATTACAAGCCTTTTTATGGGTGCTAACCGTTTTAGGATCATACTTTGTTTTTATTAAATTAGGTGATAAGGTAAACAGACGTATATTATATGGAATAGGAGCTGCTATGGGAATCGTTGCTTGGGCTGTTCTCACATATGGCGGAATGGGAATGACTGAACTGCTTATATTTGTCATACTATGGGGAACTGCAGCAGGCTTTGGTGCTCAAGCCTTCTATGGCTTATGGTCAAGTGAGTTATTTCATACAAAATATCGTGCAAAAGCACAAGGATTTCTTTTCTGTACATCACGTGTAGCTGTTGGCCTTATTTCACTTGCAATTCCAACTATGATTTCTACCTTAGGATTTAAAGTATCAGGTTCTATTATGATTGGATTCCTGCTAATTGCAGCAGTCATTGGATTAGTAATGGCTCCAGAAACAAGAGGAAAATCATTAAAAGAAATTGAAGAGGAACGATACAGCGCTTAAAAGAATACATTAAATAAGGAATACAATCAAAAATAGCCAAGCTCCGTTTTAGGGGCTTGGCTATTTTATTCTAAGTTATTGATTTACTCCCCCTCTAAAAAAGGCTTACAGAGCTTTTTATCATCTACTCCATTTACACAGAAAGTCCCTTCCTCACCTTCTTAAATTCCTATATATAATGTGCATCGTACTTTTGGCTTCTATCATTTTTATAATTTGAGCAGCTTTGCGAGCCTGTCCTCTTTCTTTAAACAAGCCATTATTTTTTTCTAACCTAAACATTCATGTCTTTATTCATTACATTGATTCTACTTGCTCGTTTATTCTCCCTTTATCTATCGCCTTATAAAGACAAAGAGAGATTCTAGTTAGAATCTCTCTTTGTCTTTACCCCATTATCACACAATTAAATAAAAAGCTTTTAAGGGGCCATGCACACCCACAACCAAATTCATTTCGATATCTGCAGAATTACTTGGTCCAGAGATAAAGTTAATACAAGAAGCAACGTCTTCTCCCTTTTCCACCTGTTGATTTAAATCATGAACTGCTTGTGTAATTCGTGGCACAATCGTCTCGCGTGGAATAATAGCCACGTAAATAGTTGGTAAAAAGTGTAGGGCTCGTCCTTGTCCTGGATGAGTTTTCACAACAATTGTTCCTGATTCTGCAAGTGCATAATCACTGAATACAATGCCAAAGTTAGCTTTTTCAGCTAAGGCATGGTTCTCTTCGCGTCCTTTGCCTGAATTCCACACGCTTACCTCTATGTCTTCTTTTGGCCATTGTTCCTTAAGCAAATTTGCTAATCCATATTCTTCGAAACGTAAATCATCAGCAGTCATTATAGGACCGCCTCCATGCTCAGAAACAATTTGTTTTAATGTTTGTGATAAGTTAGCTTTTGTTGTTTCTAGAACAACAGTATGAATTTTACTGCAATGCTCTGTAAACGTAGCTATTAATTCTTTTTCTGTGTATCCTTTCATTACTTCCCAATTCACGTTATTCTTCCAGTCTGGCCGTGTAACCCCACTCTTTCGTCTTTCACGCCCGAGTTGTTCAGCAATATGATTTAAAAAAACTTCTTGGTTTTGAGATGTTCCTTTCATTATTTTTCACCGCCTTTTTTATGATCATCAAACCAGTCCCGGAAACGTTCTTTACTTGGAGCTGGAAATTCACGAATCTCTGTCCAATTTTTTAAAGGTCCAATTCCTTTAGACACTCGGTCTCCTGATACAATAGGTCTCATAGCTGTAGGTGCCATCTTTGTTCCTAATTTGTACAAAGCAGCAGATGAAGCACCCATGCCAAACATTTTCATCGCAAGTTTCTCAGCGAGAGGTGCACGACCTTCTTTTTCAACGATAACTTGACGATGTTTTACAAGCAGATCATGCAATGGGATTTTAACTGGACAAGCATCTGTACATGCCCCGCAAAGGCTCGATGCATATGGAAGCTCTTTATAGTCATCATAACCGCCTAATAATGGACTTAATACTGCACCAATCGGACCTGGATAAATAGAGCCATAAGAATGCCCTCCAACATGACGATATACTGGACATACGTTAATACAGGCTGCACAACGGATACATTGTAAAACTTGGCGGAACTCAGATCCTAAAATTTCAGAACGGCCATTATCGACTACAACAAGGTGAAATTCTTCTGGACCGTCTGCCTCTTCCTCGTATTTAGGCCCCACTGTCGTAATATAGCTTGTTAGCTTTTGACCGACTGCACTTCGACATAGCAATCCAACAAGCACATCGAGTTCTTCCATTGTTGGTACTAGACGTTCCATTCCCATTACGGCAATTTGCGTTTTAGGAATAGCTGTGACAAGATCTGCATTTCCTTCATTGGTTACTAGACAAATAGAACCTGTATTTGCAACTGCAAAGTTACAGCCTGTTACCCCAATTTCTGCTTCAAGAAATTTTTCACGAAGGATTTTACGAACAAACTTTGTCATTTCGTAAGGATCTTCTGATTGCTCATAACCCAATTTTTCTTGAAACACATCACGAATTTGTTCTTTTTTCATATGAAGAGCTGGAGCTACAATATGAGAAGGTGGCTCGTGATCATCTACTTGCAAGATGTATTCGCCAAGGTCACTCTCTACTACTTCACATCCGATATCTTCGAGTGTTTTATTCATTTCAATTTCTTCTGTCACCATTGATTTAGACTTAACGACTTTTTTAGCTTGCTTTTTTTCTGCTACTTCCTTAATATATTGAGCTGCTTCTTCTTTTGTTTTGGCAAAAAATATATGGCCCCCACGTTTTGTAACATTTTCACTTAATTGCATTAAGTAATAGTCTAGATTTTCCAATGTGTGTTGACGAATTTGCTCTCCTAACTCACGCCAGTCTTCCCAGTTCCCAAGCTCATCACTAGCTGCCAAACGACGTGTATACAAGCGCTCTTGAGCTGTAGATACGGCTTCACGCATTGTAGAATCTTGAATACCTTTATCAACGCGTTCATTAAACTTTTTATCGCTAATTTTCATGCTCATTTTTTATTCCCCCTTGATTTAACGGCTATTTAATACCTCCGCAATATGCAATACTTTTGCTGATTCTCCCAAACGCTCCATTCTTCCCCCAATATTCATTAAACACCCACAATCTGCACTAATTAAATAGTCTGCTCCTGTTTCCCTAACATTCGCTACTTTTTCGTCTACCATTTGTTCGGATATTGGCATCATTTTGACAGAGAAAGTTCCACCAAATCCACAGCAGTTTTGGGAGTTCGGAAGTTGTTCGACTTCTAATTCTTTTACATTAGAAAGCAGCGTAAAAGGTGCTTCTTTAACGCCTAACAAACGTGTCATATGACAAGATGTATGATAAGTTGCTTTTCCTTTTAAACGCGCTCCCACATCTGTAACCTTTAAAACGTCTACAATAAATTGAGTTAGTTCATATGTTTTTTCGGCAAGGCACTTCGCTCGTTCCTCCCATTGAACATCTCCTTTAAACATATGCGAATATTCATGGAACATAGTTGCACAAGATCCAGAAGGCGTAACTACGTACTCCGCATCTTCAAAAGTTTGAATCATATTTTTAGCGGCTTTCTTAGCCTCAGCAACATAGCCGCTATTATAAGCAGGCTGACCGCAACAAACCTGGGAGGTAGGAAACGAAACTTCACAACCAAGGCGCTCAAGTAACTCGACTGTTGCTTTACCAACATTTGATTGGAAAGTATCGACTAAGCATGTGATAAATAGACTCACTTTCATTTTTAAATCTCCTCTCAACATACACTTAAATTTATCTGGTCATCTGACTACTAAAAGATAAAAGGTAATGATGAAAATAATATATGCAATCTAGAAAAGTTCTTTAAATCGCGCTATATTCATCTTTATGATGTCTTAAAACAGACTGTAGTTTTTCACTTTCTATTAAATGATTCATCATTGCCTTGCTTGCACTCTCAACATCCTGTTTTTTAATAGCTTCATAAATAGCTAGATGTCCACAGAATAAATTTTTGGTTATTTGTTCTTCATATAAAATGGAGTGATAGGTCTCATGGATCGTTTTTTCGATCATTTTTGAGATATGGCTCATAAGTTTTAATAAAATTAGATTATGAGAAGCCTTAACAATTGTCAGATGAAAGTGAAAATCGATAACCCTTTCCCCTTCTTTATCACCCGCAACTGTTTTTCCTTTGTCAATCCAGCGTTCCATTTCCTTTAAATTTTCTTTAGTACGCTTTATAGCTGCGGCTCGTACAGCTCCCACTTCAACAATTTTTCGAACTTCAAATAAGTGAACAAGATCTTCTTTTTGCAATAAAAGATGAGAATGTAGAGGTATTAGTAAATGGGAATGATCAAACTTTTTTACATAGGTTCCTTCTCCTTGTCGCATCTCAATTAACCCCATCGCACGAACAGCACTTAATGCTTCACGCACAGCAGACCTTCCAACTCCGAATTGTTCTGCAAGCTGATGAACAGAAAGCAGCTTATCCCCTGGTTTTAACGTCCCTTCTCGTATCATAGAAAGAATAAAGTCTGATATTTCTTCATATATCTTTTTTGGACGAATTGATTTATACTCCACATGTCATCATCCTAACACCTTTAAAATTGTTCTTATTCTATTAATATAAAAAGCTTAGTCTTGATCTTTATTTGTATAAGAAAGAATTGTTAAAATATAAAACAGGGGAATTGATCTATTAGATCCTCCCCCTGGCTATACCTATTTATAAATTTACTATATTGTTTTTAATCAATATGTTAGGCTAAAACAGAGTCTCTTTTTACTAATACATCTTGCTCATATTGCTTCACGTCTTCTAACCATGTTTCTTTTACTGGAACTCCCATTTTTTCGCAGTAATAATCCCAGATTGCACCAAAAGGATATGTTTTAAATTCTTCCATTAATGCTAATCTTTCCGTAAAGTTTCCATCTTCCTGTAACTGTTTTAAATGTTCATTTGGCACTAACATTGCATATAGTAATGCTTTAATCATATTTCTTGTGCCAATTGTCCATGCTGCTACACGGTTAATACTAGCATCAAAGAAATCCAGACCAATCATGACTTTATCCAATGCACCATTGCGAACGATCTCAAGAGCAATCTCACGTAATTCATCATCTAATGTCACAACATGGTCACTATCCCAACGAACAGGTCGTGATACATGTAGAGCAAGTTTATCACTGTAAAGTAACATAGATGAAATTTTGTTTGATACTGTTTCAGTTGGATGGAAATGTCCTGTATCTAATAAACATAACTTATTATTTTTTAATGCATATCCAAAGTAAAATTCATGTGACCCTACCACATAAGACTCAGAGCCAATTCCAAATAGCTTACTTTCAACAGCATCAAGGTTATATTCTTCATTTATTTCTTCGCTAAAAATCGTATCTAGTGAATTTTTTAGTCTTTGACGAGGCGTTAGGCGATCACTTGGAACATCTTTATAGCCATCTGGAATCCAAACGTTTGTTAAAGATGGTGTACCTAATTCTTTACCAAAATACTCCCCAATTTTACGGCTAGCGATACAATGGTTAATCCAGAATTCTCTAATTTTCTCGTCTGGATGTGATAATGTTAAACCATCTGCTGCTTTTTCATGTGAAAATAATGTTGGATTGAAATCTAAGCCTAAACCATGTTCTTTCGCCCACTTCACCCAGTTTTCAAAGTGTTTCGGCTCTATTTGATCTCTTTCTACTGCTTCTCCATTTGTTTCCGCATAAATGGCATGTAAGTTCACACGGTGTTTTCCAGGAATTAAAGATAGCGCTTTCTCAAGGTCTGCTCGTAATTCCTCAGGTGTTCTTGCTTTACCTAGATAATTTCCTGTTACATCAATACCACCTGATAACTCTCCTTTATTTACCTCAAACCCAGTAACGTCATCTCCTTGCCAACAATGAATCGAAATAGGTACATTTTTTAACTGTTCCAATACATTATCAACATCGATTCCCCATTTTTCATATTCCTTTTTCGCAATCTCATACTTTTCATTAAGTGTCATTTGATATCTTCCTTTCTTATGCTGTAATAATTGAAGGTGAAAACTTTTTCACTTCAAAAGAATGCTTAATAATTGTTCTTGCTTCGTTTATATCTTCAATTTCACCGACTGCCATTAATTGTGAGACAATATTTCCAATGGCTGTCGCCTCTACTGGACCTGCATATACTACTTTTTTCGTTGTATCAGCAATTAGTTGATTTAACATTTCATTTTGACAACCGCCACCAATGACATTAATCTTTTCAAACTTTCTTTCAAATATCTCTTCAATTTGATTAATTGCTTGTTGATAGCTGCATACCAAACTATCATATACACATTTGGCTACTTCGCCAGGTGTAGTTGGTATTGCTTGTTTTGTCTCTTGACAATAGCGTTGAATTTCCTCAATCATATTTTCTGGCTTTAAAAACCTTGAATCATCTACATTAACAGTAGAGGTGAAGTCTTGAACTTGGCGAGCTAAACCAACTAACTCGGCAAACGAATATTGATCCTGATAATTTCTTTTTACTTCCTGTATCATCCAAAGTCCCATAATGTTCTTTAGGAATCGATAGCGATAATCAATACCGCCTTCATTCGTAAAATTGTAATCTAGAGCCTTTGTAATACAAATAGGAAAATAGTTTTCGACTCCAATTAAAGACCATGTCCCTGAACTTATATAGATGGTCTCGTCTAGCTCTGGAACTGAGATGACGGCTGAGCCTGTATCATGTGTTGCGGGTAAAATAACTTTCATATCAAAACCAAATTCCTCTACGAGATCCTCTTTCAGCGTTCCTAACACTGTTTTAGGATTGTGAATCTCCTGAAAGATCTCCTTTTTAATGCCTAATTGATCTAGAATTTCGTCATCCCACTTCTTTGTAAATGCATTAACTAATTGAGTTGACGTAGCATTTGTATATTCATTTGCCTTTTTTCCTGTTAGTAGATAATTAAAATAGTCAGGAATCATAAGAAAAGATGCTGCCTTATCTAAAATCTCTGGATTGTTTTGTTTAATAGAATAAAGTTGATAAATCGTATTAAATTTTTGAAACTGGATACCTGTTTCTAAATATAGACGTTCCTTCATTATGATTTTAAAGACTTCATCCATCATTCCATCTGTTCGTGGATCCCGATAAGCAACAGAGTTAGTCAAAGGTTTTTCATTCTCATCTAGGAGTATAAAGTCAACTGCCCATGTATCAATTCCTATACTTTCAGGCTTTAGACCTTTACCTTGACATTTTTTAATCCCTTTTTTGATTTCTAAAAATAATCGATCAAGTTCCCAGCAAAATTGGTCATCTTTTCGAACAATTTTATTTTCAAAACGATGAATTTCATTTAGTTTTAATTGTCCATTTTCGAGATGGCTAGCAATCAATCGACCACTAGATGCACCAATATCAACAGCTAAACAACATTTCTTCATTACTATCACCCTTTATCTGAAAGCGTTTGCTTATGTTCTTATCTTAAAACAGATTGAAAGAGTAAATAATGACTAAAATTATTTATTTATTGTCCTTATTTGCAAAAATACATTACATTTAACTTTTAATTGTTATAGACGTCTTCTGTTATCCTAAACAAATTTATCGGACAAGTTCTTTTAGAATCAAAGGATATAATATAAAAAGTTTCAGCTTTGTGATAATCGTGTTTACTTGGATAAATACTCCATAAAAAGAACATTTAGCTCCTTATTTCTTCGCTAAATGTTCTCTAAATTGTTTTGGTGTTTGATTATATTTATTTTTAAAAATTCGATAGAAATAACTAACATTATCGTACCCAACTTGCTCTATTATTGTCGTAATTGGCATATCTGTACTTTCTAATAACTCTTTTGCTTTGCTTAAACGTTTTTCTTGAAGCAACTCTTTAAAGGTATAATTTGTAGCCTTTTTAATTTCTTTACTTAAAGCATAGTGGGGTTGATTTAATTGAGACGATAACTCATATAACGAAGCTTTTTGGAAATTTTCATCAATGTACTTTAAAGACTCAACAATTAAATAATGCTGCACAGGATAATCTTCTGTATGTTCAGCCTTATCAGCGTGTTTAATTAACTCAACAATTAAAAGTCCCATATATAATTTAACCGTTGAGTCAGACATAAAGGCAGAGGACATAATTTCTATAATAATTTTTTTAATTAAATCTTGAATACTTTTCACTTCTGAAACTTTGAAGTAGAGAAATTGTCCGTTTTGAGTGCTATTGTATAAACTGTTGATTAGAAAATTACTAATTCTATTTTCAGTTGTTAGGAAAGAGAAGATAAAATCAAAAAATTGAGGTTGAATAATGAAATTAATAATGATGTCTTCTGTTGCACATGCGGCAATTTCATGTTCAATATGCTGATTTAAAAATAACAGCTCTCCTTGTTTTAAATTTATTTTTTGATTACCTACCTTTTGATTTAATTCTCCATTATAAACATAATTGATTTCAATATAATTGTGTTTATGTTTAGGAAAATCAACAAAGCGTGTATGTTGGCGAACCATAATCATCTTATCTTTACTGAGAAATTTTTCACTTTCAATAATAAAATTGGACTGATTTGTGTAAAGCTCTTTTTTGATCTCTCTTCTGTTTTGTAAGATTATTTCCTCTTCTTCTGTTATCTTTAATAACTCATTTAAAAGCTCATCTTGCATAGAAGTTCTCCTTTTTTATTAACTATTCTAGCGTTTACATTGGCGTTTTGATTACCTATTATTATTAACAATTAAAAATGATAATGTAAAAAATATTTTTGATTAAGTTCCTTATATTAATACAAATATACTTTAAATTGTTGATAAAAGTAATCTAGATTTTAACAATAAAAAAAGTCCTTTGCCAAAACAAAGGACCTTTGATAAGTTCATTTTTCTTCTACCGTTTTATTTAACCTTTAAAAAACTACCTAGAAATGCAAAACTAAACATGTCCATTAAGCAAAGACGATCCAATAATTGATAAATACTATATCAGATCACAAAATGCTTTACAATATCGTTCCTTAACCTTGCTTATACTTCTCTCTTAAGAAAACAGCACTTTCATCTATAAAAGGTTCTTGTGTATCTTCCATTAAGATATTTATAAAAGGTTTTTGCTCCTTTATTAATTTCATTACTAGGTCATAATTTAATAATCCTTTACCAACAGCAGCTGGTTTTAACATTTGATTCTCTACAATAAAGTCTTTGGCATGTAGGATAACCATTCTATCTCCAAATAAGTTAAATGCTTCTTCAAAAATCTCGTCCTGTTCTTTATAATTATCTATCGTCAGTAAATTTACTGGATCAAAAATCACTTGCAGATTATTGGAATTGACACAATCTAAAAGTCTTTTCATGACTTTTGATGAATAAATAGGATGATTCACTCCTGCTTCAATTCCTACAATTACGCCAAATTTCTCAGCTTCTTCTACAAGTTCACGGACACTTTCGACTACTTCTTGGAATGGTTCTTCTTTGAAGTTTTCTGTAGTATAAAAAATTTCAGCATTTACATTACCAGTTTCCGTCCCTACAATACTGCATCCGAAATCTCTTGCATATCTTATATGTTCTTTAAATCTTTCTAAGCCTTTTCGTCTTTCCACTTTATCAGGATGAATCATATTAATATAACAGCCTAATACAGCGATTTGAATACCATGTTTCTGAAAGGTACTTCCTACATAATGAGCAAGACCAGGGCTTAAACTTCCTAAATCTGTATTTACATAATTTAAAGATTTACTTAAAGCTAACTGTACAGATGTAAGCCCCTTTTTTTCAATTTCTTCTACTAATTCCTCTAAACCATTCTTTTCAATATCATGACCTCTTATGCCTAGGTTCATTTATATCATCCTTTTTTATTTTTAGTGTCCAGCATATCAAATGTAATATAATAAAGCTGTATCACTATAAATGCGATACAGCTCATACAATTTTTAATAATCTACTCTTATCGAGCTAACCAACCGCCATCAACAGCTAAAATGTGGCCGTTCATATAGTCAGAAGCTTGACTTGCCAAGAATACGGCTGTTCCCATTAAATCTACCGGAGTTGCCCAGCGCCCAGCAGGGATACGGCTTAAAATTTCTTTGTTACGCTGTTCATCAGCACGGATAGGAGCTGTATTCGCTGTTTCTACATATCCAGGCGCAATAGCGTTTACTTGGATGTTATGTTCAGCAAGCTCATTAGCAAATGATTTTGTAAGCCCTGTTACAGCATGTTTGCTTGCTGTGTAAGAAGGGACAAATTTTCCACCTTGGAAAGAAAGCATCGAAGCGATATTAATGATTTTACCGCTTTGTTGTTCAGCCATTACTTTTGCCACTTCTTGACTTAAGAAATAAACTGCATCTTGATTAATCGCCATCACTGCATCCCAATCTTCTTCTTTATATTGAAGGATAGGAGCCCGTCGGATAGTTCCAGCATTATTAATTAAAATATCAATCTTTTTATATACGTTAAGACACTCTGAAACTACTTGTTTAATAGAGGAGCGATCTGATAAATCTGCTTGATGGAAGTGAACATTTCCTCCAGCTTCCTCCACAAGAGCTCGTGTCTCATCCCACTCTTTTCCATGTGTTACAATGAACACGTCCGCGCCTGCTTTAGCAAGGGCCACAGCACATCCTTGACCTAGCCCTTTGTTCCCACCAGTAATGATTGCCACTTTCCCGTCAAGACGGAAGAAGTCCATTGAAAATGAATTCAAATTATTTGACATTGTTTAACTCCCCCATTTTTATGTATTCTTGATGTTTCAATCTCATTTTTCGGCTTCACGAACCCAAAAACTTACATTTTACATTAAAGAGAAACAAATAGTATCGCATATGTTAGGATACTATTTATTTTCTCTTAGCTAGGTGTTAACTAACTTATCTCAGTTCTTCCATTTCCACATGATCCATATCATCATAAGTAATATTCTCTCCACACATGCCCCAAATAAATGTATAGTTACTTGTAGCTGTTCCAGTATGAATAGACCAACTTGGTGAAATGGTTGCTTGTTCATTTTTCATAACTAAATGTCTTGTTTCATCTGGTTTACCCATAAAATGGAATACACGCGTATCTGGTTCCATATCAAAATATAAGTAGACTTCCATACGTCGCTCATGAGTATGGCAAGGCATTGTATTCCATACACTTCCTGGTGAAAGCATCGTTAATCCCATTTGAAGTTGGCAACTTTCACAAACGTTTGGATGGATATATTGATAAATATTGCGCTCGTTTAATGTTGCTTGTTCACCTTTATGAAGTGGATCAATTTCTTTTATATCAATTTTTACTGTTGGATAGGTATGGTGTGCTGGTGTTGAGTTGATATAAAATTTAGCTGGTTTGTTAGCATCTTTTGAACGGAATCGAACATCTTTTGTACCGCGTCCAACATATAAACCGTCACGGCCTTTCATTTCATATTCCACTCCGTCAAGAATAACAGTACCTTCGTCTCCAATATTAATAATGCCAAGCTCTCGACGTTCTAAAAAGTAGTTTACGCCAAGTTCCTTATCTAATTGAATTGTTAGTTCCTCTGTTCCAGGAGTAACTCCGCCAAAAATCATTCGATCATTATGTGTGTATGTTAAGTGAACACGATCTTTCTCAAAAAGAGTTTCAACTAAAAAGTTCTTTCTTAATTCCTCTGTTGTTTGATGTTTTACATCTTCGGGATGATGAGCGTAACGAGTTTCCATTATTCATTCTCCTTTATCATTTAATATCGTTTTTTAGTCATAAAATTTTTAATTCTCTTCTTATCGAACAATCTTTCCTCTTTCATTAGCTACAAATTCTAAAATCTCTTCTTCAGAAAAAGCATTACAGTCACCATGAACCGTATGCTTCAACGCCGAAGCAGCTGTTGCAAATGAAATGATTTGTTGTAAAGGTAATTGATTGATTATTCCATGAAGTACACCTGCTGCAAATGCATCTCCCCCGCCAACTCGATCAATAATTTGGTCGATATGATGGACCCTACTTTGATGCAACTTTCCATCCCCATACAAATTCCCTTGCAATGTATTTACTGAAGCGGAAATAACATGACGGAAAGTTGAACTCATATACTGAATATTCGGATACATTTCTTTGATTCTATCGTAATAGTATTTAAGTCTTTCTGTTTCTGATAAAGAATCTTCTGCTTTCTCTATTGAAAGTAAATGAATCGCATCCAATTCCCCGCAAAAACAAATGTCTATATAAGGTAAGAGAGACTGAATTGATTCAGACGCTTCTTTATGACTCCAAAGAGTTGCACGATAATTAAAATCAAAGCTTGTTTTTATCCCTTTTTCTTTCGCCTTCTTTAAAGCTAGAAGAGTTAATTCTCGTAAACTAGGAGACAGGGCTAAAGTGATTCCTGAAACATGAAATAGTGTTGCTTCATGAAAAATTTCTTCTAAATCCAGCTCTGCTATTGTTAAAGTAGAAAAACTAGAGTATTTCCGATCGTACATCACCTTCGGACTCCGTTCTCCTATACCACGCTCTAGATAATAAGTGCCTAACCTTTCTCCCCCTGTTAGAACATAATCCGTATAAACTCCATGAGATTGGAGATGACGATTAACTCCACGGCCAAGCGCATTATCTGGTACTTTACTAACGAAGTAAACATCGTGTCCAAAATGGGAAAGTGAAATTCCCACATTTGCTTCTCCGCCTCCATAGTGCATTGTCAACTTATCTGACTGCCAAAGACGCTCTCCAGTATTAGTAGAAAGACGAAGCATAATCTCACCAAGTGTTACCACTTTTTTCATCATTACCCCACCCTTGCCTCTTGCACTTTTTCTACATACTGACGAGCAAGTAAGGTAATTTGTTCAAAGTCCCCTGTTTTCGCTGGAGCAATCAAATTGCCTCCTACTCCTACAGCCGTACAACCATTTTGAATCCATTCTTTAATATTTTCTAAGTTTACACCTCCTGTTGGCATAATATTGACTTGAGGAAGTGGTGCCTTTACTGCTTTAACAAAATCAGGACCAAAGGCGCTTCCTGGGAATAATTTCACAATGTCTGCACCATATTCTAATGCAGTTTTCATTTCCGTAATTGTCATGCAACCAGGCATGTAAGGAACTTTATATAAGTTGCATAGTTTTGCCGTTTCTTTATCAAAGCTTGGACTTACAATAAACTCAGCCCCAGCCAAAATTGCAATACGTGCCGTTTGGGCATCAAGCACTGTTCCCGCACCGATAATGACATTGTCATTGTTATCATAGATAGAGACCAGCTCTTTGATCACGGTATCTGCATCTTGAACAGTAAATGTAACTTCGATACCCTTTATGCCTCCTTTTATACATGCTTCAGAAATACGGATAGCTTCTTCTGTTGAATCACCTCTTACAACTGCAACTACTCCACAATCAGAAAGTTTAGATAATATATTCATTTTTGAGTCATCCTCCAGAGAAATAGGATATCAGTATTTCCAAATAAGAAATATAATTTCTTATTTGGAAATTAACAATTCTAATTATATATGAAACTATTTGAAATTTCAATCATTAATGAGTCTATTTAAAGCTTCTATAATGGAATTTCACATTAAAAACGGTTGTTTAACTTGTTTTTGACTTCTTTTTATCTTGAAGATTTTTATAAGCAATCCTATTTTTATATCCAACTGGATTGTTTCCCCAAAGCTTTTCATACTGCCACCCTGATAATTGTTCAACCACTTTACGCGCAGTAGCGTCAACGTGACTCATAGAACCCCCACTTTTCAACCTGCTAATCTCATTTAATAAAATCGTATGATTCTCTTTTGTTAACTTGTATCTGTAAGAGATTAAAAAACCTCCAACAAGAAAAATTAAGGTTCCTATTGTTAAAATTGCCACGATAGCATTAAGTGCTGAAGCTGATTGAACATCTTTTCCTGAAACAAAACCAGCTTCTTGTAGAATAAAACTAACAAGGAACACAGCAAGTGCTTGAGAAGCTTTGCGTATAAATGTCATCATACCTGCAAATACGCCTTCTCTTCTTTGCCCTGTAAGAACTTCATCTACATCTGGAATAAAAGGATAGTTGTTCCAAGGAATAAAGTTTAATCCACCTCTTCCAAGGCCCGCTATACCTATCAAAATGAACAACATTACCATCAAATTGGACGGATTAGCATAATAAACAACTAAGTATCCAATGACACCTATCATAAACAGAGAAATTGCGACTCTATATGCTGGAGCTGGATTTAATTTTAAAGTTATAGTCATAGCCATCCATACCCCAAAGATTTGCAGCAGATACATAACTGTCATTAAATTGGAAGCTGCAACTGCATCTTGTGAAAGTGAAAAAACAATGAAATACGTAAAGACTGCATTAAAGATATCTTGGCTTAGATAAGCCCCTAAATACATCCCTAAATGTTGCCTGAACACTCTGACTCTTAAAGTTGAGATTAGATCTATATATACCTTTTTTACATTTTCAAAAAATGGAATTTTTTCTTCTTGCACTTCTTCATTTAATATATCCTCTAAAGGTCTTTCCCATGTGAATTTGTAAACAAATGTTAATACACAAACAAAAATGACTGTAAAGATGGTTCCTGCATAAAGGAAAGTCATAGGATCATCTTTTCCTAACGCTTCAACTAGCCTTCCTGGAATAAATGCAGCAAATACGGCTGATAGCTGAGCGGTAAACATTCTGGCACCAGTGAACTTTGCACGCTTTTTAAAATCTGTCGTCATTTCTGATGCTAATGTTTCATAAGGAATTAACACCATTGTATACACAATTTCAAAGGCGATATATGTAAGTAAGTAGTACCAATAACTCATTCCGCTGACCCAAATTAAGGAATAACAAAGCACTAAAGGAATGGAAATCAATAGAAAGAATCTTCTTCTTCCAAATTTCTTTCCGAGTTTAGTTTTATGAAAGTTATCTGTTATATAGCCCATTACCGGAGCTGCTATAGCATCGACAAAACGAGCAATTGCAAAAATAGATCCAGCTTGAACTGGGGTTAGCCCACAAAATGTTGTGTAGAAATACAATAGCCAAGCTGCTGTTAAAGCAAAAGCACCTGCACCTAAAAAATCGGTGGATCCATACGCTAAATAATTAACAAGTTTTATCTGTCTCTTCTCCATCCCCATTTTCTCTCCCGTCATATATTAGAAGCGCTTTCATATAGATGTGAACTGAATATCTACTTTCAATTTAATAATAAAATTGACTTTCTATAGTTAAATTACGAATACTCATGAAGTGTTACACTTCTAATGAGTATTCGTAATGCCCCCTTGTAATTAACTATAGGAATATAAAAATTCAGCTAAGCAGAGAACTGCTAATGACTGTCCATACGGCATTGTTGTTATTTTAATTTCCTTATAAAAATCTAAGCTATCTCCCATACCTGTTCCAACTGAAACTTTTTGTAAAGCTCCATCTTCATTTACTTCTCTCAGCATTCCTTGAATAGCTTTATAAGCAACTTCCTTATATTCTTGGCTTATATAGCCTTTATGAACAGATTTTAAAATTCCATATGCAAACCCTGCTGTGGCAGAGGCTTCAAGATAAGATGTTTTATCATTAATTAGTGTATGCCATAAACCGCTTTCATCTTGATACTGAGCCAATGTTTCTACTTGTCTCTTTAATGTATCAATCAAGAATTCTCTAAAGAAATCCCCTTCTTTTAACTCTAATATTTCTATAATTTCCGGAATTGAAATGGTAATCCAACAGTTCCCTCTTCCCCATAGGGCTTCTGCATAGTTGTGATTTCCTTCAAACGTCCATCCATGGAACCATAATCCTGTTTTTCGATCACTTAAATATTTAATGTGTATTAAGAATTGTTTTTTAGCTTCTTCTATATACTCTTGTTTATTGAAAAGCATACCTATCTTTGCTAATGGTAATACAGTCATCATTAACGTATCATCCCATAGCTGGTTTTTATTTTCCGGACCATATGTCATATGTTGCAGTCCGTTTTCTTTTGTACGTGGCATATCATGCATTACCCATTCTGCCCACTCTTCAAGATGAGGAATAAGTGATTTATCCTTTGTTTCTTCATATAGAAAGGCCAATGTTAAAAGCGGAGCCATTGTATTTACATTTTTAGGTGGAACTCCTTCTTCAAATCTATCTTTAAACCAATCTGTTACAATCTTTAAAGCTTTTTGATCGCCTGATAGTCTTGAATATTTATGTATTCCATATAATCCTACACCTTGCGGCCAATTCCACATTGCCCAACTCTTGTCATCTACGACTACGTCATCAAAATGCAGCAAAAATTCCCCAGTATTATCTTTAATCTGTGAAAGATTATTCATTAGTAAATTGATATAGCTTATTACTTCTTCTTTTTCAATAAATGCTTTATTTTGAATCATGCTGTTCCCTCCAAGCAAAAATAAATTATACCTCTCATACTTTTCATAGTTTGACCTATCTCTTTACTCGTTTTGCTCTCTACAAAAAGTATCGGGATTCACAATTATGAAATAAATAAGAATATTTGTCTGAAATATTGAACGCGCTTTCAATTATAATACTTCATGCTTATCTTTTACTCTAGATTACTATAATTTATTAATCAACCTTTTTTTCACATTGTGAATTCTTATTTCATTATACGAAAAGTATTATTAAATATCAATATGTTTTTCATATTTTCAAAAGATTATACACAAAAAACAAAGATATAAACACATATAACAACTATAAACAAATCAAAATAGACAATTTTATCACTTTATATTTTTGTATTAAATCATCATAATGTGGATATTTTTTGGGTTTTATAATTATGAATTCATTAATCATTTGACTTTTTTATATGGAGATCTGATTTTTTGAAATAAATACTCCCTTTTCCCATTGTATAATGAGTAATAGATTTTTAAGTAGGAAACCTCTATAATTAATAATAACGTTAAACAAATTATCTATTATGGGATGTGGCAATATTGATTAAGAGTGACACCGTTCAATCTGTTGATAGAGCGTTAGCGATTTTAGGAATCGTGTCTCAACACAATCAAATTGGTATTACTGATATATGTAAATCTTTAAATTTAAATAAAACAACAGTGTATCGATTAGTATCAACGCTTGTGAGTAACGGATATATTGAACAAGTAAAAGATTCAAATAAATACAGATGTACCTTCAAATTATTCGAAATGGGTAATAAAAGAATACAAGACCTTGATTTATTAGAGGAGGCAAAACCTGATCTTGAAAAATTGGCTCAATTAACAAAGGAAACAATTCATCTTGTTGTTGAAGAAGGAACTGAAATCGTCTATATACATAAAGTTGAATCTACTAACACAATAAGAATGCATACATGGATAGGAAAGAAGAATCCGATGTATCGTACAGCTGTAGGGAAAGCCATTCTTGCATTTTCTAATAAGGAAAAAGTAATAGATGTATGGAATAAAAGTGAAATTGTGCAAAATACCCCTTACACGATTACAAAAATTGATGATTTTCTAGATCAATTAGTATCAATAAGGGAAAATGGATACGCAATTGATAATGAAGAAACTGAAATTGGAATACGATGTGTGGCAGCTCCCATTTTTGACTTTTCTAAGAATGTAGTTGGTGCCCTCAGTATTTCTGTGCCAACACTTCGCTTTCCAGAAGAAGAAATCAACATCTACGGAAAATATGCCAAAGAATGCAGTGAGCACATCTCCAAGAAACTAGGTTATATAAACTAAGTTTTCTTATGTTATAACAAAGAATTTAAAAACATATAAAAGCCAAGGATTTCTATAAGGAAGTCCTTGGCTAAATTTAACTCTAATTCACATTCTCTGTTAATGAAGATCGTTTAAGATATTATTTTTACAAATTTGTATTGCTTCAATAATTTGTTTTTGAAACTCTTCCGTCAGTCTATATTTAGGAATACTAACACTAAATGCCCCATACTTTTTGTTATTCAAAGTAATAGAGGCTCCAATACAAAATACATCTTCTTCATGTTCAGCATTATCATAAGCATAACCCATTTCCCTAACCTTCAAAATCTCTTCCGTAAATTCAGACTTATTTGTAATGGTGTTGTTCGTTAATTTATTTAATGGCTGACGATCTAAATAATTTTGAATTTCTTCATCTGATGAATAGGCCAAAATAGCTTTTCCCATTGCTGAACAATACATAGGAATACTATTGCCAACTTTTGAATAGAGACATATAGGATTTTTACTCTCTATTTTTGTGATATAAATAATACTATCTTTATCTTGAATACCTAAGTGAACTGTTTCATTCGTTACTCTTTGTAACTCTTCTAAATGCGGTTGTGCGATTTTTTTAATATCTAAATTATTTATTGATTTATTAGCATATTTAATAATTGATAAACCGAGACTAAATTTCTTTAACTCGGCGTTTTTTTGGACATAGCCTATCATGAGTAAAGTGTCTAGTATTTTTAAAGCTGTAGAATTCGTTAGACCAGTTTCTTTGGCAATTATATTCAAAGACTGCGGTTCATCGCAACTCGATAAAAAATCTAAGATATGGGAGGCTTTAATAAGAACCGTTCCATAAGGCTGCTTTGTTTTCTCCATTTGTATCACTTCCTATTGTTGATTAAGAGAGGATGGAATCATTTATATACTATAAAAGAGTTCTTTTTTAGGTATTTTGTAAGTGTAAAAAAATTCACAAGTCAAACAGACTCGTGAAAATCATATCATTAACCGTACAAAAAGAAAACATAATGCAGTTAAGGTTAAACTTTGATTCTAGGAGAAAGATAATGTAAGAAAGGATAAAAAAATTCTGGCGTAAAAACTTCAAATTACCCTTCTAACACTTAGATATCCTAATATTAGTATTCAATACGAATCATCCGTTTCATCATTTGGTGCTGCTCCCCATTGACTTTTTCTCCACTTTGTTTGCCGATGAAAATGTCTTGAGAATAAACTCCTTATCCATAAATTGATGCTGACACCCTCATTTTAATCTCAGCCCCCCTACATGCATGTATCCCGATTTTCTCTTTTTATATTCTTTTTGTGTTTCACTCTCTATTATATTAATAAAAACGTTCGTAAAAATGGATGTATTCAAAAGAACGTTCGTAATTTAATTTAAAAATTAAACGAACTTAAAAATGCTAGATTGGTTATAAAATTAAATTATCCGTAAACATACACTTTTACGGACGTCCACTTTACGAACCGTATGTTTGTGTTCACCTTTTATGGAGTAAAAAGGTAATTAATGGATATGAACATTGTGCTCGTTTATAATGGAAAAAAATGAAAAAAGTTGTCCTGAAACAAGTTTGTGCTTTTTACTATCTGGAACATAAAGAGGATATCTCCTTAAGAATATAATGTAAGTGCTAAATAATAAAGATTTAGCACTGATCTCACTGGATAATATAAATATATAATAATTATTTTTTTATCATAGAAATAATATTCATCATATACGTATAATTTGTATTAGTTGACATTCGAAAATTGATTTAAGAATTCCATTTATTACATTCACTAGTCGCTAACATTTATTTTACATATTCAAATTGTAATGTGACAAAATTGTAATCTAACTTCCTGTTACATCTATGGTAGGGAAAAGGATGAATTTTATAGTATGTAACATGAGGAGGAGATTTTCGTTGAAAAAAGTATTACAAACTAAAAATTTATCTAAATCCTATGGAAAGACACAGGTTTTAAAAAATATTGACCTGACCATAACTTCGAGTGAATTTACAGCTATTATGGGGCCTTCTGGTTCAGGAAAAACAACACTAATGAATGTGCTATCGACGATTGATAAATTTTCTGGCGGGGAAGTCTGGCTTGAAGAACAAGCTTTGTTAGATTTAAACAAAAAAGCATTACGCACATTTCGCCAAGAACGAATGGGTTTCATCTTTCAAGATTACAACTTGCTTGATACTTTAACGATTAAAGAGAACATTCTTCTGCCCCTTTCATTAAGGAAATTTTCTACGGATGAGATGGAAAGACGGCTGAGACCAGTTATTCAGGCATTGAATATTGAAGAAATTCAGGAGAAATACCCGACAGAAGTTTCTGGTGGTCAAAAGCAACGGGCATCATCTGCACGTGCCATTATTACAAATCCTGCAATTGTCTTTGCAGATGAACCTACAGGCGCTCTTGATTCCAGATCAGCAACACAATTATTAGAACAGTTAGCGAGCTTAAATGTAACGTTTCAAACGACTATTCTTATGATTACACACGACTCCTATGCAGCAAGCTTCTGTAAACGAGTTATCTTCTTGCGTGATGGAGGAATCGTAAACGAGCTATATAAAGGTGACCAAAGTCAAAATGACTTCTTTGATCGAATCCTTCACATCCAGAGTGCCATGGGAGGGAATCAAAGGTGAACTTACTGAATGTAACGTTCCGGAACGTTCAGCGTAATTTCCGTGTTTATACGATTTATCTGTTTGCCATGATTACAGGTGTTATGATCCATTTCACCTTCTCATCACTGATGTATAACCAGGATATATTGGATGTACTCAAAAATAAAGAGAATTTCCAAACGGGGGTGTCGATTGCCTCCGTGGTTATCTTCCTCTTTATCATTTTCTTTATTCTTTATGCTAATTCTTTCTTTATGAAGCAAAGAAAGAAGGAATTTGGACTCTATTTACTTCTAGGTATGAAAGAAAGCCAGATTACCCGAATGGTATTCGTTGAAAATTTGATCATTGGATCATTTTCGCTTGTAATTGGAATACTTCTTGGCGGTCTATTGTCCAAGTTATTCGGTATGGCGTTAATGAACTTAATGCAATACGACAATGTTATTACGTTAAATTTTCCTTTTCAAGCGATCGGCTCGACAATCATCCTGTTTCTCTTGCTATCGATCATCGTCAGTATCCAAAGTTTCATCATGATCAGTCGCGTGCAACTGGTGGAGTTGTTTCATGCCAAAGAAAAAATGGAAAAACCCATACCTTCTTCGTTCATTATGGCAGCTTTATCGTTAGTGTTATTAGCAACGGAATTCTATCTGATCAGCCGGGGCAAAGAATCAAGCATATGGCAAGAACACGCAACTTTCGGCATGATTGCTGTAACAGTCGGCATTATTGGTGGAACGTATTTGTTCTTCCGTCAGTTCTCCGGTTGGCTGCTTCAAAAGATAAGCCAGAAGCATAATTTCCATGAAGGCAATAGGGTATTGTGGATCTCGTCATTGCGTTTCCAAATAAGGTCGAATACGTTAAATCTTACCTTCATCTCTTTGTTCAGTGCGACCATTATTTTCTTAATTGGATTCGTTTCAATCAATTATGCTGTCCAGTTTGAAGCTGTCGGCAGGAATTTACCGAATGATATTGCATACCAGTCATTGGATAAGGAAACAAACGATAGAATTGATGCTAAAATAAAAAATTCCGATCACTCAATAGAGTATCACAAAACTTTGGAAGCCTTAGTAGGAAAGCCAAATACAGACATGAACCTTGCTTTTGAGAACCCTGAGTATTTTTCAAAGGACGTATTTCTTTTTCCTGAAAAAGCATATAACGAAATCATCTCATTGCGTGGAAATCAGGAGGAAATCCATTTAGATGATATGGAAGCTGTATCTCTGTCACAAGGAACAGATTTCCCAAAATCCTTCCCCTCTGATCAGTTGCCGCGTTTTAAAGTGAATGTTAATAAAGATATCACTCTAAAACTAGTAGAGAAGAAAGATTACGCATTATTAGGCTGGGCCAGCGACCCTGTTCAATCGATGATATTAAAGCCCGCAGTCTTGATTATTTCAGATAACGCTTATCAAAACTTAAAAAGCACAGCCAAAATAATCCCTTTTGAAATTTATGAGATTGAAAATGAGAAGCAGGCTGAATCCTTATCAAGTGATATACATGCCATTGTTACGAAGAAGCCCGACACTTACTATTCTTCGTTTGCTGATGTGTATTCAAAGCAAATAGAAAGTTCATCTTTAATGTTATTTGCAGCTGCTTTCCTGGCTGTCATTGCACTGTTTGCATTGGCTAGCGTTATTTACTTTAAACAATTGCGGGAAGCAACGGAAGAACAGAGACAGTATTCCATTCTGCGAAAGATAGGTGCCGCAGACCGTGAATTGAAAAGCGTAATCCGTAAACAACTTCTCTTTGTTTTCTTCCCTCCGCTAATCTTAGGCATTCTGCACAGCTGGCTCATTCTAAAATACTATATCCTGGATTCTGTTCAAGATTTCCCGCAACTTACTTCGATGCTCTGGTTCATCTTTGCTATATACTTTATGATTTATGTATTGTTTTATCTGTCTTCTGCAAATCTCTACTACAAAATCGTAAATCAGAAATATTAATTAGAAAACGCAATGGCCTTTATCATGGTCTCATTGCGTTTTTTTGCATATTAAAATATGGATCAACATTTTTGGGAAAGTGCATAACAAATTCGGTATACAAACCTGTTTCAGAGGTGCACGTAATATAGTGACCAAGTTTATTGGATAACTGCTGGGCTAAATATAACCCCATCCCTGTAGATTTTGTGTATGTACGCCCGTTAGATCCTGTAAAACCCCTATTAAATATCCGTGGTAAATCTGTCTTTTCTATACCTATTCCATTATCTCTAATAATCAGCTGCTTTTCTTTTAAATCAGAACCTGTCTCAATCTTTATTTCCCCTTCTTCTTCCGTGTACTTCAAGCAATTTGAAATTAATTGATTCAGGATAAATTGCAGCCATTTGGTGTCACTTTGGATGGTGATGGGTTCTATCTGTAACTGCAGGCGGATTTTCTTAGAAATAAATGTTTTAGAATGAGTTTTTATAACCTCTTTCACCAATTGATTCAAATCACAATTCTTAATATCATAGTCTTGATTAAAGTTATCTAACTTTGCATAATAAAGTGCTTGATCCACATAATGCTCTATCCTTGATACCTCATCATGAAAACTCTTGACATCGATTTCTGTCTGCTGCATCAATCGTAGCACTGAGATGGGTGTTTTAATTTCATGAAACCACGATACAATAAAATCGTAATACTCGTTTTGTTTCTCATGAATCTGATTGAGAGACCTTATATGTTCCCTTTCCTTCTCATCAATCAACTGCTGTAAAAAGGCTGCCTCTAAAGAAAGGTTCTCATGATCTTCGTCACCCCTGGCTCGGATCGCTTGTAAATTTTGCTGATACCGGTACAAAAAGAAAATAATTAATACGAAAAGCGTTAATACCCAAGCATATAGAAAAGTGTACCAGTTCCATGTCATATTGGTGTCAGTGTAAAACACGGTCGAAACCATACAAAAGATAAAAACTAACAAAAAGATATAAGGCTTCTCGTGTTTTAAAAATTGTATTAACCTCATTCGATCAGATACCCCATTCCTTTACGTGTTACAATAAAGTCTTCTAATCCAATTCCAGAAATCTTACGCCTTAATCGATTTACATTAACAGTCAGTGTATTATCATCGACAAACTGTTCATCATTCCAAAGAGCTTGCATCAAGTCATCTCTGGATACAATTTTCCCTATTCTGCGCATCATCAATTGCAAGATGATAAACTCATTACGTGAAAGTTCAATAGACTGTTCCTCAAACTGGATGGTTGAGTTTGTTACATACAAAGACAAGTTCCGGTGCGTTAACTTTAAGTTAGGTCCATTTTGATAAGTATAATTCCGGCGTAACAATGCACTGATTTTTGCTACAAGAACATCTAAATCAAAGGGCTTCTGTATAAAATCGTCCCCTCCCATATTAATAGCCATGATGATGTCCATGTTTTGATTTCTAGAGGAAAGGAACAGAATGGGCACACTTGAGATTGCACGAATCTTCTGGCACCAATAAAAGCCATCAAAGGTTGGCAAGTTTATATCTAATAAAATTAAATCAGGCTGGGATTTCTCAAAATCATCTAGAATGTGGTCAAACTCCTTAATCTCTATAACTTCATATTTCCACTTCGTTAGCGTATCAGCTACTATTTTTCTAATCTTTTCATCATCTTCAATTATCATAATTTTAAACATAACAATCTCCTATTCATGAACTAAATTCATAAAGGTTTAACGTGCGTTTTAGCACCATAATACCAATTATTCCAAACTCCTGTCATTTGCACAATACGTTACTACAGAAAATGGCCCTTTAATGGAATAGGTTGTTTGATTGCGTTTGTAAAAGTATACCTAAATGACAAGAAAAAGCTCAAACTTGTTGGCATTCAACAAGTTTGAGCTTTTATTACTTCCTGTAATGGATTTTATGTTAACTAAAAATATATACAATATATAGCTTAAAAACGAAGACTATACTTTATTTATCCGATATATTAAAAGTCTCTCAACCATTAGACAACCATATTTATCACCAGGAAGACCTTGTACAATAAAAAAAGGCAACTCGTTTACAAGACAAGTCTGCCTAAAATCAAATAAAAACATTCATAAACTATTTAAGATCCTGTTTTAACAAGACATTTTATTAGAAATAATAAATTCTTTTTATATGATTCTAATTTTCACACCAAAATCCATTTATTTAAGCAAAGAGGGATGTACTATGCATAGGCTGTACTTTTGCTTCAGGATCCATGTGGGCTTTCGCGTTGTTGACGGCTGTAGGTCCTTCTCCAAAACCTGCTACAATGAGTTTGACTTTTCCATCATACGTACAAATGTCTCCAGCTGCATAAATTCCAGGAATATTCGTTTCTTGTTTTGAATTCACCACAATAGCATTCTTATTTACTTCAAGATTCCAGGTTTTAATTGGACCTAAAGAAGAAACAAATCCATAGTTGACAATGACATCATCTACCTCAATGGTGTCTTTTATTCCTTCTTTGGTATGCTCGACGACTATTTGAGTAATGGCTTTATCTCCAATAATCTCGGTTGGAACATAGGGTGTTTTCACTTCGATAGAAGAATTTATTAATTGTTCAATACTATGTTCATGTGCACGAAATTTATCTCGACGATGGACCAATATCACTTTTTCGGCAATTGATTCTAACAGGAGCGCCCAATCTACAGCTGAATCTCCTCCTCCAAATAGAACCACTCTCTTTCCCGCAAATTGATTCATATCTTCAACAAAGTAATGAAGATTAGATAATTCAAATGTTTCAGCTTTCTTCAAGTCTAACTTTCGTGGTTGAAATGCACCATTCCCGGCTGTAATAATAATCGTTTTCGTGTAATGAATACCACAATTAGTTTGCAGTTTAAAGATTCCATCCGCTTGTTTATCGACGTGTTCAACAGCTTCTTCTAAACAAACGGTAGGATGAAACGGCTCCATTTGTTTTTTTAGCCCGTTAATTAGATCCTGCGCCCGCACTTTTGGAAAACCAGCCACATCATAAATATACTTTTCTGGATATAATGTCGTTAATTGTCCACCTAATTGAGGAAGGCTTTCAATAATTTTCACCTTAGCTTGTCTCATCCCTCCGTAGAACGCTGTAAATAAGCCAACAGGTCCTCCGCCAATAACCGTAATATCATAGATGTCGTTTTCTTGTGTCATATTTTTTTCACCTCTATCTGCATTATTGTTCTTTCCCTCCATTGATTTAACACGTAAGTTTATTTCTTGCCTTTACTCTCTAGTGAAGGGTGTATTGGCTATTTTGATGGAATCCGTTGGACATCCTTCACACGCATCCTGAACATCCTCTTCTACGTCGTGAGGAACCGGTATCTTTCCTTGATTCTCATCGATTAATACGAACGCAATGCCTTCGTCATTATAATCATAAATATCTGGGGCTGTTGCTCCACAAGCTCCACATGCAATACATGTATCTTGGTCTACTTTTGTATAAATACGCATATTTCTTTCCTTTCTACTCGTCAAGTCTCTATGATCATTGAAGCAATCAAAGAGCCTTGACCAATAAATTTATAAATACATTTTACGAATGAACGTCACTTCTTCTCATTTCTTACTTCCTTAGGAATCATGAACAGTATAATAAACTCTGTATTTATTTTCATACCTTGGTATTAGAAGGGAACATGGAAGAGAATGATTGTAAGACCTTCTCATCAACTTCCAATGAAAAGGAAGGAATCAGCTCATCTAATCTTTCTTGTATTTGTTGTTCATCTACGTTTCCTAATTCATCTACCAATTGCTGCTTCTCTAGAGATCCATCTCCGCTCAACAACATGTTCAGTGTACGTGCATTAATAATGTCACGTGGGGAAAGGACTAATGCATTCATCATAAAATATTTCAGGAACATAGAAGTATTGTTCTCTTCGTTCGCTAATTTCACGGCTTGTTTAAGATACAAATTGAAATACTTCTGTGCAAAGGACACACCTTTTAATGGTTCAGCCCCAGTATGTTCAATGCCTTCCCAACGTAAATCTGCAACTGAACTAAGCCACCATGCCGGTTCAATCGCTTCCTGCATTCGTTGCAGCACGTAGCGTTCAAAGTGAGGTTGAGAGGTATGTTGTTTTTCATGTAAGCAAATGTCTAACATTTCAGCTTCAATAGCAGCTACTGTCATTCCTTGTCCATGAATGGGGTCAAAGTTACAAAAAGCATCGCCGACTACAAGTAACCCAGCTGGCCAATCTTCCATTTGTTCAAAATGTTGGCGAACTGATTCAGATATACGATAGCCCCGTGGAACACCTATTGGCTCTAGCTCTTTGACTATTTCCCCAATCATAGGGCTAGTGAGTTCTAATTCTTTTTCGTATTCTTCTGGGTTCGTTGACGGATAGTGTGCACCACCTGCACTAAATAATAATGTTTGGGCCATATTATCCTCGATGTATTCTATCATTCCCGCGCCAATTCCTTTAGCTGGTTGTGCTTCTGAAACCACAGCCCCCCATTTCTCCCTAACATGGGGCGGTACTCGGTAATATCGTGTACTATAGCCAAGAGATACTTTTAAACGTTCTGGTTGTGGCACTTCAAATTTCATAGATTCAAACCATTTAAGTAATTTGGAAGAGCGTCCACTTGTATCTACTACTAAATCAGCAGACACTGTTTGTTCTTGTTTTTGTTTTTGTTCACTTCGTTCTCTTATATGAACCCCTTTCACTTGCTTGTAATCATCCGATATTTGAAGACCTGTTACTTCTTTTTTGGAAAGAAAATGTACATTTGAGATTTTTTGTACACGCTGGCGGAACGTCCACTCTAATAGCGCTCGACTGCTTGATACATTTTTTTCAAGATGAACCATTTGTATACGCCCTTGTGAAGTGAATACACTCCCTTTTTTATTTTGTGTGGAAGGAGCTCCTTGATTTAATAAATCATCAATGTAGCCAGGAAAGAAACGTTCCATAATCATACTTCCACGTGTCAAAACACGATGAGGATGAAAAGCTTGGGGCGTACCTGAACGAGTAGATGACTCTTGAGGTAGCTCATCCCTTTCTACAATGATGACTTCTTCATAATGCTTAGAAAGAACGCGAGCTGTGAGTAAACCTGCAATGCCTCCTCCAATAACAATGGCTTTTTCTTCTTTCGATTGATAAGGTGTAAACGATTTTTTCATTTTTACGGTCTCCTTTCATATCTTCCGATTGGAAGCGTAAATAATAATGATTTGATGTGCAGATGCTACGATTTAGATAGAAGTTAAAATAGAAGAGATTCTGTCACCTGGTTTTTAAATTTTTTCACAAGAGTAGAAGTACATGGTGTATTTAAATTTGTCATCATTAAAATATTCTGAATACACCTTTTAGACACATGTATATTTTATTTACTCTTGTAATTTAAATATTAAGATGTATAATTAAGTTTATCAATAAACAATATAGCGAAACTGTCTATTAACAGTACAGAAACGAGGTAATGTATGTGGCGAAAGAAAAAAAAGAAGACTTACGAGTCAAAAGAACACGTAAGCTTCTTTCTCAAGCGTTACTTTCTTTAATAGAGCATCATTCTTTTCACTCCATTTCTGTAAAAGAAATTTGTGAAGAAGCAATGGTACATCGCGCTACATTCTATACACATTTTAATGACAAATATGATTTGTTGGCTTATTCATTAAAAGAAATGGCCGAGGAGTTTCATTTTGAATACAGTAGTGTAGAAGAAGTGCACCTAAAGTTATTTAACGTGGCAATTAAGTATAGACGATTATTTTCTCAACTATTCGTAGAAGAAAGGGACTCATTAAGATATCTTATAAGAAAAGAAATGACTGAAAAAATGAAACAACAGATTATGAGTGAAACCAACACTCAAAACATCCCTCCCTCTTCAGAAGTTACTATGGCAGCATTTGTGGGAGCTACTTTAGGCGTTTTAAATTGGTGGATTGAGAATGATATGGCTCTTAGTGGTGAGGAAGTTTATAACGAGATCAAACAGATATTGAATTTGGAACATCTTGAAAAGATTCAGGATAAGACGATTGGTAAAGAATAAGTAATGAATATTTTATTCTCTTAGGACAAGGTAATGAAGGTTATTGAGCTTTTTCTAAACGTTTGATAAATCATAGTATTCTCTCAAATGAGTCGTTAAGTATATGAAATAAAGAAGAGTACCTAAACGTAATTAATATAACAAAAAGGAGATGGTTTTTAATCTTCTTCTTTTTTAATTTATATAAAGAAAAAGCACAAACTCGTTAATAATTAACCAGTTTGTGCTTTTTACTTCCTCTAAACGGTGTTATGTTAAGTCAAATTTTATCTCACTGTAGCTAAAAGAGATCTAATTTACAGAGACAAATTCATTGATGAGCACCAAGATATCTATGTAACTAACTTTTGATAAAGCCTTCTTTAAATCAACTGTACCATTCTTCTAGTTTTTTACCTTCTAAAACATTCAATTTACTTAAAATGTCTCTCGAAATTCTAGTGCGCCACTTCCATTAGCTGTAATTAGACATAATAGGAATTAAAAAACAATTAAAAATAATCTTTTCTATATAGAAGTACATAAATCTGATGTATAAAGCTAGTTAACATAAGCTGAATTATCGGTATCCGATCTTCGTAGAATTGATTTTAAGGTACTTATCCATATGACTGATTAATAATGTAACAATCGCTCACTTAACTGTGCCATAGAGTTAATCCCAACATACATCTTATAAAAAAAGGAGTTTCGCTTCCGTTTATCTAATTTTATTAAGAGACAGATATCTCAAATCTGTGTTATAGTAATCTTTCTACATATGGTCCCAAAATAAAAGGATGAGGTGTTTGATATGAACAAAAATGAGTTAGTGAATGCTGTTGCAGCACAATCAGAACTAACAAAG
>NZ_JALAMS010000018.1:0-18692 GCF_026790145.1 Priestia endophytica | reverse complement strand
CAAAGCAGGATGCTGCAAAGGCTGTAGATGCATTATTTAAAACCATTTCTGACACTCTTTCAAAAGAAGAGAAAATTCAATTGATTAGATTTGGAACATTTGAAGTGCGTGAGCGTGCGGCGCGAACAGGCCGTAACCCTCAAACCGGTGAAGAAATGCAGATTGCTGCTTCAAAAGTTCCTGCTTTTAAACCAGGAAAAGAATTGAAAGAAGCTGTAAAATAAACTCCTCGTATGCTTTAACCTTGAGATACTAAGGTTAAACAACGACTTGTGAAAACTTAACAGCTTCAGAGTCTTGTATTCGTGACGTTGACATGGCGAAAGAAATGATGGAGCAAACAAAGCACTCTATCCTTGCTCAAGCATCTCAAGCAATGCTTAAGCAAGTAAATAAACAGCCACAAAACGTACTTCAAATGTTTCGATAAAACAAATAAGGCACTCCTTAAAGGGGTGCCTTTTATATTTCTTATAATTTTTTAGAGACTTATGATCTCGAATTAGAAGGATGTTTTTCTTTTTTAACTCTTTGAGGTGATTCTAGTTAACATAATGTTGGTTCTGGGAATAAAAAAGGAGGGTTCACCATCAGTATCCTCTTTAACATGGATAGTAGCTAGATAATTAGTAACCGGAAATGGGGCCTCCATAATTGAATAGGTGTAGTAGCGCTCCTTATTATTGAATACCCCTAAACGCTCTACAATTGCATCGCCATCCGGATTAGCCAAATAACGTACACATCCACCTTCACTTACTTTATTGCTAGGGATGTACGGTAACCAGTCTGGAAGTGAGTCAAATCCTCCGATTAATTGCCATACCTGATCAGGTGTGGCAAGAATTTTAAAGATGCAATAGCATGTGCCATATTCTTTATACTCCTTTTTATTTAACGTTGATTGGTAGTGGTGCATGAGATGCTACCAGTTTTTGTTCACGCATTTCTTCCCAGAATGCTGCCGGGATTACTGTGTTCAATGCAGCTTTGTCTTCTGTAATACGTTCTGGGCGACTAGCACCAGGAATAACAGCAGCAACGGCCGGGTTAGCCAGTGAAAATTGTAAAGCAGCAGCTTTAATGCTAATTTGATGTCGATCCGCCATCTTTTTGATTTTCTCTACTTTTGCAATAATTTCTGGGGACGCTTTTTGATATTCGAAGTGAGTACCCCCAGCAAGAATACCTGAGCTATATGGACCACCCACGACAATATCCATATTATGTTTTTTAGCTGCAGGCATGACCCGTTGCAGCGCACGCTCATGATCCAATAATGTGTAACGACCAGCCAGCAAGGATACATCTGGCTTTACTTCTTCCAATTCGAGCATGAGTTCAATCGGTTCTACTCGGTTTACTCCAAGTCCCCAACCTTTAATGACTCCTTCTTCACGTAAACGTGTAAGTGCACGGAATGCCCCTGTACGTGCAGCTTCAAACTGCGAAATCCATTTATCACCATAAAAGTCCTGCGCTACGTCATGAATATATACAAAATCTATACGATCTGTTTTTAAACGTTTCAAACTATCCTCGATAGAGCGAAGAGTTGCATCCGCGCTGTAGTCATTGATGACTTTATTCTTATGGCCGAATTCGAAAAGTCCTCCTTTTTCTCCTAAATCACGTGTAGATGGATCTTCCAATTCATCCGAAATAATTCGACCTACTTTTGTACTTAAAACATAATCGTTGCGATTTCTTTTCGACAGTGCTTCACCAAGCCGCATCTCTGCTAAGGCAGATCCATAAAGTGGGGCTGTATCAAAGTAACGAATGCCACTTTCCCAAGCCGCGTCTACAGTTGCAATCGCTTCTTCTTCTGGGATATTACGGTACATATTACCTAGTGGCGCCGTACCAAAGCCTAGTTTTCCTTGCAGTATATTTCTCATTTAAGATGTCCTCCTAAAATTTACTTTTTAAAATGATTGATCACTATGAATTGAGGTGAAAATCAATGACTGATCAAATCAATAAATGACATTTCATCATCTGACAAAATACGTTGTAAAGCATTTAAACAAGCAAAAAAGTATTCACTTTAAAGTACGATAGATACTAAAAAGCAACAGAGGTACTTTTTTAATACTGTATTACTAATTCCCCTCTGACATATGCTATTATGAAACATATTCAACAATATAAAAAGTACGTACTTTAAAGTGCTATAGGTACTAAAAAGTAACCTTTCAGTTTTTTGACCTATATAAGTTGTAATAAGAGTGATATCTCATTTTAATTAGAGGGTATCCATGATAAATCAGTCAGTACAATGTTACTTATGGGCGCGGAAAAAGATCTTCAAGAGGAAGGAAAAATTCACCTTTCCTTCCTTTATATATTTTTCTTTCTAAGTACTTCAACTAATTCTTCACCCATTAGTTCAGAAGAAAATGGATCACGGCTAGTAACGATTTGATCATCAGCCCATACAGCATGTGCTTTTTTTGTCAAATCACCTTTATCGTATTTGGAAATTTTCGTAATTTCTTGTTCAAGGCTAAATGGCAGGATATCTAATAAGCCCTCTGGCTCAATTTCATCTGGATATCCTGTTACCTTCTTATCAGCAATAATGCTTTTCCCATCTGGTCGTATGGTCCAAATCAATGGGGCGGGCCCATGGCATTCAGCAGAAATGATTCCTCCATTATTATAAACAGTATTAATAATGCGATGTAGGTCTTCATCTTTTGCTAAATCATACATAGCTCCATGACCACCAACGATTAAGACGACATCATATTCATTTGGATTAGTCTCAGAAAGCTTATGTGTTTCGTCTGCTCTTCCTGATTCATATAATGCCTTATACGTTCCTTCTGGGTCATATTCGGGTAAAAAACTTGTCTGATCAACCGTTGGCTTCCCACCTAATGGAGAAGCAAGTTCTACCTCATGACCTGCTTTCTCTAGCGCTTCTAGAGGAGCAAAGAGTTCTTCTCCCCACCAACCAGTCTCATATTTATTATTCTCATCTTTGTAACCACTTGATAAGACAGCTAAAACTTTTGCCATTTTTACCGTTCCTTTCTTTTCATACTTCAAAATCTTTTATTTTTGCATTTGGACTTAAAACTTTCTCTGGTACAAATTCCTCTAAAGATTTGCCTTCTTTTACTTTATTTACCCAGTCACCATTTGCTAATGCCCCACGGCCTATAGTAACCATATCTGCATCACCATCTTCAATAATTTGTTTTGCCTTTTCTGGCTCATGGAGATTTCCATTTGCAATAACAGGTAATTTTCCATATTTTTTAGCTAGTGCTGCAAATGTTGGACCACCTTCACCAAAAGCTGAATCAGTAGCTTTCGTTCCTTCTCCTTCTGAGAATGCGGGTTGCCATGCTTCATATTCCGTTACATGAATATAGTCAAGACCTGCTTTTCCTAGTTGACCAAAAATTATTTCAGCATCTTTTTCTTTATCCGCCCACTTATGATAGAAGTCATTGACCTTGCCTTGAGAAATCCGAATACCTATCGTGTAATCCTGTCCTACTGCTTCTCGAACTGCTTTTGATACTTCGACTAGTAAACGAACACGGTTTTCTGTTGAACCACCGTATTCATCTGTACGCTGATTTGTGTAATCAGTTAGAAATTGGTCAAGAATGTAGCCATTGGCTCCATGGATCTCAATTCCATCAAAACCAGCCGTTTTAGCCCTCTTTGAAGCTTCCACGAAACCTTGAATGACTTCTGTAATATCCTCCTTTGTTGCTTCCTTTGGTACTGAGAATGTTCCCTCACCCCCATAGAATTTCATTTGCTCACCTTTTGGTTGAACTACAGATGGGGCTAATGTTTCTTTTGTAAAACGATTTCCTTGCGATAAGGCACCACCATGCATTAATTGGACAATAATTTTGCCCCCTTCTTTATGAACGGCATCTGTTACCTTTTTCCATGCTTGTACTTGGTCATCGTCCACGATTCCTGGCTGATTAAGGTAACCTTGACTATATTTTTTGTCTGGATATGTACCTTCTGTAATGATTAGACCGAATCCTCCACTAGCAAATTTGGAATAGTAAGAAACCATTTGATCAGTTGCAGAACCTTCTGATGTGGCACTAGTTCGTGTCATGGGAGCTAACCCTACACGATTATTTAAATGCATGTTTCCTAGTTTTACTTTATTAAATAAAATGGAAGTCAATTTTAAAGTCTCCTTTCACTATAAAAAACCACGGTTTTATTATTTACAGTCCTTGATAAATTAACCTCAAAAAGGCATTTTACTTTCATTTAAATATATTTAATTTCGAGGTAATTTGGAGCTATTTAGAATTATATACCCAATATTAACTTTGTCTAAAAAAAAGTTCCGGTGCAAAATATCCTCGACAAAGGAAACTATTATCTTAATAAACAGAGCTTTCTTGTTAGAGGTTCTGTTTTGCTTTATAATATGTAAATTTCCAGTTAACATAACACCCATTACAAGAAGTGTATAAAATCCCATATATTGAGCAAAATACAAAAGATGCCGTTAGGCCTCAATATACCCCAATTCTGTATAAGCAAATTGATGTAAAAAAGACTACCTCTCACCCTTCTCGCTGTTTTTCCAGAGGTAGTCTTTTTTCTCTTTATAACTGTATAACTCTATACATATTGGGGTCCTGGCACATGCCCATCAAGCTAAGGTAAGTAAATGATAGAATAGCTCCCCTTTTTATATAAAAAGAGCTTATGCTTCTCAAAATGGGCAGACCAAATAAGCCTGAAACAGGCTATTTTTTTAAAATCCTATGCAGCTTTTTGGTGACGGATGGTATACTCATAGACAACACCCAATATATCAAAGACCGTTTTCTTTTCATATCGGTGAGATTTTCGCCCGTTTTTCTGTAGGAGGTCAAACAGGCGAAGGAGGATCTTTGATAGCTCTTGGGTGCTTTTTTGTATCGTTCGAAAGAAAAGTGGAAAATAATCTTGAATCATATACATGGCTTTATATTCGCTAAGTTCTTGTTTCTTTTTGATGAGAAGTAACTGCCTCATCTGAAACATCGTAGAGGAACACAGTAAGATGCCAATGAGCTGACCGTACAGATGACATTCTAACCGTTCTCGTTTCATTTCTTTACAGTGTTGAATACCAAAACAGGATTTCCATGTTTTAAAAAGGATCTCAATCTGCCAACGTAGTGAATAAAGGGGATGTATGTGTTCCATCAGAACCTCTTCCCCTGACAGATTGGTGATGTAAGCATTCATTGCACTCAATCGTTTACTTTGTTCCTTATATACAATCCCTTTCTTTTCTCCTTTACAGCTTGAGATTTCCATCGTGTTTGCGTTTGTTCTTCCGTGAGTCGATGGAGAATGACTCGAGTCGGAAGCTTTTGGTATAACCCAACATAAGCTTCTGAAATCTCATAAGTTTGACCAGGTTGTAATTGATTCATGATCTTTTCCATATCTAGCTGTATGTATTCGGACTGTTTCTTCATTTGTCCATCTTTGAAGTATTCCGGCTCTGGATTTTTTGATAAATACGTGTATTCACCTTTAAACGGGAGATGTAAAATGCGTCTTTCTCTTGGATTTAATAGAGATCCTTCAAATCAAAATAGCCTAAATCTCGTATACATAAATCCATGGCTTGAACGGTTTGTAAACACGTAGAACCGTAAGTTCGATCATTTTGTTTTCCTGGTCCTGAATGAACATGTAGAAATTGACCACTCGAAAGCTCATATTCTAATTGAATTTTGACTCCTGAGGTATGGCTACTCCCCCCGGATCCTTGATAGGTAGAAGCAAAAACATCAGGAAGTTGAAACGTGGTGGAGTCAAGAATGCGAATTCGTTGAAATTGGGAAGTGTAACCATGAGGAAGCATTTGAGCTGTGTAGAGCTTTTGAGTAAGTAAAGAAGCAAGTAGACGTTGCAGGAATCGGACAGCTGCCGCATTTAACCGTTGATTAAGTCCTTCAGGACTCATTAAAACGTTGGTAGAGGCTTCTAAACGACTGTATAATTGAGCGAGTGAAGTACTCGCCACTTGTTGACTGAACCAAACACATAGAGCGACTAACTCTTGGGCTCAATATTTACTTGTACGTTGAACAAATCCGACTTCCTTCGCTAGATGCTGAAGAGCATCGGGAGACAAATATCTTTGAAGTTCTTGGGAAAAGAAATGTAGCTCCTCTGAAACTATCGACAAATTCACGAAAAAACGCCATCCTTTCCTATAATTCTACAGAAAGCATAACGTTTTTTTTCGTTTTGGGGATAGTCTATTTTGTTAGCTTGATGGGCATGTGCTGGGACCCCTAGTAGCAGAAATCGACAAAAATTGGAAGAATAATAAAAAAGCAGAACTAGCCATTCCACAATTTGGAAAAACATATGAAGTTGCTCCGACATCAGTTTTTTTAGCAGCTGAACCAGATGGAAATATTTACACTGGTCAAACACTTGGCCCAAATAGTGGTGATGTAATGCTTTAAATAAATCGGATTTTGAGTAAAAGGATATGCAGAATTAGAAGGCTTAAATAACGATATTAAGTTACATGTTTATCCTTTTAATAATCTTATTGCTAGAGCATTAAAAAATTTAACTTGGGATACACGGAAAGCAGAGAAGTATGAAGAATTTATTGGTTTAAAAGTTAGTATTAAAAATGTCATTATAAAAAGTGAGATATCAATCATAGAGCTGATTGTCTATGAATTGGAATGTTTATTCTTACACAGACATTCTAGAAATGCAATTAATTGCGTTAAAAAATCATTATTTCAAATTTTCTTTACATGTTTTTTTATGATTAAAGCCCTATTGAAATATATTTTACTTCTAAGTAGTCTTCAATTCCGTAGTGACTTCCTTCACGTCCAAGACCACTTTCTTTAAAACCGCCAAACGGTGCCTCAGCTGCAGATGGAGAGCCATCATTCACTCCTACAACTCCGTATTCTAATTCTTCAGATACAAAAGTTGCCTCTTTAATGTTTTCTGTAAATACGTAAGCAGCTAGACCATAAGGGCTATTGTTTGCTCGTTCTACTGCTTCTTCTACTGTTTTAAATGTTGCTACAGGTGCCAATGGCCCAAATGTCTCTTCAAACATGCAGCTCATGTCATCTGTTACATTTGTGATAATTGTCGGCTCCATAAAGAAACCATCTTTCGTTGTTATAGATTGTCCGCCAATTACGACTTTGGCACCTTTATTTTTAGCATCGGCAATTTGTGTTTCTACTTTTTCAACCGATTTTTGGTTAATTAACGGTCCAACTTGTGTACCTTCTTCTAATCCGTTTCCTACTCTTAATTCTGCTGCTTTTGCTGCAAATTTTTCAACGAAAGCAGCTGCAATGGACTCTTGTACATATACGCGGTTTGTACAGATGCATGTTTGACCTGCGTTGATAAACTTAGAAGCTATTACACCCTTTACAGCTTCATCTAAATTTGCATTTTCTGTTACGATAAACGGTGCGTGACCGCCTAATTCCAGCGCTAATTTTTTCACTGTATCAGCAGCACCGCGCATGAGATGTTTCCCAACCTCTGTTGATCCCGTAAATGTTAGCTTACGGATGCGCCCATCTTTTTGCCACGTGTCTCCAATTGCAGCCGCATCTCCAGTCACGACGTTAATAACGCCTTGTGGTACGCCTGCTTCTTCTGCAAGCTCTACTAGACGGAATGCTGTAAATGGTGTTTCCTCAGATGGTTTTAAAACAATTGTACATCCCGCTGCAAGAGCTGGCGCAACTTTACGCGTAATCATTGCTGCAGGGAAATTCCAAGGTGTAATCGCTGCTACGACGCCAACAGGTTGTTTTTTAACCATGATACGTTTATGGGCATGATGCGCTGGAATCGTTTCACCGTATACGCGTTTTCCTTCTTCAGCAAACCAAGCAATATAATCATTGCCATATTGAATTTCATTTTTAGCTTCGGCCAAAGGTTTGCCTTGTTCTATTGTCATAATTTCTGCTTATTCATTCTTATGATTTTCAATCAGCTGGTGCCATCTCATTAAAATAGCACTGCGTTCTTGAGCTGTTTTTTTAGACCATGTTTTAAACGCTGCAGAGGCTGCATCAGCAGCTGCGGCTGCTTCGTTTGCTCCTGCTTTCGGAATGTGTCCGATTATTTCTTTTGTTGCGGGATTCACGACTTCAATTTTTTCTTCTGTCGTTGTCCATTCACCGTTAATATATAGTTTGTTTGGATACATGATTAATCCTCCTAGTTGTATGAATTTCTTTGCGCTGTGTTAACTACACTATATACACTAGCATCTTCATTGCTTTATGAGTACTTCCCTTCTGTACTATGGGTATAGCTAAAGGTTATGGGTGATAAATATGAAAACAGATGGCTTGAGTCTTTTCTCGAAACGGCCAAAACAAAAAGCTTAAGCCATTCAGTAGTACTATTTTGGTTCTAATGGGAGTAATTTATCAGTGGTAAATTTTCTTCTTCCCAGTTTTGTCTAATGGCTTTACATTAAACGTGTTTCCGGATATTTCAGAGGATGATGAATACAGTGAGTTTTGGAGATTCTTTACTCGTGGTAAAGAGAGTTTCCATTTTGTCGTTGCAGGTAATGGTATTGAGAAGGATTTTAACTAAGAAATACATAAAACAAAAACGGTACCTTTACTAAGTTCCGTTTTTGTTTTACTACCTGTAATGAACATTATGTTAATTAGTCTTATATATAGGATCAAAACTTAATAAGTAATAGTTATGGTAAAATGATACAAAAAGACCGTAAAATTTAAATCTTTGATACATCAAAGTATAGTAAGGGGACTAACAAATGAAGGATATTTTAGTACTAGGTGGTACGCGTTTCTTTGGTCGTAAATTAGTTGAGTTATTAATTAAAGATGGACATAATGTTACGATTATGACTCGTGGACAATCGAGCAATCCATTTGGTGATAGAGTAGAACATATTATAGGTGATCGTCTAAATCAGGAAGAATTATCAAAGAAAGTTGAAGGACGTATGTTTGATATTGTTTACGACAATATTTGTTATTCTCCAAATGATGCTTATTCATTTTGTGAAGTATTTAATGACAAAATTGGTAAACTTGTATTTACATCCACACTGGCTACCTATGAAGCAGATGGAAAAGAAAAGAGCGAAGATGATTTTAATCCCTATAACTATGAGATTCAGATGGGAGATAGGGAGGACTTTACTTACGGAGAAGGAAAACGTCAAGCTGAGGCTGTTTTCTATAAATATGCGAAATTCCCTGTTGTAGCCGTTCGTTTCCCCATTGTAATGGGAGAAGATGATTATACACGTCGTTTTCATTTCCACATTGAACGGGTAGCAAATAAAATGCCCATTGGATTTATAAATATGGATGCAGAAATGTCATTTATCCAAGCATCTGAGGCAGCTCTATTTTTAAGATGGGCTGGATTAGAAGAAATTGAAGGCCCATATAATGCAACAGCAAATGGAAAAATATCATTATCTGATTTGATGAAAATAGTTGAAGAAGCGACAGGCCAATCTGCAAACATCTCTTTAGTAGAAAATGATGAAATGTGTTCTCCATATTCTATTCCTGATTCGTGGTACATGACAAATGAAAAAGCGAAAAATAGAGGGTTTCGCTTTACTAATCTACATGACTGGCTGGCACCATTGGCTGTAAAAATTGCAAATCATAAAGAATAAATGATTAAATAGGTAACTGTATTTAATTAACAAAAAAAAGCTTGGATATTATCTTCCAAGCTTTTTACTGTCTATAATATCTATTATGGGAACCAATCCATTTTGAGTTATACCTATAGGCAAGTCAATACTATAGTCTTTAGAAAGTTTAGATTTCTCTTTTACCTTATAGAACAGCTTCATCCTTAATAATGAATTTAGATACTCCATTTTTAGCAACTATCTTAGCTTCTACGGTTCTGGTGCAAAAATATTTTTTTAATTTATTTTTTGGTCCTTTATATTATAGAGATTACCATGTAAGCATGCACATAAAAAGATAGTACCAAAATAATTTAAAAAGAGAAAAGATGCCTTAGAAAGTTGCATTTCAGAAAAATGGAAGGGTGACCCATTTGGTTTTTATACACCTATTATGTCACCCTAGTTGTTCACTATAATCATTACTTTCGATCAAAAAAGAATCCGGATTCGAAACTACGCTCTGTTCTACAGGCTTCACATAAATGAAGAGTTCTTATTTGTTCTTGATTATGATCTTCTTGATTTAATTTCTCTTCAAAACCACATACTTCACATACTCTCATTGTCTTTTCTCCTTAATATTAGGATTGATTTTCAATGAAGATAGCTACTTTTCATTGAAAATCAATCCCGTATCCTTCACAGCCTGTAGAAAATCATCTTGAGAGGCCGCTTTCTCATCGTAGCTAAAAGTAACCATCCTGTTTGCTAAGCTTACTTCAACTCTACTTACACCCCAAACTTCATTTAGTGCATGAAGAACTTTATTAACATCATTCTCATCTCTCATACCTTCTATTTTAAGAAATCCATTTTCCACTTTAAAATTCTCCTTTTTAGTGTAACTCTCGCTTATCTCCTTGGAATGCCTCTCCCATCCCCTCTAAAAAGCCCAACATAGTTGTCAATGAGGTTCTTATTTCTGGGTTTCGAATACTATTTCCAAGTTTCCATAAGCTCACTTTTTCATTTTTATCTATATTCTCTGCTGATTTCTCTAGGCCATGACTCACTCCCTTTAGTATTGTTTGTAGCTGATCAGGATTCAATTGGCCAAGGAAGTTAAACGTATTCATTCCATTTTTGATTGTATTATGCATATTAGGCTGATTAAGCTGTTGAACAGCAATCACTCCTACATCAACACGTTTCTCTAGTAACCCATTCAACGCATTCAAAACACCCATCTCATGGAGTTGCTTTACGATTCCGATTGTCGCCATAATGGCTTCCTTGTTGTCTGCCAGTGCTGCCATAATATCTGTGATTGCTTTTGATTGTTCTTCTTGACGGTTTGGAGTTTCTTTTCTAATTTGCTTGATTGCTTTCGCCAAAATCATCACCTCCTGCTTGGAATAATTCTGTAATTGGAGTAAAGTCATCCCGCTTCCATTTCTCTTCTACTCTCACACTAATTTGAGGCATACGGTTTCCAAATCGGTGATTTACTTTTGGTAACGGTGGTTCGCCCTTTTCTTCTAATATTTCCATTTTCACACTCATTTCCTTATAGTTTGGTGTGTGGGTAACGGAATCATGGTAACTACTTGTTAGGCGGTTAACTGCTTCCTCATCTTCTCGTGTATTCATTGTTAAGTACAATTCATCTCCTGTTACACGATCTGTGACTATTGCTCTTACTTTAACCTGACCATAAGGAGAGGTTAAGCGAACTAAAGAACCGTCTTCAATCCCTCGTTCCTTCGCCACCTCAAGTGATATTTCAAGCCAAGGGTGGGGAACTTTATGTGTAAGCCCTTCAGACTTATACGTCATATTTCCTTCATGGAAATGTTCTAACAATCGACCATTATTTAAATGTAAATCATATTCATCTCCCGCTTCATAAGGAGGAGTCCAGTCAACTGGAGCGAGTCGTGCCTTGCCATCTGTAAAAGCGAACCTTTCTTTGAAAAGAAGAGGAGAATCTGTTCCATCTTTGGCAACTGGCCAAACTTGACTATTAAATCCTTCTAGTCTTTCATAACTCACCCCAGCAAAATAGCCAGCAAGACTCGCTGCCTCATCCATAATTTCGCTTGGATGCTGATAATTCCAGTTTGCTCCAAGATAATTAGCAAGCTCTTGGAAGATAAGCCAATCTGGTTTTGAGTCTCCGAGTGGTTCAAGTACTTGATAAAACCTTTGAATTCGGCGTTCTGTGTTTACAAACGTACCGTCTTTCTCCAGACTCGGAGCTGCAGGCAAAATAACATCAGCGAATTGTGCTGTTTTACTAAAGAACACGTCCTGGACAACAAAAAAATCTAAATTTTCGAGCATAGAATCCACAAAATTTATGTTAGAATCTACAAACGCCATATCTTCACCAAATAAATACAACGCCTTTAGTTTTCCTTTCTTAACACCTTCAAGCATTTGATGATTATCCATTCCAGGATCCTTTGGCAAAGGAACGCCCCATGCCTTTTCATAACGTTTTCTAACCTGCTCGTCTTGAATAGGTTCATATCCTGGGAACCATGTAGGCATTGTACCGAAATCACAAGCTCCTTGAACGTTATTATGCCCTCTAAGCGGGTAGGCACCTGTTCCTGTTCGGCCATAATTTCCTGTGATTAGAAGTAAATTTGAGATTGCTGTACTCGTATCCGTTGCTCCCATATGCTGAGTAACACCCATGGCCCATAATATACAGGCTGACTTGGCTTCATGAATCATAGTTGCCAACTCAATGATTTCATCCTTTGTTAATCCTGTCATTTCTTCTGCATAGTCTAATGTAAATTTATCCAGAGATTGAATATAGCTCTCAAGCCCATTCACTCGATTTTTTAAGAACTCTTTATCTTCCCACCCTTGATCTAAAATGTATTTTGTTACGGCTGATAACCAGATAAGGTCCGTACTAGGCTTTGGATGAATAAAGAGATTTGCTCGCTCTGCTAATTCATTCTTTCGTAAGTCTGCAACGATTAGTTTCTGTCCATGAAGTTTATGAGCTCGTTTAATACGAGTTGCTAGCACAGGATGGGATTCCGCAGGATTAGCACCAATTACGATAACCAATTCTGTTTTCTCAATGTCTCTTATTGTTCCGGAATCTCCGCCGATTCCGACTGTACGCAAGAGCCCTGCTGTTGCAGGAGATTGACAATATCTTGAACAATTATCTACATTGTTTGTTCCCATGATAGCGCGGGCAAATTTTTGGAATAGGAAATTCTCCTCATTTGAGCATTTGGACGAAGCAATGTAACCGATAGAATCAGGACCATGTTGCTCTTTTATACCTGTTAGCTTCGAAGCAATTAAAGTTAGGGCCTCCTCCCATGTTGATTCGATAAATTCTTCACCTTTACGGATTAATGGCTTTGTTAAACGCTCCTCACTATTTACATAGTCCCAGCCCCATTTTCCTTTTACACACGTTGAAATCCCATTAACTGGTGAATGTTCTTGAGGTTCAATTTTTAAGATTTGACGATCTTTTGTCCATACTTCAAAACTGCAACCAACTCCACAGTAAGTACAAACTGTTTTTGTACGTTTGATTCTGGCTTTTCGCATAGCTGCTTCCACTTCTGAAATTGCAAATATTTCTTTGTATCCTGGTTCAACTTCCTTGGTTAAATCAATCATTGGTTCTAACACATTAGGAGGAATAGATGTTAAATAACCTGCTTCTCCTAACATCGACTTTTCCATTAAAGCATTACAAGGACAAACTGTTACACAGTGTCCACACGAAACACAAGATGATTGATCTATAGGTACATCATTGTCCCAGATGACCCGAGGTTTTTCACGTTCCCAATCAATAGTTAATGTTTCATTTACCTGCAAATCTTGACAAGCCTCAACGCATCTTCCACATAAAATACATTGATCTGGCTCATATCGATAAAAAGGATGTGAATTATCTGGAGGGTAAGGCTTGGCCTCAAATTTATATTTTTGATGCTCGATCTCAAGATATTCTGCTGTATTGTGAACAACACAATTTCCATTGTTATTATCACAGACTGTACAGTATAGTTCATGATTTTTTAAGATTCTTGACATTGCTTCATATTGAGCATCTTTCACAGGTTTGGAAAGCGTATCAATGCTCATACCAGCTTCTGCTTTTGTTGCACAGGCACGTACCATTTTACCTTCGACATTGACAAAACATGTATCACAAGTCTGAATGGTTCCTAAGTTTGGATGATAGCAAATACTTGGGATATACGATTTATTTGCTTGGGCCACTTCTAAAATCGTTTGTTCAGGATAAGCTATGTATTCCTTTCCATTAATTTGAATCGAAAATGAAGATTCTTTCATGCATTTACCTCCTTTTTAATCCGTGTTTATGTAATCTTTTAGGATTGCTAATAAGCTGCTCTTGCAACCAACCTTCCTCCTGTAGTATTTCCAATAAATACAATAATAATAAACACATTTGCCACTGCATGTTGAAAATCGAACAAAAATCGTATTCAATAATTTGTACATCAGAAAAGCATAAGAAAAACTATAAAAGGGTAATCTTATAAATGTTTATCTATCACGTCATTTTTGATTTTTGAAATTAGTAAGAAGGAAGGTCCGAAAAAGTGGAAAAGGAAATATTATATCAGCGTATACATAATATGATTATTTCTTCAGCTAAAAAACCTAAATACACAGCCCTCTCTACCGTAAAGATTGCTGATTTATTCGGTGTAAAGCCTGAGGATGTTGAAAAAATGTTACAGGAATTAATCAACGAAGGGCGTTTAAATAAGTCAAAGTTGACTGATCCACCAAATTATGAAATATATTTATTACCATGAAAAAGATGAGATGAATACATTTCAAAGAAATTAGAGAACAAGGATCGGAAGCTTTTAGATAATGTTAGAGGAAGGTAAGAAACTCAAAAACTTATTGCAGCGAGTGAAGAAAAGAAAAAGAAGTCGTGGGAGTTTTGAAAATAACGTCGTGGATTTGCGTATAGATATATAGCATACATATAGATAAGCCCCCCTTATAGATAATGATCCTCTTTGTTATGAATATAAAAAAATATATAGACCGTTTAGGGTTTAATACTATAAGTTTAAATAGAAATCTGGCCTACTTGAAGAGGATTCTCTTTTTTATCGATTCTATTAATTCGTTTTCAATTGCTTCGGATAGTTCATTTGATAAAGAAATGGTGCTTTGGGCAATAGCTGTCTGTGTTGTAATTCTTTTTAAGGGGACATTTACAATATTAGGTCTTCCTTTTTCATATCAGTGTAAAAAATTGCTCATCGTTTGTCTCCTTGGTATGCTCAGATAATCAAATAGGTTATTGTGTGGGGATTTTTTGAATAAAGAAATATCTATGATAAAATATGCCCCCAGAAAATAGGACTAACTTACACGATTTATAAATATACTTTGTAAGTCAGCCTGTTTTTCTGAAATCATTTCTTTATTAAAATTATGGTTTTTAACTATTTGCACAAAATAGAAACATTAGATAAATGAAAATGAAACGGATATTGTTTCTTCATTAGTATTATATTTCTATGATAAAATACATTTTAACTATTAAAATCAATAAAGAAACATAATAAATCTTAATCACTATGTTGATAATTTCAACCGCCAATATGCGACATTTCTACCTTTGAACTATTTACTAGACTATTACCATTTGCTCGTTCATCAGAATATCGATCCTTACGATGATTCCAAATGTCAGTAATTTTGTTAGTAATCACATCCTCCGATTCTTCTGAACGAAGCAAATGACGAAGATCATATCCTTTTGATGCAAATAAACATGTATATAATTTCCCTTCAGCAGAAATTCGAGCTCTTGAACAGGTCGAACAAAAAGAATCGGTAACGGATGAAATAATTCCAATTTCTTGATCACTGTCTATATATCGATACCTAGTTGCCACTTCTCCTATATAATTTGGCTTAATTTGTTCAAGTGGCATTACTTCTCTAATTCGATTCAAAATCTCTTGTTTGGTCGTTACTTCTGCCATTCTCCAACCGTTTGAATTTCCTACATCCATATACTCAATAAAGCGAAGGGTATGTTTATTTTCTTTAAAATATCTTGCCATTGGAACGATATCTTGATCGTTTTTTCCTTTTTGAACAACCATATTCACTTTCACTTTTAACCCTGCTTCAGAAGCTACCTGAATTCCTTCTAAAACCGCCGATACTTTGCTTTTTTTTCCATTTAACTGATTGAAACGTTCATCATCTAAAGAGTCCAGACTGACTGTCACCCGTCTTAACCCAGCATCAAATAACAGAGGGGCAAACTTTTTAAGAAGAGATCCATTCGTCGTAATAGCAATATCTTCCACCCCATTAATTAAATTCAAACGATGAATCAATTCAGGAAGATCCTTGCGCAGTAGAGGTTCTCCTCCGGTAATACGTATTTTTCTAACACCTAAAGAAACAAATATACGGGTTAAACGCTCCATCTCATCAAAAGATAGAATTTTATCGGAAGCTAAAAAGGGATAATTAGGACCAAAGATTTCTTCAGGCATGCAATAGCGACAGCGAAAATTACAACGATCTGTTACAGATAAACGCAAATCCTTTAATGGGCGTTGTAATTTATCTAAAATACCATCTTCCATATTCTTACCCTCCTCCTTCATAAGATAGAAAATTAACATTAACTGCAGATTATTCTTTACTCTTTTTATAAAATTCGTTCCGGACATGTATAAATATTAAAAGATTGATTTCGAATAAAACCTACTGTCGTAATTCCTAGCCCTTCAGCTAACTCTAACGCTAATTCAGTAGGAGCAGATTTTGAAAGAACTATTTCACAACCAATTTTAGCTACTTTTAATAGAATTTCTGAAGATATCCGTCCACTAAAGACAATAATCTTATTTCCAATCGGGATATCATTTTTCAAGCAATATCCATATATTTTATCCAGAGCATTATGCCTTCCTATATCCATGCGACTTAGCATGAAATCTTCCACATCACATAAGGCGGCGTTATGAACCCCTCCTGTACTCTGGAAAGTAGTAGCTGAATCTTGTAAATTTTTCATCAAACGTAGACAATTATCCGCAGATATTTTAACTCGGATTTCATTCATCTTTTTAGCAGTTAATGCATCATTAACAAAAACAAACCCTTGTCTACTCATTCCACAGCAAGATGTAATGTAACGCTTGTTCTGGAAATTTTGATAATAAGGATTTAGCTTATCTACTTCTACATGTACATATCCTTCTTTTTCTTGAAACCAAATATCTTTAATCTCCTCATATTCCCTTATAATTCCTTCAGATGCTAAGTAGCCGATGACCATATCTTCAATGTATTCTGGTGTACAGACCATTGTAACAAATTCTTGTTCATTAATTTTTACTGTAACGGGAAACTCTGTAACAATTACATCCTCAGCACTTTCAATATGCCCATTCGCAAATTTCAGAATCTCCCTTTTCCCCACCGTTGGTTTCATATAATAACTCATCCTTTAAGGTATATTTCTATTAAAGAATTCTAAAATATGATACAGAATCAATGTTTTAGGATTTGTTCTCTATGAACGAGGTCTTGAGCTAAAGACGTAAACATTTCTCCAGTAAGTGAATCTTCATCATATACATTTGAATTTTTATTTTCCTCTCGCTTTGCAAAAGGAATTCTTGCAATAACTTCAGCCTCTATCTGTTGAGCTAACATATCACCGCCACCTTTTCCAAAAAGGTAGTTTCTTGAACCATCTTGTTCTTCATAATAAGACATATTCTCCACAATACCTAGAACTTCATGTTTAGTATGTTTAGCCATGGCCCCTGCTCTGGAAGCAACAAAAGAAGCGACATTATGAGGAGTCGTGACGATAATTTCCCTTGATTGAGGAATCATGGCGGCTACATCAATCGCTACATCTCCTGTACCAGGAGGTAAATCAAGAAGAAGATAATCTAGTTCTCCCCAATGTGTATTCGCAAGGAAATTTTTAATCCATTTATTTAGCATCGGTCCTCTCCACATAACCGGATTGTTATTATCTGTAAAGAAACCCATAGACATAACTTTAACACCGTGACTTACTACTGGGATAACAGTTTTATCAATCATGGTTGGTTTTTGTTTCACTTCCATCATTGCTGGAATACTAAATCCGTAAATATCAGCATCTAAAATACCTACCTTTTTTCCCATACGAACCAAAGCAGTAGCAAGGTTCACGGTAACCGTTGATTTTCCTACTCCTCCTTTTCCACTCGTCACAGCAATAAATTGAACTCCTGAATCTAGTCGTAACATGTTGGGCATTCCAGTCTCTGTTGTAGCACTTTTTTTCAAAGTTTTTGTTAATTTAGCACGTTCTTCTGGTGTCATAGAGCCAAAGATTAATGAAACACTGGAGGCTCCGATACCTTTAAGAGAATTTTCAACATCCTCTTTAATCCTGGCTTTTAAAGGACATCCCTGGATTGTTAAGACAACTTCAAGTTCAACATTTGTACCATCAATCTTAACATTTCTTACCATGTTTAAATCCACGATACTTTTATGCAATTCGGGATCTTTGACATGTTTTAGGGATTTCATAACTTTTTCGTTTGTCAGCATACATTTCATTCCTTTTTTATTTAGTAACTTCATTTTCATTATGGTCAATCAATTTGTAAAAATATTCAAAAAAAACATTTTTTTAATTCCCTTTTTTGTTATTCATATAGCTTTAAGGCTATAGATAAAGGCTTAAGCCATTTGAAATAATAAGCATAATTGGGTTCTGGTGCAAAAATTTCAACTAACTTGAAAATAGTCTATAAATCTTGGACATACTGATACTATTACTCTAAAAAAGGTGTGTGATCGGTATGGAAAAGGAAAGTTTGTTCAAATGGAAGCACTATCAGCCTGATATTATTTTATTAACGGTAAGATGGTACCTACGGTACAACCTAAGTTTCCGTGATTTGGTGGAAATGATGGGGGAACGAGGCTTATCCATTGCTCATACAACCAT
>NZ_JALAMS010000017.1:0-15784 GCF_026790145.1 Priestia endophytica | reverse complement strand
TTGCCAGGCACCATACAAAAAAGGCTGATCTTTTATAGATCAGTCTTTTTTTGTATAAGACAACAAGAAATTTTTCAGTAAGAATGGACTCTTTATTTTAGTTACCTCAAGGAATTTAATAATAAATGGATAATCTTTGGAACTATATGAATGAAGAAGTTCATACCACCATTCTGTTTCATAACGAGAAATCATACTTAAATTGTAAAGCAGAAGATAGTGTACTAATATTTCAGGTAGCATTCGACTTAGTGGTTTAATAAAAGGAAAACAATATACATCTTCTTCTAGAGAATAAGAAAAAGGAGCGCAGTGAAGAAGTGCTTCTTTTTTTAAAAGACGTGGATTGATTTCTCGCTCTGCTAACATATCTATGTCAATTAGTTGGGGTCTTAAGTGCGAATAAAAATATTCATGAAATCTTCTTTCACTCATCTTGTAATAATCAAAGGCAAGATCAGAAAACACCCACCGATCGTCATGAATCGATCCAAAAACATGAGAGACTTCTCTTCTGTATAAATATTTAAAAAGTTGATGAGTTTCAGGAATTTGAATAAGCAATTCTTTCATCGAGTACTTCTCATGTTCTAATACCCCTAAATTAAATAAAGTTTGATCAATATGGGGGAATAGTCCGCTTTTTTGTATTTTTACCTCATCATCAAGAAATTTGTAATCTTGCTTTTTTCTTTTTCTCGTTGAAACTCCATGTGCTAAGATAGAAGTATTAGCAGGATATTGACTGTCTTTCACAAGAAGGCATGCTTTCAACAGTTGACTAATACCATAAAAAAGCAACATTGGTTGAATAGATAGGGGAGCTTGCTCTGCTAATTTGTAATAATTTTTACTGTGCTCTAGATAATAAATAAAGGGATAACAGTTCTCGAAACTTTTCTTTTCCGCATCTACTTTATTTAGTTTCTGACTATAGTGATGAGATAGAAAATCTTGAGTAAAAGGAGCGGCATAAAACACGGACAAATCGCTCCATATGTCCTGTTGATCGTTCATAAATATTAACACCTCACTTTTTTGAATAATCTAACATATCTCAATCTTGTTGACATAACAAGGGTTGGCTTGTTAATCTACTAATAATATTTTGGCGTTTAAAGGAGGATTTATTTATCATGTGGGAATCAAAATTTGCAAAAGAAGGTCTTACATTTGATGATGTGCTACTTGTTCCAGCAAAATCAGAGGTTTTACCAAAGGATGTAGACTTAAGTGTAACGTTAACAAAAACGTTGAAACTTAATTTGCCATTCATTAGTGCAGGAATGGACACTGTAACTGAAGCTGATATGGCAATGGCAATGGCTCGACAAGGCGGTTTAGGGATCATCCATAAGAACATGTCTATCGAACAACAAGCAGAGCAAGTTGACAAAGTAAAGCGTTCTGAACGCGGGGTTATTACAGATCCATTTTTCCTAACACCAGAACATCAAGTTTTTGATGCTGAGCATCTTATGGGAAAATATCGTATTTCAGGTGTTCCAATTGTTAATAACGAGGAAGAACAAAAATTAGTTGGGATCTTAACCAATCGTGATCTTCGTTTTATTCAAGATTACTCAATTAAAATTAAAGACGTTATGACGAAAGAAGATCTTGTTACAGCTCCTGTTGGAACAACATTACAAGAAGCAGAACAGATTTTACAGCAATATAAGATTGAAAAACTTCCTCTTGTAAATGAAGACAATGTTTTAAAAGGTCTCATTACAATCAAGGATATTGAAAAAGTTATTGAGTTTCCAAACTCTGCAAAAGACCCACATGGACGATTGATTGTTGGAGCTGCTGTTGGAGTAACAGCTGATACAATGATTCGTGTTGAAAAACTTGTACAAGCTGGTGTAGATGTTATCGTTTTAGATACAGCACATGGACATTCAAAAGGCGTACTAGAATCTGTTAAACAAATCCGCGCTGCATATCCAGATCTTAATATTATTGCTGGTAATGTAGCAACTGCAGAAGCAACAAGAGATTTAATTGAAGCAGGAGCAGATGTTATTAAAGTTGGTATTGGACCTGGTTCAATTTGTACAACTCGTGTTGTAGCAGGTGTTGGTGTTCCACAAATTACAGCAGTATATGACTGTGCAACAGAGGCACGAAAGCACGGTATACCAGTTATTGCTGACGGAGGCATTAAATATTCTGGTGATATCGTTAAAGCTCTTGCTGCTGGTGGTCACGTTGTAATGTTAGGAAGCTTGCTTGCAGGAACTTCTGAAAGCCCTGGAGAAACAGAAATTTATCAAGGTAGACGTTTTAAAGTATACCGCGGTATGGGTTCTGTCAGTGCAATGGAGCAGGGAAGTAAAGATCGCTATTTCCAAGAAGATAATAAAAAATTCGTGCCAGAAGGTATTGAAGGACGTGTTCCTTATAAAGGACCAGTTTCTGAAACAATCTACCAAATGACAGGTGGATTAAAATCAGGTATGGGGTACTGTGGAAGTAAAAACCTAGAAGCTCTTCGTGAACAAGCACAATTTGTTCGTATGACTGGTGCCGGTTTACACGAAAGTCACCCACATGATGTGCAAATTACAAAAGAATCACCAAATTATTCTTTACGCTAACCGGCAAAAATGCTCTACCATTTCAGGTAGGGCATTTTTTATTTCCTTGGAAAGCATGACCTATAGACCTATTCATTTAAAGTTCCCTATGGTAAAATAACGCTTATGTGAACATGACTTTGGAGGGTAAAAAGTGAAATTAACACAACGTTTATTTGTAGGGATAGTAGCGAGCCTCTTAGTGCTACAGCTGTGGATAGTAGCACCGATTGCTCATGCACAGGAAGTAGATAAACCAAATCTAGAATCAGGTGCAGCTATTTTAGTGGAAGCTCAAACAGGAAAAGTTTTATATGAAAAAGATGCAGATGCAGTGCGAGGCATTGCAAGCATGACAAAGATGATGACAGAATATTTATTGCTAGAAAATATCCACGAAGGCAAATTAAGCTGGGATGATACATATGAGCCAAGTGATTATGCTTATAAGATTTCGCAAAATTTAAGTTTATCTAATGTACCTCTTGCTAAAGGGGAAAAATATACGTTAAGAGAGCTTTTCGAAGCAATGTCTATGTATTCAGCAAACGGTGCATCAATTGCAATTGCAGAGAAGATTGCAGGAAATGAAACCAATTTTGTTAAAATGATGAATGAGAAAGCTCGAGAACTTGGAATGAAAGATGCGAAGTTTGTGAATGCAACAGGTCTTTCAAATAGTGATTTACAAGGGATGCACCCTAAAGGAACAAAAGCAAGTGATGAGAATTTAGTCTCAGCTCGTTCAACTGCTAAACTTGCTTCACATCTTATTAATGATTATCCAGAAGTATTAGAAACCTCTAAACTAAAAGAGAAAACGTTTCATAAAGGAAAAAATGGTGAAACGCAAATGAAAAGCTGGAACTGGATGCTTCCAGGACTTGTTTATGAATATGAAAAGGCAGAAGTAGATGGTCTGAAAACAGGTAGTACAGATTTTGCAGGCTATTGTTTCACAGGAACCGCTGAGAAGGACGGAGCACGTTATATAACAGTTGTAATGGATGCAAAAGATCATGGACAAGAATCCTATGAAGCAAGGTTCAGCGAAACAGCAAAGCTTTTAGACTATGCTTTTGATAACTTTGAAGTAAAAACTCTTCATCCTGCTGGCTATACTTTGAAAGAAAAAGTAAAAGTTGCAAAAGGAAATGAAAAAGAAGCTAAAGTAACTACAAAAGAGCCGTTAAAAGTAGTTGTTGAAAAAGGAAAAAATGCTAAAAAAGCTGTTGAAACAGAACTTGTAGTAAATGAGAAGAAATTAAATAACGATGGAAAACTTATTGCTCCAATCAAAAAGGGAGAAGAAGTTGGATATATCAATGTTAAGTACAAGAATGATCAATTTGGATATTTAACAACTGATGGGGATAACCAGTCAGGAGTTCCTATTGTGATGAAAGAAGATATTGACAAAGCTAATTGGTTCTCACTTATGTTCAGAAGTATCGGAGACTTCTTTGCTGACATGTGGACAAGTGCTGCAAACATGGTTAAAGGCTGGTTTTGATATAAGAAGAATGCTGATGGTTTAAATTACCAGATGCATTCTTCTTTTTTTGATTAAACTATCTACTGAATTTAGATAGGATTTTGTTAAGAAATCATGTAGAATGAAAAATAGGAATTTGAATTGTCTAAATAGTGTATATTCAAATTAAACATTATTACATTGGCTTGACTCTTAGTAGGAGGGAATATCAACATGAACAACCGTGGAACAGATCGTGTTAAAAGAGGTATGGCAGAAATGCAAAAAGGCGGCGTTATTATGGATGTTATTAACGCTGAGCAAGCTAAAATTGCAGAGGAAGCTGGAGCAGTAGCTGTTATGGCACTTGAGCGTGTGCCAGCTGATATCCGTGCAGCAGGTGGAGTTGCTCGTATGGCAGATCCAACTATTGTTGAGGAAGTAGTAAATGCTGTTTCTATTCCTGTTATGGCAAAGGCGCGTATCGGACATATTGTAGAGGCTCGCGTTCTTGAAGCAATGGGAGTTGACTATATTGATGAAAGTGAAGTATTAACTCCTGCAGATGAAGAGTTTCACTTGTATAAGAGTGACTTCACAGTACCATTTGTTTGTGGATGTCGTGATTTAGGCGAAGCAGCGCGTCGTATTGGCGAAGGAGCTTCTATGCTTCGCACAAAAGGGGAGCCAGGTACAGGGAATATTGTAGAGGCTGTTCGTCATATTCGTAAGGTGAATGCTCAAGTTCGTAAGGTAGTAGGTATGAATGAAGATGAGCTGATGACAGAAGCTAAAAATCTTGGGGCTCCATTTGAACTTCTTCTTCAAATTAAGGAAGAGGGACGTCTTCCTGTTGTAAACTTCGCAGCAGGTGGTGTAGCTACACCAGCAGATGCAGCGCTTATGATGCAGCTTGGAGCAGATGGGGTATTTGTAGGTTCAGGGATCTTCAAATCCGACAATCCAGCTAAGTTTGCTCGTGCTATCGTGGAAGCAACAACACATTATCAAGATTATGAATTGATTGCAAGCCTCTCAAAAGGACTTGGTAATGCCATGAAAGGGATTGAAATTTCAACACTATTACCAGAAAATCGTATGCAAGAGCGTGGCTGGTAAGAAAGGTCTGGTTTTATGACAACAATCGGTATACTTGCTTTGCAAGGTGCAGTAAGAGAACATGCAAAGGCTTTTGAACGTGCTGGAGCAGAAGTTGTTTTAGTAAAAAAAGTCGAACAGCTAGAAAGTATCGATGGTCTTGTACTCCCAGGTGGAGAAAGTACAACAATGAGACGCCTTATTGATAAGTATGGGTTCATGGAGCCACTAAAAGCATTTGCTGCTCAAAAAAAACCTATGTTTGGCACATGTGCTGGCTTGATCTTATTAGCTAGTGATCTTGTTGGTTATAGTGAACCACACCTAGGAGTTATGGATATTAAAGTGGAACGCAATTCTTTTGGACGTCAAAGGGAGAGCTTTGAAGCTGCATTATCCATTAAAGGTGTTGGAGAAGACTTTATTGGAGTCTTTATCCGTGCTCCACATATTGTGGAAGTTGGACAAGATGTTGAAGTGTTAGCAATGCATGGAGATCGAATTGTAGCAGCTCAGCAAGGTTCATTCCTAGGCTGTTCTTTCCATCCAGAGTTAACAGATGATTATCGCCTTGCACAGCATTTTGTACAAATGGTGGAAACATCTTCTAAAGAGACAGTATAAAAGCATTGCAACAAGTTAAAACTTATAGTACATTATGATGTATAAGTTGAATATAGCTAGCACGTTGAAGGGAAATAGTAATAAGACTCTTATCTTTAAGAGAGCTAGTGGTTGGTGCAAACTAGTAGATAGAGCTTATGAATCCATCCTGGAGTGAATTGTTGAACAATGCAGTAGGCAATTTCGGTGTTAAACCGTTATTTTATAAAGTGGAAAGAGACATCAGTCTCTTTCAACTAGGGTGGCAACGCGGGTAACTCTCGTCCCTTACATATAATGTAAGGGACGAGAGTTTTTTATTTGCCTTAATTATTAATGTAAAGGAGTTAAAAACATGTTAGATTTAAAATTCTTACGCAAAAATTTTCAAGAAGTAAAAGAAAAGCTTCAACATCGAGGAGAAGATTTAACAGATCTTGGAGCATTTGAAGAACTAGATAGCAAGCGTCGTGAGCTTATTGCTCAAACAGAAGAGCTTAAAAGTAAAAGAAACGAAGTATCACAGCAAGTAGCAGTGCTAAAGAGAGAGAAGAAAGACGCGGATCATCTTATTGCAGAAATGCGAGAAGTAGGAGATAAAGTAAAAGCTCTTGATGAAGAATTACGTTCTGTTGAAGAGAAACTTCAACAACTCCTTCTTTCTATTCCAAATGTTCCACATGAAACTGTGCCAGTTGGAGAAACAGAAGATGATAATGTAGAAGTAAGAGCGTGGGGAGAAGTTCCTCAGTTTGCATTTGAGGCCAAACCACATTGGGATTTAGCAACAGACTTAGAATTGTTAGATTTTGAGCGTGCTGCTAAAGTAACTGGAAGTCGTTTTGTATTTTATAAAGGACTTGGGGCAAGACTTGAGCGAGCGTTAATTAACTTTATGTTGAACCTTCATATTGATGAGCATGGATATGAGGAAATCTTACCTCCATACATGGTGAATAGAGCAAGCATGACAGGAACAGGACAGCTTCCAAAGTTTGAAGAAGATGCATTTTTAATCGAGAAGGAAGATTATTTCTTAATTCCGACGTCAGAGGTGCCTGTCACTAATCTTCATCGCTATGAGATTTTAAAAGGAGATCAGCTTCCAGTAAGCTATGCAGCATATAGCACATGCTTCCGTTCTGAAGCAGGTTCTGCAGGGCGTGATACACGTGGTCTTATCCGTCAACATCAATTCAATAAAGTAGAACTTGTTCGTTTTGTTAAACCTGAAGATTCTTATGACGAACTCGAGAAATTAACAGGTCATGCTGAAAAGGTACTTCAACTTCTAGGTCTTCCATATCGCGTTATGAGCATGTGTACAGGTGATCTAGGTTTCACAGCAGCTAAAAAGTATGATATTGAAGTATGGTTACCAAGCTATGGAACATACCGTGAAATCTCTTCTTGTTCAAACTTTGAAGGTTTCCAAGCACGTCGTGCAAATATTCGTTTCCGCCGTGAAACAAATGGAAAACCTGAGCATGTGCATACGCTAAATGGATCTGGTCTTGCAATTGGGCGTACTGTTGCGGCTATTTTAGAAAATTACCAACAAGAAGATGGTTCTATTGTAATTCCAGAAGTGTTACGTCCATACATGGGAAATCGATCTGTAATTAAATAATTTCTAAAAAAGAGGCAAGAATAACCAACAGTTTTCTAGTCTCTTTTTTTTAGAGTAAAAAGAGAGACTAGGGTTATACTTTATAGAAAAGAAGAAAATCAGCATTTTTCTAAAAAAAATGTATAAAGTTGTTGACGAATGTAGAAAATGATGATATATTTATTCTTGTCGAAACGGAGGAATACCCAAGTCCGGCTGAAGGGATCGGTCTTGAAAACCGACAGGGGTGTCAAAACCCGCGGGGGTTCGAATCCCCCTTCCTCCTCCATTATTACAAATTAAAGATAGCGCATATAAATTGGAGATTGGAACTCGTTGCATATGATGTAGCGAGTTTTTTGTATATTAAAGTGACAAAAAGACAAAGCACCCTGATAGGATGCTTTGTCTTTTTTTAATGATTATTTATAGTTTGAGATATCTTCTCGATAATGTTTTCAATAGAAGTTGGGTCTTCCAATAAATCATAGTCTGAAATATTTAGGCGAAGCACAGGGCAAGCATTGAATGAATTAATCCAATTTTCATAGCGATTGTGCATTTCTTCCCAGTACGAGAGGGGAGTTTTTTGTTCCATTGCTCGTCCTCGTTTTCGAATTCGCTGAATAATTTGTTCTAGATTTCCTTCTAAATAAATAAGAAGCGTAGGTTTAGGAAAATAAGGTGTTAAAACCATTGCATCAAACAAGCTTCTGTATGTTTCATAATCAACAGGAGTCATTGTGCCTTTTTCGTAATGCATTCTAGCGAATATTCCAGTGTCTTCATAAATAGAACGGTCTTGAACAAAACCACCACCATCTTCAAACATTTTCTTTTGTTCTTTAAAGCGCTCTGCTAAAAAATAAATTTGCAGATGAAAACTCCAACGTTCGAAATCATGATAAAAAGAATCTAAATATGGGTTGTTGTCTACTTTCTCAAAAGAGGTTTGAAAATCTAATGCTTCTGCTAATACTTTTGTGAAAGTTGATTTTCCTATTCCGACAGTTCCGGCTACAGTAATAACAGAATCTTTTGGAATGTTATATTTAGCGTTTAAATTCATTTGGAAACTCCTTTAACAATGCGGGCTTAAGAATATCAATAATGTGTTGGAAATCTTCTTCCCGATTTACAAAATCAATTTTATCACCATCAAACTCAAGTACAGGAATGTGAGGGTGTTTTTGTTTAAATTGTACAAACATTTTTTCGTAATCCTCTTTTAAATTAAGAAGGTATGTGTGGTTTATGTCTTGCTCAATATCACGTCCACGTTTAGAGATTCTTTTTAGTAATGTCTCTAAACTAGCGTTTAAATAAACAATAATATTAGGCATTGGTAAGTCTTCAGTTAACACCCTATACACACGTTCATATTTATTATAATGTTTCATGTGTAACGTTCGTTTAGCAAACACTATGTTTTTTAACACATGATAGTCTGCAACAACAGGCTTTTGTTTTGTAAGAAAGCGGGCTTCAACATCTTCCAATTGTTTATAACGATTACATAGAAAAAACATTTCTGTTTGAAAGCTCCATTCATCAATATTTTGATAAAAATCTTTGAGAAAAGGGTTTTCTTCAACAATTTCTCGTAGTAAATGAAACTGTAGGTATGTTGCTAATCTATGGGAAAGTGAAGTTTTGCCTACACCTATAGGTCCCTCAACAGCAATGAAGGGAGTAGAATTCATAATATAGTCCTCCTGTTTATATAACCTTTCCCTATGAGGGGAATAGGGATGTCGTATGAACACGCAAAGGATATTGTACCACAGGAGGACTCTAATAAGAGAGAATAAAAGAGCTAAGATTGCTTTTAAGATTGAGAGTCAAATTTTCTGACATTGAAGTTTTTCAGAATGAGAAGCCAGTTTTGTGGGAAAGGAAGTCCTAACTTCCAATAGGCAACACCACGTAATTCAAACTGTTTGACCAAATCAAATTTACGTTGAATGGACCGAGCGTCCTCAAACCAAACAACATGTTCCCTGCCTTGTTCATCTCTATAATTATAATAAGGGGCTTGGGAAGTAGTGCTATATTGAATCGATGTATTATATTGATAGGCAATTTCCAAAGCTCTTTGAGCGCTATAGGCTTTAGCAGGTGGGTTTCCCTGCTTATATGGAAGAGTCCAATCATAGCCATATAAATTTTGTCCCATTAATATTTTAGAAGCTGGTATTTCAGTTACAGCATATTCAATTACTTTTTGGACTTGATTAATAGGAGAAACAGCAAGTGGCGGACCTCCACTATATCCCCACTCATAAGTCATTAATATGACAAAGTCTACAATTTCTCCATGTGCTTTATAATCATGTGCTTCATACCATTGCCCTTGTTGAGTAGCACTTGTTTTCGGAGCAAGTGCCGTGGAAATTAACCACCCTTCTTGCTTAAATCGATCTCTTGCTTTTCTTAAAAAATTATTATAAGATTCTCTGTCTTCTGCACGAAGAAATTCAAAATCAAAATGGATATCACGGAAGTTGTTAGCTTTTGCAGTTGTCACAATATTATTTAGGAGTGTATTTTGAACAGCTGTATTTGTTAGTAGAATATGGCCTAATTCTTCATTGAAAGCTCCTTCTTCAATGTTAGTGATGACCATTGAATAAATAAGCCGATTGTTTTCAGCAATAGACCTAAAGTTATTTAGATTAGGGGCACTCAGAGAACCATCTCGTTTTGCTTCAAAACTTGAAGGACCTATGTACGATAATGCTCTTGCACTATCGTTAATTTGTCTTTCTACATCGGCAGTAATTGTACGACGACTTGAGTCAACGTACCCATAGAATTCTCCTTCACGCTTTGGAGCAGGGGGAATATAAAGACGTGTACCAACCGTAAGTGGTCTTGTTACGGGTATGTTGTTAACAGAAGCTAAACGCTGGTAGCTAATATTGAATTTTTGACCAATCTGCCATAACGTATCACCTCTTTGAACAACATAATACTCTCCTACAATAGGGATAACAATCGCCTGACCAACAACAAGGCGATTTGGATCAGGTAATTGGTTTACACTTGCTAATCTTGAGGCCGGAATATTAAATTGTCTAGCAATGCCAGACACAGTATCTCCAGATTTCACAACATAAATTTGCATAGCTATCCTCCTATACAATAAGTCTTACTTTAGCCTATTATATGAAGGGTGAATTGATGACAAGAGTTCAATTAAGGATTGATGACAATCAGTTGAGGCCCCTAATACATTTTTCATCATCTGAAGTGCGAATATATTGTCTTCCTCCACATTTGAAGCAATACAATCAGAAGGGATAAATAGAGGGTATTTTCTCATATAAGCATCGTTAGCTGAAAAAAGAACGCATATGTTTCCAGCAATCCCTGTTAGAATCAAACTCTCAACCGAAAGCTCTTCAAGAAGAACATTTAGGGCTGTACCGTAGAAGATGGAGTGTTTTGGTTTGATAAGAAAAAAATCGTCTTCTTTTGGTTTGATTTTTTCAAGGATTTGCGAGCTGCGTTTATTGTGGCAATTCTTTAAGATCACATCTAGGTTTGCTTGCCATAAGTTATAATGGTCATTAATATAGATGACAGGAATTCCTTTTTTGTAGCATATCTCTTTTAACATTGTAATATAGGGGACGATTTTTTGAGCTTGTTGAGCAAGTTCTTGTCCTAGTTCAAATTGAAAGTCATTAATCATATCAATAATAATTAAAGCAGGATTTTTTAATTCATTCATAAAATGCTCCTTGTTAAAATAAAGTGTTACTTTATAGTGTGGCTCAAACGTATAAAAACATGAGAAAGGATAAAAGTGATGGAGGAAACAGATTATCAGTACATGTTAGAAGCAATAGAAGAAGCAAAGAAAGCGGAGGAAAAACATGAAGTACCCATTGGAGCGATTGTTGTAATGGATGGGGAAATTGTTGGAAGAGCCCATAACCTCAGAGAAACAGCGCAGCGTTCCATTGCTCATGCTGAACTTTTAGCTATTGATGAAGCCTGTCATAAAACAGGTTCTTGGCGATTAGAAGATGCAACTCTTTATGTTACTCTTGAACCTTGTCCAATGTGTGCAGGAAGCATCATTATGTCTAGAGTGAAGCGTGTTGTTTTTGGAGCTTATGATCCTAAAGGAGGGTGTGCGGGAACCCTTATGAACCTTCTTCAAGATGAACGGTTTAATCATAGAGCAGAAGTTGTTGGCGGGGTGATGGAAGAAGAGTGTGGTCGACTTTTAACAGATTTCTTTCGGTCACTAAGAGCTAAGCAAAAGGCTAGCAAGAAGACTCATTCTTAAATTCAAAATATTTACAGTATCTATACGTTGCATTTTTGATTAAAAACATTTATACTAAGACATGCACCAACAAACGGTGCCTTAAAAATTGGTTACAATTTTGCCGTGCTAGGCGGGGAGGTAGCGGTGCCCTGTACTCGCAATCCGCTCAAGCGAGGCTGAATCCCTTCTCGAGGCTAGTCTGCTTTAGGGTCTGCCTTAAGTAAGTGGTGTTGACGTTTTGGTCCTACGCAATGAAAATCCATGAACCCTGTCAGGTCCGGAAGGAAGCAGCAGTAAGTGGAACCTTTCATGTGCCGTAGGGTTGCCTGAACCGAGCTAACTGCTTAAGTAACGCCTGGGGCAACTAGTCGACAGAAGGTGCACGGTACTTCATACATATAATAACAGTCTACTCTTTTAGAGTAGGCTGTTTTATTGTATAAGAAGGAAGAATCATTTTGGAATATCGTTCTATAATAAGATATAATAATACATAATAAAGTTTGATCAAGGAGGGTATCGGTTGGCATATCAAGCACTCTATCGTGTTTATCGCCCTCAATCCTTTGAGGATGTAGTCGGTCAGAAACATATTGTAAAAACATTAAAAAATGCTTTAATTCAACAGAAATTCTCACATGCTTACCTCTTCTCAGGACCGCGTGGAACAGGGAAAACTACAGCAGCTAAAATTTTATCCAAAGCTGTAAACTGTGAACATGCACCTGTGAGTGAACCGTGCAATCAATGTGCAGCATGTAGAGGGATTATGGATGGTTCTATTTCAGATGTGATTGAAATTGACGCAGCTTCAAATAATGGCGTTGATGAAATTCGAGATATTCGTGACAAAGTCAAATATGCACCAAGTGCTGTTCGTTATAAAGTGTATATCATTGATGAGGTTCATATGCTTTCCATAGGGGCTTTCAACGCACTATTGAAAACATTGGAAGAGCCACCACCACATGTTATTTTTATTTTGGCAACAACTGAACCTCATAAGATTCCACTCACTATTATTTCTCGTTGTCAGCGTTTTGATTTTAAACGTATCACATCAGATGAAATTGTATATCGGATGAAGAAAATTTTAGAAGATCAAAACACCCCTGTAGAAGAGGAAGCTCTTTATGCTGTAGCAAGAGCGGCTGATGGTGGAATGCGAGATGCATTAAGTTTATTAGATCAAGCTATTTCCTATAGCGATGAGAAAGTAAATATTGATGATGTACTATCTATTACAGGAGCAGTATCTCAGCAATTTCTAGAAGAAGTTGTTGAGGCAATTGCAGAAAGAGAAGTTTCTCAAGCTTTAACAAATGTTAATGATATTGTCCAAAATGGAAAAGACCCTGCTCGTTTTATTGAAGATCTAATTTTTTATTATCGTGATCTTCTTCTTTATAAAACAGGCATTCATAATCAGGACTTGTTGCAACGTGCTGTTATTCATGATGGGTTTATTTCTCTTAGTGAATCTGTGCAGGGTGCGGAGATTCATGAAATTATTCGCAGTCTTAACGAAGTTCAGCAGGAAATGAAATGGACAAATCACCCTCGAGTTTTACTAGAAGTAGCATTAGTGAAACTCTGTCAGCAGAATCCACAGAAGGAATCTTCGGGAGATGTTGGGAAACTTTTGCAAAAGGTTCAACTCTTAGAGGGACAGCTTAGCAAAATTCAGGAGCAGGGTGTTGTTATTAGAGAAAGCGAAGAAGCCTCAAAACCAAAAGAAAATGTTCCGCGCTCTAGTAAACAGCAATATAAAGCTCCAACAGGGCGTATTAATGAAGTGCTTAAGAAGGCAACTAAAAAAGAGTTAGAGAAGATCAAACAGAATTGGGCTGAGGTTCTTGATATGTTGAGAAAGCAAAATAAGGCTTCTCACGCAGCTCTTTTAGCAAATAGTGAACCTGTTGCCTCTTCTTCAGACGCTTTTGTGTTAAAATTTAAGTATGAGATTCACTGTAAGATGGTAGCAGAAAATAATAACTCTGTACGAGATCATGTAGAAACAATTTTGCAGTCTCTGATTGGTCAAAAGATAGATTTAATTTCTATACCTGAATCTCAGTGGGAAAGTATTCGCGAAAATTTCATTCGTGAACATCGAGATGAACAAGAACAACCCGAAGAGACTGATGATCCACTTATTTCTGAGGCTAAAAGACTTTTTGGAGATGAATTAGTGGAGATTCAAGATTAAAGGGTAAATATAAAAAAAGGAGTAGATAATTATGCGTGGAATGGGAAATATGCAAAAAATGATGAAACAAATGCAAAAAATGCAAAAGGATATGCAAAAAGCACAAGAGGAATTAGCTGATAAGCAGATTGAAGGTACAGCTGGTGGCGGTATGGTAACAGTTGTTGTCAATGGCCAAAAAGAAATTATTGAGGTTAATATTAAAGAAGAAGTTGTAGATCCAGAAGATATTGAAATGCTACAAGATCTTGTAATGGCAGCAACAAACGATGCCCTGAAGAAAATTGAGGAATTAACAAATGAAACAATGGGACAATTTACTAAAGGACTAAACATCCCAGGCCTCATGTAGGAGGAAATTATGCATTATCCAGAACCGATTTCAAAGCTTATTGAGAGCTTTATGAAGTTACCAGGTATAGGTCCTAAAACAGCAGTACGTTTAGCTTTCCATGTTCTAACGATGAAGGAAGATACAGTACTAGATTTTGCTAAAGCATTAGTCAATGCTAAGCGTAACCTTTCTTATTGTTCTGTATGTGGACATATAACAGATCAAGACCCTTGTTATATCTGTGAAGATAAGAGACGTGATCGAAGTATCGTCTGTGTTGTACAGGATCCAAAAGACGTTATTGCAATGGAAAAAATGAAGGAATATAAAGGTCTTTATCATGTTTTACATGGAGCGATCTCTCCGATGGATGGGATAGGACCTGAAGATATTAATATTCCTGATTTACTCAAACGATTGCAAGATGATGAAATCCAAGAGGTTATTCTAGCGACAAATCCAAATATTGAGGGCGAATCTACAGCAATGTATATTTCAAGACTATTACGCCCTACAAATATTAAAATGACAAGAATCGCGCATGGCCTTCCTGTTGGGGGAGACTTGGAATATGCTGATGAGGTCACATTATCGAAAGCACTAGAAGGACGAAGAGAGCTCTAAGGAGTAGAACATTATGCTGTTTAAACGTAAAGGATGGTTACGTGAGGAGTATAACCAGAAGCTATTAAATGAACTCTTTCAAGAGAAAAAGGAAAGAATCTATCGAAGTCGTTTAATGGAACAGAGCCTGGATCCTACGCCAGAGGCTGTTGCGAATTCAAAGTTGAGTGAAATTAAATACTTGTATTTATTAAAAGAAGCTAAGGTTAGAAACTTAACAATCCATTTAAAAAAATGAGGAAGCATTTAAGATAGCTTCCTCATTTTTTTATGAAAACAATTATTATCCCTTTAAAGTGAAGTCATGTTTCCTTTTCCTCTACATAAGCTTATAGTACAAGCCATTTAAAAGAGGTGAAGCAGATGGAACCTATATGGATTGTTTCTATACTAGTAGGGCTTATTCTTTTAATCCTAATAACAGGAGGGATACAAAAGTCTTTTAAATTATTAGGGAACGGTATTGTTCGTTTCCTAATTGGGGCTCTTTTACTTTTCTTTGCAAATATCATAGGAGCTCAGTTCGGCTTACATGTTCCCATTAATTTAATTACTACTGCAGTAGCTGGTTTGTTAGGGGTATGTGGGATAGGGGCACTAGTTGTTATTAACTTATGGATTATGTAATATAAAAGAGCGGATGTTTCAAATCTGCTCTTTTTAATTTTTTTTAAAAAAAGTTATTGACCTAATAAAATATAAGTGTTATATTAATATACGTCGCTAAGACAGAAACGAAATGTTGAAAAATATTTTAAAAAAGTTATTGACTTAATTTAATGAATTTGTTATACTGAGTAAGTCGCTTAAGACAAGTTCTTTGAAAACTGAACAAAATACGTCAACGTTAATTCTATTTTTAAAACAACGTTTCTTATAAGAAACAACAAGCTATGGACATCGAAAGATGAAACCAAACTTTCTATGGAGAGTTTGATCCTGGCTCAGGACGAACGCTGGCGGCGTGCC